>CAWKIK010000013.1:30000-1264737 GCA_963849825.1 uncultured Gammaproteobacteria bacterium | reverse complement strand
CAGCTTGCGGTAATGCCTCGAACAGCTCCCAGCTCGGCATCGATACGCCGCGTACAGCAATCCCTTCCTGTTGCAGGCGCTCGGCCGCCGCCACGATCAAGCTGACTTCGGAGCCGGTGCAGCAGAATCAGTCCGGGTCCGTTGGGCGCGTCGCTGAACGCGTAGGCGCCACGGCGCAATCCGTCAGCTGCAGCGTAGCGGCTGCGATTCAATGTCGGCAGGGCCTGTCGGGTCAGCACCAGCGGCACCGGCCGGTCTCGCGTTCAACTGCGACGCGCCAGGCGACCGCGGTTTCATTGGCATCGCGCGGACAGATCACCGTCACGTCGGGGATTGCGCGCAGATGCAGTTGCTCCACCGGTTGATGGGTCGGGCCGTCTTCGCCCACGGCGATGCTGTCGTGAGTGAATACATGCACGACATGCAGCCCCATCGAGGCCGCCAGCCGGATCACAGGACGCATATAGTCAGAAAAAATGAGAAAGGTGGACCCGTCAGGCACAAAGCCGCCGTGCACAGCAAGGCCGTTGACGACGGCGCCCGTTGCATCTTCGCGCACCCCGAAGTGCAGGTTGCGTCCGGCATAGCTCCAGCCGCCACCGGCAGCGCCTTGCTGGTCTGCGTTTTCAGTCGGCAGCGGATTGAAATCTCCGAAGCCCTTCGAGGCCGTCTTGGTGGACGGGTCAAGATCGGCCGAGCCGCCTGTCAGCGCCGGCAGTTTGGGCGCAATGGTCTGCATGATCTGTCCGGATGCGTCCCGCGTCGCAAGACCCTTTGCATCCGTTTCAAATACCGGGATATCCGCATCCCAACCCGGCGGCACTTCGGCGCGCAGGCGACACTGAAGCTCTTGGTACAGATCAGGAAACGCTTTGGCGTAGGCTTCCAGGGCCGAATCCCACACCGCCTCGTCCTGCGCGCCGCGTTCCACTGCCGCCCGGAAGTGCGCCAGCGCCGCCTCCGGTATCAGAAAGTCCGGCTCGGTCGGCCAACCCAGGGCCTGCTTGGTCTTGCGCAATTTTCCGCACCGAGCGGTGAGCCGTGCGCCTTGAAGCTGTCCTGTTCGGGCGAACCGTAACCGATATGTGTACGCACCAGGATCAGTGACGGCCGCTCAGTTTCCATTTGTGCAGTCGCCAGTGCCGCGTCGATTGCAGCGAGGTCGTTACCGTCCGCGACCGACACGGTGTGCCAGCCGTAGGCGTCGAAGCGCCCAGCGCGATTTTCCGAGAAAGTAATGTCGGTACCGGCCGCCAAGGTAACGGAGTTATCGTCATACAAGCAGATAAGCTTGCCGAGCTTGAGGTGGCCGGCTAACGAGGCCGCCTCGGACGCCACACCTTCCATCAGGTCGCCGTCGCTGACGATGGCATAGGTATGGTGATCGATCAGCGCGTGATCGGGACGGTTGTGACGAGCCGCGAGTTGCGTTTCTGCGATTGCCATGCCGACCGCGTTGCCGAAACCCTGGCCGAGCGGTCCGGTAGTGGTTTCCACGCCAGGTGTGTGTCCGCGCTCGGGATGCCCCGGTGCCTTGCTGCCCCACTGGCGGAACTGCTGGATCTCATCCAGCGAGAGTTCGTAGCCAGTCAAATGAAGCAGACTGTAAAGCAGCGCCGATCCATGTCCGGCCGAGAGCACGACCCGATCGCGGTTAGGCCAATGGGGATTATGCGGATTGTATTTGAGCCAGCGCGTCCACAACACATACGCCATCGGCGCCGCGCCGAGCGGCAAACCCGGATGACCGCTGTTGGCCTTCTGCACCATGTCTACCGACAGAAAGCGCAAGGTGTTGATGCAAACCTGATCAAGCTGTGTGGCCGTCGTCATGGTGAAGCTCCCGAGCTAGCGCTGGGCCAGTGTGGCGCTTTTCGAAGCGATACGGCCCATCAGCTTGTCCCAGGACTTTGCGAAAGATTGCGCGCCCTCGCGCTGGAGCGTAGCTGCGAGCGCCCCATCGTCTACGCCCGCCCGGGCAAACGCGGCCAACGTCGCTTCCGCTTCGCCGCCGTCGTCTGGCAAGTCGCCTTTCAATTCACCGTGTTCGGCAAAGGCAAGCAAGGTCTTCTCGGGCATGGTGTTGACGGTGTCCGGCGCTGCCAGCCCCTCGACGTAAAGGGTGTCCGAGGCCGTGGGATCTTTGGTTCCGGTACTCGCCCAAAGCAAGCGCTGCGGTCGCGCGCCGGCACCTGCCAGTTTTTGCCAGCGTTTGGATGCCAGCAGTTCGCGGTACGCTTTGTAGGTACGTTTGGCAATCGCGATACCGAGGCGGTTGCGAAGCGCCTTTGGAACCTTGTCGTTGACGGCAGCATCCCAACGGCTGACGAAAAGCGACGCGACGGAAGCGACTGCCGGATCGAGACCCGCGGCGATACGCCGTTCGATACCGCGCATTATGCTTCGGCGGCAGCGAGGTAGTGCTCACGGGAAAACAGCAACGTCACGTTCACGGGCACGCCCGCGAAAATCGCTTCCTCGATTGCGGGAACGCCTGCCTCGGTGCCCGGGATCTTGATGAAAAGATTCGGTCGCTGCGCCTGCGCGTGCAACTTCTGCGCCGCCTGGATGGTACTGGCAGTGTCGTCCGCCAGCAGGGGAGAGACCTCGAGCGAGACCCAACCGTCAGCCCCGTCAGTGGCAGCATGGATCGGACGAAACAGATCGGCAGCTCGGGTGAGATCTTCCAATGCCAGCTCGAAGAACAACGCCTCGCCCGACTTTCCCGCGCGCGCCTTTTGGTGGATACCCGCGTCATAGTAGTCGGAATTGCCAATCGCATGATCGAATATCGTCGGGTTGGAGGTCAGCCCTGTCACAGAGAAGTCCCGGATATAACGGCTCAGGGTGCCGCTCGTCAGAAGCCCGCGGGTAATATTGTCGAGCCACAGCGATTGACCCAGATCGTGTAGCAGCTCCGTAGCGTTCATATTGTCTCCTGGTCGCTATCGACGACCCCGGACGAACGGAAAGACGGCAAATTCCAATTCAGTGTGTCCATACCCGACATGATCTCCATGTCGTGAGCGGCCATCATCACGGCACTTTAACGGGCCGGGGGTTATGCCAGCTTCCATCCGCCGCAATCAGGGCATCGGCTTGCTTCGGTCCCCAGCTGCCAGGCTTGTAAGGATGACTACGGTCGTGATTTCCAAGAACTCGATCGACCACCGACCAGGCAGCTTCCACAGCGTCTTCACGGGTGAACAGCGCGCCGTCACCGGCCATGGCGTCACTCAACAGCCGCGCATAGGGTGTTTCCGCGCCCGGTTGCTCTTCCAGCAAGTAGAGTTCGCGCTGCTCGCCGACGAACTCCTTGCCTGCGCGCTTCACCCGTGCAGCGAGCGCCACCGCAGAGTCGGGCGAAAGTCGGAAGCGCAGATAGTTGGCCCGCCCGGCAGGGGGAATAGAGTCGTCGAACAACTTTTGCGGCGGCGGTTTGAGCTCAACCAACACCTCGGCCGCAGTCGCCGCCAGGCATTTTCCCGAACGCAAATACCACGGCACGCCTTCCCAGCGCCATGAATCGATATACAAGCGCAGCGCACAAAACGTTTCGACATCCGAGCTCCTCGCCACCCCCGGCTCGTTCCGATAACCCGCGTACTGACCGCGCACGACATCGTCCGGGTGCAACGGCCGCATGGCCTGGAATACCTTGGCTTTCTCGCTATGAACCGCACCGTATCCTTGATACGCCGGCGGCTCCATGGCCAGAAGTGCAACGACCTGGAACAGGTGATTCTGGATGACGTCACGCAAACAGCCGGCACTTTCGTAGAACGCGCCGCGACCGTTGACGCCGAAGGTTTCGGACAATGTCACCTGTACACTCGCCACGCAGTTGCGGTTCCAAATCGGCTCGAGAAACGAATTGGCGAATCGGAAATAGAGGATATTCATGATCGCCTCCTTTCCGAGGTAGTGGTCGATGCGGAAGATCGAATCTTCCGAAAACGCCTCCAGCGCAATACGGTTGAGTTGCCGTGCCGAAGCCAGGTCGCGTCCAAAGGGCTTTTCCACTATCACGCGCGCCTGATCGGTCAGGCCGGCAGCCGCGAGTCCTTGAATGACGGTAGCGAACAGCGCAGGAGGAATCGCAAGATAATGAGCCGGACGTCGAGCATTTCCCAACGCCTGCTTGAGGAGTTGGAAAGTACCGGGATCGTTGTAATTCCCTCCCACGTAGCGAAGCAGGGAAAGCATGCGGGTCAGCGCTTCCGGGTCACCGATCTTGCCCGCTTTCTTGATACTGTCCTTAGCCTGTTTGCGCAATTGCGCCTGCGTCCACGGCGGTGCGGCAACACCCACTACGGGCACGTTGAGCACGCCGCGCCGGGCCATCGCATAGAGCGCCGGAAAAATCATTTTATGGGCGAGGTCTCCGGTCACACCAAAGATCACCAGCGCATCGGCCGCCGTCGTGCGACTTTGGGAATTGCTCATTTCAGGACGTGTTCATCTTCTCGTCATGACCGCCGAACTGCTTTCTCATCGCAGAGAGAAGGCGGCTGGCATAGTCGCCGTTGCCGCGCGAGGCAAAGCGATCGTATAGCGCCGCACTGATTACCGGTGCCGGCACACCCTCCTCGGTTGCCGCCAAAACCGTCCAACGTCCTTCACCCGAATCTGATACACGCCCCGCGAACGCCGCGAGTTCTTCGTCTTCCGACAGCGCTGCGGCGATCAAATCAAGCAGCCATGACGCCACCACGCTGCCGCGCCGCCACACTTCGGCAATCTCGGACAGCGGCAGTTCATAGCGGTAGTACTCGGGATTGCGCATCGGTGCGGACTCGGCATCGCCGTCGTGGGAATGATTCCCGGCATCGGCATGACGCAGGATATTCAAGCCTTCAGCATAGGCCGCCATCAGACCGTATTCGATCCCGTTGTGAACCATTTTCACGAAGTGACCGGCGCCCGCCGGACCGCAGTGCAAGTAGCCTTGTTCGGCGGTAGCGGTCTGCGCTTTGCGTCCTGGTGTGCACGTTACGGTCTCCGGACCCGGGGCAAGCGCTGTAAAAATCGGATCCAAGCGTTGGACAACGTCGCGATTGCCGCCGATCATCAGACAATAACCTCGATCTAATCCCGCTACGCCACCGCTCGTGCCGACGTCGACGTAATGCACCCCGGCCTCCATAAGCAAGCCGGCACGGCGAATATCGTCCCGATAATTGGAGTTGCCCCCGTCAATCACGACGTCATTGGGTTGCAAGAGCGGTAAGAGTTGCGCCAGCACGACATCTACTACGGTGGCGGGCACCATCAACCAGAGATTGCGAGGGACACTCAAATGCTCGATCAGTTCGTCCAATGACGTTGCGCCCTGCGCCCCGTGTTGCTGGACTTGCTCGACAGCCCCGGCATGCTGATCATAGGCCACGCATTGATGACCTGCCTGCAGCAAGCGCAGCGTCATATTGCGCCCCATGCGTCCCAAGCCGATCATCCCGATCTGCATTGTGCGTCTCCTCGTCGGCGCCTAACCGGCAGCCACGGTGTATGAGAGTATAGAGTCAGAGCAGCAGCCAGCCGATCGCACGAGGTCTTGAATCTGTCACAGTGTGTATCAGCTTAGCCCGCGCACCGGCACGCTGCCGACGTTCCTGCAGCCTACGTATCAATGCACGCTCCATCGCAGGGGACGGGAATCCCAATTACCGTGCGGCTGTTTTCTTTTCATTCACCGCCGGCGCGTGACGATAAGGTTCACTTAAGCAACTGTGCCTGTTGTGGCCTGCACCAGACCTGCCGCCGTGGCCGCCAAACGCCGCTGCACTTGTCCGGCATCGGGTTCTACACATTTCCGTGCTGCAATGGCGGACTCGTTCATGGGCAGCCCGCTCCGCGTACACGGTTGCTCGGGCCTGCTGCAAGGCGCCTAAATCGCCGTCTTGCACCGAGTAGGACGAGAAGGAAGGAAATCTAGAATTATCGCAAGACAGAAATCACAGAATACAACCTGTCGGACGCCGGCGCGCCGTGGCAGTTGGGCTCATAGAGACTGTGTCCGCCTGTCGCGGGTGCGGGAGGTGCGCAAGAGGCCCATTTACGTGCGCCGACATAGTTCAATACGGCGCAGGCAGGTCGGATGGTGGCTACGGGTGGACTTGAACCACCGACCTCAGCATTATGAGTGCCGCGCTCTAACCAACTGAGCTACGTAGCCATTTAGAAATTCCGCCGGGGGATGGGCGGTGAAGATGCGGGATTTTAGGGGGTCCTGTGGAGGATGTCCAGGGCGAGAGGCCTCAGACGTTGAAGCGAAAGTGCATGACATCGCCGTCCTGCACCACGTATTCCTTGCCCTCCAGCCGCCATCGGCCGGCTTCCTTGGCGCCTTGTTCGCCGTTCCCGGCGATGAAGTCCTCGTAACCGACCACCTCGGCGCGGATGAAGCCTTTCTCGAAGTCGGTGTGAATCACGGCAGCGGCTTTCGGCGCCGTGGCGCCGACAGCCACGGTCCAAGCACGCACTTCTTTCTCGCCCGCCGTGAAATAGGTCTGCAGCCCAAGCAACCGATAACCGGCGCGGATGACGCGGTTGAGGCCCGGCTCTTCCAAGCCCAGTTCCGTCAGGAATTCTCCTTTCTCGGCATCGTCCAGTTCCGCGATTTCCGCCTCGATTGCGGCGCATACCGGCACCACGACTGCGCCCTCGGCCTCCGCGATCCTTTGTACCTGGTCGATGAAAGGATTGTCCGCGAATCCGTCCTCGGCGACGTTGGCGATGTACATGGTAGGCTTCGCAGTGAGCAGATGCAGTTCCCGCAAGCGCCGCCGATCTTCCTTTTCCATGTCCATGGCGCGCACGGGCCGGTCGTCGTTCAGATGCGCGCGCACCCGTTCGAACAAGGCACGTTGGGCGAGCGCTTCCTTGTCGCCGGACTTTGCCGCTTTCTCGGCGCGGTTGAGCGCCTTTTCCACTGTCTCCAAATCTGCCAGCGCCAGTTCGGTGTTGATGATATGGATATCTTCGTCCGGCGCCACCTTGCCGGCCACGTGCACCACATCGGTGTCTTCGAAGCACCGCACGACATGGGCGATGGCGTCGGTCTCACGGATATTGGCCAGGAACTTATTGCCCAGACCTTCTCCTTTGGAGGCGCCCGCCACCAATCCCGCGATGTCCACGAACTCCATAGTGGTAGGAACCACGCGCTGCGGATTGACGATCGACGCCAGTTGATCCAGCCGCGGATCGGGCATGGGCACGACGCCGACGTTGGGATCAATGGTGCAAAACGGATAGTTCTCCGCCTGTATGCCTGCCTTCGTCAACGCGTTGAACAATGTGGACTTACCGACGTTGGGTAAGCCGACGATTCCGCATTTGAATCCCATGGTGTGTCTCGCGGCGGCCGCGGCCGCTCAGGTTGGTCTTGCGTGCAAAGTGTTCATGGCGCGCGGGAAATCGCCGCCGACCACGTGGCCTATTACACCCAGCGAGTCTTCGATCGCGCGGTGTATTTGTTCTCGGTCGTCCGGCGAGGGTTTCGATAACACGTAGTCGTGCACCTGGTCCTTGTGTCCCGGGTGCCCGATGCCGATTCGCAGGCGCATGAACTCGCGACTGCCGAGATGTTCAATGGAACTGCGCAGGCCATTGTGTCCGCCGTGACCGCCGCCGCGCTTGAGCCGGATGGTGCCTGCGGGCAGGTCCAGTTCATCGTGGGCCACCAGAATCTCGGTCGGCGGAATTTTGAAAAAGGCCGCCAGCGCGCCGATGGATTGACCGCTTAAATTCATAAACGTGTCGGGGCGCAGCAGCCAGACCTCCCGGCCCTCGATCGGCGCCCGGCACGCCCGGCCCTTGAATTTCGGTTCCGGTCGCATCATGCACGGGTAACGCTGCAGCAGCGCATCCAAAAACCAGAACCCGGCGTTATGCCGGGTTCCTTGGTACTGCGGACCAGGATTGCCCAGGCCGACAATGACCGATACGGACTCCTGTTCGGACACGCTCGCGGCCTATTGGGCTTCCCGGAACCCGCAACCTATTCTTGGTCTTCGGGTTCCGCCGCAGCCGTGGCCTCGCCCTCTTCACCCGACGGTTCGGCTTCCACGGCGGCACGCGGTACATGAATGCTCACCACCGGCTGGTCGTGCTCGTGCTCTTCACCGTGACTCAAGGCCACAAGCTCGACGCCGGAGGGTAGCTTCAGCTCGGACAAATGAATCGTCTCGCCGACCTTCAAATCCACCACGTCGACTTCGATGTATTCGGGCAGGTCCTTGGCAAGGCAGGACACTTCGACATCGGACAGCAAATGCATTACCACCCCGCCTTGCTGTTTCACGCCCGCCGCCGTTTCTTCGTTCAAAAAGTGCAGCGGCACGTGCATGCGGATCGATTCGGTTTCACTGACCCGCTGCAGATCGATATGGGTGATGAAAGGCTTGGCCGGATGACGTTGAACGTCGCGCAGCACCGCCTTCTCCGTCTTCCCGTCGAATTTCACGGACAGAATGTGCGAGTAAAAAGCCTCATGCCCAAGATGCTGAACCAACTCGTTGTGGGCCAGGCTCAGGGACACGGGCGCGGACGCGCCGCCATATAGAATGGCGGGTACCTTTCCGGAACGACGCAGGCGGCGGCTCGCACCCTTCCCTGCTGCCTCCCGGAGTTCGGCAACCAGTTCGAAATTTTCTTGCATGACTGCACTCTCCAGTTGAAAACCGCCCTCGAGGGCGGTGTTGTCAGGCCTTCCTCGCGACCAAGGAAGGCGTTAGCCCGTCCGGATTCTTCACCGAACAGGTCAATCCATGAACAGCGAACTCACCGACTCTTCGTTGGTGATGCGCCGAATCGTTTCCGCCATCATCTCCGCGACGCTGAGCTGCCGGATACGGCTGCAGGTACGGGCGCGCGAGCCCAGCGGGATGGTATCCGTGACCACCAACTCATCGAGCCGTGACGCCTCGATGTTGTCAATCGCCGCGCCCGACAATACAGGGTGGGTAATATAGGCCACCACCGCTTCGGCGCCGTGATCCTTCAGCGCGTTGGCCGCCTGACACAACGTGCCGGCGGTATCGACCAGGTCATCGATCAACACGCATGTGCGGCCTTCGACGTCACCGATGATGTGCATGATCTGCGCTTCATTCGGGCGTGGCCGGCGTTTGTCGATAATCGCCAGATCGGCGTCATCCAGACGTTTCGCCAGGGCCCGGGCGCGCACCACACCACCCACATCCGGCGACACTACCATCAGGTTCGGATACTTCCGCCGCCATATGTCGCCCAGCAGGATGGGCGACGCGTACACATTGTCCACGGGCACATCGAAAAAGCCCTGGATCTGATCCGCGTGCAGATCAATGGTCAATACGCGGTCGGCGCCCACCGAACCGATCATACGCGCCACCACTTTCGCCGTGATCGGCACGCGTGCCGAACGCGGTCTGCGGTCCTGGCGCGCGTATCCGAAATACGGAATCACCGCCGTGACCCGCCCGGCTGAGGCGCGCTTCATGGCGTCGATCATCACCAACAACTCCATCAGATTGTCGTTGGTCGGTGCGCAGGTCGGCTGCACCACGAAAACGTCGCGGCCGCGCACGTTTTCCATGATCTCGACCATGATTTCGCCATCGCTGAAACGACCGACAATGGCCTTCCCGAGCCGCATGCTCAGGTGGTTGACGATGTCCAGGGCCAGCTGCGGATTGGCATTCCCCGCAAAGACCATCATCCTGCTTTCGGACACGTCGTCTCCCATGTTTCGTCTGCCTTTTCTGCAAACGGTTGCAGTGCGTACGTGTGGCTGGGGCGCCAGGATTACTCGGACCTCGCGGTCCTCGCCCCTCCGGGGCCAGCGTCGCTTAGGCTCCGCTGTTGTCTCGCACGGCTCATGCCGTGCTCGGCTCGAACCTGCTTCCGGTCCTCATCCTGGCGTCACACTGCGCCATGATCATTCTACTTGGCTGGGGCGCCAGGATTCGAACCTGGGAATGCGGGGATCAAAACCCCGTGCCTTACCGCTTGGCTACGCCCCAATAATCTCTCACCTGCTCCGGCGCTTCATACCGGCCGCGCTATCGCGCGGCGGGCGCCAGGAGTACTCGGCCCTGACGGCCCTCGCCCCTTCGGGGCCAGCGTCGCTTACGCGCCGCTGTTGTCTCGCACGGCTTCGCCGCGCTCGGCTCGAACCTGGGAATGCGGGGATCAAAACCCCGTGCCTTACCGCTTGGCTACGCCCCAATAATCTCTCACCTGCTCCGGCGCTTCATACCGGCCGCGCTATCGCGCGGCGGGCGCCAGGAGTACTCGGCCCTGACGGCCCTCGCCCCTTCGGGGCCAGCGTCGCTTACGCGCCGCTGTTGTCTCGCACGGCTTCGCCGCGCTCGGCTCGAACCTGGGAATGCGGGGATCAAAACCCCGTGCCTTACCGCAGACGCGCATGGCGCCGGTCATGCGCTAGCGCGATCCGCTCTCTTCCTGCAGCCGGTCCAACAGTGGCGAGCGATTGCAGCCACGCGCTACAAAAGCTTCGCACCCGGCAGGCAACGCACGTCTCGCGTTCTGCGCTTCGGCTGCCGTATCGAACGCCGCGAATACGCATGCGCCGGTGCCGGTCATCCTGGCGTGGCCGTATCCTGACAACCACTTCAAGGCCTCGTCCACTGGCGGGTAGCGCTGCCGCACCAGCGGCTCGCAGTCATTCCGAGCCCGGCCCGCGAGAAAGTCGGATATTGTGATGGGGCGGGAATTTCGTGTCAATTCCGATGCCGAAAAAACCTCGGCAGTTGACACAGTTACGGCTGGACACAAGACCAAAAACCACGGTTGCGGCAGGGTGACCGGGGTGAGCTGCTCGCCTACGCCTTCGGCCCACGCGGCGTGGCCTGCGACAAAGACGGGCACGTCCGCGCCAAGTTCGAGGGCCAGCGCAGCCAGCTCGGATGCGGAAATGCCCAGCCCCCACAACTGGTTGAGGGCCACCAGGGCGGTAGCCGCGTCGGAACTGCCGCCCCCGAGCCCGCCGCCCTTGGGCAGTCGCTTGGCGAGCGCGATGTCTACGCCGTGAGGGCTGCCGCTGGCGGCCTGCAGCAATCGCGCTGCGCGTATGGTCAGGTCCTGGTCCTCGGGGACGTCCGCGACGAGTCCCGCGCGACGGATCAATCCGTCGTCGCGGACGACGAAGTCGATATTGTCGCCGTAGTCCACAAACTGGAATACCGTCTGCAAGCGATGATAGCCGTCATCGCGCCGCCCCAGCACATGCAGAAACAAATTGAGCTTCGCCGGCGCCGGCCAGGAACCCGCAGCCACTAGCCGGCAAGCCCCCAGTTGCGAATTACGACCCGCACACTGAGATCTTCCTTGCGGAGAAAGATTTTATCCGGCAGATCAGTACCGGTGACCGTTCTGTAACGCACGAATTCCACATGCCAGCCGAATTGGTCCAAGGTATCCAGGCGGCCCCGACCGTCCAGTTTGAGTTCCGGCTTGCCGCCGGGCGCCGGCAGACCCCGCACCCAGAACCGAAGGCCGTCGACGGGCATTCGCCAACCGGTCTGGCGATATAAAAGCGCCTCCGCATCCGGCGCCTGCACCGGCCCGGGCGCTTTGCTGCTGAGCAGTTCCGCGCCGTCCGGACCGCCACGCAGGATCAGGGTGCCCTGGCCGAGCGGCGCAATGAGTTTGATGTCGAACTGCTGTTGTCGCTGCGCCCAGAGCAGGTCCGCCTGCCAGGCCTCCGTGGGGGTCGACAACGAGATGCGTCCGCTCAGGTTCCATTTTTGCAGCTGGGTAAGCTGTTCCTGGCGACTGTCCCAGCGCGCCCGGGCTTCACTGGGGGGCACCACCGGCTGGGTCGTACAAGCAGCCAGCAGCGAAACGATCAGTGCGGCGACAGCACGTTTCACGGCTCGAGCCGATTCAAGGTGTCCACCAGAATCTGATTGCCGGGGTCCTTCTTGCGCGCTTGCGCCCAGACGTTGCGCGCATCGTCATGGGCGCCGCTCACCCACAGCACTTCACCCAGATGGGCGGCGATTTCGACGTCCGGCTCCGCGGTATACGCCTGACGCAGGAATTTGATCGCCGGCTGCAAATTACCTAGTCGATACTGAATCCAGCCCATGCTGTCGAGGATCGCCGGCTCATCCGGAGACAGCTCATAGGCGCGCTGGATGTACTCCAAAGCCTCCTGATAGCGCTGGGTGCGATCGGCAAGGGTGTAGCCCAACGCGTTCAGCGCATGAGCATTGTCGGGTTCTCTGGACAATATGCTCTTCAGATCGCTTTCCAACAGATCGAGTCGATCCAGTTTCTCGGCAAGCATGGCGCGCGCATAAAGGATGTCGTTCTCCTGGGGCATGCGCTTCAATGCCTCATCCGCCACGTCCATGGCTTCCTGATAACGTTTCGCCTGACGCAAGATGTCCAGTTCCGCCAGCACCAGACGCGCGGCGACATCTTCACTGGGCGCCGGATATTGGTGTAACAGGTCGCGCGCCTGTTTGATCTTGCCTTGCTTTGCCAGCAGCGCAGCGATGCGGATATGGGCATCCAATGCCCGGTCGCCGCTGCGCACTTTGCGATACCATTTCAGCGCTTCGTCGGGCTTTTCCTGATTTTCCGCGAGCACACCCATGAAATAGTGCGCCTCGTCCGAGCGCTTGCCGGTTTTGAGCAGCCGCTGCAGATAACGATCGGCGAGTTGATAATGCTTGCCCTCAAGCGACAACAGCGCAACCGTGTACAGCAGGTCCGGGTCGTTGGGTGACTTTTTCAATAGCGCGTCGAACTGTTTGCGGGCCTCCTCGAAGCGCCCTGCTTCTGCCAGCAGACGCGCGAAGCCGATGCGCAGCTCCCGGGACCGCCCGTGCACATGCATTACCTGCTTCATACTGGCGACGGCTTCGTCGACCTTGCCTTGTTGAACCAGGATATGAGCGCGGGTAAGGCTTGCCTCCGGCCAATTGGGTTTGAGTTTCAGCGCCCGTTCCACGCTCTGCAGGGCGATGTCCAATTGTTCGAATTGCAGTGCCAGATTGGCGTGCGCGAACACGGCATCGGGATCCTTCGGATGTCGTTCCACCAGCATACCCATGACTTTCAGGGCCGCGTCGCTGTCATGCTCCCGCGCCAACATGCGGGCGATCAGCACGTATGCCTGCTGGCTTTGCATCTGCGCCAGATTCAGCACGCTTTCCAACTGCTGAGCGGAGGCCTGCAGCTCGCCCTCTCGCAACAGCAGCACGGCCAACGTACGGTGTGCGTCGATATTCTCCGGCGCCAGTTTCACCCAGCGCTGCACCGCGCGTCGCGCTTTCGGATAGTCGCGTGCAAACAGGGCGATGCGTGCCGCACGCTCGGCGACGGCGGGATCGTCGGACTTGTCGGCCGCCTCGAGGTAGAAATCCAGCGATTTGTCCAGGTCCCCCCGATAACCCGCGATTTCCGCCGCCAGCACGTCGTATAGCAGGGTCGATTGGTCCTGATAGCGGGACGCAACTTCGTGCACGGCCACCGGCACCTGCAGCTGCTGCTGCATGGGCGGCGCGGGCGGCGATGATTTGGTCAACTGCGGGTTACAGCCGGTCACCAGAAAGGTGCCGACGACGAGCAACGAACAGACACGCATCATGTAGGTAATCCATTGTAAAAGCGCGCGGTTAGGGGCGCGCGCTTGCGGTTTCCTATACAATATCACTAACTTCCCGGTTTGCCGAACGCTGCGGGGGGCGGCGGCGCAGAGACGTCGTGGCCGGTATGCTTGTGCCGATTACCGCGTTCACGCAGAATTTCCGGTTCGGTCTCGCAAGTCGATCTCAACATGTCACTGCTAACACTTGGCATTAACCATAAAACAGCTCCGGTAGAGATCCGCGAACGCGTGGTGTTCGCGCCGGATCGGCTGCGCGCTGCGCTGAGTGAAATGGTGACCCTGCCCGATGTCGGCGAAGCGGCCATCCTGTCCACCTGCAACCGAACTGAACTCTACCTCGATCTGGCCGGCGAAAATGCCGCGTCCCTGGTGCAGTGGTTGGGAGAATATCACCACTTGGACCCGAGGGAACTGCAAGCCTATCTCTACAGCCATCCCGGAGCCGACGCAGTCCGCCACATGTTGCGGGTAGCCTCCGGCCTCGACTCGATGATCATGGGCGAGCCGCAAATCCTGGGCCAGATGAAGGACGCATACCACGCGGCGTCCGAAGCCGGCAGCCTCGGCACGCTGCTTGGACGCCTGTTTCAGCACACTTTCCTGGTCGCCAAGCAAGTGCGCACCGACACCGCCATCGGTGCCAGTCCGGTGTCGGTGGCTTTCGCCGCCGTGAGCCTGGCGAAACAGATCTTCGGTGATCTCGACAAGCAAACTGCACTGCTGATCGGCGCCGGCGAGACCATCGAATTGGCCGCGAGACATTTACACGACAATGGCATTCGACGTGTCGTGGTCGCCAATCGCACCGTGGAACGAGCGCACGCACTGGCAGCCCAATTCCAAGGCTTTGCCATCTCCCTGACCGAGATCCCGGCGCACCTTGCGGAAGTCGACATCGTGATTTCCTCCACTGCAAGCCAGCAGCCCATTGTGCACCGTCGCGAACTGGAGCGGGCGCTGAAAGCGCGCAAGCATCGTCCAATGTTCATGGTGGACATCGCCGTTCCCAGGGACATCGAGGCAAGTGTCGCGGAATTGGAAGATGTGTACCTGTATACGGTGGACGATCTCCAGGACGTCATCGAGGAAAACTTGAGTTCCCGCCGGGAAGCGGCCAAACAAGCGGAGGAAATCATCGATATCCAGGTCGCGCACTTCATGGGGTGGATCCAAAGCCTGGGCGCGGTCGACACGATTCGCGCGTTCCGCAACCGCGCCATCCAAACCCGCGACGAGGTCCTGGAAAGAGCGGAGCAGATGCTCGCCGCGGGACGGCCGCCGGAAGACGTGCTGCAATTCCTCAGCCACACGCTGACCAACAAGCTCATGCATCACCCGAGCGCGAACCTGCGGCGGGCGGCGTTCGACGGCCGGGGTGAGCTGATTCGCTCCGCCCGCGAGCTGTTCGATCTGGATCGCTCGCGGAAACCCTGAAGAATCCATTCGTGAAATCGAGCATCCGCAACAAGCTGGACAACCTTGCCGCACGCTTCGAAGAAGTGGGCGCGCTGCTATCCGATGCGCAGGTCATCGGCGAACAATCGAAGTTCCGCTCACTGTCACAGGAATATGCCCAGCTCAGCCCCGTGGTCGGCAGTTACCAACGCTACCGCGCCGTTCTCCAGGACATGGACAGCGCCCGTGAAATGCTCCAGGAAAGCGACGCGGCGATGCGCCGGCTGGCCCAGGAGGAACTGGACCGCGGCGAAGCGCAGAAGGAACAGCTCGAGCAGGAGTTGCAGACCTTGCTGCTGCCCAGCGACCCCCACGACAACAACAACATTTTTCTCGAAATCCGTGCCGGCACGGGGGGAGACGAAGCGGCCTTGTTCGCCGGAGATCTATTCCGCATGTACACGCGCTATGCCGAAGAACGCGGGTGGCAAGTGGAGATCATCGGCGCCCATGAAGGTGAACACGGCGGCTTTCGCGAAGTCATTTCCCGCATTATCGGGCGCGGCGCCTATTCACGCCTGAAATTCGAATCTGGCGCGCACCGGGTGCAACGGGTTCCGGAAACCGAGTCCCAAGGCCGTATCCATACTTCTGCGTGCACCGTCGCGGTGTTGCCAGAAGCGCAGGAAGTGGAGCAGATCGAAATCAATGCGGCCGATCTCAAGGTGGACACCTTTCGCGCCTCCGGCGCCGGCGGACAGCACGTCAACAAAACCGATTCCGCGATTCGCATCACCCATCTGCCTACAGGCATGGTGGTGGAATGTCAGGACGAACGCTCGCAGCACAAAAATCGCGCCCGCGCCATGTCCCTGCTGCAAGCGCGCCTGGTCGCCGGCGAACGGGAAAAGCAGCAGGCCGAGCAAGCCGCAGACCGCAAATTGCAGGTCGGCAGCGGCGATCGTTCCGAGCGCATCCGCACCTATAACTTTCCCCAGGGACGCATCACCGACCATCGCATCAACCTTACGCTGTACAAACTCGACGATGTCCTGGAGGGTCAGCTCGACTACGTGATCGACCCCTTGTTGCAGGAATACCAGGCCGAGCAGTTGGCCGCCATGGCCGAATGAATGCGCAGCCGCGCGAGATCTCCAATCGATGAGCGTCACGATTCGCGACGCGGTACGCCGAGCCGCCGAACAATTTGCGCAACTGCCACTTTCAAACGCGCAACTGGAAGCCGAAATATTGCTGTGTCACGTGCTGCGTTGCGGGCGCAGCCATTTACTCGCCTGGCCTGAACAACCGCTGACCGGCGCGCAACAAGAGGCCTTCGCCATACTGGCCGCACGGCGGGCGGCAGGTGAACCAGTTGCCCATATCACCGGCACGCGGGAGTTCTGGTCGCTACCGCTCGCGATCACAACCGATACGCTGATTCCGCGGCCCGAAACGGAATTGCTGGTGGAACTGGCGCTGGTGCGAATGGCCGCGTTCCACGGTGCAATCGCAGATCTGGGCACGGGCAGCGGCGCCGTTGCGCTGGCGCTGGCGACGGAACGCCCCGAGTGGTCCGTGACGGCAACCGACCGTTCGGCCGCAGCACTGGCCGTAGCGAAGAACAATGCCGCGACCCACGGGTTGCAAAACATCCGCTTCGCTCGCGGCGATTGGTGTGAAGCCCTCGGCGACCAGCGCTTCGACCTGATCGTCAGTAATCCGCCCTACATCGCCGAGTCCGATCCACATTTGCGGACGGGGGATCTTCGTTTCGAACCGGCAACCGCATTGGCAGCGGGAGTCGTGGGCTTGGATGCCATTCGCCGACTCGCGCGCTGCAGCCGCGCGCACTTGCACGACGACGGCTGGCTGCTGTTCGAACATGGCCTCGATCAGGGCGCTGCGTGTCGTGCCATTCTTGCGGAGTATCATTATCAGGAGATCGTCACGTTCCAGGATCTCGAACAGCGCGAGCGCGTCAGCGGCGGCCGCTGGCGCGGGCAAACCTCAACCTGATGAAGCCCTTACAGAAATCTTGATTATTCGGGACGCTACGCTAGCATCAGCCTATGAACCAACACGCCGATGTCATTCGTCACCGGGAGTTGCATTTCGCGCCCTTGCATCCCGATGCGCATCAGGCACGCACCGTACTGCTACTGCTCAGCGACGTCGAAGGTATCGTTCATACCGAGCTGATCGACAGTTTGCGATTACGCGTGAGTTACAATCTCGAATACCTGACGTTACGTATGCTCGAAGAAACACTCTCTGATTTCGGATTCCATCTCGACAACAGCCTGCTGACGAAACTCAAGCGAGCACTGTATTATTACTCGGAAGAAGTGCAGCGCGACAATCTGCAATGCGCCCGTGGCGACGGAAATTGTATACAGAAAGTGTTCATCAACCGATATCAGAATCTCCCCCACGGTTGCCGCGATGACCGCCCGGAACATTGGCGCCGTTATCTGTAGTCTTTGCACGCGGAATCTCACATGCGCGACGCCGAAGAACTGACCGACGAACAGCTGCTGCGCTACAGCCGGCAAATCATGCTGCCCCAAATCGGCATCGAAGGCCAACAACGGTTGCGCGGCAGTCGCGTTCTACTTGTCGGGTTGGGCGGCCTTGGTTCTCCGGTTGCGATGTATTTGGCTGCCGCCGGCGTGGGCCATTTGGTGCTGGCGGACGACGATCAAGTGGACTTGACCAATCTGCAGCGCCAGATCGTGCATCGCAGCGCCGATATCGGACGCCCCAAAGTCGCGTCCGCGGCGGATACGCTACGCGCACTGAACCCGGAAGTACGGATCACCACCATCGAAACTCGTTTGGACGGCGACAATCTGGATGAACAGGTCATCGACGCCGATGTCGTCGTCGACGGCAGCGACAACTTCGCCACCCGCTTCGCACTCAATGACGCTTGTGTGCGCGCCGCCAAGCCGTTGGTGTCAGGCGCCGCGATCCGCATGGAAGGTCAGGTTGCGGTGTTCCGTGCCGATCGCCACGACAGTCCGTGCTACCGCTGTTTGTACCGGGATGAAGGGGAACTCGAGCAGACCTGTTCGGAGAATGGAGTGCTGGCGCCTCTGGTTGGCGTCATCGGCAGCATTCAAGCGCTGGAAGTTGTGAAGATTCTGGTCGGCACCGGCGAAGACTTGAGCGGGCGACTGCTGTTGCTGGACGGTGAACGCATGGAATGGCGCACCCTGACATTGCGCCGCGATCCGGCGTGCCCGGTGTGCAACGAACGCGAGCGCCGCGCGGGCTGAGTTCCGGCAGTGAAGTCCCGCCACTTCAGTACGACATCGCCAGACCCGGTTCGTGAAGAAGTACTTCTGTTGCACCCCGGGGCGCACCGCGCTTTGCTCGACCATTGTCTGAGCGATCGTAAACGCGAGACCTGCGGTTTGCTGAGCGGCCGCGACAATCGAGTCACACGGTTTTACCCCATCGACAACATCGCTTCGCAACCAGGGCGAAACTACGAAATGGAGCCGGCGCAGCAGATCGCGGCCATGGCCCACATGCGCCGGCATGGACAACAATTGCTTGCCATCGCACATTCCCATCCTGAGTCTGCCGCCGAACCGTCCAGCACCGACATCGAGCAAGCGAGCTACCCGGAAGCAATCTATTTGATCGTTTCTTTATTGGTCCCCGATCTCCCTGTTGTGAACGGCTTCCGCCTGAGTCCCGGCCGGGCGCCGCGGGAAGTCGCGCTGCAGTATCTTTGAAGCGGCCGGTGGGGAGCAGGTCGCCCCGCGCAACGGCAATCGGTCTGCTGAAAGTCTGCCGGCGGCGCGACAAACATAACCACTATCGCTCAATGGCGGGTTTTGGGGATTTCCGGTGAGACGTCGGCAGCGAACACACGCTCCACATCCACGGAGTCGAATTCGTAATGCTGGTTGCAGAAACTGCAATCGACGCTGACTTTTCCCTGCTCTTCGAGGATTTCGTGCACTTCCTGGTAGCCGATGCCGCGCAGCGTTTCCTCGATGCGTTCGCGCGAACAGCTGCATCGGAAGCTGACCGGCTCCGATTCGAAAACGCGCACAGTCTCCTCATGATAAAGGCGGTGGATCACATCCAAGAACGGCAGCTCCAACAGTTCAGGCGCAGTCACGGTAGCGCCTAGCTGTGTGATTCGCGACCAGTTCTCTTCCGCTTCCGATTTGTCGTGGGCGTCTGCGTATTCCACCGGCAAGCGCTGCAACAGGAGCCCGGCGGCGAAGCGACTGTCCGCCGCCAGCCACAGGCGGGTCGGCAGTTGTTCGGAACGCTGAAAATAGCCTTCAAGCGCTTCCGCCAACCCCTTGTCTCCCAAATCGACGATTCCCTGATAGCGTTCGCGGCGCCCTTCCGGTTGAATTGTAATCACCAAACGGCCATTGCCGAACAATTCTTTGAGCGGCGCCTGCGGCACCTCCTCGCCCTGCCATTGCGCCATGCCGCGCAAGGTACGGTCGTTGGTGGCCTGCACCACCAGCAATGTGACAGGGCCTTCGCCCTGCACCTGCATAATCAAAGAGCCTTGAAACTTGATGGTTGCGCCGAGCAATACGCTGGCCGCCATGGCCTGCCCCAGCAGTTCACGCACCACGGGCGGATAATCGTGGCGCTCGAGTATCGCCTGCCAACTCGCATCCAGATGCACCAGTTCGCCGCGCACATTGGTGTTTTCGAACAGAAAACGATGCAGACTATCGCGCTCCATACCTACTCCATTGACGAGCGCGCGCCTGGCGCGCGCGATTCAGGAATCGAGCTTGCGCTTCAAGAGCTGATTGACTTGTCCGGGATTGGCCTTGCCCTGGCTGAGCTTCATGACTTGGCCGACGAAGAAACCCATCAGCTTGTCCTTGCCGCCCCTGTACTGCTCGACCTGCTGGGGGTTGGCGGCAATGACATCGTCGATGATTTTCTCGATTGCGCCGGTGTCCGTGATCTGCTTGAGGCCGCGCTTGTCGATCACGGTGTCGGCGTCGCCTTCACCGTTCCACATGGCTTCAAAGACGTCTTTGGCAAGCTTGCCGGAAATGGTGTTGTCTTGAATGCGTTTGATCATCCCAGCCAGCATTCCGGCGGTGACGGGGCTTTGCTCGATTTCCTTGCCGTCTTTGTTCAGCAAGGCGGAAAGATCACCCATCACCCAGTTTGCACACGCCTTGGCTTCGCCGCCTACGCTCTTTACCACTCGTTCGAAATAATCCGCCAGCTCGCGACTGGCAGTGAGCACCCCGGCGTCGTAAGCGGACAGGTCGTAGTCTTGGACAAAGCGATGCTTTTTGGCGTCTGGAAGTTCCGGCAGCGTCCGACGCACCTGTTCCACGAACTCCGGTTCGATCACCAGCGGCAGCAGATCGGGATCGGGGAAATAACGATAATCGTTGGCTTCTTCCTTGGCACGCATGGGACGGGTTTCGTTCTTGTGCTCGTCGTACAAGCGCGTTTCCTGCACTACCGAGCCGCCGCCCTCGATGAGATCGATCTGACGTTCGATTTCGCAGTTGATGGCCCGCTCCACAAATCGAAACGAATTCATGTTCTTGATTTCCGCGCGGGTACCGAATTCATGCTGCCCCTTACGGCGAATCGAGACGTTGGCGTCGCAACGGAAAGAACCTTCCTGCAGGTTGCCGTCGCAGATTTCGAGATAGCGCACCAGTGAATGAATCTTTTTCATGTACGCCACGGCTTCCTTGGCGGAGCGCAGGTCCGGTTCGGAGACGATTTCCAATAACGGTGTGCCGGCCCGGTTGAGATCGATGCCGGTCATGCCATGAAAATCTTCGTGCAGGGATTTACCTGCGTCCTCTTCGAGATGGGCGCGGGTAATGCCCACGACTTTGCTGCTGCCGTCTTCCAGTTCGATCACGATCTTGCCAAGCGCCACGATCGGCAGTTCGTACTGGCTGATCTGGTAACCTTTGGGCAAGTCCGGATAGAAGTAATTCTTGCGGGCGAATACCGAGCGCGGAGCCACCGTAGCGCCGATGGCAAGCCCGAATTTCGCCGCCATGCGCACGACTTCCGCATTGAGTACCGGAAGCACACCCGGCAACCCGAGGTCCACGGCGCAGGCCTGGGTGTTCGGTGCCGCTCCGTATGCGGTTGGGGCTGCCGAAAAGATTTTGCTCCTGGTCGCGAGTTGGGTATGGATTTCCAACCCGATCACCGATTCCCATTCCATCGATCCGACCTCGTCAATGCGATTGCTGGATACAGTCTCGGGCGCGGGTGGCCGCGACCCGTCCAAGCCTTACTCGAAACCCTTGGGGACCTGATTGTGCCAGTCGGTCACTTGCTGGTACTGGTGCGCGACATTCAGCAATCGCGACTCATCGAAATAGTTGCCGATGATCTGCAAGCCGACCGGCAATCCCTGCACCAGGCCCGCCGGCACGGACATGCCCGGCAGACCAGCCAGATTGGTGGCGATAGTGAAAATATCGGACAAGTACATGGTCACCGGGTCATTGAACTTCTCGCCCAGCTTGAACGCGACACTGGGCGAAGTCGGACTCATGATCACGTCCACCTGCTCGAACGCCCGCTGGAAGTCATCGCTGATCAGACGCCGCAACTGCTGCGCTTTGAGATAATAGGCATCGTAATAACCGGCCGACAGTGCGTAGGTCCCGATCATGATCCGCCGCTTCACCTCGGCACCGAAGCCCTCGCCGCGGGAACGTTTGTACAGATCTTCCAGATCGCGCGGCGCTTCGCATCGGTAGCCGAAGCGCACGCCGTCGAAACGGGAGAGATTCGACGAACATTCCGCCGGCGCGACGACGTAGTAGGTCGGTACCGAAAGACTGGTATTCGGCAGGCTGATTTCGATCACCTCCGCACCGAGTTGTTGATATTCCGCGATCGCGGCCTGCACCGCTGCCTGGACGCCGGCATCGAGACCCTCGCCGAAATATTCTTTCGGCAGTCCGATCTTCAAGCCTTTGATGGATGCGTTGAGCCCGGCCGCATAGTCGGGCACCGGGCGGTCCACGGAGGTGGAATCGCGGGGGTCGAAACCGGCCATGGCGCCGAGCACCAGCGCCGCATCTTCGGCGCTTCGAGTCATCGGACCGCCCTGATCGAGACTGGAGGCGAATGCGATCATGCCGTAACGGGACACCCGGCCATAGGTCGGCTTGAGTCCGGTGATCCCACACAATGCCGCCGGCTGACGAATGGAACCGCCGGTATCGGTGCCGGTGGCCACTGGCGCAAGTCGCGCCGCCACCGCCGCGGCCGAACCGCCGGAAGAACCGCCGGGCACCGTCTCGGTGTCCCACGGATTCTTCACTGGGCCGTAAAAGCTGGTTTCGTTGGACGAGCCCATGGCGAACTCATCCATGTTGGTCTTGCCGAGCATGACCATGCCGGCATCGGATAACTGTTGTGTGACGTGTGCGTCGTAGGGGGCGGTGAAATTATCGAGCATCTGAGAGCCGCAACTGGTCTTCACACCCTGGGTACAAAAGATGTCTTTATGCGCCAGGGGTATGCCCACCAACGGTCCGGCGTCGCCGCCGCGCAGCCGCTCATCCGCCGCGCGCGCGCGCGCCAGCGCCGACTCGTCGGTGACGGTAACGAAGCTGTTGAGCTGTGGATCAAAGCGCCGAATACGATCAAGAAAAAACCGGGTCAGCTCCTCACTGGAAAACTCGCCCGCGCGCAAACCCTGGCCCAGTTCAGCAATGCTTTTATTGTGCATGGCAAGTCAGATCGAGAGAGAAAAGGTAGAAACACAAGTGTCCGAAGGACGCCGGCCCGCCTCGGGCCGTTCACAGCGCTTGTATCTTTTCTCTATGTTATTCAATCACCTTAGGCACAAGATAAAGACCCGCATCGACTTGCGGCGCCACAGACTGGAATTGTTCGCGCTGATCGCGCTCGGTCGGTTCGTCGGGTCGTAGACGTTGCGGCATATCCAATGGGTGTGCCATCGGGGTCACGCCTTGGGTATCGATCTCGTTCATCTGTGCCACCAAATCCAGAATTGCGGAAAGGTTGGAGGCGTAGGCCGGCACATCTTGCTCGCGTATCGCCAACCGCGCCAAGTGCGCAATTTTTTCCACTTCACGAGCATCCAGCGACATTCCGGTTCTCCAGTGGCGTGACCGAATTAACAGGCCGGGTAAGTTATCATACTTGTCACCTTGCCCAAAATCCCCTGCGTTGATACATTGCCCCATTTAACGCACTCTCGAGGCCGCATACCAACATGTTCAAGCGCGTACGGGGACTATTCTCCAACGACCTCTCGATCGATTTGGGTACAGCGAACACGCTGATTTACGTGCGAGGCCAGGGAATCGTTCTCAACGAACCGTCCGTCGTCGCCATCCGCCAAGATCGCGGCCCCGGCGGTCCGAAAAGCATCGCTGCCGTGGGTATCGAAGCCAAACGCATGTTGGGTCGCACGCCGGGCAATATCTCCACCATACGACCACTGAAAGACGGCGTCATCGCCGATTTTACCGTCACCGAGAAGATGCTCCAGCACTTTATACACAAAGTGCATGAAACCCGATTCTTCAAGCCGAGCCCGCGCGTTCTGATCTGCGTGCCATGCGGCTCGACCCAGGTAGAGCGCCGCGCCATCAAGGAGTCCGCCGCGGGCGCCGGCGCCCGCGAAGTCTACTTGATCGAAGAACCGATGGCCGCGGCGATCGGCGCCGGCATGCCGGTTCACGAGGCGCAGGGTTCGATGGTCCTGGACATCGGCGGCGGCACATCCGAAGTGGCGGTGCTGTCGTTGAACGGCATCGTGTATTCCGCTTCGGTCCGCATCGGTGGCGACCGTTTCGACGATGCGATCATCAACTATGTACGGCGCAATTACGGTACGCTGATCGGCGAATCCACCGCCGAGCGAATCAAGCACGAAATCGGCGCCGCATTTCCCGGCAATGAAGTGCGGGAGATCGAAGTCAAAGGCCGTAATCTGGCCGAAGGCGTTCCGCGCAGCTTTAGTCTCAACAGTAATGAGATCCTCGAAGCTTTGCAGGAACCGTTGTCGGGAATCGTCGGTGCGGTGAAGACCGCGCTGGAACAGACCCCGCCGGAATTGGGCGCCGATGTCGCCGAACGCGGAATCGTGCTGACCGGCGGCGGTGCGTTGCTGCGCGATCTCGACCGCTTGCTCATGGAAGAAACCGGCCTCCCCGTGATCATTGCCGAAGATCCCATGACCTGTGTCGCGCGCGGCGGCGGCCGGGCATTGGAACTTATGGACGAGCACGGCGGAGAGTTGTTTACGGTAGACTGAGCACCGCCTCGGCCGCGACGCCTGCACCGATCGCGGCCAGCGGCACTACCTAATTCACCCGCGGCATTCGCTGCCTCGAGCGAGGTCGCTAGCCACCAAATTATTTGCGCCGATCTGATTTTGCGGCAAAATCACCGCGGTAATCTTCAGGTCGCGTACGGGTCGCACCCGGGGGCTATTCCATCAAGCTGCTATTCACACAGGGTCCGTCCATCACGGCACGTTTGGTGCTGCTGGTATTGGCGTCGATCCTGCTCATGACGCTGGATCACAAGCAGCATCACCTGGAAGACGTTCGTAGTGGGCTTCAGGTGGTGGTGTATCCGATCCGCTATCTGGTCAATCTGCCGGTGGATGCGGGTCGCTGGATTTCCGAAAGCCTGGCATCGCGCCAAAAGCTGCTGGAGGACAACACCAGTCTGCATACCGAAAACACGCTGCTGCAAGCGCGCTTGCAAAAATTCGCCGACCTCGAGGCCGAGAACCGGCGTTTGCGCTCGCTGCTCGACTCCTCCTTCAAAGTCGTGGATCGGGTGCTGATCGCGGAACTCTACCGCGTCGATCTCGATCCTTACAAACACCTCATCGTCCTCAACAAGGGCAGCAACAACGGGGTGTACGTGGATCAGCCGGTGCTGGACGCCCACGGCGTCATGGGACAGGTGATACAAGTCGGGCCTTTCACCTGCACGGCGCGTTTGATCACGGATCCCAGTCACGTGCTGCCGGTACAAATCAACCGTAACGGACTGCGCACCATTGCGGTCGGCACCGGAAACCTGCAACGGGTGGAATTACCCTATTTGCCCAACAACGCCGATATTCAGGCCGGCGACCTGGTGGTTACGTCGGGATTGGGCAGGGTATACCCGCCGGGTTATCCGGTAGCCACCGTGATCAGCGTGACGCAGGATCCGGGCTCGGAATTCGCCCGCGTCGAAGCCCAACCACTGGCCCATTTGGACCGCTCCCGGGAAGTGTTGCTGGTGTGGTCGGGCAGCGCGCGCGCGGCGCAATCCCGGGAAGCGGCACGAAGTGCGGCCCAGGATCGGGCCAAAGAGCCTGCGAAAAACCAGGAGAACGGGGGATGACGACCCTGATCCGGCACCAAGGCGGTTTCACAGTGGCGCTGACGGTGCTGATCGCGCTCATGCTGAGCATCGTGCCGTTGCCGATCTGGCTTGAGGTGTATCGCCCCGATTGGCCGGTATTGGTGCTGATCTACTGGGGGCTTGCGCTGCCCCAGCGTATCGGCGTCGGCTACGGCTGGATCACAGGTCTGTTACTCGACGTTCTCAAGGGCGGACTTCTGGGCCAGCACGCGTTGGCGCTGTCGGTGGTGATGTTTCTGACCTTGAATCTGCACCAACGGATTCGCGTCTATCCCCTATGGCAGCAGGCATTTTCGGTGCTGATGCTGAATGCGCTGTATCAACTGCTGATTCTCTGGTTCGACGGCATCACCGGCCAGAACCCGAAGGGCTGGGATTATTGGATGCCATCGTTGACCGGCACGCTGTTGTGGCCTTGGGTTTTTCTATTGCTGCGTGACTTGCGTCGCCGCTTCAAAGTGATGTGACCCCTGTGGCCCGCCGCCGCACTCCGCTCAAGGACCATATGTTCGAGACCCGGCTGTTTTTCAGTCGGGTGGTGTGGATGATTGCGTTCGTGATCGTAATGGCAGCGATCACCGTGACGCGCCTGGTATACCTGCAGGTCGTCAACCACCATCACTACAGCACCCTGTCCAACGACAACCGGGTCAAGCTGATCGCCGTGCCGCCAACCCGCGGCTTGATCTACGATCGCAACGGTGTCTTGCTCGCCGACAACCGCCCGGACTATCGGATCGAGATCACGCCCGAACAAGTCGACGACATGGATGCCCTGCTCGACCACCTGGGGCGGATCGTGGAGATCAACGAAGACGACCTGAGACGCTTTCGATCCCATCTGCGCCGAAAACATGCCTTTGAAAGCATTCCGCTTCGCTTTCACCTCAGTAACGAAGAAGTTGCGCGCCTGGCCGTGGTCCGCCATCGCCTTCCCGGGGTCAATATCGTGGCTCGCCTGAACCGGTACTACCCGTTCGGCAACAGCCTCGCCCACGTGGTCGGCTACGTGGGGCGCATCGACGAGCGGGATCTCGATCGCGTCGATGCCACCGATTATCGCGGCACGACCCACATCGGCAAGATCGGTATCGAACGCTACTACGAGACCGAGTTGCATGGACATGTCGGCTATCAACAGGTGGAGACCAATGCCCAGGGACGCGTGCTTCGCACGCTGCAGGAACAACCGCCCGTACCGGGAAAACACATTTATCTGAGCGTCGACGTGCAGCTGCAGCAGGCCGCGGAAGAGGCGCTCGGCGATTTCAGCGGCGCCGCTGTTGCCATCGACCCGCGCAACGGGGAAGTGCTGGCCTTGGTGAGCAAGCCCGGGTACGATCCCAATGCCTTCGTCAATGGCATCTCGTCGACCGCGTATCGCGCGCTGCAGGCCGATCACGACCAGCCGTTGTTCAATCGTGCACTATTGGGCCAGTATCCGCCCGGTTCGACGGTCAAACCGTTCATGGGACTGGCGGGGCTGCACTACAACATCGCCTCGCCCCAGCGCACCCAATACTGCCCGGGCTACTATCAACTGCCGGGCGAGGACCGCAAATTTCGAGACTGGAAACACGCCGGCCATGGTCGCGTCGATCTGGACGAAGCCATTACCCAATCCTGCGACGTGTATTTCTACAGCCTGGCGCGCGACCTGGGAATCGATCGGATTCATGAGTTCCTGAAAGAGTTCGGATTCGGTCGCCAGACCGGTATCGATATGAATGTGGAGCGCCCGGGCCTGTTGCCCTCACGCGAATGGAAGCGGGCCAAGCGGGGTCAGGTGTGGTTTCCCGGGGAAACCTTGAACACGGGTATCGGCCAGGGGTACGTACTGACCACGCCCGTGCAGTTGGCCAGCGCGACGGCGACCCTGGCCGAGCGCGGCACGCGATTTCGACCGCGCATGATTCACGCCATCAAGGACCCGGCGACCGGCGTGGTCAAGGACGCCAAGCCGGTACCGTTGCCCCCGGTCGATAATGTCGCGCAGGCAAACTGGGATTATGTGATTCAAGCCATGCAGCACGTCGTCTATGGCCAGCACGCCACCGCGTGGCGCCTTCGTGACCTGCCGTTCCAAATCGCGGGCAAGACCGGCACAGCGCAGGTGTTTGGCATAAAACAGGAAGAAGAATACAACGCCGATGAAATAGCGGAACGTCTGCGCGATCACGCCCTGTTCATCGCCTTCGCTCCCGCCGACGCGCCACAGATCGCACTGGCGGTGGTAGTGGAAAACGGCGGCAGTGGCGGTTCGGTCGGCGCGCCGATTGCCGGCAAAATCCTGCAATACTATTTCGAACACTTGCCAAAACAGGCGCAAAAATGATACTGCCCGACCTGCACCGCTTGACCAACGACACCGCCGCCGCGCCGCTGGGCGGCTGGCTGGACCGGTTGCACCTCGATACGCCGCTGCTGTTGGCGTTGGTGGGCACGGTCAGCGGCGGTTTGTTCATTCTCTACAGTGCTTCCGGGGAAGACTTGCAGCAAGTCGCTCGTCAGGGCGTGCGGCTGGCGATTTCGTTCGCTGTGATGGTCGCCATCGCCCAAGTCTCGCCGCAGACCCTGCGGCGCTGGACCCCGCGGATCTTCGGTTTCGGCGTTGCACTGTTGGTCGCGGTATTGTTGATCGGCGAGATCGGCAAAGGCGCGCAGCGCTGGCTGGATCTTGGGATCGTGCGTTTTCAACCATCCGAGATGATGAAGATCGCAGTGCCGATGATGGTGGCTTGGCACTTATCCGACGCGGCGTTGCCGCCTAGCCGGTGGCGGCTTTTATTCAGTGCCTTGCTGATCGGTCTGCCGGTGATTATGGTGGTCAAGCAACCGGATCTGGGAACGGCGCTGCTGATCGGCAGCGCCGGTTTCTTCACTTTGTTCCTGGCTGGACTGCGCTGGCGTCTGCTGCTGGGTATCGCGCTCATCGGCGCGGCATTGGTATATCCCGTGTGGCATTACGTATTACACGACTATCAACGCGACCGCGTGCACACCTTCCTCAACCCCGAACGTGATCCACTGGGTGCTGGCTACCACATCATTCAATCGAAAATCGCCGTCGGTTCCGGCGGCACGTATGGCAAAGGCTGGCTCAACGGCACCCAATCGCAGCTGGATTTCCTGCCCGAACGTCACACCGATTTCATTTTCGCGGTGTACGCCGAGGAGTTCGGCCTCATCGGCGCTCTGCTGTTGCTCGCAGCCTATCTGTTCATTGTGATACGCGGCATGGTGATCGCCATGCAGGCCCAGGACACCTATTCAAGATTATTGGCAGGCAGTTTGAGTCTGACGTTTTTCGTCTACGTTTTCGTCAATATAGGTATGGTTATCGGGCTGTTGCCGGTAGTCGGCTTGCCGCTGCCTTTGATCAGTTACGGCGGGACATCGATGGTGACGGTGTTGGCCGGTTTCGGTATTCTGATGTCCATTCAAACCCACCGCAAACTACTCTCGCCTTGACCTTATGAAACGATTTGCATTCTGGCTGCGCTGCGTACCGTTTGTGCTCGTGAGTGCGGCCGCACTGGCGGCACCGCCCTCTTCGGCTCAGCAAAGCGAAGGATTTCTGCAACGACCGGAGTTGCGCGCTTTCATCGACCGCATGGTTGCCAAGCACGACTTCAACAGCGTTGCGCTGGTCGACCTGTTCAGTCAGGCACAGCCGCGTCCCGACATCATCGAAGCGATCTCCAGGCCGGCCGAGGCCAAACCCTGGTACGAGTACCGGCCCATATTCCTGACCGATTCCCGCATTGAGCAAGGAGTCGAGTTCTGGAATGAGAACGCCGATACCCTGGCCCGCGCCGAATCCAAATTCGGCGTACCAGCGCGCATTATCGTCGCCATCATCGGCATCGAAACCCGATACGGACGCCACCAGGGACGCTACCCCGTGCTGGATGCACTCAGCACTTTGGCATTCGACTATCCGAAGCGGGGCGAATTCTTTCGCAGCGAATTGGAGAACTATCTTTTGCTGACCCGGGAAGAAGGCTTCGATGCGGCTAAGCTGTTGGGGTCCTACGCCGGCGCGATGGGCGGCGGCCAGTTCATTTCCAGCAGTTATCGCCACTACGCCGTGGATTTCGATCATGACGGTAAGCGCGACTTGTGGGACAGCATGCCGGACGTGATCGGCAGCGTTGCAAACTATTTCAACGTGCACGGATGGCGCACCGGCGAGGCCATTGCGGTGCCGGCGAAAATCGACGGCGACGACTACCAGCGCCTAGACAGCGATCTCAAACCCCGGTACACGGTCGAGCACTTGCGCAGTTTTGGCGTCGAACCCGTGACGCGATTACCGGACGACACCACCGTGGCCCTGATCCGTCTGGAGCAAGCCCACGGCGAGGACGTATGGCTGGGTCTGCACAACTTCTATGTGATCACTCGTTATAACCACAGCGCCCTTTATGCGATGGCGGCCTATCAGTTGGCCGAGGAAATTGCGGCCCGTCGCACGCAGGCCGATGCACACACACTCAAACAGCCGAGCAATTGATGATGGGCAAAGGATCCGTTTTGGCGGCGCGGCAATCGACTCACGCGCGCTGGCACCACTTGCTGCTATGGTCCTCGTTGCTCGCCTTGTGTTCCTGCGGAGTCGAACCAACCGTTGACAGCGACAGTGATGGCGCACCGCAACAACGCATCGATGTCAGCATGATCGCGGATGCGGTTCCGCGCTACGAGCCCCACAGCAAATACGGCAACCCGAGGAGCTACACGGTTGCCGGCGAACGCTACACGGTTATGAACGACAGCCGCGGCTACGTTGAACGCGGCATCGCCTCCTGGTACGGCACCAAGTTTCATGGCCGCCGCACGTCCAGCGGCGAACCCTATGATTTGTACGCCATGACCGCGGCCCACAAGACCCTGCCGATACCCTGTTATGCGCGCGTGACCAACCTGCGCAATCATCGAAGCGTCGTGGTACGGATCAACGACCGCGGGCCGTTCGTCAAAGACCGGCTGATCGATTTGTCCTATGCGGCAGCGACGAAGCTCGGAATCGTCGCCACCGGCACGGGTCTGGTCGAGGTACGCACGATCGATCCGCGGCACCCGCAGGAAATCGTGCGGACACCGGCGCCGGAAAGCGTTCCTGCCGCTCGCGATACCGGCAGCCAATTGTTCGTACAAGTCGGCGCATTTGCGGACCGCAGCAATGCGGAACGGCTGCGTCAGCGGCTGCTGAGCGTGCCCCTCGATCCAGTGGAGATCCAGGAATTCGTGACTGGAAATCAATCGCTGTACCGGGTCCGCGTCGGGCCTTTGGACGACGTGTCGGCCGCGGACCGCATGACCGAAAAATTGTCGCAACTGGGCCTGGGCAATACCCACATCGTGGTCGACTAGGCGCACTACCCGCGGTCCGATGCGCGCGTTAAACTATGCCGCGATGCGATCCGATCGCACCGCGTTCTTCCCTCAGTGGCCGACATGCCGGCCGGCAACCGACAAATAGATACTCATGTCCCGATATCAATCGATCCGCAATACCTTGGTGATGTTTCTGTTCGTGTGGCTCGCAGCAGTGCCCGCAGCGCAGGCGACCGCACCCAGCGCGCCGACACCCACGCCCTCGACAAACGCGGCGCCCATGCCTTCGCCGCCGTCGGTGAGCGCCGAAAGTTATATTCTGATGGACTATCACAGCGGTCAGATCCTGGCGGAAAAGGATGCCGACCAGCGGATGGATCCGGCGAGCATTACCAAACTGATGACCGCCTACGTGGTCTTCGGCGAAATGGAGGCCGGCCGCTTGCCCGGGGACACCAAGGTCGAGATCAGCGAACATGCTTGGCGTATGCCGGGATCACGCACGTTCGTCGAGGTGGGCACCAAAGTTCCGGTATCGACGCTGGTACAGGGGATGATCGTCCAGTCGGGTAATGATGCCACTGTGGCGCTGGCGGAAAAGATCGCCGGCAGTGAGCCGACCTTCGCCTCGTTGATGAATCAGCAGGCCCAGCAGTTGGGCATGAACGACACCCACTTCGTCAACAGCACCGGTTGGCCCGACCCGCAGCATTACAGCACGGCCCGCGACATCGCCAAACTGGCGCGCGCGCTGATTACCAAGTTCCCGGAATACTACAAGTTCTACTCCGAGCGCGAGTTCACCTACAACGGCATCTCGCAGTACAACCGCAACAAGTTGCTCTGGCGCGATCAAAGCGTCGACGGCATGAAAACGGGGCACACCGATGCCGCCGGCTTTTGTCTGGTATCGTCGGCGCAACGCGACGGTATGCGCCTGATTTCGGTGGTACTGAAGGACCGCAGCGAAGAGGCGCGCGCCGCTAGCAGCCAGGCACTGCTCAACTATGGCTTTCGCTTCTTCGAGACCCGAAAACTGTACGCTGCCGACAAAGCGCTCAAGGAACCCAAGCTATGGAAGGGCGCCCAGGACACTGTGCCGCTGGGGCTGCAGAAGGACCTATATGCGACCTTTCCTCGCGGCCACTACGATGAACTCCGGGCGTCGGCCAACTTCCAGCCCCAGATCGTCGCCCCGGTGAAAGAGGGCGATGATTTCGGCACCCTCAACGTCTCCCTCAACGGCGAGGTGATCGCCGAACGCAAACTGGTGGCATTGCATGGCATCCCGCAGGGCAGTTGGTGGCAACAGCTCGCCGACAGTGTCGTGATGTGGTTCAAGTAGCGCTACCGAATCAGGCGATCTCATCGTGAATCCTGCCGCCACACCCGTGGTCTACCTCAACGGCCGTTTTTTGCCTGCGTCCGAGGCTCAAGTCTCGGTCCTGGACCGCGGATTCCTGCTCGGCGACGGCGTCTATGAGGTCATTCCGGCATACGGAAGGCGGGCTTTCCGGTTGCAGCAGCATCTGCGACGCTTGCAGCACAGTCTGGAGCAGACCCGGATACCGAGTCCTCTCGACGATGCGCAGTGGCGGGATGTGATTGCGGAGTTGATCGAAGCCAACCAAGGCGAAGATCAATCGATCTATCTGCAGATCACCAGAGGCATGGCCGCCAAGCGCGACCATGCGTTTCCGCATCCGGTACACCCGACCGTGTTTCTCATGAGCACCGAGCTGCAATCGCCGCCGGCAGCGCTGTTGGAACGGGGCGTGGCCGCGGTCACGCGCGGCGACATCCGCTGGCAGCGCTGCGACATCAAAGCCATCACCCTGCTCGCCAACGTTTTGCTGCGACAGGAAGCCTTGGATGCCGATGCCGCGGAAGCGATCCTGGTGCGCGACGGCGAGGCGACCGAGGGTGCGGCCAGCAACCTGTTCATCGTCCGCGACGGCATGCTGGTCACGCCGCCCAACGGTCCGCACCTGCTGCCAGGCATTACACGGGATCTCGTGCTCGAACTCGCCCAACAGCACGATATCCCGTGGCGCGAACAGGCGGTGTCCGTCGCCGAGCTGCGCGCGGCGCACGAGATCTGGTTGACCAGCTCGACCAGGGAGATCATGCCGGTGGTGGAATTGGACGGCACCGAAGTCGGCACCGGCAGACCCGGGCCGGTGTGGCAGCGTTTGCGAAGCCTGTATCAGGACTATAAGCAGCAACTTCGCGATGGCGCCCGCGCTTAGTTGCAAGCCACTGAAATAGAAAGGGATTACAGCTCTATCCCGAAAATGCTCGGTCCGTTACAATACCACTTTCCGATTTATGCGTATCCCGACACTCAATGACCTCCGACGCCGATGCGGCGCTGCAGTTTCCCTGCCGGTTCCCCATCAAAGCCATGGGTCGCGCAGAGTGCGACCTGATCGCCCTGGTCGGCGACATCGCAGCCCGCCACGATCCGCAGTTCGGTAACGACTCGATGCGCAGCAAGACCAGCAGCGCCGGACGCTACGTGTCGGTCACCATCACCATCAACGCGACCAGTCGCGCTCAACTCGACGCGATCTACCGCGAGCTTACCGCTCGCGATGAGATCCTCATGGTGCTGTAATCAAATGGACGGTTCATTTTCCCAGCTCGGACCTCGAAACCATCGCTTGCGGGCCGCGGCAATGCAGGCGGCGCGCGACGCGGCCAGCGATCGCGCCCCGGGATTGCGGGTGCGCCAACTGGGCCTGCAACCCTACGAACCCGTTTGGCGCGACATGCAGGCGTATACCGAGGCCCGCGATCCCAGCAGCCCGGACCAGCTCTGGCTGCTCGAGCACTCTCCGGTATACACGCTGGGCTTGAACGGTCGTCACGAGAATCTGCTCTGCACCGGCGATACACCGGTATTGCGGGTGGACCGTGGCGGCCAGGTGACTTACCACGGCCCAGGGCAATTGGTCGGCTATTTATTGCTGGATCTCAGCAGACGCGCGATCGGCATTCGCGAACTGGTGCGGCGGATTGAAGCGGCAATCGTCGATTTGTTGGGCGACTACGATATCGATGCCCACGGCCGCGAAGACGCGCCCGGCGTCTACGTGGGCGCGGCCAAGATTGCGGCGCTCGGCCTGCGGGTGCGGCGCGGGCGCTCCTACCACGGCTTCAGCCTCAACGTCGACATGGACCTCGGGCCATTCGCCGGCATCAACCCATGCGGTTACCAGGGTCTGCAAGTCACCCAACTGGCCGACTTGGGCGGTCCCACGGACATGGCGGAGATCGCCGGGGCATTGACCGAGAAACTGGGTATCCATCTCGACTACCGACTCACCACCGGCTGAACTGCACTGCCGCCGGTCACAAACTGCGATTCGACACTATGGATTCTAAAGACACCAAATCCCGGCGCACCGGCCCTGCCGTTGGCGAACACCAGCGCGGCGCGGCAAAGGTGGCGCGTATTCCGGTAAAAGTCGAACCGACCACCAAGCCGCAACGCAAACCCGCTTGGATTCGAGTGAAATCGCCAGCCCACCCTGAAGTGCTGCGCCTTAAAAACGTGCTGCGTGAGCACCGCCTGCATACGGTCTGCGAGGAAGCCTCTTGTCCGAACATTGGCGAATGCTTCGGCCACGGTACCGCCACGTTCATGATCATGGGCGACATCTGCACCCGGCGCTGCCCGTTCTGCGACGTTGCCCACGGCAAGCCACTGCCTTTGGATCAAGAGGAACCGGAAAACCTGGGTCGCACCATCGCCGCGATGGGCCTGTCCTATGTGGTGGTGACTTCGGTGGACCGGGACGATCTGCGGGACGGCGGCGCGGGCCACTTCGTTTCCTGTATCCGCAAGATTCGCGAGCACAGCCCAGCGATCAAGATCGAAGTCCTGGTACCGGATTTCCGCGGCCGCATGGACGTGGCACTCGAGCTGCTCCATACCGCGCCGCCGGATGTCTTCAATCACAATCTGGAAACCGTTCCGCGCCTGTATCGTAAGGCCCGGCCGGGTTCGGACTACGCCTGGTCCCTGAAGCTTCTGCAGCGGTTCAAACAAGTGCATCCGGACACCCCGACCAAGTCCGGTTTGATGCTGGGGTTGGGCGAAACGCTGGAAGAAGTGCAGCAGGTCATGGCCGATCTACGCGCCCACGACTGCGACATGCTGACGCTCGGGCAATATCTGCAGCCCAGCCTGCACCATCTCCCGGTGACGCGCTATGTCACGCCAGAGGAATTCGACCGCCTGGCGGAAGTCGGTCGCGAGATGGGCTTCACCCATGTGGCCAGCGGACCGATGGTGCGTTCGTCCTATCACGCAGATCTGCAGGCATCCGGAGTATTGGATTCCCATTGAACCGGTACTCCGGGGCGGATGCGGATACGTGAATTCGGTGCTGTTCAACCGGGTGGTGGAACTCCTGCTGCTGCCGCCCGGCATGCCCTTGCTATTACTCTCGGGCGCCCTTTTGTTCTGGCGCGTTCGCCGGCTCGCTTTCTCGCTGCTGATCGTAGCGCTCACCACGCTGTACGCGGCCAGTCTCCCGATCACTGCGCAATGGCTGATCGGGTCGCTGGAACACCGCTTCGCGCCCATTCCCGCGGACGCGGCGCAAACCCGCGGCGCAGGCGCGATCGTCGTGTTGGGGGCCGGACGTTATCCGGATGCACCGGAATACGGCGGCGATACGGTGTCGTCGATGGCCTTGGTTCGCTTACGCTACGCGGCTCGGCTGCACCGGCGCACCGGCTTGCCGTTGCTGGTCACGGGCGGTTCGACCATGGGTCAGACGATCCCGGAGGCGCAGCTCATGCAACGCACGCTGCGAGAGGATTTGAGCATCGCCGACACATGGACCGAGGAGCGCAGTCACACGACAGCGGAAAACGCGCGTTTCAGCGCAGAGGTGCTGGCACAGAAAGGGGTCCATCGGGTGTTCCTCGTAACCCATGCACTGCACATGGCACGCGCGGTTGCCGTGTTTCGGAGAACCGGTCTGGAAGTTGTACCCGCGCCGACCGCATTTCATCAGCCCCACCCCATGGACCGCGGCATTACCGCCTGGCTACCTCGCATCGACGCACTGCGGCGCACGGATCAAGCGCTGCACGAATATGTCGGGATGCTGTGGTACGACCTGCGCGGTTTGTGACCGGATCCTGGCGCGGTTTCAGGGTTGGTTGCGCATTCGACCCCGCTCAATCGGCAATTCATAGCGCTCCATGAGGTAACAGAGACAATCCTGGCGGATGATGCGCCCGTCCAGGGTCAACATGGACGGCATCACCGGCCGAGTGAGCCGCAGTTCGCCCTCCTGGATATGAAAGTAACGTTGCGCAACGTCTTCCTGAAAGTCGTTCCAGGCGTGCAAGTGGACCGGGCTGCCGGCACGCACGCGCCCCAGTCGGGTACCGGCGGCCAACTCGCGAAAATTCAGATGGTCGAGATCCTTTTCGAACAGGATGTCGGTATCGCCTGCGCCAAACCCAAAACTCACTTCCGGTGGCACCTTGACCACAGCCACCGTGTGAAACAGCGCCATATCCTGATCGCGCAGCGGATTCTGGGCCATTTCCGTCGAGTGCAGACATGCGTCCAGAAATTCGAAAGCATGCTCCGTACTATGGGCGTCGCCCGATTTTCCACATTCAACCGTCACCGCCGGACACAACGGGGCGAACGCTTGCGACTGCACGCCTCGCGGCGTGGTGAAGTACACCACCACGCGGCTGAACAACGTCGCCAGGTGAAAGAACCGATTGTCGATTCGGTTCACGCAGGCATAGTGCGGATTAAGGCCGGTGTTATTGTGCACGTCGGCGCTGGCGAAAACCCCGCGTTCTGCCATGATGTCGCACACCTGCTGCATCATTGCAGCCTCAGGTGAATCCGTCGCGTCGCCGCCCGGCCAGACCCGATTGTAATCCGGCTGCTGCTCGAGGCGGCGCACGCCGTGCCGGGCGGCTTCGACATTGCCGACGAACACCGACAGCCCCCGCGGCAATTCGCGCTCGCGGTATTTGTGCAATAGCTGCTGAACCGCATGCAAGCCCGTATGCTCGTTGCCATGGAGTAACACCGACACGAACAGCCCCGGCTGGCGGCGGCCGGGAAGATGCAGCAGAGCCGGTCCGCCCAAAACCCGGTGCATGTCGGCGGCGCTTGCATCCAGAAAGCCGGGCGGGATTTGTTCGAACGTATTCAGCAGCATGGTCAAACAGGCCACTCGTGAACGGGGAGGCCGGTGCGCTGACGCTCGGCGTAGACTTCGGTCAGTGCGCGCATGTCGCGCCCGTTGCGTTCAACCCATGCGCGCTGCCAAGCGCTGCCCGTCCTGCCCGTCCGAACCCGCTGTTCGATGATGCCCAAATAACGGCGGGCATCCTCCGGGTCGGTTTCCAGAGCGCTTAGCCCAACGTGTGCAAGGGGCAGGAGCTGTTCGAGCAGCAGGCTGCGCAAGCTCGCTTTTTTCTGCTCCAACCATCCAACCGTAGCCTGTAAACCATGGCGTGCCGCTGCATAGAAATTGTCGCGCGCGTCGGTGAATCCGATCACGTGCTCCGGCGGTTGGTCCATGGTAGCCAGATATTGCACCAAGCCATAAAAGAACGCCGCGTTGGCGATGGCGTCGACCACCGTCGGCCCCGCCGCCATTACGCGGTGCTCGATTCGCAAATGCGCCGCACCTTGCGGGTCGAACCCGATCAAGGGCCGATTCCAACGCCAGATTGTTCCGTTGTGCAGTCGTAGGTGATCGAGATGCTCCGCAGGAGAATCGAATCGCATCGGCAGCAACACCGGAAAGTGCTGCAGATTTTCCTCGAAACACTCCAGCAGCGAGTCGCGGGCATATCCGGAACCGAAACTCACCCGGCGCAAAGGACCGTAGGCCGCGCCGTCGAAGCCGCCTACTTCGACCGCCTGCTCAAACAATGGAATCCTCGTCTCCTCCCACAGATCCGCGCCGAACAGATATGGCGCATTTGCGGCAATGGCTACCGTCGCGGCGGATGCAATCAACGAGGCGTTGTAGAACCGCACCGCCTCCGCCGGGCGGACCTGTAAATGCACCTGGAACGAAGTTGTCGCCGATTCCAGCATCACATCGTGGTGCGTGGTTCGCAAATGCTCCCTGCCTACAATATCGAGCTGCAGGGGTTTGCCCTTCCGCTGACGGAATACTTGTTCGTTAAGCGCCCGGTATCTTTTCATGCACGACATATTGGCCAACACCAACTGGTGCTCGCCAACGCTAGGTAAGATACCGACCATGATCAAACCGGCTCCGAGCTCCTGGGCCGTCCGGCAACACTGGGCCCAGGTTGAATCGAGCTCCTGGTGGAGTCGATGCAAAGCATTTCCACCGAGCCGCTGTGGCTCGACATTGATCTCGATATTGAACTGGGAGAGTTCCGGGCTGATCCAGGGCGTTTGCACCCGCTGCAGAAAGACCTCGTTGAGGGCGGCGGGAACGTAGTCGGCGTCTACCAGCCACGCCTCGAGTTCGAATCCGGCGACCCCGCCTTGATCGCAAAAGTCCTGCTCTTTGAATCGGGACGCCAGCAGCTGCGTTTCCTCGAGCAAACACGAGCGGAATTGCTCAAAGTCTGCATCGTCGAAATGACTGTGGGTGATTTCCTGCCCCAAAATGCGATCCTGTGCCAAGCCGTGTTGCCGTACCAGCATAGAAGGCCGCGGCGGCTTGTCCGTTACCGGTTGAAGTTTTCGGCCCTGCTTCGTAACTGGAGGTCCAGACTTGCCAGCCGTTGGGGCGTACCCACATCGACCCATGCACCAGTATAGCGCTCGCCACTGACGCGTCCGGCATCCATGGCGGCACGCAGCAACGGCGCCAACGGAAAACGGCCCGCGCGGCAACCCTCGAACAGTTTCGGGCTGTAGAGACCGACGCCACTGAATGTCAAAGCCGGGGCATCGCCTGCGGTTCGGACCCGGTCGCCCGCGAGCACGAAATCACCCTGGCTGTGATGTTCCGGATTCGCCACCAGCACCAGATGTGCGAGGTCATCGAGTGCGTGGTCGCTCAGTCGCTTAAACGGAAAATCGGTCCAGACATCGCCGTTGACCACAATGAACGGCGCCTCACCCAGCATCGGTAAGGCGTGGAAAATACCACCGCCGGTTTCCAGCGGCGGATCGCCCTCATGACAGTAGCGTATGCGGACCCCGTAGCGGCTGCCGTCGCCGATGGCCTGCTCGACTTGCGCAGCGAGATGGGAAAGGTTGATGACGATGTCGTCGATCCCTGCCGCCGCCAGCGCCTGCAGATGGTATTCGAGCAAAGGCCGGCCGGCGACCTGCAGCAGCGGTTTGGGCGTGTGGTCCGTCAATGGCCGCATACGCTCGCCGCGTCCTGCGGCCAGAATCATCGCTTTCATGGCGAAGCGGCCTGTTCCGGCAGCGTTTCCAACACTTCGCGCAATGCTGTCAGTTCCGGGTAGCGACCGGCCACGTCGCGCACGTAGGCAAGCGTGCGCGGGATATCCTGCAGGTACCCGGGCTTTCCGTCCCGGTGATGCAACCGTGCAAAAATGCCGCTGGCTTTCAGATGGCGCTGAACGCCCATGAGGTCGAACCAGCGTAAAAAACGTTGCGGATCGGCGCTGCGCAAAATACCCCTCTGCATGGCCAGGTCATGGAAACCCAATGCCCACGCTTCGACACGGGCGCGCGGCCAAGCGATATAGCAATCGCGCAGCAGCGAAACCAGGTCGTATGTCACCGGGCCGAGCACCGCGTCCTGGAAATCCAGTACGCCCGGGCTGTGTTGCTCGGTCACCAAGAGATTGCGCGAATGATAGTCACGGTGCACGCACACTTGAGGCTGTTCGAGGGCGTTTGCCACCAGAGCCGCATCGACTTGAGCCAACGCCGCGATTTGGCCGGACTGCGGTCGCCACTGCAGATGACGCTGCAGATACCAGTCACCGAACAAGGCCAGTTCACGCCGCAGCAACGCCTCGTCGTAGGACGGAAGCCGGTAGTCTCCCGGACCGCGAGCCTGCAACGTCGACAATGCAGCCAGGGCATCTCCATACAAGTGTTCGACGTTGTGCTCGCCTAGTTCAGCCAAATACAGGCGCGTGCCCAAATCGCTCATCAGCACGAATCCGCGGTCGAGATCCTGTGCCAGGATTTCGGGTACGTTGATACCGATGGCAACGAATGCACGCGCGATGCCGACGAACGGCGCGCAATCCTCCTGAGGCGGCGGCGCGTCCATGGCGATCAAGCTGCGGTCGTCGAATTGCAGTCGAAAGTATCGGCGGAAACTCGCATCCGACGATGCGGGCGTCAAGTGAAACGCCGGCAAACCCAGCGTATCGAGCCATTCCTGCAGCGTTTCAAGGCGGTCGGTCACGACAAAATACCGGTCAGCATACGGTCGGGCGCAAGCAGTCTAGCGCAACCGCTCCGGCTGCAACAATGCGTATGCCTCGCAATGGAAGGAAAATCTTTCATCGCGAGCTCGAATCCACCGGATCGGGTTCGGACTCAGGATCGCGCACGCGACAATAGGGTGCTTCGGGTGCGGGTTCAGGTTTACCCAGTGCGCGCCGTAACTGCGTGCAAACCAGATTACGACCGTCATCGGCAATCAAGTACAAGCATGGCAACACGATCAGAATCAATACTGTCGCAAACAGCAAACCGAAGCCCAGGCTCACGGCCATCGGTGACAGAAATGCAGTCTGTCCGGTCGCAAAGAAAATCAAAGGAGAAATTCCCAGAAACGTGGTGATGCTGGTCAATAGGATCGGGCGAATGCGCACTCGACCAGCCTCGACCAGCGCATCGATCCGGTCCATGCCTTCGGCTCGCAACCGCTTGGCGAAATCGACCAGGATCAAAGAATCGTTGACGACGATCCCGGATAACGCCAGCAGACCGATCAGTGACAGGAACTGGAGATTGTAGCCGAAGAGCGCATGTCCGAAGATCACCCCGATTATCCCGAACGGAATCGCCAACATCACTACCAACGGATCGAGCAGGGATTTGAACAGTGAACCCAGAATGAAAAAAATGATCGCCAGAGAAATGATGCCCGCGCGCGTCATATCGCGAAACGATTCATTAGCTTCCTTCTTCTGCCCCAGGAACAACAGTGAGTAGTCGCCGCCGTCGTTGATGGCGCCGAAGCGCTGCTGCACTCGATCGTTCACTGCCAACGGCGTCGTTACCTTGTCGTCCACTTCCGCGGTCACCGTCGCCAGGCGGCGCAAGTCTCTGCGATTGATCACGCTGAGACCGCGACCGACCTCTATATCCGCCACCTCGCCCAGATAAACCGTACGTCCGCCGCTCAGCGTGAGCGGCAAATCGCGCAGGTTGCTGCGCTTGCGTGTTTGCTGGTCATAAATCACCCGCACCGGCAGCCGTTCGTCGTCCGAGGTGACGTACACCGCTTCCAGCCCGAGGAAACCGGTCCGCACTGCGTCGCTGATTTGCTGCTGGGTAAGTCCCAGTTCGCGCCCCCGGTCGTTGAGCGAATAGCGGTACTCGAGCTTTCCCACTTCCATGTCGTGCTGCACGTCATAGACGCCGGGCAGACTGCGCAGAAAGCTGGCGATTCGCTCGGCGTGTTGGCGCAGCACCTGGCTGCGGAGCCCGGCCACGCCCACTTCGATGTCGGTACCGGCGGGCCCTCCCTGGGGCCGAACGATCGACAACCGCTGGATACCGGGTAGCGCCTGCAGCCGGGTTCGCAGCGCGTTGACGATGGTCTCGGTACTGCGCACGCGGCTGCCACCGGCATGGAAATTCATGCTGACCAGTGGTGACACGAACCGCTCGATGAAACCGGAAGCTTTGGCAGCAGCAAGGTTCACCTGCAGCTGCACGTAGCGTGACCCGACGCGGAAACGATTGAAGTCGGTGAAACTGACACCTACGTTGGTGAGCAGCGTGTCGAGTTCGTTCGGTTCGACCACTTCCATAATGGCGCGTTCGGCCTGTTGAGCCAGACGCGCGGAATCCTCCAAACTATAGGTGTTGGGCGCTTCGATGTTTACGAAAAACTGGCCGAGCTCGACGCGCCCGAAGAGATTGAACGGCAACCGGGTCTGGGCATACACCAGCGCGACAATCAAAACGCAGAACGTGGCGACGGCAACCAAATACCGATGCTGCAATGCGTGGCGCAACAGCGCCGTGTAACGACGCAACCACGCGCTCCAATCGATGCGGGTCTTTCTGCGCGGCTTTCGGACATGCAGCATGTCCGCGGCATGGGACGGCAGCACCAGGAACGCTTCCGCAAGCGAACCGAGCAACGATGCACTGACCACAACCGGGATCACCGCAATGAACACGCCCATGGTGCCTGTGATGGCGAACATCGGTAGGAACGCCGCCACCGTGGTAGCGGTCGAAGCAACCACCGGCCAGAATACTTCCCGCGTACCGATTTCAGCGGCCTGGCGCGCCGACAACCCCAGCTCCATATGCCGATAGATATTCTCGTTGACGATGATGGCATCATCGACAATCAGGCCGAGCGCGATCAGAAACGCGAACAAAGACACCATATTGATGGTGTAGCCGAGGTAATGCAGCACGATTACCGCAACCAGGAATGAAACCGGAATGCCCATGGCGGTTATCAATGCCACGCGGAAATTCAGGAACAGGTACAAGGAAAGCAGCACCAACACCAGGCCCACCAATCCAGATGACTTGACCGTATCGAGACGATTCTTGACGTACACGGACAGGTCGCTGAAAACCCCGGCGTGGACTCCCGGCGGCAGCTCGGCACGCAATTGGCCCACCAGTTTGCGTACCGCATTGGAGACGTCGATGGTGGAGGCCTCGGCGGTTTTGGTGACGGTCAGATTGACCGAAGGTTTGCCGTTGAACCGCCCCAGTGTTTGCGCCTCCTCGAGCCGACGCTGGACGCTCGCAACTTGGCCCAGCAGCAGTTGGCCCCCAGCGGCATTGGTGCGCAAAGGTACCTTGGCAATGCCTTCCGGGTCCGGCGCATAACCTTCGCCGCGCAGCAGGATGTCGCCTTCCTGTGCTTGGAGGGATCCGCCCGGCAAGTCCCGCAGATTTTGGCGCAGCGCTTGAACCACGTCACTCAGCGCGACCCGGTTGGCAGCCAGCAGGTCGGGCTTGAGCACTACCCACAACTCCCAATCCCGCTGGCCGGCGACGCCGACACTGGCGGTACCGGGTACCGCCTGCAGCCGCCGCTTGATGCGATCGGCAAGCTCGTACAGATATGGCCGTGAAACGTCGCCGTACAGCGATACGAAAATCACCGGAAAGCGGGTTTCCAAGCGTTGTAGCTCCGAAGCCTCGGCTTCCTCCGGAAAGTCCTTGATCTGGTCCAATCGATTACGAGCGTCGCGCATGAAGTCGTCGACGTCCGAACCGGGCTTCAACTTGATCGTGACCGTGGACAGTCCTTCGTTACTGCTGGACTGGATTTCGTCGATGTCACTGAGACCGTCGAATTCCTCTTCGATCGGCAGCGTCACCTGCTTTTCCACTTCTTCCGGTGGCGCGCCTTCGAAGACCGTGGTGATGCGCACGATATCCTGCTCGACCACCGGAAACATCTCCTGGGGCATGGCGTACCAGGACAGCACTCCGGTGACCAGCACGAATACCAGCAACAGGTTGACGATCAAACCATTGTCAATGGAAAAGCGAATCAGCGACACGACCGCATCACGCCCCCGGTTCCTGCGCCCTGGCAGCAGTGCCGCGCTCCACTTCGACCGTCTGGCCATCACTGAGTGCCGCTGCGTCCCGCGCCACCACCTGGTCGCCCGGGACGACGCCGTCCCGTACCACCTGCAACGCTCCCACCCGCGGGCCCAGCGCCACCCCCACACGGCGCAGACGGCCGTCATTGACCACGAACACGAACGCGTGGCCTTCATCGTGCATAATGCCCGCGGCGGGCAAAGCGATCACGTCGTGCAACGCCGTCAGCGGTAATTCGGCGCTTGCCGTCTGGCCGGATTCGACCCCCTTGCCGGGAATTCGAATGCGAATACCGTAGGTAAAGGTGTTCGGGTCCGGATCACGCTGCAAAGCCACCACCCGTCCCTGCAACTGGCGGCCATCAGTCAAGCGTACCGGCACGGGATCACCGAGTTGCTGGGCCGTGGCCACTGCCCCACGCACCTGCAGGTTGAGCTCGAGTTCGGAAACCCCCACCACCTCGACGGCATCCTGACTCGGCGATACGTAGTCGCCCTGTTGCACCAAGACTTGATTCACGACGCCGTCGAAGGGCGCGCGCAAGCGCGTTCGCGCCAGATTGCGCCGGGCACCGTCCAACGCTGACTGGCGTAATTGCAGGCGTGCGTCGGCGCTCTGGACGCTGTTCTCCAACTGCGCCAATTCGCTTTCGAGCTGCAGCAACTGCTGTTGCGCCTCGTCAAGTCGCGAGCGCGACACCAGCGAGCCGGCATCCAGACGCTGCAGGCGTTGCACTTCCCGCGCCTGTAAGTCCCGGTGCCGACGCGCCAGCTCCAGCAACCGGCGGTCCCGCTTCACGGCTTCCCGTTCAATCGCCAATTGTGCTTCGGCCTGCGCCACCGCGTCGCGCAGGTCGCCATCGTCCAGCCGCACCAAAAGATCGCCGCGCTCTACTGTCGCACCAGCTTCCACAGCTCGCTCTGCCACCTGGCCGGAAAGTTCGAAACGCAGCCGCGAACGAAGCCGCGGACTCAGACGACCGCTGACCGTTTCCGTCGGCGCCAGATCGGTGCGCGACACCGTCGTGGCATCGACCCGGGCCGGCGGCTGGGTGCGACGTTCGGCAGTGGGCTGAGGCGCCGTCGCCCTGAGGGTTGCGGCAACGGCAACGGTCACCGCGATCACCAAGACGACCGCAAAACTGGATTTGATTCGCGAGGACACCGGCAAGACTGTGGGAACCATTTGAAGGAAATTGAATTCTATGCGATTTTAGCGACCCTGGACCACCCGGGCTGGAACAGTGTCAGCGTCCGGGTGCGGCACAGACGTCCGCCAACGAGAATTCCAAGACGTGAATCGCCGAAATGGTATCGGTATGCCGGCGCGCGCCGCCGCCCTGGCGCTCAGCAGCACATTACCCGGATGGTCCGCCGCCGCGGCGACGCCGTGGCACTGCGTACAGAGCGCGGCGGGCCTCTGGGACTGCAGTACTCCGGACCACGAACCGGCGATCGGGCAGCCAACCGCTTCCCGAGAAACGCTGACGCCTGCGCCCGAGCTCGCCCAGGCTGCAACTGTACCACCCGCCGCACCGCCCACAGCACCGCTGTCCACGGCGCCGGCGCAGGCCTCCGAGGCAGCCGTCGGACCAGCTGCGCCAGTGGCGCCGAGCGCGCAGCCGCTCCATACGCCGCAATACACCGGTCTGAGCTGTGGCCCGCCCCCGGCGCCCACGGCAGCCGAGCTCGGCGCCGATCTGGCACCGGGTGAAACCCGCATTCGTGCCGATCGGAGCGGCGGCACGCAGCAGCATTTCGTGCTGACCGGGGACGTCGACATCGCCCGCCACGGGGAACGTCTGCAGGCGGACCGCGTGACCTACGATAAAGAGGCGAATCGGGCCGACGCCGAGGGCCACGTGGTGCTGCAACAGCCCGGCCTGGAAGTACGGGCGGCTTCCGGTTACACCCAGATCGAGGGCGAGCAGGGAGAATTCGACCAGGCGCACTACGAACTGCCCCAACGCAACGCCCGCGGCAATGCCGAACACGTCAAAAAGCTCAGCGATACCGAGGCGCGCCTGCAGCGGGCCAGCTACACCACCTGCCCGGATCTGCGCCGGGATTGGGAACTGCGCGCCGATAGGGTCAAACTGGATAAGACCAGCGGTACCGGCACGGCGCGCAACGTGACCGTGCGATTCAAGGATGTGCCGATTTTCTACACGCCGTGGATCACTTTTCCGATCGATGATCAACGCAAATCCGGGTTTCTGCTTCCGAGCATCGGCACGTCGGGCCAATCGGGGTTCGACTTCAGCATACCCTATTACTGGAACATCGCGCCCAACTACGATGCCACCATTACGCCGCGCATCCTCAGTGACCGCGGCGCGCAGTTGCAGGGCGAATTCCGCTACCTCACGCAACGCAGCCGTGGTCAAGTGGATCTGGAATATCTACCCGACGATCAGGTCTACGGCGCCGACCGGAGCTTGTTCTCCTACCGTGAGCAAAGCCGGATCGGTTCCAACTGGTCCACCGACGTCGACCTGAACTGGGCATCGGACCCGCAGTACTTCCACGATCTGGGTACGAGCCTGAACCTTGCCAGCGTCACCTACCTGGACCGTCGCGCCGACGTGCGCTACGCCAAGGATTATTGGTCCGTACTGGGACGGTTGCGCGGCTATCAACCCATGGCGGGCGTCGGTGAAGCCTACCGCGAAGTGCCGCAGATCCTCGCCGAGGCCACCATCCCCAGCGACAATTACCGTTGGCTGTACAACCTGTACGGCGAAGCGGTGTATTTCGACCACGCTTCCGATACGGTCCCAACGGGCACGCGCATCGATCTCAAACCGGGCGTAAGTTACGACCTGCGGGGTGCGGCCTGGTATGCCAAACCCCAATTGAGCGTGCGTTACACCGGCTATTCGCTGGACAATACCCGGGCGCCTTTGACCGATTCCCCGAGCCGTACGACCCCCATCGCCAGTCTCGACAGCGGTCTGTTCTTCGAGCGCGACGTGACGGTGGGCGGTCACGGCTACCTCAACACCCTGGAACCGCGCGCTTATTATTTGTACGTTCCATACAAGAACCAAGACGACATTCCGCTGTTCGATACCGGCTTATTGGATTTCAGCTTTGCGCAGCTGTTCCGGGACAATCGCTTCAGCGGCGCCGATCGCCAAGGCGATGCAAACCAATTGACCCTGGCGGTCACCAGCCGGCTGCTCGATACCGCGGACGGCAGCGAACGGCTGCGGGCCAGCATCGGCCAGATCTACTATTTCGATGACCGTAAAGTGAGGCTGACGCCGATCAGCGCGCCGGAAACCCAGAGCTCGTCGGCAATCGTCGGCGAAGTCGGCGCATCGCTGGGACGGGCGAGCTCCGTCACCCTGGCCGCGCAATACGATCCCGATGGCGCCCAGCTGGATAAAGCCGTGGCCCAATATCGATATCAGCCCAGCGCGCACAAAATCTTCAACGCCGCCTACCGCTTCCGCCGCAACGATCTGGAACAGACTGACGTATCGTTCCTGTGGCCTTTGACTTCGCGCTGGAGCGCCGTGGGCCGCTGGAATTACTCGCTCAAGGACAAGCTGACCCTGGAACGGTTTGCCGGCCTGCAGTACGACACCTGCTGCTGGGCTGTCCGCCTGGTAGCCCGGGAGTACGTCCACGATCTCAACAGCGAAACCAATACCGCGTTTTACGTGCAGTTCGTACTAAAAGGTCTGACCGATGTGGGCACCGGCGTGGACGCGCTACTCAAAGAGGGGATTGTTGGCTACGGACGCGACAGGCCCGTACAATAGCGTTTTGCCTTGCTGCCACCACTGAAGACCCATGCGACTGCTCTTATATCCCTTGCTGCTCCTGTCCTTGTTGTCCACGTGCCTGGCTGCGCCGGGCGCCGATCAGCGCCGTGACGAACCGAAGGAAATCGACCGCATCGTGGCGGTGGTCAACGACGGGGTCATCCTCGAAAGCGAACTCAACACCTTTCTGGCCGGCGTCAAAGCGCAACTGCAATCCAGGGGGGCCAACAATCTGCCTCCGGACGACGTCCTGCGCCGCCAGGCCCTGGAACGGCTGATCATGCAAAAGCTGCAGCTGCAGACTGCCGAGGAGACCGGCATCAGGGTCGACGACGAGACCCTGAATCAAGCGGTCCAATCCATCGCCCAGCGCAACCACATGAGCCTCGATCAATTCCGGCAAACATTGGAAAGTGAAGGCTACAATTTTGCGCAGTTTCGCGAAAACATCCGCGACGAAATCCTGGTCTCCCGTCTGCAGCAACGCAATGTCGATGAACGCATCCAGGTGAGCGACCAGGAAATCGACAACCTGCTCGCGAATCGAAAGAACAACGCCGGCGACGGCAAGACCTATCACGTGCGCCATATCCTGGTGGCGGTGCCGGAAGCGGCGAACCCGGACCAGATCGATGCCGCCCGCAGCAAAGCCGAGAAAATCCTGAATCAATTGCGTGGCGGCGCCGACTTCCGCCAGCTTGCGATTGCGCTTTCCGACGGCCAGCAGGCGTTGGACGGCGGCGACTTGGGTTGGTTTCCCCAAGGCGAGCTGCCGGGTCTGTTCGCGGACGTGGTGCCGAACCTGCAACCCGGTCAAGTCAGCGACCTGCTGCGCAGTCCGAGCGGATTCCACATCGTACAATTGGTCGAAATCAAAGGCGCCGAAAAACATACCGTCGAACAGACACACGTCCGCCACATTCTGTTGCGCACCAGCGAAGTACTCTCCGACGACGAGGCCCGTACACGCCTGGAGCAATTGCGTACCCGCATCATGGGCGGCGACAGTTTTGCAGAATTGGCCAAAGCGCACTCCGACGATACGCTCAGCGCAGCCAAAGGCGGCGACTTGGGTTGGGTGAATCCGGGCGATACCGATCCCCGCTTCGAAGAAGCGATGAACAACCTCGCCGTGGGCGAAATCAGCGAACCCATCAAGACCCGTTTTGGCTGGCACCTGATCCAAGTGCTCGCCCGGCGGGAACACGACGATACGCAGCAGTTCCAGCGTTCCCAGGCGAGGGAGCAGATCCGCGCCCGCAAGCGTCAGGAAGCCCTGGAGCTGTGGTTGCGCAGGCTGCGCGACGAAGCCTACGTCGAAAACCGGCTGGAGTCCTGACGGCACCAGCCGTGTCAGCAACTGCGCGCATCGTACTCACGCCAGGCGAACCTGCGGGTATCGGACCCGATCTGTGCATCGCGCTCGCGCAGCGCGCCCAGGAAGTGGAGCTGGTGGCGGTTGCCGACCCGGAACTGCTCACGGCGCGCGCCCGTCAACTGGACCTGCCATTGCATCTGCGCGCCTGGGAACCGAAGGCTCCCGCCCGCGCCACGCGCGCCGGCGAACTCTGCGTCCTCGAAGTGCCGCTCCGGCACCCGGCGCGTTGCGGTCACCTCGACACCGCCAACGCCGCCTATGTCCTGACCGCACTGCGGCGGGCGGCCGATACCTGCCTCGACGGTGACGCCCAGGCGTTGGTGACCGGGCCGGTGCACAAGGGCGTGATCAACGATGCGGGTATCCATTTCAGCGGTCATACCGAGTTCCTTGCCGAACACTGCGGAGTCGACCAGGTGGTGATGATGCTCACCGCGCCCGGGATGCGCGTCGCGCTGGCCACCACCCACCTACCGCTGTCAGCGGTCAGCGCCGCCATCACGCCGGCACTGCTGCAGCGGAAATTGGAAATCCTCGAGCGGGATCTGCGCCTGCGATTCGGCATCTCCCGCCCGCGGATCGTAGTGTGCGGTCTCAATCCCCATGCCGGCGAGGGCGGACACCTGGGGCGTGAAGAAATCGAAGTGATCGCGCCGGTACTCGAGCGCTTGCGAATGGCCGGCATGTCGCTGCTCGGGCCGTTGCCCGCGGACACCGCGTTCGTGCCCCGCTATCTCGAAAAAGCCGACGCAGTGCTGGCGATGTACCACGATCAGGGCCTGCCGGTACTAAAACATGCCGGTTTCGGACAGGCCGTCAACATCACACTGGGCCTGCCCATTGTGCGCACGTCGGTGGATCACGGCACGGCGCTGGACCTGGCCGGCAGCGGCACCGCGGACTGCGGCAGCTTGGTCGCGGCTTTGGACACCGCGCGTGCCCTGAGCCCCAGAACGGCCGCCTGAGCGTCCGAACCGGCATCCTTCCGCTACGCTCGTCATGCATCGTCCGCGCAAACGTTTCGGTCAGAACTTCCTTCATGATTCGTCAGTAATCGAACGTATCGTGCGCGCCATTGCACCGGCGCCGGGTCAAATCCTGGTGGAAATCGGCCCCGGCAAAGGGGCGCTGACGACCGCTCTATTGCCGGCGGCCGGCTCGTTGCAGGCGGTGGAACTGGACCGGGACCTGATTCCGCTGCTGCAGGACAATTGCCGCAATCTGGGCGAACTGCTAGTTCATTCGGCGGACGCGCTGCAATTCGATTTTTGCGCCCTGGCATTGCAAGACAAGAAATTGCGGGTGGTGGGCAATCTGCCCTACAACATTTCCACGCCCTTGCTGTTCCATCTGCTGGACCAGGTGGCATGTATAGAAGACATGCATTTCATGCTGCAGAAGGAAGTGGTAAAACGAATGGCGGCAGGGCCCGGAAACGGCGACTACGGACGCCTCTCGGTCATGGTGCAGTATCGTTGCCGTGTCGAACCGCTGTTTACGGTTTCGCCGGGCGCGTTCCATCCGCCGCCGAAAGTGGAGTCCGCGTTCGTGCGCCTGACGCCCCATGGGACGCCCCCGGTCGAAGTTGAAGACGAGCACTGCCTGCATGCGGTGGTGACGCGGGCGTTCGGTCAGCGGCGCAAAACGCTGCGCAACGCGCTGAAGGGATTATTGGACGCGGAGCAAATCGTGGCTTGCGGTATTCGTCCGGACCTGCGCCCGGAGCGCCTCGGCCTACAAGAATTCGCCGCCCTCAGCAATATGCTGGGGGCGGCGCAAAGGAGCGGAACAACGCAGGAGAACGACTGACGGGCGGCGTTACCAGCGCCGACCGATGGACATCGTAAATACCGTGCCGTGGACGCCGTATTGCGCACGTTCCCAGTCCGACATCATCGACCGGTCGTGGACGCTGGCATGCAAAACCTGCTCGCTACCCAGATCACCGACACTCAGGCTCATGCGGGTATCGGTCTCGGGATTGCTCTGAGTGGTCAGATCGGCGTACTCGTCCTGAAAATAGATGTTGTACCGGCCCTGTTCGAAACGACCTTCGAGTGCTGTGGGCAGCAACCAATGGTTGTGGCTCGGCGGTGGCGGCGGAGCCACCCGATACAACTGCGGCCGCAGGTACCCGGGGGGCTCAGGGCGGGTGTCTACGTCGTCTTCGGCTTGGACCAGGGTAGTGATTACGGCTCCGCCGATCACCAGCAAAGCCAAGGTCAACATCGAACTTTTATTGGCGAACTGACGCTGTGTGCTTTTCATCGGAATGCCCTCCCCAAGCCGATGACGGACTTTTACTTTTACGCTTGGGGATCATGATCGTCCGCCGCAACGACTGCGTCCGTGACGGCGGTCACAGGGATGGGCGGCGGGATCGCACGTTTCGGCCGACTGGCCGCGATTCAACTGCTTTCGCGGTAATGTACATCGACCCAGCAACGGGGCAATGCCTCACCGGATGGAAATTTCAATTCAGCCTTCAGAAAGGTCTCCGGTTCCTGCAACTCCTCGCCGGCATGATAACGGCCGGTGACCGACTCCCGGTTGGGATCGAACAAAGTATCGAGGCTCAATATTTCGACGACGTCGCCATTTTGGGCGTGTTTGAGGTACATGCGAACTCCTGGTCGCCGGCTGGCTTCGGCGTCACGCAAGGCGCGACGACCGTGCGTTTCCGCCGTGTATCTTTAGTTGTAGTCGCCGCCGCGCAGGCGGTCCACCGCGCCGGGGTTCAAAATGCGGCCATTTCAAGATCGGCACTGACGGCGTCCACACCGGCCTGGGCGCATTTCTCGTCGGTCTCGCCCGAAGGCGAGCCGCTGACACCGACACCGGCAACGATTTGGCCCCCCGCCTGAACCGGCACCCCGCCGGCGGAAATAATCAGCGACTCAAGTTTTGCCACCGAATTCGGTGCGGTGAAGCGGCCCTCCAAGGCCGAAGTCGAACTATTGAACACCAGTGCGGTGTGGGCTTTCTTCCGACTGACCGGAACCGTGATATCCATAGCGAGCACATCGCGCAACACCACTTGCGGATGGCCGCCGCGATCGACCACCGTTACGGCGATCTGCACACCCTCGGCGCGGCACTGCTTGATCGCCGCCTGGGCAATGCGCAGAGCGGTTTCCATCGACAGACGTTTCAAGTTCACCATAATGGGTTGATCGCTCTCTGCGAACGCCGGCGCGAATGCCGTCACCACGAACAAAGACAACCCCGTTGCGCACCCAATAATTCGCTTAACCATTGCCAGCTTCCTCCAGATTTGTGTGCGATGGTATAGATGAGCCGAGCGTGGCGCATTTCCACTACCACCTTTACGCTTATAGCATAGCGAACTGCGCACCGATTGGCGTACCATCGCCCTGACGACGGTGCTCGAATCCACGGCGCACCGACAACCGGCTGCCTATGACCCCCGCCGTTCAGATTTTCGAAGACCCGCAACAATTGGCCGAAGCTGCGGCCGGCCAATTCGCGGCAGCGGCTCGGGACGCCATTGCCGCCCGTGGGTGTTTTCGGGTGGCCTTGGCCGGAGGGCAGACACCGCGCCGCTTGTACCGGCTGCTGGCCGACCATCCCGCTCCGCACGCAGTGGACTGGTCGCGCGTCGACGTGTTCTTCGGGGATGAACGGGACGTGCCGCCGGATCATCCCCAAAGCAATTTTCGCATGGCGCGCGAGACACTGTTGGATCACGTGGCGCTGGACGCGGAACGGATCCATCCGATGCGTACCCGCTCAGCGAGTCTGCGTCGCGACGCAGCCCGCTATGGTGCGTTGTTGCGACGGCGCACGGTCGCCGACGCCGACGGCTGGCCGCAACTGGATTTGGTGCTCCTCGGAGTGGGCCGGGACGGGCACACGGCTTCTTTGTTTCCGGCAACGTGCGTGCTACACGAACTTCAACTCACAGTGGCCGCGGTTTATGTGCCGCAGCAAAACGGCTGGCGACTGACATTGACGATCCCGGTTCTCGAGCGCGCCCGGCAATTACTGTTCCTGGTGAGCGGGGCCGAGAAGTCGAGCGCGCTGGCCCGAACCCTGTCGCCGGCAGCAAACGAACCGCTCCTGCCGGTACAACGGCTGCAATCACGCGGCGAAGTTGCATGGTTTTGCGACCGCGCTGCGGCGAGTGACCTGCCGGCTGCCGGGTACGCTTCATGAAGGTGCTCGGCTGCGACCTTGGCGGAACTCACGCCCGCCTGCGGTTGGCGCGCTGCGGGGCCGGCGCCTGCCACCAAACCATGGTCGAACGTTACTTTCGCAGTGCGGACTATCCAGGCCTCGAACCTGTCATGACGGAGTTTTTCACGGCGCACGATCTGGATCCTGCAGACATCGCCTACACCTGCGTGGCGGTGGCGGGTCCGGTGCAACATCGGGGTGCCGAGCAACGTTGTCAGCTCACCAATCTGCCTTGGGTGGTGGACAGCGCGGCGTTGACGGCGGCTCTGGGACTGGTTCAGGTGGAGCTGATCAACGACTTCGAGGCGGTTGGCTATGGCTTGGATGCATTAACGGCCGACGATTTGCTTACTCTACAGGCCGGTGAACCCGTGGCGACGGCGCCGCGCGCTTTGATCGGCGCCGGCACTGGTCTCGGACAGGCATTGCTGGTGTGGGAAAACGATGGCTATCGCGTCATCGCTACCGAAGGCGGGCATGTGGACTTCGCACCCACCGACGACGTTCAAGTTGCGCTTTTGCAGTATTTACGCGCGCAGATGGGCCGGGTTTCCTACGAAGACGTGCTCTCGGGTCCCGGCCTGGAACGGATTTTCCATTTTCTGCAAGAACAAAGCGAACATCCCGGCGAACCGCTGCAGGTCCCGGCAGACGAACCGGAACTGGCGGCGGCCATCGGCCGCGCGGCTGTTGACCAGGCGCATGGTCTGGCGGCCGCCGCGGTGGCACTGTTCGTCGACATCTACGGCGCCCAGGCGGGCAACCTTGCCCTCACCGCAATGGCCCGTGGCGGCGTCTTCATCGCGGGCGGCATCGCCCCGAAGCTTGGCTCCTTACTCGCCTCTGAACGGTTCCTGCGGCCGTTCCGTGCCAAAGGTCGCATGACGCATCTGATGCCGAAATTCCCGCTGCATGTGGTGCGGCAGACCGATGTCGGTCTCGCCGGCGCCACCCGGTTGAGCTGTCAGCGCCTCGCGCGACTCGCCGCGCAGCCCTAGCCGCCGGTCAGCGAACCGGGTTGCACCGCGTGCCCGTTCAAAGTGAACCGGCCCTGCTCCATGTGCAGCTTCATTCGATAGACGCCGTTGTCCAGCACAAACCACTGTTGGGCGCGATCGGACGCCATTCCCTGGCGCACCCGCATGCGCGCCATCGCTTCGATCTGCTCGTCGCTGTAACCACTGCCCAGGCTGGATACTTCCTTGGCGATGCTGCGTTTGGCGAGCGCCACCAGCAATGCTTCCGGAACCTCCAGATGGGCATCAGCCACCAGTGCCTGACTCAATAGCAACGGATTTTGAAATACCGCCGGGTCGGTGGTGTCGATTGTGAGTCTCGCAGCGCCCTTGGCGGTGCCGTGCGGACTCGCGATACTGAGGTCGGAAAGCTCCACCACCGGACCCTTCTTCAAAATATCCGGCAGCATGCCGAGCAAGGTCGCGCCGATCATCATGCCAGCCTGCTGTTCGGGAAGGTTTTTGCTCCGCGCGTCGGCGATTGTCCGTTCGAGTTTCGCCAAAGCTGCCGCATCCATGTTGCGCAACGCCAGGACGTAGCGCGCCGGTCCGAGCTGCAAGTCGCCGGCGCTGATCTTTTCGGCACCCATGGTGACTTCGGTGTTGACAGTCGCCTGCTCGCCTTCCGCGCTGGAACCCCGCAATTCCATCTTGCTCAATGTGGTTTTCAGCGCATCGCCGGCCTTCGGCACAATTTCCACGGCGCCAACGGTCAATGAGAATGTACCCAGATCCAATCCCTCGAGTCCCTGGTGGGCGTCGCTGTTCATTTTCAGATCGCGCACGCTGACCTCGGCGGTGGCGTCGCTGACGTCCAGGCCAGGACTGACCATTTCGGTTTTTACGTGTTGAAAATCGTCATCGAAGCTGACGTCTGCGTTCAGACCGTGCCAATCGATGGTGCCGTTGGCGGCCGTGGTCACCGTTTGCTTGGGTAGCGCGACGTGTGTGGTGCCACCACCGTCGAAATCGAACCGCGTGCGGATCGCCAGCTTGAGCCGGTCCTGCACGGTCTTGCAGTCGGGCCCGGCGACCAGCTCGGTATCGATCACGGCCACGGAGGGCTTCGAACCTTCGACCAGTGGCCAGGGACCATGGTGGATATGGTTGCGCACCGTGCAGCGCAGCGGCGTCGGCTCAGCGCCGGTCTTACGCTGATACTCCTCGTATCTACGCGCAATATCGCCCCGCAATTCGACGTCCATATCCGAGGTCGATTCCAGCCAACCGCGCCGAGTCTTGATCACATCGATATGAAAGACTCCGTTCTTGGATATTTCCGCGATCAGCCGGTCGAGACGTGCGTCGGCCCAATAGCCGAACCCAAACGGCGCCGCCAGTACCGCCAGCACGACCACGACCACCGTCACCAAACTCCCTAATTTCATGACTTCCTCGCCCCCACTTTTTTTGCTTGTAATAACTGCAGTCCGTTGGCTTCCCTACCGCGCGCGCAGCCGGTGCCAACGATCCCGGAATCATACAACGGGATCGACGTCGACAGGCGCCGCAACATTGATCTGCGACCGATTTCCCTGCTAAATTGCCGCCTTGCAACTACTTAGCAACGGCCGCCGGAGCTGCGCATTGCCCGCAGACAGCGACGTCAGCCCTAGACATCGGCTCGCGCAGCCTGAAATTGAGCAAAATCATGACTGACAAGCCGGCGCACCAAATTTTGGTCCAGGTCGAGACCGCTTACGTCGAGGAGCAGTCCGATCCGGAAAACGATCGCTACGTGTTCGCCTATACGATCACCATTCGCAATGATGGCTCCGTGCCCGCGAAACTCCTCACCCGGCATTGGATCATCACGGATGCCAACGGCAAAACCCAAGAGGTTCGGGGCGAAGGAGTAGTCGGTGAACAACCGTACCTCAAGCCTGACGAAGGATTCCAGTACACCAGTGGCACGGTGATGGATACGCCTGTCGGAAGCATGCGCGGGACTTACCAGATGGTCGCGGACGACGGTGAACGCTTCGACGCCGAAATTCCCATGTTCACCCTTTCCATACCGCGCATCCTGCACTGACCGCGGCACGCCCCGCTGCCTGAATTTTTCGCTACTGAGCGTGTTATGAGTGTCTATGCAATCGGTGACTTGCAAGGTTGCCTCGACCAATTGCAAGCGTTGCTGGAACGGCTCGCGTTCGACCCGGTCCGGGACCGTTTATGGTTCGCCGGCGATCTGGTAAGCCGTGGTCCGAAATCCCTGGAGACGCTGCGTTATGTGCGCGCTTTGGGCGATGCCGCGGTCGTCGTGCTGGGCAACCATGATCTCAATCTGTTGGCGGTCTCCGAAGGCAGGGGCCGCAATCACAGCAAGGACCGGATCGAGCCGGTTCTGGCAGCCCCCGACCGTGAAGACCTGCTGCATTGGCTGCGTCATCGGCCGCTGCTGCATTACGACGCACAAATGGGCTACGCGATGGTGCATGCCGGATTGGCGCCGCAATGGAAGCTCGAGGACGCGGTCGCTTGTGCGCGAGAAGTGGAAAGCTGCCTGCAAAGCGCGGACTACCGCGATTTGCTGGCCAACATGTACGGAAGCCAGCCAGACAAGTGGCGCCCGGAACTAAGCGGTTGGGATCGGCTGCGCTTCGGCATCAACTGCTTCACCCGTCTACGATATTGCGCCGCCGACGGTCGCCTGGAACTGAGTGCCAAGGACGCGCCCGGCGCGCATCCGCCGGAATTGTATCCGTGGTTCCAGGCGCCTGGTCGCAGCAATGCCGGAACGCCCATCGTTTTCGGCCACTGGTCAACGCTCGGCGTCTATATCGGCGACAACGTCTTTGGCCTGGACAGCGGCTGCGTCTGGGGCGGGCATCTCAGCGCGTTGCGGCTCGACGCGTCCCTCGAATTGACCCATGTCGATTGCCCGGCCCAATTGACACCGGGCACCTGAACCAATCAAACGCGTTGGTAGATGACGAAGCTGTAGGCGTGCTCGTTACGTTCGTCGGGCTCATGATCGCTGCGCTCGATTTCCCGCCAACGGCTCCAGTCCACTTGCGGAAAATACGCATCGCCTTCGACGCTGGCGTGTATGCGGGTTACATACAATCGATCGGCGCGCTCCAACAATTGCTCATAGAAGCTGGCGCCGCCGATGATCATGATGTCGCTTTCGTTCGCCGCCAGATCCAGGGCGGCGTCGATCGACGCCGCGGTTTCGCACCCTTCGGCGCGATATCGCTCGTTGCGGCTTACGACGATATTCCGCCGTCCCGGTAGCGCCCGGCCGATGGACTCAAAGGTCTTGCGCCCCATCAGGATTGGCTTGCCCATGGTCGTACGTTTGAAGTGCTGCAGGTCTGCGGGCAGCCGCCACGGCAAGCCATTGTCACGACCGATGACGCCATTCTCGGCGATCGCCACCACCAACGAAATCCTGGTACCGTGCTCATCCATGCCGTTACCCGTTGTCCGGCTCAAACCGCCACCGGCGCTTTGATATGGGGATGGGACTCATAGCCAGACAGATGGAAGTCTTCGAATCGGAAATCGAACAGCGATTTGACGTCCGGATTCAGGGTCATGGTGGGCAGCGCGTGGGGTTTCCGCGACAGCTGAAGCTGCGCTTGTTCGAGATGATTGTTGTACAAATGCGCATCGCCGAGGGTGTGCACGAAATCGCCGGGCGCGAGACCGCTCACTTGCGCGAACATCATGGTCAACAACGCATAGGACGCGATATTGAACGGAACGCCCAGAAAGATATCGGCACTGCGCTGATAGAGCTGGCAGGACAACCGGCCGTCGGCGACGTAGAACTGAAAAAAGGTATGGCACGGCGGCAAAGCCATGCGTTCGATTTCTGCAACGTTCCAGGCGCTGACGATCATACGCCGTGAATCGGGATTATCGCGCAATTGCGCGAGGACCGTTTCTATCTGATCGATATGACGGCCGTCGGGCGTCGGCCAGGACCGCCATTGGTGACCATAGACCGGACCGAGTTCGCCTTTCTCGTCCGCCCATTCGTCCCAAATGCTGACCCCGTGTTCGTGCAGGTAGGCCACGTTGGTATCGCCGCGCAAGAACCACAACAACTCATGAATGATGGAACGCAAGTGCAGTTTCTTCGTGGTCACCAGCGGGAAACCGGCGCTGAGATCGAAGCGCATCTGATAACCGAAGATGCTGCGGGTTCCGGTGCCGGTGCGATCCTCTTTGTGCACGCCATGCTCGAGCACGTGGCGCATCAGATCCAGGTACTGTTTCATTATCCAACCTCGGAAGGACCGCCCTTGCGGGCGCCGTCATTAACGCGTTGTCGATGATATGCCCACCAGATCAGTGCCAGTCCAGCGGCAATCATCGGCAGCGACAACAACTGCCCCATGGTCACCCAACCGAACGCAAGGTAGCCGAGTTCAGCATCCGGAGTGCGCACGAACTCGATCAGGAATCGGAAGATCCCGTAGCACACCAGGAAAAGTCCGGACACGGATGCGGCTGGCCGCGGGCGGGACGAGAACAACCATAGAATGGTAAACAACACCAACCCTTCCAGAAACGCTTCGTAGAGTTGGGATGGATGGTAGGCGGGGCCGCCGGGATACATCGCCATGCCCCACGGCACGTCGGTTTGCTTACCCCACAATTCGCCGTTGATGAAATTGCCGATGCGGCCCGCGCCGAGCCCCAGCGGGCAAAGGGGGGCGACAAAATCCGCCACCTGAAAAAAGGTCTTGCCGCGGGAATGACCGAACCACCACATGGCAATCATGACGCCCAACAAGCCGCCGTGGAACGACATCCCGCCCTTCCAGATTTCCCAGAAATGAAGCGTGTCGCCGGGGCTGAACGGCGCATAAAACAGCATGTAGCCGATCCGACCGCCCAGAATGACGCCCAACGCGCAATAAAACAGCAGGTCGCCGACCATCGCCGGGTTCCAATCCGGGCGCTGGTTGGCGCGCCGCGTACCCAGCCACCAACCCAGGGCGAAACCCACCAGGTACATGATGCCGTACCAATGTACTTTCAGCGGACCTAATGTAAGGGCGATCGGATCGATGTGCGGGTATAGCAGCATGGGCTTATGTTATCACGCAGTACGGTGTCGTAGCCTAGTGGCTCACGACCGGATCCCGTCGATGCCAGCGCATCAAGCCGGCAGGACGCGGCAAAAAAACGCCTTCAGATATTCAGTTTCCGGAATCGCCGGGTGGATCGGATGATCGGGCCCCTGGAATCCTTGCTCGAGGATGGAGAGGTGGCGGTCCAGATGGCGCGCGGCGCGCTGCAGGGTGCTGCGAAGATCGGTTGCCGCAAAATGATACGAACAGGAGGCGGACACCAGTATTCCATCTTTCGCCAGCACTCGGATGGCCAGCTCGTTCAACCGCCGATACGCTTCCGCGCCTTCGCGGGCGTCCTTGCGCCGCTTGATGAATGCCGGTGGGTCCAGAATCACGACGTCGAACTGCTCACGCGCCTCACGTAGTGCGCGTAGCGACTCGAATGCATCGCCCGACAACGTGCTCAAGCGGTCACCGACATGGTTGCGCGCTGCATTTTCTGATGCCCGCTGCAACGCGCTGGCGGAGCTGTCAAGGCACACCACCTGTGCGGCCCCGGCAACGGCGGCCTGTACGCCCCACGCGCCGACGTAACTGAACACGTCCAGCACCCGCGATCCATGCACGTAGCGCCCGAGCCGGGCTCGGTTGTCGCGGTGATCGTAGAACCAGCCCGTCTTTTGGCCGCCCTGTAGATCGACATCGAACCGACAACCGTTTTCCTGCACCTGAGCCTGCTCGGGCATGTCACCCGATGCGACTTCGGTATAGCGCTCGAGGCCTTCCAGATCCCGTAAGGCACCGTCGTTGCGCATCAGCACCGCGGCGGGGTGCACGACTTTATGCAGCGCAGCCACGATCTCGTCGCGCAGTGCTTCCATGCCGGCGGTTGTAATCTGCACCACCAGCAAATCCGCGTAGCGATCCACCACCAGCCCCGGCAGGCCGTCGGCCTCGCCATAGACCAAACGGTAATAGGGTACCGGAAACAGCCGTTCCCGCAGCGCCAACGCCACCTTGATCCGGTGCACCAGCAGCGAAGCGCTGAGCGGATGGCGCGGGTCGCGGCTCACCAGGCGCGCACAGATCAAAGAATGGGGATTTACATAACCGGTCCCGAGCACCTTGCCGCCGGCGTCCTGAATCTCAACCGAGGCGCCGGGTTCAAAACCATCCAAGGGCGTCGCCCGAGTATCGATTTCATTGCTGAAAACCCAGACATGGCCGGCGCGCAAGCGTCGCTCTTCGTTCTTCTTCAAGCGCAATGGCGCAAAGGTGGCGGTGATCATCATTGCTCTGGTGTCGGGGCGGCCCGCTACGGGCTCGCAGCGGTCACAGCGTAAAGCAAGCGAATCAGAAAACAACCCCTCGTTCGTGGTTTCATACGGCAGATAACGCCGGCAGCGGGCTACGCACGGCACCGCAATTACCGGAACTCGAATACGCCCACCGATGGTTACCCGACTCAGGCGCTGCGGCGGGCGACACGCCGACGAGGCTGCGCTAACCTAGTGACTGCGAGGAAAGCCGGGCCGCGCGCGCCGCCGGACAGCGATTTCCAGCGGCCTCCCCAGCAACAACCGAAGGCAGGCATGATCAACGAAACCAGCAACGCGCTCATCAAAGAGACGAGCCCCTATTTATTGCAACACGCACATAACCCGGTGCAGTGGTATCCCTGGGGCGACGAGGCCCTGCAGCGCGCCGAGCGCGAAGACAAACCGATTCTATTGTCGATCGGTTATTCCGCTTGTCATTGGTGTCACGTCATGGCCCACGAGTCATTCGAGGACGCGGAAACCGCTGCCCTCATGAACGAATTGTTCGTCAATATCAAAGTGGACCGGGAAGAACGACCGGACCTGGACAAGATTTACCAAAAGGCCCATCAATTGCTGGCTCGGCGCCCTGGCGGCTGGCCGCTCACCATGTTTCTGATGCCCGATGATCGAATGCCCTTTTTCGGCGGAACCTATTTTCCCAAGGAGCCGCGCCATCAACTGCCGGCGTTTCGCGACTTGCTGCGGCGCGTGGACGAGGTCTATCACAGTCATCGCGACGAGCTGCGACAGCAGAACCAATCCCTGGCCGAGGCGCTGCTGGCCGTGGATGCGCAAAGTGCCGCGCAATCCGGCGCGCTGAATCCGGCGCCATTGGATAGCGCCCGCATGCAATTGATCGACAGTGTCGACTGGCAACACGGCGGCTTCGGCCGTGCTCCAAAGTTTCCGCACACCAGTAGTATCGAGCGACTGCTTCGTCATTGGGCGGCAAGCGGCGGCAAGGATCAACGCAGCCTGGAGGCCGCGCGCTGGTGTTTGACGCGCATGGGTCTGGGTGGAGTCAACGACCAACTCGGCGGCGGCTTTTGCCGCTATTCCGTCGACGACCTCTGGATGATTCCGCATTTCGAGAAAATGCTTTATGACAATGGCCCGTTGCTGGCGCTGTACTCCCAAGCGCACGCGGCCACAGGCGAGCGGCTGTACGCAGAAATTGCAATTGCGACCGCGCAATGGGTGATGCTCGAAATGCAATCTCCGGAAGGCGGATTTTATTCGAGCCTGGACGCGGATTCAGAAGGAGAGGAAGGAAAATTCTACGTCTGGACTCCGGACGAAGCGCGCGCGTTGCTTGAATCAGACGAATACGAAGTCGTGGCGCGGCGCTACGGACTCGACCGCGAACCGAATTTCGAGGGCCATTGGCACTTGCACGTATTCGTCGACTGGCAGGCCTTGGCCGAAGAGCGCGGCGACGACGAATCGCGGTTACGGGAATTGGTCGAGTCAGCAAAACAAAAGCTGCTGGCTGCACGTTCGCAACGGGTTGCACCCGGCCGCGACGACAAGGTGCTGACATCGTGGAACGCCCTGATGATCCGCGGCCTGGCGGTGGCGGCGCGCCATCTGCAGCGCGATGATTTCGTCCACGCTGCCCAACGGGCTCTTGATTTCATCCGCGCCACGCTGTGGCGCGACGGCCGCCTGCTCGCCACCTACAAGGACGGCCGAGCCCATCTCGCGGCTTATCTGGACGACTATGTATTCCTGATCGACGCTATTTTGGAATTGAACCAGGCGCGTTGGCGCGACGGCGATCTGGACTTCGCGCTGCAATTGGCTGACGTGGTGCTTGCGCATTTCGAAGACGAGCAGAACGGGGGCTTTTACTTCACCGCCGATGACCATGAACGTCTCATCGAGCGCCCGAAGCCGTTTGGAGACGAGTCCACGCCCGCCGGAAACGGCGTCGCGGCCACCGTATTCGGCCGCCTGGGGCATTTGCTCGGCGAAACGCGCTATCTTGACGCCTGCACACGGACATTGCACGCGGGTTGGAACGCAATTGAACAGTTACCCTACGCCCATTGCGCGATGTTGCAGGCCCTGGAAGAAACGCTCTATCCGCCTACCGTCGTGGTCTTGCGCGGCGCGACGCAAGAGCTGCAAAGCTGGCAGCAGCGCTGCGCACAACCATATGCGCCGCGCCGGTTGAGTTTCGCCATTCCCGAAGATGCCCGTCACCTACCGGGTCTGCTGCGCGAACGCAGGGCACCCAAAGAGGGCGTGCTAGCCTATGTTTGCGAAGGCACGAGCTGCCAGGCGCCGACTGCGACTCTGGAATCGCTGCAGGTGCAACTGCGAAACAGCGAATCGAGTTCCGATGATCGGTGATGCCGTTCGTGGAGCCCGTTGCTTTGCCGCCGGCTTTCGCATGCTGTCGCAGCCGGGATTGCGCCGCTATGTCCTCGGTCCGCTGTTGCTCAATGTCGGCCTGTTCACGGTCTTGATCTGGTTCGGCGCCGAAGAATTCGCGGCGCTGGTGGATTGGCTTCTGAGCCCGCTGCCGGCGTGGCTCGATTGGCTGCGTTATCTGCTCTGGCCTTTGTTTGCGGCCACCGCACTGCTCACGGTTTTCTTCACCTTTTCTTTGGTCGTCAATCTGGTGGGTGCGCCATTCAATGGTTTGTTGGCCGAAGCCGTGGAACGCCGCCTGACAGGACGATCGCTGGACGAATCCGGCGGCTGGACCCGGATACTTGCCGATATCGGACCGGCTGTAGCAGGAGAATTGCGCAAGCTCGGCTATTTCGTGCTGCGGGCCATTCCCCTCGGCATCCTGTTCTTCATCCCCGGCATCAACCTGGCAGCGCCCTTTCTATGGGCGGCCTTCGGCGCCTGGATGCTCGCGATCGAGTACGCCGACTTTCCCATGGGCAATCACGGCATGGGCTTCGTTGCCCAACGCGCGGTGCTACGCCGCCGGCGGGGCCTGGCATTCGGTTTCGGCGGCACTGCCATGCTCGCCACCATGATTCCTTTGCTGAATTTTCTGGTGATGCCGGCGGCAGTCGCGGGGGCGACCCAATTATGGGTGCAACATCTAAGCGGCGGCCAACGAGTCCCGGACGCCGATACTGGAAAGCTGCGCGCAGCCAAGCGCAGTCCTCGCTAGTTTCAAGCGATGCCAACGCTGATCGGGCTCGCCCGGCGCCTCGAGGCTGAAACCCCCATCAAAACTTATAACCGAATTCCCGCTGAAACCGCTCTGCAAATTCGTCCCGATCGAAACGGTGATTTTGCGTGCCATGATGTTCGATTTTGATTGCACCCATGAGCGCAGCGATACGACCCGTTGTATCCCAATCCATATCGTTTTGAAGCCCGTAGATCAGGCCGCCTCGATAAGCATCTCCGCAACCGGTGGGATCGGCGAGAACGCTCGCTTTGGCAGGCGGCACTTCGTGACGGTGATTCTGGGTATAAATCAACGAACCTTTCGCACCGCGGGTGACAATCAATGCCTGCACCCGTTCGGCAACTTCGTGGGGAGACCAACCGGTGCGTTCCTGAATCAGCTGCGACTCGTAATCGTTGGCTGCAATCCAGGTGGCTTGTTCGATGAAGCGCTTCAGATCATCGCCGTCGAACATCGGCAAACCCTGGCCGGGGTCGAAGATGAAAGGAATGCCTGCTTCGGCAAATTGCGTCGCGTGCTCGATCATGCCCTCGCGGCCGTCCGGGGACACGATACCCAACTTGACGCCATTGGCGTCGCCGACCTGGTTATGATGAGATAGATTCATCGCTCCGGGGTGGAACGCCGTGATCTGGTTATCGTCCATATCCGTGGTGATATAGGCCTGCGCCGTATATTCCTCGGGCATGGTACGAATGTATTGACGCGATACGCCGGTCTTCTCCATCCATTCGCCATAGGGACCGAAGTCGTTGCCCACGGTCGCCATCGGCAAGCCGTCACCACCCAGCAGATTCAGGTTGTAGGCGATATTGCCGGCGCAGCCACCGAATTCGCGCCGCATATCCGGGACCAGGAACGAAACGTTCAACATGTGTACCTTGTCCGGGAGGATGTGATTCTTGAATCGGTCATGGAACACCATGATGGTGTCGTAGGCGATCGAGCCGCATATCAGTGCTGTCATAACGATTTTCTCTTCTGTCTGCTTTCGAGATGGAGCCAGGCCGGCACGCCTGGGTGCGGCGGACTGGTTATGTGAGCCGCCACGGCTTCGCACGGCGACTGGTGCGGCAACGGTCAGTCGGACGGCTGCGCGGTTATCGGAATATTTGGAGCAAGCCGGGCAGCCGGTCCCAGAGGACCAATGCCCAAACCAGGGCAACGGTGATCAGCGATATTAGCACTGCCGCCGATCCCATGTCTTTTGCACGGCCGCAAAGCGTGTGCCATTCGTCACCGAAGCGGTCGACTAGCGATTCAATTGCCGAATTCAACAGTTCGACGATCAGAACCGCGCACACACTGCCGCTGAGCAGCGCACGTTCGATTCCGTTTTCGCCCAACCAGATACCCAGCGGAACCAGTACCACTGCCAGCAGCACCTCTTGGCGAAACGCCGCCTCAAACGTCCAGGCGGCCTTGAGGCCCAGCCATGAATAACTACAAGCCCAGCAGATTCGGCTCAACCCTGTACGGCCCGGCTTGACCATACCTGCTTGGTTACGCGCGACTTCGCGGCCGACCTGCGCTCACGCCTGCTTCCAGGTTAAATCGAGCTCGCGTGCGGCACGTACATCGTCCAGGCGCCGTACCGGCATAGTATGTGGCGCGGTATTGACCAGTTCCGGGTCGGTCCTGGCTTCCTCTTCGATCTTGGCCATGGTTTCGACGAAGGCATCAAGGGTATCCTTGTCCTCGGTTTCGGTAGGCTCGATCAGCAGGCATTCCGGCACCAGCAGCGGGAAATAGGTTGTCGGCGCGTGATATCCATAGTCCAGCAGTCGCTTGGCGAATGACATTGCATTGACGCCCAGTTCCTTCGCCTGCTTCTTCATGGTGACGATGAATTCGTGCGTCGCCCGACGGTTCGGGTAAGCCAGCGTGAATCCTTTTTCTTTCAACCGAACCATCATGTAGTTGGCATTCAAGGTGGAGTACTCGGCGACCCGCTTCATGCCGTCGCGGCCGAGGATCCGAGCATAGACGTAGGCACGCAACAGCACACCCGCGTTGCCCATGAACGCCGACATGCGACCGATGGTCTGCGGACAATCCTGTTCCGTAACCCATCGGTATTCGTCGCCATCGTAATCGACCATCGGCACCGGCAAGAACGGACGCAAGCGTTCGCTGACCCCCACAGGCCCTGCACCGGGACCTCCGCCCCCGTGAGGCGTAGAGAAGGTCTTGTGCAGGTTCATGTGAATCACATCGAAGCCCATGTCACCCGGGCGTACTTTGCCCAAAATGGCATTCAGGTTCGCGCCGTCGTAATACAGCAGCCCGCCGGCCTCGTGTACGACCTTGGCAATGTCACGGATGCGGCGTTCGAACACACCTAGAGTCGATGGATTGGTGAGCATCAATCCCGCAGTGTGCGGTCCGACCACGCCCTTGAGCGCCTCTAGGTCCACATCGCCGTTACGGTCGGTGGGAATTTCGCGCACATTGTATCCACACATCACCGCCGAGGCCGGATTGGTTCCGTGCGCCGCATCGGGCACCAGCACTTCGGTACGGGCGCTGTCGCCGCGCGCGTCATGGTAGGCCCGGATCATGGCCATGCCCGCGAATTCCCCCTGCGCACCGGCTGCGGGGGTCAGTGACACCGCCTTCATACCCGTAACGTCTTTCAACATCTCCTGCAGGTCGTACATACATGCGAGGAAACCCTGACCCATGGAAGCGGGCGACAGAGGATGCCGGGCCACGAATCCCGGTAACATCGCCAACTTGTTGGATGCACGCGGGTTGTACTTCATGGTGCACGAACCGAGGGGATAGAAGTGGGTGTCGATGGAAAAATTTTTCTGCGACAGACGAGTGTAATGACGGACTGTCTGTAATTCGGACGTTTCCGGGAGCAGCGGCGGCTGCCGCCGACGAAACGATTCCGGAATATCCGAGATGTCGGCGTCCTGGTGCGGAATCTGGGCGTAGTTGGAGCGGCCCGTCTTGGAAAGTTCAAAGATCAGCATAGGGTTTCCAATCGGCACAAGATGCGGTCTGCGTGCAGTCGTCGATTACTTGAGGGCCGCGAGAGCGCTTTCATAGTCGGGCTCTTGGCCGATTTCCGGAACCATTTCGGTGTGAACGACTTTGTCGTTTTCATCCAGCACCACCACGGCTCGGGACGTAATACCGGCAAGCGGGCCATCGGTGATCAGCACCCCGTAATCTTTGGCGAAATTCTGCGAGCGCATCATCGCCAAGGGGACGACATTGTCGAGGTTTTCGCCGGTGCAAAAGCGGCTCATTGCGAACGGCAGGTCCGCGGATATGATCAACATCACGACTCCGTCATTACCCTTGGCGGCATCGTTGAATTTCTTGGTCGAGGTGGCGCATACCGGCGTATCCAGGCTCGGCACGATATTGAGCAGCTTTTTCTTACCCTTGTAGTCCTGCAGGCTGCGGTCGTGTAAATCAGCGTCGACGAGTGTGAAATCCGGCGCAGAGGAACCCACAGCCGGCAGATCGCCGGAAGTGTGGATTTCATTTCCCTTCAGAGTGATAGTCGCCATAACTTTGCTCCTTCGCTGTTATTTACATTGGCGGAACGAGGCTCGCCGCTGGCGCGCAGCCCCACCTTCTTTGTGAGCGTCGCCGGTGTCCGACGACTTCGTTTACATCTGCGCCGGACTCTTGAATGCGGGATTCTTGTCCAGCAGCTCTCCGAGTAGATCAGTGTAGGCGTCGATATCCTGTTCGGTCTTGGTTTCAGTGGCGCAGACCAACAAGCAGTTTTCCAGTTCCGGGTAGTCGCCTTCCAGCGGGTAGCCGCCGAGTATGTTACGCCCATTCAATGAATGCATGATGTCCTGCAGCGGGGTTTCGAAACGCAACACGGTTTCGTGGAAAACTGGCCGCTCGAACACCGTGCTGATACCGTCCAGCTCACACATTTTGCGTACCAGCAGGCGCGTTTTCGAATGGCTCGCGGCGGCCATTTTCTCCAACCCGACAGCGCCCACGAGCGCCATGAAAATGGTCGACGCGGTAACCATCAAGCCTTGGTTGGTACAGATGTTGGAGGTCGCCTTGGATCGGCGGATATGCTGTTCCCGTGCCTGCAATGTGAGGGCGAAACCCGGCTTGCCTTCGACGTCGACGGTACGTCCGATGATTCGGCCGGGCATCTGCCGGACATAGGCCTGTTTGCAGCACAGGAACCCGTAATAAGGACCGCCGGAAGACAGCGGAATGCCCAGCGGCTGACCTTCGCCACAGGCAATGTCGGCACCGTCCCCACCCCAATGGCCGGGTGGGTTCAGCAGCGCCAGGCTGAGGGGGTTGACCACGCCGATGACCAGGCCGCCGTGCTGATGCGCCCAATCGGTGAGAGCATCCACATCTTCCAGCACACCGAAAAAATTCGGCTGCGGAATCACCAATGCCGCGAAGTCGCCGGGATCGCCGGGCAGGGACTCGGCATCGATGTGACCTGTCGTGCGATCGTAATCGAGTTCTTCCAGGATCAGGCCCTGATTGCCGACCAGCGTCTTCACCGTGCGGCGATAGGCCGGATGAACGGTACGCGGAATCAGAATCCGCTTCGACTTCGACTTCCGGTTGGCACGCACCGCCATCAGCACAGCTTCGGCAAGGGCCGACCCGCCATCGTACAGCGAAGCATTGGACACATCCATGGCGTTCAAACCGGCCATCATGCTCTGAAACTCGTACAGCAGCTGCAACGTGCCTTGACTCGCTTCGGCCTGGTACGGCGTATAAGCGGTATAGAATTCACCGCGGGTGGCAACCTCCCAAACCGCGGCCGGAATATGGTGCTCATATGCGCCCGCACCGATGAAACACAGTGGCCGCCCATCGAGCTCGGCGCGCTGCGACATCAACCGGGTCACTTCCATTTCGGACAGCCCTTTCGGGATCTGCTCGAGTTTACCGGAACGCAATTCCGATGGAATTTCATCGAACAGGTCATCTATGGAAGCCACACCGATGGCCTCGAGCATTTCCTTAACCTCGGTTTCGGTGTGCGGTACAAACGGCATGGTCAGATCCTCTGCAAAGCGCCCGGCCTCGGCCGCCAGCGCTGCGAATACGGGTGTCTCAGTGCTCTTCGGACTTCAGGAGCGCCTCGTAGGCTTCGGCATCCATCAACTGATCGAGCTCGCCGCGTTCTGTCGGGGCGAGTTTCATCAGCCAACCGTCGCCATAGGGATCGGAGTTCACCGTCTCCGGGCTGTCGGCCAGCGCGGCGTTCGCGGCCGTTACTTGTCCGCTCACCGGACTGTACACGTCGGAGGCCGCCTTGACGGATTCCACCACGGCACATGCCTCTCCCGCGTCCAGGCTGCGGCCCACGTCGGGCACCTCGACGTATACCATGTCGCCGAGCAGATCCTGGGCGTGCTCGGTAATGCCGATCACTACGGCGCCATCGCCTTCGATCCGTACCCACTCATGGCTCTTGGTGTATTTGAGATCCCCTGGCACGTTGCTCATTACGTTTCCTCTTCGGTTTTAGACAGGATGCAGATCGTGCTTCACGCGCTTTCTGCGAGACATGACTTGCCATTGCGCACGAAGGGCGGTTTGACCTCTCGCAGCGGAATCCGTTTGCCGCGAATTTCCACTTCGCAGCGACTGCCGGCATCGACCGGCACGCGGGCCAAAGCGATGGCCCGTCCCAGCGTAGGCGAAAAACTGCCGCTGGTGATTTCGCCTTCGATGCCGTCGACGATCACGCGCTGGTGATTGCGCAAGACGCCGCGTTCCTCGAGCAGCAGACCGACAAATTTGCGTGAGACGCCTTCGCGGCGCTGACGCTCCAGGGCCATGCGCCCGATGAAATCCCGCTCCGCGGGTTCCCAGGCGACGGTCCACTCGAGTCCGGATTCCAGCGGCGAGGTGGTTTCATCGAGGTCGGTTCCATATAGATTCATACCCGCCTCCAGACGCAGCGTATCGCGCGCGCCTAGGCCGATGGGCGCCACGCCTTGACGGTGCAGGTTTTGCCACAAGGTCGTCGCTTCGTCGTTGGGCAGCATGATCTCGAAGCCGTCCTCGCCCGTATAACCGGTTCGCGCGATGAACAGTCCAGCGAACTCTCCGGCGCTGAACGGCTTGAGGGTATCAACCCCCGCAGCATTGTCGCCTAATACAGCACGCAAGCGCGTTTGGGCATTCGGCCCCTGTACGGCGATCATGGCGAGATCGACGCGCTCCATGGTGCTGACCTGGAATTGTTCGGCGTGCGCGTAGATCCAAGCCAGGTCCTTATCGCGGGTGGCGGCGTTGACGACCATGCGGAACCAGTCCTCACGCATGTAATAAACAATCAGGTCATCAATGACTCCGCCGTCTTCATTCAACATGCAGCTGTAGAGAGCGTCGCCCGAATTCGTGAGTCGCGCGACATCGTTGGCCAGCAGGTAGCTCAGAAACGGCCGAACGGTGTCGCCCTGCAAGTCCAGCACCGTCATATGCGAGACGTCGAACATGCCGGCGTCGCGGCGCACCTGGTGGTGCTCCTGCAATTGTGAACCGTAGTGAATCGGCATGTCCCAGCCGGAGAAATCCACCATTTTTGCGCCCATGGCGAGGTGCTGATCGTACAGTGGCGTGCGCTGACCCATAACGTCCCTTTGCCGGTTACCGTATCCAAAAACGAAAAAGGCGGCGGCCGACCCGAAGATCAACCGCCGCCCCTCTGTCCCGTAACCTGAGAGATTGGGTCGCGCAAGCCAACTCAGCGAAACCCTGCCCCTTCGGTGGATTGCCGGGCCTCTTGTGGGCCGACGAATCGCTCTCCAGAGTCAACACATTCCCGCGGTCCATTTGCCTGAGCGTTTCCGGGCGGAGTTGCGCCTTCGGCGCCGCGCGCCAACGGCGCGAGGTCTCTCCCACGGGATCGGATGTTGAACGCGGCATGATAGCGCCGTACCCAAGGGATTCCAAGCCCAAACCATGTAATCAACGTGGCTATGAGCAAGCCGGTGTCGGCGCAGACGTAAGCCGGATCAATCGCTTAGACGAGGCTCAGTGATCGTTCGAGCCATGTTCAGGGGAAAGCTTCAACGCCCGGACCACGCGCCCGATACTCAACCCCTGAACCAATATGGAGAAGGTCACTATTATATAGGTGACAGTCAAAATGACGCCCCGTTGCGGTGTGTCCGGTAAGGACAACGCCAAGGCGACCGATATCCCGCCGCGCAGGCCGCCCCAGGTCAACAACCGTACGGCACCCGGCGAAAAGCTGCGCATGCGGGTAAGCAGTTGCACCGGCAGGCCCACCGACACGAAACGTGCGAACAACACTACGGGTATCGCCAGCAGTCCGGCGACCAGGTAACGCAGCTCGAAGGTGAGCGCAAGCACCTCCAAACCGATGAGCACGAAAAGCACGGCGTTGAGAATCTCGTCCACCAATTCCCAAAACCGATCCAGATGCTCGCAGGTGGTCGGCGACATCGCAAACGAGCGCCCATGATTGCCGATTAGCAGACCGGCAATGACGATGGCGATGGGCGCCGAAACATGCAGCGCCTCGGCCGAGGCATAACCGCCGGTGACCAAGGCCAGCGACAACAGCACTTCCACCTGATAGTCGTCCACCGAGCGCAACATCCAGAATGCCAGGAAACCGATCGCGAGGCCGAACAACGCTCCGCCCAGCACCTCGTGCACGAACAGTTGCGCCACCGAGCTCCAAGCCAGAGTCTGTTCGCCACTGGCGATACCCAGCAGCACCAGGAACACCACGACGCCGACGCCGTCATTGAACAGCGATTCGCCGGTAATCTTGACCTCGAGGGACTTCGGCGCACCGGCTTGTTTCAGGATGCCAAGCACGGCAATGGGATCGGTAGGCGAAATCAGCGCGCCGAACAACAGGCAATAGATGAACGGCAACGCCATTCCCAGCCACTCTAGCAACCACCAGGTCATCACCCCGACGACAAATGTCGACACCACTACACCGCCGGTGGCCAACGATGCAATCAACCAGCGCTGACGCGCCAGATCGTTGAGATTCACATGCAAAGCTCCGGCAAACAGCAGGAAGCCCAACAGTCCGTGCAACAACGTTGCGTCGAAGTCCACTCGTTCCAACAACGCCGCCGCCTGCTTGTGCGCATCCGGAATCCAGTGACCGGCCATCACCAGCACCAGGGACATGAGCAGGGAAATCAGCATCAGGCCGATGGTGGTCGGCAGCCCGAGGAAGCGGTGATTCACGTAGCTGAACACCGCGGCCAACGTGATCAGGACGGCAATGAGGTCAAACAGACTCATCGAACCCCGACGTTGTTGCGCGCCAACGGCGGAAGGTCGCCGCTCAGCCCCATGGCGTGTTGGATGATGATGCGTTTGAGCGGCGTTGCACGATCGAATGCACCCAGGCCGAGGTTGCGCAACAATCGAATCGGTACGGCCCGAATCCCGAACAGGCGCTTGAATCCGTCCATCACCGCCATGGTTGCCAGATTATCGCCTTTGCGCCACCGCTCGTAGCGGCGCAGCAGCGCGAATTCGCCGGGATCGCGGCCTCCGGATCGTCCTTTCTCGAGTACGTCGGCCAGTGCAGCCGCATCCAACAGGCCGAGGTTGACCCCTTGGCCGGCCAACGGGTGAATGCTGTGGGCGGCATCCCCCAGCAGGGCCACGCGTGGCCGTACATATTCGGTAGTATGTTGCAACCGTAGTGGGAACTGAGCCCGCGGACCGCATTCCAGGATCGGCCCGAGGCGAGACTCGAACGCCGATTCAAGTTTGCTCCGGAACTGCGCTTCGTCCATCTCGACCAACGCCGCCGCTTGATCTGGACTGTTTGTCCATACAATCGAGCACCAACCGTTCGCCAGCGGCAAGAAAGCAAGCGGACCGCTGGGGAGAAACCGCTGCCACGCCGTCTCCCGGTGAAACCGTTGCGGACGTACCGCGGCAACCACCCCGCATTGATCGTAGCGCCACCCGCGGGTCGCGATGCCGCTGAGTTTGCGCACGGCGGATCCCACGCCGTCCGCACCGACCACGAGCCCGGCACGCAGGGCGGTGCCGTCGGCCAATACCAGCCGGACGCCGTCATCTTCGATATGCAACTCGTCCAGCGCAGCCGGTATTCGCAGGTCCGCATTGGTAAATGCGTCCAGACGCTGGTGCAAAGCGGACTGGATCACGCGATTCTCAACGATATGCCCGAGCGTATCCTCGGCAACGTCCGCGGCGTCGAAGTGAATCGACTGATTGCCGCCGGCGTCCCAGACATGCATCTGCCGGAACGGACTCACCCTCACCCGCTCCATCTCCGGCCACACGCCCAGCGATTGGAAAATTCGTTGGGACGCCCGCGTGATAGCAGACACGCGCAAGTCAAATTGCGCTTGCGACAAGTTGGCTGCGACGGGCGCGGGATCGATGAGCGCAATGCGGAAATCGCTTTGTGCGAGGGCACATCCCAACGTCGCGCCGACCATACCGGCACCGACGATGATGACGTCGTAACGTTCGCTCATGCCTTTGGCTCGCGCGCATCGGGTTGCTGGACGACGCTCAAGCCACGCGCCAACCGCGGCACATGGCCCGCCATACCCATGGTATGGCGCAGTAGCATGCGTTTGAGCGCTGGAACAGTGTCCACCGCCAGCAGTCCCAAATCGCGCGCCAGACCGACACCCGGCAGCGGATTGCTGAACACACGGGCCAGACCGTCGGTGAACGCGATCATGGTGCGCTGATCGCGTTCACGCCAATGTGCATAGCGCTGCAGCAGCTCCCAATCGCCAACGTCATCCCCGGCACCGGCCAACAACTCCGCCAGTACGGCAACGTCGCGGATACCGAGATTGAAGCCCTGACCGGCGACCGGGTGCAAGGTATGGGCGGCATTTCCAATCAGGGCTACCCGGGGACGCACATGTTCCCGTGCCCGAACCATGGCGAGCGGATGGCTCTGGCGCGCGCCGACGCATCCAAACCTGCCGAGACGGTGGCCAAAGCGCTCCTGCAGTGCCGTGCGAAATTCTTCATCGCCCAATCCGAGCACACGCTGCGCCTGTTCCGTACGCACGGTCCACACCACGCCACAGCGATTGTCCGAATTCCGAGTGCCGGGCAACGGCAACAGCGCGAACGGTCCCGTATCGGTGAATCGTTCAAATGCGGTGCCTTGGTGCGGGCGGCCGGTCTCGACATTGGCGATGACCGCGGATTGGTCATAGTCCCAACGCACCACGGGTATGCCCAGAAGCTCGCGCACGGCGGAACGTGCGCCGTCGGCGGCAACCACCAACCGGGCGCTGAGTTCGCGCGTTTCTCCATCCACGTTCAACTGCACATAAGCGAACTGAGAATCGACCCGCAGACTCTCGAGCACCGCAGGGCAGTAGGTCTGTACATTTGCCTGCGACTGACTGTGTCGGCTGACCGTCTCGGTCAGCACGCCGATGTTGGCCACGTAGCCCAAGGCGTCGTGGCCGAATTCCTCTGCTTCCAGGCGCGTCGCGCCGAAGCGACCGCGGTCGGAGATATGCACACGACGAATCGGCGCGGCATGCTCCCGAATGTCGGGCCATATTCCCAAAGTATGGAAAATGCGGCGCGTACCCTCGGCGAGCGCGATGCTGCGGGTGTCGAGTCCCGAAGGCGGTTCGGCGGGCGCCGGAGCATGCGCTTCAACCAGCGCTACGCGCAGACTCGTGTCGCCCAGGGCGCAGGCGAGGCTTGCCCCCACCATGCCGCCGCCGACGATGAGGACATCGCAATCCGCCGACATGCTCATGAGCGCGGCGGCCTGGCCGTCATGGTGGGCATGGTGTTCACGGGGCCGCCATCAAGGCTTCGATTTCGGCCACTTGTTTGGGCGCTGCGGCAGTCAACACTTCACAGCCATCGGCAGTCACCAGCACATCGTCTTCGATCCGCACACCGATGTTCCACCATTTGCGCGCGACTCCTTTCGAACCGGCGGAGACGTACAATCCCGGCTCCACCGTCAACACCATGCCGGGTTCCAATACCCGCCACTCGCCGCCTACTTTGTAGTCGCCCACATCATGCACGTCCATGCCCAGCCAGTGGCCGGTGCGATGCATGTAGAATTTGCGGTAGGCCTCCTTCTTGATCAGGGAGCGAAGCTTGCCCTTCAGCAACCCCAAATCGATCAAACCTCTGGTCAATGCCTCCACGGCTGCGGCGTGCGGCTCGTTCCATGTGTTTCCGGGCTTGATCTTGTCGATGGCAGCCTGTTGCGCCGCCAAAACCACTTCATAGATCGCGCGCTGGGGGGCGCTGAATCGACCGTTGATCGGGAATGTACGGGTGATATCGGCGGCGTAGCATTCATATTCCGCCCCGGCGTCGATCAACAGCAGGTCGCCATCGGACAGTTCTGCGTCGTTCTCGGTGTAATGCAGGATACAACCGTTTTCACCGCCGCCGACGATGCTCGGATACGCCGGTTCGGCGCCGTGGCTGCGAAACTCATGCAGGAATTCCGCCTCGATCTGGTATTCGCGCATGCCGGGCCGGCAAACCTGCATAGCCCGCCGGTGGGCGTTGACCGAAATCTGCATCGCCGTGCGCATTGCCTTGATTTCCGCGCGGCTCTTGAACAGGCGCATATCGTGGATGAGATGCTCGAGGGATACGTACTCATCGGGCGCCCGGCTGCCGGTACGACCGGCGGCACGGATGCAGTTCACCCAGCCGAACACCCGTTGATCGAATTCCGGCTGGATGCCTACCGTATAGTAGACCCGCTCGCAGCCCTCCAACAGGCCGGGCAGAATATCATCGATATCGTCGATCGGAAACGAATCGTCGGCGCCATACATAGTGCATGCGCCGTCCTGCCCCGCGCGACGACCGTTCCAGGTCTCCATGACCGGATCGCGCTCGCGGCAGAACAGTACGTACTCGGCTGCTTTGCGTCCCGGCACCAGCACCGCCACCGCCTCTGGTTCCGGAAAACCGGTGAGGTAGCAGAAGTCACTGTCCTGGCGGTACGGATACTCGACGTCGCGGTTACGGCTGCGCGCCGGCGCCGCCGGCACGATCGCAACCGCCCCACGCCCCATCATGCGCATCAGTTGTTTGCGGCGTCGGCCGAATTCTTTCATGTCCATGTTCTAACCATCCGCTCCAGAGTAGTAAATCGCGCCGGTCAGTGAGTCGGCGGTGGCGCCGGGCGTGCGTCCTGCGCCTGCTCGAAGGCCAGCAAAACCCCCATGCGTACGTACTCGACCACTTCCGCATAGGAACGCTCGTCTTCCTGACCGTCGTCCAGGTACTGGGCATCGACCTTGGTGATCTCCACCAAATCCGACAATAGTTCCCGCACCTCTTCAGACGGTTCTTGCGTGCGCGGCGCGCGGGAACTACCGAGCAGAAAACCTTCGCACCAGGCGCTGAGGGCGGCCACCCGTTCCGAGAGCGGTTGATCGTCGTCAGGCAGCAACAACCTCAGTGCGAGCATACCATCGCGCACTTGGCTAAGGGTGTCCTCGAGCAGGATATCCAATTGCCGGTTCGCCTCTTGCAATAGCAGATTGCCCCGAGGTTGATCGTTGCCGAACAATTCGGCGAGCCAGCCTGCGCGATCGACCCCCTGTTCGGCGCATAACATGCCGCACAGAATGCCGTGGGCTTCGGAAGCACCGGCATTCGCGTCAGCGCGCAAGAGCGCGTCTTGCACCTTGCTGTGGACTGCATTTTCGGTCATCGGGCTTTCGTCCTGGCTGGTCGGCAGGGTCTTGAGCGGAGGTTCTTCGCAAGCGTCGAACGCTCGTGTTTCTCGTACGGCAACGAGCCACAGATTCGCCGCTGATATCCGAATCGTTGCCGCGCCGATATGCTAGCACCGCCCGGCGCCTGTCCAAAGGGTTCGAGGGCCGTTGACCCGCCGTAGGGGGCGCTCTATATTGGCGCCATGAGCAACGAAAACTCCACTCAACTTTCCGAGCAGGACCTGAACAAACTGGAGTTCAGGGTGAGCGAGCTCATACGTGTGTGCGAACGCCTGAAAGAGGAAAACCGCTCACTGCGTTCCCAACAGGACGTGCTGGTGAACGAACGTGCCAACCTGATCGAAAAAAACGATCAGGTGCGTGTCCGCGTTGAAGCCATGATCAGCCGCTTGCGTGCGATGGAGCGCGGCGCATGAGCCGCGACCTCGAACCCGTTTCCGTGCGGATCATGGACAAGGACTACCTGATTGCATGCCCCCCGGAGGAACGCGCCGCACTGCAAGAAAGCGCACGCTTTCTGGATGCGCGCATGCGCGAAATCCGTGACAGCGGAAAAATAGTGGGATTGGAGAGGATCGCCGTCATGGCGGCGCTGAATATTTCCCATGAAATGCTGCAGAATCGCTCTCTCCGCGACGACCAGGTGCAGTCCATGAGTGCGCGCATTCGCACTCTCCAGGAAAAGATCGAAGTTGCCCTGAACCAGGGCAAACAAATGGAACTTTAGCTGCCGCCGCAATTGCGGTATCGTTGGTTTTCGGCATCCTCTGCAGTGTTCGTCAGCTGGCCGGGGATTATTCTTGAGCCTAAGTACGTACCCCGGGGACTGAAGGCCGGTGCTGTTGTGCAAGTCCGCCTCGTAGCGGAAAGCCTGATGCGCGGCCCCGCGGTCCCCACCTGAACCGTTGGTTCAAGGGCGAAGGCCGCAACGGCGCAAGCGGAGGATGCCACCTCTTTCTCTCCCCTGTAGTTCTTTTCCGATCTTAGGCGCCCTTGGCGCCGCATGCCGTACCCACCGTACGGCAGGTACGCTGACAAAGTATTTGCCGCACCGAGATCGAGACTCGCAATTACAACTTCCGGCCGATGATTCGAGATCACAACGACGGGCAACGCTCGGGCACGGTTTGCGCTGCGCCACCGGTATCCAGCATTGTCCACCGTACCATTCAGCCTCAGCGGCCTCGCTGCGAGCTCTCCTCACAGCAACGAACCACTTCACTCCCCATCACCGTTCTGCGGACGGTTCTGACCCTCGCCACACCCGTCGACCCATTGTTGCCGCAAGCAACACCGGCCCCCGTCGAACGCCCAACTCTCATGGCAGGCCGGGGAACGCGCAAGCTCCCGGATCGAACCGGTGCGAAACAATCCGCGTTACGGCTGCGCACGAACCCTGCAACGCGGGGCGTCGCCCAATCCGTTTTGCGAAAGACCGCCGCCGCCGTCGACCGAGGCTTTGGCGCACCGCATTTCTGCTTCGCATGTCGGTCGCATTCGCGCGTGCCTCACTGCCGGTAACGACTACCCGCGGTATCGTATGACGTCATGTTCACAACGCGTCGCGTTGCAACTTGCAACAAATGTGCCCTAACGCCACTCAGAGGAGTACGCCATGAAGTACTGGCTGATGAAATCGGAGCCCTCCGAATTCAGTGTTGATGATCTCGCTGCACGGCCGCAACGAACCGAACACTGGGACGGCGTGCGCAATTATCAGGCGCGCAACATGATGCGAGACGAGATGAAGAAGGGAGACCTGGTGCTGTTCTATCACTCCAACTGTTTGGAACCTGGAATCGTCGGCATCGCCAAAGTAGTCCGCGAAAGCTATCCGGATCACACGGCGTTCGATCCCGACGATGCGCACTTCGATCCGAAAAGCGAGCGCGACAATCCACGTTGGTACATGGTGGACGTGCAATTCGTGCGCAAACTCAAACGCACCATATCGCTCACAGAGTTGAAGGAGCAGCCGGCATTGACTGACATGCCACTCGTGCGGCGCGGCAACCGCTTGTCGGTCATGCCGGTGACGAAGCAGCAGTGGGATTTCATTTTGGCGCGCGAATAGCCGCTTAGTGCGCCCGCAGCTACAAAACAAGGTGAAAATCGTAAAGCGTACTTTACAGTTTCGGCGTTTGCGGCGCGCTTTCGACGTGTGTTGCAACCGTGTGTCGCGCAACGAGACGACCGTTGTCGAACGCGTCGCACCTCGCACCGGCCAACATTGCGCGTCCGCTATCCGCGAACGAACGACACACACGCGAAAAAACGAACTCACAAACACCGCACGCGACGCAGTTCATGCGATGTTGTCGTCAATCACGTTTACGTCTAACACGCGAAAATCTTTAGAAGAATGAACGCTGAATATTTTCAATTTACTGGAAAATTGAAATAAGTCGTATATACTCAAGCGCGGGCAAACGGTACTTACCTATGGAGGTAAACCATGGCAACAAAGAAAAAGGCAGCTACTAAAAAGAAGACTGCGACGAAGAAAAAGGCCACTCTGAAGCGGAAGGCCACCGCAAAGAAGAAGGCTCCGGCGAGAAAGAAGAAAGCAGCAGCCAAAAAGAAAAAGGCTCCTGCTAGGAAGAAAAAAGCCGCAGCCAAGAAAAAGAAAAAAGCTCCGGCTAAAAAGAAAAAAGCCGCAGCCAAGAAAAAGAAAAAGGCTACGGCTAAAAAGAAAAAGGCCACTGCCAAGAAGAAACGGACCACCAAGAAGAAGCGGTGATCCAACTAAAAAGGCCCGCGAAAGCGGGCCTTTTTTTATGCCTGAAACAATACCGGCTAAGCGAAGGGCGGCAGCCTGCGGAGACCGATCAGGCCCCTAAAAACAAGCCATATGCCGGATTGTCCGCCTCCTGCCAATAGACGTATCCGAGCTCATCCAAAAACTGCTGGAACTGCTCCCGCTCCGTCTCGGGAATCTGCATGCCAACCAGTACCCGGCCGTAGGCGGAACCGTGGGAGCGATAGTGGAACAGGCTGATGTTCCAGCGACCGCCGATGTTACCGAGAAACTTGAGCAACGCCCCCGGACGCTCCGGAAACTGAAACCGGAAAATCACCTCGTCGGTCACCGACGGTGCGTGGCCGCCGACCATGTAACGCACATGGGACTTGGCCATTTCGTTCCCGCTCATGTCCACGACGTCGAAACCATGGCTGCGCAGGCTCGTGAGCAATTCCGCCGTCTCACGTTCCCCGCGGCTGAGCTGGATGCCGGCGAACACCTGGGCCCGCGTGCTATCTGCGTACCGATAATTAAACTCCGTTACGCTGCGGCGGCCGATCAACTCGCATAGCTGGAGAAAGCTCCCCGGACGTTCCGGGATGGTCACTGCCAGTAGCGCCTCGCGGTGCTCTCCGAGTTCCGAGCGTTCGGCTACGTAGCGCAGGCGGTCGAAATTGATGTTGGCGCCACTGTTGATTGCCACCAGTGTTTCGTCGGTGATGCCTGTGCGCTCGACGTATTTTTTCAATCCGGCGACCGCCAAGGCGCCGGCGGGTTCGACGATCGAGCGGGTATCATCGAAGATGTCTTTGATCGCGGCGCAGATCTCGTCGGTGCTGACCAGAATCACGTCGTCCACGCACTCGCGAGCGACGCGGAATGGCTCCTGCCCGATTTGCCGAACGGCGACGCCATCGGCGAATATGCCAACATGATCGAGCTTGACCCGCTCGCCCTGGCGCAACGCAAGGTGCAACGAAGGGGCGTCGTCCGGCTCCACCCCGATGATCTTGATTTCCGGACGCAGATATTTGACGTAGGCGGCGATCCCGGCGATGAGGCCGCCACCGCCCACCGGGACGAAAATGGCGTGCAGTTGCCCGGTGTAGTAGCGCATGAGCTCCATTGCGATGGTGCCCTGGCCGGCGATGACATCGGGATCATCATACGGGTGTATGAAGGTCAGGCCCCGTTGCTCGGCAAGTTCCAGTGCCCGCTGGTAGGCGTCATCGTACGCGTCGCCGTGCAAAATCGCTTCGGCGCCGAGCGCCCGTACCGCCGCGACTTTGATCGGCGGTGTGGTCACAGGCATTACAATTACCGCGGTGATTCCCAGACGTTGTGCAGACAGCGCCACACCTTGGGCGTGATTGCCGGCGGAGGCAGCGATCACACCCTTTTGCCGCGCGGCATCGGAAAGCTGCACGATCTTGTTGTGAGCGCCACGCAGCTTGAATGAAAAAATAGGCTGCAGATCTTCCCGCTTGAGCAAGATTCGGTTGTGCAGGCGCGCGGACAAGGCGGGAGCCGGATCCAGCGGGGTTTCGATGGCGACGTCATAGACGCGCGCCTTGAGAATTTTCTCGATATAGCGATCAGGCATGCCGGCTAGCTTAGCGATAACTGACCGTGATGACTAGGCGTGACTCCCGCGCCCTCCCGACGGCGGCATTTTCGCGTCTGCGGGCAGGCCATGACTTGCGTCGCGGCCGCGGTTATCATCCCCCATTCAACGATTTGCGGAGAAAGTCATGACGCAGGAAGAACTCAAGAAAATGGTCGCCAAGGCGGCCTTGGAATACGTGGAAGTCGATACCGTGGTCGGCGTCGGCACTGGATCCACGGCAAACTTCTTCATCGATTTCCTCGCTACCATGAAGGGGCGCATCGAAGGCACTGTCGCCAGTTCCGAAGCCAGCGCCGAGCGCCTACGCAGCCATGGTATCCCCGTGCTGGACCTGAACAGCGTCAACGGCATTTCGGTGTACGTGGACGGAGCGGACGAGGCCGATAAGCACTTGCACCTGACCAAAGGTGGCGGTGGCGCCCTCACACGCGAAAAAATCGTCGCAGCGGCAAGCAGGAAATTTGTTTGTATCGCCGACAAGTCGAAGCTGGTGGACCTGCTCGGCAAGTTCCCCCTGCCGGTGGAAGTGATTCCCATGGCCCGCAGCTACGTCGGCCGCCAGCTGGTCCAGCTCGGCGGACAACCCGTATGGCGGGAGAATTTCGTCACCGACAACGGGAATCTGATTCTGGACGTGCACAACCTCACCATCACGAATCCCGCCGAGCTGGAAGCCAAGCTCAACAACATACCCGGCGTAGTCACCAACGGGTTGTTTGCGCTGCGCCCCGCGGACGTCCTGCTGCTGGGAACCGAGGATGGAGTGCAGACCCTGAAACGGTGACGCTCTGAATGGCGTCACGAACGGAACCATCACGAGAACACATGCGTTGCGTCCGGCCCTTCGGGCCTCGACGCAACCTGCACCTCCCGCCAGGATCCGTAGGATGGGTCAAGCAAAGCCGACCCATCGCAACCGTAGGATGGGTCAAGCGAAGCGGACCCATCGAAAACCGCAGGATGAACCAACCGCAGCCGACCCATCGCAACCGTAGGATGGGTCAAGCGAAGCGGACCCATCGCCGACCGCAGGATGAACCAACCACAGCCGCCCCATCGCAACCGTAGGATGGGTCAAGCGAAGCGGACCCATCGAAAACCGCAGGATGAACCAACCGCAGCCGACCCATCGCAACCGTAGGATGGGTCAAGCGAAGCGGACCCATCGCCGACCGTAGGATGGGTCAAGCGAAGCGGACCCATCGCCGACCGTAGGATGGGTCAAGCGAAGCGGACCCATCGAAAACCGCTACAACAACACCCGCTCGATGCCGCCTTTCTTGGCCCGCTCGACGAACTGGGCCTGCCAGCCTTCACCCATCAGGTGGCGCGCCATCTCCACGACGATGTAGTCGGTATCGAGTCCGGTTTCCTCACCATAGCGCAAGAGGCCTTGCTGGCAGGCCGGGCACGACGTCAGCATCTTCACATTGCCGTCACGAGCGACATCTGAGCCGGTCAGATCCCGAATCCCCTTGTGCAATTCCTCCTGTTTGCGGAATTTCACCTGGGTCGCGATATCGGGACGCGAAACCGCGAAAGTGCCCGCCTCGCCACAACAGCGATCGGACAGCGTGACGCCCTGCCCCATCAGCGTGCTGGCCACGGAAGTCGAATTGTAGGTCTTCATGGGTGTATGACAGGGCTCGTGATACAAGTACTGCACCCCCTCGACCCCCTCGAGCTTCATGCCTTTTTCCATCAGGTATTCGTGAATGTCGAGCAACCGGCAGCCGGGAAAGATCTTCTCGAACTCGTACTTCAGCAGCTGATCCATGCACGTGCCGCAGGACACGATCACGGTTTTGATGTCGAGATAGTTCAGGGTATTGGCCACCCGATGGAACAGGACCCGATTGTCGGTGGAGATTTGTCTGCCGCGGGGTTCGTCGCCGCCCGAGGTCTGCGGGTAACCGCAGCACAAATAACCAGGCGGCAGCACGGTCTGGGCGCCCACATCGTACAGCATGGCCAGGGTCGCGAGCCCGATCTGGCTGAACAGGCGCTCTGAACCGCACCCTGGGAAATAGAACACAGCGTCCGACTGGTCGGAGACTTTGGCGGGGTCGCGGAGAATCGGCACCATCTTGCTGTCTTCCACGCCCAGCATCGCGCGCATGGTTTGCATCGGCAGATTACCCGGCATCGGCTTGCGTATGAAGTGCACGACCTGCTCGACCATTTTCGGCTTACCGGTGGTCGAGCCCGGGCGCCGGTCGCGGCCCAGTATGCCCAGACGCTTGCCGACCGTGTGTGCCAGTCGCTGCGCGCCGAAGCCCCACTGGATCATGCCGGTGCGCATCGCCCGGATGGTGGTGGGGTCGGTGATGTTCAGAAACGCCATCGAAGCCTTGGTGCCGATGTGAGTCCGCTTCTGGCCGCGTTCGCGCAGGATGTTGCGCATTCGAATCGAGACGTCGCCGAAGTCGATGTCCACCGGGCAGGGCGGCTTGCATTTGTGGCACACGGTACAGTGATCGCCGACGTCGTTCATTTCATCGAAGTGACGCAGCGAAACGCCGCGCCGGGTCTGCTCTTCGTACAGAAACGCTTCGATGATCAGTCCAGTGGCGAGAATCTTGTTGCGTGGCGAATACAGTAGATTCGCTCGCGGCACGTGGGTGCTGCATACCGGCTTGCACTTGCCACAGCGCAGGCAGTGGCGGATGTCGTCATTGAGAGCGCCCAGTTCGCTCGCTTCGAGGATCAAAGCCTCCTGCTGCAGCAGGCGCAAGGATGGCGTGTAGGCATTGCCAAGCCCCGAGCCGCCGAGGAGTTTGCCACGGTTGAAGCGCCCTTCGGGATCGACCTTGGCCTTATAGTCTGCAAATGCCGCCACCGTCGCGGCATCCAGGTACTGCATTTTGGTCAGACCGATACCATGTTCGCCGGAAATGACGCCGTTCAACGAACCGGCGAGAGCCATGACCCGGTCCACCACCCGCTCGGCCTCGTGCATCATTTCATAGTCGTTGGAATTGACCGGGATATTGGTATGCACATTGCCGTCGCCGGCATGCATATGGGTGGCGACGAACAGGCGTCCGGAACGGATCTCCTTGTGGATGGTATCGAACTGCGCCCGCACGCCTTCGAGCTCGCGGCCGCCGAAAATCTCCTTCAGGGGTTTCTGCACCTCCCGCCGATAGGAAATGCGCAGATCCCGCCGCAACAACAGCGTCAGCAGGCTGTCGTCCTGGGTGCGCCGTTCGCGCGCGGAGTCATCCAGAAGGGCGTCGTGTTCGGTCGCGGACGCGTCCATGTGCGCCAGGATACTGCTCCAACGCACCTTGACCGTCTGCAGGTGATCCCGGGCCGCCGCGCGCTTGGCATCGATGATCTGGCGGTTTTCTTCGCTGTCCTCGTAGTCGTCGACCCGCCGCAGCTCCGGCAGATCGCCGGCAAGATACTCCATCACCGCATCGATGATCTGCAGCTTGTTGCGGATTGAATGCTCGATATTGATGCGCTCGATGCCGTCGTTGTATTCGCCCAGCCGATCGAGCGGTATCACCACGTCTTCGTTGATCTTGAACGCATTGGTATGGGCGGCAATGGCCGCGGTACGGGCCCGGTCCGCCCAGAACCGCCGCCGGGCCTCCGGACTGGCGGCCACGAAACCTTCCGCTTCACGAGCATTGGCCAAACGCACCACCTGCGACGCCGCTTTCGCCACGGCATCGTCGTCCTCGCCCGCGATATCGATCAACAGCACCATCTTGGGTAGCTCGCGCCGGGGCGCCTTGGTACTGTAATGCACCGCGCGTACATACCTTTCGTCCAGATGCTCCATACCGGACAACAGCACTTCAGGGTGGCTGTCCAGATAATCCTTGGTCTCGACGATCGCGGGAACCGCCTTGCGCATGTCGCTGCCGAAGAATTCCAAGCACACGGTACGAATGCAGCTGGGCATGCGGTGCAGAATGAACACCGCGGACGTGATCAGGCCGTCGCAGCCTTCCTTCTGAATGCCGGGCAAGCCGCCCAGGAATTTGTCGGTGACGTCCTTGCCGAGGCCCTCCTTGCGCAACGCCTTGCCCGGGGTACGCACGAATTCCGGTTGGCCTATGGGCGTGCGGCCGTCAGGCCGGTACCGCGTGACGCGAAAGCTGACCGATTCCTGATCGTGGACCTTGCCGAGGTTGTGATCGAGCCGCTCCACCTCCAGCCAGTTGCCATCGGGCGCGACCATGCGCCAGGAGGCGAGGTTGTCCAGCGCCGTACCCCACAACACGGCTTTCTTGCCGCCCGCATTCATGGCGACGTTGCCGCCGATGGTGGAAGCATCCTGGGAAGTCGGGTCGACCGCGAACACGTAACCCGCGGCCTCGGCCACCTCCGACACGCGGCGGGTGACGACACCGGCCTCGGCGCGCACCGTCGGCACTTCGCCATCGACGCCCGGCAGTCGGCGCATGACCACTTGACCGAGACCTTCGAGTTTTTCGGTGTTGATCACCGCCGTGTCTTCATACAAAGGCACCGCACCGCCGGTGTACCCGGTACCGCCGCCGCGCGGGATAATGGTCAGACCCAGCTCGATACAGGCGGCGACGACTTTCGCCATCTCCGTTTCGGTATCCGGCGTGATCACCACCAGCGGATATTGAACGCGCCAATCCGAGGCGTCGGTGACGTGGGATACCCGCGCCAGTCCGCCGAAATCGATGTTGTCCTTGCGTGTAACCCGCGATAGTTTGCGCACCGTGCGCTTGCGCAGTTCCCGTTGCCGGGGAAACCAATCCTCGAAGCGACGCACTGCCTCGCGAGCGGCATCGACCAGTTGCAACGCCAACTGGTTACCCTGGGCCCGGGCGATGATTTGATCGAGCCGATGATGCAAGGCGTGACTCAGCGACTCGAGCCGTTTCGGATTCTCGAGCAGGTCGTCCTGGATATAGGGATTGCGGGTAACCACCCAGATATCGCCCAGCACCTCGTAGAGCATGCGCGCGGATTGGCCCGTCTGGCGCTCGCCGCGCAATCGATTGATGACGTCCCACAAGGGAGCGCCGAGCAGGCGCATCACGATTTCGCGGTCGGCAAACGAAGTGTAGTTGTAGGGAATCTCGCGAATGCGAGCGGCGTGCGGGTTCGACATCGATCGGTCCCGAGGGATTGCGGAAATGCGTTATCTTAACATAGCGCTCGACGCTAACGTGCCGCGCCAGATCCACCGAGGCAAAAGGGTATTTGACACGATAGGGTGAACCGATTCTCGGCGGGTCCGCCCCAAGACTGATGTTGTGTCCGTCCCTGCGGTCCTTGACACAACCTACGTGCTTGCTGATTTCCCGAGCGGCGGCGGTCGAAGGATGTTGTGTCCGTCCCTGCGGTCCTTGACACAACCTACGTGCTTGCTGATTTCCCGAGCGGCGGCGGTCGAAGGACGTTGTGTCCGTCCCTGCGGTCCTTGACACAACCTACGTGCTTGCTGATTTCCCGAGCGGCGGCGGTCGAAGGACGTTGTGTCCGTCCCTGCGGTCGTTGACACAACCTACGTGCCGGCCCCTTTCGGCGCGTGGCGCACGACTCAGGGAGACTGCAGATGCCAGACCCTGACGCTGGCGTCGTCGCTGGTGGTCGCCAGGTAATGCCCCTCGTCCGACAACCGGATGTAGGCGCCACACAAATCGTGAGGCTGGAACCGACGCACCACTTTCCCGGTGCCAGGATCGAGGAAGTACACAGCATCATCGGTCTGCCTGCTGATACTGGCGAGTTTGGTACCGTCGGCGTTGAAATCCAGGCTCTTGATAATGCCTCGATGCTCCGTCGGCATCACCGTGAGGGAACCATCTGCCACCTTCCAACGGAACAGATCGAACCATCCGCCGCCGTACAGATAATGACCGTGCGGATCGAACACCAGCGACCAGGCATCCGTGGGCGGCCGGACAAACCTGCGGCTGCTGTGATCCGGCCGCCAGACCACCACGCTGCCATCGCTGCTACTGGAGGCGATGCGCCCCGTCGTCGCATCGAGCGCCACCGCACGCACCGCCGACGTGTGGTCGTGGTGCGTCGCCAATAGCGTGAAATCCGTCAACCGCCAAAGTCGCACCGTACCGTCATCATGACCCGTAACGATGCGGTTCAACGTCTCACTCGCAACCATGTGGGTAATGGGTGCGGGCGTTTCGACCTTCTGCAACTTCGTTCCCTTGTCGTTCCATCTCGCAAGAAAACCGTCATAGCCAGCGCTCACCAATTGGCCAGAACGAAGAAACTTGAGTCCGTTCACTGAATCGCTATGCGCGTGCCAACCGCCAGCCGCGTTGCCGCCGGGCAGCGAGTACAAACGAATGTCGCCTTCCCAGCCACCGGATGCCAATAACGTCTCGCTATCGTTGAAGGCTACGATGCTGCCGCCAAGGTGGGCGTCGTCGACACGAATATCCGGTGGCTGTTGTGGACCTGGCGCTACGCAGCCTGTCAGCAGCGAGGTGAATAGCAGCAAACCAAGCAGTCCTATCGACATGCGCGCTGCGATCGCCCGCCGCCACGGCTTAAGGATCATGCTGGAACTTCGGTTCATACGGGGCCTGCAGATCATAGATACGAATACTCTCGTCTTCCGACGCCGTGGCAAGATAGCGGCCATTCGGACTCACACGCACCGACCAACCACAGGCTCGGTGCGCCAGCAGCCGTCGAACGACGTGATTGTCCACAGCGTCCACCAGGCGCACGCCGCCGTCCGTGTAGCGGCCGATGGTCGCGATCTCGTCGCCCTTGGGGGTAAAGTCCATTGAGATGATCGCTCCGAAGTGTTCCGTGTCTCGAACTGAAAGTTTTCCAGTTTGCAAATTCCAGAGCAATAATTCGAACCAAGCGCCGCCCGCCAGCCGGTTCCCATCGGGCGCGAACGCGAGCCCTTTCACCTCTCGCGGCGGATGAAGATGCTGCACCACGCGCAGGCTACGATCGAGTAAAACCAGCTGCCCATCGCGGGTCGCCCCGGCCAAGCGCGCATGTTGCGAGTCGAATGCGAGCGCGGAGACGGTCGAGCCCAGCGCAACGTGGCCGCGTTCCTGCAAGTCGCGGGCATCGTACGAGCGCAGCACCCCGTCCGTATGACCGGTGAACAATCGCCCGTCGTCCCGGTCATAAACCATGGCGCTGACGGAAACCGTCTTGCGGCCACGAATCCGCGCGCCGTCCGTCGCGCTCCAGGACGCGATGCTGCCGTCTTCCGCTGCACTCACGACCGTTCGGTCATCCAACCACGCCAGACCTCGCACTGCACCACGGTGCGGCCGCGCACTGAATCGACGTTTACCGTCGGGCACATGCCAGACCGATACCGACCCGTCATGACCGCCGCTCGCCAACCACTTCCCATCAGGTGAGAACGCCACCAAGGTCGCGCCGCCCAAATGCGCGTGCTCGACCCGCAGCACCGGACCTTGGCTTGGCTTGAGCGTGGCGCAACCATAAACGGCTGCGATCACGAGCATCACAATCACGGTGCGAATCATTTCCAGTGTCCTCCTGTCAGCCGTACTCAATATAATGACACAGGTCGACCCGTCCGACCGCCTGCGGAACTCTCGCGATGCGGACGATCGTAGATTCGTCAAGGCCGAAGGCCGGAAGCAACGGCTTTCATTCTCTAAGCCGCCGGGGGCTACGGCCGCATCGCGAATGACCAGCGCAGCTCTACCCGCCCAGCCGGCCAGCGCCGAGCCTTTGGCGCGAGCGCTTCTATCGTTTGGCGCCGACTCACCTAGGTCGAGCGCGCCCCACATGGCGCCTACGCCGCTATCGTGCAAGCCATATATCGCCCAAAACAAACGGGGCCCGAAGGCCCCGTTGAATCGTACTGCTTTTGTTGTTGTATCTAAGTCGAATAACTTAGAAGTCGACGCGCATGCCGATGGTCCAGGCGTCGCGGTCGCCGTCAGAAGCAGCGTCACCACCGCTGTTGTCCAGCGTGGTCTTGGAGTAACCGCCGAAGACGCGGGTCTTCTTCGACATCTTGTGGATCAAGCCCACAGCGTAGAAGTCGTCCTTCTGGTCGGTCGCGCTGGAAGCGATGTCGACTTTGCCGTTGCCGTATTCGGCCACAAGCGTGTTGTTGCCCATCTGCAGGTGGTAGCCCAGGAACCAGATCTTACCGTCGTTGCTGCCGCCGGTGGTCACGTCCTGCGTAGTGTCTTCGTACTGCGCCAGGATGGTGTTGTTGCCGAACTTGTACTTACCGCCAACCTTCCAAGCGTCGTAGTCGGCGTGAGGACCGGTGGGGCTGTTGTCCTTGTCGTGCGCAGTGGCGACGAAGGCTTCCCAGTTGCCGGCTTCATACGCGAGAGAAGCGGTGTAATCACCGTCGTCTACAGTGCCGGGACCGCTGTTGGCGCTTTCATCCGGGCTGTAAGTGGCGCGCACGTGGATACCGCCAAACTTGCCGTCATAACCCAAGGAATCGGTCATGAAAGCGCCATGACCGAAGGTACCGTTGGACATCGCGCCGTGGCGACGTGCTTCGATGTAGGTGGTCACGAACGGATCGTAGGTCACACCACCGGTATATTTGTATGCACTCTTCAGGGAGCCGGCGGTGAACGTGCCCCAGTCGCCCTTCAAGCCGACATAGGATTCACGATTGCCGTCATTCGGATCACCCTGGGTGGTGTCCACCTGCCACTCGAACTTGGCGATGGCGGTCATGCCGTTGCCCAGCTTCTCGGAAGCCTTGACGCCCAGACGACCGCGCTTGTTGTCGTCCATGTTGCGTTCGTCGATTTCCGATCCCATGTACGCATCGTGACCACGGCGAGAGACGACGACACCGTCAGGAGCAGTGGCAACCGCGTCGCTATTGATACCAGCCAATTCAGCCTGCAACTGGCCATACACAACTACGTCAGCCTGTGCGAACAGCGGGGCGGCACCCAGCGCTGCGCCAATGGCGACGGAAAGAAGCTTCTTGTTCATTCAGTTATCCTCCGAACTTAAAGATGAGGTTTATTGTTCCGCGGGAAGGAATATAGCAGGTTCGTGTATCCATGCAACAACTTTTTTCAAAAAAGCTACAATCGCACGGGCGTGTTGTAGTTTTGCAACAACACGGCTGCGTAGGATGCGTCAAGCGCGCAGCGCGGACGCATCGATCCACGGGGAATGCTTCTGCCGGGTCTTCTTCGGATCTACGTTACGTCCGGCCCGCCGGGCCTTGACGTAACCTACGGCGGCCACCCGTACCGCATCGACGCACACCACACCGCCTGCGTAGGATGCGTCGAGCGCGCAGCGCGGACGCATCGATCCACGGGGGATGCTCCTGCCGGTTCGACGTGACGGGGTGCTTCTTCGGATCTACGTTACGTCCGGCCCTCTGGCCCTTGACGTAACCTACACCGGCCACCCGCACCGGACTCGATAAACACGAAACCGCCTGCTAGGATGCGTCAAGCGCAGCGCGCGGACGCATCGATCCACGGGGGATGCTCCTGCCGGTTCGACGTGACGGGGTGCTTCTTCGGATCTACGTTACGTCCGGCCCTCTGGGCCTTGACGTAACCTACACCGGCCACCCGCACCGCACTGGATAAACACGAAACCGCCTGCGTAGGATGCGTCAAGCGCAGCGCGCGGACGCATCGAACCACGGGGAATGCTTCTGCCGGGTCGGTGTTACGTCCGGCCCTCCGGGCCTTGACGTAACCTACGGCGGCCACCCGTACCGGACTCGATAAACACGAAACCGCCTGCGTAGGATGCGTCAAGCGCGCAGCGCGGACGCATCGATCCATCCGCCACCTTCATTCGAAATCCATCGACTGGATGCCAGGCGCTTCATGAACGCCCCAGGCGGCCGTATACATTCCCAAGCGGCAATATCTGTGAAACGAGCTGTGGCGCCAATCGATCACGTGCCGAACATGGCCGTGCTTCACCGGATTGAAATGGAGATAGTCGAGGTGCCTGCGCCAATCGTCCGGACCGCGGATCAAGTGTTCCCAGTAACGCCGCTGCCACACGGGCCGTTCCGCGCGCGTATGTCGCGATTGGGATTGTCCATTTTGAAGCGGCACGCAAGCGCGGGTGAAATAGGATTTGATCAAGCGCACCCGGAGGGCGAAGTCGGCGTCGCCCTCCGGCAGGTCCATGATGCAATGAACGTGATCGGGCAATACGACAATACCGTCTAACCGGAACGGGTGCTTGATGCGCACGTGCCGTAAAGCGCGTCCAAGCCGCGGTAGATTGGTCGGCGTCAACAAAATCGGCTGGCGCCGATGGGTAACCAACGTAAGGAAATAGGTGCCGCCCGGCATCCATGCACGGCGGTAGCGCATCCTTGCTCTCCGCGTCCGATTTGCCAAACATATTACCATGAGACGGAGATGCACAGCAGCGTTTGAGGACGTTGGGTCCGGCCCTGCGGGCCTTGACCCAACCTACATCGAGGTGCGAATCGTTTGAACGCACCCTGGCTCGAACCTGGCCGGGTTGTCATCGTCGCGCCCCGCAAAAATAAAGCCCGGCGATGCCGGGCCTTACTTTTGCAGTGGCTGGGGGACTAGGATTCGAACCTAGATTAGAGGAGTCAGAGTCCTCTGTCCTGCCGTTAGACGATCCCCCAAGTTGGGGCAGGCAGCAGCTCGCTTAACGCTTGGAGTACTGCGGTGCGCGACGGGCTTTGTGCAAGCCGATCTTCTTACGTTCCACTTCGCGCGCATCGCGGGTCACGAACCCGGCTTTGCGCAGCGGTGAACGCAGGCTTTCTTCATGCACGATCAGTGCACGGGTGATGGCGTGACGAATCGCGCCGGCCTGACCGCTCATGCCGCCGCCGACGACGGACACGGCGATATCGAACCGGTCTTTCATCTGTACCAGCTCGAGGGGCTGGCGCACGACCATTCGCGCCGTCTCGCGGCCGAAATATTCGTCCAACGGGCGTTTGTTGACGGTGATGTTGCCGCTGCCCGGGCGCAGGAATACCCGTGCTGCGGAGCTTTTGCGACGACCGGTAGCGTAATATTGTTCAGTTTGTGCCATGAAATTGATCCGTTTGAAGGGCTCAGAGGTCCAGCGGCTTGGGCTGCTGGGCACTGTGGGAATGTTCGGGGCCGGCATAGACTTTCAACTTGCGGAACATGGCCCGACCCAACGGATTCTTCGGCAACATGCCCTTCACTGCGGTCTCGATCACACGCGTCGGCGCTTTCTGCAGCTGCTTGAACAGATTGATGGACTTCAAGCTGCCGATATAGCCGGTGTGATGGTAGTACATCTTGTTCTGGAGCTTCGCGCCGGTCACCCGAATCTTCTCGGCATTGACCACGATGATGTAGTCGCCGGTGTCGACGTGAGGGGTGTACTCGGCCTTGTGCTTGCCGCGCAGCCGGCGGGCCACTTCGGATGCCAAGCGCCCTAGGGTTTTGCCGTCGGCGTCTACCACGAACCAATCGCGACGCACCTCGGCCGGTTTTGCGCTGAAGGTCTTCATTGAACTCATGCTCCGGGAATCTGACCCATGTCGATCGTAGAAAGACCGGGAATCTTACAGAAGATGGAACCTATAGACAAGCCGCCGTCGGCCGCTCACCACCGGTAACCGCAGTGCAGGCAAAAAAAAAGCGCGGTAAGTGAGGACCGCGCTTTAAAACCACCAAAGGAGGATGGAGGAGTCAAAACTGACCAACCGGAATGCAAGTCGGTCAATCAGCATGTGAGAATTCTCTAATACTCTTGAGGATGTGTCAATACCCGGCCCGTTACGATTGGTTTCGTAGCCAGGAACGGCGGCGGAACTAGGGGGAAAACCGGGGCGGCTGATTGTATCCGATTGATATAAATACTAAATTCTTAACCGATCCACGACTCGGCCGTTGCACAGGTGCTCATCGATGATCTCGTCGAGATCGTCCTGATCGACATAGGTGTACCAGACATCTTCGGGGTAGACCACGACCACCGGACCCTCCGAGCAACGATCCAGGCATCCCGCGGTGTTGATCCGCACCCCACCCGTGCCGGCCAGCCCGAGCGCTTTGACCCGCTTCTTGACATAGTCGCGCATGGCTTGGGCGTCATATTGCTGGCAACAGGCACTGCCGTCGGCGCGCAGGTTGGTGCAAAAAAAGACGTGGTGACGATAATAGGACATCGACACAAGATAGGGACTTGGGGTGGCATTTGAAAGGCCCAGTTCAGGTAAAGTTGCGTTGCTTGGCAGCACGCGTATCGTGGGCCTCATCGCCAGCACCAGCCAGCACGCAGAGATCCACCATGCAATCACGTCGCTATACAGCACTCGATCATTTGCTCATCAACATTGATCAAGCCACGCGCACCGTATTCGGCCAACCGCCTACCACAGGCCGGCCCGATCCCGCGCGCGCGGCGCCGAAATCGAACCTGAGCTCCGAGCAGAAGCGTCGCGCTGCGAGCCTGATGCGCGTCAACCATGTCGGAGAAGTCTGTGCCCAAGCCCTTTATCATGGCCAGGCCGCGGCAGCGCGCGCGCCGCGGGTGCGGGATGCCATGCAACAGGCGGCCCGCGAAGAAAATGATCACCTCGACTGGTGCGCAGCACGGGTCAAGGCGCTCGACGGGCACCTGAGCTATCTGAATCCGCTCTGGTATGCCGGCGCGTACGCAATCGGCGCGACAGCGGGAGCCGCGGGAGATAAATGGAGCCTGGGGTTTCTGGTGGAAACGGAGCGCCAGGTGGTGCGGCACCTGGAAGATCACCTACAACGGTTACCTGCCGACGACCACAAGAGCCGCGCGGTACTGGAACAAATGAAGGAAGACGAAGCCCGGCACGCGACCACGGCCGTCGAAGCCGGCGCCCGGCCACTGCCCACCCCGATCAAAGGGATCATGAAGCTGGCGTCGAAAGTGATGACCACCGTGGCATATCGGATCTGAGCGAATTGCGGGTGCGGCGTTCACTTGCAAAGAGCGCCGTGACCCGCTTCGGGTGCGAAGCGCTTCGCCCTGTTAGGATTTCAGCCCTTTGCTCAGATTGCGGCCGTAGAACATTTCCATCATTTCACGCTTCAGCCGCTCGCCGACAGTCTTGCGTTCGACAGCGGTAAGATCTTCCACCCCGGTTCCGAACAAATAATTGTTCAACTCCAGATCCTTGAGCATCATCTTCGTGTGGAAGATGTTCTCCTGGTACACATTGACATCGATCATGTGATACCGCTCTTTGGTGTCCTTGGACAGATAGTTCTGGATCGAGTTGATTTTGTGGTCGATGAAATGTTTTTTCCCGCGCACGTCGCGGGTAAAACCGCGCACCCGGTAGTCCATGATGACAATGTCGGACTCGAAACTGTGAATCAGGTAATTCAAGGCCTTGAGCGGCGAGATACGACCGCAGGTGGAGACGTCGATATCCGCGCGAAAGGTGCTGATGCCGTTGTCCGGATGGCTTTCCGGATACGTGTGCACGGTGACGTGGCTCTTATCCAGATGCGCCACCACTGCGTCGGGCAGCGGGCCCGGTGACTCGCTGTTGGACAGCTCCTCGGCGACAATCGGCTCCTCGGAAATGAGCATGGTCACGCTCGCGCCTTGGGGCTCGTAATCCTGGTGGGCGATATTGAGGATATTGGCGCCGATGATGTTGGAGACATCGGTCAATATCTTGGTCAAACGCTCGGCGTTGTACTCCTCGTCGATGTACTCGATGTACTCGCGGCGATGCTTCGACTTCTTGGCATAGCAGATGTCATAGATGTTGAAGCTCAACGTCTTGGTGAGATTGTTGAACCCATGTAGCTTCAACCGTTTCAACTGCTTGACCACGGGCGCCTCCTCCGATTGCGTCACTTGTTCAGAATCCGAGCCGGCAGGCGCCTACCGCCCGGCTCCGGCCAAGGGCGGATGATAAATGATCTGGACCGTATTGCCGACCGGGTCGCTGCAATAGAAGCTGCGCGCGCCATCCCGGTGAGTGCGCGGCTCGGCTTTCATGGGCACTTCGCGCGCGCACAGATAGGCATACCAGGCATCGACCTGCTCCGGACGCTCGATGATGAAACCGATGTGATCGAGGCGCTGGCTGCCACCCGGTTCGAATCCTGCCGGCGCGCGGTGCAGAGCCAGATTGTCATTGCCCGATGTCAGATAGAGATTATCGGCGTCCGGCCGCCATTCGACCTGCATTCCCATGAGCGCTACGTAGAAGTGCTCACAGGCCTCCAGGTCACTGACGGTGAGGGCGACGTGCCGCAAACCGGCCGTAGGATCGGGTCTTTCCATCAATGCCTCGACAATACCGTTTGCGGTTCTGGACTCATGCCCCGCCCGAAAACGTCTCTCTGCACGGACTGCGCGAATGCGGCGCCATGACCGCGTTCCAGCACCAACGGCACTGCAATGGAGCCAGACGACAGCAAACCATCGTGAAAGCTTCGCATCTGCCGCGCGTTCCGATCCTCCACGAGGAGGTCGCGCGCTCGGTTGATCAACGCCCAGCCCGTCGCGTAACCCATCGGAACCGCGGGAGCGCGACTATACCAGAGCACGTCGGCCTTTGCCTGCGCGAGCGGAAACCCGAGGGTATCGGAAAGCCGCCGCGCGGCGGCGTCCAGACCGAGTCCGCGGGTCTGCAGCTCGACGTCGAGCTGGATCCGCAATGCCCGCCACAAGCGGTCGCGCAACAACAAGAACGCGTGCTCCGGTTGACCGAGGAATCCGCGCTCGAACATCAGTTGTTCACAGTACAGTGCCCACCCTTCGAACAGCGTCGCCGACGGGTTCAGCAATCGGGGCAATGTGCTGCTGGTCGGGCGCTGGTTGGCGGTAACGAACTGCAAGTGATGGCCCGGCCACGCCTCATGGACGCAAGTGTGCATCAGCGCGAAGTGGTTGTGTTCGCCCATGAGCGCTTCTTCTGGGGCGGGCGTCACATAATAATGTCCACATTGATCCGGATCGTTGGGCGCTGGCGGCAGATAGGCCGCAAACGGAATCGCGTGGCGCATGAACTCGGGCGTATCCACCACCTGCAGTCGCTGGCGTGCCGGCATCTCGACCAGATCCTGTTCCCATACGAACTCATATGCCCGCTGCATCTGTTCGCGATACGCATTCAACAATCCAGCGGCCGGTGGTTGATGGCTGCGAATCATGTTGGCCAGCGCGTTGACATCCGTGTCGCCGCGCAACTGACGGGTAACTGCGTCCAGTTCCCGTTGGGTACCCTGGACGAGTCGAGTGCCCAGGTCGTGCAGCGCTTCGGCGTCGCAGTCAAGAAAATGGCGATACTTCAGCAGTCGCGCAAAATGCGCCTGGCCGCATGCGTACGCGCCACCCGCGCGTGGACCGATTTTCTGCGTCAGGAATTGCGCGAACTCCTCCATGGCGTTGGCCGCTGCTTCACAGAGCTGGGCGGTTCGTCCCAGCGACGCGAACCCTCGGATCAATACCGGGTGGGCAGGCAAGTCGCGCACAAACCGGGCGCCGGCGACTGCTTCGCTGATTGCGCCTGCCAGCCACGCGGCGGGCACCAACTCCGGCGTTTCCGCCAAAATCCGCCGGGCGCCCCGCAGATGGCCCGGTACAGCGGCGAGTCGAGCCTGCAAGGCCTGCGGCAGGTCGCGTACGGGGTACACGGTCAGCTGATAAATCGCATTGACCGGCAGGTAGCGTGCCGGATCACGGTAGCGCCAATCCGCTTCCATCAACTCATGCAGCTCGATCAACACGGCGCCGTGCAGGAGACGGAAATCGAGCCGTCTATCGCTGTCGAGTTCCACAGCGTTCAGCTCTTCCAGCGCCCCGAGCAGGTTTTCGTTCAAGGAAACCAGCGCGCCGATATCATCGTCATGGAATGGCGTAAGACGATCGGCATAACCATCGACTCCCGCTTCTACGGCAGCCTCTGGATGGAAATAGAACCAAGCCTGGTAGTAGTCTCGAAGCAGTTGATCGAATGCCGCAGAACCTGGGCTCGACTGGGGCGTACCGTCGTTTGACGGCAAGGGCGCGGACTGTCGGCTTTCGGGTGCGTCGTCCATCCTGACGCTCAGCCGACCTCTACGATCTCGAAATCGTGGGTAATGGTTGCCGTCTTGCCGAGCATGATGGACGCCGAGCAATACTTTTCCGCAGACAGTTCCACGGCCCGGCGAACCTGGGATTCGGAAAGTTGTTTGCCCGTGATGACGAAATGGGCGTGAATACGGGTGAAGACCTTGGGTGGCTGATCGGCGCGTTCCGCTTCGAGTTCCACCACGCAGTCGGTAACCGGCTGCCGGGCACGTTTCAAGATGTGAATAACGTCGAACGCCGAGCAGCCGCCCAAGCCGAGCAGTAACATCTCCATCGGCCGGGCCCCGAGATTGCGACCGCCGTGCTCAGGCGCCCCATCCATGACCACAGCATGGCCACTGCCCGATTCGCCGACAAAACTCACGCCCTCCAGCCACTTGATTCGCGCCTTCATACGGACTCCGCGTTGGAATTTGTTGCGAAGCCTATCACAGTTCCATACATTGCTGGACTGAGAGCGGCATCACGAACGCCGCGAAACCAGTATTATAATTGAGTCTACTTTCGGCAACCTCAGGGCTGGCGCCATGTCGAAGCTTCCCAGAAAACAGGGCACTGGAAACCCGTCCATCGACCGGTTTCTGGAACACTGCCACCGACGACGCTATCCCGCCAAAAGTGTCATCATTTACGCGGGCGACAAGCCCGATGTCCTCTACCACATCGTTGAAGGCTCGGTCAGCGTCCTGATCGAAGACACCGACGGCCGGGAAATCGTCCTGGCCTACCTGAACCCCGGCGATTTCTTCGGCGAAATGGGATTGTTCGAGGAACAAACCAACCGCAGCGCCTGGGTCCGCACCCGCACGCAATGCGAGTTGGCGGAAATCAGCTACGAACGCTTCCGGCAAGTAGCCGAGCAGGACCCCAGCATTCTGTTTGCCCTGGCCGCACAAATGGCCACCCGCCTCCGCAAGACCAGCCGCAAAGTCGGCGACTTGGCGTTCCTGGACGTAACCGGCCGCGTCGCGCGCACGTTGCTGGAGCTGTGCAAGGAACCCGATGCTATGACCCACCCCGACGGGATGCAGATCCGCATCACCCGTCAAGAGATCGGCCGCATCGTCGGCTGCTCGCGGGAAATGGTAGGTCGCGTACTGAAAGCCCTGGAAGAGCAGGAACTGATATCGGTGAAGGGAAAGACGATGGTGGTGTTCGGGACGCGGTAAAGCCCGCGGCGATCCCACGCCACGTCTCCCTTGGGCGGATTATGCTCTGATCGCTGCTGGATTGACCGAAGCTCCGTCTTCGCACGGCGCTGATTGCCCGGTGCCCGGGATCCAGGCGACTCATTCCGACACCGCGTAATCTCGCATTCCCGCCGGGGTTCTTCACCGCCGTTGGGAGTACAGAAAATCCACATGGCGGGCGCTTCGCTACCGTAAAGATTGCATGCGATCGTTCCAACCCCAATACACCGCCCCGGTTTCAGATTCAACGCCACGAATTGGTATGGAAGTAAGCCGTGTCCACCGATAACGCTTCGTCGCGAAACTCGAACGCAACGATCAGCCCGTTGCGGCTGAAACTCGACCACCAATCGCCCGCACGTTTGTCAGCATTCTTTGCTTCTGAGCTGTTGCGCACTTCGTCGAGATCGATTACTCGGCGGAACACTTTCCCGGCGATCGGCACGAACTCGCATCCAGATTTGCTGGCATAAATTTTCATGCCGGCCGTACGCGGGAGCAAGCTAACCGATGGGATGACCGACTTGCAATTTTTCAGCTCGGCAAGTTGCCAAGCAACCTCCACCTTCTCTGGCAAACTATTTGGGTACCCTCTGAAGGTTCCATTTTTCTGGGCCTATTAAACTGAATCGGGAAATTATCGAGGATCACCCCAAACTCACCGTAGTTCGCCACGAATACGTAGTAGAGTATGTCGCGGTGCAGCGCCCAGTAGATGGTCGCTCGCAATAGCGATACCCAACAGCGATAGAGATATTCGAAGACTTCTGGTCATTGTTTATCTAACACCTCCCAGTTCAACCGACTATGGTCTGTTGATACGACCAAACCGTAATCCGAACGTAACCAGTCAGAAATCGCAAAAGACCACCGACGCCGGGGCGCAAGGACGGCTCAATGAGTCCTTATGTCGTACACGATAAGCGCGACTGCCAAAGCGTTGACGATCGCGAAAACGCTCGGCGCCATTGCGAGCCGTCTGGACATAGCCCAGAAAGCCCAAACTACGTTGAATACTGGAACGGACAGTACATAACTGTACACAATCGGAATGATGATCATGCCAACCCAACCGGTTGCCGCCAGGACCCAGATCAATCCGAAGCACAGCGCCTGAAAACCCATGAGCACCGCGATCGCCACCCACGCATGCCCTGCCAGGAACAAGCGCCGCGGCGGGAATATTGCGAAAACCGTCAGAACAATGATCGAGATCGCAAACGGCCAAAGTGTCAGAGTCAATATCTCATCGCGCAAGTGAACGTCGCTCCTGTTTCGGCACCAGGCCCCTTCGCTTCGGGAAGACCCATGTGATCGTTCCAACCCCGAAACGCCGCCCCCGGCTTCAGGTTCAATGCCACGAATTGGTGTGGAAGTACGCCGTGTCCACCGATAGCGCTTCGTCGCGAAACTCGAACTCAACGATCAGCCCGTTACGGCTGAAACTCGACCACCAATCGCGCGCCCGTTTGCCAGCATTCTTTGCTTCTGAGCTGTTGCGCACTTCGTCGAGATCGATTACTCGGCGGAACACTTTCCCGGGGATCGGCACGAATTCGCATCCCTCTTTTCTGGTATAAACTTTTGTGTCTGTTGTGTGAGGGACAAAGCTTGTGGATGGAACTACGTCTCTGCAGTTCTTTAACTCCGCTAGCTGCCAAACTACCTCCACCTTCTCTGGCAAACTATTGGGATATCCTTTGAAATAGCCTTTTTTGAAAATGTCCGCTTCGACCCCGGGTATACCCGGTCGGATATTTGTGATGCCGTCGTATTGAACCGGAAAAGGTTTGAGAATAACGCCCTTTTCACCGTAATTGGCAACCGAGACGTAATACAATTGCCGGCCGCAGCCGGTCAGCAGCAATACCAGGCCGGCAATTACAATTCGCCACCGCCGCCCGTCACCGTGAACCATTACCACCGCTCTTACCCGCCGTCGCGCCCACCCATCACTTCCACGGATTGGTGTGGAAGTACGCCGTGTCCACCGATAGCGCTTCGTCGCGAAACTCGAACTCAACGATCAGCCCGTTACGGCTGAAACTCGACCACCAATCGCGCGCCCGTTTGCCAGCATTCTTTGCTTCTGAGCTGTTGCGCACTTCGTCGAGATCGATTACTCGGCGGAACACTTTCCCGGCGATCGGAACGAATTCGCATCCGATTCCTTCTCGGTATACCGATTCTCATGTCGGCCGTATGCGGGAGCAAGCTAATCGATGGAATGACCGACTTCACGGCAATTTTTTAGGTTCGGCAAGTTGCCAAACCATTTCGACTCTCTTTGGCAACCAATGTGGGTATTCCTTGAAATATCCCTTTTTAAAAATGTCCGCTTCGACCCCGGGTATACCGGGCCGGATATTTCTGATGCCGTCGTATTGAACTGGAAAAGCTTTGAGTATTACGCCTTTGTCGCCATAGTTGGCGACCGACACATAATAAAAATATTGCATGTTGCGCCCAGATGATTAACCCGCTCCACATAGGCACACGAAAACGATCATAGTTATCGCCTTTTTACAGGCGTCAGTCACCTCATCTCCTTGCCCTGTTTCGCTCCCAATCAATTCCGACTGTATCGATCGAAACGTCCATATTTGTAGTGGGCTCTTAGCCAGCCCGTGTACGTTCCGTAAATCGCCCCAACCTTTGTTTGATCTCCCGCCAAATCAAATCCCTTGAGCGCGCATCGCCGTCGTCCACCGGCGCAGAGCCCAGTAGTCATAAACTGTTGGTCGTGGAAATTCGTCTGTCTGCGCCGTGCCCATTCCCTCCCCGGTCCATTCAGCCGCTTGATCCTGGGACGCGCCATCCAGATATAAGATTTTGCGATCCGGGCCATGGTAGTAATAGGTCGGAACGGGATAAACTCCGACGCTATCATGGAGAATAGGATTGCAGATAGATTCCAATTTTTCATCCGAATGAATGCGAAGTCGGCGTTCTGACCCCATGCCTCTGCGGCGTGCTTGACCACCCACATGAAAGCCACGTTAGACAAATCGCCTTCTCCATAACCGCCACCAATATCCGCATGGGCGCCTAGGAAGCCGGCTTCGACTCGGTTGTTGGTATTGGGTGAACCCGGGGCCTGATGAATTGAAACCGCAGGGAAATCCTTCCGGTGTTCATTGATCGCTATGGCATGCACTGCATAGTCCACGGAATCGGGTATCGCGAGCCGTAGTTCTTGTAGGTCATTGGTTGCGTCCCGCCCGTAATGCGGGACCGTGTCGAACAGACCGAGAAACCGCAGGTTGAGATGCACACAGGACGCGCGCAGATAATCCAGAGACGTTTGAATCCGCTGAAGGTAGGATTGAGGGCTGAGCCGTTGTGCTACCGTTCTCCGGGGTAGCACCATTCCACCTTCAAGGAAATACAACACTTGTTGGTGAGCCTGCTTTGTTATGCCGCGTGCGAGTTCGGCCAGTCGATTGGGCGCGTTCTTTTCCGGGTCACGCGGCTCCGATTGCGCTGCATCGATCAAATCGGAAATCATATTGGCAAAGTCGCGCGCCGATGCCGCGCCGCGACTGAAGCCGACGATATCAAGATTGATTTGCCGACCGGCGATTTCCAGTTTCTTGAGCCGCTCGATATAGCCGACCAGGCGGTCGGCCATATAGTAGGCACGGTCCTCAATCGTGAGGCCCAACCAAGCGTCCACAGCCGACGACGACCCGAATCCGGGGTCATCCTTTCCCGCACCAGTTACGTAAAAATAGGGCGTGCCATCGGCGGTCGCCGGCTCCCCGGGATCCGCCCGATATGCCTCACGAAAACGGACGACATTGGTGATGGTAGTGTGGTCCTTCCGCAATTCCTCCAGATCGTCCGTATTGTTGGTGCCATCGAACGCAAATAGAAGCAGGCCCAGTGGGTCGACATGCTGAACTGGGTCGTTTCCGGCATATGTGTAGGGATTCAAGCCGGCATTGAGACCTAACGGGTCGGCGCTGATATAGCGGCCCGCATCCGGGTCGTAATATCGATAGTAGTTGTAATAGAGGCCGGTCTCCTGATCCGCATATTGGCCTGGGTTCCTGAGATTCAGAACAAACGAAACGCCATCACCGTCCGGGTCGCGTTGCACAAACGCGCGCCCGAAAGGCGCATAATCGGCGCGCCACACTACTCGGCGGAACTCGTCGGTAACCGCGACAGGGGCATTCAGATGGTTGGTATGGATGCTAAAGATCCGGTGTTTGATCAAAACGGCTACCGGCTTGCGGCCGAGATAGACGTATTGGCGCAGAATCCGGCCTGCCGCATCGAGTTCGGCGCTAACGCGTCCTCGATCGTATAGGAATTGGGTGGTGTGCTTCGCGCCGTCCTTGTACACGGTCTTGGCAATCCGCTCCGAGCGGAAGTTGTACCGGTAAGCTGCGAGCAACGCTCCCTTTCGATAAACCGCGTGCGGCTGTCCATTTTTACCGTACACCATTTCGATGTCGCCGGCCTTGACGAGGCTACCATCTGCGGCAGAAGCCAGCACTTTGCTGAATCCGTCGCTGGAAACCTGGTCGAGGCGATTGCCGATACCGGAACGTGAATAAGACTCTTGATGTCCGTTCACGACCTTCAGTACGCGATTGCCGTTTTGATCGTAGCGGTAACCATACAATGCCCACGGCGTAAGAGCGAAATCCAAACGCTCATGTTGGTCATAGCGATAGTATTTGTGCACCGTTCCGCCCCTGGTTATGCGTACCAAGCGTCCGCGTGGGTCGTATTGGTACGTCCGCGCCGAGTCGGAACCGAATTGCAGCTTTGCTAGCTTTTGGCCTTGGTATTTATAGGTGTCCACCAGCCCGTTCCCATGGCGGATCCTAAGCGTGCTATCAGCAGCGTCGCGCTTCAACGTCATCAATGGCGTCAACGACGTCCCATCCGAAACGCATACCGCCGTCAGATGTCCGGTGTCTTGGTCGTAGACGTACTGTAGAGATTGACCTCCCGGTAGAAGATGCGTACGCAAGCGACGCTCTCGGTCATATCGATAGGTATCGGTATAACGGCGCCCCCCGCGCGATCTCGATCGCACGACTGAGTGGTCATCGTGGAATTCGACAAGCTCCGAAGCCGTACCGTCGAATATCGTGAAGCGATTTCGGCCTAGCTGAATTCTGGTTCTTGAGTCGCCGTTGTTGATGCCCGTCGGCTGGCCTCCCGCACCATATTCGAAATCGACAACGTTGCCGTTCGCGTCCTGCTTGCGCACGAGCGTACCGTTGCCGTCGCTGCGATAGTGCGTTACTCCGGTATCCGGGCTTTGGATGTATGCAAGATCGCCGAAGTCGTCATAATAGTATTGGGTCGAGCGACCCTCGCGGTCCCGGCGCTCCGCGACCCTCGCGCCTGAGGATGGCTTTTTCGGTGTCGGATACTTTCGCCGTTCCGACCCACGGTAGCGAGCGCGTTTCCGGAGATTCCATATCGCAATCGTGTCTTCGCCGTAGCCGAGCCGAATGCTGGTAAGCGCATTGATGGTCGACCATTCACCTTCCAGCCAGCGGTGGTCGCCCCATTTTCGGACCGGGCGCCCGGCGTCATCGTAGCGATATTCCACATAGCGCGCGCCCGGAAACACGACCTGGCGAAGGTATCCCGCGGCGTCCGACCCAAGATCGATGGAACCTTTCTCGGTTTTGAAGTTGGCCAGTTGTCCCCGCGCATCGTATTGGATAAAAATCACGCCCGATCGGTCGGTCCTCATCGAGGCAACTCGCCCGTAGCGATCGTAACGCAACACCTCGTAATAAGTGGCGTCCGGGAACAGCACTTTTTTGAGCCGGCCGTTCCCGTTCCAGGTTACGTGAACTCGGTCGTCTACGTCGTCTCTGCGTTCGTCGATGATGACGGCTCGCCCTTTCGCGTCGTGTTGAATCTTCACCGCCCGTTCAACACGGCGGTATTGACCAGACGAATCCGGCGCGTAACCAGACTCCGCGATACGTGCGACATTTCCGCCGTCATCATATCGTACGCGTAGGAGACGGTGCGCTTTTGGGTGCACGCTTGGTTGGCGTAGCTCCGCAATCCGTCTCGAGTCTCCGTAGTATCGCAATGTCAGCGTCGTTCCGTCGTCGTTGCCGTAGGAATGGACCAGGTGGATGAGTCGCCCCAACGAGTCATAACGAAAATAGATGTGGCCCGCCTTGTCGCTCCTGATCTCCTGGATTTGGTAGCGAGCGTTGTAGCGGTAAACAGCGCCGGCGGTGTCGCAGCGAGAGCACCCAGGGCCATCGACACGGCTAACCAGTGGGACGTTGTTATCGAGTTTCGTGTAGTAAATGCTCGCGCGACCAAGGCTGTCCGTCACCAGAGTACGTCGGTCAACATACTGGAGACTAACCCGCCCGACATTGTTCACGTGCGTCAACAGGATTGCGCGATCCTGGCCGTCGTAGGCGTAGGTCGCGAACCGGATTCCCCGCCCGTCGGTGATGCCGGTAAGATTGTGGCGATCGTTGGAGTCCTCGTAATGGTATTTACGTTGAGCGCCGTCGGCGTAATGAACCGCAATCAGGTTATTAGCGCGGTCGTACTCGTAGTCGGTATGCAGACCACCCGGATCGGTCGTTCGCACGAGTCGACCGTAGACGTCATAGTGAAGTAGAAATATCCGCTTCTGCGGATCCTGGATTTTCACCAACCGACCATCGGGGTCCCGGGTCAAATGAACCGTCGCACCGGTACGGTCGCGAATACTCTGCAGACGGCCATGGTGGTCGAACGACAGCACACGGCCTGTCGGCCAGTGCCACCTGTAACCGCCGTGGGCAAGCTGCGTCAGATAGCCGTCTTCCACACGCAGCGCGGTGAGGCGGTCGTCGGTTCGACCGCCGTTTGTGGTGGAAGGATATGAAACTTTTTGGATCGGCGGTGTGTCGTGTACACCTTCTGGCGGGGATGACCGGCGAAAGCGAATACTGCGGCCATCGGCCTGATGAAGCCGCGCTGCGTGAACGCCATCCGGTTCGATGAACACGTGGTAGGAATAGCTCCACCCGTAGCCGATGGGACTCGGGCGGTGGACGCGGCTGTTATAGTGCCGAATGAAGCGCAACCCTAGTTCGCCCGGCAGTGGACGTAGATCCACTTCGCGTTGGTATTTGTTGCCGGTGACCACATTGATTGGGTTGCCGACTTGTTGCCCAGGCTGTGTCGGAGTCACGGCAGCGACATCATTGGTCGGCGCGCAGACATCGAAATTGCCCGCCCCCGGATCGTCTACGATGGGCGGCACCGATCCAGGCTCGGTGGGTTCGTCGCCGGCCCTGCCGCTCGGACGTGGACTGACGTGGTAAGGATCGGTCATGCTTACCGGGACCACAGGGCTCCAACCGCCACCCGGCGCCTTATCCGCTTCACCTTGCTGACTTTCACCGGCGCCGACTTCGGTACCACCACCCCCAGTTGCGCCGTCACCGGTCGCTCCCGCGGCACCGTTATCCGACGATAAATCTGCGCGCGCCACCATGAGGTTGTTTTTCCGTGCTGCGCTTTGCATACGCACCAGGGCACTGGCGAGAATCGGCAGCCTGCGGTTGGCGAGCATGGTGCGACTGCGGGCGTCTTTGATCCACCATTGTGCCAAGTGGGCGATCAATGGCCCGACCAGTGGCACTTGCAGCTCGTAGCCATACAGCACTTCCACTTTGAGCAGGTTCGCGTCTTGAATGTTGATGCCACTGCTCGCGCCTTTGGCGGTAGACCGGCGATGCAAATCGAGGTTGGGGATTTCGTTTATGCCGTCCTCGTTCGATTCAGCGAAATCGCTAAAGGCCTCGACGGTTGGATTCAATATCCGGATCCGCGTGTGCGCGGATACGTCCGGCAGCACCCGTGTTGTCATGGTGCGCACGGTGCCGGCGGCATTGGCGGGAGGCGAATAGAGCGGCAACAGCCCCCGGGCGAGCCCTTTACGGATTGCTTCGGCATCGGCATGGCTGACGGAGCCGGCCCGCGCTGCCATCAGCGCTGCATACTCCAAGTTGCTCTTGGCATGAAAAATCAAGCCCCATTGCACTGCTCCCAACGTCACCAGCAGCAGTAAAGGTAGCGCAACCAGCGTTTCGACCAGCGCCGTACCGGTCGCCTGTGCAGGCCGCCGCAGGTTGGAACGCATAGAATGACGGTATCGCTTCTTGATGCCTTCCATTGCACCGAGTCGCTTTCGGTCCCCGTACAGCGAGCTGCTGCCGGTAGATCAGATTCAGATGGCGGCAATTTACCTGATTCGTGGGACGCTGTATGTCAGGCTGGCGCGGGGATTTTTGTAGGTGTTTACCTACAGGGCGTAGCGGTATCGTGAATGCAGAGGCCGTGCAATTCGAATGAGGACCCCAGCGGGGGTGCGATGCTTCAGTCGAAGACACTCGTGTTGGCTTTGCGCCGGAACTCGTCGCTTCAGCGCCACACCGGCTCGACCGTCCTGCGCACGGGAAACGCCGATCGTGATCGAACCGCCGCGGCTACCTCGTGATCAAAAGAACAGTTGCTGCAATTTCGCACCCGGATCCGGCGCCTTCATGAACGCTTCGCCCACCAGGAACCCGTGTACGCCGTGCTGGCGCATGAGCGCCACATCGCGAGCCTCGAGGATGCCGCTTTCCGTGACCACCAGGCAGTCTTCCGGAATTTGTTCCAGCATGTCCAAGGTGGTACTCAAACTGGTCTCGAAGGTGCGCAGGTTGCGGTTGTTGATGCCGATCACAGGCAATGACAGTTGCAACGCGCGCTGCAATTCTTGCGCGTCATGGACTTCCACCAGGACGTCCATCCCCAACGTCTGCGCGGATGCGGCCAACTCCGCCAACAAACCGTCGTCCAGCGCAGCGACGATCAACAAAATACAGTCCGCGCCCATGGCGCGGGCTTCGTGCACTTGATAGGGATCGATCATGAAATCCTTGCGCAGCACCGGCAGCCTGCAAGCCGCCCGCGCCTGACGTAGATACTCCGGCGCCCCTTGAAAGAAATCATGGTCGGTCAACACCGAAAGGCACGCTGCGCCGCCGCGCTCGTAGCTGGCCGCGATGGCAGCCGGATCGAAATGCTCGCGCAACACGCCCTTGCTGGGTGAAGCTTTCTTGATTTCCGCGATCACCGCGGCATCGCCTGTTTCGATTCGATGGCGCAGCGCTGCGACGAAGCCGCGCGTCGGACTCGCGGCCTGCGCCCAGTCGCGCAATGTCGGCAAATCCACTTGCGCCGCGGCGGCGGCCACTTCCTCCTGCTTGCGGACGAGTATCCTTTTCAGAATATCCGGCGTGTCGGTCATGGCGCCACCATGCAAGTCAGGCAAACCGTCTGGTGAAATCCACCAACGCATGTAGCTTTGCGTTGGCGGAACCGTCAGCGATGACCCTGGCTGCGTGCCGGACACCGCTGCCGAGGTCGTCGGTGAGCCCGGCCGCATAAATGGCGGCGCCGGCATTGAGCACGACGATATCGCGAGCCGGCCCGTCCACATTGGCCAGCACGTCGCGCACAGTGGCGAGGCTCTGTTCGGCGCTATCGACGCGCAGGCTCTCAAGATCTGCACGCGCGATGCCGAACGCTTCCGGCGTAATAAAATAGTCGCGCACTTCGCCGTTTTTCAACTCCGCGATGTGAGTCGCGGCACCGATGCTGATTTCATCCAAACCATCTTCGGCGTGCACGACCAGCACGTGGTCGCTGCCAAGGCGCTGCAGCACATGCGCCAACGGTTCGACCCATTCATCGCTGAACACGCCCAATACCTGATTGGGCGCTGCCGCCGGATTGGTCAGCGGGCCCAGCACATTGAAGATGGTGCGCACGCCCATTTCCCGGCGCGGACCGATCGCATGCTTCATGGCGCCGTGATGGCGCGGTGCGAACATGAAGCCGACGCCGACTTGCTCGACGCACTGCGCCACTTGCTCTGGCGTCAAATCAAGGTTCACTCCCGCCGCTTCCAACACGTCGGCGCTACCTGAACGGCTGGAGAACGAACGGTTGCCGTGCTTGGCGACCCGGCCGCCGGCGGCCGCCACCACGAAGGCGCTCGCGGTGGAGATATTGAATGTACTGGACGCATCGCCGCCGGTGCCGCAAGTGTCGATCAGATGCGTCGCGCTGACGTTCACCGGGGTTGCCAGTTCGCGCATGACCTTGGCCGCAGCGGCGATCTCCTCCACCGTCTCGCCCTTCATGCGCAGTCCGATCAGGAAACCGCCGATCTGCGCCGGCGTCGCTTCACCGGACATGATGATGCGCATGACGTCGATCATCTCGGCTTCGAGCAAATCGCGTCGCTCGGCGACTGCGCGAATGGCGGCTTGAATATCCATGGGGTGGCTCAGGCGCTGGCGCGGGTGTCGCCGCGATGGAGGAAATTGCGCAACAGGTCATGGCCGTGCCGGGTAAGGATCGACTCGGGGTGAAACTGCACGCCTTCGACGTCGAACTCCGTGTGGCGCACGCCCATGATTTCATCCTGTTCACCAGTCCCGGTTTCGGTCCAGGCCGTGATCTCCAGACAAGCGGGTAGACTCGCACGCTCGATCACCAGCGAGTGATAACGGGTCGCCTCGAAGGGATTGTCCAGACCGTGGAACACGCCGACGTCGCGGTGATGGATCATGGACGTTTTACCGTGCATGATTTCCCGGGCATGCACGATATGGCCGCCGAACGCCTGGCCAATGGCCTGGTGTCCCAGACACACGCCGAGAATCGGCGTGCGTCCGGCGAACGCGCGAATCACATCCACGGATATGCCCGCTTCGTTGGGTGTACACGGGCCCGGCGAGATGACGATGCGTTCCGGCGCCAGCTGTCCGACCTGCTCCACGGTGATCTGATCGTTGCGAAACACGCGCACGTCCGCGCCCAGTTCGCCGAAGTATTGCACCAGGTTGTAAGTGAACGAATCGTAGTTGTCGATCATCAGTAACATGGCGCACCTCAGCGATGAACGTTGTCGAGCCCGGCGGCAGCCAGGGTGACGGCACGGAAGATGGCCCTGCCCTTGTTCATGGTCTCTTCCCACTCGTTTGCAGGCACCGAGTCGTGGACGATGCCGGCGCCGGCCTGGATGTGCAGGGTTGCGTCCTTGATGACGGCGGTACGAATGGCGATGGCGGTGTCCATATTACCGCTCCACGAAATGTAACCCACTGCACCGGCATAGATGCCGCGCTTCACCGGCTCCAGTTCGTCGATGATTTCCATGGCGCGGATCTTGGGCGCACCCGACACGGTGCCCGCCGGGAATGTCGCCCGCAGTACGTCGACCGCGCTCATGCCGGCGCGCAGTTTGCCTTTGACGTTGGACACGATGTGCATGACGTGGGAGTAGCGCTCGATCAGCATGTTCTCGGTCACCCGCACGCTGGCGGTCTCCGATACCCGGCCGACGTCGTTACGCCCCAGATCGATGAGCATGAGGTGCTCGGCGAGTTCTTTGGGATCGGCCAACAGCTCACGCTCCCACGCCTGGTCCTGCTCTTCGCTGCTGCCTCGCGGCCTGGTGCCGGCGATGGGACGCACCGTGACTTCCCCGTCTTCCAACCGGGTCAGGATCTCCGGCGATGAACCGACCACATGATGATCGCCCAGATCCATGAAGAACATATAAGGTGAAGGATTCAGGCTGCGCAGTGCGCGGTACAGATCCAACGGTTCGGCTTCGTACGGAATGGACAAGCGCTGGGACAACACCACTTGCATGACGTCGCCGTCGACGATGTAGTCCTTGATCCGCGCTACCGCCGATTCAAAACCTTTGCGGGTGAATCCGGAAACGAAATCCTGCTCCGCGACGCGCTGAGCCCGCTTTGCAGGCCGGTAGGCCGGGTGCGCAGTGCGCAGTGCCCGGACCAGAAGATCCAGGCGCGTTTCGGCTTCGGCGCGGGCGTTGGGCCGTTGCAGATCGGCATGCACCACCACGAACAACTTGCCGGCGAGGTTGTCGAATACCACCACTTCGTCCGACACCATCAACAGCACGTCCGGGTTGCCGAGAGGGTCGGGATTCGGGCACTGCGCCAGACGCGGCTCTATATAACGTACCGTATCGTAGCCGAAATAGCCGACCAGGCCGCCGGTGAAACGGGGCAGACCGGCCACTTCGGGCACCCGATGCCGTTCCCTGAACTGTTCGATCCATTGCAGTGGGTCGTCGACTTCGAGGCGCTCACGCAAATCGCCGTGTTCGAGGATTTCGACCGTATGGCCCTTGATCCGCACCACCGTGCGGCACGGCAGCCCAATGATCGAATAACGGCCCCACTTTTCGCCGCCCTGGACCGATTCGAACAAGTACGAATACGGGCCTTCGGCAAGCTTCAGGTAAGTGCTGAGGGGAGTATCGAGGTCCGCCAGGACCTCGCGCATGACAGGGATCAGGTTATAACCCTGTCGGGAAAGTTCTTCGAATTGTTCCACGTTCATGAGCTGGCTTCCGAGCTACGGGACAAATGGATTGGGCGCAATCAAACAACGGCGACGGTGTCACCATCGCCAGCCGGCGCCTTGCCAAGTTCCCAGCTCGAAAGTCATCACAATCATGATTGAAACTTATACCAGATCGGCACCGCGGACAAGGCCCGCTCAGGCCGCTTCTTCGAGGAGTCCGCGAATCTGCACCAGACGGTCGATGACTGCGTCGGGATTCGCGTCGCGGATATCGACGCCGTGATTGTACCCATAGCTCATGCAGACGATCTGGAACCCAGCCGCGCGCGCCGCTTTCACGTCGGAAACCGAGTCGCCGACCATCATCGCCTGTACCGGCGCCACGCCGAAGAATTCGGCCGCATGCAACAGCGGCAGCGGATCGGGTTTCTTTTTCGGCAGTGTGTCACCACTGATGACAATGGCGAAATCGTCGTACACGCCCAATTCTTTGAGGAGCGGCTCGGTGAACTGGGCGGCCTTATTGGTCACGCATCCCAAGCGGTAGCCATTGCTGCGCAGATAATCGATGCCTTCACGCACGCCCGGATACAGGTGGCTGCGCTTGCTGGTGTTTTCGGCATACAGATCGAGGTAGATCGGATAGGCGCGCGCAAACAGCGCCTCGTCGGGCTCGCCGTCGAGCTTGCCGATCAAGGCGCGGCGCACCAGCCGTTCGATGCCGTTGCCCACCCAATCCCGCACCGCGGCTTCGCCGCGCACCGGCAGATCGAGCTGCTTCATCATTTCGTCGACGCAATAGGCCAGGTCCGGCACACTGTCCACCAGAGTGCCGTCGACGTCGATCAGAATCATCTCGGGTTTCTTGAGCATCGATATCGACTCCTGCTTACTTGGCCTGGGCGATCTCGTCTCGCATCGCTTTGATCACCGAATCGTAGCGATTCGGATCGCTATCTTTTGCAGCGCCGAAAATGGCCGAGCCCGCAACGAAGGTATCGGCGCCCGCGGCGGTGATTTCTCGGATATTGTCTACTTTCACGCCGCCGTCGATTTCCAGCCGGATGTCGTACCCGGATTCATCGATCATCCTGCGCGCCTCGCGCAGCTTGTCCAACGCCGCGCCGATGAACTTCTGGCCGCCGAATCCCGGATTGACCGACATCAGCAGGATCATGTCGACCTTGTCCATGACATAACGCAGATGATCCAATGGCGTCGCCGGATTGAACACCAGGCCGGCCTTGCAGCCCTTGTCGCGGATCAGTTGCAAGGTACGGTCGATATGACGGGAAGCTTCGGGATGGAAGGTGATGTAACTGGCGCCCGCGTCGGCAAAATCGGGAATGATGCGATCCACCGGCTCGACCATCAGATGCACGTCGATGGGGGCAGTCACGCCATGCTTGCGCAGAGCCTCGCAGACCAGGGGGCCGATGGTCAGATTGGGCACGAAATGGTTGTCCATGACATCGAAATGCACGATGTCGGCGCCCGCTTTGAGCACGTGGTCCACTTCTTCGCCTAGGCGGGCGAAATCCGCCGACAAGATCGACGGCGCGATCAGAAAATCAGCTGCCATGGTTCAGCCCCTTGCAATGTGGTTCGCCCCCGGCGACGCCGGCGGCAAGAAACTCGGCACTTTACCCGATTGCCTGGGAATTTTCAGCCTCCCCGGGGACGGCGCCCGTTCCGAATGCTGGAAACGAGCTTTATTTACTGATATACAAGGCAAAATGTGCACATTGCCGGTTTTCAGTCCTCGCTTTCTCACGACCATTCTGGTGGCGCTCGTCGTCCTGGGGACGGGCAACGTCGCCCGTTCGGCGACCGAATCCTGGGCCGAGCCATTGCAGAAGGATCCGCGACTGACCGCGGACCTAAAGTGGCTCGATACCCCGCAGGGCAAGGCCATGATGCTCTACCGCCCCGGCGCCGGGCGGATACACCGCGGTGCGGTGGTGCTGCTCCATGGTCTGCAGGCCCACGCCGACTGGCCGCAGGTGATCCGGCCTCTGCGGGAGGAACTGCCACGTCACGGTTGGACCACCCTGTCGGTGCAACTGCCGCCCTTCGACCCTGCGGCAGGGACGGAAGCCTATTTCAAAGACGTCGCGACACGCATCGTTGCGGCACTGGCGATGGTTGGCCAACAAAAGGCGGGGCCGGTAGCGCTGCTCGGGTCGGGCACCGGCGCGACGGCCGGCATGTGGTATTTGGCCAAAAACCCGAAAGCGCCGATAAGCGCCATGATCGCCATCAGCATGCAGCCGTTGCCCGGGCAGTCGCGCCAGGACAGCCGCAGCTTGGTGGACGCCGTCACAGCGCCGGTACTCGACATCTACGCGCAGCGCGATCTTCCCGCGGTTCTTGCTGGTATCGACGATCGCGCCGTCCTTGCGGCGCACGCGCGGTCGGCCGCGACGGGCGCCGCCGACGAGCCACCGCCACGGTATCGCCAACTCGAGGTGGACGGTGCCGACGCCGACTACGCCGGTCAGGCCGATGTACTGATAAAACGTATTCGCGGCTGGATGCGACTCCAACTCCACCGGTAGAATGGAAGCCCCAGCAATCGGAGACTTCCAATGCCCGGTCACTCGGTCCTACTGGCACTACATGCACTCTCGGCCGTACTTTGGGTCGGCGGAATGTTTTTCGCGTATATGGTGCTGCGGCCATCGGCGGCGGCGTTGCTGCAGCCGCCGGAACGCCTGACGCTGTGGGCGACCGTGTTCGGGCGTTTCTTTCCGTGGGTGTGGGCGAGTGTGGTTCTGCTCCCGGCCACGGGATACTGGATGATTTTCTCGGTCATGGGCGGCATGGCGGGAGCGCCGGTATACGTGCATATCATGAACGGGCTCGGGATCGTAATGATCCTAATTTACTTGCACGTATTTTTCGCGCCCTACCGGCGTTTGCGCAAGGCGATCCTGGCACAGGATTGGCAACGTGGCGGCGCCAGCCTCAACCAGATCCGCCTGCTGGTAGGCACCAACACGCTGCTCGGTTTGATCGTCATTGCGGTTGCCACCGGCGGTCGTGTGCTGGCATTGTGACGGCCACGGCGACCACGAGATCGATGTGCATCTGACCCGTTATACCGACTATTCCCTTCGGGTGCTGATGTACCTGGCCGCCCGTCCGGAACGGTTGGTTACAATCAGCGAGATCTCCTCCGCGTACGAAATTTCACGCAACCATGTCGTGAAGGTGGTTCATGAACTGGGATCGCTGGGCTTCGTGCGCACCCAAAGGGGCAAGCAGGGCGGCATGGAATTGGCACGACCCGCCGCTGAAATCAACATCGGCGACGTCGTCCGGCACACGGAGAAAACACTGGCAGTGGTCAATTGCAATGAACCGCCTTGCCCGATCCGCTCGGCTTGCGATCTACGCGGGGTGTTGTTCGAGGCCCGGGATGCGTTTTTGTCGGTCTTGGACCGATACACGCTGGGCGATCTGACACACCAACGGCAGCGTGCAATGCTGCGCACTTTACTCGACGTTTCCGAAGGTCAGGTGCCCCGCGCCTCGCGGATGCGGTCATAAGCGGCACGGATTTCCTGGGTCTTTTGCTTCGCAACCTCCATCATCTCCTCAGGCAGACCCTTCGCCACCAGCTTGTCGGGATGATGTTGATTCATGAGCCGGCGATAGGCCTTCTTCACTTCGTCGTCGCTTGCTTGTCGACTGATACCGAGAACCTTGTAGGCATCTTCCAGGCTCGCCCCTCTCGGTGCCGGGCCGGCATTTCCGGCGCCGCCTGAAAACTGCTGCTGGGCACGAACCATCGCCACCAACTGCTCGAACTGCGTACGTGAATACCCAAGCCGGTTGCAGATATGAAGCAGCGTGGATCGTTCCACATCCTCCAGTACGCCGTCGGCGAATGCGGTGTAGATCTGAATTTCGAGAAACATCTGGATCAGGTGACGCCGGCGATGGGTTTCGCGCCGAAACTGTTCCAATACGCCTTCGAGCGGAAAATCCTGCTGTTTACCTTCATTGAACAAGCGCATCGCGGCGTGTTTCTGTTCCGGCGACAGGCGCATCTGAGTCATCACCTGACGGGCCAGCGCGATTTCGGTTTCCGACACGCGGCCATCGGCTTTCGCAATATGACCCATGACCGAAAAAGTTGCGGTAAAAAACGCCGCCTGCACACGCTCGGTACCGCCCGCGTTTACGCGGTCGTCGCGCAGCACGATACCCAGACCTCGGTCGAAATTGTGGCCGAGCGCAGCGCCCAGCAGCGCGCCCAAAGGGCCGCCCATCATGAAGCCAAGCGCACCGCCGATCACTTTTCCCCACCAAGCCAATTTCAATCTCCCATTACAGATGAAGCGAATGGATGTACGAATTTACGTAGATAGGCGCTGCAAACCAGATCCGTGAGCACATCGGGTTCGGGAACAACCGGGCCTAGATTAACGGAATCGTGCGCGCGGCGTTAACCGCCGGGGGCCGAGCAAGGGCGGTTACAACAATCCGGGCACAAGCCTTCAGCGCCGCGCCCACGGCGATGCGGGGCGCGGCAACTGACGACAACCTGCGGAGAATATTATTTGCAGGGCAGACTGGAGAAATATGCAGCCAGATTGGCCACGTCATCGTCGGTGAGTGGTTTGGCCATGGCGCTCATGACCGGATCCTGACGCTGGCCATCGCGGAATGCCTTCATCTGCTTGGCCAGATACTGCTCCTTCTGTCCGGCAAGATTCGGATACATCGGCGTAGCGCTAACGCCGTTGGCACCATGGCAGGCGACACAGGTCGCCGATTTCGACTTGCCTGCGGCGATGTCGGCGGCTTGCGTCGCGCCCGCCGCCGCAAAAAGGCTCAGCGTGGCCATTACTGCGCATACTTTCTTCATGTTACGACTCCTGTTGCACGATTGACGGAATAAACAGAATGCCTCTGTGGAACTTTAGGGCCGATACCCTGAACTGCGGCTGAATGCGTTCCTGCGTCCTCGACGGCGGGGAGGGTCTCCGAATTCTCGGCCAGGTCAAATAGATGACTTGAGTAGAGCCAACAAGTTCACGCAATTCAAAAAGATAAAATATAGGCCCATATAAAATATTTGTATCAATCAAGCTCACGCCTGTACCCAAAGTTTGGACTTGCCGAACCCTGCGATTCAGCGCAATCATGCCCGGACGCCGTACGGCATAAACTGCCATCGGCGCCCTCTCAGCGGGCAACACACGGAGGAGCAGCCATGGAACTGAATCCGGAAATGCTCGTACAGCGTAGCGGCACGCTCTCCCTACTGTCAGCCAACGCCGAGGAGGCCACCCGCCTGGTTGACCGTACCGAGTGTAACATTGCCCAAGTCGTGAGGGTGATCGAACGGGACCAGTGTCTGACCGGTCGACTGCTCGAACTCATCAACAGCCCCATGTTCGGTTTTCCGACCGCAATTTCCAGTGTCGGGCGGGCAATCGCGATTCTCGGCCCCCGTGACCTCGGCGATCTCACCGTGGCCGCGGCCGTCGCCAATGCCTTCGAACGTTTCGCCCATGGCAGCAACTCTCCCACGCGCCACTTCTGGGAACGGGCCTTGTACGGCGCAGTCACGGCACGGCTGCTGGCCGAATACCGCCACGAAAATCACCCGGAGCGTTTCTTCGTCGCCGGACTGCTGCATGATATCGGCAGCGTCGTCCTGCAACTGGCGGTGCCCAACCTGTACGCCCAAAGCATCAAATTCGCCCGGCACCGGAGCCTGGAACAGCATCAGGCGGAACGCCAGCTCATTGGAATCGACCACGGCGCCGTCGGCGGCGCACTGGCTCGCGGCTGGGGGTTGTCCGACTGCCTCACTGCAGCCATTGCCGATCATCATGCGCCCTGTTCCAGCCGCTATCCCCTGGAAGCGTCCGCGGCGCACGTGGCCAATCACATGGCCGACGAAGCGCTCGCCGCCGGCGCGGCAAGACGACCTGCAGTGGATCGTCAGGTGTGGGACTTGATCGGCGTGACGCCGGACAAATTGTACGCGGATCGTGCCGAAGTCGATCGTCGCGTGGCCGACGTCCGGCAGTCGCTCCTGGCGCAAATGCAAGCGGCCTAGTTGCACACTACTTCAGCGCATCCCGGACGCGTTCGAGCCGCCCACGAACCTCTTGTCCCAGTTTTTCCAGTTCCGGGCGCTGAACCAGCCCAAGAACTGCCGCAGGATCCATGAAGCCGACCACGATGGCGCCGTCGTCGTCTTCGCGCACCACCACATTGCATGGCAACAGCAGGCCAATGTCGGGCTCGGCATCGAGCGCTTGGTTCGCAAGCTTCGGATTACAAGCGCCCAATATCTTGTATGGACGCTTATCGATGTCGAGTTTCTTTTTCAGCGTGGCTTTGACGTCAATTTCAGTGAGCACACCGAAGCCTTCTTTCTTAAGCTCATCGGTAACTCGTACGACCGCCTGATCGAACCCGCCCGAAACTTTCACGGTAAATCCATACATATCCTCGTCCTCCTGTAGACATCGCCTGGCGCCGGGACTCAGCACCAGCTCGCTTCCCCAAATTGCGGATCCCGCAACAGCTCCCGGACATTGGCTTCGATTACCCGAAAACCGACATTTCCGTACAGGTGCTGGCGCCCGTCGTCGAGCACAAATGTCGGGCTGCCGGCGACGTGATATCGGTCCTGCGCTTCATGGTCCAACTGCAATGCGGCATGCGCGTCACCATTGTCGATCAGCGCCTCGATCCGCGCCATAGGCAAGTCCAGCGAATCGGCAATCCGCGAAAGTTCCGGCTTGCAGCTCACGTCCCGCACGTGAAGGAAAAATCCTTGCCGCACACGCCACACGGCTTCCTCGAAATAGCTGCGTCCACCGAAGTCCGACGCCGGCGGGGACGATAGCGCACCATCACGCTCCAGGAGGTCGATGGCCTTCAGAAACAATTGGGCCGGCGTGGACGACGCCGGGCGCGCCGTGAGCCAGACGTCGTCATGTACCCGCACATGCTCCCAACCGGACACGATTTCACGCAGCTTGCGGTTGAAGTTCTCGAAGCCGTTCTCCGGCCCCCAGGCGCGCAGCACTTTCTCGCGCGCTGCCGCGAACAACGGTATGAATCGATAATTGACGACCACTTCCGATGCGAACTCGCGCTTCAACGCGTCCACGCGGGCCTGCGCGCCATATGCCCAGACGCACAGCACGTCGCTAAAATATTCGATCACGACCGGTTTTTGGGATTCGATCATAGTGGCGAAGCATACGCTTGCTTGGCGGTGCTCGACAGCTTAGCAGCGTCGCCTCGGCGCGCCAGCCGCCGGAATGGCGGCACGATGTCTGTCGGGCGCGCGGAGCGGCAGGCCCAGTAGTTAGACAATTTTTCACCCCTCGCCCATACTCGAGTCGGGTGTTTCCAATATCGGAGGACCGGCCATGAAGTCGCGTCTGGACGATCTGCCACGATACAGCAGCCGCCATTGCCTCATGACGGCTTCCACATATAACCGTGTGCGCCTGAGCTTGATCCGGCTGGGCACCCCGTTGCGCTTTGCCTTGCCGGGGTTGCGCACGTTGGAAATCATCCTCGATAAGGAAAGCTGGATCTGCGTCGATTCGGGACTGAATGATTACCCGATCCTGGCATGGGTTGAGTTCCGCCATTGCGAACGCACCGCATTGCACACGCCGGTTCCCTGCCGGCTGTACACGTATCACGCCCATGCGGAACTGATCGAGCCGCAGGTGATCGAGAAAATGGAAAGCGTCCTCGGGCACCGCTTGCGGAAATTCCCGGAAAGCTGAGTACGCCTGGCGGCACCGCGGGTGAAGTCGCGGCTTCATCCCCGTATAATGGTCCGGTCGTTTCGACGCCCACTGGATTCGTCACCCCGCTCCATGACCGCCGCGCCAAAAACCCTATATCAATCGAACATCCACAGCCTGCCGCTGATCCACCGTGGCAAAGTCCGGGATATATACGCCATTGGCGACGATTACTTGCTGATCGTCACTACCGATCGCTTGTCGGCGTTCGATGTCATTCTTCCGGATGCGATCCCAGGAAAAGGCGCGGTGCTCACGGCACTCTCGAATTTCTGGTTCAAACGTCTCGGGGGGATCGTTCCCAATCAATGCGCCGATCTCACCCTCGAAGACGCGCTGCCGAAACCCGAAGAACGCGCCGACTTGGCGGGACGTACCATGATCGTGCGCAAGCTGAAGGCGTTGCCCGTGGAAGCAGTCGTGCGGGGTTATCTGATCGGATCGGGATGGAAAAGCTATCAGGCCACCGGAGCGGTATCCGGAGTTGCGCTCCCCGAGGGCTTACGGATGGGCAGCAAAATTGCGCAACCCATTTTCACCCCGACCACCAAGGCGCCGCTGGGCGAACACGATGAAAGTATCGATTTCGAACAAACCCGCAAACTGCTCGGCGACATGGTTGCCGAACAGGTTCGCGACACCAGCGTGCGGTTGTACACCGAAGCCGCGGCCTATGCCCTCGAACGCGGCATCATCATTGCCGACACCAAGTTCGAATTCGGCGTCGACGAGCACGGCACGCTGACGCTGATCGATGAGGTTCTAACGCCGGATTCGTCCCGTTTCTGGCCGACCGATCAATATCGCCCGGGAATTCAGCCGCCGAGCTTCGACAAACAATTCCTGCGCGACTATCTGGAGACGCTGGATTGGGACAAGAAGCCGCCCGCGCCCAAATTGCCGCAGGAAATCATCGACAAAACCGCGGCGAAATACCAGGAGGCGCTGCGTCGTTTGACCGAGCGCTAGTCGTCAGCCGACGACCCGCCGCCAATAGGTGGCGCGCCAATAGTACAGTTCCGTCGTATCTTCAGGGTAGGTTTCCGCATACTTGATACCCCGTTGCGGTTCCTCGACGTTGTCGGCGTCGTGATCGACGGGACGCCATGATTCATCTCTCACTTCTCCCGGCACCGGCTCGCGCGCATCGGTTACGCTGAAACGCTCGGCAGCGCCGAAAGCCTGATAGTTCTTTTGCGCTGTGCACAGCGAGACGCGGTTGGCCGCACCCGGCATATCGACGAATCGTAGTTGCGCCAGGTCGTCTTCCCAGCCGCAGATCGGGCAGATCTCATGGTAGCCCGGCGGCAACTGGTTCACCCGGTAGCCGCAGCAAGGACAAGGATATTTTTGATCGCCAGCGAACATAGTGATTCCCGCTGTCCAGGATTGAAACACGCAGTGTTGGTCGCTGCGTTCAATGCGCCGTTCCGGTCGTCCGTGTGCGAACTGTAGGCAACGCAAAATTCCACCGCCAACAAAAAAGCAGGCCTTGGCCTGCTTTTTTGCTTTCTAACCTTTTGACCCGCCCTCAGTTGACGCGCGGATCCAGCTCGCCCTTCTCGTAACGGGGAACCATATCGTCCAGCGCGATCGGCTTGATCTTCGACGCATTGCCCGATGTGCCGAACGAGTCATAGCGGGCTTTGCAAATGTCCCTCATGGCCTTCGTGGACGCGATCAGCCATTTGCGGGGATCGAATTCCTTCTTGTTCTCCGCCAGGAATTTGCGCACCGCGCCAGTCGAGGCCATACGCAAATCGGTATCGATGTTCACTTTACGCACACCGTGCTTGATGCCTTCCTGAATCTCTTCGACCGGCACGCCATAAGTTTCGCCCATGTCGCCGCCGTTCTCGTTGATGATCTTCAGCCAATCCTGGGGAACCGAGGAAGAGCCATGCATGACCAAATGGGTATCGGGGATGCGGGCGTGAATTTCCTTGATACGCTCAATGGCAAGAATGTCGCCTGTGGGCGGACGGGTGAACTTGTAGGCACCGTGGCTGGTGCCGATAGCGATCGCCAGCGCATCGACACCGGTCTTCTTGACGAAGTCCGCCGCCTGCTCGGGATCGGTCAGCAACTGGTCGTGGGAAAGTTTGCCTTCGGCGCCGGAACCGTCTTCCTCGCCGGCCATGCCGGTTTCCAAAGAGCCCAGGCAACCCAATTCGCCTTCCACGGATACGCCGCAGGCGTGGGCCAATTCCACAACACGCTTGGTTACGTCGACGTTGTAGTCATAGCTGGCCGGGGTTTTCATGTCTTCCCTCAGGGAACCGTCCATCATCACGGAAGAAAAACCGAGTTGGATGGAGCGCTGACAAACCGCGGGACTGGCCCCGTGGTCTTGATGCATGACCACTGGGATGTGCGGAAATTCCTCAATGGCCGCCAGAATCAGGTGGCGCAAAAACGGCGCGCCCGCATATTTGCGCGCGCCCGCGGAAGCCTGCACGATCACCGGGCTGTCGGTTTCGTCGGCGGCCTCCATGATGGCGCGCATCTGCTCCATGTTATTGACATTAAACGCCGGTACGCCATATCCGTGCTCGGCTGCGTGGTCGAGCAATTGACGCAGGGAAATGAGAGCCATGTCGAAATCTCCTCGCTGTTCGATTTTCCGTTTCGGATTGATCTTAGATTGTATGCACTGAAAAGCTACGTCTCGGAACTGCCCGAATGGGCGGCTCCGTACGTTATTCCTGTTGAGACGCCGTCGGCGGGACCATTTCTCCAACGCGTACGATTTTCATCGCGTTGGTGCCGCCCATCACGCCCATCATGTCGCCCTTGGTGATGATGACCAGATCACCGTCGCGAACGGCGCCGCGGCGCACCAATTCATCCACCGCCTCCTGGTTGACCTCGGCGTGGTTGGTGCCGGCAGGCTCGAAGCTCACGGGGTATACGCCCCGATAAAGTGTTACTTTTCTACGCGTCTCTACGTGCCTCGTCAAGGCGTAGATCGGGATGCCGGAACTGATTCTGGACATCCATAAACACGTGGAGCCCGACTCGGTGAGGGCTGCAATCGCCTTGGCCCCCAAATGATTCGCCGCATACATCGTCGACATGGCAATCGCCTCGTCGATGCGGCGGAACTCGGTATTGATACGATGGTCCGAGACCCGCGCCAGGCGCTGGGTTTCCGCGCTGCGGCAGATGCGATCCATGGCTGCCACCGCCAGCGCCGGATATTTGCCTGAGGCGGTTTCAGCCGAAAGCATGACCGCGTCGGTGCCATCGAGGACCGCATTGGCAACGTCGAAAACCTCCGCCCGAGTAGGGATTTGGTGTTCGATCATGGACTCCATCATTTGCGTCGCCGTAATCGCCACGCGATTCAGCTCGCGCGCCATGCGGATGATCTTTTTCTGCAGCGCCGGCAGCTCTGCATCGCCGACTTCCACACCGAGATCACCGCGGGCGATCATGACCGCGTCCGAGGCGGTGAGAATTTCCTCCAGCGCGTCGACGGCCTCGGCGCGCTCGATCTTGGCGACGATATCACCACGCCCTCCGGCTTCCCGGAAAAGCTCCCGCGCCTCGATGACATCCGCCGCCGAGCGGGGAAACGAAACAGCGAGGTAGTCCACCTGCATTTCGGCGGCCGCTTTGATATCCACCCGGTCCTTGCTGGTCAGGGCGCCGGCCGACAAGCCGCCGCCCTTGCGGTTGATCCCTTTCTTGTTCAGCAGGTCGCCGCCCAGGCGAACCACCGTGCGGATTTCCTCGCCTTGCACTTCTTCGACCCAGAGTTCGATCCGACCGTCGTCGAGCAATAGGGTGTCACCGCGGCTGACGTCGCCCGGCAAACGCTTGTAGCTGATACCTACACGCTCCTGGGTGCCGTCCATCAATTCGCCCTCGGCGCCGCCCATGGCTGCGTCGAGTATGAACACGTCACCGGATTTGAGCCGGGCTTTGCCTTCCTTGAATCCGCCAATGCGGATTTTCGGGCCCATCAGATCGGCGAGTACCCCGACCTGCCGGCCATGTGCGCGCGCACGGTTACGCACTGCTTCGACCCGACGACGGTGATCGTCGTGGGTCCCGTGGGAAAAGTTCACGCGAACGACGTCGACCCCGGCCTCGATGATGCCGTCCAGAGCCTCGTATTCGTTCTCGGAAGGATCCTTGGGATCGGTGGCCGGACCCAAGGTTGCCAGAATCTTCGTGCGTCTAAGCATGGTTGAGTATCGGGTCGGAAACGAGGATCCGGAAGACCTTCTTCGGTCGCGCCGCATTTCGTTCCCTCGGCTTCATTGTTTGGCGCGGGTCTCGAGCATCGTCACGGCGGGCAACTGTTTGCCCTCCAGGAACTCGAGGAATGCGCCACCGCCAGTGGAGATGTAGGACACCTTATCGGCGATCCCGTACTTGTCGACTGCCGCCAGCGTATCACCGCCACCCGCGATAGAGAACGCGGAAGACCCGGCGATGGCCTGCCCCATGGCCTGGGTGCCGGCACCGAATTGATCGAACTCGAACACTCCGACCGGACCGTTCCAGACGATCGTTCCCGCATTTTTCAGAATTGCGGCGTAACGTTTTGCGGTTTCCGGACCGACGTCAAAAATCATGTCGTCGTCGGTGACTTCCTCCACTTTTTTGGTTTCTGCCTTGGCGCTCTCGGAGAATTCTTTTCCGCAGACCACGTCCACCGGGACCGGAATCTCACCGCCCTTGGCTTTGGCGGCTTCCATGAGACGCTTCGCTTCCGCCACCAGGTCTTCTTCGTATAGGGACTTGCCCACGTTGTGGCCGGCCGCCTTGATGAAGGTATTGGCGATTCCGCCGCCTACGATCAATTGATCGACCACCGTGGACAAGGATTCCAACACCGTAAGCTTGGTGGAAACCTTGGAACCGCCGACGATCGCCACCATGGGCCGATTGGGATTATCCAGCGCCTTCCCCAGTGCCTCCAGTTCGGCGGCGAGCAGCGGGCCTGCGCATGCTTGGGGCGCAAACTGGCCGGCACCATGGGTTGAAGCCTGGGCGCGGTGAGCCGTACCGAAGGCGTCCATGACGTAGATGTCGCACAGCGCCGCATACTGCTTGGAAAGCGCTTCGTTGTTCTTGCCTTCGCCCTTGTTGAAGCGCACGTTCTCCAGCATCACCACTTCGCCATCCGCAAGCTGCGGCGGAGTTTCAAGGTAATCTTTGATCAGACGCACTTCTTTGCCGAGCAACGTCGATAAATGCTTTGCTATCGGCTGCAAGGACGCGGACTCATCGTACTTACCTTCTTCCGGGCGTCCCAGATGAGACATGAGCATGACTTTGGCGCCGGCCTTCATGGCGTGCTCGATAGTAGGCAGGCTGGCACGGATACGGCTGTCGGACGATACTTTGCCGTCCTTGACCGGCACATTCAGATCCTCGCGGATCAGGACCCGCTTACCCGCCAGATCCAGATCGGTCATCTTCAGTACGGACATGATCTGCTCCTAAAAAAGATTGAAGTTTGAAATGGGAAAACAATCGGGCGAGCGCGTCGGATCATGTCACAAGCCGCGCTTGACGGATGGTTCTCGGGAACACGAAAAACGGCGCGGGGCGGTATGCACCCGCCCCGCGATGATCCCGTCCTTCAGCCGGCGACGTGCCGCACCATGCGCAGCATGTTGCAGGTGTAGCCATACTCGTTGTCGTACCAGGACACGACCTTGATGAAGGTATCATCCAAGGCGATGCCAGCACCTGCGTCGAAAACCGACGGCGTGCTCATGCCGCGAAAATCGGTAGAAACAACCTTGTCTTCGGTATAGCCGAGGACGTTCTTCAGTTCGCCTTCGGAAGCCGCTTTCATGGCAGCGCAGATTTCATCGTAGCTGCCGCCCTTGTTGAGCTCGACCGTCAGATCGACCACTGAGACGTCGGAAGTAGGAACACGGAAGGCCATGCCAGTGAGCTTGCCGTTGAGCTCCGGCAGCACCTTGCCGACAGCCTTCGCCGCACCCGTGGAGGACGGAATGATGTTCTCCAGGATACCGCGGCCTCCGCGCCAATCCTTCATGGAAGGACCATCGACCGTCTTTTGCGTGGCGGTAGCGGCGTGCACGGTGGACATCAGTCCGCGCTTGATCCCCCATTTGTCGTTCAGCACCTTGGCGACCGGTGCCAGACAGTTGGTGGTACACGAAGCGGCAGATACGATTTTCTGACCGTTGTAGGCTTTTTCATTGACGCCATAGACGAACATCGGCGTGGCGTCCTTGGAAGGTGCGCTCTGCACGACCTTGCCGGCGCCCGCATCGATGTGTTTCTGGCAGGTATCTTCGGTCAGGAACAGGCCGGTGGATTCGATCACGATATCGGCGCCCACTTCGTTCCATTTCAAATTGGACGGATCGCGTTCGGCAGTAAGACGGATCTTCTTGCCGTTTACGATCAACGTACTGCCGTCAACGGAGATGTCTCCATTGAACCGACCATGTACGGAATCGTAGCGCAACATGTAGGCGAGATATTCCGGATCCAGCAGGTCGTTGACACCGACCACTTCGATGTCGTTGCTGAAGTCACGGGCTACCGCACGGAACGCCATGCGGCCAATGCGGCCGAAGCCGTTGATTCCAACTTTAATTGCCATCTCTAGTCTCCATAGTTTCTAAAGTCTTCAGGAGCAGCTGCGCCGGCAGGCGGCAACTGCATGCACCCTTGGTTCAGAGCAAGCTCTTGACGGCTTTGACCACGTTGTCCACGGTGAATCCGAACTCCTTGAAAAGCTCTCCGGCCGGAGCGGATTCGCCGAAACGATCCAGACCCACGACAGCACCGTCGAGGCCTACGTATTTACGCCAGTAATCGGTAACACCGGCTTCCACGGCAACGCGTGGTGTGCCCTTCGGCAACACCGATTCGCGATAGGCTGCGTCCTGGCCGTCGAACAAGTCAGTGGAAGGCATGGAAACCACGCGCACCTTCTTGCCCTCGCCATTCAATTTCTCAGCCGCCCCGACCGCAAGTCCGACTTCCGAACCGGTGGCCATGATCACCGCATCGGGCGCGCCGTCACAGTCAAGCAAGACATAGCCACCGCGGGCAATGGCGTCGATTTGCTTGGCGTCCCGCGGCTGATGAGGCAGACCTTGGCGTGAAAAGATCAAGCAGCTCGGACCGGTCTTGCGTTCGACGGCCAACTTCCACGCAATAGCGGATTCAACCGCGTCGCAAGGCCGCCAAACGGACATGTTGGGGATCATGCGCAAAGTCGCAGTCTGCTCTACTGCCTGGTGCGTGGGCCCGTCTTCGCCCAGACCGATGGAGTCGTGGGTGTACACGAAGATGGTCGGCACTTTCATCAGGGCCGCCATGCGCAAAGCATTGCGCGCGTATTCCGAGAACATCAGGAACGTTGCGCCGTAGGGAATAAAGCCGCCGTGCAACGCAATGCCGTTCATGATCGCCGACATGCCGAACTCGCGCACACCGTAATAGATATAGTTACCGTCCGATACGGTGCTGCTTACGCCCTTGGCGCCGGACCACAAGGTCAGGTTGGAGCCGGCCAGGTCGGCGGAACCACCAAGAAACTCGGGCAACAGCGGTCCGAAGCCGTTCAACGCGTTTTGTGAAGCCTTGCGCGACGCGATGTTTTCCGCCTTTTCGTTTACCTTGCCGATGAACTCCGCCGATTTCGCGCTCCAATCGGACGGTAACTCGCCCGCCATGCGACGCTCGAACTCAGCCGCCAGTTCGGGATGGGTCGATTTGTAGGCCGCGAACTTCTCGTTCCACTGTTTCTCAGCCGCAGACCCTTTGTCCCTGGCGTCCCAACCGGCATAGATGTCGTCCGGCACTTCGAACGGCGGATGGTTCCATCCCAGGTTTTCCCGTGTCGCCTTGACTTCTTCCTCGCCCAACGCGGCGCCGTGGCAATCGTGGCTGCCGCACAGGTTCGGCGCACCGAACCCGATGACCGTTTTGCAGCAGATCATCGTCGGCTTGTCGTTGACAGAGCGGGCTTCCTTGATGGCTTTGCTGACGGCGTCCGAGTCGTGCCCGTCGACATCGCGCACCACATGCCAGCCATACGCTTCGAAGCGCTTGGGAGTATCGTCGGTAAACCAACCTTCGACATGCCCGTCGATGGAAATGCCATTGTCATCGTAAAAGCAGATGAGCTTGCCCAGTCCGAGGGTGCCCGCCAGGGAAGAGGCTTCGTGGGAGATGCCCTCCATCAAGCAGCCATCGCCAAGGAAGACATAGGTATAGTGATCGACGATGTCGTGACCGTCGCGATTGAATTGCCCGGCCAGTACCTTTTCGGCGATGGCCATACCGACAGCGTTGGTGATGCCCTGCCCCAGCGGGCCGGTGGTCGTTTCCACGCCCGGCGCATAGCCGTATTCCGGATGGCCCGGCGTTTTGGAGTGCAACTGACGGAAGTTCTTCAGCTCTTCCATCGGCAGGTTGTAGCCGGTCAGATGCAAAAGCGAATAGATCAACATCGACCCATGGCCGTTGGACAGCACAAACCGATCTCGATTCACCCATTTCGGATTGCTCGGGCTGTGCTGCATGAAGTCGTTCCACAGCACTTCGGCAATATCCGCCATCCCCATCGGGGCGCCCGGGTGACCGGAATTGGCCTTCTGTACGGCATCCATGCTCAAGGCACGAATGGCATTGGCTAATTCTCTGCGCGAGGGCATTTTCCGTCTCCTATCTTTATATTGAATGCGAAACCCGGCGGCAGCCAGTTTCCTCCTGCGCAACGACGTCGAACGCCATCGGCGCGGAACCAGGCTACCTGCAATCGAATTCTGTCCGTGTCCCCCGGGGGGAGTGGCTGTAAATCGCTCGCCGAACGCTGAGTTCCGGTCGGGCACCGGCGGGCCGGCGGGCAGTCTGCATTAACAAAAAAACCCCGATGCCCTGAGACACCGTGGTCGTTTGGTCCGCGCGCACGCGGCATCTACCCCATAAGGAGATCGGTATTCTCCCTTAGTCGGCCGCGGGGGGCAAGCGCGGCCCTTCTATGGCGGGATAAAAAGGCTTTGGCGACGCGCCATTGCCGGCAGATCCCAAATCTCTGAAACGCATAATTTTTTTGTGGCATCCCGCATTTCCGATGGCGTCAGGGCCGCCCATGGTCGGGCGCGCACTGACCCGTGCTGAGAACCGCCAGAGCCCGCCGGGTGCGCCTACCGACGGTTCTGGATATGCTAGAATGCTCACGGATTCATATGCTTATAAAAACGCAGGGCGCCATCCACCATGACGCGAGTAATTGCTACGTTTCGCCGCGGGGTCCGCGACCTCATCCTGACATCCACACTGTGGACCACCCACGGGGCCGCGTTCGCCTATCACTTGGTGGTACAACCCATCCAGTCTCCTGAGGTCACACGCGCTTCGTTTCAACCACTGGTGGACTACTTGCGAAACGCCACCGGAGCCGACATTCAGCTCGTCACCGCCCGCAATTTCGTCAGCTATTGGCAGACCATGAAAAAGGGTGAGCAATACGACCTGATTCTGGACGCGGCTCATTTCACCGACTACCGAATCCAACACATGGGCTACAAACCGCTCGCCAAAGTGGCGAGTGTGGTGAGCCTGTCCCTCGTGACCGACGAAAACCATCCCGTGTTCGAGGCGCGCGAACTGATCGGCAAACCGGTGGCGCTGTTGTCGTCGCCGAGTATGGACGCGGTCCGGCTCGCACAGCTGTTTCCGAATCCATTGCGTCAGCCGGTAGTGGTCCGCGTCAACGACTCCCGCGAAGCCGCGGAGAAAGTCCGCGAAGGGAAAGCGGCCGGAGCGCTTTTACCGACGCCGATGGTGAATGCCTTCCCTTTTCTGTACACCGTGACCACTACCGCGCAGGTGCCCCATATGGCACTTTCAGCGGCGCCCACAGTTCCCCAGCACTTGCAGCAGAAACTGCGCCAGGCGCTGCTCGATGCAGACAAAACGCCGGAAGGTCGTGCGCTTCTGGATGCCTTGAACTTTGAATCTTTCGAGGCCGCGGACGCGAAGACTTACGCCGGCTACGGCAAGCTGCTACAAGGCGTGTACGGCTATTGATTTGCTAGTGGACTCGCGCTGATCGGGATACAATTCGCCCACTCGGCGGCCGCGCGTGCGGTACAGATTGTCAGCGCAATTCAGCCTCAGGACTTCAGCATGTCAGAAATCCATCTATTCACGTCGGAATCGGTTTCCGAAGGCCATCCGGACAAGGTCGCGGATCAGATTTCGGACTCCATTCTCGACGCTATTTTGGCCGCGGATCCCAAGGCGCGGGTAGCCTGTGAAACATTGATCAATACCGGCATGATCGTGCTCTCCGGGGAGATCACGACTTCGGCGCAAGTGGACTACGCCGCGTGCGCGCGGCAGGTCGTCAAAGATATCGGCTACAGCAGCTCGCGGATGGGTTTCGATTGGGAAACCTGCGCCGTACTCGTGGCGATCGACAAGCAGTCAGCGGATATCGCCATGGGCGTGAACGAAGGCGACAACAAGGAACAAGGCGCGGGCGATCAGGGCTTGATGTTCGGTTATGCGAGCAACGAAACCACGGTATTGATGCCCGCGCCGATCACCTACGCGCACCGGCTTGTGCGCCGCCAGAGCGAAGTGCGGCACAAGGGCGCACTGCCGTGGTTGCGCCCGGACGCCAAGAGCCAGGTCACGTTCCGTTACGATGGGCTGGAACCGGTTGGCATCGAGGCAGTCGTGCTGTCCACCCAGCACGACCCTGAAGTCAGTCAGGAAGCGCTTCGCGAAGCGGTGATGGAAGAAATCATCAAACCGGTTCTGCCGGCGGAATGGGTCGACAATAAGACCAAATATTTTATCAATCCCACGGGCCGCTTCGTCATCGGTGGCCCTGTGGGTGACTGCGGTTTGACTGGCCGCAAGATCATCGTCGATACCTATGGCGGTATGGCGCGCCACGGCGGCGGGGCGTTCTCCGGAAAGGATCCATCCAAAGTCGACCGCTCGGCCGCCTACGCTGCACGTTATGTAGCGAAAAACATTGTCGCAGGTGGCCTCGCCGATCGCTGCGAAGTGCAGGTGTCCTATGCCATTGGCGTCGCGGAACCCACGTCCATTCGCGTCGATACCTTCGGCACCGGCAACATCAGCGAACATCGCATCGTCGATCTGATCAGAGAACAATTCGATCTGCGCCCACGCGGCATGGTGCAAATGCTGGGCTTGCTGCGCCCGATCTACCGCAACACCGCGGCATACGGACATTTCGGCCGCGAGGACCTGGACTTGCCTTGGGAGCGAACCGACAAAGCGGACGCTCTACGTGGCGCCGCCGGCCTATAATAACGGAGAGGTCGATCCCGGTAGTAGAAGTGCGTCCGGGAAACGGCTGACGACAATGACACACGACGCTGCGCGCCCATGTGCCGCTGCGTCGGGATCGACCTGGGAGCAATCGTGTAAGAGCGGTACCAGTCCCGGCACCGAGGAGCGCTGCAGCGGCCATTATCGGCTGCGAGGCTCGGCTACCGGACACTCATTCCAACGGCGCTCAGCGAACGGAGATGCTTTTATGAGCGCAATTTCCGCAACTGAGTCCAACGACTACAAAGTCGCCGACATATCCCTGGCCGATTGGGGCCGCAAAGAAGTCGAGATCGCCGAGAGCGAGATGCCCGGCCTGATGGCGCTGCGCGAGGAGTACAAGGGCAAGGCGCCGTTGAAGGGCGCGCGCATTGCCGGCTGCCTGCACATGACCATCCAGACCGCGGTACTGATCGAGACTCTGATCGATCTGGGTGCCGAAGTCCGCTGGAGCTCGTGCAACATCTTCTCCACCCAGGACCAGGCGGCGTCTGCCATGGCCGCGGCCGGGGTGCCGGTGTTCGCCTGGAAGGGCGAGACCGAGGAGGAGTTCTGGTGGTGCATCGAGCAGACCATTTTCGGGCCCGACAACTGGCGCCCGAACATGATTCTCGACGATGGCGGGGATCTGACCCTGCTGATGCACGACAAGTATCCGGAGCTGCTGAAAGAGGTCAAGGGGCTTTCGGAGGAGACCACCACCGGCGTGCATCGTTTGTACGAGATGATGAAAAAGGGCACCCTGGCGTGTCCTGCGATCAACGTCAATGACTCGGTGACCAAGTCCAAGTTCGACAACCTGTATGGCTGTCGCGAGTCGCTGATCGACGGTATCAAGCGGGCCACCGATGTAATGATCGCGGGCAAGATCACCGTGGTGTGCGGCTACGGCGATGTGGGCAAAGGCTGTGCGCAGGCGTTCCGCGGCATGGGTGCGACCGTTTGGGTGACCGAGATCGATCCGATCTGCGCCCTGCAGGCGGCGATGGAAGGCTACCGGGTGGTGAACATGGATCAGGCGGCGGCGCTGGGCGATATCTTCGTCACCACCACCGGCAACATCGACGTGATCACCCATGCCCACATGCAGGCGATGAAGAACGAAGCCATTGTCTGCAACATCGGCCACTTCGACTCCGAGATCGATATTGCGGGGTTGCGCAAGTACGAGTGGCAGAACATCAAGCCCCAGGTGGACCACGTGGTGTTCCCCGACGGCAAGAAGCTGATCGTCCTGGCCGAAGGCCGGTTGGTGAACTTGGGTTGCGCCACCGGGCACCCGAGCTTCGTGATGTCGGCCTCGTTCACCAACCAGGTGATGGCCCAGATCGAGCTGTGGAACCATCCGGACAAATACGAGAAGAAAGTCTACGTGCTGCCCAAGCACCTCGATGAGCAGGTGGCCCGCTTGCACCTGACCAAGATCGGTGCCGATCTGACCCCGCTGACCCCAGCTCAGGCCGAGTACCTGGGACTGGACGTCAACGGTCCCTACAAGCCTGAGCATTACCGCTACTAACGAACGTATCAAGCGAAGCGGTGCGCCATTCCGATCGCATCGTGGATAGCGGCTATGCATGGCGGTCAATCCGATCGCAGTCAACACTTTCGAGGGTTTGAACGTGGAATCACAACAATCGTACGCAAAAAACTACTCTTTCGAGTTCTTTCCGCCGCAAAGCGAAGAGGCGGCCACGAAATTGAACGCGGTCCGGGACGAACTGGGTGAACTCGATCCGTTATATTTTTCGGTCACATTCGGCGCCGGCGGCAGTACCCAGCAAGGCACCTACGACACGGTGGTCGGCATCAAGCGAGCTGGTTATGATGCCGCGCCGCACTTGACCTGCGTCGGTTCGACGCGCGCCCGCATCGCGGACATGCTGGAAAACTACCGTGAAGCCGGCATCAAGCGAATCGTAGCCCTGCGCGGCGACATGCCTTCAGGAATGCGGGGAGCCGGTGAGTTGCGCTATGCCGACGAGCTGGTCGGATTCATTCGCAAAACGACCGGCGATCATTTTCATATCGAGGTCGCCGCGTACCCCGAAACCCATCCCCAAGCGAAAAGCGTCGACGATGACATCGCGAATTTCCAGCGCAAAGTCGATGCGGGTGCCGATGGCGCCATCACCCAGTACTTCTTCAATGCCGATGCCTACTATCGTTTCGTCGACGAGTGTGAACGCCGTGGCGTGAAGCTGCCAATCGTACCGGGGATCATGCCCATCACCAATTACAGTCAGTTGGCACGGTTTTCCGACATGTGCGGTGCGGAGATTCCACGCTGGATCGCCAAGCGATTGACGGGCTTCGCCGATGACCGCGACTCGATTCGCGCTTTCGGTGAAGAGGTGATCACCGATCTATGCGCACGCTTGTTGGAAGCCGGTGCGCCCGGTCTCCACTTCTACACAATGAACCAGGCGAAATCCTCGATCGCGGTTTTGCGAAATCTCGGATTGCCTCGCTAGGCTGACGACTTTCTTGGTGGCTACGGACTATGGAACCACAATCCCCAGGACTGATCAGAATCGGCTGGCGCGAATGGATGTCGCTGCCAGCCCTGGGAATCCAGCGCATCAAAGCAAAAGTCGATACCGGGGCACGCACGTCGGCCCTGCACACATTCGATTTGGACCCGTATCACGACGGCGGCGCGCCCATGATCCGGTTCCACGTACACCCCATACAGGGGCGTCAGGACTTGGTCGCGGAATGCTTCGCTCCGGTGAGCGATCAGCGCTGGGTCAGCGACTCGGGCGGACACCGAGAAAGGCGCTTCGTGATCGTCACACAAGCCCGTCTCGGCGCGAGCGAGTGGACCATCGAAATGACCTTGACCAATCGCGATACAATGAAATTCCGAATGCTGTTGGGACGTACCGCCATGGATCAGCGCTTCTGCGTCGATCCCGCTGCATCCTATTTGCTGGGGCGACGTCTGTAATCGAACTGCAGACGAACCGATCCACCTCCGTGTTACCATCGACCTGAACAATACGCGCTACAGGATCAGGAGCCGGGTTTCATGAAGATCGGTATACTTTCGCGAAATTCCAAGTTGTATTCGACGCGGCGTTTGGTAGAAGCAGGCCGCGATCTCGGCCACGAAATGCAGGTCATCAATCCGCTCAAGTGCTACATGGATATTACCAGCATGCGCCCGGCGATTTATTACCGGGGCCAGTCCTTGGAAGGTTTCGACGCGGTGATCCCCCGAATCGGCGCCTCTATCACGTTTTACGGTACGGCGGTGTTGCGGCAACTGGAAATGATGGGTGTGTTTCCGCTCAACGAATCCGTGGCCATCGGCCGCTCGCGGGACAAACTGCGCTCCTTGCAGCTCCTGGCACGTAAAGGCATCGGACTGCCCGTAACCGGGTTTGCCCATGACATTGAAAACACGGAGGATCTGATCCGCTTGGTTGGCGGCGCTCCGTTGGTTGTCAAATTGCTGGAGGGGACTCAGGGAAAAGGCGTAGTCCTGGCCGAAACCTACAAGGCGGCCGAAAGCGTGATCGATGCTTTCCGGGAACTGCATGCCAATTTTCTGGTCCAGGAATTCATCAAGGAAGCCGGCGGTTCTGACATCCGCGCTTTTGTCATTGGTGACAAGGTGGTGGCGGCAATGATGCGCAAGGCTCGCGAGGGTGAGTTCCGCTCCAATCTCCATCGGGGCGGCACCGCCAGCATCGTCAAACTCACACCGGAAGAACGCTCGACAGCGACACGTGCCGCCAAGACCATGGGGCTGAATGTCGCCGGTGTGGATATCTTGCGCTCCAATCATGGACCGGTAGTGATGGAAGTGAATTCGTCGCCGGGCCTGGAAGGTATCGAGACCGCCACCAGCAAAGACGTGGCCCGAATGATCGTGTCGTTCATTGAGAAAAACGCCAGACCATACAAGACCAAAACCCGCGGTACGGGGTGATATGGACGAAGCCGAAATCGTCATCAACAATGCGCGCATACCGCGTAATACGCGTACCACGATCGACCTGCCGGTCACGCGGCTCTACACCCACTCCCAAATCGCGATGCCGCTTCACGTGGTGCGCGGCAAAAAGTCCGGCGCGAGGTTGTTCGTCAGCGCCGCTATTCACGGCGACGAACTCAATGGCGTGGAGATCATCCGGCGGCTGCTGAAACTGCCCATTCTAAAACGCATGCGCGGTACGTTGATTGCCATCCCAATCGTCAACGTACACGGCTTTATCAACCATTCCCGCTACCTGCCGGACCGCCGTGACTTGAATCGCAGTTTCCCGGGCTCCGAGCGCGGCTCACTAGCAGCACGTCTTGCCCATCTTTTCATGACCGAAATCGTCGAACAGTGCACTCATGGCATCGACCTGCATACCGGGGCACTGCATCGCAGCAACCTGCCGCAGATTCGCGCCAACCTGGACCACGACGAGACGGCGGAGCTGGCGCATCGCTTTGGCGTCCCGGTGCTCCTCAATGCCGACTTGCGCGACGATTCTCTTCGTGAGGCTGCAGATGAACGGGGCATCCCAATGCTGCTGTACGAAGCAGGAGAAGCGTTACGGTTCGATGAGCTGAGTATCCGCGCCGGCGTGCGCGGCATAGTCAACGTAATGCGGGCACTGGAGATGTTACCAGCGAGCCGCAGTGCCAATCGCAAGCGTTTCGAACCGGTGGTCGCCCATTCCAGCGCATGGGTGCGCGCACCCATGAGCGGTATACTGCGAGCCATGGTGCCACTCGGCGCGCAGGTGGCTAAGGATTCGCTGCTCGGCGTCATCGCAGACCCCTTTGGCGAACGGGAATCCATCGTCACCGCGCCCGCAGCCGGAATCGTGATCGGGCGCACCAATTTGCCGCTGGCCAATGAGGGCGATGCACTGTTTCACGTCGCCCGGTTCAAGAAAATCGACCAGATCACCGAGCGTATGGAAGCATTTCAGGAAACCCATATTCAAGATCCACCGCCCGAGCCTTTTCCAGAGGGGCCCATTCTCTGACCCTGATCGCCGAACTGGAAACGTCGGGCGTTAGACGTCAACACGGTAGCTAAAATGCAAAATCGAGATTTGGTAGCGCGGGATCTGTCGGTGCTGTGGCACCCGTGCACCCAGATGAAGGATCACGAGCAACTTCCGCTGATACCCATACGGCGCGGGCAAGGCGTATGGCTGGAGGATTTCGAAGGTAACCGCTATCTCGACATCATCAGTTCGTGGTGGGTGAATCTGTTCGGGCATGCGAATCCGCAGATCAATGCTGCGGTCAAATCACAGCTCGACAGCCTCGAGCACGTGATCCTGGCGGGATTTACCCACGAACCGGCGTTGAAGCTTGCGGAACGGCTTGTGGCGTTGACTCCGGACGGCCTGGATCGCTGCTTCTACTCTGACAATGGCTCCACCGCGGTCGAAGTGGCGCTGAAAATGAGCTTTCATTATTGGCGCAATCGCGGACAACAGCACCGTACCAAGTTCATCACCCTGAGCAACAGCTATCATGGCGAGACACTCGGGGCCCTGGCGGTCGGCGGCGTGTCGCTTTACAAGGAAACCTACGGCCCTTTGCTACTCGACGCCATCAAGGTTCCATCGCCGGATTGCTTCGGCCGTGAACCCGGCGAAAGGTGCCGCGAGTACTCGGAGAGAATGTTCGCGCACATGGAACAGGCGCTGGAAGACCACGCAGAGGAAGTCTGCGCAGTGATCGTGGAGCCGCTGGTGCAATGCGCCGGCAACATGCGCATGTACGATCCGGTTTACCTTTCTTTGCTGCGGGACGCGTGCGATCGCCACAGGGTGCATTTGATCGCGGACGAAGTCGCGGTGGGGTTTGGACGCACCGGCACCATGTTCGCCTGCGAGCAGGCAGCAATCCGCCCGGACTTTTTGTGCCTTTCCAAAGGCCTCACCGGCGGTTACCTGCCGGTATCGGTCACCATGACCACCGAAGACGTCTACCAGGCGTTTTACGATGACTACGAATCCATGCGCGCTTTCCTGCATTCCCACAGCTACAACGGCAATCCACTGGGTTGTAGCGCGGCATTGGCGACGCTGGATATTTTTGAGCACGATAAAGTCATTGAACGCAACCGCGACCTGGCTGCCAAGATGCGCGAGGTGACCTCGCACTTGCAGGACCACCCCCACGTCGGCGAAGTGCGGCAAACCGGGATGATCGTGGCCATGGAAATGATGGAGGATCCGAAATCAGGGGACGCCTATCCCTGGCAGCAACGCCGGGGCTTACGCGCGTACCGGTACGGACTGGAGCACGGGGTGCTGCTGCGACCGCTCGGTAACGTTTTGTATTTCATGCCCCCTTACGTCATCAGTCATTCCGAGCTCGAATTGGCCGCAGGCATCGCAGAACGAGCCATCGATGCTGCGACCAGGGAGTGACGTCGGTGCGGGTAACCCGGATCTACGTGCCGAAAGTCGTACAAACCGACACTGAACTGCAACTCCCCGACACTGCGGTGCGTCACGTAATCCGATCGCTGCGTCTTCAACCAGGTGCGGAACTGACCTTATTCGACGGCCGCGGCGGCGAATACGTTGCGCGCCTGGTGCGCACAGAGCGCAGCGAGGCCTGGGTTCGGGTGGAAGCCCACCGCCAGCGCGAAGCCGAATCACCGCTGAATGTAACCTTGGTGCAAGGAATTTCCCGCGGCGAACGCATGGACTACGCGATTCAGAAGGCCGTCGAGCTCGGCGTTTGCGCTATAGCGCCGGTGTTCACTGAACGCAGTGTGGTACAGCTCAAGGGCGAACGCGCAGACAAGCGGCAATCACATTGGCAGGCAATCGCCCAGAGCGCATGCGAGCAATGCGGCCGTAATCGGGTGCCGATTTTGCACGCGCCAATTGCGTTGAATCAGTGGCTTCGGCAATGGCAAGGGCGGTTGGGGTTGACCTTGAGTCCGGGCGCGCAAACCGCGCTTGCGGAACTGCCGTTTCCCGAACAGCCTTTGGCAGTACTCATCGGCCCGGAAGGTGGCCTCACGGATGCAGAAGTACAATTCGCACAACAGCGTGGTTTTCAGGCAGTACGTCTCGGGCCGCGCGTCTTGCGTACGGAAACGGCAGCCGTCGCCGTTCTCGCGGCGATTCAAACGCTATGGGGGGATTTACGCTGAATCGGCGCCTCTCACGCAGCGTTCAAGTTGCGTATCGTACGTTCCAGCGCATCCAGGTCCGGAATCATCGCCTGTTCGCTTCCGGCCGACACCTTGAATACGATCCCGTCGATTGGATCCTCGGCGGCGGATGCAACTACATTGTCATTGCCCGCGGTCAACAATCGCGGGATTCCTTGTAACACGACGCCGATGAACGGCAACTCGGCATTGCCGTTGAGTGTGTTCAAAACCGCAATACGTAGCCGCGATTGCTCTGCAGGAAGTTCTCCCCCGACAAACGCCTCGTAGGAAAGTAACGGAATTTCGATGCCGCGCCAGACCACCATGCCAAGACACCACGCAGGCGCGTCTTTCATTGGAGTCGGCGCATTGTATTCGACGATTTCCGCTACTGCGGCGTTCGGGAGCAACAGTTGTCCTTCCTGCACCGGCAATAGCAAACTGTGAATGTCAGCGATTCGTTTGTTCATCTCCGGATTCTCCGTTCATTGAGTGCACCAGGCGCCGCGCCAGCTCTGCCGGTGTGTCTGTTTCACTGACCACGCCCGCCCCACGTGCAGCATCAGCCATGCTGCTGATAACGCAGCTGGAAGCCTCTTGTGCCCATACGGTTCCGCCGGCGGCGACAATGGCTTTTGCGCCGTTGACCCCGTCGTTTCCCATGCCGCTGAAGACGATTGCGTGCGCCCTGCCTTCGAAGGCTGCGGCAACTTCCATCATGACGTCGTCGATACAGGGACTGTACACACTCTTGCGCGCCACCGGATGCAAAGCGATTACGCCGTCCGCGAAGCTCATTCTCTGCTCCACCGGTGCCACCACGATCTGGCCGGGGCGTAATGCCATGTCCGCTCCGGCGGCGCGTACGTCTAGTTCCGTGACGCGACCCAATTGATTGGCGAGCAGATCAACGAAGCCATTGCCGATGTGCTGGGCTACGATGAAAGTCGCCTTGATGTCCTTCGGTAGCTCGGCTATGAACTCTTTGACGGCCTGAGGCCCGCCGATCGACGCCCCGAGCACCCAGACCGGCACATCGCACGCAGAAGCTTCCGTCACGACGTCAACGGCATGCTTTTCCATCGATTCAGCAGCAAGTTCGTCGATCATTGCAAGACCGCCGGTAAGTGTGGGCACCTCGTCGAACAGAAATTCGTTTGCAATCTCCCCGTCGTCCGTCAGTACCGGCAGGTCGAGTAGCGCGAACGATTCAGCTTCTGCCGGTTCCCGGCTGCTCGTGGGAGCGGAGGGTTCTTTTTCCCGCGCGGACGACCCGTCGTCGAGTGACCAATCCGATCCAATGCTCCACTGCGCGTTCGATTCGCCCGAATCCGACAACACCGGCAGATCGTCCAGTACGAATTCGTCGCTTACTTCCCAGTCCGGTGTTTGGATCGGCTCGATCTTTTCATCACTGAAAAGTGCATTTGAAGTTGCCGTTATTTCGTTCGACGCCAGTCCAGGGAACTGCGTGACATCGACTCCGGCCTCGGCGTCGACGTTCAGCACCAAGGCAGCCACGACGTCATGGTTCATCGCAGGCAGCATCTCGGTTCCGTGGTCGGCGTCGTCAGCAAACGCGCCTGCGACTTCACCCGAGAATTCGGAGTCCAAGTCGAACCCGAGTTCGGCGCCGAGGTACACGGCGTCGGTGCGGGATGAAACCAGCGTCACACCCGCCGGTTCGGCTTGTGGCGCAGGTTGCGCAGGCTCCGCGTCTGACAGTGCACCGAGCTTGTCCGCCAATCGCCGGCCCCACGCCTGGCCGGCAATGGACCCGGGTGCGTGACGCTTTCCGGCATCACCGTCGTTGAACAAGATCGGCAATTGCGCCTGGTCGATCCAGATGTCGACATCTAAATCGCCGTCGCTATCGTCCTCCTCCAAATCCACCAACAAAACGTCGGCGACGCTACGATCGAGCTGTTCCGGCCGGCAATTTCGCAGGGCGTCGTCGGTGACGATCTCGACACCGTAGGGCGAGAGAATTTCGGCGAAATAGCGCCGTTGACGTTCTGACCGCGCCACCACTGCGACCCGCAATACCTCATCCAACTGTTCAGGCCTCACTGCCGCACTCCTGCAGCAATTCTTCGATGTTCTGCAGCAGTTCGCTTTCCTGGTATGGTTTGCCCAAGTAACGGTTTACGCCGATCTCGCGGGCTCTGCGGCGATGTTTATCGCCTGTACGCGAAGTGATCATGATGATTGGGATCTGACGCAAACGCGGTTCGTTGCGGATATGGGTTGCCAATTCAAAGCCGTCCATGCGCGGCATTTCGATGTCCAACAACATCACGTCCGGAATATTTTCCTGCAGTTGTGCGACAGCGTCGACACCGTCCTTGGCCGTCAGTACCTGCATGCCATTGCGCTGCAACAGGCGGGAAGTGACTTTACGCACGGTAATCGAGTCGTCGACCACCATGACCGTTGCGGGAGCAGCTTCGACCGGCGCCGCTTCGCTCCTTTCGGCATCAAACGCCGCCATTCGCGCAGCCGCGCTGACACGGATCAATGCGGCAACATCCAGAATCAGCACTACTCTGCCGTCGCCGAGAATGGTCGCGCCGGAAACGCTGCGGACGGTGGAGATCTGTGGGCCCACGGACTTGACTACGATTTCGCGGCTGCCCATGAGCGTGTCGACCTGAAGCGCCATACGGTGATCGCCGGAACGCACCAACATCACCGGAAGCAGTTTGGCGGTTTCCGACAATTGAGAGGCTGCGCCCAGCAGCGCACCGAGATTCTGCACTTGATAATCCCGGCCGCCATATTCGTAACGGGTAGTGGGCGCCGCAAAATAACCCTCCAGCTGTTCACGGCTCATGCGTACGATGCCTTCCACGCTGGTCAGCGGTATGGCATAGCTTTCTTCGCCAACCGCCACGAGCAGTGCCTGGTTGACCGCCAACGTGAAGGGCAACCGGATCACAAACCGGGTTCCGAGTCCGTGACGGGAGTCGATCTGCAGCACGCCTCCGAGCTGCTTGATCTCGCTGTTGACCACGTCCATGCCGACGCCGCGTCCGGAGATCTGCGTGACTTCGCTGGCCGTACTGAAGCCGGACTCAAGCACGAACTGCATGACATCGTGATCTGTGAGTTCCGCGGAATCTGCAATCAGGCCGCGCTCGGAAGCCTTGCGCCGAATCGCGGCGAGGTCCATGCCGGCACCGTCGTCGGTTACCGTGATCACGACTTCAGATCCTTCACGCGCCATGTCGACGTGAATCGTTCCGGTCTCCGGCTTGTTGCGCTCGCCGCGTTGTTTCGGATTCTCGATGCCGTGAGCTACCGCGTTGCGCAACATGTGCTCCAGCGGAGCGAGGATACGATCCAGAACGGTTCGATCCATTTCACCCTGCGCGCCGCTTACCTGCAACTGCGCTTTCTTGTTCAGTTCCTGGGCAGTCTGGCGGACAATGCGCCGCAAGCGGGGCACCAGGCCGGTGAACGGCACCATGCGCGTGCGCATGAGGCCTTCCTGCAAATCTGTATTGACTCGCGACTGCTGTATGAGCAGCGTTTCAGACTCGCTCACCAGACCGTCGAGCAGACCTTCTATACTGGCGATGTCGGCGACACTCTCCATGAGCGCGCGGGACAGCTGCTGCATATGGGAATAACGGTCCATCTCCAAGGGATCGAAATCTTCGTCGCCGTCGTTCTCGATCTCGTAGCGGTACAGGATCTGGGCTTCGGTTTCGATTTCGAGCTTGCGCAACTGATCTCGCAAGCGGGTTACGGTTTGCCCCAATTCCACGAGGTTGTAACCGAACGAGCCGACGTTCTGTTCGAGGCGCGAGCGATAAATGCTTACTTCACCGGCGTAGTTGACCAGATTGTCGAGCAAATCGGCTCGTACACGAACCATATCCTGGTTCTGTCCACGCTGGGCACCTTCCGCCGCCGAATCGGCTTCACCGTCCTCCACTTCCGGTATCGGCTTGGGAATCACGAATGGGAGGACTTCCGCCACTTCCGGTACCGATGCAGGGACAACCTCGGCGGATTCGTTGGCTGCGATCACCGCAGGCTCCTCCGCCGTCGTCTCGGGCGACTGCTCCGCACCAACCTCCATGCTCTCGCCCTTATTGGCGAGAATTGCCTGGACTTCGGCCACCAGCTCGTTTGCCGGCTCCACCGGACGCATTTCCTGGGTGCGCTCAAGCATGCCGTATAGTCGGTCGAGCGCTTTATGCACCGCCGATTGCGCGGATTCGGTCGCACGGGCACGTCCGTCGACGATAGCCTCGAGCAAGGACTCCAAGGCATGGCTGAGATCGCCGATTGCGGAGATGCCTGCCATACGGGCGCCGCCCTTCAGGGTATGAAGATCACGCTGTAGCGCAGCGACGATCTCCATATTGACCGCATCTTCCCGCCAGCGCTGCATGGTGGCGTCGCTGGAATCGAGAATTTCGGCCGCTTCCTCCAGGAAGACTTCCACCAGCTCTTGGTCGTATTCCGCTTGCTCGGCGGAAACGGACTGCTCGACAATCGGCTCTTTGACCGCAGCTTGTTCGCGGCGCAGGCGCTCTTCGACCTTGGCTTGTTCCTCTTCGTAGAGTGAGCGTACCCGTGCCACCAAATCGTTATACTCCGGCAGCGTCTGTTCCGGTTGATTGATCAACTGCAGCATTTGCTCCACTGCACCGACGGATTCCACCAACGATACCATGCCAGCTTCCGGCAATAGCGTATCGTTGCCCAACAGCGCTTTGGCGTACTTCTCCAGCAAACCCGACAACTCCGCGATGTCGTTGGCGCCGGCCATCCGTGCACTTCCATGCAGCGTGTGCAACGCGCGGATCAGCGCTTCATCCACTGCGCACTGCTCGACGTCGTTGCGGCAGCGCTCCATAAACGCGTGAATCGCTTCGATATGACCTGCTGATTCCTTGCTGAAGATCTCATGTAACTGCGAGTCCATCGCTTCCTGGGACTCATCGGAAATCGCCGGACTTGGTTCTCCTGCGGTGGATTCGAGTGCATCGGCCACCATGCGGTGCGCCGGTTCGCTTTCGGCAGGCATGTTCTTGCCCTGCTCTACCGCGGCAAAGGCGCGATCGATAAACGCCTGCACATCGAATGTGACGGCTTCACGCCGCTCCAAAGCGTCAATAAGTTGCGGCAGTGCGGCAGCAGCATCGCACACGATCGCAACTGCCTCAGCATGGGGCGGGATGGTGTTGTCAAGAATACGGTTGAGTAGATTTTCCAACGACCACGACATTTCACCGATCACCGTCGCGCCGACCAACCGTCCGCTTCCCTTGAGGGTATGGAAGGACCGCCGCATGCGCCCGAGCGGTTCATGATCGTCGAAGTTCTGCTGCCACTTGGGTAGCATTTCATTGATATTACCAAGCTCTTCACGAGCCTCTTCGACGAAGATTTCCAGAATGTCGTCGTCCAGATCATCGGCCAACAGCGGTGGCGGAACCGGCGCGGCCGATTCCTCGACTGCTGGCTCGTCGACTTCCGCGGCAGACGGCTCGAGTACATCCATCACAGGTTCGACGGCTTCGATAGCCGGCTCGGCTTCAATATTCTCAACCACGATCTCGTCGCTCGCAGCCGGAACACCGATCGATATCTCTTCAACCTCGGGCTTGGCATCCGCAACCGGCAGCATTTCAGCCAGTGCGGCGGAATTGAACTCTATGGTCTGGTCTTGCTCAGCGACTTCCCCCACCTCGTCGGCCACCTCGGAAACCGGTACCGGAATCGGATCGGCAACTGCATAACCCAGCGCGGCGACACTTCGGCTGGCCACGTCCAGGAGCGAAGGGGCCGGCGCGCGATCATCCAGCCGTGCTTCCAGGAAATACTCGACACTGCTGATCGCATCCGCCAAGGCATCGAGTTCGCTCTGATCCGGGGTAATGCGGTCAGCCAACAAGCGAGTCTCGATGTAGCGACTGATGGAGTCCAGCAAACGGCTCACAACGTCCATGCCGAGCATTTGAATCGCGCCACGGACCTGGTTGAACTGCTGCGGCACGTCCACCAGCAACTGATGATCCCAAGGCGAATCAATGAACGCGACGATTGCTTCTTTGGCGTGATTGATGCCGGCGCTTACTTCACGCAACACGGTCTGGCCGATTTCACGCATTTCAGATGCGGGTAACTGCAGCGAAGCGTTGGATGACGGACCGTCCTGATTGCGCGCGGTAATTCGGCTCTCCACCAGACCCTGCAAGCATGACTCGGCGTACAGCAGCGAGCCGGCGATTTCCATCAGCCGTTCTTCACTGGCTTCCAACTCGCCGCCGCGTATACGATTGACGATCGCCTCCTGGTCCTGGATCACCTTGCGCGGCATGCCCATGCCTAGCATGCCGAGTGTGTCGGCGACCCTGCGCAAAACCTCGGCTTGCGGCGCGAGTGCCTCGACAGCACGTGCGTCGCTGCGAAGAAACAGGTCCAGGGCGTCTTTGACACCCGCAAGATCCTCGCGTATCGCATCGGCCACGGTCCGCATCATGGCCGCGTTGGGTCCGGCGAGTTCCTCCCGTGCACTGGCCAATTCTTCCGCATTGGGTACTGCGCCGCCGAGCTTGAACTTGTCCTTGATGGCACTGATGCGAGATGTGCTCTTGACCGAGCGCGCAACGTAATAGAGCAAGTTCTTCAGCAGTTCCGCGGCCGGAGCTGCGGCCATCGCTTGTTCGCCTTGATCGATCAAGCGCTTCAATTCCCGGTCTACCTGAGCGAGCAGCTTTTTCACCGATACGCTGGCGTCAATACCGTCGTGCAGCAGGGCTTCGAGTACGCCACCCGCAATCCACCACAAGCGCACCGCGGATTGGCGGGTACCGTTGTGTTCGAGCTGCGCCATCACATCCGCCATTTTGGCCAGATTGTCGTTCACATTCTTTTCGCGAATCCAGCCCAACAGGCCGATCTGGAACTGGTGGCGCAATCGCTTGGCGAGCTGGATCAAGGCCTGTTTGTCGGCGCTGTCCGGGTGTGGATCTTCGGGCGCCGAGTCGCCTTCCGTCAGGTCCGGTGCGAACAGGGCATTCTCCGAAAGCAGATTTTCACCGCGGGCCGCACGCAGGTCGTTCAGTAGGGGCAACAATACCAATGGTTCATCGGCGTAGCCGCTTTGGACGCGCTCGAGGTAATCCGGCAGTTGCAGGATCCCTCGCATGAGAACTTCGTATGCTTCAGTTGGCTGCGACACATTCCCTGAGGTCAGCGCCTTGGCCAACTGCTCCATTTCCTCTGCCAGCAGGGCGGCGCCGTAAAGTTCCACCATCTGCAGGGTGCCGGTTACCTGGTGCAGGTAACTGAAACAGAACTGCAGCTGCGTGGCGTCTTCAGGGTTTTCGACGTACTCTTCCAGCGACTGCTGTGCCTGCTTCAGGGTATCGTCGATTTCCTGCTTGACCCAGCTGAGTGTGCCGTAATCGATGTTCTTATCCATTGTCGTATCCTGCAGCACCGGCTCAGCCCACACGTCGATACGCGAGCGTATGCGCGGAGGTTAGCTTTTCCATTTGCGGATGTTGCCAGCCGATCAGCTCGCCTGAACCGAGTACCAGGACGCCACCAGGGCACAAGCGTGAGGCCAATGCCTCTGCAAGGGCGGCTCGACGCGAGCGCTCAAAATAGATGAGCAGGTTCTGACAACAAATGATGTCCATGGGACCGAAAGGTTCATCGCCGGCGTCCAGGATGTTGCTGCGAATGAAGCATACCCGCCGCTTCAAACCCGGCACCACGCTGACGCGATCGTCGCCTTCCGAAATGAGGTAAGTCGCCGCCATGTGAGGCGGGAGGTCCTTGACTCGAGCTCGCGGGTAGATGCCGGCGGCCGCGGTACGCAACGCGGGCTGACTGATATCGGTTGCAGTGACGCCAAAATAACCCGCTCCGCCCCGCCGCCGCAGGGACTGGTCGATGACCATCGCCAGCGTGTAGGCTTCTTCGCCCGTCGCGCAGCCAACGTTCCAGGCCTGAATGCTGACGCTCGCGCCGTTGGGATTCTTGCGTATCACTTCGCCCGCGACCAGTTCCATCGCTTGGGGGTGGCGGTAGAAACGGGTTTCGTGGACCGTGAGACGGTCCACCAGGGTGGACCACTCCATCACTGCGCCTGCGCCGTTGACCAGCCTTTCGAAGTATTCGTCAAAGCATCCGCAACCGATTTCCCGCATCCGCAGTCCCAAGCTCGTAATCAAAAATGACTTACGTTCCGGCGGCACCAGCGTGCCGGTCCGCTCTTCCAGCAATTCGACCCACTTGCGGAATTGAACGTCGTTCATATCCGGCAAAGTGCGGCCGATTGCGGAAGGCGTCACCTGCGATTGTTGCTGCGCGCCGCTCACTGCGTCCCGTCTCGTCGATCAACCAGGCAGCTTGAAGCCGGCAACAGATTTGCGCAGGTCATTTGCCAACTCTGCCAAGTTGCCGATGGACGCTGCCGTTTCGTTGGTACCGGCGGACGTCTGCGTCGTGATCTCCTGAATGACGTTCATGGTGTCGGAGATGTTGGCCGCGGCACTGGACTGCTGACCGGCGGTACCGGAGATGGATTCGATGAGTTCGGCTAGTCGATTGGACACGTTCTCGATCTCCTCCAGCGCCTCACCCGCGTCTTCTGCCAACTGCGCTCCCTTCACCACACCCGCGGTGCTTTGCTCCATGGAGATCACCGCTTCGTTGGTATCGGTCTGAATGGTCTTGACCAGTGCTTCGATCTGCTTGGTAGCGTTGCTGGAACGCTCCGCGAGGCGCTGTACTTCGTCGGCGACCACCGCGAAACCGCGGCCCGCTTCACCAGCCATTGCGGCCTGGATTGCAGCATTCAGAGACAGAATGTTGGTCTGGTCGGCGATGTCGTTGATGAGTTCGACGATATCACCGATTTCCTGCGAGCTTTCGCCGAGACGCTTGATCCGTTTTGATGTCTCCTGAATCTGCTCGCGGATGGTATCCATACCCTGAATCGAGCGGCGCACCGTGTCCGCGCCCTTGTGAGCCACTTCCACCGAGTAACGCGCCACGTTCGAGGATTCGGCGGCGTTGCTGGAGACTTCCTGAATCGAAACCGCCATTTCGTTGATGGCTGTGCTCGCGCCGCTGATCTGCTGCGCCTGATGGTCCGACGCTTCGGCCAGATGCATGGCGGTCGCCTGCGTCTGCTGCGCTGCCGAGGACACCTGCACCGAGGTCTCGTTGATGGTGGTTACCAGGGTGCGCAGCTCCTGCGTCGCGCTGTTGAACGCGTCGGCGATGGCGCCGGTGAAGTCCTCGGTCACTTCCGCTTCCGCGGTCAAATCACCTTCAGACAGACCCTGAATCTGATCCAGCAAGCGCAGAATGGCTTCCTGGTTGCGTTCGTTCTGCTCTTCTGCAGACTCCGTACGCGAATCAGCATCCTTCTTCAGACGCAAGCCCAACACGACCAGTAGGACGAGGGCGGCGATACCGGCTGCGCCCGCAACGATATTGAGCGTCATATGGTTGCCGGCTTCGGTGTAGGCCGTAACCAGCTTGTCGCTGTTGGAAATCACCGCATCACTGTTACCGGCAACGTTGCCTACGGCGTCCTGCACTTCGAACAGATCCGGCGTCTTTTCCAGGATCGCGCCGACCATGTCACTGACCGTGGCGAAGTAGGTTGAGACCTGTTCGAGCTTCTCGCGGGCGTCGGGATCGTTGACGCGTTGAATTCCCTGGGTCTGGTCGCCGCGCAACATACCGGAAAGTACATTGCCGAAAATGGTGATGTCGCGGCCGAACCGGTCGGCAGCAGTTACTGAGCCTTCACCGCCCAACAAGACTTTGTTGACGTTGTTGGCGATACGCTGGCTGAGCATGAGCTGCACGCTCGCCTTGTAGATCTGGAGCGGCGGAGCGCTCTTTTCTACAAGAATACTGACCACTTCGTCCGAATCGGCCAGCAATTGCGGGATCAGCTCACTGATCTTACCGGCGTTTTCGCGCACCGAAAGGATCGGATCCTTGGCTTTAAGAATTACCGCGACATGTTTGTCGAGTTTTTGCCAGGAATTGCTGACCGCCGCCAACTCGTTCGCCGCAATAGGCTCGGAAGTCGCGGGCAGGTCCGAGTCGCCTTGTTGCAGGCGATTCAGGTTCTGCTGGAAGCGATTGCGATAGTCGGCCAGCGCCTTGAATGCGCCTTCCTTGCCGCTTGCCGCTTCCAGTGCGTTGGTGGCGATTCGCTGCGACAGCACACGTTGCTCACCGGCCAAGGCAATGTATTGACGGTCATAACCGCTACGTACCGAGACGTAGGCGAATACCGTCAACATCACCACGAAGGACACGACCAGCGGCACGATGATGCCGAGATATTTCCGATCGGTACCCAATTTTTTCAAGGCGTCTGCGTTTAACTTGCTCATTAGTCCAATCTCCCGAAACAGGCCGATCCTAGTGATGCAGCCCGAATGCCGTCCTCCCAATGGTGCCGCCACCTACCGCCATGGCGACTCACACCGCAACCTGCATGAACAACGGGCTCTCAGCCAGCTTGCGCATGCTGAACACCGGCCATGCACGGCCATCCAACTCGAAGCCCCGTTCCAAATAGGGCAATGTTTCCACGTCTGAATCCGGTCTTGCTGCCAATCTGCGGTCGACGTCGAAGTGGCGCAAGCCCGTCACCTCGTCCACCAGCAGTCCGGCAAATACGCCGCGATGGTTGATAACCAAAATCCGCGTGCGCTTTCCGACCACCGTGCGGCGGCCGTACAGATATCCGTTCAGGTCCATAATCGGCAGCAAATTGCCACGGACGTTGGCGATTCCCAACACCCACGACTTGGCGCCTGGCACCCGAGTCATCACGGGCAGCGTGAGCAACTCCGTGACTTCGTCCAGCGGTGCGAGCATCCATCGCTCGCCCAGCCGGAAACCGATACCGCTCCATTGTTCACGTATGTCCTGCTGCTGCGGCAACCCAGCCGCATTGGCGCGAGCCCGCCGCTCGATGTCGACGAGCAACTCGATCGGATTGGCACCCTGCTGATCCGTCATCGCCTTTCTCCGCTCAGCCAGCCAGAACCGACTGGATCTTGCCGACCAGATCCGATTCCTGGGCGGGCTTGGTGACATAGTCCTTTGCACCCTGGCGCAATCCCCATACGCGATCGGTCTGCTGATCCTTGGTAGTCACGATGATCACCGGAATCGCGGAAGTTTCCTGGTTCTTGGTCAATTGGCGGGTCGCCTGAAATCCGTTCAGACCAGGCATGACCACGTCCATCAGAATGACGTCGGGTTTTTCTTTTTTAGCGACTTCGATCCCTTCCTCGCCGCTATTCGCGGAAATCGTCTGGAAGCCGTTTTTTTCCAGCATCGTCTTCAAGACATGCACTTCGGTCGGTGAATCGTCGACGATCAGAATGCGAGCCATAGCTAATTTGCTCCTGTAAATTTCAATTTCGCCTGAAAGGGGCGCAGCAGCCTGCGTCCCACCGGCATTGCCTAGTAGCGACCGGTAACGGATGCTGTGGTGGCCTTCGAGCAGCCTGTTCCTGTCTTCTTCTCCCGAATCCTTCCGCTGAACGGTATCCGACGACCCGTTCAGTTGGCCTTCTTTACGTGCCTTTTAATTGCGCCCAGCAGTTCTTCTTTGGTGAACGGCTTGGTGAGATATTGCTCGGATCCGACGATGCGGCCGCGCGCCTTGTCGAACAGCCCATCCTTGCTGGACAACATGATCACCGGCGTTTTCTTGAAAACGCTGTTGTGCTTGATCAATGCGCAGGTCTGATAGCCGTCCAGGCGCGGCATCATGATGTCGACGAAAATGATGTCCGGGGACTGGTCTGTGATCTTGGAAAGCGCCTCGAAGCCGTCGGTGGCGGTCACGACCTCACAGCCCGCTTTCTTGAGCAAGCTCTCGGCGGTACGACGAATCGTCTTGCTATCGTCGATCACCATCACCTTCATGCCGGAGAAATCCTGTTCCTGATCGCCTGCCACGATACGGCCCGTCCCGGTTGGGGCTGGATGTTCATGTACTCGTTGCGTGTCCATATCATTAATCCCAGTACAACTCAATGGTTTGACACATGACCCGTTGGCTTTACCTAACGTATTGAAACTAGCGCCTTTTTAAGTGCCTGCACCAATCTACTGGGGCGCTTTTTCGATCCCTGGACAGCCAACTATGTCGCGGTTTGCATGTACTATCGGCTTCTTTCACCAATACCTTAAGCCTCTGCCCGCGAAACTTGCTGGCGAGGAACAATGAAAGGTAACGTTGACGACATGATTCGACTCGGCGTAGTGATGGACCCGATCGCGGATATCAAGATCCGCAAAGACAGCACGTTCGCGATGCTTCTAGCCGCACAATCGCGCGGCTGGGTGCTGCAATACATGGAGCTGCGCGATTTGTCGCTGCGCGACGGCGTGGCCTGGGGACGCAGCAGGGCTCTGCGCGTTACGGATGACCCGCAGGGCTGGTTCGAGCTTGGAGACGCGCAAGCGATACCCTTGGGCGAACTCGACGTCGTGCTGATGCGCAAGGATCCCCCCTTCGACACCGAATATGTATATAGCACGTATATTCTGGAACGTGCGGCCGCGGCCGGCACGCTGATCGTCAACGATCCGCGCGGAATCCGCAATGCCAACGAAAAACTCTTTACCGCGTGGTTCGCTGAATTCTGTCCGCCGACGCTGGTAACGCGGGACGCCGGCGCCATCCGCGAATTCTTGGCCGAGCACGGCGACATCATTCTCAAGCCGTTGGGCGGGATGGGCGGCGCGTCGGTATTCCGGGTACGCCGGGACGACCCGAATATCGGCGTCATCATCGAAACCCTCACCGAAAATGCCAGCCGCTATGCCATGATTCAACGCTTCGTACCGGAAATCAGCGCCGGCGACAAGCGCATTCTGGTGGTGGACGGCGAGCCGGTTCCTTACGCGCTGGCTCGCGTACCTGCGCCTGGGGAAACGCGCGGCAACCTCGCGGCAGGCGGCAGCGGCGTCGGCATTGCACTCAGTCAACGCGACCGCGAAATCTGTGCCGCCGTGGGACCGACATTGCGGGAAATGGGTTTGTTGTTCGTAGGGCTCGATGTCATTGGCGATTATCTGACCGAAATCAATGTTACCAGTCCGACTTGTATCCGCGAACTTGACGCTCTGTACGGACTCGACATCGCCGGACAACTCATGGACGTGATTGCGGAGCGCATGCAGTGAGGTTCTTCGTATCCGCGCTCACCGCGCTGATGGGCGCGGTGCTTCTAAGCGCCTGCAGTAGGGAACCGGACACCACCCATCGCACTTTCCTGGCATTCGGCACCCTGGTAGAGGTGACCATCGTCGGCGTCGAACCGGAGCGCGCCGAACGGGCGATCGATCAGGTGCAACAGGAATTCGACTACATGCACCGCACCTGGCAGCCCTGGGAAGCCGGCGCATTGGCGCGAATGAACTCCCTGCTGCCCACTGGAGAGTGGTTTTCCGCCGCGCCCTCGGTGCTGCCGCTGATCGAGCAAGCGACCAAACTTGCCGAGGAGAGCGGCAATCGCTTCGATCCCGCCATCGGCAAGCTGATCAAACTTTGGGGCTTCGACAGCGGCGAACCGGCCGGACCGCCGCCGGACAAAAACACCGTTGCCGCACTGGTGACGCAAGCCCCGCGAATGAGCGACATCCAGGTGGACGGGATTCGAGTGCGAAGCACCAATCCGGCGGTCGTCCTGGACTTCGGCGCATTCGCCAAGGGCTACGGCGTCGACCGCACCATCGAGTTGTTGCGCGGGCTCGGTATCAACAACGCAATCATCAATGCCGGCGGCGATCTGCGCGCCATCGGCCGTCACGGGGATCGCCCCTGGCGCATCGGCATTCGCGCACCCCGCAGTCAAGGCATTCTCGCTTCGGTGGAGGTCAGCGGTGACGAAAGCGTGTTCACTTCCGGCGACTACGAGCGCTTCTTCGAATACCAGGGCAAGCGCTATCATCACATCCTCGACCCCGCTACCGGCTATCCAGCCCGGGGATTGACCTCGGTTACCGTGATCGCCACCGAAGGCGCGCGTGCCGATGCCGCTGCCACTGCGTTGTTCGTGGCCGGCCCGCAGCATTGGCGTGCAGTCGCGCACGCCATGGGGATGGATCAAGTCATGGTGGTCCTGGAGGACGGTTCGGTGCAGATGACACCGAAGATGAAACCTCGCATCCACTTCGAAGGTCAATCGCCCCCCGAGGTGGTGGTGGAGGCCGGACAATGACCCGCGCCGATTGGGTGTTGCTGGCGGCGGTTGCCGTCCTGCTGCCCGCGGTATACCTGGCGACCTGGATCCCCAGCGCGGAAGGCACCGAGATCACGATCCAGTCCGGCCGCGGGGCGCCGCTGACACTTTCATTGCGTCATGATCGCCGGGTGCGGATCGCCGGCCGGATCGGGGACAGCATCATCGAAATCCGACAAGGCAAAGCGCATTTTCTATCCTCGCCCTGTAATTCGAAAATTTGTGTGCACAGCGGTTGGCTGCACGAAACCGGCGAATTTGCCGCTTGCCTGCCGAACGGGGTCAGCTTCACCGTCGCCGGCGGCCAGCGGCGCTTCGACGCGATCAACTTTTAGGACACCGGTACTGCCCGTGGCCACATTGATCGCCACACCCGAGGATCAGCGCATCGCCTGGCTCGCAGCCGTAGCCATCACCATCCATATCGCAGAGAGTGCGCTGCCATCGCCGCTGCCGGGCATCAAGCCCGGACTTGCCAACATCATCACGGTCGCTGTTTTGGTGCAGTTCGGCTGGCGTGCGGCTGCCTGGGTGGCGGTGCTGCGGGTGCTGGCCGGCAGTCTCCTGATCGGCACCTTTCTGACCCCGACTTTCGTGATGAGTTTCGGCGGCAGCCTGGCCAGTATCACGATCCTGTGGCTGGCATGCCGGTTACCGGGCCGCGGTTTCAGTGCCATCGGCTACAGCGTGCTGGCGGCACTGGCGCACATGAGCACGCAATTCCTGCTGGCATGGACTTTGTTCATTCCACACCCGGGGCTGGTGCATTTGCTGCCGTTTCTGCTGACGGCATCGGTTTTATTCGGTCTGGTGAACGGTATAATCGCAAAGCGGCTGCTGGCCAATTTGACAGCGCCCGACATTTGCGACGGACAACGCGACTCCAATCACACATGACTGCGGCGCAGGCAACTCCTCTACGCGTGACTGCGGGCGATCGCCTGGGTCTGACACTGTTCCTGGCAATTGCGTTTCATGCGCTGGTGATCCTGGGCATCAGCTTTCAGCAGGAAGATCCCCGTAAAGCCGAAGTGGTCAACACCCTGGACATCACCCTGGTCCAGGGCGCCAGCGAAAAACCGCCGGAACAAGCCGATTATCTGGCACAGGAACAGCAGCGCGGCGGGGGCGATACCAAGGAACGGGTGCGCCACGAACCCGAGGCCTCGGAACCGAGCGTGATCGAGCAACCGGCGCCGTCGCCAAAGACTTCCCCGGCTGCAGCGCCGCCGGCGCCGAAGAGTACGGCGCCGCAAGTGGTCACCCAAAAGCACGCGCCGAAGAAAACCCCGACCCATACAGAAGCGCCGCAGGCACCCACTCCCGCGCCCATATCCGCAGCCGAACTGATGCAACGCAGCCGCGAAATCGCGCGCCTGGAAGCACGGGTGGAATCCTCAAAACAGCTCTATTCCCACAGCGACAGCAAAGTGCTGACTGCCAATACACGCAAAGTCGAAGACGCGGCGTACTTGCATGCATGGATAGACAAGGTGGAAAAGATCGGCGCATTGAACTATCCCGACGAAGCGCGACGCCGCAATCTTTCCGGCGAGTTGGAACTGGAAGTCACGTTGAATGCCGACGGCAGCCTGGTGAGCATCGATCTGCTGCGCTCATCCGGCCACGAGGTGCTGGACGAAGCCGCGCGCCGCATCGTGCGCCTGGCCGCACCGTTTCCGGCGGTACCCGCCAACGTGCTGGACGGCGACAAGGAGTTGCGTATCCGCCGTCGCTGGCGCTTCACCACCGAGGACCAACTCGTTGGTCAATAAACAGAAAGCGGAATACCACCTGAAATCCACGCGTTATTGCTCCGCCGTGCGCCCGTGACGCCGCGGCTTGATCGCCAACCGTCGCCGCCGGATACTAGCCCCATGACGCGCGCCACAGACCTGACCAACCATTTTTTGATCGCCATGCCGCAGCTGGCGGACCCGAACTTTTTTCACACCGTAACCTACATCTGCGAACACACCGAAGAAGGCGCCCTGGGCATCGTGATCAACCGCCCGCTGGAAGTACGCCTTGGCGAAATTCTCGACCACATGGAAATCGAAACCCGCGCCGATACGTTGGCCGAGCGAACCGTTTACATGGGTGGCCCGGTGCAGCAGGAACGCGGCTTCGTGCTGCACCGGCCGGCCACGCAGTGGGATTCGACCCTGTTGATCACCGACGATATCGGGCTGACCACTTCGCGCGACGTTCTGACTGCGATGGCTCGGGGCGAAGGCCCCGTGGAAAGCCTGATTGCGTTGGGCTACGCGGGCTGGGGTGCCGGACAGCTGGAGCAGGAATTGGCGGACAATGCCTGGCTCAGCGGTCCCGCGGACGAACGCATCCTGTTCCGAACTCCGGTGGAGAAACGCTGGGAAGAAGCGGCGGCGTTGCTGGGCGTCGATCTGAATCTGCTCTCCGGGGACGCAGGTCACGCATAAAATGGCTGCCGATTTGCAGCGCACCCTACTCGGATTCGACTACGGCCAAAAGAAGATCGGCGTTGCCATCGGGCAAGAAGTCACGTGTGTGGCACGCGAGTTGGTCACGCTCCCCTGTCCGAAGCAGCAACCCGACTGGCGCGCCATCGGCCGCCTCATCGATGATTGGCGGCCGGATGCGCTGGTCATCGGTGTGCCGTATCATATGGACGGCCGCGAACACGATCTGACCCACGCAGCTCGACACTTCGGCCGGCAACTCCATGGCCGCTACGGATTGCCGGTGCACGAAGTGGACGAGCGTCTCAGCTCCCGGGAAGCACGCGAGCAGACGGCACACGAACGTGCCCTAGGCCGCCGCTCGCGCGGAGGGCCGATCGACCAGGTCGCCGCTCGCGTAATCTTGCAAGACTGGCTGCGCCAGCAGGAGACCTGCCGTGACCGTTGAACCGGATCCCCAAGCTCTGATCGCCCGGATGGCGGAAGCACTGCGAAGGGAAATCGCCGAACGCAACATCCGCGACCCGCTGGTCATCGGCATCCATACCGGCGGGGTATGGGTCGCAAAGGCCCTGCATCGGGCATTGGGCTTGAGCTCCAAGCTCGGCAGCCTCGACATCTCGTTTTACCGGGATGACTTCACCAGAATCGGCATGAACCCGCAGGTCAAGCCGTCGGATCTGCCGTTCAGTGTCGACGCCCGGCATATCATCCTGGTGGACGACGTTCTCTATACGGGACGCACGGTGCGCGCCGCCATGAACGAAATCTTCGATTACGGCCGGCCGGCCTCCATCACGCTCGCGACGCTGGTGGACCGCGGCGGTCGCGAACTGCCGGTCGAGGCCAACGTGGTCGGGCAGCACCTGGAACTGCAGCCGGGCCAGGAAGTGAAACTGACTGGTCCGGAGCCGCTGTCCCTGAGCATTCAAGACACCACGCAACCCGGGGGGCGGGCGTGAATCTGCAAGTCGACGACAAGGGCAGGCTCAGGCATTTTCTGTCCATCGAAGGTTTGAGCCGGGAAATCCTGGTGGACATCCTCGATGCGGCGGAATCTTTTGCCGGTGTCCCCGAGCAGACCATTAAAAAGGTTCCCCTGCTGCGCGGCAAAACCATCGTCAACCTGTTCTTCGAACCCAGCACCCGTACGCGAACCACATTCGAACTGGCGGCGAAGCGGCTTTCGGCCGACGTACTGAACATCAACTTGAACGCATCCAGTACCACCAAGGGCGAGACGCTGCTCGATACCATGCGCAACCTCGAAGCCATGCACGTGGACATGTTCGTGGTGCGCCACAACGACAGCGGCGCGGCCCATTTCATCGCCCGCCACGTGCTGCCCCACGTCGCCATTATCAACGCCGGCGACGGCCGCCACGCGCATCCCACCCAGGGCATGCTGGACATGTTCACCATCCGCCGCCACAAGGGCGAATTCACCAATCTACGGGTGGCAATCGTCGGCGATATCATGCATTCGCGGGTGGCGCGCTCGCAGATTCACGCTTTGAACATCCTCGGGGCAAAGGAAGTCCGGGTGGTGGCGCCGCGCACGCTGCTGCCTGCGGAAGTGGAACAGCTCGGAGTGCAGGTCCATACCGAACTGGCTTCCGGCATCCGCGACGTCGATGTGATCATGATGCTGAGGTTGCAACGCGAGCGGATGGAAGGCGCGTTGCTGCCGAGCGAGCACGAATATTTCCGCCGCTACGGACTGACCGAGGAAAAGCTGCGTCACGCCAACGAAGACGCCATCGTCATGCATCCCGGCCCCATCAATCGCGGCGTGGAAATGGATTCGCAAGTGGCCGACGGCCCTCGGTCGGTGATTTTGCAGCAAGTGTCCCACGGCATCGCCGTTCGCATGGCGGTGATGTCCATGGCCATGCGCAGCCGCGCGCCTGAAGCCCTGGAGGAGCAATAATGCGTTTGCGCATTCGCGGCGGCCGCGTGCTCGATCCCGCCAACGGCGTTGACCGCGAACAGGATCTGTTCATCGTCGATGGTCGCATTGCCGCGCTCGGCGGCGCCCCGGAAGGGTTTTCCGCTGATCAGGAGATCGATGCCAGGGGTCAGGTGGTGTGTCCCGGCCTGGTGGATCTATGTGCGCGAACCCGCGAACCGGGCAATGAACATAAGGCAACAATTGCGTCGGAAACCGCGGCCGCAGCTGCCGCGGGCATCACCACGCTATGCTGTCCACCCGACACCGATCCGATCATCGACACCCCGGCCGTCGCGCAACTGGTCCGCCAACGGGCTGATGCCGCTGGCTACGCCCGCCTGGTACCGCTGGGCGCACTCACCTTCGGCCTCGGTGGCGAGAAACTTTCGGAAATGGCGGAGCTGCGCGATGCCGGCTGCGTTGGCGTCAGCAACGTCGGCCCCATTGCCAACAGCCAGATCATGCGCCGCGCCATGGAGTACGCCGCCACCCAGGATCTGACGGTGTTCCTGATTCCCAGAGATCCTTGGCTGAGCGATCATGGGTGCGCCCACGAAGGTGCGGTATCGACCCGCCTCGGTCTACCCGGCATACCGGAAGCGGCCGAAACCGTCGCCGTGGCCCGCGACCTGGCGCTGGTGCAGCAAACCGGGGTGCGGGCGCACTTCTGCCGGCTGTCCACGGCCACGGCCGTGCGCATGGTGGCGCGGGCGCGCTTCGACGGCTTGCCGGTGAGCGCCGATGTCGCGGTCCACCACCTGTTTCTAACTGAAGCGGACGTCGATCATTTCGACAGCCAATGTCATGTGCTGCCGCCCCTGCGCACCTACCGGGACCTGGAAGGACTCACCGACGGCGTGGTCCGGGGCGTCATCGGCGCCATCTGCTCCGATCACCAACCCCACGAGGCCGATGCCAAGCTGGCACCCTTCTGCTCCACCGAACCCGGTGTATCCGGACTCGACAGCCTGCTGGGCCTTACGCTGCGCCTGGTCGAGGACGGACCGTTGAACTTGAGCGACGCGATTGCCCGGCTCACCCATGGGCCGGCCAGCGTTCTGGGCATCGACGCCGGCACGCTGCGTCCGGGCGCTGCCGCCGATGTGTGTGTATTCGATCCTGGGGCTCGCTGGCGCCTGACTCCGTCGGAAATGCGCAGCCTCGGTCGCAATACGCCATTCATGGATTGGGAGATGCACGGTCGCGTTACCTGCACCCTCCTCGGCGGTCGCCTGGTATTCGATCGCCGTAACTGAACCGAAATCGCCTCCAATGTCCAAAACCCACCGCGACACGATCTACCTGGAAGAAGCCGAAGTGCTGGCGCACCACGAATATCCGGCCCGCCAATTCGTGCTGCGGCTGCGCGCACCACGCTGTGCCGCGGCCGCGCTGCCCGGCAGCTTCGTACATATCCGATGCGCACCGCAGTTGCCGATGCGTCGGCCCTTATCGATCATGCGGGTCTCGGCACACGAAGGGTGGATCGATCTGCTCTACAAAGTGGTAGGCCACGGAACGGCGTTACTTGCGCAACGCACGGTCGGCGAACTGCTGAGCGTGCTCGGACCCATCGGCAAACCATTCCAATTGCATCCGGCGCGCCCGCGTCCATTGCTGATCGGCGGCGGCGTCGGCATCCCGCCGATGGTGTTTCTGGCGGAACATCTGCGCCAACACAATAAAGGCATGAAACCCCTGGTACTGATGGGCTCGGAGGTTCCATTTCCGTTCCAAGCCCGGCCGTCGCAGATCGTCGTACCGGGCATGCCGGAGCACGTCATCGCCGCGATGCCGCTGCTGGACGATTGGGGAATTCCCAGCCGTCTCACCAGCCTGCAGGACTTCGCCGGTTGTCATCAGGGTTACGTGACCGACCTGGCGCGTGCGTGGCTCGACAGTCTGGATGCGCAAGCGCGCGCCGAAGTGGAAATATTTTCCTGTGGCCCGCACCCGATGCTGGAAGCGGTCGCGCGCCTGGCGCGGGAATACGATCTGCCCTGCCAGGTGTCCCTGGAGGAATTCATGGCCTGTGCGGTTGGTGGCTGCGCCGGCTGCACGGTGCAGGTGCAGACCCCCGCGGGCCCGGCAATGAAGCGGGTGTGCGTGGACGGTCCGGTGTTTGATGCCGCAGCGGTGTTTCCGGGGATGTAGGTTGCGTCAAGGCCGAAGGCTGGACGCAACCTGACCGGTTAGCTCAATTTCTCGTCGATCAGCGACACCCCGTCCATCGCTTCGCTGAATTTCTCGGGATCGCCGTTGCCCAGTTTGATCATCAATCGCACTTCGTTCGCCGAGTCGGCGTATTGCAGCGCATCTTCGTAGCTGATGTCACCGGCACTGTACAGTTCGTACAAAGCTTGGTCGAAAGTCCGCATGCCTTGCTGAGCTGAGCGCTTCATCAGCTCCTTGAGCTTATGCACTTCCGCCTTGCGGATCAGGTCGGCTGCCAACGGCGTATTGACCAGAACTTCCACGCAAACCTTTCGGCCCTTGCCGTCTGCCCGCGGTAGAAGCTGCTGCGCGACGATCGCCTTCAGATTCAACGAAAGATCCATGAACAGTTGGTCGCGTCGCTCCTCGGGGAAGAAGTTGATGATCCGGTCCAACGCCTGATTGGCATTATTGGCGTGCAGCGTGCACAAACACAGATGGCCGGTCTCGGCGAATGCAATCGCATATTCCATGGTTTCGCGGGCTCGCACTTCACCGATCAGGATCACGTCCGGAGCTTGGCGCAAAGTGTTTTTGAGTGCCGTGCCATAGTCGCTGGTATCGATGCCCACTTCGCGCTGCGTGACGATACAGCCGGAATGCTGGTGTACGAATTCGATCGGGTCTTCGATGGTAATGATGTGACCGCTGCTGTTCTGATTGCGGTAACCGATCATGGCCGCCAACGACGTCGACTTGCCCGTGCCGGTGGCGCCTACGAACAGCACCAATCCGCGCTTCACCATGGCCAGATTCTTGAGGATCGGCGGCAAAGTCAATTCGTCCAACGTCGGAATACGGGTCTCGATTCGCCGTAGCACCATGCCGGCGAAATTGCGCTGCACGAACGCGCTGGCGCGGAAGCGGCCGATGCCGGTCGCACTGATGGCGAAGTTGCACTCGTTGGTACGCTCGAATTCGGCACGCTGATGGTCGTTCATGACGCTATAAACGATATCCCGCGCCTGATCCGGGGTCAGCGTGGTTTGCGACACCGGCTTGAGCTTGCCGTTGACCTTTATCGAGGGCGGCATTCCCGCAGTGATAAACAGGTCCGAGGCCTTCTTGCTGACCATCAACTTCAATAGTGACTGGAAGTCCATCTCGTGCGTCCTCGCGCGCTGGTGCGCTTATCGGAACATATCTTTGTTTTGTGCGCGCGTCAGAGCATCCTGTTTGCTGACCACGCCCTTTGCGACCAGCTGCTGCAAGTGCTGGTCCAGCGTCTGCATGCCCTGGCCCTGCCCGGTTTGTATAGCCGAATACATTTGCGCGACCTTGTCTTCGCGAATCAGGTTACGAATCGCCGGCGTGCCGATCATGATCTCCCAAGCTGCGGTACGTCCGCCTCCAACCCGCTTGAGCAGGCTTTGGGAAATCACGCCGCGCAACGACTCGGACAGCATGGAGCGCACCATCTGCTTTTCGCCGGCCGGGAAAACGTCGATGACGCGGTCGATGGTCTTGGCCGCGGAACTGGTATGCAGCGTGCCGAATACCAAATGGCCCGTTTCCGCTGCCGTGAGCGCCAAGCGAATGGTTTCCAGATCACGCATTTCACCCACCAGGATGATGTCCGGATCTTCACGCAGAGCGGAACGAAGTGCTTCGGAAAACCCGAGCGTGTCACGGTGCACTTCGCGCTGGTTGACCAGACACTTCTTGCTCTGGTGCACGAACTCGATGGGGTCTTCAATGGTGAGGATGTGCGCGAAGCTGTTTTCGTTCAGATGATTCATGATCGCCGCCAGCGTCGTCGACTTGCCGGAACCGGTAGGTCCGGTCACCAGGATCAAGCCGCGCGGGTTCTTGGCCATTTCCTGGAACACCGGCGGGCAACCCAGATCCTCCAGGCTTAGAATGTTCGACGGAATGGTTCGGAATACGGCGCCCGCGCCGCGGTTCTGGTTGAACGCGTTGACGCGAAACCGGGCCAAGCCGGGAATTTCGAACGAAAAATCGGTTTCGAAAAATTCTTCGAAATCCTTCCGCTGCTTATCGTTCATGATGTCGTAGATCAAGCCATGAACGGTTTTGTGATCGAGCGCCGCGACGTTGATACGGCGGATATCGCCGTCAACGCGAATCATCGGCGGCAGACCGGAGGACAGATGCAAATCGGAGGCGTTGTTCTTGACTGCAAAAGCGAGCAGTTCCGCGATATCCATATAGAAAATTCCTAACGCAGTTGAAACACAGGCCGGCTGGTACGGTATGCTTTATATCGCGTGCTCGAGCACTTTCTTTAGCACATGAAGGGCCTGCCGAATCAGTATAGCCGGGCGATTTGACCCATACCATGTCCGATATCCACGCCCATCTGCAACAGGTCCGCGCCCGCCTCGAAAGCGCCGCCCGCGCGGCCGGACGCGATCCTTCGACGCTGACCCTGGTGGCGGTCAGCAAGACGCATCCGGCTCAAGCCGTGCGCGCCGCATACGGCGCCGGCCAGCGAATCTTCGGCGAAAGCTATGTCCAGGAAGCACTTGCCAAAATGCAGTCGCTGCAAGACCTGCGACTGCAGTGGCATTTCATCGGCCCCATCCAGTCCAATAAAACAAAAGACATCGCCCTGCACTTTGACTGGGTTCACGGAATCGACCGAATCAAGGTGGCCGAGCGCTTGAGCGCGCAGCGTCCGCCAAGGCTGGGTCCACTGCAAGTGTGCATCCAGGTCAATACCAGCGGCGAAGCGACCAAGGCCGGTGTTGCCCTGGATCGACTGGCGCAACTCGCCGAACGAATCGCCGCATTGCCCGGACTGCATTTGCGCGGCCTGATGACCATCCCTGCGCCCACTGAGCGGTTCGAGGCGCAGCGTCTGCCGTTCCGGGCGTTACGGGCCGCGCGCGACGAGTTGTGCGCTAGCGGCTTCGAACTCGACACTTTGTCCATGGGCATGAGCGGCGACCTCGAAGCGGCGGTCGCCGAAGGCGCCACGATGGTACGGATCGGCACTGCGATCTTCGGTGAACGCCGACCGGCGCGCGGCCACTGAGAGCCGCTCATTTGGTTTTAGCAGCCGTTGCGATAGACTGAGCCCCCCCTTTCGCAACGGCGTGCGCTATGAACAATGCGCTAATCACTTTCATCGGCGGCGGCAACATGGCCGCCAGCCTGGTCGGCGGCTTGGTGGCCGACGGCTGGGACCCGCACCGGATTCAAGTCGCAGACCCGGACACCAAGCGCTGCCAGAATCTGGCGGACCGCTTCGGCATTCGCGTCGGCAGCGATAATGCCCGGGCCTGCAAGGACGCCGACGTGATCGTGCTCGCAGTCAAACCGCAGGCGGTCAAAGCGGTCGCCATGGAAATTTCCGCCAGCGTGCAAAAATCCCGCGCCCTGGTGGTATCCATCGCCGCCGGCGTCCGCGAGCCCGACATCTGCCGCTGGCTGGGCGGCGGGGCTGCCGTGGTTCGGACCATGCCCAATACACCGGCCCTGGTGCAGACCGGCGCTACCGGTCTGTTCGCGAACTCGCACGTGGATGAGCGTCAGCACGATCTCGCCGAGACGATTTTGCGCGCCGTCGGCTTGACCCTGTGGGTGGAGCAAGAAAGCCTTCTCGACGCGATCACGGCACTCTCCGGCAGCGGTCCCGCGTATTATTTCCTGGTCATGGAGGCAATGGAGCAGGCCGGGCAGGAATTGGGGATCAGTGTCGAGCATGCCCGCCTGCTGACCCTGCAAACCGCGCTGGGCGCCGCCAAGATGGCCCTGGAAAGCAGCGATAGTCCAGCGGCATTGCGGGCCAAGGTGACCTCACCTGGCGGCACCACCGAGCGTGCTCTGGCGGTACTCGAACAAGCCGGCTTACGGGACCTGATCGCGAAGGCAATGGCGGCAGCGCAACAGCGTGCAGTGGAATTGGGCGACGCTTTGGGGGACAAATGAACGGTTATTTTGCGAACGCCGGGGTATTTTTGATCGGCGTCTTGTTCAATTTCTACATCCTGTTGGTAATGTTGCGGTTTTTGCTGCAGGCGGTGCGCGCCGATTTCTACAATCCGATGTCCCAGTTCGTGGTCCGTTTGACCACCCCGGCGCTGCGCCCGTTACGGCGCATCATTCCCGGCATCGGCGGGGTCGATGTAGCCGCGCTGGTGCTGCTGCTGGCCCTGCAGCTGCTGGAGCTGGTGCTGATTCACAGTATCGTCGGTGAAACGTTGAATCCGTGGATTCTGTTGGTATTGGCCTTGGGCGAACTGGTCTCCACGGCGCTGATGATTTTTATCGTCGCTATTATCATCCAGGCCGTGCTGAGCTGGATTCAATCGGCTTCCTATAATCCGTTCACCGTCGTCCTGTATCAATTGACGACCCCTGTGTTGCGCCCATTTCGCAGCCTGCTGCCGCCGGTGTCCGGAATCGACCTCAGCCCCATGGTTGCGTTGTTGGTGCTGTATCTGCTGCGCATGGCAGTGCCCTACGTGCAGGCCATGCTGCTCAGTCCTCTGTCCCCGTGAACAGCGCGGACTCGCCATTGCGTTGGGATGGCGAGGACCTGATATTACGCCTACGCGTACAACCGAAGGCGAGCCGCGACGAGATCGTCGGCGTTCAGGGCGGACTGCTGAAAGTGACAATTACCGCGACGCCGGTGGACGGCAACGCCAATCGCCATCTCACTGCGGTGTTGGCCCGAGCGTTCGGTGTCGCAAAGTCCCGGGTAACACTGGAAACCGGCGCCAGCAGCCGCGAAAAACGCTTCCGGATCGAGAAGCCAGCGCGCATCCCCGCACAGTTGCTCAACATAGTGTGATCGATTTCACAGCTTGAGACCCCGTATTGTCGCCACGCTTCCATTGCGCGACATTTCCCGGCCCACTGGGCGTTGAGCCTGCACCATTCGTACCCCTCGCCCTAAAGCTTTATAGCGCTGCGTCGATACGGTCGTTACACCCGGGGATATGGACAGCCGGAAAGGCGATAAAAATGATGCATGCGGATACTCAGCTCCAAGGCGAAATCGAGGCTTTCGACGACTGGAAAGCAGACCTGATCGGTGCAATCAGCGAGTTTCAGGGATGGCTGGATGAAACAGGCCAGGACGACGCTGAACATTCCCTTCGTATTTACGAGGCGATCGAGTCGCTCAAGAACGATCGGCTGAACATCGCCTTCGTTGCAGAGTTCTCCCGCGGTAAGACCGAGCTGATCAATGCGATATTTTTCGCCGATTATCAGCGACGCCTGCTGCCCTCGGAAGCCGGACGCACCACCATGTGCCCGACCGAACTCTTTTACGACCAGGCCGCCGAACAGTCCTATGTGCGATTGCTGCCCATCGAAACCCGGCAGGACGAGTCCACCATCGCCGAGTTCAAGCATGATCCGGTGTACTGGACCAATATCCCATTGGACCTGGAATCCCCGGATCAGATGGAGCAGGCGCTGCGGGAAGTGGTGCGGACCAAGATGGTGCCGGTAGCGGAAGCGGAACGGCTCGGCCTATACAGCGTCGACCACCACGGGCATCACGAACAACCGCCCGAAGAGGTGGAAATTCCCATGTGGCGCCACGCGTTGATCAGTTTTCCGCATCCGCTGCTCAAGCGCGGTCTGGTGATCCTCGACACACCGGGGCTCAACGCCCTGGGCAGTGAACCCGAACTCACCATGAACATGTTGCCCTCGGCCCAGGCGGTACTGTTCGTACTCGCCGCAGACACTGGCGTAACCCGTAGTGACCTGGACGTGTGGCAGTTCCACATCGACGGCGCCCGCCGCAGTCGCCGGCAGAAGGGCGTGGCGGTGGTATTGAACAAGGTCGACACCTTGTGGGACGACCTGCGCAGCGACGCGGTGATCAATTCCAGCATCGAATCCCAGGTGCGCAAGACCGCGACCCTGTTGGGCGTCGAAAAGGAGAATATCTTTCCAGTTTCGGCGCAAAAGGGACTTTTGGCCAAAATCCGTTCCGACGAGGGATTGCTTGCCCGAAGTCAGCTTCGCGCGCTGGAAGAATATCTTTGCAAGACGGTCGTCCCGGCTCGCGAATCCATTTTGCGCGACAACATCGTCGGCGATCTGGGCGCAATGCTGGAGGACGAACTCGGAATCCTGCGCACCCGCCACGAGCACACCGTGACGCAACTCAAGGAACTGCGCAATCTGAGCGGCAAGAATGCCGACGTCATATTGCATCTGATGAAAAAGACCCGCGAAGAGCAAACCACGTACCAGAAAAACGTGGAGAGCTTCCAATCCAGCCGCAGATTGCTGCAACGTCAGGCCACCAATCTGCTGGAGACATTGAGCCTGGAGGCCATTGACCGGCTGATCTCGGACACCCGCAAGTCCATGCTCGGCAGCTGGACCACCAACGGCTTGAAGCGCGGCATGAAGACGTTCTTCGAGGGTGCGCGCGAGACCATGGAACAGTCCGTAGACCAGGCCGAGCAATGCCGGCGGCTGGTCATGGCGATCTACAAGAAATTCCACGTCGAGCATGGACTGCCCGCCATTCAGCCGCGCACATTTTCAGTGAAGGAATTCACCGATCAAATGGGCGCGCTCTCCGATGAGGCGGAAGCCTTCCGCAACAGTCCGGTCACGACCATGACCGAACAAAGTTTCGTCGTGAAGAAATTCTTCATCAGCCTGGTAAGCCAGGCGCGCAACACCTTCTTCAAAGCCAACCAGGAAGCGGAGACTTGGCTCAAGGACGTGATGAATCCGTTGATGGCGCAAATCAAGGAACATCGGGACATGATGGAGCGGCGCCTGAAGACCTTGCGTAAAATCAACGAATCCCGCGATACGCTCGATAGCAAGATCCAAGAACTCCAACAGGAACAGGAAGCGCTGGAACAGAAGCTCGTGAAGCTAACCGGCATTCGGCAGCGCTTGTTGCGCCCGGTGCCGAGGGAAAACGCCTCGAGCGCGGCCTGAACGGGAATCACAGGAGACCCCGGGACCGATTCCGCCGGACGTGAGCGCGCGAAATCTGGTCTATAGTAGTTGCAAAAGCAACTAATCAAGGAGGCCTCCATGTCCAACAGGATCGTGCGCGCATTCGCTTTTGCCGTAACCGTGATGTTCCTGCTGCCGATCAGCGCCCACGCAGAGCAGTTCAAGCAGTTTGGCGATTACATCGTCCACTACAACACCATCAACACGTCCTTCCTTTCCGCCCAGGTCGCACGGGAATACGACATACAGCGCAGCAATAGCCGAGCCATGCTCAATATTGCCGTACAGAAGAAAACCGACAAACCTCAGAATCAGGCGGTGCGGGCCGAAATCGAAGTCACGGCTACCAATCTCAATGGCCAACAGCGTCAGGTCGCCATGCGCTCCGTCGAAGACGGCGAGGCGGTCTACTACATCGGCGAACTGGGTGTCGAAAACGAAGAAGTGCTCAACTTCCACGTCAAGGTCAGGCCAGAGGGGGCTTCCCGCACCCTGGAACTGCAATTCAGCGAGCAGTTCTTCGTTCGTTGACCGGAATACCTTGCTGGCTTAACGCGTTGTCCCACAAAAAAAATCCTAAACTCCACGGACCGCCGACCGATACAGGGTTAAACCGCGTAGTGAGTCGGGGACGTATTCGATATGTTGCAGGGCGTAAACGGGCGGCGACGTCGCTGGATAGCGCTGTGTTTGGCGTTTGTGTGCATGCCGCCGGCATTCGCAACAACGCCTGCCGTGCCTCAACCAGCCGAAGCGCCCCCGCTGATTCTCGGCATCCTGCCGTTCATGAGCCCCATTGCTCTATTCAAGCGTTTCGCGCCGTTGCGCGATTATCTCAGCGAAGCGACCGGCCGCCAGGTGCTGCTGGAGACTGCTCGCGACTATCCCGAATACGTACGCCGTACCGCGCAACGTCGCTACGATATCGTCCTCACGGCTCCGCATTTCGTCCTACCGGCACTTCGCGACGGTCTGTACCAGCTGCAGGCTACCGATATCGAACGCTTAGCGGCGGTAGTCCTCGTGCCCTCCGCGAGCACCATCCGCGATCCCGCGCAATTGGCAGGCCTGCGGGTTGCGACGCCGCCGAGCCAGGCGATCGTCACCTGGCTCGGCACAGAGCTCATCCGCCAAGCGACTGGCGGCAATCACCCAGGGTTTCACGCCTACTCGAGCCATAACGCCGCCTACAGGGCCGTCGGAGCAGGTGAGGTCGACGCGGCTATGGTAGTGACCAGCATTGTCGACCCCGCCCGGTTGGCGCACGACGGGCTGCGGGAAATCGCCCGCAGCGAATCGTTTCCGGCGATGGGCATACTCATGGCGTCCGATCTGCCGCCGGCCGTGCGCGAACAACTCACCGGCCTCCTCATCGGGATGACTGAGAACGCCGCCGGCCGCGCGACGCTGCAGCGTATCGACTGGTCCGGCTACCGGCGCGTCGCTAGCCGGGACTTCGAGTCCATGCGCGTATATACCAAGCCAGTTGCGCAGCTGCCGGAAGCACGGCCGTGATCCGCATACGACTCTCCAGCCGTTTGATCCTCGGCGTCGTGCTGATCGAGGCGCTGATGCTCAGCATCCTGGTATGGAACAGCGTGCGCTTGATCAACTCGAGTCACGCCGAGCTTCTGGAGCAATCGACCCACGAGCAAAGCCTGCTGCTGGCAAACTCCCTCGCCCCGGGCTTGGCGGCCCACGATCGGGCGCTGTTGCAGGACGTGCTGAATCTGCTGCGCGACAAGCGCAATCTCGCCTACGCGGCCGTCTATGACCGCCACGGCAAGGAGCTGGCCGCCATTGGTTCGCCCCCGGCGTTCGGCGCCAGCCATCACTACGACCATAGCTATCGCGAAGCAACCGAAGACGGCGTTTTCGACATCGTGCACGGTATCTCGGTGGCCGGGCAGCACTTGGGCGAACTGCGAGCCGGTTACTCGGTGAACGGCGTGGAGAATCTGACGCGCCAGACCCGCTGGCAGAATACCATCATCGCCGCCATCGAATTGCTGCTTACTATTACTGCAACGATACTGCTCGGACTTGTTCTGACCCGCCACCTGCGGCGCCTGGAGACCGGCGCTCGGGCGCTCCAGGACGGCGAATTCGAGCACCGTATCGATATTCGCTCCAAGGACGAGATCGGAGACCTGGCTCGCGCATTCAACAATCTGGCAGAACATCTGGAGCGCACCCAGGCCGCACTGAACCGCGAACATGCCGCCGTGGACCGGGAGAAACGTCACCTCGATACACTGCTCAACAGTATCGACGCGGTCATATGGGAAGCCAATCCGGAGACCGGCCGCTATACCTACGTCAGCCGCGAAGCCGAGGCGATGCTGGGTTTTCCGGTGTCCGCTTGGCTCGACCCGCAATTCCGCACCAAGCATATCCACCCGGACGACTCCAACTGGGTGCTGCGTGAGTATGAAAACCATGCCGTACAAACGGGCTCCTTCTCGCTCGACTATCGCATGTTCCACAGTTCCGGGCGTAGCGTGTGGGTTCGGGATTTGTGCAGCTGCGAAGCGGATGCGGACGGCCACCTCACGTTACGCGGCCTGACCCTGGACGTCACCGTCGAGAAGAGTGCCGAGGAACGGATCTTGTACCTCGCGGACCATGATCCGTTGACAGGCTTGATCAACCGGCGCAGATTTCAGGAAGAAGTCGAACACCATATCGCCTATGCCCGCCGCTATCAGCACCAGGGCGCGCTGCTGTTCCTGGACCTGGACCAGTTCAAGTACATCAACGACTCGTTCGGACACCAGCAGGGCGACGACTTCCTGATTCAGATCGCCCAGCGCCTCAATACGAACTTGCGCCAAACGGATCTGCTCGGAAGGCTGGGCGGAGATGAGTTCGGGATACTGCTGCCCCAGGCAAACGTCGACCAGGCGAAACAGGTCGCTGGCGCATTGCTGGCGCGCCTGAAAGAGGCCGAATTGCCGGTGTTGGATGGTCAGTTTGCCAGGATCAGTGCCAGTATCGGGATCGCCATTTTGCCCGATCACGGCGCCAGCGCGGGAGATCTACTCGCCAAGGCTGACGCTGCCATGTACGCGGCCAAGGAAAAAGGGCGCAACCAGTTTCACCTCTTCAGCGAAGAAGATAGCGGTCTGGCGCGCATGCATGCCAAGATCCATTGGGAAGAACGCATTCAGCACGCGCTCGATCACGATCGATTCACGCTGCATTACCAACCGGTCATCGACCTGCGCAGCGGCGAGGTGAGCCATCACGAAGTCCTGCTGCGCATGATCGACGACGACGGATCATTGCTCACGCCCGGCGCGTTCCTGGAAGTGGCCGAGCGTTTCGGCATGATTCGGGAAATCGATCACTGGGTGTTGAACAAGGCCATACGGACACAGGGCGAGAGCCAGCGAACCGGCGCTCCGATCCGCATGGCCGTGAATCTCTCCGGCCGCCACTTTGGCAGCAACGAGATACTTGATCTGGTGAAACGCGCCCTCGCGGAGCATCACGCCGATCCGAACTGCATCATTTTCGAGGTTACCGAAACCGCTGCGGTGGAAAACCTGGCCGAAGCCCAGGTGTTCATCGAATCGCTGCGTCAAATCGGCTGCCAGTTCGCGCTGGACGACTTCGGAATCGGCTTTTCCTCGTTCTACTACCTCAAGCACCTGCCGGTCGATTACGTCAAAATCGACGGTAGTTTCGTACGCAATATGGACAACGACGAGTCGGATGCCATATTCGTGCGGACCATCGCCGATCTGGCGCGCGGTTTGGGAATCATCACCGTCGCCGAATGCATCGAGCGCGGCGAAGTGGTACAGCTGCTGCAGGAGCTGAAAGTAGACATGGCGCAGGGATACTACCTCGGGCGCCCCGGGCCCCAAATCATCGACCGATCGCCACTCATCCGCGCGGTACGCTGACCGCGAGATAGCCGAGGACGGCCGCTGCGCACACGTAGACGCCGTAAGCCGCTACCGCGGCTCCAGCCAAGCCTCTGGCAAACGGGTGGCGTAACCACGCGCTGATCGCGGCAGCCGAGAACCCCATCGTCAACAATATCGGCAAGGTGCCGAGTCCAAAGCTCAACATCAGCAATGCGCCGCGCTCTGCGCTGCCCGCGCTTACCGCCCAGATCAACACCGAATATACCAAGCCACAGGGCAGCCAGCCCCAAACCAAACCCATGCCGAAGGCCTGCGGCACCGTACGTATCGGTAAAAAACGTCTGCCAAGCGGTTCCAGACGCCGCCAAATCCTGCTCCCCGCTTGCTCGATGCGCGCCAATCCTCGCCACCAACCGCCCAGATAAAGACCCAGCGCGAGCAGAAATGCGCCGGCCACGAGTTGCAATAACAAGCGGGCGTGGTGCAGCGCCATCAGATTCGTAGCCAGTGCGCCAATGCCTCCGACCAATGCGCCGGCGATGGTATAGCTCAGAATGCGCGCAGCGTTGTACGCGAGCAAATAAGGCAATGTGGCCATTGGATCCCGGCGCACGTGCTCCGGCAAACCGAGGCTCAGCGCCCCGACAATACCGCCGCACATTCCGAAACAATGCACGCCGCCGAACATACCGACGAGGAAAGCAGAAAGGAATGTGGCTTCGACCGGCATAGGCGCAAATGATGAATTGCGAAAAACACGCTATTTATAGTGCAAAACGATTCCTTTGTGCTATCTTATTCCGCGACTTCCATCCGGTACCACACTGAAGGAGCATCGAATGGCTGTTAAAAAGAAAACCGCCAAGAAGAAGTCCACAGGGCGCGCTGTAGCGTCGAAGAGCTCTCCGGTCAAGGCAGTTAAAGAGCCGATGACCAAAACCGAGATCTACAGTGTAGTCTCGGAGAAAACGGAACTTTCGAAGAAGGACGTTGGTGCAGTCGTCGACGCGTTGACGGACGTAATCAACGGTCACTTGAAGAAAAACGGCGCAGGGACTTTCACCATGCCCGGTCTGTTCAAGATCAAGACTGTGCGTAAACCGGCTACCAAAGCGAGAAAAGGCATCAATCCTTTTACTGGCGAAGAGACGGTTTTTAAAGCGAGACCTGCACGTACCGTAGTTAAGGTCCAGCCGCTCAAAAAGCTCAAGGATATGGTCTGAAGCATTTGTTCAAGGCCAGAAAAAAGAGAGCCGGACGCAAGTCCGGCTTTTTTTTGGGTGCCGAACGCCGGGGAATATTTTATTCGTCGTTCAGCGCCTTGAATTTGGCGTGCGTGAAATCGGCGTGGGGTACGTGCAGCAGGTCCGAAATACGCCAAACCAAGTGCTTTTCGTACTTATCCAAGCGGCCGTCGGCGGCGCCGACCCGCCACATCAGCTCGACGATCTGCTTTTTCTGCGCCGGTGAAAAGCGCTCATCCACCAGGCGCGTGAACTGATAGAGTGAGGTCGAGTGCTCGACTTCCACTTCCGCCAAGCGCAGCAGCTCCTCGACCTGCTGGTCGTTCAACTCAAACACTTGATGGATCGCCGCGGCGACTTCGTCGCGCTCTTCTGCCGTAACCTCGGTATCAGCACGGCTGATCTCCATCAGCAGCGCCGCAGTCGCCAGTCGCAGCGCCTGCTCGTTCTGCATCGGATCCGCGCTCGCGGATTGCTTGTCGATCGCGGCATCGAAGAATTCTCGGATTCGTGACAGCATGTTTGCGGGTCTCGGGGAAAGGACTGTGTAACAAAATAGAGAGTTGCGGGCCGCGATACAACCGCGCAGACGCAACGGTAACACGCCGTTACCAATAATATCGCGGGTCCCCCGGTTGCAACGCCCTGATCAATTCCAGGCGCGGTCCGACTTCGCGACCGAAGCACGACCATTCGTCCAGCCACCAGCAGCGCCGAGTTTTACGTTCCAACGTTTGCGTTGCCCCCGGCGTGAACGCATGGGACACCGGTATCGCGGTATACACGGGCACGAGCCGCGGAACGCTAATCGCGCTTGTATGAACCGCAACTGGCGTCGGCCAGGACAGAAATGACGGTCCCGAGCTCCAACCCGCGCTTTGCGGGCGGGCACTGCAGCGCGGGGACGGTCCGCGGCTTGGAATGGGTTCCCGGTCGGTCACTAGGAAGCGGCGCGCGCCAACCGCGCCGCAGGCTCGCGTAAGTGCTGCAATAACGCATCACGCAAGCGATGCAGACGCCGGTGAAAGAAGTGATCGACATCCGGTAGGGCAACAATCTCGGGTTTCGGCACCACCCCGCGCGCCCAGCGCAGAACGGCCTGCGCAGAGACCACTTCATCGGCTTCTCCCTGCAAGAGCAGCCAAGGGCACGCAGGAACCTCCAGCGCGGCGAAATCAAAACTCTCTACAGGCGGTGCCACCGTAATCAGGCGCTGCACGTCGCCGGCAGCCGCTTCCCGCAACGCGACATAGGAGCCGAAGGAAAACCCCGCGAGCCAGAGTTCGTCATCGACGGCCCGCGCGCGTACCCATTGCAGCACCGCACGCAGGTCGCGCTGTTCGCCACGGCCGTGCCCGTAAGCACCGGCGCTGGCCCCCACACCCCGAAAATTGAACCGCACGGTACGCAGACCCAGCTCGCTCAGTGTCCGCGCGAGGTAATGCACGACCTTGTTCTGCATCGTGCCGCCGTGCAATGGATGGGGATGGCAAATGACTGCGACCGCCGCTACCGGCTCGGTGTCGGGACATGAGATCAGCGCCTCGAGGGGACCGCTGGGTCCCGGGATTTGGATGACATCTTCCGCGCACGGGAATGCCTTGGCCTGTTCATCGAGACGCTTGTCGGCTGATGGATGTGCCATGGTCCTAAACCGGCTTGAAGCTATGGGGACTGCAGCCCGAGCGCGTGCACCAGCTTCGCGTGCTGTGCTACGTAGACCGCCCTAGTGTAGTTGTGATCTTTCAGCATGTCGGAAAGTTGGTTTCGGAGTGCGTTCGTGGCGCGCAACAGCTTGTGCACGTCGTCGGGAGAGCGCCCGTCGAGAATGGCGCCCAAGTCCTTGGCAAGGGCGTTGTGGCGCGCCACCAGGCGATCGTATTCGTGCACACCGGCGCGGAAAGCCCGCACTCGTCCCTGGGCCGCGTCGGGCAAATCTGCTCCATCGATACCGCCTGCTGCTTTGATTTCGGGAAAATCGTCCGCCAGCTCGCGCTGGGACGCCTCGAGTTGGGCGCGGGCCCGCTCCACTTCCTGGCGCAGCTCGAACAGAGCCTTCAGCCGTTCGGAGACGTCATCGAGTCGCTCGATCAAGTGCCGCACCGGCACCGCATCCTGGGGATCGCCCTGGGCCCCCCGCGAACACCCGCCAAGCAAGGCGCCGCACAGAACCGCGACCAATGTGAGTCGGAGAGGAGACATAAGATGAGCTGATCAGGTAGGGAAACCGCGATTGATCTTTGTAGCATACCATCGCGCGGCAGCGAGCGCAGCCGCGCGGTAAACCGGCTGATGACCCGGCTTCGTGCAGCTCAGTAACGTTCAGCGCTCGGATTCGCGCTCGCAACTCAGCGCCGGACGGTTGCGCTCAAGCCAATCGGTATAACGCGCCAGGTCCAGCCAATCCCACTCTTCCAAGGCCAGATTGATCACACTGCCGTCGAGATATTCAATCACCACTCGGCGCACGCAGCCCTGGGCGTACAACAGCGCCCGTACTTTAATCAGTTGGCCGGTGACGTTGATGTAATAGAAACCCGGTACCGGTTTCTGGCGCACGGTCATGGCGAATCCCCCTTTAGCCGTGTCATTATGATTGCAATCTGGTGGGCCGCGATCTTAGCGGACCTGCATCCTCAGCCGCACTTGGACTCGCCACAATTCAGGCAGGTCATACAGCCATCCATCTGGATCATCGCCTTGGTCTGACATTTGCCGCACAATTGGGCGCCTTCAGGAAAGTCTCCGGCCTCCTCGGCCGCCGCGCTCTTGGTCAACGACTCGTATTGGGCGCGCTTTTCGTTCACCAGTTTCTGCTGGTGCTCATCCAGACCGTCATCCTTGAGCAGACCGATCATACGCAAGTGGCACTCGATGGCATCGCCGATCTCCGCCACCAGTGAGGGCATGTATTTACCACCTTTCTTGAAGTATCCGCCCCGGGGATCGAATACGGAGCGCAACTCCTCCACCAGAAACGTGACATCCCCGCCCTTGCGGAATACCGCCGAAATGATCCGGGTCAAGGCTACGATCCACTGGAAGTGGTCCATGTTCTTGGAGTTGATGAAAATCTCGAACGGCCGACGCAACTCGTGCTCGGTACCCGGATTCAAGATGACGTCGTTGATGGTGACGTACAGCGCGTGCTCGGAGAGCGGCGTCTTGATCTTGTAAGTCGACCCCAACAACATTTCCGGGCGTTCGAGCTTTTCGGTCAGATGGACGACATTGGACTCGGCATCGGCCTGAGGCTCGGCCACGGCCGGTGCCGGTGCCGCATCTTCCTCCTTGACTACAGCGTATTTGACGATCTTGTTGTGAATTTTGGTGGGCATGTTTTCGCTCCGCTGTCGCCTCAAAATTTGCCGTAATAGCCTTCTTTGAGCGCATCGTACAAATTGGCGGCAGTATGCATTTCGCCGTCGTATTCGACTTCCTCGTCACCCTTGAGTTCCACCACCGAACCGTCGTCGAGTGTGAAACGGTAGGTGGTGTTCTCCAGATCCTTGCCCTTGACCAGCACGCCCTGGAAGGCCTCCGGGTTGAACCGGAACGTGGTGCAGCCCTTCAGGCCCTGATGATAGGCATACAGGTATATATCCTTGAAATCTTCGAACGGGTAATCGGTTGGCACATTGGCGGTCTTGGATATCGATGAATCGACCCAACGCTGTGCCGCCGCTTGAATGTCCACATGTTCCTTGGGCGTGATGTCTTCCGCAGTAATGAAGTACTCGGGCAGCTGCTCCTGGGGATCTTCACTTTCGGGCAATGCTCGAGCGTTGATCAAACCTCGATAGGCCAGCAATTCGAATGAATATACGTCCACTTTTTCCTTGGTCTTGCGGCCTTCACGAATCACATTGCGGAAATAGTGATGGGCGAAGCTCGGTTCAATGCCGTTACTGGCATTGTTGGCCAGGGACAATGAAATCGTGCCCGTCGGCGCGATTGAACTGTGATGCGTGAACCGCGCCCCCGTTTCGGCAAGCTGATTGACCAACTCTGGCGCCACCTCCGCCACCCGCTGCATGTAACGGCTGTAACGCGCATGCAGGACCCGCCCTGGAATTCGATCGCCGATCTTGTAACCGTCGCGCTTCATCTCTGGCCGCTTGCGCAGCATTTCGGCATCTACTTCGAATTCCTGAACCATAATCGGCGCCGGCCCTTTTTCCTTGGCCAACTCTAGGGCCTGTTCCCAGCCTGCCAACGCGAGTTCCTTCGACACCCGTTCGGTGAATTCCACCGAGTCCGCTGAGCCGTATTTCATTCGCAACATGGTCAGGGTCGAGCCCAGACCCAGAAAGCCCATACCGTGACGACGTTTGCGCATGATTTCGTCGCGTTGCTCCGCCAGCGGCAGGCCGTTGATCTCAACCACGTTGTCGAGCATGCGCGTGAATACAGCCACCACCCTATGAAACTCTTCCCAATCGAAGCGCGCCTGCTCGGTGAAAGGATCACGCACGAATTTGGTCAAATTCACCGAGCCCAGCAGGCAGGAACCGTAAGGTGGCAGCGGCTGCTCGCCGCAGGGATTGGTGGCGCGAATGTTTTCGCAGAACCAGTTGTTGTTCATCTCGTTGACCTTGTCGATCAGGATGAACCCAGGCTCGGCGAAATCGTAGGTCGAAGTCATGATCATGTCCCACAAACGTCGCGCAGGTACCGCGCGGTACACTTTGCAGGCCACCAAACCTTCGTCGTTGCACAAATAATCGTTCTTGTACGGCCATTCGCGCCACACCACCTGTTCGGGATCGTGCACGTCGATGGCGCCTTCTTCCGCCTCCTTGGCCTTGAGAGGAAAGGCGAGCTTCCAATCGGCATTGGTCTCGACCGCTTCCATGAATTCCTGGGTGATCAGCAGGCTCAAATTGAACTGGCGCAGACGACCGTCTTCACGCTTGGCGCGAATGAAATCCATCACGTCCGGATGCCCAACCTCGAACGTCGCCATCTGCGCGCCGCGCCGGCCACCTGCGGACGAAACGGTGAAACACATCTTGTCGTAGATATCCATGAACGACAGCGGACCGGAGGTGTAGGCACCGGCACCGGATACGTAACCGCCGCGGGGACGCAGGGTCGAGAATTCGTAGCCGATGCCGCAGCCGGCTTTGAGGGTCAAACCCGCCTCGTGGACTTTCTGCAGAATATCGTCCATGGAGTCCTGCACCGTTCCGGACACCGTACAATTGATGGTCGAGGTCGCCGGTTTATGTTCCCAGGCGCCAGCGTTGGAGGTGATGCGTCCAGCCGGAATCGCGCCGCGGCGCAGTGCCCAAAGGAATTCCTGGTACCAGTGCTCGCGAACATCGCCCGGCGACTCCACATCCGCCAAGGCGCGGGCGACCCGTTTGTAGGTATCGTCGACACTGGCGTCGATCTCGATACCATCCTTGCTCTTCAAGCGATATTTCTTATCCCAAATGTCGACCGAAGCGGTTTGAAACGGGATCTCGCTCACGTGGCCGGTGACAGCTCTCAGATGCGCTGGTTTCATGATGAGAAGGGTCCCCTTTTGGGTATTGTTGTGGTGGCGCTTGTCTCAACCCGGTGGCGTGACGCGCGCACCTGATTGGCGGTATATGGGTGTTCGTTTTACTTGCCGGAATACACAAGATGTTGTGTATGAAGTCCGTAGAGTAGGCCCCTCCCAAAACCCTGTCAAGGGGTCGAATCACCTGAAATCTAGATATTTTTTACTATATTTTCAACATGTTATAAATATTGTCCGCCAAATCATGCGCATACGCCATATATGCCGAATCGCGACCGAGACCACAATATCTTGTGGTGTTGACAAACCTGCGTACAGCCCTGTCTCGGCTCTTGAAATGCGGCGGGGAGACTCCATCTCCCGGTATATCAGGCCGCCGTACCGGCGGCACTCGAACGGCGATTTTGATTGTTCCATTGCGATGAGGATACCCATCATGGCTATGACCCGATACGAACCTTGGAGTGCTTTTCAACAGCTCAGCGATGAGCTCAACCGCATGTTCGACCAGCGCCCGACCCGCTACACCGACGAAGCCGGCAACGTAGTCGCCAGCGATTGGGTGCCCGCGGTGGATATACGCGAAGAAGACAATGCGTTCGTGATCCACGCCGATATCCCCGGTGTCGATCCGGCCGACCTCGACGTCCACATGGAAAAAGGCATGCTCAGCATCAGCGGCAAACGCAGCAAGCTCACCAAGGAAGAACAGGACGGCTATAAGCGAACCGAGCGCGCACGGGGAACGTTCCTGCGCCGTTTCAGCCTTCCAGACAGCACAGACGCGGACCGCATATCGGCCAAGTGCAAGAACGGCGTGCTGGAGGTGACAATTCCAAAGCATGAGAAAGTGCAGCCGCGCAAGATCACGGTTGAAGATCAGGGTTAACACCCGCATGCCCGACCGCCGTGCGTGGGCACGCCGGTCGGGCGTTTGGCGGCGCCGGTTACAGCGGCGAACCAGGGAGTGCCATCCGATGAATACCCTACACCAACTGCACCACGGCCTCGAACGCGCCCGGGAGTACGTCAACGAGGGCTGGAATCAGTTGCGCCGCGGCGCCTCCAGTGCCCTGACCCGTTTTCATCTGCACGAAGATCGCGACGGCCTGCAAAAGGCAGACGAGCAAAGCCCGGAACAAGCCCCCGCCTGGGGGTTGCTGGCGGCCGAATTGCGCGAATTTGACGATGAGATCGTCGTCCGCCTCGAAATTCCGGGAATCGATCCGGAAAACTTCGATATCGAAGTCGCGGACGACCTGCTCTCGATCCGCGGCGAAAAACGTTTTCAAGCGGAACGCAGCAGCGGTGATTTTCGCATCACGGAGTGCGCCTATGGGGTCTTCGAGAGAACGGTGCCGCTCCCTGGACCTGTCGACAGTTCGCGCACACGCGCTCAGTACCGACGCGGTGTCCTGCAGATCAACCTGCCCAAAGCACCCGGCGCGCGCAAACGCAAAATCACGGTGGGCGCCGGATGAAGCCTCTGCAGCGTGCCACTTCCTGCCTGTTTGCATTGTTGCTCACCAGCGCCGCCGCAGTTGCGCCCGCCAGCGCGGCATTGCCGAACGAAGTCGCGGGTACGCCGGTGCCCTCGTTGGCGCCGATGCTGGAAAAGGCAATTCCGGCGGTGGTCAACATTTCCGCCGAAGGAAGGGTGCTGGTTCAAGATCCCTTTTTCGACGACCCGATGTTCCGGCGTTTTTTCGGCGTGCCGGATGAACCGCGTGCCCGCCGCACGCAAAGTCTGGGCTCAGGCGTCATTGTCGATGCCGAACACGGGTATGTGCTGACCAACAATCACGTCATTGCCAAAGCCGAAAGCATTCACGTCCGCCTTCATGACGGGCGCAATTTCGACGCGAAACTCGTTGGTACCGATCCGGACTCCGATGTCGCGGTGTTGCAGATTCCCGCCAACAATCTCGACCAACTGCCGTTCGCCGATTCCGATCAACTGCGGGTTGGGGACTTCGTGGTGGCCATCGGTAGTCCTTTTGGACTCGGCCAGACGGTAACTTCAGGCATCGTCAGTGCGCTGGGGCGCTCCGGTCTCGGCATCGAAGGCTATGAGGATTTCATACAGACGGATGCTTCGATCAATCCGGGCAACTCGGGGGGCGCGCTGGTCAACTTGCGCGGTCAACTGGTAGGGATCAACACTGCCATCCTGTCTCGCAGCGGCGGCAACATCGGCATCGGCTTCGCAATCCCCATCAATATGGTATCGGCGGTGATGCAACAGCTCATCGAACACGGCGAAGTACGCCGCGGCCGGCTGGGTGTTTCGATGCAAGACCTGACACCCGAGCTTGCGGAAGCATTTCAGCTCGATCCCCGCAACGGCGGCGCCGTCGTCGCGCGGGTCGCGCCCTCATCGCCAGCAGCGAAAGCCGGACTGCGCAGCGGCGATGTGATCATCGCGCTCGACGGGCGCCGCGTCCACAACGCGGCCAGCATGCGCAATACCGTCGGGTTGCTGCAGATTGGTCAGAAGATCAAAATGGAAATACTGCGCGACGGCCAACGGCAAACACTGACCGCGATCATCGCCAGACCCCAGGTGACGCAATTGGACGCCGGCACTTTGAATCCGCGCCTTCAAGGCATCACGCTTGGCAATATCGACGAGGATTCGCCGTTGTACGGGAAGATCGAGGGCGTAGTGGTGCTGGATACCAAACCCGGCAGTCCGGCCTGGCGGGCGGGACTGCGCGCCAATGACGTGATCGTGTCCGCCAACCGGGAGCGCATCACCAACCTCGACGATCTGCGCCGGGCGCTCCAAGGCGATTCCAGCGGCGTGCTGCTGAACATTCGCCGCGGGGACGGGGCACTGTTTCTACTGCTACGGTAAACAGTCAAGAAGACGATTGCGGGTCCGTGCTGCGCACCTGAAGTGGTCCGCGGCAACGCGCGCCATCGCCCGATTCCTGTGGCGCCGCCACTGCACGCGAACAGACTCAAGGCCTGCAAATCTCGATGCGGCAGCAACCGGTCACGCGCTCCTGAAGCCAACGCCAGCACAGCAATCCTTCCGGTTTAAAACGAGTGCCGGGCCTTCTCCTATCTGGAACGGATGCACCTCTGCATTCCAATGCGCCCGGGCATCACCTCCATGTGCCTTGCGCGAGGAAAGCCCGCGTCACGCGGCTGCCATCGACTCGCCTTCAGTTCGATTCGTGGACCAATCCGGCTATCTTTGCGGCACCGCCCGGCGCGCGTGGTTCGCAGCGTTCCGCCCGGGAAGGTCCAATACACCCGGCCTTGCGCCCCGCGTCGGTACCCGCCAGGTCATAAGCGTCGGGCGGAGTCCGCAACCGCAGCTCCCACGAGCGCGTAATCCTATCGGCCCGGCCATCCAGCATGTAGGCTAAACCACAATGCGCGAAGCCGCGGAGATTCTTTGCATGGAACTGAGTCGTATTCTGATCGTGGAGGACGAACCGGACATTCAGACGATTGCGCGTCTCGCCCTGGAAACGGTGGGTGAATTCACTGTGGCGACCTGCGATTCCGGCGAGCAGGCGTTGTCCGCCGCCCTGGCGTTTCAACCGGGTCTGATATTGTTGGACGTCATGATGCCTGGAATGGACGGGCCGACCGCCCTGCGGACACTTCGGCAGGCACCCGAACTGTGCGCCGTGCCGGTGGTGTTCATGACCGCCAAAGCCCAGCCGCAAGAGGTCCAGTCGTTCCTGGCGCTCGGCGCCGCCGACGTGATTGCAAAACCCTTCGACCCCATGACGTTGGCCGAACGCGTGCGCGACATCTGGAAACGACATCAAGACCCATAGGCGACACTGCTTGCGCACTGACTGGTTTCATCGGGCGCACGGTCTGGCCGTTGCCAGTCAAAAGACCGATGTAGAGAGCTCCCGCACCGCCATCAACATTTCGCCATCGTCACTGAGCGCTTGCGCCACCGCACTTTCGCAGGCGACCACCGGATCGACGCCGCTGACGATCAATTTCCCCGCATGCACCAGCAGCCTCGTACTGGCGCCCTCGTCGAGACCCGAACCCTTCAGGTTGCGGGTCATCTGCCCGAATTTCACTAGATTTCCAGCCACGCCCTCCCCCACCCCGGACTCCTTGACGATAATCTTGCGTTCCAGATCCGCCTTCGGGTAGCCGAATTCGAGCGCCACGAACCGCTGCCGCGTACTGTGCTTCAAATCTTTGAGCACGCTTTGGTAGCCGGGATTGTAGGAAATCGCCATGGTGAATTCAGGCGGCGCTTCCACCAACTCGCCGAGCTTCTCGATGGGCAGCACGCGGCGGTCGTCGGCCAGAGGATGAATCACCACCATCGTGTCTTTGCGGGCTTCGACGATTTCGTCCAGATAACAAATGCCGCCGGCCCTTACTGCACGAGCCAAGGGGCCGTCGACCCAAACGGTTTCACCGCCGCTGACCAGAAACCGTCCGACCAGATCCGAGGCGGTCAAATCGTCGTGACAGGACACAGTGATCAGCGGACGCTTCAGACGCCAAGCCATGTATTCCATGAATCGGGTCTTGCCGCAGCCAGTGGGGCCCTTCAACAGAACCGGGAGTTGGTTGCGATAAGCCGCTTCGAAGACTTCGATTTCCTTGCCAACAGCCTCGTAGTAGGGCTCGTGTTCGACGAAATATTCTTCCGGCTTCAAAGCACGTGCTTTCACGACCGACTCCGGTGTTTGTCTGCCCATATGCAACTTAACCCGTACGCTGCGCCATCGGCAATGGCCGTTACGAGCCTGTCAAAGCACGTATAGTGTTTCTATGCCCCTGATTCGAAAATTCCATTCTGTAGTGCCGCAGTCGGACCGTCCATCACACCCCGTCCAGCGTTGAGTTGGCCCGCATTGCAGTCCGTCGTTTTGCGGAACCGAAAACGGTGCTCGCCCATGCCTTGGCAATATGCCGCAGTGGAGTACGGGCTTTCCGGGACGCGCCGCACATCGCCACCTTTTCAGGGCTGCTCACTGGCCTATGCTGGAAGCGGGTGCAGCGCGGCTGCCCGGCTGCGGGAAAACGGAATCGAAACGGAACACGAATCGAAACACAGAATTGGAACAGGGGATGGGAACGATATCTGCGCAGGGAGTGGGTGCGAGCATCGCCGCCATGTTGCTAGCGGCGTGCGCATCGACACCGCAGCGGGTCCCGATCGCGCGCGCGGAGCAGGCTATAGCCGCTGCAGTCGCGAGCAACGCGGAAGTCGCTGCGGGCATCGATCTTCGCACAGGCCGCACCAAGCTCAGCAAGGCCAAAGCGGCACAACGCAACGGCGATGCCGAGCGGGCACGGCGGCTGGCGGAACAAGCAATCATTGACGCGCGATTGGCGCAAGCTAAGGCGCAAGCGCGTTTTGCCGAGCGCATAGCAGGCGAGCTGCGGAGTCGCTCGACGACACCGAAAGCGCCTGCTCAGCTTTCACGCAATCCGTAGCACAGAGTCGAGAGGACATGGACAAAACCGCAATCTGGGGCAAGGTGCGGACTGGGGCGAGGCTATTGACGCTGGTTGCGTTAGTGTCCGGCTGTGCCGGAGGCGTCCGCAATTCCGGAGCGGAACCCGAACTCGCCCGCGCGCGCTCGGCCTATGCACAAGCGGCTGCCGACCCGGCGGTAAACAGCCTTGCAAGTACCGCGCTCGCCGATGCTCACCGCGCCCTGCGACGCGCCGAGGAAGCTGCCGAAGCGAATACAGGTTCGCAGGAGCAAGCGCATCTGGCATACATCGCGGAGCGCAAGGTGGACATCGCCCGCGCCAAGGCGCGCGAAGCTGCGGCGAAGCAGGAGATCGAAGCAGCGATGCGACGGCGGGCTGCCGCGGCAACAACTCAAGAAGGCGCGACGGCTGAGCAATCGCGGCGCGAAGCACTGCGAGCCCACGCGCAAGCACAAGGCGCGCGGGAGGCAGCCTTGGCAGCCGAACTGGCCGAGACTCAAGGTGGTGCGATGGACAGCACGCAACGGCAACTCGAGAGTGACCTCGCCGCGCTCGAAGTCCCGGCCCGGGAAACGGACCGCGGTTTTGTGGCAACTTTGGACGACGAGTTGTTTACAGGCGCCGGTTCGACGCCCTTGATGGTCGAAAAGGTCCGGCCGGTGATCGAATATCTGAAAGCCCATCCGAAACACGAAGTCATCGTTGAAGGCTATACCGACAACAAGATACCCGTCGCCGAAAGTCTCAGTTTGTCCCAGGCGCGAGCCGAATCGGTACGATCCGAACTCGTTCGACATGGCATCGCGCGTGATCGAATTCTAGCGCGCGGCTACGGCCCGGATTTTCCAGTGGCCGATAACGATACGGCAGCGGGGCGCCAACGCAATCGGCGCGTCGATATCGTAATAACCCCGGCGGGCCAGGCCGCGCGCCAGCAACTCCGCTAATGTTCCGCACACAGAGTGGTATAGAGCGACTCGATTCGGGCCAGACTGTTGCCAAAGGATATTTAGATGAATATTGAAGTTACCGGCATTTTTTCTCTACTGCTGTTGGTCGCCGATATCTGGGCAATCATCAACATCGTTCAAAGCGGCACATCGACCGGCGCCAAGGTGCTCTGGGTGGTGCTGGTATTACTGCTTCCGCTGTTGGGTCTGATCATCTGGCTGGTGGCGGGACCACGCGGATCCGGAACCTGACGTGCGCGAAATTCGGCGAGCTTTCAGAGCAGCGCTGCGCACCCGCCCGGAAGCGGTCGTCACGGATGAAGGAGGAACTCGATGGAATTGAAAGCTATCGCACTGAATTGCACGCTGAAGAAATCCCCTGAAGTATCGAACACCGAGGCGTTGCTCCGTAAAGTACTGCAGTTGATGGAACCGCTTGGCGTGGCGTCCGAGTTGGTTCGGGTCGTTGACCACAACGTTGCGTTCGGCGTGGCATCGGACATGGGAGAAGGCGATCAATGGCCCGAGATTTACGGAAAGATCAAGGCATCGCAAATTCTGATTGTCGGTACTCCGATCTGGATGGGCGTGCGCGGTTCGGTGGCGCAAATGGTCATCGAGCGTCTGGATGGCAGCTACGGCGACGCCGACAAACAGACCGGTCAGTTTCCGCTCTATAACAAGGTGGCCGGTGTTGTGGTCACCGGCAACGAAGATGGGGCACAGTCTGCAGCTCGGACCACACTGTTCAACCTGACTCATTTGGGCTGCGCGGTGCCGCCCAACGCTGACTGTTACTGGGTCGGGGAAGCGGGTCCGGGACCCAGTTACCTCGACGCCGACGGCCCCCGGCATCATTACACGAACAAGACCGCCCGCTACATGGCGCACAATCTGCACTACTTGGCGCGTCTGTTGCACGAACATCCGATTCCGACCAACCTGGCTGAGCTGGGCCGAGAAGCTGAGCGCGAAAGCAGCTAACGCGGATACAATTCCGGCATGGAACGACTTACCTTCTCCATGATCAAGATCGCGCATGCTCGCGGCGCTATGGCATTCAATCCTACATAAGGCGTGAGTTTCGCAATGAAGAAATATGGAATCCGCTTTACGATGCCCGCAGGCGACCCGATGCGGAAGTTCCTGGGCGACGATTGGGAATCGTTCCGTTGGTACGAAACCGCACCGGAGCGCGACGAAGCGTATGCAGCCTTGCGCCGGCAGCCGCCCTATTACCGCCAAGGAGACGCCCCTACTCAAATCATGACGCGTGTCGACCGTTGAACATGGCGGCCGGCGCGGTAGTGTGCGGGCGCCCGGCTCCGGACGTGCGATGCTGCGCAACTCGTCCAAAGCTGGGCGGCTCGACATTCGCCAGCGCGTGGCTCTGCATTTCCGATGATCGGAAAATGACATCCATCGCCGATAAGAACCGGGACTTCACGTGAATCAGCTCAACATAGCCTTCGCCGTAATCGGCTGTCTGGTGATGATGTTGGCGCTATTCGCCGGCTTCATCAAGGCGCGGATACTCGTGTTGAGTGAACCCTTGATTGCAGTCCTGCTCGGAATCGCGGTCGGACCGGCGACACTCGATTGGCTCGACCCACGGAGTTGGGGCGACATTCTCACGATTCTGGAGCAGTTGGCGCGGTTCTCTGTGGCCGTGGCGGTCATGAGCATAGCGGTGCGGCTGCCCGACGGATTCTTCCATGCGCACGCCCGGGCAATGGCGGTACTGCTGGGCCTGGGTATGGTCAGCATGTGGTTGATCAGTGGATTGCTCTCCTTTTGGATACTGAGCGTCCCGTTCTGGTCGGCGATGTTGATCGGTGCAATCGTGACGCCCACGGATCCGGTCGTCTCCGGCGCAATCGTCACCGGTGAGATTGCCGAGCGATCCATCCCCGAGCACGTGCGCAATATCCTTGCCGCCGAGTCCGGCGTCAACGACGGCGGCGCCTATCCGTATGTGTTCCTTTCCGTACTGTTACTCACCTCCCCGGTCGAATCCGCGTTAAGCGACTGGATTACACAAAGCGTGTTGCTTGGGGTCGTGGGCGCGGTGGCACTGGGCATTGCCATCGGCTATGTCGCCGGCCGCGGCCAACGGTGGGCGCATCAAAAAGGCTACCCTGAAGAGGTATCGACGCTGACTGTCACCATCGGCCTTTCCGTAACGGTACTGGGCGCGGTAAAACTACTCGGCAGCGACGGTATCCTGGCCGTTTTCGCGGCGGGCATCATGTTTCGCCGGGGCACCGACCGTAAGCTAACTTCAGGAGCATTCGGCGCGCAGGAGGGCGTCAATCGCCTGGTTTCGTTCCCGCTGTTCGTCATCTTCGGTGCGGTATTGCCGTGGGACCAATGGCAAAAATTCGGATGGCCGGCGGTCGCGTTGGCGGTTGCGATTCTGCTGCTGCGGCGCCTGCCGCTGTTGCTGGCGCTGGCGCCGCTGATGTCGACCCCCAAAGGCCGCCGCGACGCCTGGTTCATGGGTTGGTTCGGACCCCTTGGCGCAGCCGCGATCTTCTACGCCACGCTGGCGGTCCGGGAAACCGGTCAAACTGCGTATTGGGATATCTGCAGCCTACTGATTTTCGCTTCCGTGGTCGCTCACGGCGCCACCGCCACACTGTTCACTCTGCGGTATGGAAAAAGCGTCGAGAACGAACGCCTACGAACCAGCAATTCAGAGCTTGAACCGGACTCCTAGGGCGCGCAGGCAACAAGCACCGCTCAGGAATCATCCCCTTGATTGAGTTTGCGCAGGTCCTCGTCGCTCAGCACCATCGTGGTCTGGGTGTCCTTGCGAACTGCGTCGCCGACGTCGGGTTCAAAGATCAGTTTGTGCGTGCCCACGGTGATGACATCGGACGCCTGCAGCGCCTGCTCCGTGACACGTTTGCCGTTGACAAAAGTGCCGTTGGTGCTGCGTTGATCCTGAATATAGGTCGGCCGAAAAAATGAAATGATTTTGGCGTGCAGCCCGGAGACGGTGGGATCGTCCAGACATACGTCGTTATCAGCGTTTCGTCCGATACTCACAGTGCCTTGATCGAAAACACGCTCGGCTATCTTTTGCTGGTTGAGTTTGACGATCAATTTGTACATGGCACACACCCGATATGGCGCCTGCCGGCGCATTCATTTCGTGGAAGCATAGCGCAGTTCGGCGTCGAGCCCTACTCGGCTTTGGGCTCATCCGTGCATTTGCGCAAACGATATTGCGCGACGTTTTACGGGTGCTTGCTAATGACTGCCTCGCGCCGTTCCCGAACCTGCGTTGGAGCGCGCCGGCTTCTTGGCCATGGTCGGTGCACCGAACAGGACCGGCTTCACGACTCGCGTACCGAAATTCAGCGGCGCGCCATCTTGCTCGTCGAAGCGGCTTGCGCGCCTAGGCCGTCGAAATCGAACCTGTCGTTGAAACGCAGATACGGGGTAGATTGGCGAAAGCCGTCGAGATCGCAACGGTTCAGGAAGTACCGCTGACAGCTGCGGCTGGACCGCGCGATTGGATCGGCTCGTGGCGCGGGCAGGCAGACCCCGGTTGTATGGTGAGTTCGAGGTTTCCAGTTTCGACTTGTGCGGCTTCGACTTGCCTACCGCCGGCGCCGCAGAGCTTTCGGGCCAGGTCCAAGGCGGAGAATTTGCAACCCCGCATGTTGGGCACGGCCTGTCATGCTCACGAACCTCCGGCGCGAGCCTATCCGCGAGCAAAATCCGCCAGCGCATTCCTACGAGGTGGTGGCTGAGCCCGGCTGACGTCTTCAGGCGGAGGGGGGGCGGCTACTTTATATTAGGTACGGCTGAAAGAACACGCTATCCTGCAGGGACATAAAGTCCTCTTATTAAATCAAGCGCTTGTTTATATCACTAATTACAGATAATTCCACAGCTTACCGAACGCTCGGAAACGGGCAGGGGCACTAGATACAGTATATTAGAATATATTAAACTTATGTCTCACCTAATATTCTCGATTGGCCATGAGACTACGGACTTTGTAGGATTTCCAGCGCTACACATGCCCGAGTGAATTGCTCAGGCTTCTAATGTATGCGCAAGTATTCCTGATTGGTCGAATTACGCTCTGACTTGTACGATTTTTTCAACGCGCCCCCGCGGCGCGCATTGCCGGGACGGTTATTCATGAGCGCAGCGAAGCCCTTGCACGACCCCATCACGCAACCTGCCAGCGGTCGCGTCGAGGTCAAAAACACCACCTGCTATATGTGCGCCTGCCGCTGCGGCATCCGCGTCACCCTGCGCGACGGCGAGGTACGCTATATCCAGGGCAACCCCGACCATCCGCTGAACAAGGGCGTCATTTGCGCCAAGGGTTCGTCCGGCATCATGAAGCAGTATTCGCCGGCTCGGCTGACCAAGCCCCTGATGCGCAAGCCCGGCGCCAACCGCGGCGAAAACGAGTTTGTGGAGATCTCTTGGGAAGAGGCGTTCGCCACCCTAGAGGAACGTCTCGGCCGTTTGCGCAGCACCGACCCGAAGAAATTTGCCTTGTTCACGGGCCGCGACCAAATGCAGGCATTGACCGGCTTGTTCGCCAAGCAGTTCGGCACGCCCAATTATGCGGCCCACGGCGGATTCTGTTCCGTGAACATGGCCGCTGGCATGATCTACACCATCGGTGGCTCGTTCTGGGAATTCGGCGGTCCGGACCTGGATCGATCAAAACTGTTCGTCATGGTGGGCACCGCCGAGGACCACCATTCCAACCCGCTGAAAATGGCGATCTCCAAATTCAAACGCCAGGGCGGGAAGTTCATCTCCATCAATCCGGTGCGCACGGGTTATTCTGCCATCGCCGACGAATGGATCCCGATCAAGCCCGGCACCGACGGCGCCCTGCTCCTGGCCCTGGTGCACGAGATCATCAAAACCGGCCTTTACGACCGGGACTTTCTGGTGGATTACACCAATGCGGCCGAGTTGGTGAACGTCGATGAATCCAGCTCCGAATACGGCATGCTGGTGCGGGCCGAGGTGCCCGAGGAAGAGGGCTGCTTCGATCCACAGAACAAGCTCTGGTGGGACCGTCAGTCCGACAAGCCGGTGATCGCCCACCGCGGCGCGGGCTACGACCCGTATTTGCTCGGCAGTTACCAGCTCGACGACGGCACTCCGGTCAAAACTTCGTTTCAGTTGTTAAACGAACGCATCGAGAAATACAACGCCGAGTGGGCAGCCAATATCACCGGCATTCCCGCGCCCACCATTCGCCGCCTGGCGCATGAAATGGGTATCGTGGCCCGCGACGAAAGAATCGAGCTGCCCATCGCCTGGACCGATGTTTTCGGCCGTGAACATGAAACGATCACCGGCAATCCGGTTTCGTTCCACGCCATGCGCGGCCTGGCGGCACACTCCAACGGCTTCCAGACCATCCGTGCGCTCTCGATCCTGATGTCGATTCTCGGCACCATCGACCGCCCCGGCGGCTTCCGCCACAAAGCGCCATTCCCGCGGCCGATTCCGCCGTGCGCGAAAACGCCAAACGACCCTCGCGCGGTCAAACCGAACACACCCCTGGACGGCATGCCTCTCGGCTGGCCGGCCGACCCCGACGATCTGTTCGTGGAAGACGACGGCACGCCGGTGCGCATCGACAAAGCGTTTTCCTGGGAACACCCGCTCTCGGTGCACGGCATGATGCACAACGTCATCACCAATGCCTGGCGCGGCGATCCGTACAAGATCGACACACTGCTGATTTTCATGGCCAACATGGCGTGGAACTCCACCATGAATGCGGTCGAAGTGCGTAAAATGCTCAACGACAAGGATGAGAACGGCGATTACAAGATCCCGTTCCTGGTGGTGTGCGATGCGTTTCAATCGGAAATGGTCGCCTTCGCCGACCTGGTTCTGCCGGACACGACCTACCTCGAGCGCCACGACGTGATGTCCATGCTCGACCGCCCGATTTCCGAATTCGACGGCCCCGTCGATTCGGTTCGTATTCCGGTGACCTCCCCTAAAGGCGAGTGCAAACCGTTCCAGGAAGTCCTGATCGAAATCGGCAGCCGCTTGAAATTGCCGGCATTCACCAGGGCGGACGGTAGTCGCAAATTCCGCGACTACCCGGATTTCGTGGTCAACTTCGAAACAGAACCGGGTTCCGGCATCGGCTTCCTGGCCGGTTGGCGCGGCAAGGGCGGCGAGAAGTTCATGAAGGGCGAGCCGAACCCGAACCAGTGGGAAATGTACGAAAAGAACAATTGCGTGTTCCACTACGAGTTGCCGCGTTCGTTCCAATACATGCGCAACTGGAACAAAGGCTATCTGGAGTGGGCCCAGGAACATCGCCTGACCCGCTACGCGGAACCGATCAACATCCACATCTATTCGGAAGTACTGCAGAAGTTTCGCCTTGCGGCGCAGGGCAAGAGCGACGGCAAGCAGCCGCCGGAACATCTGCGCGGACGCATCGAAACGTTTTTCGATCCGCTGCCGTTCTACTTTGAACCATTGGAATCGCAGCTCACCGACAAACACAAATATCCGCTCAACGCCATCACCCAGCGGCCCATGGCGATGTATCACTCGTGGGATTCGCAAAACGCGTGGCTGCGCCAGATTCATGCGCATAACTATCTGTACGTAAACCCCATTACCGCCTCGACCGCAGGCATCGCCGACGGCGATTGGATGTGGGTCGAATCGATGTGGGGCAAAGTGCGCTGCATGGCACGTTACTCCGAAGCGGTAGAGCCGGGAACGGTCTGGACCTGGAATGCGATCGGCAAGGCGTCCGGCGCCTGGAACCTGACCCCCGATGCCAACGAGTCCAAGCGCGGCTTTCTCCTCAACCATTTGATCTCCGAAGAACTCCCGGCCCACGAAGCCGGTGAACACGTCTCCAATTCCGACCCGGTCACCGGGCAAGCGGGCTGGTATGACGTTCGGGTGCGCATCTATCGCGCCGGGGATCACGAGCCCCATGAAACTGCGCCGCAGTTCGATCCAGTGGCACCGGTGCCGGGTGAAGCCAAGCGCCCGAAATGGCTGGAGTGGTTCGCCGGTGCGCGCAACAAATCCGGTCGCTGACCGGAGCACGCCCATGCGAGCTTCGACTTCCGGAATCGCGCAGTTTCACGTGGAGCCCTAGATAAAGGCATTTTTGCGATGACACAGTTAGCACTCGTAATCGATCTGAATGTTTGCGTCGGCTGCCACGCTTGCGTGACCAGCTGCAAACAGTGGAACACGTCGGGGCCCGCAGGATTCCTGACCGACGAAAACCCGTATGCCAAGGATCCCACCGGCACGTTTTTCAATCGCGTGCAGGCTTTCGAGGTCGGCACGTTTCCCATGACAGAGACCGTGCACTTTCCGAAAAGCTGCCTGCACTGCGAGGACCCCCCGTGTGTACCGGTATGCCCGACGGGCGCCAGCTACAAGCGTCATCAAGACGGCATCGTGTTGGTGGACTACGACAAGTGCATCGGCTGTAAATATTGCTCCTGGGCGTGCCCCTACGGTGTGCGTGAAATCGACGAACACCAGAAAGTCATGAAGAAATGCACCTTGTGCGTGGACCGCATCTACGATCAGACAATCCCGGAAAACGAACGCAAGCCGGCATGTGTGACCGCCTGCCCGACCAACGCGAGGCTGTTCGGCGACGTCCACGATCCGGAATCGGAAGTTTCGGTCGCGATCCGCGAGAGCGGCGGCTATCAATTGATGCCCGAATGGGGTACCAAACCGGCGAACCATTACCTGCCGCGACGCAAGACTCGCATCACCATTCACGAGGATGAGCTGGTGCGCGCGGACAACCCCCTGAAGAAGGAAGGCGTCAAGCCGCGTCAGGTGGTGCAGGAACAAACACTGGACGACGTGACCAGTTGGTAACAGCGCGACCATGCGCACGCCCCCGGCATCACGCACGGTGCCAGGCGTATCAGAGCAACATTGCAGTGGAGTGTTAGGCGATGCATCCGGCGTTTTCGGTAATATTTTTGACGACCTTGATCGGCGTCGGTCAGGGGCTGTTCCTTGCCTTGTTCACCGGTCAGAGCTACGCCGCGGTGGGCTTTTTGAACGTGACCAACCCCAATGCCTTTTACGGCTTCGGCAGTCTCATTGCCTTGCTGTTTCTCGGTGGCGGTCTGCTGGCGTCGTTCTTTCACCTGGGAAGGCCGGAGCGGGCCTGGCGTTCCGCGGCACAATGGCGCACCTCGTGGCTGTCTCGTGAAGTCATCGTGCTGCCGACATTCATGGGCATAGTTTTCGTTTACGGGGCGCTGCATTTCTTCGGTTGGGACCCCAATGTTCTCGGCACCGACAATCCGCTGCAGGGCCAGTTGAGCCTGTTCGTCGGCATCCTCGGCACTGCGGTCGCATTCGGTCTGTTTATCGCCACCGGCATGATTTACGCCTGCATCAAATTCCTGCAGGAATGGCACAGCCCGCTGACCATCATCAATTTCATGCTGCTCGGCACCGCCTCCGGTTTCGTGCTGGCCACTGCGTATGCTTCGATGTACGCGCCGAACCTGGTGACCCTTTACGGCGTTTGGGCCGCGATCTTTACCCTTGCCGGCTTGGTGAGCCGCACCGCATCTCTGATTCGCAATTCCCGCATCAAGCACAAATCGAGCTTGCAAACAGCCATCGGCGTTCGCCATGCACAGATACAACAAAAGTCCATGGGCATGATGGGTGGTTCATTCAACACACGCGAGTTCTTCCACGGCAAGAGCGTCGGCACCGTCAAGCTGGTGAAATGGATTTTTCTGGTTCTGGCGTTTCCAGTCACCTTGGCGCTGCTGTGGGCAGGTCTCGGCAAGGGTGACCAGGGTCTGTTGGTCGCGGCTTTCGTGACGCAGTACCTGGGACTGATCGCCGATCGCTGGGTATTCTTTGCCCAGGCCAACCATCCGCAAAACCTGTACTACCAAACGGTTGGTTGAAAATGGCGAGAAGCGAAAACAAAGAAAGCGCCCAAGGCGCTTTTTTTGTTTTCGGCGGTTCAAAATCGATAACCCAGCGCAATCAGATTCAGATTCATGCCGTCGTTGGGCTCTTTGATTTCGGCATTGGAAAAATGCATGAAACGCCAACCCAGATCGAAGCGGTCGCCGCGACCGAAGACAACGCCGAGTCCCAGCGCAGTGCCAAATTGCATATGAATGCTGAAATCACGGTCATGGATGCCCGTTTCAGTCAGATAATGCACGCCGGTGCTGGCGTCGACATAGAGCCGCAGATCGTGGACCCGGGCCGTCCTGGATTGCAGGCGGGCGCCGAGTCTGACGCCAAAGTCGTTGAGATCGCTGGCACGAGTGTCGCCGGCACTGTGCCAATGACCCGCCGCCAATCCCCAGTAAGGTAGTGCCTTCCAATTCCCCAAAGCACGCCCCTCGGTCGAATCCCAATACAATGCAATCCGCTCCATACGCGTATCGCCGCCATAGGGATCGGTTCCGGCGGCGACGGCGATCCGGGTCGCCGGCCGTGCAAGCGCCGCATTCACCGCGCCGAGAGCCAACACCAACACGACAATTACTCGCAATACCGACGCCGTGCCCAGCGCGCGGCTACGGGACTCGCTCATGGCAACGCCTCGATGCTCACGATCCGCACCGGCGTGCCCCACATGTGAATGCTGGCCAAGTCCAGAGGTTGCACCGCCACGCGCACCCGCATGCCATGCTCCTGGAAGCGGGCCGGTAGCGCCCGCGGGTCGTAGCGGCCGCCACCATCGGCGATCAAACCCCAGAACCCGCCCTCCAGTTCCACCCGCACCACGCGGCCGTCGAAACGGACCGCCTCGGGCACAGGGGCCGTGGCCGCTGACGGTGGTTGCGCACAACCCGCCGACAGCCCAAGCAAGGCGACGCACAACCCTGCGGCTGCGGATGCCGGGCGGCGCAAAGCTCGATGGCGGTTGCGATTCACGGGTGGGTCCGTAACTGCTCCAGGCGCTGGCGCAGCGCATCCAGACCGGCAGCCTGCACGGCGCCGGCCTCGACGAGTCGATCGCCATAGGCGGGTGCCGAAGCTCCGCCCACGATCAGACTGATCTCTGTGGGCAGCAAGTTGCGTAGCTGCTGCACCTCGTCCACCAACATCGGATCGTCCGGAGGATAGACAATACTCAACGCCACCGCGCGCGCACTGCGCTGCAACGCCGTCGCCGCGATCTCGCTCGCCGGCGTATTGGTACCCAGATACACGACCTGCCAACCTTCGCTGGCGGCGGTCAAGGCCGCCAACAACGCCCCGATTTCGTGGTGTTGTCCGGCGGGAGTCGTCACCACCAGGGTGGGACCGCGCTCAGCCAGATTGGTGCTCGCCAACATCGCGCCTAGAAATGCGACCACCTGGGCGCTGGCCAGATGCTCATGGCAAATCCGCAAGCCGCCGCTGCGCCAGCGCCGACCCACTTCGTGCATCAACGGCTCGATCACCTCTTCGTATAGCACAGGCCGGCTCAAGGCGGCGCCGGCGGCGGAAAGTGCGCGCTGCAATGCACCGCCATCCATTTGTTCCACTGCCGCAAGGGCGCCGGCCAAGTAAGTGCCTGCCGCGCCGCTGCGCGGGCCGCCGGCATTCTGCGCATCGTCGTCGTTGACGAGCTGCGCCAGTGCCGCGTCCTCGAGTGCGGCGACGTCACCGATCCTGCGCCCGGCAGCGGTCGCCTTGCGCAGCAACACCAGGCGCTGAACGTCGCGATCGGAGTACAGCCTCCGGCTGCCGTCCCGAACAGGTCGCACCGCCTCATAGCGCCGCTCCCAGACTCGAATCACGTCGGCGCTGAGGCCGCTGCGGCGCGCGGCGACCTGAATGGGATGGCGGGCGATGGTAGAGGAGTCAGAGGTCATGAAAGGATTGTAGCGCCAAACTTTGTCCTGGACAAATGCTTGACAACGCCACGTTGTACGACTATTGTCTAGGACGTGAATTGAACAATCCATCCACCAGGAGCATAGAACCATGAACACCCGAACCCGTAATTCCCGCATTCCCGGCATTGTTGTACTGCCGTTCGCCTTGATGGGGCTGATTATGGCCGCCGCAGTTGCCTACGCCGGACCGCAAAAAAACGCAGAGCAGGACATTGTCGACACCGCGATCGCAGCGGGCAGCTTCAAGACGCTCGTGACCGCGCTCGAACGAGCGGATCTGGTCGAAACTTTGAAAGGAAAAGGCCCGTTCACGGTATTTGCACCCACCGACCAGGCCTTCGCCAAAATTCCGAAAGCGCAATTGGATGCACTGCTGGCGGACAAGGCGGCCCTCACCAAAGTGCTGACCTACCACGTCGTGCCGGGCAAGGTGACCGCCGCCGACGTGGCGATGCTGGACACGGCTGAAACCGTGGAAGGACAGGCGTTGAACATCAACACCAAAGATGGAGTGAAGGTAAATGACGCCCACGTTATCAAAGCCGACATCATGGCCAGCAATGGCGTGATTCACGTCATCGATCAGGTAATGCTGCCCCAGTGACCTCCAGATGGAAGCGCCCCCCCGCTTCCATCTTTTCGGCCGGGCACCCCCGCCCGGCCTTTTTTTATTGCATGCGCCCGCCTTGCAGGTTCGCTCAGTGACTGGTGCCTTCCGAACGTTCGATCTTGTTATAGACGTTGTACTTTCCCGATGGTTTGTTCATCGGGATGCGTTTGATTTCCTCCAACGTTTTGGCGTCATACACGACCACGGCGCCGTCCACGTCCCAGATGCTGAGTAATGCATACCGGCCGTAGCGATCGAACTCCACGTGCGCGGCGGTCTTGCCGGGTGCCGGGCGCAATGTCTTGACGATCTTTAAAGTGCGCTTGTCGATCACATGCACCGCATCCTTATCCGGCCCGAAGAACACGTCCACCCATGCATAAGGGGTGTTTTCATGACTGCGCATGAAGAATCCGGGACCCAGGGTTTCGATATGTTTGATGGTTTTCCAATTCGACATGTCGATGATACTTACCTGGCCCTGCTTGAGATTGGGTGTGGCCAATACGCGGCCGCCGTTATATTCCCAACTGATGCCGGACCCCAGGTGCGGCAGCCCAGTCAGTTCCAATTCTGCAACCTTCCGGCCAACGATCAAATTGATCACCTGCCCCTGCTTGCCGTTGCGGGCCGCGCCGATCAGATGGGTATAGGACTGATCGAAAAAAAAGTCGTCCAGATAATCGTCCAGCACGATACGGCGTACCGGAAAAGGTCCTTTTTCCGCTAATCCCTCTGCCATGCGGTAATCATGCACCAAGCCTCGATAGATGGGCTCGGGATGATTGGCGTAGCTGATCTCCCAGACTTCCGGGATATCCTTCAGGGCAGCGATGAAACTCTGCCGCGGCGGTGCCGCGTACACGGCGCTGACCCTCGAACTCCGCCCCTGATCGTCCTTCACCTCGAACAACTTGACCGGCGTCAGATCCGCGGCATTCAGGAGTACCAGGGAATGGGGCAGATAGTTGGCCACCATCACGTAGCGGCCGTCTCCCGACACGGCGAGGTTGCGAGTATTGATGCCGGCGCGGATCTCGGCGACCGTTTGCAGACTGTACAAGTCATACTTGCTGATCCAGCCATTGCGGGATGCGAAATAGACGAAGCGCCCGTCGGGTGAAAACTTCGGCCCCCCGTGCAGCGCAATCCGTGTAGCGAACCGGTGTATGGGCTCGAGCCGATCACCGTCCAGGATCGTGGCATGGTGATCGCCGAGTTCCACCACCACGAACAGGTTGAGAGGATCGGCGTCGAATACCGGCTTGGCCGGAAGCGAGTTCAATGGGTGCTCGATGATTTGCGTGGCGCGGATCTGCTCCAGCCCCCATTCTGGTTCCTGCGCCGGGGGCGTGTAGATCAGCGCCACCAACTTGGCGATATCTTCCGCGTTCAGACGGTCTCCGAACGGCGGCATCTGGGTGGCGGGTCGTCCTTCAGCTATGACTTTCGCGGCCTGCGCCTGCTTCAGCCGCACCAGGTTTTCCGGTAACAGGGCCGGACCCATCTGACCCAGGCGATCCGCGCCATGACAGGCTGCGCAGTACTGCTCATACAACGCCCCAGCATCCTTTGCAGCGGCCGACTGCGTTCCCAACGCCATCATCACCACCGCCATTGGCAGCAGGCCGCGTCTGATGATCGATCTGATATTGTTCAAGGCATGCGCTCGAGCTGGTGTCAATGTCTACTGGCGATCAACCGAGGTGCACGATCCTGCGACTGTACGGAGTCAACCGCAAACGTTCACCCGGAGCGACACCGATTTCCTCGTCGGTGAGATAACAGGCGGGGTCTTCGGCCCAGGGATCGCCGGTCAGTTGATGGGCGCGGACACGGGTATTGCCGCCGCAGATCGCCAGATAAGTACATTGACCGCACCGCCCGTGCAACGGCCGCGGTTTCGACTTCAGACCCGCCATGAGAGGATCGGCGGTATCGGGCCAGATTTGCGAAAACGGCCGCTGGCGCACATTGCCCAGATCGTAGTGCCACCAGAAGGTATCCGGATGCACCGTACCGAGGTTGTCGATGTTGGCGATGTTCACGCCTGATGCGTTTCCACCCCACTGCTCGAGCACGGCACGCATGTGAGCTTCCTGCTCCGGAAAGTGTCGGCGCACCCAGAACAGCAGATAAACGCCGTCGGCATCGTTGTTGCCGGTGACGAACTCCCGCGCGCGGCCACCCTGGATATCCTGCCAACAAGTGTCGAACAAAAAATCCATCGCCTCGCGGGTCAGCTGATGGACGACGTCGTCCTTGCGGTTCTTGTTGCCGCGGCCCGCGTAGTTGAGATGCGAGAGATAGAACTTGTCAACCCGCTCCTCGTCCATCAGCGCCACCAGGTCCGGCAGCTCAGCGGCATTGTCCTGGGTGAGCGTAAAGCGCATGCCCACTTTGATGCCGCGGTCACGGCACAAGCGTATGCCGCGTAGTGCTTGATCGAACGCGCCCTGCTTGCGGCGGAAGCGATCATGAGTCTCGCGCAGGCCGTCGAGGCTGATGCCCACGTAGTCGTATCCGATCGCGGCGATTCGGTCTATGTTCGCCTCGTCGATCAGCGTACCGTTGGTGGACAGCCCCGTGTAAAAACCCATCGCTTTGGCCCGTGCCGAAATCTCGAATATATCCGGGCGCAACAGCGGTTCACCACCGGACAAAATCAACACGGGCACGCCGAAACGTTTCAAATCGTCCATGACGGCGAAGACTTCTGCGCTGCTGAGCTCGCCGGGAAAATCACGGTCCGTGGAAATCGAATAACAATGCTTGCAGGTGAGATTGCAGCGTCGCACGAGGTTCCAGATCACCACCGGGCCATGCGGATCGCGGCGTGGGCCGATCGGGTTCGCATGGGCGAGTTCCTGCATGTAGCGGCTGATGCGAAACATGACGAGCTCCTTATTCGGGGCGCAAGCGCAGACCGGTCTTCTTCAGGATGGCGGTACTGAACAGCACCGCGTGACGGCGCGCATCCGTACCCAGCAGCGCGTGGATTTGTGCCACTTTGGCATGCACCTCGTTGCGGTCGTGTCCATGCACCATGGCGAACAGGTTGTAGGGCCAGTCGGGCAGGTGGCGGGGACGTTGATAGCAATGACTGACGAAGTCGAGATTACCCACCCGTGCACCCAGCTCCTGCACTTTTGGGTCGGGCACGTCCCATACCGACATGCCGTTGCCGTGATAGCCGAGTCGATAGTGATTGGGTACCGCACCGATCCTTCGGATCAAATCGCCGTCGAGCATGCGCTGCATGCGCGTCATGACCTCGTGCGGCGTGAGACCCAACTGATCGGCCACTGCATGATAGGGTCTCGGGACCAACGGCAACCCGGCTTGAGTGGCGCGGATGATACGAAGATCTGCTTCGTCCATCATGTCGGCGACGCCGGCTTTTTGTAGAACGACTCGGGACATGGCGTCAGACCTCGAACCTTAATCCCACGAAAAATTCATGCTGCTTGGGCATGTCGAACACCGCAATACCGGTGGACCGCTCGATATCCCCGATCACCTCGGCGACGCGCTCAGGCGTTTCTGTGGCGAGCACGAACCACATGTTCAAGGCGTGATCGCGCCGATAGTTGTGGGCCACTTCCGGGTAGGCATTGACGATATCGGCGACTTCCGCGAAACGCGCATCGGGCACGGACATCGCTGCCAGTGTCAGCGCACCGCCCAAGCGCTCGGCATTGTACATCGGACCGAAGCGGCTGAGATAACCCTGGTCGAGCAGGATCGACAGGCGCTCCAACAACGTCCGTTCGTCGGTGTCGAGTTGCTCGGCGACCGCCGCATACGGGCGTTCGCACACGGGCAACCCCTGTTGCAATTGATTGATGATGGCGCTGTCCAACGGTTCCACGGTATCGATTCCTTCAAGGGCCGAATACTGCTTGCTTGAGGTCGTCGTGCGACGCATACAGTGCACCGCGTTGCTTGAAACGGCGCCGGCTGAATAAAACAGCGTGCGCAATGTCGCCCAATCGGCAGCGCCGCACCAGTTCATCGATATGTCCCAGTACCGCGTCGCGGCTGCGACCATGAATCATGCAAAACAGGTTGTAGGGCCAGTCCGGCAAGCGGCGCGGTCGCCGGTAGCATAGGGTCACGAACGGAAACTGAGAAAGACAATGTCCGAGTTCCTGGACCCGGCCGTCGGCCACGTCCCACACAACCATCGCGTTGGCGCAATAGCCGAGTTCACGGTGCCGCACGACCACGCCCAAGCGCTTGATATAGCCAAGCGCCAGCAAGCGCTGCAGCGCTTCGATGACACGCGCTTCGTCCATGCCGAGTCGCGCGCCGATGACCGCATACGGCCGGCTCACCAATGGCAGGCCCTGTTGCACTTCGCGGACCAAGGCCCGTTCCTGCGCGCTCAACCGCGAGACGGCTTCATCCCTGTTGACAGTCTGATTCGTCCTCAGGTCCATTGCAGTTCGAATCCCAGGTCGATGTGGTAATCCTCTTGCAGCGGCAGATCCAGCAACGGGCAGCCGGTACTCTGCTCGATTTCCTCCAGCGCCTGCTGCAGGGCATTGGCATCGGGCGCAGTGACCACGAACCAGAGGTTGAAACGATGCTCGCGCTCGTAGTTGTGATTCACCGCAGGGTGGGCACTTACCAACGCAGCGATTTCAGCGAGCCGATGGGGCGCAACTGCCATTGCCGCCAGAGTGCTGACGCCGACGCCATTGGGTCGAAAGACCGGTCCGACGCGGGCCACGGCGCCGGCTTCCTGCAGCGCCTGCAGCGCTTCCAGCACTTGCGCTTCACTGACGCCCAGGCGTTCGGCCAGCACGGCATAAGGCTCGGGTTCGAGCGGGAAATCGCGCTGAAAGTCGTTCAGCAGGCGTTTGTCGAGTCCACTGAGTTCCATGGTCGCTCCCTGTCAAAGGCCGATCTTGTGGGCCCGCACCGTAAAGAATATGCCGCTGGGCTTGTCCGCTGGCAGGGTCGCCAGTAGCTTGAACGTGCGGGTGTCGTAGACATCCACCCGATCGGCGTCGCGCACCGAAATCCAGACGGCCTCGCCGCGGGGCGCGAACTCCATGTGCAGCACCGCCTTGCCCGGCTGCAGTTGGTGCACCACCTTGCGTTTTTCCACATCGATGATTTGCACGGTGTCGTTGTCCGGGTGGGCGAAATTGACCCACACCTGGCGGCCATCGGGCCGGGCCATAACGAAGACCGGCTGGCCGTGGACCGGAATGCGCGCCACTTCGCGCCAGTCCTCATGACGCAACACCAGTACCTCGTGATGGCCGACTGCGGGCACGAACAGATAGTCGCCGGCCTGCGCCCAGCCTTCCAGGTGCGGCATTTTGTACACCGGCAGCTTGCGTTCGCCGCGCCCGTAGTGATCGAGAATGCGCCGCACACCGGCCTCGGGGTGCCACAGGTCGAGCAGTGCCAAGCCGTCCTCGCCGAACAGCCCTGCGATGTAATAGCGCCCATCCGGGGTGATCAAACCGTCATACGGTTGGCGGCCGATGTGGCGAAAGCGGGTCATCGCGGGTTTGCCGCTCCCGGAGAAGTCGGCGATCCAGATCTCGCCTGCGTCGAACAGACTGAATACGAACCGGTTGTCGGGCGCATCGACCAGACCCACGACTTTGGAGCGGCTGCCATCGGCGCCGTATACCGCCGGTATGTCGGCGACCGGTGCGAGCGTATCGGCATCGAACACGCGCACGCCGCCGGGCTCGTAATTCGACACCGCAATCCACTTGCCGTCCTGTGAAATAGCGCCGCCGATGCTGTTGCCGGACTGCACGATGCGCTTGTCGATCCGACCCCGCAGCAGATCCACTTTGGTGAGCCCGCCATCGCGCCCGAACACGTAGGCGAAACGTTCATCGCGGGAGTAAACCACCGAAGCGTGGGAAAGATCTCCCAGCCCCTCGATGCGTGACAGTGCCTCGCGCCGCGTCGTATCGACCACCTGGACACTGCCGGCGGCGCGCTCGATGACGACACCCAAGTCCCCCGTCCCGCGCAGACGATTGCCGGCACAGCCGCTCGCCAGCCCCAAACTGAGCAGTAGCGCCGCGACAATTGCTGCGCGCGATTCATTCATCGGTTCGATTCCCCTGCGTAAAGACGCTCCACCAACCACTCCACTTCGCCGCGGCTCAACTCCGGTCGCCAGGGCGGCATGGCGGTATCGGGCCGACCGTCGAGAATAGTCTGTACCATGAGCGCCCGCGGGCGAGTGGAGAGGGCGCTGGGCGTTAGGGCCGGGCCGAGGCCGCCTTTCAGGGTCATGCCGTGACACGAACCGCAGTCCTGTTTAAGCAAATACAGCAACTCGCGCTGACGTTGCGGTGCGGGCGCGGCCCATAACGAGACGTTCGCCAGTATCAGGGCCGTCAAGATGAGTCGCCTAACCATTGGCGCTGTTTTCCTCCGGGTTCGCGTCGTTGGCGTTGAACCATGCAAGGCTCGGCGCCAACCGCACCACCTGGCCGATAAACAGGATGACCGGCGCCTGCAAGCCTGCCTCGTGCACGTCCACGGGCAAGTGCCGCAAAGTGGAATAGCAGCTTCGCTGCCGGCAGGTGGTGCCCTGGGAGACGGCGGCCGCGGGCGTGTCGCCGGCTAGACCTGCCGCGATCAGTTGCGCGCAGATTTCCTCGATATTGGCCAGGCCCATGTACACCACTAGGGTGGCATCGGGATCGGCGAGCTTGCGCCAGTCCAACTGCAACGGCTCATCGTCACGACAATGGCCGATGACCAACCGCACCCCGCGGCTCAGTCCGCGGTGGGTCAGCGGAATGCCGGCATAGGCGCTGCACGCGGACGCCGCCGTAACCCCGGGTACGACTTCGAAGCCAATTCCCTGGCGGTGCAGATGTTCGGCCTCTTCGCTGCCACGGCCGAATACGAACGGGTCGCCGCCTTTCAACCTTACGACGCAATAGTCGGCGCGAGCCAAACTAACCAGCAGGCTATTGATGTCCGGTTGACTCACACTGTGGCGGCCGCTCGCCTTGCCCACAGAGATGCGGGTCACGCCTACGGGGATCTGATCCAGGATCGCATCCGAGATCAGCCGATCGTAAACCACCACGTCCGCTTCGCGCAGCAGGCGCTGCGCCTTGACGGTGAGCAGGTCCGGGTCACCCGGTCCTGCGCCTACCAGAAATACCCTCGCTTGGCGGTTCATCGGGCACCCGTTCGATTTGTTGTTCGGGGTCCCGGAGGCGGATTCGCATCCGCCTCCGGTGCGGCTCAATACACGTCGTGCTGTGTGTTGTAGACGTTGAACTTACCTGTGGGCGTCACCAGGCGATCGTCCTTGATGACTTTTTTGAGCTTCAGCGTTTTATCGTCAACGACGACGATCGCGGACTTCTGCTCCTTTCCGCTCCATACCGAAAACCAGACTTCGTCGCCGGCCTTGTTGAACTCGGGCTGCACTACCCGCCTCGGGCCGTCGTCCTTGATACCCGACCAGTCTGCGATCGGTAACACGGTGAAGCCTTTGTCGAGATTGTCGATATCGAACACCGCCACCGACCGGCTGATCTTGGTGTCGGGGTTGAGTGCAGTGTCGACATATAGATGCTTCGACTTGGGATGGGTCTTGATGAACAGCGATCCGCCACCCTGCCCGTTGAGACTCTGCACCATTTTCCAAGCGTATTCCGGATGCTTGTCCGGGTCGGTACCGATCAGAGCAATGCTCTGGTCGCCCAGATGGCTGGTGGCCCACACCGGTCCGTATTTCGGGTGCACGAAATTCGCGCCCCGGCCCGGATGCGGAATATTGCCCACGTCCACCAGCGCGGCCAGCCTGCCCTTCTTGGAATCGACCACCGCGATCTTGTTGGACTTGTTGGCCGCGGTCAGGAAATAACGCTGGGTCGAGTCCCAGCCGCCGTCGTGCAGGAAGCGGGCGGCGCCGATGCTGGTGATTTCGAGATTGTCCAGGTCTTCGTAATCCACCAGCAGTATCTTGCCGGTTTCCTTCACGTTGACGATGAACTCCGGCTCCTCGTGCGAGGCGACGATGGCGGCGACCCGAGGCTCAGGATGATATTCCTGAGTGTCGACGGTCATACCGCGGGTGCTGACCACCTTGAGCGGCTCCAGTGTATCGCCGTTCATGATCGTGAATTGTGGCGGCCAATAGCTGCCCGCGATGGCGTACTTGTCTTCCCAGCCCTTGTACTTGGAGGTCTCCACCGAACGGGCTTCCAGGCCGACCTTGATGCTGGCGACCGTCTGCGGTTTCTTCATCCACAGGTCGATAAGGTTGATCACCGCATCGCGGCCGATTACGAACAGATACCGGCCGGAAGCTGACATGCGCGAGATATGCACCGCATAGCCGGTGTCGATGGTCTCGACGATTTCCTTCGAATCGCCGTCGATCAACGCGATCTGGCCGGCGTCACGCAAGGTGACCGAGAACAGGTTCTCCAGATTCAGGTCGTTTTCCTGTTTCTTCGGACGCTGGTCGGGCGGCACAACCAGCTCCCAAGTGGCCTTGATTTTCTCGAGACCGTATTCCGGCGGTTTCGGCGGCTCGTGCTGCAAAAACTTCGCCATCAATTCGACTTCATCTTCACTGAGTTCACCGGAAGTGCCCCAATTGGGCATGCCGGCCGGCGAACCGTAGTTGATGAAAGTTTTCAGGTAGTCGGTACCGCGCTGCAGGGTGATATCCGGCGTAAGCGGCTTGCCGGTGGCGCCTTTGCGCAACACGCCGTGGCAACCGGCGCAGCGTTGAAAGTAGATTTGTTCGGCGCGAGTAAACTCTTCGTCGCTCATAGGTGGCGCCTTTGGCGTTCTCGCCGTCTCGGTCTCCTCGGGCGTTATCGGCGTGGGCGTGCCTTTGTAACGCATCTCACCCGGCGTGGTGCCGGGATGGCCCGTGCTCTCTTCTGCGGCCAGGGCAAGATTGCCCGCCGCAAGCAACGTCGAGAGCGCCAGGGCGCTTGAGAAAGTGCGCAATCTGAGTTGGCTCATTGTCATACTCCTTATGGCCTGCATAGCAAAAATGGGAAGGGCTCACCATGCGCCCGATTTAGGACCAGAAAGCGAAAGGTTTCCTTGATGTATATCAACCCCACCTGCACTGAGCGTGCAAAACGCTATTGTTTGCCGGTATCAGTGCGATCCAGTGCCACCTCGACTCCGGAGACGGATGCGCGCATAGCCGTGGCCTTCTCGCGGCGCTTGCGTCGCTCCACCAAGGGTGGGCATTTATGGGCGTTCCAATAGGTAACCTGGCAGTCCAGACAGTAGTGGCACTCATTGGCGATGATTTCGCCCGTCGGCTTGATGGACCGGACCTCGCACTCCTCGCGGCAGATCTGGCACGGGCGGCCGCACTCCTTGCGGCGGCGCAACCAGTCGAATATCCGAAAACGGCTCGGAAAGGTCAGCGCCGCACCCAGCGGGCACAGGTAGCGGCAAAAGAACTTGCGGGTGAACAGCGAAATCAATAGCAGGATCGCGGCATAGAGCAGGAAGCCCCATTCCCGCTGGAAACGAAGCGTAATCGCCGTCTTGAACGGCTCGACTTCCGAGAGTCGTTCCATTTGCGTGAGCGAATGCAGCGATACGCCGAATAAGCCCAGCAGAATAATGTACTTCAGTGCCCACAGCCGCTCATGAACGACCTCCGGCGGCTCATAGGATGGAATGCGCAACCGCTTCGCCAGACGGAACAACAGCTCCTGCAACGCCCCGAACGGACACAGCCATCCGCAATACACGCCGCGGCCCCACATCAGCACGGTCATGGCCACGAATCCCCAGAGGATGAACATCAGCGGGTCGATCATGAAACTTTCCCATTGAAAATCGTGCATCAGCGAGTTCATGAATGTCATCACGTTGACGATGGAAAGCTGCGCCAAGGCATACCAGCCAATGAAGATCAGGGTAAAGAGCAGATAGCCGGTACGTATGTAGATCAACAGGGTCGGATGACGGGCAAGCCAGTCCTGCGTCACCAGGATGCTGAGCAGAAACACCAGCCCCAGGCTCAGGATGACGATCTGGAATTGTTGATTTTTCCAGGCTTCGATCCACACGGGCTCCGTCTCGGCAATCGGTTTCGCCACGGACGGTTCCACCGCCCCTTTGGCACCGGGCTGCGCGGCGCCCTGGGGCTGAGTCGACCGCGGGAGATCCAGTGCCGCCGCCACCTTCCGGGCCGAACGGCCGATAGAGGCATTCAGCACCATGACCGAGATGGTCGCACCGGAAATACCGTCCAGGGTCTGATAACCCTCGCGGGGCGCGCCGCCGATCTTGAACCGCTCGTTGACCGAGCGTCCGCGGTATTGATCGATAAAGCCCTGCAGGTTCTGGTCCGAGATGCCGACCACGAGGATCGGTTCCTGGTGCTGGACGATGGTCAAGCCTGTGATGCGGGCCTGCAGGTCCAGGCCTACCAGGGTACTGATGGGCTTGCCGGAATACGCCGGAATCGCGACCACGTCGTCGGTCAAGAATACATAGCCCACCACCTTGCCCTCGCGCGTGACCGGCGCTGCGCGCGGGTCAGCGCCAAAAGCGCCCAACCCGTCGATGCCGGGAAACACCTGCTGCGCCTGCTGTAACGAGATTTCCGATGTCGGTCCCGCGTGTCCTTGCATACCGGCTAAACACAGCAGCAGCAATGCAAACACCGAGAACGAGACCCGCACCATGTTCATGCGCCGCTGCCGAACAACAGCCAACCGTGAGCGCCCGCGACTGCGCCGGCGATGGTAAACAGACTGAGGATGAGCAATATCCAATGCATGCGCTGAATGAGACGAAAGGTCGGTACCGGCGCATGGCGCGCTCGTGATCGAAACCAGCGATGCAGAAACAGCGGCTCGAAGACAAACAACATCAGGGTGAACAACGCCCAGATCGCCACCATGGCGTGCAGCCACCAGAACCCCGGCAGCGCGAACCACCTCCAGGCATGGAGGCGGTACAGCAAGTACAGGCCGCTCACCCCGGTGAGCAGGGTCGTAAATCGCGCTTGCGCCGCGAACCGATGCTCGACAGCCTCGAAAAACGCGAGCTGTTCGGCAGGATCCTTGAAGTTCCGGGTCGCCGGCAGCAGCACCGTAGTGACCATGGCCACGCCGCCAATCCAAAGCACTACGCCGAGCACGTGCAACACCCGTGCGAAAATCAAAGTCCCCATGCGGGTTTTACCCCCGGTCACGTCGGCGTCGGAATGCCACCCTCAAAGAGGAGCATAGACGTTTGATTTCGCCTATACCTTGATCCGCATCAATCGACGGGGACGACTCAGGCGCTGGTAAGCCTGGCGTACAACAGCGGTAGCTCGCGGGGCAGGTCGGCCGGTTTGCGGATCACGACGTAGCCGTCGCTGCCGAAAAGATGGGGTAGATAGTCGCCCGCTTTCTCGTCAATGGTGACGCAGAACGGTTGCAGGCCCAGTTGCCGCGCTTCTTGCAACGCCATGCGAGTATCTTCTACACCATAGCGGCCCTCGTACTGATCGAGATCATTGGGCTTGCCATCGGTAAGCAGCAACAACAGCTGTTGGCGTGCCGGCTGGCCGGCAAGCAGGCCGCCCGCGTGCCGTAGTGCTGCGCCCATGCGCGTGTAGAAGCCAGGCCGCACGGCGCTGATACGGCCGCGTACCGCACCGTTGTAAGGTTCCTGGAAAGACTTGATGGCGTGTACGCGCACGTGTTCGCGGCGCCGGGAGGAAAAGCCATACAGAGCAAAGCGGTCGCCGCTGGCGGCGAGCGCTTCCGAGAACAGGAACAAACTATCGCGAATGACGTCGATGACGCGCGCCTCATCGCTGACCCAGGCATCGGTGGACAACGACAGATCCGCCAACAGCAGACACGACATGTCGCGCACACCGCCGCGAAAGTCCCGAAACAGACCTTGCTCCGCCAAGGCCCGCCCGCTGTAACGCTCCACCCTGTGGTGCAGGTAGGCATCCAGATCCAATTCGCTACCGTCGGCTTGGCCGCGGTACCACATGCGCGCGGGCAGCAGCGCCTCGAACTGACTGCGCAAGCGCCGCGCAGTGGTCCGCAAATGCTCCGGGAGCTCGCAGGGCGTGGCGTCACGCGCCAGCATCGGCTGCACGCAGCAATGATCCGGCTGCATGCGCCGTTTGCGGTGATCCCACTCGGGCAGCAGTATTCCTTCGCCCAACGGCAGGTCGTCGGCAGCCTCCGCGGGCAGGTCCAGATCGAATCGAACCCGGCTCGCAGCAGGTTTGTCGTCGCGAGCAATGCTCATCACATCGAGATCGTCCGCGGCCTGCTCCGCGGCCTCGAGGTCTTGTTCTTCGTCCGTAGCTCGATCGACTTTGACGTACTCGGCCCAACCAAAAATGTTTTCGAACCGGTCCAGTACGATGCCACGGTCACCGTCCGGCATATCGACCTGTTCCGCTCGGCGGCGGCGCTGGTCTTTGGGCTTATGGACGTTACCACCGGGTGGAGTGTCCGCGTCCTCCTCATCTCGAGGTGCCGCGGAACTTGCCGCCCAAGGCGGGTCCGGATGCAACCACACGTGCACCGGCTGTGGTGGCCGCGATGCCGCAGGCATGTTGGTGAGTGTTCCAGGCCGCTGTAGTGCCTGGCGGATGGCGCGCTCCTGGGCAGCTTCGTCTGGCGGCAGCCGCGCCGGGTCGGGTCGCAGTGCGAGGCTGGCCGCAACCAGACGGCAGTACCGTTCTTCGAGACCCGGAAAACGGTTCAGCACGCGGCGCGTCAGCCACTGGCTGTAGGCGAACCAGTCCCCGTCACCGCTGTGCTCAGCGGCCAGCGCCGCGAGCCACAGATAGAGATCGCGGTTCAGCACGGCATCGGGAAACAGGTCCAGGGTTGCCGGCAGGTACAGCGCCTGCTGATCGCGCCAGGCGAGTTCGACTTTGCGGTTGCTGCCGGCGACCCGCTCGAGGAAGCTGCGCCGCGCACCGTGCACGGTCGGCGATGCCGCGTCCAACCGCAAACCGGGGTCGCCGCCAAGGGCGCGAAACATCACGCCGACGCTGCGCCGCACGCTTTCCAACTGTACGGCGTGCCCGGGGTAGCGGCGATTGGCGGTGCCCGTAATCCCGCGATGCCACAACTTGCCCACCCACTCTTCCATACTCGTTATCTCTCACGCTTGAAGCAGTCGCTGGAAATCTCCGGCTTGCGCCCAAAATCACGGTCCGACACGTCCAGGGCGCAGGCACCCTGGACCCACTGCAGCAACGGCGGCTGCAGCTTGCCGCTATTGCCGGGACCGCCGGCCTGGACCTGTTCGCATGCCTGCAGGCAGCTGCCGCACTCGGTACAGGTGAACATGTGCCGCTTGATGTCGCGCGGTTTCAAGCGCATCGGGCAGGCGTGTTCGCACTGTGCATCGCAGCTTCTGCAGTCAGCCGCACGAGTGCGATCGAAACCGACCACCATCGCGCGCTTGTTCGCCATCCAGACGAAGCTTTGGAATACGCCCACAGCACAGCCGAAGCGGCAGAACAGATGCCGGGCGAATCCGAATTCGATTAGGAACGCGACAGTCGCGGCGGTCAGGAAAACGGTTTGATTGTGCGTCAGGTCGCCGTGGAGCAAATTGCCATAGATTTGCGCAGGTGGCAGCAAGTACGTCAGCAGCACTGTAGCCCAAAGAAAGGCGAACCCGACGACGGCGAGGACGAACAACGGCCAATAAAACCATCTCGGCGGCAGGTCTCGGCCGTCGGCACGGGTATCGGGCAACGGCTGACGCTCCCACACGCTGGGCCTCCCACACGCTCGGCGCAACAGACCATTGATGGTCTCCACGACCGAAAAATGCGGACACAGCCAGCCGCAGTATAGGCGTCCATATTTCCACGCCGTGAAGGCGAACAGCCCGACGATCAGCGCGATGGGTACCAGACCCCGCAGCACCAGACTGGCGGCCGCGGCCCCGGCGCTGGCATGGCCGCTCATCCAGGCGTCCAGTCCCAGGGTCCAATCGAACCCGAAGAACACCAGATGTTTGACCGTGAGATCGATTCGAAAAATATCAAGCGGCGGCGCCAGCACGAACAACAAGAAAAAGACAGTCTGCAATAGCCGACGACGACGCTGTAGGCGCTCCATGGGTCCGCGGTCTATGGTCACAGCGACCGGAAATGGCTTGTCGTGCAGCAACGATTTGACCTCACCAAAATCATTCATGACAAGCACGTCCCACCAAGGGAAAGCGAAAACGTTGACCCGCCATCGCCTTCGCCAGACCCACAATGCCCAGCACCACCAGCGCCGTATGGCCAATGGTGAAATACAGAATGCCCGCCACCCATGTGTAAGGCCGATCGTAACCGCCAAGGCCGATGATGATGAGATTGGCTATGACCAGCAGCACGCCAGCCCAAAGACTGGCGGAAACGGTCTGGCGCAGGTGGCAAGCCGCCAAAGGAGGCGCACTACCGCCGTGGCGGAAGTAGACCCATAGCAGCGCGATGAAGCCTATCACCGGCAGCAACAACAAATTGATCAGGTACAGCGATTCCGCAACGACGGCGAGCCGCTGGCCGGTGGGCGGCATTTGCGGCGAATCGAATGCCTCATTGGCCGAAGGTGGCATACACCACTTCCATCAGCGCAGCAACGGTCTCAGCGTCGTCCGTGAGCGGCTCCACCATGGCCGCGAGGCATGCCTCGACCGGTGCAAAGCCGTCGCGAATAAGCGTAGCGGCGTATACCAGCAATCTCGTGCTGGCGCTTTCCTCCAGATCGTGATCCTTGAGTGCGCGCAGCGCGTTGCCCAGAGAAACCAGGCGCCGTGCCAAATGCGCATCTACGCCGGCTTCTGCAGTGACGATTTCCTGTTCGATTTCGGCACTCGGGTAGTCGAATCGCAGCGACACAAAACGCTGACGCGTACTCGGTTTCATGCCTTTGAGCAGGTTCTGATAGCCGGGGTTATAGGAAACCACCAGCATAAATTCCGCCGGTGCTTTCAGCGTTTCGCCGCTGCGTTCGATCGGCAGCGTACGGCGATCGTCCGAAAGCGGATGCAGCACGACAGTCGTATCTTTGCGTGCTTCCACGACTTCGTCCAGATAGCAGATGCCGCCGTCACGCACCGCGCGGGTCAATGGCCCGTCGACCCAGTAGGTCGCGCCGTCGCCGATCAAATGACGCCCCACCAGATCCGCCGCAGTCAAATCGTCATGGCACGCGACTGTGTGCAAGGGCCGGCGCAAGCGGGCTGCCATATGCTCGATAAAACGTGTCTTGCCGCAGCCGGTCGGACCTTTGATCAGCAGCGGCAACTGATTACGCCAAGCATATTCAAATAGGGCCACCTCATTCGCTACCGGACGGTAATACGGCATCGCGATTGGTTGATCTCTTGAAACCGGATTTACGCGCTCTAGCATACCCTTCTCCTAGGCCACCGACATTCGGTAGGCAACACCAATACCGATTGCGATGACCAGCAAATAGCCCAATACAATGGTTCGCCACAACCTGCGGACGCGGCGCAATCCCATGAAATGGTCCGCGACCAATGTCCCTTTTGCGAACGCTGCGCACAACAGCAATGCTGCGAGGCCCGAGCCCCGATATCCGGATTCAGCGAGCGCCGCCATGGTGATCGTCAACAGCAACAGCGCAACCCACACCCGCTTGGCCCTAAGGCGGGACCTGTCTACTGGCGATATCGCATCCACTCCGGTCATAAAATTTTCAGCGCATCAAATACAACAACGGGAACAAAATGATCCAAACCAGGTCCACCATGTGCCAGAAGGCCCCGGCCGTCTCCACACCGGCATACTCGGTAGCGCTGTAGCGTCCGCGACGAGCATTGCGCATTACTGCGGCCAGCACCACCATGCCCAAGAGAACGTGCATGAAATGAAAGCCGGTGAGAATCAAATAGAACATGTAAAAAGTATCGGTGCTGAGGCTGATACCCGCGGCGAACTTGTCATGGAATTCGATCAGCTTCAACACCGCGAACACTCCGCCCGCGGCGATGGCGGCGCCCAGCCAGCGGACGCAGCGCACTTGCAAGCCGGCTTGGATCGCCACCAGTGCGCGCACTACGAAATAACTTCCGGTAATCAGCGCGAGTGTATTGATCACTCCGAATGTTCTATTCAGGGTTTGCTGACCGGCATTGAACATTTCCACGTGTGCACTACGCGTGAATGCATACGCAAGGAATAACGCGCCAAAGGCGAGCAGTTCCGCGAAAATGAAAAACCATACTGCAAGGTCGCCCGGAGGGTAACGGTCTCCTTCGGCCGCTGCGCGGTTGGTCAATTGCAGTTCTGCGCTTTGCATATGCAGTCCGGAAGTGGGCCGGGCCATGAGGGGCCCGGCTTCACATCGCTCAGTTGCCGATCGCCGCGACCTTGGTCGCTGCGGAGACGCGCGCCTCTCCCGGGACGAAGAACGACACCACGTAAAGCACCAACCCGATCAGGAACACCACGCCGGTGACTTCACGCATCCAGTAGAACAAGGCGATCTTGTCCTGAACCACCATGAAAGGCATCGGGTTGTCGGCGATGCGCTGTAACCAGATTTGCAGGATGCCGGCCCCTGTGAGAAACAAGGTAATGAACACCATGGAAACGGTCATCAGCCAAAACGCCCACATTTCGACCACCTGCGCTCGCTCGCTGTTGGCCGCAGCGCGGCCACGGAGCATGGGCATGGCGTAGGAAATGATAGCCAGGACGATCATCACATAAGCGCCGTAGAAGGCCATGTGTCCGTGGGCAGCGGTAATCTGGCTACCATGGGTGTAGTAGTTCACCGGGGCCAAGGTGTGCAGAAAACCCCAGACGCCTGCACCCAGAAAGGCCATGACCGAAGTACCTAGCGCCCATAGGGTGGCCGCTTTGTTAGGGTGCTGACGGCGACGGCGGTTCACCATGTTGAAAGCGAAAATCACCATCATGAAGAACGGAATCGGCTCAAGTGCCGAGAAGACCGATCCGAGCCACTGCCAGTACTCGGGCGTACCGATCCAGTAGTAGTGGTGACCGGTACCGATGATGCCGGTAACCAAGGTCATCGCGATAATCACGTACAACCATTTCTCGATTACCTCACGATCAACACCGGTCACTTTGATCAGAATGAAGGCCAGGATCGCACCAAGTATCAGCTCCCACACGCCTTCGACCCAGAGATGCACCACCCACCACCAGTAATATTTGTCCAAAATGAGATTGCTGGGGTTGTAGAAGGAGAACAGGAAAAACACCGCCAGTCCCCACAGTCCGAGCAACAGCACCCAACTGATGGCGGTCTTTCGGCCTTTGAGAATGGTCATGGTGATATTGAACAGGAACCCCAACGCGACAATCACGATGCCGATCTTGGTGATGGTGGGCTGCTCGAGAAACTCGCGCCCCATAGTAGGCAACAATTCGTTGCCCGTAATCCTAGCCAACGTGGCGTAGGGAACGCTCAGGAAACCGACGATGGTCAATATGCCTGCCACCAGAAAGACCCAGAACAGCCCCAGCGCCAGCTTCGGGCTGAACAACTCAGTCTCCGATTCCTCCGGTACCATGTAGTAGGACGCGCCCATGAATCCGAAAAGCAGCCACACGATCAGCAGATTGGTGTGCACCATACGGGCAACGTTGAACGGAATTTCGGGAAACAGAAAATCCCCGACCACGTATTGCAAGCCCATGATCAAACCGAACAATATCTGACCGATGAACAGTCCAATGGCGGCTATGAAATACGGTTTGGCAACGATTTGCGACTGGTATTGCATGACGGTACTCCCTCTCAACCTTCGATGTTCGGCGGCCAATTCGAGTCGTTGACCTCATTGGTCCATTTCAGAAACTCGATCAGCGCATCCATCTCTTTGTCGCTCAGGTTGAACTGAGGCATCTGGCGACGCCCCGGCGCACCGGTCGGCTGCGCGTTTATCCAAGCTTTGATGAAGGCGGGACCGCGACGTTCATAGACGTTGCCCAATTCCGGCGCGAAATATGCGCCCTCGCCCATGATGGTGTGGCAGCCGACACAGTTATTGTCTTCCCAGACCCGCTTACCGAGGGCTACCTGGCTGGTGATGTTTTCGCGGTGATCCCGCTTGGGCAGCACGCGACTGGTGTCGAAAGTCAACGCGACGAACAAAAGGAAAAAAAATGCGGCGCTACCGTAGAAAATGTTGCGCGCCATCGATTTCGTGAAGCGCTCGCTCATGGTGGTTCTCCAATACTCAGATCCCGTGAACCTATTTAGGCACGCGGGAAACGAGACCACCTTGACTCAAGTCAAATGGCGCAGGCAGCTGAACCGAAAGGTTAAAAACTCAGATCCGGGGGCATGGACCGGCACCCCGGCGACGCCGGATCAAAGCAGCGCGCGCAGACCGCCGATGTCGTTGAGCACGATGTCACTGCCGCGCACGTCCAACAAGCCACGCGCGGAAAGCCGCGCCAGTGTGCGCGAAAGGGTTTCCGGTTGAATGGACAGGCGGGAAGCGATCACACTTTTGGGTGTGGACAGGTGGATAGAGGGTGCCTCTACGGCCCCCTCGGGAAGCTGCTCGAGTAAATAGTTCACCAAACGATAAGTGGCGTTCTGCAGAGTGAGGCTGTTGATTTCCTCCACCAGCGCGTGCAATCGCTGGCTCATAGAAGCCATAAGGCGGAAACACGTCTGCCTTGAATCCTTGAGCAGGTCAAGAAAAACACCCATGTCAAAGCTGTACAATTCGCTGGCTTCTATGGCCTCGGCGTTGACCGGATACATGTGGCGTTCCATGAACATGATCGCTTCGGCAAAGGTCTTGCCGGGCTGAATGATCTCCACCACCTTTTCGTCGCCTTCGGGAGATACCCGGAACAGTTTGATCTGGCCCGACTTGACGAGATAGAACCGCTGCGCGGGCTGTCGGAACGAGAATAAGCTCTGTTTGGCCGACAATTTGACAGTCGCCATACTTTGCGTCACGCGCTCGAGTTGCGGCTCGCTTAAGGAGTCGAACAGATATACCTCCCGCAGCAGTTGTAGGTCGCTTTCTTGGCTGCTCATCACTACTCCGCATCTACCGTGTCTGTCACTTGATCAAAATCAAACCGTCCGTCGACCGCAAGTGTTATCTATTCCCACAGCCGGCTCGCGTGCCGGTGCGACGCGGGAATCGACACCATGCAATTACGACTTTTACTCACAGACGACTGCCCTACGTGCCTGGAAACCAAGCGGGTTTGGCAGCGGGTATGCCAGGAGCGCGGCCAGTCCTTGGAGGTGCTTTTCACCGATTCGGATATCGGACATGAGTTGGTTGAACACCTGGGCTTGCAGATGTTTCCGGCGCTGCTGGCCGATGGACGCGTCTGCGCAGTGGGCGCTCCATCCGTAGATATCGCGCGCGATGCGCTCGCGCATGCGATGCGAAACCCGCACGCAGCGGCGCGATGACGACTCAGCCGCGCGCTTTATTAATGCAGGCCCGTGCGCGGCTCACCCATGAAATTGCCCTGGGCGTAATCGACGCCAAGTTCGGCCAGACGCTGCAAGATCCGTCGATCGGCAACATATTCGGCAATCGTCTCGATTCCCATGGAGTGGGCGACCTGATTGATCGAACGCACCATGGCCTGGTCGAATGGATCCACCTGGATATCGCGCACGAAGGCGCCGTCGATCTTGACGTAATCCACCGGCAGATGTTTCAGGTACGTAAAAGAGGAGAACCCCGTGCCGAAATCGTCCAGGGCGAAGCGACAGCCGATGTCCTGCAATTCGCGCATGAAGGCGCTGGCGTAACCCATGTGGGGCACGGCAAGCGCCACCGATTCGGTGATTTCCAGCATTATCGATCCGGGTGGCAACGGTGAAGCTGCGACCCGGTCACGAATGAACTTCAGCATGTCACGGTCGCCGAGGGACGTTCCTGACAAATTGATCGAAAACCGCGTACCACGACCGTGTTTGTGCATATCCTCCAGAAGTGCCACGGCACGCAGCAGCACCCATTGATCAATTTCGATCATCAGTCCGTTGCGCTCGGCGGTATTGATGAACGGCGCCGGTAACATCAAAGAACCGTCTTCGTGAGGAAACCGTAGCAGCACTTCATAGTGGGCAATGTCGCCGGTTTGCGTGTGCATGATCGGCTGGAATACCAATTCCAAATGATCGTGCAGCAACCCATCCTTGATCGCATGAATCATCTTCAGGTCATCCAGACCCAGGTCGCGTTCGTCGTGATGTTCCAGATACATACGACAGCTTGTGCGGCCCTGGCGTTTGGCTGCGTAGCAGGCGATGTCCGCACGGCGCAGGGCTTCAGCTTTAGAGGACACCTGGCGACCGAACACCGCGACCCCGATGCTCGCGGTAACATCGTAACGCACGCCTTTGCGCCGAAAGCTCAGATTTTCCACATCCGCGGCGTAGCCCCTTGCGAGCTCCAATGCCTGATCGGCATCCACATTGTCGAACAGCACGCCGAATTCGTCACCACCCAAACGGGCCAGCACGTCGGTTTCCCGAATGCGCTGGGAAAACAGAGTTGCCAATTCGCGCAGCAGTTCATCGCCCACAGAGTGGCCGGCCGTATCGTTGACCTGCTTGAAGCGGTTCAGGTCCATGTACATGATGGCGCCCGACGACGCGCCCCGCCGACTCAACTGCACGGCACGCTCGAGTTCCTGTTCGAAAAAATGCCGGTTGTACAATCCGGTCAATGGATCGTGTTCAGCCAGATAGCGCAACTGCCGGTGGGCCAACTGTTCTTCCGTGACGTCGCGAAATACCAGCACGGCGCCCAACACGCGTCCCTGTTCGTCCCGAATCGGCGCAGCGGAGTCCTCGATCACATACTCGGCGCCATTACGGGCGATAAGTACGGTATGGTTCGCGAGTTCGACCACGTCGCCGCGCTTCAAGCAGCGCGCGATCGGGTTCACTGCACGCTTGCGCGTTTGCTCATGCACAATGTCGAAGACGGTAACGAAGGGCTTGCCGCGCGCTTCCTTGTTGAGCCATCCACACAGACGTTCGGCAACGGGATTGAGATATTGAACCATGCCGTCGGCGTCGGTGGTGATCACCCCATCGCCGATGCTGTGCAGAGTGACCATGGCGCGCTCGTGCTCCAACTGCAGGGCGTCCTGGCTGAATTTGAGTTGCCGCTGTTCCGCGCGCTTGCGTAGCAGGTCTGCAGCCAAGGACTCGATTTCGGACATCGATCCGGATGACGGCAGCCAGCGCAGCAACACTTGCTTCACGCCCTTGGCGTTGCGGGACATCGGCAGTGCCTGACAGCGCCAGCGGCCGGTGACATTGAGGTCCCGGCGCCAACGTAGCGGCGTTGGTACCGGCCGCGTACAGCGGCGCCAATAGCTCATATGGCGCAGCAATTGGTCGGGGGGGTTGTCGAGTAAATGCGCAAGATCGTCACCCAGCCGTGCGGCCGTCATGCCCAGCTTCGAACGCGCCGAGCGATTGGCGGCTTGGATGACGCCCGTCACGTCGACCAGTATCATGACTTCCGGCAGCGCATCCGCCCAGGAAAAGTCATCGATGTTCGCCGTGCACATTTGGTCCATGCTGTGACGTTTACATACGGAAGTATTCGATGCCGGCATCGCCATGCTGCGCCGGCTCCGTGAGATCGATCACCACACGGCAACCGTTGTCGCCCTTGGCGATGGTTTCGTCCAGATGTACCTTTGCGTAACCGAGGTTTTCGGCAGTAATGGTTCCGAACACGCTCGAGGTCATCATGCACAACGAGTTGCGGTCCAGCACGCGGTCGCCGAAAGGACAGCGACGGTTGCGCAGGACGATCGCCTTCTCGGTGACGGATTCGACATAGAAATCACCGTCGATTCTACGCTTGAGATCGATCAGAACCTGTACAACCTGCTCGATGTCGAGCCGGTCAGTCTTCAGCGCATCTCGATAATCTTGGTTGAGCATGTCTCCCACTTGTTGCCCGACCAGGCTGACGAAGCCTTGTGCCTCATCCAAGCCCACCACCTCCTCGAGCGTACCGGAGAGATGGCGCAACAATGTGCGCATGAAAATGTCTCGATCCAGATTTACCGGCAGGTCGGCCGAGGCCACCGTCTCGGCAACGGATTTGGCTTGGCTCATGGGAATCTCCATATCGGGTTTTATGTTTTTTATTATTCGCGAGCGACGGATTCGCGACCGACGGCTCCGCCAACTTTCGCGAAGCGAAGTATAGCGCCCGCCCTACCTACTGCCAGTGACAGTAACATAAGGAAACTAGGCGCGCGATAGTGACGCAAATGAGCGACGCAGCATTCATCCCCATAGAATCCGCACGCCCAGGACGAGCAGAAATCCCGCGAATAGTCGTTTGAGCAATTTCGGCGGTAGCCGGTGGGCAAGCCCGGCTCCCAGCGGCGCGAATGCGGTACTGGCGACGACGATTCCGACAAAAGCGGGGAAGTTCACGAAACCCGCGCTCCACGGCGGAAGGTTGGGCTCGTGCCAGCCACTGACCATGTAGCTCAGTGCGCCGGAGGCCGCGATCGGCAATCCGATGGCGGCCGAGGTGGCCACTGCAACGCGCACGCCGACGTTGCACCAAGTGAGAAACGGGACCGACATGGAGCCTCCGCCCACGCCCATCAGGCTGGCGACCGTGCCGATGCCGAGGCCGGCACCGAGCATTCCGGGCGTCCCCGGCAGCTTGCGGTGCGGCGCCGCCGCATTGCCGAGCGCCATTTGCGCCGCAACCAGCAGCATGAAAAGCCCGAATAGGATGCGCAGCGTTTCGCCGGGTAATTGCTTGGCGATCAGCGCGCCGAGCATGCCGCCCACCACGATCCCAGGCGTAATGACCCGGAATACGCGCCAATCGATGGCGCCACGACGCTGATGGGCGCGGATGGAAGACAGGGAGGTGATCACGATGGTCGCAAGCGACGTGCCGATCGCCACGTGCATGATCACGGCAGGGTCCACGCCCTGATGGCCGAACACCAGGGCCAGGACCGGCACGATGATGATGCCGCCGCCAATACCCAACAATCCCGCCAGCATGCCGGCGAGGCCGCCCATCGATAACAAAATCAGAATATCCAAGGTAACAGTCCGCGAAATGGTGATGCTGAACCCGGCTGCTTGCGGCCGCCGCGTATCATCCGTTTTGGGTGACGCCCTCGCGCGACTCCGCGACTCGCCTGTGTACCCGCGCCAGCGGTTTGGACATCACGACGCGGCCTTCGCCGACGAAACGCTCATGATTGAGTTCGACTTCTTCGGGGATATACAGATAGTTCACCATCACGCCGTAGGACGCCTGGAGGCCATGGGGCGATTGGTCGGCGAACAGATCGATACGTTCGAGGCGGGCGCCGTTGGCGAGATGGAACGCGGCCACCGGGTCCACCAAGGCGCCATTGCCGCGCTCTGCAGTCAGATAAGCCAGCGCCAACTGCTGCAACGGCTCCGACAATATATCCACATGATCCAGGATCCGATTGTTGAGCAACGCCCGCAGCGCCGCGGAGGCTCCCGGCTCATTTGCGGCAGCGCACAAGTTGTCCGCGTACGGTTCCAACAAAACCTGTACCTGTTGCGGATCGAGACCCCGATCCTCTCCCGCCAGCGCTGCATCCAGCACGGCGGCGAAGCGCGGCATCGGCGACAACGTCGCAAAATCCCGCAAACGCGGCAGCTCCGAGCGCAACTCGGTCAACACTTGCTTGATCAGGAAATTACCGAAGGAAATCCCGCGCAGCCCGGTCTGGGTATTGTTGATGGAATAAAACATCGCGGTGTCGGCCTGTTCCGGATCGAGCAACGGCGCATTGGGATCGAGCAACGGCTGCACCGAATCCGCAATTCCCTGCACCAACGCCACTTCGACGAAAATCAGCGGCTCCTCCGGCATCGCCGGATGGAAGAATGCAAAGCAACGCCGGTCGCGCATGAGTCTGCGGCGCAAATCGTCCCAACCCTGAATGGCGTGAACCGCTTCGTAGTTGATCAGTTTTTCCAAGACCTGCGCCGGGCTTTGCCAGTCGATGGTGCGCAACTGCAGGAATCCGCGATTGAACCAGGAACTCAACAAATGTTTGAGATCCGCGTCCACATCGCGAAGGTGAGGGTGCTCGCGCGTGAACTCCAAAAGATCGGAGCGCATAGTCACCAGGGTGGCTGTGCCGTTGGGGGCTGTGTTCAAACGCCGGAACAGCTCTTGTCGGGGAGGCTCGGCAGCGTCCGTCAAACCCACGAAAGCTTCCGGGGTGGGTTCTTTGCGGTACTCGTCCAGTGCGCGCTGGATGCGGTTCACGTCCGGCCCGAAATCCTGTTTCAGCAGTTCGAAAAACGCGAGCTTTTGTTCCCGCTGAAAGCCTCTGTAAAGCTGCAGGATCGCTCGCGCAAGGGCCAACGAAGAAGCTTCACCGCGGCCGGAAAGCAGTTGCGTGCACAAGCTCGCGGGATCGCTGCCGGCGCGGCTGGCCGGGTCGAGTTTGAGCAACTCCCGGCCGCGATCGGCAACCGCTTCCAGCATCCGATCCAACCAACCGTGCTTCACTATTCGATCCCCATGAAATAATTGGGCAGCCAGGTGGCGATATCGGGAAAGACGGTCAGCAATACGATACCGAGCACCATGCAGAGCATGAATGGCAGTGCCCCCCACAGAATGGTCGGCAATTTCACGTCCGGCGCAATGCCGTTGATCACGTAGAGGTTCAATCCCACCGGTGGGGTGATCAATCCGATCTCCATGTTGATGGTCAACACCACGCCGAACCAGATCGGGTCGTAACCGTGGTGGGCGATGATCGGCACCAGGGTGGGCGCCGCCATCAGGATCACCGCCACCGGCGGTAGAAACAGCCCGGCCACCAGCAAAAACAGGTTGATATACACCAATAACACCCAGGGACTGACATCGAGCGAGCCGATCCATTGCGCCAACGCTTGAGTGATATACAAGGACGACATCATGTAGCTGAATAATGCCGCGGTGCCGATGATCAACATGATCATCACCGATTCCCGGGTTGCCGTGCGCAACACTTCCCACAGCTCCCGCGGCTTCCACATGCGGTAAATAATCATCACCAGACCGACCGCAAACATGGCGCCGACGCCGGCCGCTTCCGAGGGCGTGGCCACCCCGCCGTAGAGCGCCCACAGCACCAGCACGATGATGGTCAGGAACGGCAGAATACGCGGCAGGATCTCGAACTTCTGCCGCCAGGTATAACCGGTGTCGCCGATCTTGAAGCGGAAGCCCTTGCTGCCGGCGTAATACAGCGACCAGGCCATGAACATCGCCGTCAGCATGATGCCGGGCACGATCCCGGCGACGAAAAGGCGCCCGATCGAAGTGCCGGTGGAAATGCCGTAGACGATCATGGTGATGCTCGGCGGTATCAGAATGCCCAGCGTCCCGCCGGCGGCGATGGCGCCCGTCGCCAGACCGCTGGGATAGCCGCGCTTTTTCATTTCCGGGATGCCCATCTTGCCGATTGCAGCGCAGGTCGCCGGCGACGAGCCGCTTAGTGCCGCGAATATCGAGCAGGCACCCAGGTTGGAAATCAGCAGGCCTCCGGGCACCTTGTACAACCAGCGTTCGAGCGCCTCGTAAAGGTCGGAGCCGGCGCGCGAGGATGCGATCGCGGCGCCCATCAGGATGAACATTGGGATCGAAAGCAGCGCGAATTCGTCCAGGCCGCCGAACAACGTGTCGGCGAGAATACTGAGGCTGCTCCAGCCGTCGAAGATACCGAGAAATGCCACTGCCACCGCGCCCAGCGCGAACGCCACCGGCGCACCGCTCAACAGCAGGAGGATCAGGGATGCGGCCACCAGCAGTCCAATCGAAAGGGTGCTCATTTAGTCTCCCCGAACCTCTTGCTCCGGTGTGATGCCGAACGGCATATCGCGTCCTGTCGCGAGGCTCAAAATGTCGGCGACATATTGCAAAGATAGTAGTCCGAACCCGATCGGCATAGCGGCATACGGGATCCACAAGCGCACCGCCCAAATCGTCTCCGAATACCAATTGTTGGCCCACGCTTCATGCCAGAGGCGATAGCCGTACCAGGTGATGATGAGGCAGAAAACCAGAGAGACCAGGGCCGCCAGAAACGCCAGCACCAATCGAACCCGATGGCCGACGTACAGCGGAATCAGGTCCACGTTCACGTGCCCCCGGGTGAGCAGCACGTAAGGGCTACCGATAAACGTCGCAGCGATCAAAATGTACGTAACGAACTCGGTCTGCCAGATAGACGAGCCTTCGAGCACGTAGCGTACCCAGACCATCTGGCATACCACGATGACCGACACCAGCACCATCAGTGCGGCCACAATGCCGCACAGGCGCGACAGCCTGGTGACGAGGTTGATGAAAGCAGTCATTGGATATGAGTACGGAGCGGTACCGGGACGAAGACCGCCCCGGTACCGCCTGCAGGTGGCTTATTTTACCGACAAAGCCAAATCCAGCAATTCCTTGCCGCCTTTGACATGTTCTCGGAACGACTTGTAGGAGGTACGGTCTGCGATCTTCTTCCATTCGTCGTATTGCTCGGGACTCATGGTCACGACCTTGACGCCGGCCTTCTTGTAGGCGTCGATCAATTCTTGATCGGCTTTTTTCGCCGCTTCATAGGCAAACTTCTCGGCTTTTTTGCCTGCTTCCAGAATCGCCTTCTGCTGATCCTTGTTGAGGCCGTCGAAGATCTGCTTTGACATCAGGATCGGCTCATACATGAACCACAGCGCGTTGTCGCCGGGCGCAGTCAGACAGGTGACCTGCTCATAGATGCGATAGGAAACCAAGCTCGCGGAACTGGTATTGGCGCCGTCGAGCACACCCGTTTGCAGCGCGGAATAGATCTCGGAGCTCGGCATGCTGGCGATCGAGGCGCCGGCGCCTGCCAGCATTTCGTTGAACGCCTTGCCGGCAGCGCGGAATTGCTGGCCCTGCACGTCCTTCGGATCGAGCACGCACTGCTTTTTGGACACGAAGCCACCGGCCAACCAGGTATCGGCCAACACCATGGCACCGGCATCGTTGATCACTTTCTTGATGCGCTTCATGAACTCCGAATTGTTCAACCGCTGGGCATGGTCGTGATTCTTGACCAAGCCGGGCATCAGCGTGGCGTGGAATTCGGGATGTCGCCCACCTGCATAGTCGAGGGGAAATGCGGTAATCGCAAGCTGGCCTTTGACAATGGCATTCCACTGTTCTTTCGGCTTGTACAAAGACTTGCCCGGATAGACCTGGATCTTCAATCCAACGTCTGCTTTCTCCACATCGCGGGCAATCATCTGTACCATTTCATCGCGCATATCGCCCTTGCCGCCGGGCCACTGATGGGAAGCCTTGAGCACGGTTTCTGCGCTGGCCGCGCCGCTGCCCAGCACCACGGCTGCAGACAATGTGGCGACCGCTATGCTTCTGGATAGTTTGAACATATGCTCCTCCGTTCGATCGATCGGTTTTCTTGTGGTTAGGAATGCGCTTCTACACGTGGAGACGGCTCGCTCTCCAATCGTTCCAATACGTGCATCTGCGCATACAGGTGCTCTTTCATAGTCTGCTCGGCGGCATCCGGATCGTGCCTGCGGAATGCTTCGAGGATATTGCGGTGCTCTTGCAAAGATCGCTGCAACCGCCCCTGCGCCGTGAGTTGGGCATGGCGTGCCAGGCGCAATATCTTTCGCAAATCCGCGGTAACCCGCTGCAACCACCGGTTATGGGACAACTCTTGAAGCGCCTGATGGAACTCAAAATTGACTTCATAATATTGGTCGATATCGCCCGCAGCCGCGTGAGATTCCAGGCGCTCGTGCAATATTTCCAGCCGCTCGACATCCTGCGCCGAGCAACGCTCGACTGCCTCGCGTGCGCACAGGCCTTCGAGAACCGCCATAACCGGAAATAATTCATGCAGTTCCTCGAGATCCAGACGCTTTACGAAACAGCCCCGGTTGGGGACGAGTTCAACCAATCCCTCCGTGTGCAGCACCTTCAGCGCCTCGCGCAAGGGCGTGCGGCTGATTCCGAATACCGCACACAACTCCTTCTCGTCGACGGCATCGCCGGGGCGAAGCTGGTGTTCGTAGATGCGTTTGCGCAAGCGTTCCGCCACCTGCTGGTAAAGCGCCTTGCGCTTGATCGGTTCCACCCGGCGTGCCCCTGTGATTTTGTAAAGAATAGACGGCCTTATTGTAATTTGTAATTCATAATTATAAATTCCGGAGACGAGTCTAATGAGGCTCCGTTTTCACTGTCAAGCGATCAACGCCCGTGACCAACCGCAATCTATACGCATTGTTCCAAAGCCGCTTTCCCGCGGATCAAAGCCGCACATTCCTGGAGACCGAGCGCGGCGAGCGCTACAGCTATGCCGACCTCGAACGCCAGAGCGCGGCCATTGCCAGCCATCTCAGCGGCCTCGGCATTGCCAAGGGCGATCGGGTCGCCGCCCAGGTCGACAAGTCGCCACAGGCGCTATTCCTGTACCTGGCCTGCCTGCGTGCGGGTTTCATTTACCTGCCGCTCAACACCGCGTATCTGGAAAGCGAACTCGATTATTTTCTGGGCAACGCCGAACCGGCCGCGGTCGTGTGTCGACCCGAAGCCAGCGCCGCAATCCAAAAGTTAGCCGATGCCCACGGCGTTGCCCACGTGCTCACCCTGGACGGCGGCGGCCAAGGCAGTCTGCGCGACGGGATGGATGGGGCGGAGGCGGAATTTGCGCCGCTGCAGTGCGAAGCCGACGACGTCGCGGTGATCATATACACCTCGGGCACTACGGGTCGCCCCAAGGGCGCCATGATCAGTCATGGCAACCTCGCGGCCAACGGGCTGGCTTTGCACCAGGCCTGGGCGTGGACAGAACAAGACGTACTGCTGCACGCGCTGCCGTTATTCCATATTCACGGATTGTTCGTCGCCTGCCATTGCGTGCTGCTCAACGGCACCGGAATGCTGTTCGTGTCCAAGTTCCATGTACCGACTTTGCGCAAGCTGCTACCGCGCGCCACGGTCATGATGGGCGTGCCCACCTTTTACACCCGCCTGCTCGGCGACCCCGATTTCAACCGCGACGATTGCCGCAACATTCGCTTGTTCATATCCGGGTCGGCGCCCCTGCTGGAACAAACCTTCGAGGAATTCCAGAGCCGGACCGGACATGCCATTCTGGAACGCTACGGCATGACCGAAACCGGCATGAACGCGTCCAATCCGGTGGACGGTGAACGCGTCCCCGGCACGGTCGGCTTTCCCTTGCCGGGCGTAACCATACGCGTGGTCGATGATGGCGACCAACCGCTGCCATCCGGCGAAGTCGGACAGTTGCAGGTCAAGGGCGCCAATGTCTTCCAAGGCTACTGGCGCATGCCGGAAAAAAGCGCCGAGGAATTCACCGCCGACGGTTTTTTCCGCACCGGCGATCTAGGCAAAATCGATCCCAAAGGCTATGTCTCCATTGTCGGCCGGGCCAAGGACCTGGTCATCAGTGGTGGTTACAACGTCTATCCAAAGGAAGTGGAGACGTTCGTCGACGAGCTCGACGGCGTGCTGGAGTCGGCAGTCATCGGCCTGCCCCATGCCGATTTCGGCGAAATGGTGGCTGCGGTCATCGTACCGCAGGCGAACGTGCAGCTTGACGAACAACAGATCATCGATACGTTGAAGCAACGATTGGCAGGTTATAAGGTCCCGAAACGAATATTTTTTGTCGATGCCCTGCCGCGAAACACCATGGGAAAAGTGCAGAAAAAGGCTTTGCGAAAACAATTCAGCAAGTGATGCGTGACCGTGCGGCGCCTATCAGCGCCGCTCTGCGCATAAGTATTCGAGTTGTCGTGCGGTCCTTTCAGGCCGCGCACCCGGTTGCGGGCAGCCAATTCCACATCGCTCGCTGCACGCGGCCGGTCGACCCTGCTGGTCAGGGAATGTCGGGGTGGACAATCACAGGCATGGCTGCCAAGGCCCGGACCGGCCGCCGGTGGGCACACTGAGTGCCACCGGCTCCGGTCGCGGGTGCGAAGGTGCCTTTGGCCGTCCACATAGTGGGATCCGACCGCCTCGACTAGATTGAGCGATGTACCGCGTAACAACGCGTATTAAAGAGGGAGCAGAGCTATGGCTGACAATAACGACGACGATACCACCGAAAACAACAGCAACTGGACCCGCCGCCGAATCTTGAAAACCGGCGTGGCAACCGCGATTGCCGCTGGCGTGGGCCCGATGTTTTTCGTCCGAAACGCCTGGGCGGAAGAATCCATCGGCACTTTTCCGGTGAAAGGTTCGACGGTCAAATTCGGCTTCAACGTGCCGCAAACCGGCGCCTACGCCGATGAAGGCGCCGATGAGCTGCGTGCGTACAAACTGGCCGTCAAACACCTCAACGAAGGCGGCGGCATGCTCGAAACCATGAAGCCGAGTTCATTGAAGGGTAGCGGCATACTGGGCAAAAAGGTCGATTTCGTGGTGGGCGACACCCAGACCAACCCCGACGCCGCCCGCACCAGCGCCCGGCGCATGATCGAGCGCGACCGGGTGATCATGTTCGGCGGCGGTTCCTCGAGTGCCGTTGCGATCGCGCAGCAGTATCTTGCCCAGGACATGGGCGTGATCTTCATGTGCGGACTGACCCACTCCAACGACACCACGGGTAAGGACCGGCGCCGGTACGGGTTCCGTCATTTTTTCAATGCTTACATGAGCGGCAAGGCGCTCGGGCCGGTTCTGGCCAAGGCCTATGGTAAGGATCGGCGTGCGTTCCACCTCACCGCCGACTACACCTGGGGCCACACCCAGTACCAGTCGATCAAGGAATTTACCGAGAAGCAGGGCTGGACCACGGTCAACAACATCATGACCCCGCTGGGCACCACGGACTATTCCCAGTTCCTGACCGCGGTACTGAATTCCGATGCCGACGTGCTGATCCTTAACCACTATGGCAAGGACATGGTGAACTCGCTCACCCAAGCGGTGCGCTTCGGCATGCGCGATATGCAGAAGAACGGCAAGGAGATGCAGATCGTGGTGCCGCTCTACAGCCGTCTCATGGCCCAGGGCGCCGGCGCCGACAACATCGACGGCGTGTACGGAACCACCAACTGGAACTGGACCCTGGACGACCCGGGCTCGCAGGCCTTCGTCAAGTCGTTCGAGAAGGAGTACAACTTCCCGCCGTCCCAGGCTGCGCAGACCTGCTACGTGCAGACCCTGCTATATGCCAATGCGTGCGAAAAAGCGGGCACGTTCTATCCGCCGGAAGTGATCAAGGCGCTGGAGGACTCCCGTTACACCGGTATCGGTCCCGGCGAAGCCTTCATGCGCAAGGAAGACCATCAGTGCTTCAAAGACATTCTGGTGGTGCAAGGCAAGGGCGCGAAGGACAAGCAGGGCGAATACGATCTGCTCAAGATCGTCGAGAAAGTGCCGCGTGACGATGTGATCTATCCCGCGGATACATTCCCCGGCGAATTGGGTCCGTACAAACCGGCCTGAGTAGGATGCGCTGTGGCTGCTGTGTGCGGCCACAGCGCATTCCCCAAATTTCCGACGACAGGATCCGCCGCTCGAGGGCGCCGATCTTGAGGATGTGCGCATGTCCGGCAGTCTCGTCAATGCCATCTTTCTGCAGTTTCTTACCGGGCTCCAGCTCGGGGCGATCTATGCACTGATCGCGCTCGGATTGACCCTCATATTCGGGACACTGGGCGTGGTCAACTTCGCCCACGGTGCGCTTTACGGTATCGCCGCGTACGCCGCGGTCATCATCGCCGCCAAACTGGGGTTCGTTGCCGCCATCATTCTGGTTCCACTGCTGCTGTTCGTCATCGGACTGGCGCTGGAGCGGGGCTTGATCCAGTTCTTCTACGACCGGCCTCATACGGACCAGATTCTGGTTACCTTCGGCGTCGCCATCGTCGTCGAGGAGGGCTTGAAGTGGATCTTCGGTTCCAACAATCTGCCGTTCCCGACGCCGTCGTGGGGCGGTGGCATCGTTCGCCTGCACGAATGGGTGCCGTTCCTGCAAGGGTTCGTCGCCTTCCCGAAATGGCGCTTGATTCTGATCGGCGTGTCGTTGGTGGTCATCGTTGCTCTGTTCCTGCTGCTGCAGTTCACCCGCTTCGGCTTGGTGGTCCGGGCCGGCATGCGCGACGCCGAAATGGTGAGCTTTCTCGGAGTCAACATCTCCCGTCGCTTCGCAGCGGTGTTCGGCATCGGTTCAATGATCGCCGGCATCGCCGGCGTGTTCGGAGGTCCCATCACCCAGGTAACGCCCGGTGTCGGCATGCAGTTGCTGGTGCCGTCCTTTCTGGTGGTGGTAATCGGCGGCATGGGGTCGATGACCGGCGCTTTGATCGCGTCGGTCATGCTCGGCATGGCACTTTCGTTCAGCGCCGAGTATTCGGCCATTCAGCAGATCATCATTTACCTGGTAGCCGTGGTGGTGCTGTTGGCACGACCACGCGGACTGATGGGCAAGAAAGGAATTTTCGAATGAGCGCGCCGCCTGTACCCCGATCCTTGGGCCATGAAGTTCTGGCGGTGGCCGTGTTCGCCGCGGTCATCCTGAGCATGCCGTGGTGGCTGCCGTTGATCGGCGGCTATCAGGCATTGGCATCCAAGATCGCGATTTGGGGCCTTTTCGCCCTCGGATTCGACATTCTGCTGGGCTTCACCGGCTACTTGTCATTCGGCCACGCGGCCTTTTTCGGCACGTCGGCCTATACCACCGGCCTCATGCTGAAACATGTTTCGGCCCACATCCTGCCAGCCATGGCGGTGAGCCTCACCGTCACGATTGTGTTGGCGCTGGTTCTCGGCCTTTTGATTTTGCGCCGCTCGGGTATCTATTTTTCCATTCTCACTCTGGCATTCGGCGAAATGCTGCATGCCGCAGCGCTGTCGATCTTCGCCGACTGGACTGGCGGCGACAACGGCCTGACCATGAGCACCAAGCCCGTGCTGCTCGGTTGGGAAATGCAGGGAATGCGGGTATTTTATCTGTGCGCCGTGCTGCTTGTGATCGGCTACATCATTGCCCGCCAGATCAAGCGTTCGCCTTTGGGCTTGATGTTGCAGGCCATCAAGGAAAACCCCATGCGCCTGGCCTACAGCGGCGTCAACGTAATGCGCTACAAAATAACCGCCTACATGATCAGTGCGGTATATGCCGGCGTCGCTGGTTCGTTGATGGTGATCTACGAACCTTACGTGGCGACCAATTTCATGCATTGGTCCACGTCGGGCCAAGTCGTCATCATGTCCGTGATCGGCGGCGTCAACACCTTGCTGGGTCCGATTCTCGGCGCCGGCTTCATGCTTTATTTCGAGAACGTGGTCCAGGGCATGATCGGCGAACAGTGGCGTCTGGTGCTCGGGCTCATTTTCGCACTGATCGTAATCTTCCTGCCGGGCGGGTTCATGGATATCGGCCGGCGCGTACGCAAGGCCGTCGGTCGCGCGGTTGCCGAGCGGCGCGACAATGTGCCCGATGCGCCGGGCTCCATCGCCGAAGAACGCGAGTACGGACACAACCCCAAATCCAGTTCGACAACCGAATATTGAAGCCGAGTCCATCATGCCGAGTAGCAGCAATCCCTTGCTAAAGGTTTCCGGTGTCAGCAAACGCTTCGGCGGCCTGCAAGCATTGAGCGACGTCGACCTTCAAGTTCGCCAAGGATCGATCCATGCCATCATCGGCCCCAATGGCGCCGGCAAATCCACGTTGCTCAACGTACTGGTCGGCCTGATCGAGGCCGATGCGGGCACGGTGGAGTTCGACGGCAAACCGTTGCGCGGTTTGCAACCCCACACCATCATCCAGCGTGGCATCGCCCGCGTTTTCCAAACGCCGCAGATCTTTCCGGGCATGAGCCTGGTGCAGAACGTGGCCATTGCCGCGCTCGCCAAACGTGACGGCCAATATGCATTCCGCGGCCGCGAAATCCTGCGCCCGAATCATCCCATCATGCAGGAATCCGCGGACGTGCTCGCACGCGTGGGACTCGGCAAGCACCTGAACCAGGAGGCGCAGCATCTTTCGCGGGGCGACAAACGCCGCTTGGAACTGGCGGTGTGCTTGATCGCACACCCGCGCCTGCTGCTACTGGACGAACCGACCGCCGGTATGTCGCGACACGACACCAACCGCACCATCGATCTGCTGAAGAAGATTCAGGAAACAGGAATGACCAAGGTCGTCATCGAACATGACATGCACGTGGTGTTCAGTCTCGCCGAACGGATCACTGTCTTGGCCCAGGGGACGGTGATCGCCAGCGGCACTGCCGAGGAAGTGCGCGCCGATCCGAAAGTCAAAGAAGCCTATCTCGGGAGTGGACACCGATGAGTACCATTCCGGCTCCGAATCAAGAACCCTATTTTTCCTGCCGCGCCGTACATTCCTATTACGGCGAGAGCTACATCGTCCAGGGAATCTCGTTCGACATCCAAAAGAGCCAGGTAGTCGCGCTGCTGGGTCGCAACGGCGCCGGCAAAACCTCGACCCTGCGCACCATCGCCCGCGCCCACGAACCGCATATCAACGGTGGCGAGATCTGGCTCGACGGTCAGCCACTGCATAAAATGAAGTCCCACCAGGCGGCTCGTGCCGGCGTGCAATTGGTACCCGAGGACCGGCGCATCATTCCCGGCATCAGCGTCGAGGAAAACCTGATCATCGCCCAGGTGTCCGAGCCCCGCGGCTGGGAACTGGAGCGCATCTACGAACATTTCCCGCGCCTCGCCGAACGCCGTCGCCAGGAGGCGGTGACGCTATCGGGGGGCGAACAGCAGATGCTCGCCATGGCCCGCGCAGTCGCACGTGATCTGAAATTGCTTCTGCTCGACGAGCCCTATGAAGGCCTGGCGCCCCAGATCGTGCAAGAGATCGAAGACATCGTGGGTGAAATCAAACAACTGGGCATCACTACCATCATCGTCGAACAGAACGCGGTCGCCGCTCTGGAACTCGCCGACAGCGCCATCATCCTGGACATGGGCGAAATCGTGTTCCAAGGGCCCGCGCAGGCGGTACTCGATGACCAGGAGCTGCGGGAAGAATATCTTGCGATTTGAGCCATCGCCGCTGATGGACGCCAGGCGCCGATGCCACGGCCCGATCAGCGAATCCAGATCGTTTTTGCATTGACGAACTCGCGAATGCCGTGATGGGACAATTCGCGGCCGTAGCCCGAGCGTTTGATGCCGCCGAAGGGCAGGCGCGGATCGCTCTTGACCAGTCCGTTGACGAACGCCGAGCCGCATTGTAAACGCCGCGCAAGGCGTTCGCCCCGCGCTGTGTCCCGGGTCCAGACGCTGCCGCCCAGACCGAAACCACTGTCGTTGGCGATGCGCATCGCGTCTTCCTCGTCCACGGCGCGAATCACGCTCGCCACCGGTCCGAACAATTCCTCCCGGTAGGCGCGCATGGCTGGCGTGACCCGGTCCAGGATCGATGCCCGGTAGTAGGCGCCCGGGCCGTCCACGGGCTCGCAGCCGATCAGCGGTTGGGCGCCGGCGTCAATGGAGTCCCGCACCTGTCGATGCAAGTCATCGCGCAAGTCGCTTCTCGCCATAGGCGCCAGCCGCGTTGTCTCCTGCATCGGATCGCCGGGCTGCAGTTGCGCCACGGCATCGCGAAACAAGGTCAGGAATTGCTCGGCCACCGCGTCGACCACGATGAAACGCTTGGCGGCGATGCAGCTCTGGCCGCAATTCATGTAACGGGAGCTGACTGCCTGTTGCACGGCCCAGTCGAAGTCCGCATCTTCGAGCACCACGAACGGGTCGGACCCGCCAAGTTCGAGGACGGTCTTCTTCAGGCAATTACCGGCCGTCGCCGCCACCGCGCGCCCCGCCGGCTCGCTGCCGGTCAAGGTCACGGCGTGAACGCGCTCATCCTCGACGATTCGCTGCACCTTTTCCGATCCAATCACCAGATTCTGAAACACGCCATGTGCGAGACCGGCAGCACGAAACACGTCTTCGATCGCCTGGGCACACTGCGGGACATTGGAGGCATGTTTCAGCAGCGCGGTATTGCCTGCCAGCAATCCGGGGGCGGCGAAGCGGAACACCTGCCAGAAAGGAAAATTCCACGGCATCACGGCCAGCACTGTGCCCAAGGGTTGATAGGCCACCAAACTGCGGCCGGCGTCGGTGTCGATGATCTCGTCAGCGAGGAATTGGGCGCCTTGCGCTGCGTAGAATTCGCACGCCCAGGCGCATTTCTCCACTTCGGCGCGGGATTCGGTCAGCAGCTTGCCCATTTCCCGGGTCATGAGCTGGGCCAAGCCGTCCTTGCGCTGGCGCAGCACCTCGGCCGTGCCGCGCAGCAAATCGGCGCGCTCGGATATCGGCAACCCGCTCCATTCGCTGGCCGCAGCAGCACTCGCAGCCAGGGCCCGTTCAATGCGCGCCTCGCCCCACTCTTCGAAGGTTTTCAGGATCGCGCCGTCGGCCGGGTTGATCGATCGCATCTTACTCCACCCCTGGGTACTGTATTATGATCGAACACGAAGTATAGACATTGCCTGAGCGGGCATGCGGGCAGCAAAAAGGCCGTTGAAACAATGAAGCATCAGCGCGTATGCATTTTGGGCGGTACCGGATTCGTCGGTCGGCATCTGGCCACGCTGTTGTGCGAGCGTGGCCACCGGGTCCGCATCCTCACCCGCAATCGCGAGCGGCATCGCAGCTTGCTGGTGCTACCCAATATTCAATTGAACGAAGCAGATGTCTACGACACGGCTGCGCTGCGCCGGCAGCTGGAAGGCTGTGACGCGGTGATCAACCTGGTGGGCATCCTCAACGAAAAAGGCCACGACGGAAGCGGTTTTCGCAAAGCCCATGTGGAATTGACGGAGAAGGTCATCAAAGGCTGCCGCGATGTGGGCATCGAACGGCTGCTGCACATGAGCGCGTTGCAAGCGGATGCCGAACGCGGACCGAGTCACTATCTGCGCAGCAAAGGCGAAGCCGAAAAGCGCGTCCACGCCGCGGCTTCGGACCGTCTCCATGTCACCAGCTTTCAGCCCTCGGTCATCTTCGGGCCGGACGACAGTTTCTTCAATCGCTTTGCGAAGCTACTGAAACGCACACCGCTGGTGTTCCCCCTGGCAAGTCCGGACAGCCGCTTCGCACCGGTATTCGTCGGCGACGTCGCCGCTGCATATGCCAACAGCCTGGAGCGGCGCGAAAGCTTCGGTCATCGCTATAGCTTGTGCGGGCCGCGCGTTTACAGTCTGCGCGAGCTTGTGACGTACACCGCGCGCTGTATCGGCGTGCGTCGCAAGATCATCGGGCTCAACCCCGCGGCATCGCAATTGCAGGCTCGGCTGCTGGAATTCGTTCCCGGTAAACCGATGTCCCGGGACAACCTCGCCTCCTTGTCGGTGGACTCCGTCTGCCACCAGAACGACCTGGCTGCACTGGGGGTCGAGCCCACGAGCATCGAAGCTGTAGTCCCGCAATATCTCGCCCGGCGCCATGCGCGGGATTTCTACGATCGTTTCCGGGCCTTGGCCCGGCGGGGCTGAGATGGCTGCGCGACCTCCGGACGCAGATCCCGCAAGTACGCATGACGCTCCGCACGCGGCATGTCCGCGATCCGCTCGGCTGCAGCATAGAAGTCGGGCAGATTTCCATCGTAGCGCGCCAATAGCGCTTCGAACGCCGGCACGAAGCGGTTGTAGGTTGCCACCGAGGCGATCTGTGCGTTGTTCAGCTTCTGCGCCATCCACGCATCGAAGTATCCATAGCCTCCCCATTCGCGCCTCAGATTCCGATATTGCGCCCGCATACCGTCGAATATCGCCTGCTTTTCGATCCGCATTGCGTGCTCGTCCGAGCCCGATGCGTACAGTCGCGCCAACTGCCCACGTACCGCCAACACCAGATGGATGAACCGCGCTTCATGGGCGCGCCGCTGCAAGTAAGCCTGATAGCGTTGCGGATGCGCCGTCGCCAACATCCAGCGTCTGACGCCCTCGCGCTCGACCGTGGTCGCGAATGATTCGTTGAATGCACTATCGCCCTTCACATAGAGCTTCTGGTGGGCCAGCTCGTGAAACAGCAGCCCGGCAAGTTCCGGGTTGGGCCGGTTCATCATGGTGTTGAGCAGCGGGTCGTCGAACCACCCCAGGGTCGAATACGCCGGCACCGGCCCGATGAACACGTCATAGCCGCGCTTGCGCAGGCGCTCGCCAAACGTGCGGGCATCGTCGCGCGCAAAATAGCCGCGGTAGGACAGGCAGCCCACCAACGGAAAACACCAGCGCAGCGGTTCGAGGGAAAATTCAGGCGTCGCAAACACATTCCAGGCGACGAAGGGGCGCTGCAGATCGACATAGCTGCGGTAACTGGCGTTGTCCGGCAGCGCCAGGGCGGAGGCTGCGTAATCCCGGATACGCTGCGCCAGAGCCAGGCGCTGGCGCAGCGCCGCGGGCGTGTCCCGGTCGGTCAGCAAGGCTTCGATGTTGCGGCGCTTGCGGAGCAATTCGTACTGCCCGGTGACGGACTGGGCGTAATACGACAGGGTGGTGCAAGCTGACAAGGCTCCGAGACAGGTCAGAACCAATACCAGACGCCAGGTGACATAGGGTCGGCTGGCAATTGCGCGGAGACTCGTCTTCGCCATAAGCTTGGGCATGTACCTCGATCACTGAATGGCACGCCAGGCGCGGGCTTCCAATTCGCCCCAGCGCAGCATGTAACGCAATATTGACCCAGCCTAGAAACTTTCCATCGCGCAGCCAGGAGAACGCACCATGACACCCGAACATTTCCGAAAGCAGGCAGCCGAACTGAGCGATATTTTGAGCTTGCAGACACCGCCCCTGGCGATTCTTTTCAGCGCGAAGGCGCCCTCCGGCATCGACCGGTTCGCCGGCGACATGCCGCAACCCACGGCCGACGGTCGTACCGGCAAGGTGCCCGCCGGCTGCGTGTTCTGGATCAAAGCCCAACACAGGACCTTCACCACCACTGCGGAAGACCATGCCAACTGCAGTGTCGGCAGCGTCACCCATGGTTTCAAGAGACTCGACGAGGTGGCGGACAAGAACGACGTGGCGTCGCTGGTGCAAGCCGGCTGGGTGACGCCGGACATGTTTCCGCACATACCGGTGGTGGAGGAAGAGCCGGGATTCGTAACCTACGGCCCGCTTGCCGAAACCACGGAAATCCCGGACGTGGTGTTTCTACGCATCAACGCGAAACAGGCCATGATGCTGTCGGATGCGGTGCCGCAGATCAATTTTCAGGGCAAACCGCAATGCCACATCATCGCCATCGCCAAGCAACAGCAGCAAGTGGCGATCAGTGTCGGCTGCATGCTGAGCCGCGTGCGTACCGGAATGGCCAATACGGAAATGACATGCGCGATTCCGGCGAATCGCCTCACGGAAGTGGTCGATGCCCTGCGCAATGCAGCCGGTGCGGACAAGGCAGTAGCCGATTACGCCAGTACCGATTCGAAACGCTTCGGCACCTACCTTTCGCAGTGAGCAAATGAAACGGGCCGCTGATGCGGCCCGTATCGATAGCGCCTGCAACAGCCGGCTCAGCCCTGCGCCTGATAATAGTCCATCAGGATTTTAGCTACCTCGGGGCGTGAGAACTCCGGTGGCGGCGCGACGCCGTTGCCCAGCATTTCCCGCACCTTGGTACCCGATAGCAGAACGAAATCCTCTTTGGAGTGGTCCGGCGCATCGCGCATCATCACCACCCGGTCCAGCTTCTTCGAGTAGGCAGTATGGTCGGCGCGGAAGATTTCGATGTCCAGCGCGTCCTTGGGCACTTCCTCGTCGAAAATGGTCTGGGCGTCGAAAGCGCCGTAGTAATCGCCGACGCCGGCGTGATCGCGGCCGATGATGAAATGGGTTGCGCCCATGTTCTGCCGGAATACCGCATGCAGCACCGCTTCGCGCGGACCGGCATACAGCATATCGAACCCATAACCCGTGATCATCACCGTGTTGGGCGGAAAATAAAGTTCGGCCATTTTGCGGATCGCCGCGTCGCGTACCGGCGCCGGAATATCGCCGGGCTTCAGTTTGCCGAGCAGCATGTGGATCACCACGCCGTCGGCTTTGACCTCGTCCATCGCCATCTTGCACAGTTCCTCGTGGGCCCGGTGCATGGGATTACGGGTCTGGAACGCCACCACTTTCTTCCAGCCGTGTTCTGAGATCTCGTTGCGGATCTCCACCGCGGTGCGGAAAGTGTCGGGAAAATCGGACTGGAAGTAGCTGAAGTTCAACACCTGGATCGGCCCCGACAACACATATTTGCCGTGGGACATGAACGTCGCGACGCCGGGATGTTCGCTGTCCAGGGTGCGGTAGACTTTTTCGGCGATCAACTTGCGCTGATCGTCGCTCATTTCCTCGATCTTGCTGACATCCATCACCGCGAGCACTGGATTGCCTTCGACATTCGGATCGCGCAACGCAATGCGTTTCGCACTTTCAATAGCGCTGACGTCATCGACCATGTTCAAGACCGGCGCCGGCCAGAACAGGCCGTCCGCCGTGCGCATGTTTTCGGCAACGCCCAGGGCATCGGCCAGGTTCATGAAACCGGTGAGGGGATTGAAATAACCGGCACCCAGCATCACGGCATTGCCAGCAGCGGCAGAGGAAATGACCACCGACGGCAGACTTTCGGCTTCGTGCATGAGGGCGTGATGTTTGTCGGAATCGTAGACGAATAATGGATTCAGTTGATCTGATCCATGGGGCTTGATCATGACTTTCTCCTGTTGTCGTGCTGGGTTTTCGGATCCGGACGCGCCGGGTATGAGCGGCGCGAAGCGTGCGGGGGCTCGACATCGCCGAAAACTGCCTATTACAGCAGCTTGCCGTGGGTTTTCAATCAAAAATCGCTGATACGCCAGTTGGCTGCCTTTATGAGTCAAAAGCGGCTTGCAGTTCAGGCGTTTAGGCCATCGACCGCGGAAAGAGCCGCGATCGCGCGAAGTGCCGCGCTATCGTCTCCAGCGGCGTCCGGCATGGGACGGCGGTGTCTCCGCTGGCCGTCGCGCTCGGCCGGGGCGCACGAATCCAGTGCGCCGTGCACCGCTTTGTGCGGACGATCGCACCACAAACGACCATGCGTAACCGGCAATCGTCCCGCGGCTGTGGCTCGGCCGCGGGCATGGAACTTGCGAGTGCATGGCCTGCATCATTGCGGTCGGCAATCCAGGAAGATTCAGATGCCCCAGGACACATTGACATTCATACTCGCCGGCGGCGTCGGTTCGCGGCTGCACCCGCTGACTGCCGAACGGGCGAAGCCGGCGGTGCCCTTCGGCGGCAAGTACCGGATCATCGACTTCACCCTCGCCAATTGCCTGCATTCCGGACTGCACCGGGTATTGGTGCTCACTCAGTACAAGTCCCATTCTCTGCACAAACATCTACGCGACGGCTGGTCGATCTTCAACCCGGAGTTGGGGCAGTACATCACGTCGGTGCCGGCGCAGATGCGCACCGGGGAACGCTGGTATTCCGGTACCGCGGACGCGATCTATCAGAACCTCTACCTGATCGAGCGCAGCGGCGCCGAGCGGGTGATGATTCTGTCCGGCGACCACATCTACCGCATGGATTACGATGCCATGCTCAAGCAGCACACGGAAAGCGGCGCCGACGTCACCCTCGCCTGCATGGAAATACCGGTGGCCGAAGCGAGCGCATTCGGAATCGTGGAATTGGACGACGGGTCGCGGATCAAATCGTTTCTGGAAAAGCCCGCGCGACCGGCGCCCATGCGCGGAAGCAGCGACCGCACCATGGCATCGATGGGCATTTACCTGTTCTCGGTGGATTTGTTGTGCAACGCGCTGCGCAGCGACCGCAACGACGGCGAGTCGAAGCATGATTTCGGACATGATCTGCTGCCGCGACTGATTCGCTCCCACAAAGTCATGGCCTATCGATTCGGGGGCGAGTCCGGACGCGTGACGCCGGACAACTACTGGCGCGACGTCGGCACCATCGACGCCTATTACGAGGCCAACATGGACTTGCTGGAATCGGTGCCGCCCTTGAATCTGTACCAGGACGATTGGCCGATCCGCACCTACCAGCAGCAAACACCGCCCGCGCGCACGGTGCCGGGAGCCTCCGGTACCGAGGGCATTTTCATCAATTCCATCGTCGCTGGCGGCGTCGTGGTCTCCGGCGGCAGCCTGCACCACTCGATCCTGTTCTCAAAGGTCTACGTCGACGACGAAGCCTTGGTGGAGGACGCGATCCTGTTCAGCAATGTGCGCGTCGGCAGCGGCGCGCAACTGCGCCGCTGCATTGTCGACAAACACGTAGAGATTCCGCCCGGCGAAACCATCGGTTTCGACCTGGATCGCGACCGTGAGCGCTTCCACGTCTCGCCCGGTGGAATCGTGGTCGTCCCCAGGAGTTATCGTTTCGAATAACGCACCCGAGGCGATTGCGTTTGGCGCCGCCCACCGGCATCGTTATCATTCCTGCCCTATGGAAATCTATTTGGTGGGCGGCGCGGTACGCGATCAGTTGCTCGACCTGCCGGTCGCGGAGCGCGACTGGGTGGTGGTGGGCGCCACCCCCCAGGAAATGCTGGACCTGGGCTATCGCCAAGTGGGAAGGGATTTCCCCGTTTTCCTCCATCCCGACACGGGCGAGGAATATGCCCTGGCGCGCACCGAACGCAAGACCGCGGCTGGTTATCACGGCTTCGAAGTGCACGCCGATCCCGGTGTCACGCTCGAACAGGATCTGCAACGGCGCGACTTGACCGTGAATGCCATGGCCATGGACGCGCAAGGCACGCTGATCGACCCCTTCAATGGCGAACAGGATCTGCGCGACGGCCGCTTGCGTCACGTATCGCCGGCATTTGCCGAAGATCCGGTGCGTATTCTACGTGCGGCCCGCTTCGCCGCCCGCTTTGCCCGCTGGGGATTCCGTCTGGCCCACGCCACCAATCGTTTGATGCGCACCATGGTGGACAGTGGTGAAGTGGATGCGCTGGTGCCCGAACGGGTATGGATGGAAACCGAAAAGGCCCTACGTGAACCGAATCCCGAGCGCTTTTTCGAAGTGCTTCGCGCCTGCGGCGCATTGTCGAAAGTATTCCCTGAATTGGACGCCCTGTTCGGCGTGCCGCAGCCGGAAAAACATCACGCAGAAATCGATACCGGCGTGCATGTGATGATGGTGCTGCAGCAAGCCGTGGCGTTGAGCGACGATCCGCGAGTGCGTTTCGCTGCCTTGACCCACGACCTCGGCAAAGGCGCCACCCCGCCTGCCGAATGGCCCCGTCATATCGGCCACGAGCAACGCAGTGTCGAACTGGTCGAAGGCATGTGTGCACGGCTGCGCGCCCCCAACGACTACCGCGATCTCGCACTGCTCACCGCGCGGCTCCACGGCCAATGCCATCGCGCCTTGGAATTGCGCGCCAGCACGTTGCTGAAAATGCTCGAAGCGCTGGATCCGTTCCGCAAGCCGGGACGCTTCGAACAGTTTCTGCTGGCCTGCGAAGCCGACGCCCGGGGCCGTAAGGGCCATGAACAAGACGCCTACCCCCAGGGCGAACTTCTGCGTCGCGCCTGGGGTGCATGCGCGGCCATCGACAATCAGGAAATCGCGGCTTCCGGCGTTAAAGGCGCGCAGTTCGCAGAAGAACTACGCCGGCGGCGGTTGCAGGCGTTGCAAGGCATCGCGCAGCCGGGGGCCGGCCGATAACCATCCACCGGGTGCCGCGTGGCGCAAGGTTGCTGTGCTCAACGGGCGTACAACCACAGCAACAGCACGCCCAGGAACAGCCGATAGACTACGAACGGCATCATGCCGATCCTGTCCAGCAGGCGCAGGAACAGATCGATACAGAGGTAGGCGGCCACTGCGGACACGACCACCCCAAGCAGCAGATCGCTCCATTCGGCCGGGGCCACGGTCGGATCGGTGGCCAGACTCACCGCTTCCAGGCCGCCGGCCAGCACCAGCACCGGCACCGACAGCAGAAACGAAAACCGCGCCGCCGCCTTGCGGGTCAGTCCGCGCATCAGGCCCGCGGTCATGGTGATGCCGGAACGCGATGTTCCCGGAATCAATGCAATGGCCTGGGCAACGCCGATAAACAGCACGTCTGCCCAATTCAACTTATGTTCGTCGCGCACGCGCCGGCCCCGCCAATCGGCCCAGCCGAGCAACAGACCGAACAGGATCGTGGTCACCGCAATCACCAGTGGCGAGCGCAATGCGGTTTCAACCTGATCCTTGAACACCAGCCCAGCCAAGCCGACCGGCACCGTGCCCCAGAGTACGGCCCATGCAAGGCGGCTCTCGCCCACCTGTTGGCGGCGCGCCACCGACAGGGTCCAATCGCGAGTCATGGCAAGCAGTTCGTGGCGGAAATAAATCACCACCGCCAGCAGGGTGCCCACGTGTACCGCGACGTCGAATGCAAGCCCTTGGTCCTGCCAGCCTTCGAGTAACGGCAGCAGAATCAGATGAGCGGAACTGGAGATGGGAAGAAACTCGGTGAATCCCTGCAACAACGCCAGGGCAATCAAATGCAGCAGGTCCAATTACAATCTCCCTCGTAGATCGGTGCCGGAAAACCCCGCCAACGGCATTTGCAGCTCGCGCGTCAGCCCCATTACTTTGAACCGCTCGCCCATTTCGCCGGGCAAGGTCAATAGCTTCGCCTGACGCGTCAATTCCAGGTGGGCACGCAAATCCGACGGATCCGACTGTGCCAGCAACTCGGTCAGGCCAGCGCCGATCAGGAACTGCGCCTGGCTCGTATAACCCGCGACTTCCAAACCGGCGGCATCGGCCGCTTCTGCGACCGCGCTGAAATCAACGAACGCGGTAATGTCCTGCAGGCCGGCAAGAATCAGCGGATCCGCATGGGCGCGATGACGGTAATGACACATCAACGTGCCGGCATCGCGCTGCGGATGATAACGCTCGCGGCGCGGGTAACCGTAGTCGATCAGCAGCACCAATCCCGCGTCCAGCGATTGCGCCAGCGCATTAAACCAGGGCGCCACCCATAATGACAGTTCCGATGTGTATCCGACGGGCAAGGGCTCGGGCAATTGCGTTTGCAGGTACTCGAGCGCAACGCGCAGAGGAGACGGTGCCGGGCGCCAACTCCATTGGAAACCGCCGGCGGCCTCCGTGACACAGCTTTGTTCGAAGCCCGCTGCGCTCACTCGAAAACGTTCGCACGGCATGGCATCGAGCACCTCGTTGGCCAATACCACGCCGCGAAACCGTTCCGGCCAATGGGAAAGCCAGGCAACTCTCGCCAGTAGATCTTCATCCCGCGCCAACGCTCGACGTTGCCGTTGCTGCAAGTCGGGGCTGGGTTCGATGATCAAATACCGCTGCGGCAATCGATCGAGGCGGCGCAACTCGCGCAGCACGCTCAACGCGAGCGCGCCGCTGCCGGCGCCGATTTCCAGCACACTGTCGCCGACCGCCGCCATCACCGGAACGCACTGTCGCGCCAGGCAGCGGCCGAACAAGTCCGACACTTCGGGGGCGGTGACGAAATCGCCTTCCGCGCCGAATTTTTGCGCGCCCGCCGTGTAGTACCCCAATTGCGGCGCGTACAGCGCCAGTTCCATGAATCGCGAGAACGGCAATGCGCCACCGGCGGATTGCATCTGTTCGCGAATGTGTTCGACCAGCCGCTGGCTGTGCGCGCGAGCTTCTGCGCCGGGTTCCGGCCAACCGGCATTCGGGTCTGCGTCGCGGGAGTTCGGAACCATGATGGCGGTGTCCATCTGACAGTCGCGGTGCATTCGGTTAGAGTACGATTCCTGGAATACAGGGGTGACAAAACCATGGCGGATGATACCGGCTCGCTCGCGGGCAGAACAGTATTGATCACCGGCGCGGCCCATCGCATCGGCAACACTGTCGCCCGATGCCTGCACGACGATGGCGCCAACATTGTGGTGCATTATCGCAACAGCGCGGCCGACGCCGAAGCCCTGCAACAGCAACTCAACGCCAGACGCGCCGAGTCCGTGGCGTTGGTCCAGGGAGAACTGCACGCCACCGACACCTTGCCGCAGCTGGCGCATGCGGCCCACGCCGCATTCGGGCGCCTGGATGTGCTGATCAACAATGCTTCGTCCTTCTATCCCACCCCCATGGGAGAAATCAGCGAACAGCAATGGGACGATCTGATCGGCACCAATCTCAAGGCACCCCTGTTCCTATCCCAGGCCGCGGCACCGTACCTCAAACGCAGCAACGGCTGCATCGTCAATATGGTGGACATTCACGGCCAGCGCCCGCTGCGCGGTCATCCCGTGTACAGCACGGCCAAAGCGGGACTGATCATGTTGACCAAAGCACTGGCCGCAGAACTCGGTCCGCAAGTGCGGGTGAACGGCATAGCACCCGGCGCGATTCTCTGGCCCGACGCCGATATGGATGAGCAAGCGAAACAGGAGATTCTGGAGCGAACCTCCTTGAAGCGCCGCGGCGACCCGGAAGATATCGCCCGCGCGGTGCGCTTTTTGGTGCGCGACGCCACCTATGTCACCGGCCAGATCCTGGCGGTGGACGGCGGCCGGTCGCTGTTTTCGTGATAAATCGCGAACAACGATGGGTCCGCTGCGCTCGACCCATCCTACGGTGGTCGAAACGGTACGGGTGCCGACGGTGGGGTAGGTTGCGTCAAGGCCGCAGGCCGGACGCAACGTTCGGCCGGCATCGGTGCCGGACGTTGCAGCAACGATGGGTCCGCTGCGCTTGACCCATCCTACGGTGGTCGAAGCGGCACGGGTGCCGACGGCGGGTAGGTTGCGTCAAGGCCGCAGGCCGGACGCAACGTTCGGCCGGTATCGGTGTCGGACGTTACGGCAACGTTGGCCGGCATCAGTGCCGGACGTTGCAGCAACGATGGGTCCGCTGCGCTTGACCCATCCTACGGTGGTCGAAACGGTACGGGTGCCGACGGTGGGTAGGTTGCGTCAAGGCCGCAGGCCGGACGCAACGTTCGGCCGGTATCGGTGTCGGACGTTACGGCAACGTTGGCCGGCATCAGTGCCGGACGTTGCAGCAACGATGGGTCCGCTGCGCTTGACCCATCCTACGGTGGTCGAAACGGTACGGGTGCCGACGGTGGGTAGGTTGCGTCAAGGCCGCAGGCCGGACGCAACGTTCGGCCGGTATCGGTGTCGGACGTTACGGCAACGTTGGCCGGCATCAGTGCCGGACGTTGCAGCAACGATGGGTCCGCTGCGCTTGACCCATCCTACGGTGGTCGAAACGGTACGGGTGCCGACGGCGGGTAGGTTGCGTCAAGGCCGCAGGCCGGACGCAACGTTGGTGCTCAGCCGCAATCCAACTCGAAAGGCTGCAAGTGTTCCGCACTGGCATCGAATTCCCGCCAGAGCGCAGCCATGGTCTTGCGATTCACCGGATGCACCAGGTCGCCGGCAAGCTCCGCCAGCGGTTTGAGCACGAACGCATAGCGGGTGATTTCGTCACGGGGCAGTTCGTAGGTGTCGGTACGCACCACCATCTCGCCGTACAACAACAGATCCAAATCCAGCGTGCGCGCTTTGAAGCGCTGGCTGGCCCGAGTACGGCCATGAGCATCTTCGATTTCGTGCAACGCCTCAATCACGGCATCCACATCTTCGTCGCTTACGAATTCCGCCACCAGATTCAGGAAGTCGTCGCCGTCGAAGCCGACGGCGCCGGTGCGGTAGATGGTGGACAGTTTCAAACTGCCGAACCGTTTGCGCAGCGCCTGCAATCCCGAGCAGACATTCTGCTCGGGATCGATGTTGCTGCCGATGCTGAGAAAGATCCGCTGGCTCATGGACATCTACCGCCTAGGACTGCGGTCGGTCGCCCCGCTCGATGATCACACCCACATCGCGGGCCCCGCGCACCGCTCCCTGCTTGTTGAGCGTGACCCGCACCCACGGCACAGAGAACTCTCCGAGCACGATCGCCGCGACCCGCTCGGCGAGCGTCTCCACCAATTGGAATTCGCTTTCGCCAACAAATTCGATCAAACGTTTGGCCACGTCTTTATAGCTCAAAGTATCGTCGATGCTGTCACTGGCAGCGGCGCGACGAATGTCGGCGGCCATCTCGAGGTCGAGCACCACGGTCTGTTTGATGGCCCGCTCCCAGTCGAAAATCCCGATGACGGTAGGGATGCGCAGGTCGCGAACGAAAATGATATCGGTGGCCATGAATCGGCGTCGCAATCGCAAAATCTCAGAAGACCCGAACTATATCGGTTTGCATGGAAACGCGCCAGGAACGCGCTTGACCCAGCCAGTGCCAACGTTTCCAATAGCGAGGCCATGGTATCCACCCCCTTTATAATCGCGCTGATCGCAAGCGGCTATATGCTTGGCTCGATTTCCAGCGCCATCCTGGTATGCCGCATCATGGGCCTGCCCGATCCGCGCACCCAGGGGTCGGGCAATCCGGGCGCCACCAACGTCCTGCGGGTCGGAGGCAAGAAAGCTGCCGCCGTGACATTGCTGGGCGATATGCTAAAGGGCGTGGTGCCCGTGCTGGCAAGCCAACTTTTGGGAATGTCGATCGCCGTGGTTGCTGCCGTGGCCGTTGCGGCCATACTCGGCCATCTGTTTCCGGTGTTCTTCGGTTTCCGTGGCGGCAAGGGTGTCGCCACTTCCTTAGGAGCGCTATTGGCAGCCTCGTGGCCGGTTGGTGTGGCCGTGATCCTCACTTGGCTTGCGGTATTCGGTGTATCGCGGATTTCGTCCCTGTCGGCATTGACCGCATTCCTGCTGGCACCGTTGTATGCATGGTGGCTGCAGGGAGACGGGGTGTTCATCGCCGCCGTGGTGTCGATCACCACGCTGCTGATCTGGCGTCACCGCAGCAACATCCGCAAACTGCTCGGCGGCACCGAAGGCGGCTTCCGCTCGACCGGCAAATAGCGCTGCTCAGCGGCCCGCCTCGGCGGGCGCCTCCAGAGAGTCCAGGCGCCAGCGGGGTGTGGCGACAGGCTGTTCCGCCGTCGGCGCGCCCGCCGCCAGGCGCAAAGCACCGGCGAACGCGATCATGGCGCCGTTGTCGGTGCAGAACTCCAAACGCGGAAAAAAGACCTGCGCCCGCTCGGTAACCGCCAATTCCTGCAACCGCTCGCGCAAACGGCGGTTGGCGCCCACCCCCCCGGCCACCACCATGCGTTTGACCCCCGATTCGCGCAGCGCCCGGCGGCATTTGATCGCCAAGGTTTCCACAACCGCCTCCTGGAACGCGTGCGCAATATCGGCCCGACTCTGCGGATCGCCGCCGCACTGATGCAACGTGTTGATTGCAAAAGTTTTGAGCCCGCTGAAACTGAAATCCAGACCGGGCCGGTCCGTCATTGGCCGCGGAAACCGGAAGCGATCGGGATTGCCCTGCTCCGCAAGTGCCGCCAACGCTGGACCACCCGGATAGGACAGCCCCAACAGCTTTGCGGTCTTATCGAAAGCCTCACCTACGGCGTCGTCCACACTTTCTCCAAGGATCCGGTATTGTCCGACCCCTGCGACCTGCACCAGCATGGTGTGGCCTCCGGACACCAGCAGCGCCACGAACGGGAATTCCGGCGGCTCTGCCTCCAGCAGGGGCGCCAGCAGATGGCCTTCCATGTGGTGCACAGCCAGTGCCGGAATACCCAGGGACCAGGCGAGCGCCCGCCCCACCGCGGCGCCCACCAGCAGCGCGCCGATCAGCCCCGGGCCGGCCGTGTAGGCAATCCCGTGCAAATCGGCCGGATCGAGCGCGGCTTCATCCAAGACCTGGCGGATCAGGGGCAACACTTTGCGCACATGGTCCCTGGACGCCAATTCCGGCACCACACCGCCGTACTCGGCGTGCAGGCCCACTTGGCTGTGCAAGCCATGCGCCAACAGCCCGGCCTCGGTGTCATAGACCGCAATGCCGGTTTCGTCGCAGGATGTCTCCAGACCCAATATCCGCATGGGCGCATTCTAACCCAGACCGCGCCACGGAGGCCCGGGACTTTGCTTTTTTGGCATTTGGAGTTTAGAATTTGCAGCCTTTCGCCGGTAGACGGGTTTGGCCGTGCCGGCTTTCATCAATGGAACCAAGGTAAATACGCTTTATGCCAAGTGTACGCGTACGTGAGAACGAGCCTTTCGACGTCGCCCTGCGCCGCTTCAAGCGCGCATGCGAAAAGGCCGGCATCCTGTCCGAAATCCGCCGGCGCGAGTTCTACGAAAAGCCGACCACCGAGCGCAAGCGTAAAGCCGCGGCCGCAGTGAAGCGCCACGCGAAGAAAGTGCAGCGGGAAGTGTCCCGGCGCGAACGTTTGTATTGATTCGCGGCGGCACGCGCCTGCGCGGCCGCGAACGTGTCGCCATCTCCGATGTCCCTGAAACAGCGCATCACCGAGGACATGAAAGCCGCCATGCGCGGCGGCGACAAACGTCGCCTCGGTGTCATCCGCCTGATTCAGGCTGCCATCAAGCAACGGGAAGTGGACGAGCGCATCGAACTTGATGACGCCCAGGTGTTGGCGACCCTCGACAAGATGGTCAAGCAGCGCCGCGACTCCATCGCCCAGTATGAAAAGGCCGGCCGCGACGATCTGGTCCAGCAGGAAGACTACGAAATCGGCGTCATTCAGGAATATCTGCCCGCGGCGCTGAGCGAAGGCGAAATCGATGCCCTGGTCGACGAAGCGATCGCGGCCACCGGCGCCAATTCCATGCGCGACATGGGCGCGGTGATGGCGCAGCTCAAACCCCAGCTGCAAGGTCGCGCCGACATGGGCGCGGTCAGTAAAAAAATAAAAAGTCGCTTGGGCGGCTGAATCCCGCTACTTCGACCGCTTTCCCCTCTCCTTCGGAAGCGCAACTTCGGCTAGGCTTCTCAGCAAGGCGGCCGATGGGACACGATCCGCGCAGAATGTGCCTGCAGGGGTAACATGGCTGGCAGAATTCCCGAGTCGTTCGTAGATGAACTGATGCGGCGCATCGACATCGTCGAGGTCATCGATGCCCGTGTGCCATTGAAAAAATCCGGCCGCGATTTCTCCGCCTGCTGTCCGTTCCACGGCGAGAAGACGCCCTCGTTCACGGTCAGCCAGTCGAAGCAGTTCTTTCATTGCTTCGGCTGCGGCGCCCATGGCACCGCGATCGGCTTTCTGATGGATTATGAACATCTCGGGTTCGTCGAAGCGGTCGAAGAACTGGCCGCCATAGCGGGACTCGAAGTGCCCCGGGAGGCGACCAGCGTGGCGTCAGCAGACCGCGGCGCCGGTGACCTCTACGACGTCATGCAGCAAGCGGTTTCCTTCTACCGGGGCCAACTGCGCCATCATGCCCAGGCGGCGCGGGCAATCGAGTATCTCAAAGGGCGCGGCCTGAGCGGCGAGATCGCCGCGGAGTTCGGGATCGGCTTTGCGCCGCCCGGCTGGGACGGTCTGCTCAAAGCCCTCGGTGGCAGCGCCGACGCCCGCGCCCTGCTGGCCCGGGCCGGACTGATTGCCGAAAAGGACGACGGCGGCGCCTATGATCGGTTCCGCGACCGGATCATGTTCCCGATTCGCGACCGTCGCGGCCGGGCGATCGCTTTCGGCGGCCGAATCCTCGCTGGCGATGGTCCCAAGTACTTGAATTCCCCGGAGACGGCCATCTTCCATAAAGGGCGGGAACTGTATGGGCTGTTCGAGGCGCGCAAGGCGTTGCGCCATATCGAACGATTACTGGTGGTGGAAGGCTACATGGACGTGGTGGCCCTGGCCCAGCACGGCATCCGCAATGCCGTCGCCACCCTGGGTACCGCCACGACCACCGATCACCTGGAAGTCCTGTACCGGGTCGCGCCGGAAGTGGTGTTCTGCTTCGACGGTGATCGCGCCGGCCGCGAAGCGGCTTGGCGGGCCTTGGACAATGCCTTGCCTGCGATGGGCGAAGGGCGCCAGGCGCGGTTCCTGTTCTTGCCGGAAGGCGAGGATCCCGACACCTTGGTGCGGAAGGAGGGCGCGGACACCTTTTCGGCCCGGGTCGAGCAGGCCACACCGCTGTCGGTGTTTTTCTTTGAAGCTTTGCGCCGGCGCGCCGATATATCCACCGTAGACGGGCGGGCACGGTTGACCGAATTGGCCAAACCGTATTTGCAGCGGCTTCGGGATCCGGTATTCAAGACGTTGATGATCAAGCAATTGGAAGCATTCACCGGCTTGGATAGCCAGCGCTTGGAGTCAGCCCTGAATCTCGGGCATACGTCATCTTCGTCCCCGCGGCGGAGTTCCGCGGTCGCCCGGCCGCGAACCCGGACCCGGGTGCAGTTGGCGATCGCCCTGCTGCTCGACCAACCCGAACTGGGGTCGCGGGTCGAGCCCGGAGACGGATTACGCAGTGCACAGATACCTGGGATTTCCCTTTTGTTGGAACTGCTTGAAATTATAAGTAGCCAACCGCATCTAACGACAGGAGGGTTGCTGGAGCGGTGGCGCGAGCGGCCCGAATTTCCGCACTTGGCCAAGCTGGCCGGCGCCGAGCTGGTCGGCAGTCCCGAACAACGGTGCCAGGAGTTCATCGACACCATCGCCGCCTTGGCCCGACACGACCCAGACCCGCAGCTGCAAGCCTTGCGTGCCAAGGAGGCTGCGGAGGGCTTGACAGAAGACTTAAAAAACGAATGGATTCAATTTGTTAGGTCTATTGAAGCCAGCAAGCGCAAGACCTAAGCTGGTGGCACGCGGGCAGCTGCTATAGTACACTGTTCGTTTATTTTGCCGCCCGATCGGCGGTTTCGTTTTCGAGAGCAGATGAGCGATCCATGAATCAGGAACAGCAACAGTCGCAGTTACGTCAGCTGATCGCCAAAGGCAAAGAGCAGGGATACCTGACTTATGCCGAGGTGAACGATCACCTGCCCAATGAAATTGTAGATCCCGAGCAGATTGAAGAAATCATCGGGATGATCAATGACATGGGTATTACGGTGCACGAGAGTGCGCCGGACGTGGAAAGCCTGTTGCTCAGCGACGACAGCGTGACCGCCGACGAAGACGCCGCGGAGGAAGCCGCCGCCGCATTGGCGTCGGTGGAAACCGAGCTCGGCCGCACCACCGACCCCGTGCGCATGTATATGCGGGAAATGGGGTCGGTCGAGTTATTGACCCGCGAAGGCGAAATCGAAATCGCCAAGCGCATCGAAGACGGTCTGCGTCAGGTACTGTCCGCCCTGTCCCATTATCCGGGCTCGGTGACCCAGTTGCTGCACGAATACAGTCGCGTCAGCGCCGAGGAGCAGCGCCTTTCCGACCTGATCTCCGGCTTCCACGACCCCGACGCCGACGCCGAGCAAGCACCCGCCGCCCCGGCAGCGGCAGACGACAGCAGCACCAACGACTCGGCTGCGGATGACGACAGCGACAACGACGACGACGATGATGACGACGACAGCACCGATATCGTGGACACCGGACCGGATCCGGAAGAAGCCGCGCAGCGCTTCGGTGAACTGCAGAAGCTGTTCACCAAGGTGATGAACGCGGCTGCCAAAAGCGGCCGCGACGACAAGCGGGTGCAGAAGGCCGTGGAGCAACTCTCGGAGTGCTTCATGTCCTTGAAGCTGGTGCCCCGCGTGGTCGACGAAATGGTGTTCCGGTTGCGGCTGATGGTCGAGCGCATTCGCCAACACGAACGCGTGATCATGGACATCTGCGTGCGCAAGGCGCACATGCCGCGCAAGGATTTCATCACCTCGTTCCCGGACAACGAAACCGACCTGAAGTGGCTCGACAAACAGATCAAGGCCGGCCACGGCTATTCGCCGGTGCTGGCGGAGTTCAAGGACGAGATCCTCAAGGCCCAGCAGCGCCTGATCGCCATCCAGGACGAAACCAGTCTGACCATCGGCGAGATCAAGGACATTAATCGCCGCATGTCCATCGGCGAAGCGAAAGCGCGCCGCGCCAAGAAGGAAATGGTGGAAGCCAACCTGCGCCTGGTGATTTCCATTGCCAAGAAATACACCAACCGCGGCCTGCAGTTCCTGGACCTGATCCAGGAAGGCAACATCGGCTTGATGAAGGCGGTGGACAAATTCGAATACCGGCGCGGTTACAAGTTCTCGACCTATGCGACCTGGTGGATTCGCCAGGCGATCACCCGTTCCATCGCCGACCAGGCGCGCACCATCCGTATTCCGGTGCACATGATCGAGACCATCAACAAGCTGAACCGGATCAGCCGGCAGATGCTGCAGGAGATGGGTCGCGAGCCGACGCCGGAAGAATTGGCCGAGCGCATGGAAATGCCGGAAGACAAGGTGCGCAAAGTACTCAAGATCGCCAAGGAACCGATCTCCATGGAGACCCCCATCGGCGACGACGAGGATTCGCACTTGGGCGATTTCATCGAGGACATTTCGGTGCTGTCACCGGTGGATGCAGCCACGGTCGAAGGTCTGCGCGAAGCCACCCATCACGTCCTTGCCGGCCTGACGCCGCGGGAAGCCAAAGTACTGCGCATGCGCTTCGGCATCGACATGAACACCGACCACACCCTGGAAGAAGTGGGCAAGCAGTTCGATGTCACCCGCGAGCGCATCCGTCAAATAGAGGCGAAAGCGTTGCGCAAACTGCGCCATCCGTCGCGTTCTGAAACGCTACGCAGCTTCCTCGATCTGGAATAACCGCCGCGAAGAAGTGAACTCGAAAGGCGCCTGCGGGCGCCTTTCTTTCTCTGGATGTCGGGCGGTCGACTGAGGCGGCGAAAGCAAACGTCACGGCGGCCAATAGGCCGCCCTATGAATCCGACGGCGCGCATACGAACAGATTGCCCTGCGGATACCGTCGTGTACCCATAGGGCGCGCTGCGCGCGCCGTAAACCGTTCCGAAGCCTCAATCCTCAGCCCGTGGCTTTGCGCTACTTCTAACTGCGGCCACAAATGGGGGGATTACCGTGGCAGCGCGCAGCGGCGTTCGACAACGGATCGGGCTACGTCCGCTTCACGACTCTGCTAAAATGCCGCACTCCGGGCCTGTAGCTCAGTTGGTTAGAGCAGGGGACTCATAATCCCTTGGTCCTCGGTTCGAGTCCGAGCGGGCCCACCAATTGAACCTTCAAGCGGTCGCTCTGTGCGATAACCGACAGACGGCCGACTGTTGTCGCGCTCTACGGGTGCTGTAGTGATAACGGCTACAACTTACGCCCTGCTTCCTGCGCTCACACTCGCCGTATATCTGCACGCTACCTCACTCCGTTCTCGTGTAAGCGTCTAATGCGCCGCCGAAAGCGTTGCGCCGTGTATCTCAATACACGGCGATTTGGCTTTTTATTTAAATAAAACGTAAAACCGCGGTATATTCACAGAAAAAGCGGACGAAGAATCTGCGCCATGTTTCGGACCTATAACAAAAACCAACAAATCTCGATCCGCCAGATATCGAATATACGGTGGATGAGTCTGACCGTACCCCCAAAATCCGGTCCATTTTCAAGGAGGGATTTCCCGATACACTACACCGAGGGAGGTCCCGAGATGAAGCGCAAACGGTTTACCGAAGAACAGATCATTGGGATTTTGAGAGAGCACGAGGCGGGTGCGAGTGTGGCCGATCTCGCCCGGCGCCATGGGGTAGTCGAGCAGTCGATCTACCGTTGGAAGAACAAGTACGGCGGCATGGACGTGTCGGAGGCGAAGCGGCTGCGCGAGTTGGAAGCGGAGAACGCAAAGCTCAAAAAGCTGCTGGCCGAGTCGCTCCTGGACAATGCCGCGCTGCGGGAGATCGCTGGAAAAAAATGGTAACGCCCGCGGCGAAGCGACAGGCCGTTGCGCACCTAGTGGCAATGAAGCTACTGAGCGAGCGGCGGGCGTGCCAGTTGGTTCGGTTGTCCCGGTCGGTGTGTCGGTATCAGTCCCACCGACCCGATGAGGCCTCTTTACGGGCGCGCCTGCGGGAACTGGCCCAGCAGTACCCGCGCTACGGCTATCCCACGTTGCATGGCTTACTCAAGGCCGAGCAGCGCGTCGTCAACCCCAAGAGGACGTATCGGCTCTATGCCGAAGAAGGGCTCCAAGTCCGTACCCGGCGCCGCAAGCGCTTGCAGCGGCCCCGAACGCCGATCGCACTGCCCAATCGCGTAAACGAACGCTGGTCCATGGACTTTGTGAGCGATCAACTCGCTGACGGCAGACGATTCCGGGTGTTGAACATCATCGACGATTACTCGCGCGAGTGCGTTGGACAGCTCGTCGATACTTCGATCTCCGGCATCCGGGTCGCGCGCTATTTAAGCGAACTGTGCCAGCTGCGCGCGAGGCCCGCGACCATCGTCACCGATAACGGACCGGAGTTCACCAGCAAGGCACTGTTCTTCTGGGCGAAGGACCACGGCGTGCAGTTGCACTTCATCCAGCCTGGCAAACCGACACAGAACGCATTCGTCGAAAGCTTCAACGGCAAGTTCCGGGATCAATGTCTCAACCAACATTGGTTCCGTGATCTGTTCGACGCCCGCAACACGATTGAGACGTGGAGAACCCATTACAACCACGTCAGGCCCCACCGATCCTTGAGAAACGTACCGCCCGCGGTATTTGCCGGACAGGCCGCCTGATATGATGAAATCCTCTCCAACGAACTGGACCGAAGTCAGGGGTACGGTCACCCGTGACCACTGGCGTTAGCCGGATCAGCCAAGGAGATTTTCAAAATGGCACTACCCGATAGTTACACACTCAAACCTGGCTCGATCCCGGCATAGTTCGAAGCAATGCTCAACGCCGAGGCGACCTGATCGCTTCTCAGTTCGGTTTTTGGAGAGTCTTGAGTTCAAGAGCACCAACGACCGGCCGTTCATAAACGTTCTCAAAGATCTCGGATTTATTGACACGGACGGAGTTCCGAAGGATCGGTACTACGAGTTTCTTGACCGGTCTCAGGCTGAGACGGTAGTTGCCGAAGGAGTTCGGGAGGCGTTTTCGGATCTCTTCGCCGTCAACAAGGAGGTGGCCGTGCAGGTTTTGTAGTATAAATTGCTACAACTTTCGCGCTAAGTCGCAGCATGAAATCTCCCGTGAGCGGAGTCACAGTATCTCTCCGACTGCAGCAATCCCGCCGCCTATTTCAATCAAAAGTAGAATCACGCTATATTCCTAGCAGCCCCCTTCCGTCGATATCGTTTTCAGGGAAGAGCTTTCTATTTACAGGTACCTGTGTGTTCGGGAGTAGAAGGCAGTGCGAATCCGCGATCCAGATGTTAGGTGGCGTTAACGCCAAGGGTGTAACAAAGGCGCTTGACTACTTGGTGCTCGGGACCTACGTGACGGAGAGTTGGGCACACGAAAACTACGGACGCAAGATAGAAAAGGCGATGCGATATCGCGATGAAGGTATTCCTATCTCAATAGTTACTGAAGAGCATTGGCTAGATCAAAGCAAGTTACCATAGTAAGAAATACTTATAGATTGTTCAAATTTTGTACCGTTGGGAATCGCCGCACGCATCAGGCCCGCATTCTTCCTCGAATCCGACTGCTCGCTTCATTCACGCGGCATAGTGTGGCGTCCACTGACCGTGTCCGGATGTGAAACTCAGGATCGTGATGGTACCTGCCGACACCATCAGTAAGAACTATCGCGGGTTTGGCAGGAACGCGGCCGGTCAAGGAAGAAAAGCTTCGCTATGAGTAGAAAGACGAATTAGGGGCGTTGAGGAGAACCACGGCTTCGCTCCGAATATCACGGTCAGAATTACCACTAATAACAACAATGAGTTAGAGGCAAGCGGGCCATGACAGAGATTGACATCACCTACCGACGATTGCCGGTTTATTCGCTGGCTGCACAGCAAAATGCTTACCGCTTGTTTGCCGATGCAAGCGTGCATTACCGCTTAGGGGATGAAAAGGAAGAATTACCGACGTTACGGAACCTCACGGTTCGGCTCAGCTCGCCTGATGATCTTCTCGAAACTCAGGTTTGGGAGATAGGTCAACTGGCGCCAGGGCAGACGGTTCGTTTACAGGAGCGAGCCATCGCTTTCTCTCACAGGTATCTGTTCGCGCTCTCCGATGAAACGCCGTTGACCTTTACTTTTACGGTTACGGGACCCGACGACGACAGCGACCCCCTCTTCGTACGCTCTGACGTGATCACGGTTCTTCCCGCGAATTTCTGGGGGGGTGAGAAACGTCAACCGGAATTGCTGGCCGCCTTCGTAAAACCGAACGGCGTGTATGTCGAATCCCTGGTCAAGCAAGTGACTGATGTGCTGGATAAAGCCGGCCATGGACGCTCGGCTGATGGCTATCAGTCGAACACTCGCGAGCGACCCTATCTCATGGCCGCGGCACTGTGGAACGTGGTGCTGTCACAAAAGATTGCCTACGTGTCGCCGCCGCCTAGTTTCGCACACCAAGGGCAACTCGTTCGACTAGCGCGCGAGATTAGCAACACCCGCATGGGGGCATGCCTGGATCTGTCCGTGCTGTTTGCCAGCTGCCTTGAACTCATGGGTCTGAACGCCGTAATTGCCCTGACCAGGGAGCATGCATTTGTTGGCGTGTGGTTAGTCAACAGCCAGTTCCCGCTCGTCACCAATGACGATCCGATGGATTTACGCAAACGGGTGGATTCGCGCGACCTGGTCCTGTTTGAAACGACGATGGTGACCAACAGCACCCCGGCGACTTTTGTACAGGCCTGCGACTATGCACGGCAGCTGATTGACGAGGAGCACGAGTCCGACTTTGTCTATGTCATAGATATAGCGCAAGCGCGGTCTATGAAGATCAAGCCCCTATCGACAGTCGAGGAGCGTCAAGACGAAACGACCTCGGTGGAAGGTGGATCACTTCCTTTACCGGAGCCACCCCCACTACCGCCAGTTCGTGCCGACGAGCAGGTTTTGGAGGAAACACCCGAGACACGGATCGATACCTGGCAGCGTAAGCTGCTGGATTTAAGCAAACGCAACCCGCTGCTGTCGCTACGCGAAAACGCTAGTGCGATCCGCATTTTTTCCGCCGAATTGGGCGAAATGGAGGACATGCTGGCGGATGGCGTGACGTTTAACTTCATTTCCTCTGAGAAAAGCCCTGTCAACGATCGGGAGCGTAGTGCCGAATCGTTTCGTCTGGCCACAGGCAATGATTTGCATCAGCAGTTCGCAAGAGACCAACTGCGTAAAAAGACGCTGGTTGCCAACATGGCTCAGAAGAAACTAGAAAACAGCGCAATTGCGCTGTTTCGCCGAGCAAAAGGGGACCTAGAAGAAGGTGGCGCAAACACGCTCTTCATGGCGATCGGCATGTTGCGCTGGAAGGAAGACCCGCGAGACGAACGCTCCTATAAAGCACCATTGATTCTCTTGCCCGTAGAACTCGTCCGTCATAGCGCACGAGCGCCAATCAGGGTGCGTCAACTCGCAGACGAATCACCCATCTTCAATTCGACGTTGATCGAGTTCCTGAAGATCGAGCACGACATTGATCTATACCACCTGCGGGATGAGCTCCCGGAAGACGAATCCGGTATCGACGTCGCTCGTGTATGGGCAGACGTGCGCTCAAAGGTCAAGGATCAGCCAGGCTTTGAAGTCGTCGAGGAGTCTGTAATCGCGGCGTTTTCGTTTGCAAAATATTTGATGTGGAAGGACCTAAAAGATCGTATCGATGATCTGAAGTGCAACCCATTTGTAGCACATCTGGTCGACCATCCCAAGGAGGCCTATCGCCAATACGCTCAATTCGTCCTAGTAGATCAGATAGATGAAAAGATCGATCCCGCGGAAATTTACACACCGCTTAACTGCGATAGCTCGCAGATCGTCGCCGTGGAAGCATCGGCTCACCCTCAGGATTTCGTTTTAGAGGGCCCACCTGGCTGTGGTAAAAGCGAAACCATCGCGAATATCGTTACGCACAATCTCGCGAAAGGGCGAAAAGTTCTGTTTGTTGCTGAAAAAATCGCAGCACTTCAGGTGGTGTTTAGGCGCCTACAGAAAATCAAACTCGATCATGTATGCCTTGAACTGCATTCCAACAAAGCTAACAAGAAAGCGGTGCTGGAACAGCTACGTCGAGCGGTCACTCGCCGGTCCGAGCAGAGCACTAGTGCATGGATCGAGTCAGCCGCCAAGCTACGAGACCGAAGAAATCACCTGAACGCCTATGTGAAAGCATTGCATCAGCCTTCAGCGTTTGGCATTTCCCCGAGAACGGCGATTTCCAGGGTCGCGCGATATCAAAATAGCCAGAGACTGACCTTGGGCTGGGGGGGGACGCTTGACGATGCTCCCATACGCGATGCAGCCGGACTTGACTCGCTTCTAGCAATCGCGAAAAAGGTGGCTGCGGCTTACACAGACGTCGCGGCAGTCGATGCCGACCTGTTTCGCACTATTAAGGAACAAGATTGGTCGAATGCATGGCAATCAGCAACGGTCGGCAGAATCGAGCGTTGCGTACAACGCGCGAATTCATTGACTGATGCGATCGTAGCGTTTTCTCATCACTTCGCGCTAAGCCCCGACGATATCTCTCTGGCGCAACTCCGCTCGTATGAAGCGCTTGTTGAGCTTACACAGCTCGCGCGCCATCGCGATTTGTCCTACGCAGTTGGGAAACATGGCAAAGATCGATTGATGCGATTGAAGTCGATCGCAGAATTCAAAGCCGCGCTCGATGCGGCCTTGGGTGAGATCGGTCATGGGGTCACCGCCCAGATACTGGAGGCGACGCCCATTGATGAGTGGTTAACCTGGATCAAAGACGCGGAAGCCAGTTGGCTCAAGCGACTTTTCCTGAAAAGAAAAATCACCAGAGCGGCAATAAACGTAGGCTATACAAAATTCGACGATTTAACGATTTTGAACAAAATCGGGACCGCGAAGAAATGCCTGCTGGACATATTAACCTCTGTAGAGCCGATTGAGAATGTAGGCCTTTGGCATGGGTGGGATACCTCTCCAAAAACGCTCAACACTGCACTGGTCGATGGCGTGCGTGCAGGCAAAGCGATTCGACGCTCGCTTCAGCTGGTCGACGATCCGGCAACGTTGCTAAAACCCATAAATAGCCAATTAATTCAGGGGCACGAATATCTTGACGAATCCAAACTCGGAGTCGCAGCCGACCGACTTCAGAATGAGCTGAAGGCTTTCACTGAGTTGCGCGAAGAGATGGAGAAGGCTGGAGTTGTCGTCGACGAAACGTTAACCCTGTCGCGCACGGTACACGACCTCACGCAAATACGTGAGCAAGCACCGAAACTCAAAGCTTGGGCCGAGTGGAATGCCGCGAAGATTGCCGCAGAAAGTGTCCAGCTAAACTCCTTGTGCGAATCGCTCGAGGCGGGGACGGTCCTGCCAGACGACGCGGAAAATCAGGTGCTGACTGCGTTTTGCGATTGGTTGGCTCCCAGGCTGATCGACGCGGACGAACACCTCGTCCGGTTCAAGTCAATCGAACATGAACAACTGATCGAAGAATTCCGTGCGTTGGACCAGCAAGTTGCCGAAACCACCAATCAATATATCGCAGCGCAACTCGCGCAATCAGCGCCAGACATCAACAGTCCTGAACAAGCGGAGCACTTCGGCACGCTTTCTCGCGAACTGCAAAAGAAAACTCGTCACAAGCCGGTCCGACAGTTGTTCGAGGATATGAGAGAACGCCTGTTGGATCTTTGTCCATGTATGATGATGTCCCCCTTGTCGGTGGCACAATTTCTACCTTCAGACTTCAAAGCGTTTGATCTTGTGGTTTTTGACGAGGCATCCCAGATCACAACCTGGGACGCCGTAGGCGCCATTGCGAGAGGAAAAAACGTGATCGTGGTAGGCGATCCGAAACAAATGCCCCCAACCAATTTCTTCAACACCAGCGTCGGCGACGACGGTACGGATGAAGAAGACCTGGAATCGATTCTTGACCAGGCGTTGGCGGCGCGGTTGCCTCATCTGCGCCTGACGGGTCACTACCGTTCTCGGCACGAGACGTTGATCGCGTTCTCGAACAGCAAATACTATGACAACACGCTCATTACATACCCGTCTTCGGAGACAAAAAACTCGGCAGTAACCCTTCATCGAGTAGATGGTCTGTACGCCAAAGGCAAGGAGCGCAATAACCCTATCGAAGCCAAAGCGGTGGTAGATGAAGTGGTTCGCCGGCTGACCGACCCCAAGCTCAACAAGCAGTCCATTGGCGTGGTCACGTTCAATACGGAACAACAACGCACTATCGAAGACCTCTTAGACGAGGCGCGACGTAATAGTCCTGAGATTGAGCCCTTTTTCCAGGCAAGCGACGACTACGATCCCGTGTTCGTAAAGAACCTCGAGTCTGTACAAGGTGACGAACGCGACGTCATTATATTCAGCCTTTCGTATGGTCCGACCGAGCCGGGTGCGAGGACCATGAGCATGAATTTTGGCCCGCTTAACAAGAGTGGTGGCGAGCGACGATTCAACGTGGCGATTACCCGCGCGACGACTGAGGTCATATTATTCGCTAGTTTCGACTCGCGCATGATTGATCTGTCGCGGACGTCGGCCACTGCTGTCGAGCATCTTAAGCATTATCTGGAGTTTGCTGAGCGGGGACCGACTGCGCTGGCCGAGCAAAGCGCAGCGAATTACGGTGTCGATCAGTTTGACAGCGACTTTGAGCAGGCGGTCGCTTGGGCACTCCGGAACAAAGGCTGGAAGGTACAGACCCAGGTAGGTGTAAGTAAGTTCCGAATTGACCTTGGTATCGTTCATCCGGATCACAGCGGGGCGTACCTCGCCGGAATCGAATGCGATGGTGCGACTTATCATGCCTCGCCGTCCGCGCGCGATCGAGATCGCACACGCCATGCCATTCTCGAAAACCTTGGGTGGCGTCTCGTCCGCATTTGGTCCACGGATTATTTCCAAGACCCCGAAGCCGCGATCGACCGTGTACACGACAGATTGACCACGATTCTTGAAACCGATAGGACCACTGCCACCGAACCCGAGCGTCTTGAGGTTGACGAGCAGAATGAGTTCGAATTGGCTACGGTGAATCCGGCGTACGACACCGAAGATGAAGTGCGGAAGGTGGCCAGCAAAGCCCCTGACCAACTAACCAGTGAGCACTTGGTACCCGATGAGCTGGATATGCAATCTGTCACGGAAGGGACCTATGACTCGTCGGTGTACTACGATGAAGAGCATAAACCGGTACTCGAACAGATGGCGCGACAAATATTGACTGAAAAGCCTGGAATAACATTGAATACCTTGGCATTGGATATCGCTCAACTGCACGGATTGTCCCGAACCAGCAAGAAACAATTGGACCACCTTTCGAACGTTCTGAACGCTTGGGCTGGCGTATGGAACGACCGAATTCATCCCCCGGTTTACTGGGCGTCTCCAGACCAAGTGATGGATATCATCCCGTGGCGCGGTATAGATGTTTTTGGATATCTGCGGGACTGGCAAGAAATTGCATATCCAGAAGCTCTCGGGCTGGCCAAGCAGGCACTGCTGAAACAACCATCGGATCCGGTCGATTTTATCTGCAATGAATTTGCGCTTAAACGGCGTCATGCGAAGACTCTAGAAGAGTTTTCGGCCTGGGTGAACGCTGTACGTACAGAAGAGGTTTGTACGTAACGGGCTGAATTGTGTAACAAGCCAAACTTTCGCGCTCGAATCTCATCTGCGTGTAGAAATGCGCCTACCTTTTCGGACGGTAATCGATAAACTCTTAAGGATAAATAGTCATGCACGAAATCATCTGTCCGAACTGCAAGAAAGCATTCAAAATTGATGAAGCTGGCTATGCGGATATCTTGAAACAAGTTCGAGACAAAGATTTTGAAAAACAATTGCATGAAAGGCTGGAACTGGCCGAAGAAGATAAGCGGAACGCTATCGAACTTGCCAAGGGAAAGGTGGTAGCAGCCAAAGATGCCGAAATACAAGAGTTAAAGGCCAAATTAGACGCGGGCAAGGTTGAGCAGCAACTTGCCGTATCAGAAGCCCTCAAGATCGTCGAAAAGGAACGCGACGCCCTAGCTAACGAACTGTCAAAGGCGAGGCAAGATAACGAAACCGCCTCGAAGCTAGTAAAGGCAACTCATTCAAATGAACTCCAAGACATCAAGACTAAAAAGGATGCGGAGATTCAAGACTTAAAGGCGAAGCTAGGAGCAATAGAAACCGCCAAACGTTATGCAATTACCGAAGCTGTCAATGCAGCGGAAAAAGAGCGAGATCAACTACAAGGCGAGCTTGAGCGAGCAAGACTTGAGAAACAACTGGCGGAAACGGCCCTCAAGGACAAATACGAGACGCAGATTAAGGACCGTGATGATGCCATCGAGCGCCTTCGAGATATGAAGGCTCGTTTGTCAACCAAAATGGTTGGCGAAACTCTTGAACAGCATTGCGAGACCGAATTCAACCGCATTCGGGCAACCGCGTTCCCAAGGGCATATTTCGAGAAAGACAACAACGCGCGCAGTGGTAGCAAGGGCGACTATATATTCCGAGACTCGGACGAGGGTGGCACCGAGATCGTCTCGATCATGTTTGAGATGAAGAACGAGAATGACGGAACGGCGACCAAAAAGAAGAATGAAGATTTTCTAAAAGAACTCGATAAGGATCGCAACGAAAAGGGATGTGAATATGCGGTTCTAGTGTCTCTCCTTGAGCCCGAAAGCGAGCTCTACAATTCCGGCATAGTGGATGTGTCACACCGTTTTCCGAAGACATATATCGTTCGCCCACAGTTTTTCATTCCGATCATTACATTATTGCGAAATGCGGCCCAAAACTCACTGAAATACAAAACGGAACTCGCTCTCGTGAAAGCGCAGAACATTGATATTACGAACTTCGAGAATGATCTTGAAGCGTTTAAGACGGGCTTCGCTCGTAATTACGATCTTGCATCAAGGAAATTTAAGACGGCAATCGATGAAATCGACAAAACTATCGACCACCTTCAGAAGACCAAGGATGCGCTGCTCGGTTCCGAAAACAATCTTCGTCTTGCCAACAATAAGGCCGAGGACTTGACCGTCAAGAAACTAACTAAGAGGAACCCAACAATGGCCGCAAAGTTCGCTGAACTCCACAGCGATGACCCCGCCGATCTGGCGTGAGTTGTTATAGAGCTGATTCGTCGCGAGAGCTCGCCTTCTCGGGAGCCGGATTGGGAACCTTCAATCGCTGCGTATGATGCAGTTTCAGAGCGGATATAATGCTGGTAGTGTCCGCAGCCAATAGCGGACCTCAAACTGGAATCCTATGGCAATCGCCGAATCGGAAACGGGTAGCACGGCGAGAATTACAGTGCTTATCGTCGTGTAGTACTGACTGTTGCAACGTTTACGCTACAACGCAAAAGCTACTCGCTTGATATCTCCGCGCGTAGCGATTCCCTATCCTTTATAAACGTTGGATTTCCTGGCGAAAGTTTCGCGCGGTATATCTGTATACATGGCGATCTGAATTTCTATTTAAATAAAATGTCAAACCGCGGTATATTTACGAAAAAAGCGGACGAGGAATCTGCTGAATGAGTCTGTTCGAAAACCCAAAAAACCTATCGGTAGTTTTCAGCAGATATCGAAGCAGCCGGTGGATGAGACATCTACTTAGTAGTTGGCGCTCGAAAGCATTATGCACCGACATCTATTGCTATTGCCGTTATTGCTGCTGACCGGATGCGCAGTATGACCATTAGGTGAAGATCCACAGGGAAAGAATATCGGTCACAAGCGAATGAGTTGGTTACGGCGATTGTCCAATACAGGAATGAAGTTAGCGAGTTGCCGCCATCGCCAGATGCATTGGTGTCTGAATACATTCATGGCTTGCCGGAAGTAGCGAAACACGGGTTCTTGTCCTTAGAAAAAGGAAGCTTGGCGTATACCTATTCACCATCTTGGCCTCGGCAGGGCCAAACGAGTTGCGCCACAGTCATAGGTAGCGGGATGTGGGGTTGTCGTGGGTATATTTAGGCAAAGCGCTAACAAGGCGCACAATCCGGGGGGCTTCGCCGCCGGTTCGCTTACGTTAGGTGGGTATGGACCTTTTCAAGCCACTCGTACCAGAAAACAAGCTGCATCCTGCTTTTAAGCAGCTTCTCGATTTGGATAACGAAGAAGAGCGACAGCTACTGCAAGCATGGTCGGATGGCATGCCAGACCGTGACGGAAAGTTTGTGAAAGAGTTTCAAACGACTTTTGAATCGTCTCACTGGGAGCTTTATGTTCACGCGGTTCTGAAGGAGCTCAACTTCGAAACGGAGTTCAGTCACTCAAGCCCTGACTTCTCGGTTGTTGCTCCACACAGATTCACAATTGAAGCAACCGTAACGAGGCCAGAAGTTGATGGGAAGCCGCCTGTTGGATGGTCCATTCAAGACATCCCGACTGACTTCACTGCGTTCAACAATGACGCGACGCTTCGGGTATGCAATAGCATTAAGAAGAAGCTTGAAAAGTTTCGCTCGAGCTACGCCAGCCTACCCCATGTTAGTAACTTGCCCTTTGTACTTGCGATCGGCGCCTATGATCGACCAGGCTCACATTTGGCTGCTTCAAGGCCAATCATTGCCGCGTTGTATGGCGTTTACCACGACGAGCAAGACGCGATTGATAGTGGGCTGAATTTCGTGCCTGCATATGAAGTTGAGGGCGCAACTAAGAACAATGGGGCGAGCGTCTCGTTGGGCCTCTTTAATGACACTGGATGCTCTGACATCAGCGCCGTCGTATATAGCTGCCTAGCCACATGGGGAAAGATTCGAGCATTGGCCAAAAACCCTCGCTACGATATGCATTTCACCTCTTTTCATCCAAATGCTGAATCGATCAATCCAACAGTCTTCGAGACTTCAGGAGCTACATACCCAGAACAGCTCTGTGATGGGCTCTATGTGTTCAGAAACCCCTATGCCAAGATTCCGCTTCCGGTCGGCATTTTTGATCACTCAAGAATCGCCACGAGCAATTCATTGCCGGACAACGACTTTGACTTCGACTGCCCAGATGACTTTCTTCTGGCACGGTTCGTCAGGACAACGAAATTGCCCACCTAACAATTCATTCAATCCGACGCCGCTTCGGGGCGCGGCTTAATTCTGGCGTTAAATTTCTCAGGAGATTCTGTGCATAAACTGATAGCTCATAAGTCTAGAGGCGACCATAAAGGCAAGCCTATATATCCGCACAAACATAAAGACGGCACTTATGTGGCAAGTCCATCACGTTTTGAAGTTGATTATGTTCATGTAAATTCAGAAGAGGAACTAGAAGCTTTAGTAAGGTCTGGCTTTGGCGCAAGAATGTCGAACCTTGAAATAAAGCAGGCTGCGTCTCTAATCACATCAGAGAATATTGAATTCGCCGATCCAAGTGCACTCGCTGTTACAACTAAAGTTTTACTTCCTAAATTGAGCGAGGAAGTGGATTTGGACATTGATTCAGTTTCCAAATCGCGAAAAGAGCAGGCATTCTTGCGAGCTCACCACGCAAATGGACGATTGAACTCACCGGTGTCAACGGCAACCGAAAACTGACCCACTTGAGTAGTGATTCTGCAAAGTAAAATTGACCCACCGGCTAGTTCTTGTCCGCGGCTACGGGTTGCACGATACCGGCCTTTCGTTTTTCCCGCAGTCGGTAGCTGTCGCCCTTGATCTGAATGACGTGCGAGTGATGCAGGATGCGATCGAGCATGGCGGAGGTCAGTGCGGTGTTACCCGCAAAGGTTTCATCCCACTGCCCGAACGAGAGATTGGACGTCAGGATGATGGAGCCCTTCTCGTAGCGCTTGACGATCACTTGGAAGAACAGGTTCGCCTGATCCTTGTTCATGGGCAGGTAGCCGATCTCGTCGATGATCAGCAGGCTGGGGCCGTTCACACTGCGCTGCATGACCTGCTTGAGACGTCCCTGACGTTGTGCCGTATCCAGCTGCAACATCAGATCGGCCGCCGTCATGAAGCGCGTTTTCAACCCGGCTTGGGTGGCCAGGTACCCCAGGGCGATGGCCAGGTGCGTTTTGCCCACGCCGCTCGGCCCGAGCAGCACTACGTTTTCCCGGCGATTCACAAAGGCCAGCGAAGCGAGCTCCTGCACCTGTTTGCGCGGCGTGCCCACCGCGACCTTGAAGTCATAGTCATCCAGCAGCTTCAGCGCCGGGAAGCCCGCCATCTTGACCAGCACGGTGCGACTGCGTTGCTGGCGTGCCTGCTGCTCGGCTTTAAGGCACTGCTCTAGGTAATCCGTATAGCTGCTCTCGGCCTTGGCCGCCGCTTCGGCCAGGGCATCGTACTGGTGAGCGATACCCGACAGCGCCAGCTTCTCGCAGACCTCGGTGATGCGTTCGGCTTGCAGACTCATGATCGGGCCTCCCGTAGCACGGCTTCGTACACCGAGAGTGGGTGTTGCAGGTCCACCGCTTCGAAGGGATGCGCGCTCGGTACGGGTGCCGCCACCCGGCGCAGCGGAGTGACCTTCGGTGGCAACGGTTCAGGCAGCAAGGCTGCGACCTCCTGTTGCCAGCGTTCAGTGGGGACGGCCTGGGTGGTGCGGTGCACGCGGGCATTGGCAACATCCCGCAGCCATGCGAGCACTTCCAGGTTGGCGGTCTCCACGTCCAGCGCCAGCCCTGCCTGCTTCAGGCGTGTGGCTAGCGGGACATAGAAGCTGCGGCGCAGATAGCCAATGAACCGCTCCACCTTGCCCTTGGTCTTGGCCCGGTACGGGCGACACAGCCGGGGTGTGAACCCCACTTGCTTGGCCAGGTCCCAGAGCCCGGGGTGGAAGCGGTGTAGATCGCTGCCGTAGGCATTGCGCTGTTGCACCACCGTGCGCATGTTGTCATACAGCACTTCTTTGGGCGCGCCCTGGAAATAGGCAAAAGCATTATGGTGGCATCCCTTGAGGGTGTCGAAGCGTTCGTCGGCAACGAACTCCACGTAGCAGTAGCGGCTCCAGCCAAGGGTCGCCACGAACGCCGATAACGGCTGCTTGCCGCGCCGGAATACGCCCCAGTCGACCTGCATCTGCTGGCCCGGTTCGGTCTCAAAACGCACCACCGGATCGGGCCTCGCGAGCGGCTTCCGTTCAGCGACGAAGTAGCGCAGCAACCGGATGCTGCCTTGGTAGCCAAGCTCGCGGATCTCCCGATCCAGCACCGTGGCCGGGATCCACTGCGGCCGGGCTGCTTCGATCCGGTCCTGGAGGTATGCCTTATAGGGGTCCAGCTTGCCCGCGCGCGCAGGACGGGCCGCGTAGCCTGGTTCGGGCTCGCCGCGCAGGTACTTGCGCACCGTATTGCGCGACACGCCCATCTGCCGGGCGATCTCCCGGATACCCACCCCCTGGCGCTGCAATATCTTGATCTCCATACACCCCTCCTTCTTGATCATCTCGAACCCCCCAAGCCGTTTGGGGTCCGAGGTTAACGAAGGGTGGGTCAATTTTCAGTTGCAGAGGTGGGTCAGTTTTACATTGCCGCTGACACCGTGTGTCTTGTGCGGCAAGGAATATCCACTGGAGTTTTTGGTAGCTGCACATATAAAGAAAAGGTCAGAGTGTTCAAATGCAGAAAAGCTGGACTTTGAAAATATAGCAGCGTTAATGTGCAAAGCGGGCTGTGACGATCTATTTGAAAAAGGCTACGTCTTTGTATCAAGCGGTGTGGTTTGTAGAAACACTAAACGTAGCACAACACCAGCATTAGATTCAGTAATCGACAGAATTGCAGGAAATGCCGTATCTAACTGGCATGGTAGTGCTGCCTATTACCAGTTTCATGAAGCGAAATTTAACTAACGCTTCAAATCGGACGCTTCGCAAGCGAAGCGCCGTTTAAGCTAGCGTTATGTTTGCTGTGAGGGAAACCGGGTCAGAGCCGATTAATCGCTAATATTATCCGTTAATCTACTTCGACCCCATTTTCATCGCGACGATCGAATTGCGAACCCACGGTCTTAGATGAACCAAATCGCTTTGGTTCGTTTCAAACAACTGCATCAGAAATCGGTGGGCCTTTTTTCCTTCCACCTTGAATTTGAATCCGTTAAGCCGCAAAAAAACATCCGTCGCGAAAAACGCCACGCGCTTGTTGCCATCTATAAATGGGTGATTCTTGATCAGTGATTCGAACATGGCCGCTGCCATTTCGATGAGATCAGCGTAGTAACCGGAATGCGGACGGTATAACGCGCTTTCCAGGAGACCCACATCGCGGATTCCCTGCGCACCGCCAAACCGATCGATTAAATTCAGATGTATTGTCAGGACTTCGTCGAGGGACAAGAACTGAACGTGGTCACTTTGCAAGTAGACGTCCTAGTTCGTCGTTCTCGTCCATCGAGTCTTTAAGATGATCAAGCACAGCGGGACGGATGCGGCGGCGCCGCACGTAATCACGGATCGCTTCCGTGAGCAGACCCGACACGTTTTGATGGGATTCCTGCGCCAGGGCTTTCAAATCTTCCCAGACAGCCTCTTCCACTTTCGAACTGACTTTTATCATCGCCATATTGGCAGCCTACCTTGACGCGTCTTGACATGTCAAGGTAGGCCATACAAGCCCACGAATCTCGACGTGTGCGGGGTGCTCCCCATCGCCTCTGGCTCGAATCCCGAGGACTTCGCTTTCCGTCCGAGCGGACCCACCAACGGCAAATAAAAACGGGACCATGCGGCCCCGTTTTTTGTTGCGGCTCCAAGCGCGCTGTCAGGCAGCTTCCGCCAACCCGACGATTTTCTGATACAGGTCGTCGGTGACGTTGATGCCTTCGGCGTCGGCCTTGGATTGATTCTGCAGGCGGCGGTCGCCGGGCAGGCGCACGCCCTCGTCCTCGAGCATTTTGCCGATCAAGGTCTCCAGGCGATCGAGATAGACGTCGTTGCCGGCCAAGGCGCCGGGATCCACCACCAGGAACGCCTGACCGATGGCCGGGCGGTTGCCTTCGTCGCTGAAGAACGAATCGGCTTCGAAGCCGAATGCGGCGCCGGTCAAGGCGCAGCACAGCAACTCGACGATCAGCGCCAGCATGGCGCCTTTGACCCCACCCGCCGGGGCCATACTGCCGGCAAGGCCCGCCTTCGCATCGGTCGTTGCATTTCCTTCCTTGTCGAAAGCCCAACCTTCGGGAATCGACTCACCCCGCTGCGATGCAACCATGATCTTGCCGCGCGCCACTTGCGACAGCGACAAGTCGATCACCAGCGGCGCAGCGTTGCGGCGCGGGAACACGGCGGCAATGGGGTTGGTGCCGAACAACGGCGTTTTGCCGCCCCAAGGAGCAATGGCTGCGGGCGAATTGCCGAACGCCAGCCCGACCATGCCGGCCTCGGCCACTGGCCGCAGGTGCAAGGCAGTAGCGCCGAAGTGATTGCTATTGGTCACGCCGGCGAAAGCAACGCCGTGCTCGCGGGCACGGGACACCGCTTCCTTGACCGCCAACGCGCAAGGTTCGAATGCCATGCCATAGGCGGCATCCACCAGACAGGCGCCACCCCGTTCATGTACCACTTTGGCGACTGCCTTGCCGTCGGTACGGCCGTTGCGCAAATGCGCGCAGTACAGCGGCGTGCGCGATACACCGTGGGAAGTCAGACCCAAGGCATCGGCCGCGACCAGATGCTCGGCCGCTGCTCTGGCCATGTTGTCCGAGGCGCCGGCGCCTTGCAGGGCGCGGGTTACCAGTTGAGTCAATTCATCGAGGGCTACGACAGGCATGGCTGAAATTTCCTATTGTTCAAGAAAGGCCGCAACGCGGTCGGCGATCATGGTGCTGACCCGTTGATTGGATTCGATGGTGACGCCGGCGATGTGCGGCGTCAGCAGCAGATTCGGAACGTCATTGAGCCGACCCTGCTGCAGGGGCTCGTCGGCGAATACATCCAGCGCCGCGCCGCCCAGATGACTGCGACGCAGTGAATCGGCGAGCGCCGCTTCATCGACGATGCCGCCGCGGGCCGTGTTGACCAGAATGGCGCCCGGTTTCATGGCGCCCAGCCGCTGGCTGGAAAACAAGTTGCGGGTCTGGTCGTTGAGCGGAAGGTGCAACGAAACCACGTCGGCGCGCTGCAGCAGCCTATCCAGGTCCACGCGTTGGGTGCCTGCATTGCCGTTGCCAAAAACCGCGTCCGGTACGTGCGGGTCATAGGCGATGGTGGTCATGCCCAAGGCCTCGGCCATGCGTGCGGTCAGCTGGCCGATGCCGCCGAAGCCCACCAAGCCCATGGTCTTGCCGCCCAGCTCGCGGCCTTGTGAGAGCGGCGCCCGTGGCCATTTGCCGTCCGCGACTTCCGCACTGGACCGATAAGCGCCGCGCAACAGCACCATGGCCGTGCCGATCACATATTCGGCCACTGCCTGGGCGTTGGCGCCGGTGGCGGGGATGACTTCGACTTTGCGCGCTTTGCAGGCTTCAAGATCGATGTTGTCCAGCCCCACACCCAGGCGACCGACGACCCGTAAGTTCGGGCCTTGTTCAAGCAGTGCGCCGCGCACCTGGGTGCGATTGCGCACCACGATGGCTTCGGCATCGGCCAGCGCCTGCGCGAGCGCATCCGGTTGGTCCACCAGCTTGGGATCGTAAAGCGTATCGAAGCGATCGCGAAGCTGCTCCACTGCGGCTTCGTCCATGAATTCGGTAATAACGATGCGTGACATGCTGTTCTCTCAGTTCAACAATGATTCGCCGGGGCGGATACGAGTGAAGTTCACCGGTTCGAAGCGTACGTCGAGGCGGTCGTCTTTGCGTTCCACGACCGTGTACGCACTGGCGGCGGCATCGCCACTGTCCGGGAAGTCCTCCCGGAAATGTGCGCCACGGGAATCCTGGCGCGCCAGTGCCGCGAGAGTAATGGCGCGGCTGACCTGCAGCAGACTGCTTAGATTCAACCAGTCGTGCCAAGTGACGTTGTATGCTAAATCGCGGCCGTTGATGCCGCTGCCGTGCAGACGCTCTTCCAACTGATCGAGTTGCACCAATGCGTTGCGCAATTGTGCTTCGCTGCGGACGATGCCTACGTCGTCCCACATCAGTTCATACAAGGCTTCGCGAATCGGCCCGAGATCGGTCGCCGGTTGCTGCAGCGGTCGCTGGCAATCGGCGATGGCGCGATCGATTGCATGCTGATCCGGCTGCCGCAGCTCGCCGTGTTCACGCAACCATGCCGCCATGGCATCGCCGGCGACACCCCCGAACACGGTGGAATTGGCAACGCCGTTGCCGCCCAGACGATTGGCGCCGTGCACGCCGCCGGTATCTTCGCCGGCGGCGAACAAACCCGGCAGCGCGGTGGTGCAGTCGGACTGGAATACGACACCGCCCATCATGTAATGAGCGGTGGGCACCACTTCCACCAATCCGCCGGCCAGATCAAAGCCGCAGTCGGCGCAGCGTTCCACCATACCTTTGAACTGCTTGCGGACTTTGTCGGGACCGAGGTGATCCATTTTGATGTACACGCCGCCGTTGGGCGTCACCCGTCCGGCCCGCATTTCGCTATAGATACCGCGCGAAACGATGTCGCGGGTGGCGCGCTCGCCGCGTTCGTCATATTGGTGCATGAAGCGCTCGCGGTCACCGTTGAGCAGATGGCCGCCGGCGCCTCGTAAACCTTCTTCGAGGACCGTTCCGGTCATGCGGGTATGGGCGCCGGCGAGCAACCCGGTGGGATGAAACTGCACCATTTCCATGTCGCGCAGCGGCAAGCCCGCCCGCAACGCCATGGCCATGCCGTCGCAGCTCTTGTCGCCGCTCGGCGTGTGATATTTGTACATGGTCGGACCACCGCCGGTGGCGAGCAGCACGGCCTTGGCACGCACCAGCACGAATTCGCCGGTGCGCATGTCGATCATCAGCATACCGGCCAGTGCTTGTCCGTCTTCACTGCGGATCAATTCCACCGCACGGTGTTCTTCCAAGCGCTCGATGCCGCGCGCCCACACCTGCTCGGCGAGGCGGTTGATGATCTCGATGCCGGTGAGATCGCCCTTATGCACGGTGCGATCGAAGGTCTGGCCTGCGAACGGTTTCTGATGCAAGGTGCCGTCGGCGTTGCGATCGAAAAAACAACCCAGCTCGTTTTCCAATTCGCGGACCCGTTCCACCGCGACGTTGACCAGCTTCCACGCCAGTTCCTGGTCCGGGAGCCACTTGCCGCCTTCGATGGTGTCCTGAAAGTGGCGCTCCACCGAATCGCCTGCCGCCAACGCCACGTTGTAGCCGCCCTGAACCATGCGTGTACAGCCGCATTTGCCGAGCAGACCCTTTACCGCCACGGTGATGCGCAGGTCCGGCGCCGCCTTATGGGCGTGCAATGCAGCGAACAAACCGGCGCCGCCGGAACCTAGAATCAGAATGTCGGTGGTGATGCTATTCATAGTGTCGCGCCCCGCCGTCTCGGCGGTGCGGCTCCCGCTGGGTTGGGTTGCACGTCAGGACGTCTTGACGCCCAGGCTCGCCAGAACCTGGTCGCGTTTGGATTGGCTGGACGCCCGCACGTCGCCGTACAAACTTTGGCCGTGACTATCCATCGCCACCAACAACGGACCGAAGTCTTTGACGCGGAATTTCCACAAAGACTCGGGATTGAGATCGTCCAGATCCACATCCTCAATGGCTTCGATCCAGGTCGTTTCCAGGGCTGCCGTGCCGCCGATGATGGCCAGATAGACGCCGCCGTATTCCTGGAATGCGGCCGCCGAGTCTTCCATCATGCCGCCTTTGCCGATGATCATGCGCACGCCGTATTGACTCATGAGCGGCTTGGTGAAGCGCTCCATGCGCGCGCTCGTGGTGGTGCCGATACAGATGGGCGCATAGCCGGCGGGAAACTCGTCGGACTTGTCCACTTTGCGCACGTTGGGTGCCGTGTGGATCACGGCGTGGCCGTTCAAATCGAAGCGCGTGGTACGGCCGCGATCGAACATGTGAATCTGGGTCGCGTCGCGAATCCCGTACAAGGTGCCGTTCAAGGTCACCGTATCGTTGACCTTGAACTTGCGCGCGACTTCCTCGGAGATGGGCGTTGTGATGTCGTGGTGTGCCATGGCTCAGAATCCGTAGTCGATCCCTTTCGGGGTGAATTCGGCCGAAGCGCGCCGTGCCGAATGACACTGCATATTGACCGCAACGGGATTCATGGTGATATGGGTGGCCGCCAGTTCCACGTGCACGGCGAAGGCGGTGGAGTCGCCGCCCAGACCCTGCGCGCCAACACCGAGCTGATTGACCGCCTTGGAAAGCTCCTCTTCAAGCGCCCGGCCCTCAGGATCCTGGCAGTGGGAACCGAGCGGACGAGTGGCTGCGATCTTGGCCAGATGCACGCACAAATCTGCCGTGCCGCCAACGCCGACTCCCACGATCGTCGGCGGGCAGGTTTTACCGCCCGCTTCAAGCACACGGTCGATCACGAACGCTTTGACGGCGTCTACGCCCTCGGCCGGGATCGCCATTTTCAACCAGGAATTGTTTTCTGAGCCGCTGCCTTTCGGAATCATCTGCAATCGAAGCTTTTCCGATTCATCTGAAAATGCGAAATGGATCACCGGCACGCCCGGACCGGTCGAAGAGTGGTCGTTCTTGCGGGTGATCGGATGCACCACCGACGAGCGCAACGGATGCTCCTTGGTGGCCCTTTCGCAACCTTTGCGAATGGCGGCTTCCAGAGCACGGCCGTCGACCTGGACATTCGGACCGATCGTCACGTTATAGATCGGAATTCCGGTATCCTGGCAGAGCAAGTTGTCGGTATTCTCGGCCACTTCGATGTTTTGGATCATGGTACCGAGCACCGCTTTTCCGGTCGCGTTGCTTTCGTTTGCCGCGAGCGCGTCGAACCCGTGCTTGATATCGGGCGGCAGGATTTTCAACGCCCGGATATACAACTCCTTGGCGGCATCTTCGACCTGTTGCAAATCGATTTTCATAACCAATGCTCCCGCCGCTGCATTTCAAGCCGGTCCTTGGCATTAAACGCTGCGGCTTCGAAGAGTGAGTGCATGCTCAATTCTGCATACCCCATTTACGTACAGTACGGGCCTCGATGTTTCGGAAAATCAGATTCTCGACTGCGAGACCGATGATGATGACCGTGAACAGACCGGCAAACACGTAGGCGATGTTGAGCTCGTTCTTGTTCTCGTAGATAAACCAACCCAGGCCACCGGAACCGGAACTGACGCCGAACACCAATTCGGCGGCGATCAGCGTGCGCCACGCAAACGCCCAACCGATTTTCAAGCCGGTCAATATCGATGGAAATGCGGCCGGGATCAGAATTTTGGAGATGTAGCGGAACCCCGTCAGGCCGTAGTTGTGCCCGACCATGCGAAGCGTGTTCGACACGCCCTGGAATCCCGAGTGGGTGTTCAGCGCAACCGACCACAACACGGAATGAACCAGCACGAACACCATGCTGCCATTGCCAAGACCGAACCAGATCAATGCCAGCGGCAACAACGCAATAGCCGGCAATGGGTTGAACATGGAAGTCAGCGTTTCAAGGAAGTCGTTCCCGATACGCGACATCATCGCCAGGATGACCAGCACCGTCGCCAATGCGAGACCCGCCGCGTATCCCATGAGCAAGACCCGGATTGAATATCCCACCTGGATCAAAAGTTCGCCGTTGAACAGCGCGTCCCAGAGCGCCGCAACGGTGGAACTGAATTTCGGCACCAGCAGCGGATTGTTCATATGCATGGAGTACAGTTGCCACACCACCGCAAGCAGCACCAGAATGAACAATTTCCGAACCGCGCCGATGTTGTAGATCTGCTCCCAAAGCGTCAACGGCTTTTCGACCACCGCGTCCGGGTTTGCCTCAACCTCATCACGCACAAACTCGTCGCGATGTACGAGTTGCTCGCTTGCCTGCGCGTTGCTGTTAGGCACGGGCCACCTCCTCCGCCTCTTCGATCTGATCGGCGAAAAGCATATTGTGAATTCGATCGGAGAGCTTCAGGCCGGTTTCAGGATCGACTTCGTCCTGGCCGCCGCTGTTGAGTTCCGCTTTGACCTGTCCGGGATGCGGACTGAGCAGCAGGATCCGGTTACCGATCTTTACGGCTTCGGGGATCGAGTGAGTTACGAACAGGACGGTGAAGTGGGTGTCTTCCCACAATTGCAGCAGTTCTTCCTGCATCTTGCGTCGAGTCAGGGCATCCAGGGCGGCAAACGGTTCGTCCATTAATAAAATGGACGGTTCCATGGCCATGCCGCGGGCGATCGCGACGCGTTGCTTCATTCCACCGGACAGCGTATGGGGGAATGAATCAGCGAATTTCGCCAAGTTCACTTTTTCGATGTAATTCATGGCCCGTTCTTCAGCTTGCTTGCCGCTGCATTGGCCGCTCGCGCACAGCGGAAACATGACATTTTGTTTCACGGTTTTCCAGGGAAGCAGTTGATCGAATTCCTGGAATACCATCATTCGGTCGGGTCCGGGGCGGCTGACTTTCTTGCCGCCAAGGGCAATTGAGCCTTCCGTCGGGTGCATGTAACCGCCTACTGCCTTGAGTAGCGTCGACTTGCCGCATCCCGACGGGCCCAACAACACGAAACGGTCCGACTTGAATACGTTGAAATCGACTCGAAAGGTCGCGGTAACCAAATGATCCTTGGTTTTGTATTGCAGGGTAACGCCCGATACTTCGAGCAGAGGTGCGGCATTGGTCTGTTGCATGACTAGCTCCCGCGTGTCGTCATCAGTTACCGGTTAGACCGGGCCGGCTAGGAGCGCCGGCCCGGGTATTGCCTCTAGCTTTCAGCTTCCGGAAAGGCTGTGCACATTGTCGAAGAACATGTCCTTCCAAGACTTCGGCTTCTTCTTGATCGCGCCCACGTCATAGAGGAAGTCCGAGTACTTGGTGGTGTTCTTCGGCACCATGGTGTACTCGACCTTCGGGTCGGTAATGATCTTATGGATGAAATCCACCGGATCACTGCTGTTCGCAGCTTTCAGGTAAAGCTCTGCCGCATCCTGCTTGTTGGAATTGATCCATTTGATGGATTCGTCCAAGGCTTCCGTGAACGCTTTGTAGAGCTTCGGATTCTCCTTGCGGAACTTCGTTGTGGTCCAAACCACGTTGAACGTCGCCGGCCCGCCAAGCACATCGAATGACGAAAGAACGGTGTGGACATTCGAATCCTGCAATTCCTTGTACTGGAACGGCGGCGAGGTGAAATGACTGTCTACTTCGCTCGCCCCGGACAGCAACGCCTGCATGCCGTCGGGATGGGACATCGATACGGTGTATTTATCGAGCTTGTCGTAGTTGTCCTTGCCGAAAGCCTTGGCAGCGGCCATCTGCAGGGTTACCGCCTGGATCGAAACCTTTACCGCGGGCAGCGCGATCTTGTCTTTCTCCGTGAAGTCCTTGACGCTCTTGACGTCGGGATTGCGGGTGTTCAGATATAGCGGCATGGCATTCAATGCCGCCACACCTTTGACGTTGATGTTGCCCTTGGTCTTCGCCCAGATCTTGACCAGCGGACCGACACCGCCCGAGGCAAATTGCAAGCTGTTGGAGAGCAAGGCGTCATTCATGACGTTGCCGCCGGCGAACTTCACCCATTTCACATCGAGGTCTTTGATACCCTCTTTCTCAGCGTGTTTTTCAATCAGCTTGTGCTCTTGCATGACCATCAGCGGCAAGTAACTCACCCCGTACTGGCGCGCAATGGTGAGCTCGTCCAATTCAGCTTGCGCACTGGTGGCTATACCTGCCAGCATCGCGACGCTGGCAACCAGTTTTAGTGTTCTTAATTTCATGCGGTCTCCTCCGGTGTGCTTGAGAGCAGGTTTTCCTGCTCAGGCGATACGGTCCCTGTAGAATTACTACCCCGCGGGGCTGGTCCGTACTTTCAAGAATAGTCGTAGTTCGCTTTCCGTTTTCACGTTCTGCTTGGCCCCATCCTCCGCTTCGGAACCGATTGGGGATTGAGCCGGCGCGCGGGTCAGAAAACGTCGACCAGAAAAACTACGCCGGCGAATACGGTGCATACGACAGCAACCGCCAACAACGCCTTTTGCCATTCCCGCCACTGCAGGAATTCGAGCATCAACAAACGCACTCCACCGGTCAGGTGGGCGCCGAGCAATACCACCAAGCCGAACTCGGCGAACTTCAAGAGCGGGTTTTCAGTCCAGCGCAGGAATACATCTAGTTGCGGCGCACCATTGAGTGCCTGCGCCAGAGCCCAGAAATGGAACGGCAGGAACAGCGCGAGCAGCACACCGGAGATCCGGTGAACCAGAAATGCCCAATACGCCGGGTGCTTTCTTGCCCGCCAGTCGTTTTTCATCGGCCGAACACCGCCCATACAGCGCGAAAACCCCATAACGCCAGACCAACGCCGCTCACAAGCAGCAGGCCGTCCACAAAACGGCCACGCAAGTGCAACCATTCTGCCAACACAGCCCGCAGTCCGATCGGCGCGTGAATTGCGACTGCGGCCACGAATACACTGTAAAACGCCGCCCAGACGATGTTGCCCTGGGTCCTGGAGAGAATTTCAGCTGCCGACAGTCCGCCGCGCATGGCGACCAGAATCGTGATCAAATGCACCAGGACACTGAGACCCAGCACCATGGCGCTGATGCGCTGGGCCAACCAAAGCCGGGTGTCGAGTCGCGCACTCACAGTTCACCTTTCCAGATCGCCCAAGCGGTCGCACGCTTCAAGCCTGCGATCGATGCAGTCGGCGCAATGCCTTTAGGGCAGCGCTCTGTGCAACTCATTTGGGTATGGCAGGCATGGCACCCGGCATCGCCCGCCACCGCGCCCAACCGCTCCCGCTGGGCGCCGTCGCGTACGTCGTTGACCAGTGTCCAGGCGCGGTTGAGTGCTGCCGGACCGAGGTAGTCGGGCCGCCATGTAACGACATCGCATGACGAATAGCAGACGCCGCAGCCGATGCACTCGATTCCGGCATCGGCGCGCTTGCGCTGTTTGGACTGCGGCAAAACCGCTTCCATTTCGTCGGCACGGGTTTTGGTGGGGTGAAAGTAGCCACGCGCCGCGGCCCATTTGTCGAAAAAGCTGCGCATATCGCAGACCAGATCTTTCACAATGGGCATGTTGCCAAGGGGCGCCAATTCCAAGCCCCCATCCTCGGTAACTACCTTGTCGACGTGAGTGCGGCAAGTCCAACGGGCGACGCCGTTGACATTCATGGCGCAGGAACCGCACATACCGACCCTGCACGCGAACCGATAGGACAACGATTCGTCCAGATTGCGTTGTATGTAGGTCACTACATCCAACACGGTCTGACTGGGCAGGCGCGGCACTTCATAGCTATGGAACGCGCCGGATTCCCCGCCCCGCCAAACCTTCACCTGCATGTTCGCGGTCGATGATTCCATCTGCTCACCAAAAGCGGCGGCGCGGACACTGCCGCGCCGCGACTATGCTGCGATCAGGCGCTGCGATAGAGCCTGGTCAACACGAACTCGCGGTGACCGAGCGCTTCGGAGTCCGTCAAACGGCCGTTGCAAGTGTGCAGCATGGACTCGAGCAGAATGTCGCCCGCGTCGTCCAGGTTGATCTTGCGCTGCAGGAGTCCGGAGACGTCACAGTCGATGTGCTCACCCATGGTCCGCACAGTACGTGGATTGGCCGAGATCTTGATCACCGGAAGAATCGGGTTGCCGATGATGTTGCCCTGTCCCGTGGGGAAGAAATGCACCACGAATCCCGCCGCTGCGCACAGCGTCACCATTTCCGCCGCGGCGGACGATGAATCCATGAAATGCAGGCCCGGAGTCTTTGGCATTTCCGCCGGCTCGAGTACGCCGTGCACCTTACAATTGCGACCGATCTTCTGGATATTGCCAAGCGCCTTTTCTTCGATGGTGGTCAAACCGCCAATGATGTTGCCCTTGGTGGGTTGCGAGTCGGACAGGTCATCGGTTTTGTTGTCTTTGATGAACTGATCGTAAGCATTCCAGGTGTTCATGAACTTGTCGGCGATGTCTTTGGACACGCAGCGGTCGCGCACCAGATGTTCGCCGCCGGTCAATTCGGACGTCTCGCCGAATACCAGGGTATTGCCCATGGCGTAAAGCTTATCGAAGGCGTTACCGACCGATGGATTGGCGCCCAGACCGGAAGTGGTGTCGGACTCGCCGCATTTGGTGGACACCCACAATTCTTTGACCGAGCACTCTTCGCGCTGCAGTTCCGTGGCCCACTGGACGAACTCCTTGGCCTTGCGCGATGCCTTGGCGATGGTATTGATGTCGCCGTTGAGCTCGATGCTGAAGCCTTCCACCGGTTTGCCGGTGGCTGCGATTCCGTCAACGACGCGCTTGGTCCAGCCCGGCTCGATACCGATGACCACCACGGCGGCGACGTTCGGATTGCAGCCGGCGCCGATGATGGTGCGGAAATGCAGTTCCAGATCGGCACCGAACTGCAGGCGGCCATAGGGATGCGGGATCGCCATCGTGCCTTTGATATTGTTGGCGACCGCTTCGCAAGCGGCGTTGGAAAGATCGTCAACCGGCAGGATGATGACGTGATTGCGGATACCGACGCGGCCGTTTTCGCGGCGATAGCCCATGAATGTCTGCTTTTCCATTTTTACCACCTCTTGGTCTTCAGGTTGTGCACGTGAACGTGTTCGCCTTTCTTGACCGGCGCCACCAGTCGGCCGATATCGGTGTTGTATTTGACCACCGTATCGCCTTCGTTCATGTCTTTGAGTGCAAACTTATGACCGATAGGAATGTCATTCTGCGTTTTCAGCGACAGCGTTTTGTCCTGATCCATAATCCAGCCAGTAACTTCCTGGTTCGCCGCAACATCCTCTACGACCACGACTCCCACGGAGTCCTGTTCGTCGTGAACAATAAAGTGAATCATTTCGCCTCCTCGACCTGATAAGGGTATTCCTGTCCGGGAGCAATCTCGACCGACGCGGAGCGCCATTGCGCTGGGATCAAAAGGTAGATCGCTCGCTTGTAAAAGTCAACTAGATGATCTATAAAACTGTATCATCTACATGAGATTTAGCGCATTAGTGGATGCTAAGATTCCCACCAAGCCATCAAATTATTCGGGGGATTGATTGCCATGCAGCGTACATTCGCCCACCCGGACGTGGCCCTCGGGCCAATGTACAAGCGCATCAAGATGCAACTCATCGAACGACTGTCGTCGGGCGAATGGAAATCGAACGAAGCCCTACCCAGCGAAGCGCGGCTGGCGAAGCAGTTCAACGTCAGTATCGGCACGCTGCGCAAGGCTATCGACGAACTGGTGGCGGAAAAGATCCTGGTTCGGCAGCAGGGGCGCGGTACGTTCGTCGCCGCCCATACCCAAGACCGGTTTCTGTACCATTTCTTCCACATCGTCCGCGACGATGGCTCCAAGTTCTTCCCCACTACACGCCTGCTGTCGTTGCGCAAGATCCGTTGCGACGATGGCATTGCGCAGCGTCTCAATCTGGCCCGCAACGCGCGCGTAATTCATTTTCGCAATTTGCTCAAACTGGAAGACGTGCCCGTGGAGGTGGATGATATTTACCTCAGCGTCGATGCGTTTCCGGACCTGGACCGCGAGGTGCTGGCGAACCGCCCAGGTACGATTTACCACCTGTACCAGGAACGTTACGGCATCAATATCATCCGTACTTCCGAACGCTTGCAGGCAATTGCGGCGGATACGGAGCTGGCGGGGATACTCGACATCCAGCCGGGCGCTCCGATGCTGTCGATCGAACGAACCGCTTTCACCTACAGCGACACGCCCATCGAACTACGCAAGTCCGTGGTCAATACCGAGCACTATGCGTATCTGAACGAGATGGCGAAACTGCCTTGAACGCTCGCTGGCCGTAACCGCGCAGCGGCCGAATCGGCATCTGTTGCGCTGCCGGATTCCCTATGTCCACCGCCAATCTGCTGATCTCCGACTTCGCCCTGATTCTCATGGGCTTTCTGTTGCGCCGTTACGGCGGCTTCGCGGCGGAATTCTGGAGCAATCTCGAGCGTTTCGTTTACTACGTTTTGTTCCCGGCGCTGTTGTTCGGCGCCCTTGCAGGAACCCGCTGGCAGTTCACCACCGCCAGTGCGCTGATTGAAACCGGCGTCATTTTTCTTGGTAGTGGTATGCTGCTGGGCTACGCGGCCCGGTTTTTCTTCACCCTGCCGCCCGCCAGCTTCGCATCCGGATTTCAGTGCGCGTTTCGCTTCAACTCGTACATCGGCTTCGCAATCCTCGGGAGCCTCTACGGCCATGACGGCATCGCCGCGTTCGGTTTGCTGGCCGGCGTCATGGTGGTGGCGGCGAACATCGCGGCGGTCCTGGCGCTGGCGCGCCACGGCAACAGCCACTGGTTGCGCGAACTGGGGCGCAACCCGCTCATCATTTCCACTTTTACAGGCCTGGTCTGGGCGACATTGCGCCTGCCGTTGCCCCAGGCTGCGTCGTCCACGCTGCAGTTTCTCGGCGAGGCCGCGTTGCCTATGGGTTTGATCGCAGTGGGCGCCGGACTGCGCTTGCTTGGGCTGGGTCGCTTCAAAGGCTACAGCGTTTATCTGCTGGCGGTGAAGCTGGTCGCGGTACCCGCAGTCGCCTACGTGGTTGCAAACTGGCTCGGGCTCAGTGGGCCCTATTTCGCCTCGGCATTGGTACTGGCCGCACTGCCGACGGCTTCATCGGCCTACATCCTGACGGTGCAAATGAACGGCGACGGTCGGCTGGTGGCGTCACTGATTGCCTTGAACATCGCGGTTGCGGTGGTCACTTTACCGATCTGGCTCAGTCTCCTGCCGACGGCCTGACGGTGGCGCTACGCGCAGGACATGGAAGCGACCCGGGAAAGGCGCGAAAAAATATTTGCGTAAAATAACAGGTGGCGCCGTCGCACCAGGCACCGACGCCGGTTTCGCGAAATTCTGCAGTGAGAATATTTGCGCGATGATGCTTGCTTTTCATCCAGCCCGATACCGCAGTCCGGGCCGGATGCGGAACATTCAGATTTTTGGCCAGGTTCTCACCCACTGCGCGATAGCACAAACCAGCAGCGCGCACCCGGTCGCCGACGTCTTCGCCTCCAGGCCCGGTATGGCTGAAAAATGCCCCCTTTGCCATCGCGCGGCTGTAGTCGCGTGCGATGTGGTCGAGCTTGGGATTACGCCGCAGGCCCCCGAGATCATGCGCCTGGCGGATTTCATTGATGCGCTGTTGGACTTTCGCTTCGGCCTGCGGCTGCGCACCGACCTCAATTGCCATGGCCGACACTGATGTGGCCAGCATCAGGCAAAACGTTAGTGCACGCATGCCGGCGACCCCTCAATGAAGGATCTTCCTCCCGGCGCGCTCTTCCAGCAGACGCTCGGCCTGTTGCGCTTCCCGGCTATCGCGCGCCTGCACGATGACGGCGTATCCGCCTCGATTCACTTCGTCCACGATCGCCGACGCCAACCTGCCCTCGCGCATCCGCAGACCTGTATATGCACCTACCGTCAACCCGATGAACGCGCCGTAGCCGGTGACGATGAGCGGCCCCCAGACCGGGACACTGGCGAACAAGGCAGGGACGAAAAGCGCAATGATCGCGGTGGCGAGCAGGCCCGCAATCGCGCCGACAACAGTGCCTGCGATCGTATTGCGGACCAGGTGGTTACGGGTAGCCACCGTTTCCGGCTCCACCTTGCGATCCAGATATTGATCGTCGGGCCACGCACAACGCACCTGCGCCCGGTCGATTCCCGATGCCACGACGTGCTGCAGCGCCTGTTCCGCCGCCGTGCGGTTGGCGTATATTCCCGCGAGCTTGTAGGCGTATCGTTCCATAACACACCTCCGGATCCTTCCTGCGTCTACACAGCAACATAGTCCAGGGGTGCACACCGACAATTCGGGCAAGCAATTACGCTCATTCCGTCAGATGCGACCGCAAGGTGGCGAATTGACGCACCCAGGGACGGACGGGCAATCGTCGACGCGCGGCTTCCTGCCGAGCTTCGGCTTCGGTTTCGAAGCTGCCCGATACCACAGCTACCCAGCGTTTGTTTCGGCTATGGTAGGGCGCCAGCGCGTATTCGCCATCCGGCAAGGATGCGATGAAGCGCCGTGCCGCCGCGTCGCTCTCCGCTGCTAGAAGCTGCATCGTGTAGTGTTCCGGAGGCTGGTTGCGAATCCAATCGGGGCCGAACACCTGCGAACCTTCGGCGCCCGCCGCAGACGCGACCTGGGCCGCCAAGCGCTCCAGGACCGCGCGGGCACCCGGATGCCCGTTGGCTGCCGCCTCGCGATACCATGCTATGCCTTGTTCCGTCGACTGCGTGACGCCACGTCCGTGCAGGTAAGCCGTGCCGAGGTTGAACTGCGCCGGCGCCAAGCCGGCTTGTGCGGCTTTTTCCCACCACTGAAACGCCATCTTGTCGTCGGCTTTGACGCCACGGCCGAACTTGTACGCGTTACCGAGATTGTACTGTGCCGGCACCGAGCCTTGTTCCGCCGCGCGGCGGAACCAGCGGGTGGCCCGCGCGTCGTCGTGCTCCACACCGCGACCCTGTTGATACAAGGTGCCGAGCGCGAACTGCGCATCGGCATCCCCGGCCTTCGCCAGGGGGCGCCAAAGGCGGGCTGCTTCGGCGTAGTCGCCGCGCTCATATGCGAGCGAACCGTCCTCCAATGCAGAAGCGGTTGCCTGTACAAACCACAGCATGCCGCAGCACAACAGCAGATACCGTATCGAGGCAGGCTGTGCTCTCGTCAAGCGCGTTCGCTCACCGAGACCGTTCGCCCACGTCGCGATTGTTGTGCCACTGCTCATAGCATTCGAGCCCGCAGAAATACAGCATATAATCCTGCGTTTCAGCGCTCTTCGATTCGGAAGGCACGATGTCCTTGCCGCACCCTGCGCAGTTTCCTTTGCTGGGCAATTTCGGTCGCATGTTTTCGCTCATGTGTGTTTTCCTCCCCAGATCCGCGCCGACGGCGATGGTTGCGATTTCAAATCTCGAGCGGTCCCGATGCCGCGATCTCGGCACTACGCATATTGGCGGCCGTGACCCAGGGCACCAGCACCATGGTCAGCAATACCGAACTTGCGAATGCGTAAAGACCGTAATGAACACGCACATCGACAATGAGATTCAATTTGATGCTGACCACCAGCATTGCCACGACCAACACATCGAGCATGGACCATTTGGCCAGCTGTTCGAGCCATCGCAGCCATCGAGACGCACCGGTGCGTGAGGCGCTGCGCCAGCGCAATCGGGCCAGGACCGCGAACTTCAGCAATGGCACCAGCACACTGAACAACAGGATCAAAAGAAACAGAACCGGGTAACCCTGCTCCAGCAGCTGCGCCAATGACGAGGCAATGGACACGGTATCGGTGAAGATCAATAGTTGCCGGACCGTGAACAATGGCCCGAACAGACCCGCCGCATACAAGGCCATGGCGAGCACGAGCGCAATATCGAACAACCATGATTTCCAGTTTCGCGCGGGGGCGGGAGACACGGCAATACCTTGCGGACCAATTCAGACTGCAGAATGCCTCAGACGCCTTGCTCTGTACATGCCGGCTTCGGTTCGCTCCCACTACGGGGCGCAGCCGGGCGGTGCGCAGGCGACTTCATTGAGAGACTTCACCATTCGCTATATTATCCTAATAATTCCGTGTCCGGGTACCGAATGCCCAAGTTCAACTTCACCATTCCGGAACACTTTCAGGAACCGGGCGACCTGGGCTTGGCGCCGCGCCGCGAGGACTTGGAGCGGTGGCTGGCGGACCTGCCGCTGGCGAATCTCGGCCACGCGGTCGATTCGCTGCTGGATATGCTGCGGCGTCTGAACAACGCCCGTTTGAACCCTTCCCAACGCCACGTGTTACTGGCGACATTGAACACCAGGGTGTCGGAGGTCGGCGACGCCCTTCGCGACCGCTTCGCGCGCACTCTCCTGCCCTTGTCGGGCCGCGCCCGGGTACAGTTCGAAGGTGCCTGCGAATTGCATCGGCAACTGGCAATCGGGCATAAGATTCTGGCCACCGAACTGCTGACAAATGCGCCGGAACGTTCCGAGCGGATGCTGGCCGAGGCGATTTATTCGTGTACCCGGCAATTGGGGTTTCTGCTCGTCGAACATTATCTGGTCTATGCGCCGGAGCCGGATGGTATATGGCGGGCGCTGCACGGTCTGTATGCGCTCGCGGAACAGCGCGGCTTGGCGGAACAGTCAATTCGCAAAAGCGAACATACCTCGACCGTGGCGTCATCCTACAAACAGGCCGTATTACTGGCGCTGGCCAATCCCTATCACCTGATGCAGGAAGAGGCTGCCACCGTGTATCGCCTCCTGCACAAACTAGCGCCTGGCTGCGATTTGGAAATGGATCGCCCGCCGGGCGATTCGTCATGCTTTCTCGCCGATCTCAAAACCGATTCTGCGCCCCGATTTCTACCCGAAGGGCAGCGCGCGACTGCCTCCGCGCCACGATTTTTCGTGTGCAAGCGGCTCGTGAATGCGATCGATCGTCGGGTGCAGGAACTGGACGACCCCGATAATGAAACCACGCGCGCGCTGTCTCGCCTGGCGCGCCACATGCAACGCGATATGCTTACGCGCTTGCGCGACAGTTGGGGTCGCAGCAGCGAACGTGAACATACGCGCAACACCAAGCTCGGCGTGCTTACCGTGGCCATGGGATTGTCCGCCACCCATTACTTCTGCACCGACGGCAGACCGTTCACGCCGGAGTTGGACGAGATCCGTATTCATACCGGGCGCACGCCCAAGTGCGGTCTGAATCCGGAACTGTCGCTAGTACCCGTCGATTTCGAACCCTGGCGCGCGGAAGAAGCCGAAACCCGCCTTGAAGCCGGCATCAATGAACCGCGCCGGTCCGATTTCGACGGCGAGAGCCATGCATTGGACGTATGGGAAAAGATCTACGCGACCCGGGGCAAGAAAGACGGCGACGTGGCCGAGTCCGATGGTAGCTTGAAACCGTTGTATGCCAGCACGACCTGGGAACTGAAAAACGAAAGTGCAGGTGGTCTGTGCCTGACATACCGGGCCGAGCGCAGCCTACCCCTCAAAGTCGGCGACATCATAGGCTACCGCCGGGAAGCGGGGAGTCAATCGAGCTGGATCGTGACCACCGTGCGCTGGCTGCACGTGGACGAGGTCGGCAACATGCGAATGGGTATCAAGCAGTTGGCGCCAAATGCGCGCGGCGTTGCCACGCGTGCCGTGGTCGGCGCCGGCAAGGGCGGTGAATATTTTCGCAGCCTGATCGCACCCGACTTCGCATTGGACGGCCACGAGGCTGCCTTGATAGCGCCGGCTACCATCTATGAAACGGGTACCGTGTTGGCGATCAATGTCAGCGGGGCCATCCATTACGTACAACTCGAAGAACGTCTCGAGTCTTCGACTTCATTCAGCCGCTTCCGTTTCCGGATTGTGCCGATGCCATCGAGCGAGAACAAAAACATCAACGAATTGCGAAGAATCGTATGATTCGTGTGCATAACAAGTCGGGAGAACGCACATGCCAAGTCCGGTGATCAAAGACGACCCGATGTATCAGTTGCTGCGCAGCGGCAAAATTGAAGAGTTCAATGCCTTGAAGACCCACGGTCACCGGTGCGATCTGACTGCGGTGGACCTGCGCGGCGTCGATCTGCGCGGAATCGATGCCAGCGGGCTCGATTTCAGTGACAGCTATTTTCGCCAGTGCGACATGCGCGGCGTGGACCTGAGCCAGACCAATTTGCAAGGTGCCAGTATCAACGGCGCCCGCATCTCCGGGGCACTGTTTCCGGTCGAACTCAGCGCCGAGGAAATCACCCTGTCGCTGCACCACGGCACCCGAATGCGCTATCGCCCCTAGTGGGCGGTGTGTCCGCATCTCTCGTACCTCGGCGCCAGTGCGCAACCAAGCTCCTTATCGAGGGCGTTCCGCGGGGTCGGTCAATTTGGTTGAGCCCGACGCAGAGCGCGGATCTGAGTGGCGAACCAGAAAGGATCGTCCCGTATCGACTGCCGATCGACGTTGAGCGCACTGCGCGCTTGTCGCTCTAGCCCTTGGTCCCGTCGCGCCGCAGCCGAACGCAGAGTGACGTCGATCAGCAGGGAAGACGGTGATGGCATCGGGCCGTCCGCGATCACCGGCTCGTAGACGCCATAGGGAATCAACAAGTCCTCACTCAGGCGCCATCCCCGCGGCTGATGGAATCGCTGCCAGGCCTGTTGCAATACCTGGTCGCTGAGTGCTCGAGCGCGCTCGCTATCGGCGACATCGGCCCAAGCCTGCAAACCGGCTGCCACGTAAGCGTAGTCCTCCAATGTGGCATCGCCGAGGCTCCCCGCGCCGGACCGCGCACGCAACAAGCGGTTGCCATTCCATAACTGCGCGACCAGATAATCGTAGATGCGCTGGGCGGCGGCCCGGTAACGGGGCGCTCCTGTGGCTTGGGCGGCATGGCTGAAAGCCCTCAAGGCCAAACCGTTCCAGCCCGCCAACAGTTTGGTGTCCCGAGGCAGCGAGCGCTGGCTTTGGACCGCGCGCAACTTGGCAATGGCACTGGATCGCAGCGCTTCGACCTGCGCGCGTTCGAGGTTCAAGCTTTGCGCCACCTGATCCACGGCTGCGGCCTGCACCGGCAAATAGCCCGTCTCCAGCATCGGCGCGCCAGCACCAAGGCCCCAAAGCTTGGCGACCACCGCTCGTTCCGGCGCCGTCAGCGAACGTTCCAAATCCGTTGGCGACCACAGGTAAAAGCCGCCTTCCACGCCCTGTTCGTCAACGGCGGAAAGGCTGGCGATCATGGCGCCGCTCGGATCCGTAAGCTCCGCTAGCATGAATTGCAGGGTGTCGAGCGCAACATCCCGGTAGCGCGGTTCATGGAGACGCTCGGCCGCAGTCAGATAGACTTCGGCGAGCAACGCATTGTCATACAGCATTTTCTCGAAATGCGGGGTCTGCCAATTGGGATCGATGGTGTAGCGGAAAAAGCCACCGCGCAGATGATCGCGCAGGCCTTGGCTCGCCATCTGATCCAAGGTCAGGCGCAAAAACGCCGCGAGTTTGCCGCTGGAATCCCGATCGAGCATCTGCAGCAATGCCGCCAGTTGCGGTGCCTGGGGGAATTTATTGGGACCACCGAATCCTCCGGCCAGTTGATCGCCCAGTTCCAGGGAACTCTTGATCAGCGCATCGCTCAATTGCGGCGCAAGCTGGCCCGGCAGGTTCGGGCCTGGCGACAGTTCACCACGGGAAAGCGTACTCGCGACCCGTTCTGCGGTTTGTTCCAGAGCATCCGGCTCCTGCTGCCAGCGTTCCTGCAAGCCATCGAGCAGGCGGCGAAAATCGTCCGGCGGCAGATACACCATGCCCAACAGCGGATAACCTTTCGGAGTCAGGAACACGTTCAGCGGCCAGCCGGAATACCCGCGGGTACGCTCGACGAACTCGATCATGGTTGCGTCCAACGCCGGCTGCAGCTCCCGATCCACCTTCACGGGAATGAAATACCGATTCAACAGTGCGGCGATGGCCGGGTCGCGGTAGGACTCGCGTTGCATGACATGACACCAGTGGCAGGCGAAATAGCCGATGGAGACGAACAATGGTTTGTGTTCGCGCCGAGCGCGCGCCAGTGTATCGGCGTTCCATTGCTGCCAATGGACCGGATCGTGGCCATGCATGGCCAGATACGGAGAGGGATGACCGAGCAGCTCGTTGCGCAGCTCATCGGCATGGCCGGCGATGCCGAACAGACACAAGAACAGGAAAAGCAACGCGCGCATAGCGGCCTCCGGCACTGCACCTGGAGAATATGACCGTCTTGCACGGGAAAATATCCCGCGCCGCCGTCTCCCTCGTTGTACGGGCTAGGGCGCGCGAGGCGGCTCGTCGTCAGGGCCCTTCCCAGACGAATCGCCGGAATCGGCGTCGGACCCGCCGCCGTCGGAGCGTCCGAGATCGTCCATTTCCCGGTTGATACGCTCGAATTCATCGTCCAACTCTTCGTCGCTCATGGGGCGATAGGGCTCCACGTCCTGTTCCGTATCGGGCGCGCCAGGGGCGGCTTGAGAGCGCTGCCCGCTTTGGTCCGGATCGTCTTCTTGCGCTTCGTCTTCCGCGGGCCGCCGCACATAGAAACGGGCGAAGAACACGCCGAGTTCAAACAACAACCACATGGGAACCGCGAGCAAGGTCTGGGAAATCACGTCCGGAGGGGTCAGCAGCATGCCGATCACGAAAGTCCCCACCACCACGTAGGGACGTTTCGAGGCAAGCGCCTTGGGCGTGGTGATGCCCGCCCACACCAGAAGGATGGTGGCGATGGGCACCTCAAACGCAATGCCGAAAGCAAAAAACACCGTCAGTACGAAATCGAGGTATTTGCTGATGTCCGTCATAATCGCCACGCCGTGGGGCGCGGTGCTGGTGAAGAACGCGAACACCAGCGGGAACACGACAAAATAGGCGAACAACATGCCCGCATAGAACAGGACGATGCTGGTGGCCAGTATGGGCACCGCCAGACGGCGTTCGTGGGCATACAGACCCGGCGCGACGAATTTCCAGAACTGATGCAGGATGAACGGCATCGCCAAGAAAATCGACAACACCATGGTCAGCTTGAACGGCGTCAGAAACGGCGAGGCCACGTCGATGGCCACCATGCTGCTGCCTTCCGGCAGCCGCGCCATGAGCGGCCCGGCGACGATGGTGTACAGATCATTGGAGAAATAGAACAGGCACAGGAAGATCACCACCACTGCCAAAATCATCTTCAGCAGCCGGTCGCGCAACTCCAGCAGATGCGAGACGAAACTCTGGCCTTCGTCCAGATCCGATTCGGGGGTGTTACTTGGTTTGGTCATCGATCGGCGGCGACTCGCTGACGGGCGTATCCGCCTTCTTGGTCTTGTCCGGTTCCGAACCCGCGTTCGGTGCGTCCGCTACGGAAGGGTTCTGGCTTGATGCCGCCTTGACGAGGTACTCGTGCTCCGCGTCTTTGAATTCCGCTTCCGCTTGTTCCAGTTTCTCTCTGGTTTCACGTAATGAGGCTCGGGTGTCGTCGACTGCCTCGCGAGTCTGCTCGACGATTTCGTGTACACCGGACGAATCGGCCTGCTCTTTGAGCACGCGGCGCAGTTCATCGGCGGCGATTTCGCGGTCGATGTCGGCTTTCACGGACTGCACGAAACGTCGTCCGCGGCCCAGCCAGTAACCGGCTTTTCGCGCCAGCCCCGGCAACCGCTCGGGACCGATGACGATCAGCGCGACCACCATGATGACCGCCAGTTCCCAGAAGCCGATATCGAACATGTCAGTAGGGGAGTTGACGCCTGCTGCAGCTGGCACAGGCGCCGCTATTGCGCCGCGCCGAAGCAAGCGAACGCCTCATCAAGCCTGATTTTTGTCCCGAGACTTTTCCCGCGCCGTGACTTCGCCTTCGATGACGTCGCTTTCGCTACGTTCCTCGATCTTGTGGTCTTTGTGCGCTGCGGCCTGTTCGTCCTCGCCTTCCTTCACGGCGTTTTTGAAACCGCGGATGGCGCCACCCAAATCGCCGCCCAGATTGCGCAGCTTTTTGGTGCCGAACAACAGCAGCACGATGGCCAGGATGATGAGAAGTTGCCAGATACTGATGCCGCCCATGTCGTCTCTCCAACTACGTGTCAAAAAGGCCGGACGCTGATAACCCGATCAGGACACCTGCCCCTGGGTTCGGTTCCGTCCGACGATTCCGGTGTTAATGAATGCGCTTTCTCGACGATCCGTCTGCGCTGCCCGCCGCCAGCTCAGCGCTCGTCGCGCTGGCTTTTCTCCTGCAAGCCGGACAGACCGAACCGCCGATCCAGTTCCGCCAGCACATCGTTCGGACCGAGACCTTGCGAGGCCAGCAGCACCAGCGAATGAAACCAGAGGTCGGCGGTCTCATACACGATCTGCTCGCGGTCGCCGTCTTTGCCGGCAAGCACGGTCTCGGTGGCCTCTTCGCCGATTTTCTTCAAAATCGTATCGATGCCCTTGGCGTAAAGCGATGCCACATAGGACGAATCCGGCTCCGCGTGTTTGCGCTCTTCCAATATCAACGCCAACTTGTCGAGTATATCACTCATGCCGTATGCAAAACCTACCGCGCTGTGTACGGGGTTACTTGTAAATTCTGGCCGGATCCTTCAACACCGGCTCCACGGCTTGCCATTGTCCGCCTTGCAATCGCTGATAGAAACAACTGTGGCGACCGGTGTGACAGGCGATCCCACCCCGTTGCTCCACCGTCAGCAGGACGACGTCATTGTCGCAGTCCAACCGGATATCCGATACCACCTGCTGGTGCCCGGATTCCTCGCCTTTATGCCACAATTTGCCCCGCGAGCGGGACCAATACACCGCGTATCCGGTGGCTGCGGTCAACCGCAGGGCTTCGCGATTGGCCCAGGCGAACATGAGTACGCGGCCGCTGCCTTGTTCCTGGGCGATGACCGGCACCAACCCGTCGGCAGTCCACTTGATGTCATCCAGCCATTGGTCACTCATGCTTGGATACCTGCGAGACCTGAGACCAGTATACGCGTCGCCCGTGCCGATTACTCACGCCCGGACCTCCACATGGTGCTGGGATAAGAATTGTTTCGCGTCTGCAATAGTGTACTCGGCGAAGTGAAATATGCTTGCGGCGAGCACTGCGTCCGCGCCGCCTTCGCGCACCCCTTCCACCAGGTGCTGCAAATTGCCCACGCCGCCGGAGGCGATCACCGGTACAGGCACGGCATCCACCACCGCGCGGGTGAGCGCCAGATCGAAACCCGACTTGGTGCCGTCGCGGTCCATGCTGGTCAGCAGGATTTCACCCGCACCGTATTCGGCCATGCGTGCAGCCCACGCCACGGCATCGATGCCGGTTGGACGGCGACCACCATGGGTGAAGATTTCCCATTTTAGCGATTCACCTTCGCGGTTCACCTGTTTCGCGTCGATCGCAACGACGATGCACTGTGAACCGACCCGGTTGGCGGCGTCCTTCACGAACTCGGGGTTGAACACCGCCGCAGTGTTGATGGCCACTTTGTCGGCGCCCGCATTGAGCATGCGTCGAATATCATCGATCACCCGAATGCCGCCGCCGACGGTCAGCGGTATGAATACTTCGCTGGCCACTTGTTCGACCACGTGGACGATGGTTTCGCGGTCCTCATGGCTGGCAGTGATATCGAGGAAAGTGATTTCATCGGCGCCGGCCTGATCGTAGCGACGCGCCACTTCCACAGGATCGCCGGCGTCGCGAATTTCGACGAAGCGCACGCCTTTTACGACACGGCCGTGGTCGACGTCCAGGCAGGGGATAATGCGCTTTGCAAGGCTCATGGTGGGATCCAGTACGGTCGGGCGGCGCGGCGCGCGTGAGGCTCAGTCGCTCAATTCGAACTCAGTTCGTCCGCTAATTTCTGGCCGGCGGCGAAATCCAGCGAACCTTCATAGATCGCGCGCCCGGTGATAGCGCCCATGATGCCTTCGTCGGCCACTGCACACAGGCCGCGAATATCGTCCAGATTGGTGATGCCTCCCGAGGCGATCACCGGAATGGTGATTTCGCGGGCCAGCGCGACGGTGGCTTCGACGTTGACGCCGCTCATCATGCCGTCGCGGCCGATGTCGGTGTAGACGATCGCCGCGACACCGTCGCGTTCGAAATGTTGCGCCATGTCGACGACGTCGTGATTGGAAAGTTTCGACCAGCCGTCGATGGCCAGTTTGCCGCCTTTGGCGTCGAGACCAACGATGATATGGCCGGGAAATTCTAGACACAGATCATTGATGAAGTGGGGCGCGGTGACGGCCTTGGTGCCGATGATGACAAATTGCACACCCGCCTCGAGATAGTTCTCGACCGTGTCTTCATCGCGGATTCCGCCACCCACCTGGATCGGGATCTCCGGATACGCCTCGGCGATGTCGCGAATCACACTGGCGTTGACCGGTTTGCCTGATACCGCCCCGTTGAGGTCGACGATATGCAGTCGCCGCGCGCCCGCTTCCACCCAGCGCGCGGCCATCGCCAGCGGATCGTCGGAAAAGACGGTCTCATCATCCATATTCCCCTGGCGCAGTCGCACGCACTTGCCGTCCTTCAGATCGATGGCAGGGATCAACAACATGGCTCATTCCCCCAGTGTTCTGGATTGCTTCTTGTTTTTGCTGTTTGCATGGTCGTGACGTCGGCTGTTTTCAACACCCGCCCCGTCGCGGTCTGCACGTGGATCATTGCCGACCGTCCCAGTTCATGAAGTTCTCCAGCAATCGCAGTCCTGCCCGCTGGCTCTTTTCCGGATGAAACTGCACCGCGAACACATTGGCGCGGGCGGCCGCGCAAACAAAATCGAGCCCGTAATAGCAGGTCGCGGCAGTAATGCTGCGATCGGTCAGCTCGGCGTAGTAGCTGTGCACGAAATAAAACCGCGCGTCCTGTTCGATGCCCTGCCACAGGGCATGATCCCGGGTCTGGCGGACCTCGTTCCAACCCATATGCGGAACCTTGAGCTTAGTGCCTGCGGCACGGTCGACCATGGCGCCCGGGAAACGCCGCACCTGACCGGGAAAGACGCCGAAACCATCCACGCCTCCATCTTCCTCGGAGTGTTCCAGCAACGCCTGCAACCCCAGACACACGCCCAGGAATGGCTTTTCTGCCAACGCCTGGCGAATGACAGGCGCGAGGGACAGGCGCTCGATTTGCGCCATCGCGTCGCCGATCGCGCCCTGGCCGGGAAACACCACCCGGTCCGCTTCCATGATATGTGCCGGATTGGCGGTGACCGTCACCGTGGCTTCCGGGCTGACGTGTTCGAGAGCCTTGGCGACAGAGCGCAAATTGCCCATGCCGTAATCGATTACCGCAACGGTTGTCATGAATCGAGCCTGTGCAATGTTCTGGTTGGATTCGGGAGCTAGAGACTGCCTTTGGTCGATGGCATCTGACCCTGCATGCGCGGGTCCGCCTCCAACGCCATGCGCAGCGCGCGACCGAATGCCTTGAAGATGGTTTCAGCGACGTGATGGGCGTTCACGCCCCGCAGGCTGTCGATGTGCAGCGTGACCTGGGCGTGGTTCACGAAGCCGTGGAAAAACTCGTGAAACAGATCCACGTCGAAAGTGCCGATCCGGGCGCGGGGAAATTCCACCCCGTACACCAGCCCCGGGCGGCCGGAGAAATCCACTACCACTCGCGCCAGCGCCTCGTCCAAAGGCACGTAGGCGTGCCCATAGCGGCGGATGCCCTTTTTGTCGCCCACGGCTTTCGCAAACGCCTGGCCCAAGGTGATGCCGATGTCTTCCACGGTGTGATGGGCGTCGATATGCAAATCGCCCTTGGCTTCGATCGATAGGTCGATCATACCGTGGCGAGCCACCTGGTCGAGCATGTGTTCCAAAAATGGCACGCCGGTTTCGAACCTGGCATTGCCCTCGCCATCCAAATTGAGGGCGACAGCGATCTGTGTCTCCAGCGTGTCGCGCCTGACTTCTGTTTTTCGGTCCGACATTTGAGTTTATCCATCGCCCTTGGCGTGGACTTGAGTTAGAAGAACCATCACCTATCGCATGGCGTTGGACTGCGCGCGCCATAACATCCAGAATAACCGGAACAGATTTGGAATTTGAACGATTCATTGATTCATGTCAATGAATTTGCTTCAATAATTCTTCAACCGCTGGACGCGATTCAAGCATGGCCGAAACCGATAAGATCGTGAGCTTGTCGCAAATCAAGCTCGCCTGCAAGAATTGCTCGCTGCACGAGCTCTGTCTGCCCTTGGGGATCTCCGGCGCAGACCTGGATCGCTTGGAGCGCATCATCAGCCGCGCGCGGCCTCTGCAACGCGCCGTCCATCTATATCGCCAGGGTGAACCGTTCCGTTCGGTGTACGCCATCCGTACCGGTTCACTCAAGACCTATACGATCAGCGACGACGGCAACGAGCAAATCACGGGCTTCCATCTGCCCGGCGAGCTGGTCGGCCTGGAAGGCATCACCAATGATGTCTACACCGGCGCCGCGCAGACGCTGGAAACCACCAATGTCTGCGAAATCCCGTTCAATCAGCTTGAAACATTGACCGGAGATCTCCCGAGCCTGCGGCATCAGGTTCTGCGGATCATGGGCAAGGAGATTCTAGAAGAACAACGCCTGCTGATGCTATTGGGCAAGAAGGCCGCGGAGGCGCGCTTGGCGTCATTATTGTTGAGCCTGTCGAACCGCTTCAGCGAGCGGGGCTTCTCACCGTTCGAATTTCGGCTGACCATGACCCGCAGTGATATCGGCAATTACCTGGGACTGGCCGTGGAGACGGTCAGCCGGATCCTCACCCGGTTTTACGAACAGGGCCTGCTTACCGCCGACGGCAAGCTGGTCACACTCCACGACGTGGCGGAGTTGCGGCGGATCGCTGGATTGGACGCCTGTGAAGATGCCCGCCGGCCGGGACGCGCGCCGTAGTCCCGGCTGTTCCCCGCACTCCGGCACTCCGACCGCCAACCCCTTTCATTGATCTGCGTCAAGACCACCCCCAACAGCGCCCGAGATAATGGATGGCATAGATTTGCACTTGCCGTCGGTGCGCGTATTCCGACTGCGCTATGTCGGATTGGGACCAGAAAGTACGCATTCTTGAGCGCTAAAGCACCTTCCCCGATCGCTGCGGGAGCTTTCGCGGCGATAACGCTACCGGCTATGGCCTTGGATCAGGGCGATTGGTTCGGCCGCGGGCGCGTGCCACAGGTCAGCCCAAACGAAAGCACCGGCCCGGTCACCGCCCCGGGCGGGCCGACGGCGGGCACCGGAGTCAACCTCGACGGCAATACCCGGCTGGGCTTCACGTTGGGCTATATGCTCACTCCGCACGTTGGCATCGAGCTGGTTACGGCAGCATGGACCTGAAAGACTCCTGGGACTTGGCCGGGCAGGTGGGTATCGACGTGGACGTGGCCCGCAAACGGTTCGTGAACTTCGATGTCCGCTATATTGATATAGAAACCAAGGCGACCATCCGTGAAAGCAGCGCCGGTTCCGGTACGTCGGGCTCGACCCTGACGATCGACGACGTGCAGATTGATCCCTGGGTTTACACGATTTCCGTCGGCACCACGTTCTAGCCGCGGGTTGGCATTGGCGGAGGCGCCGACCCGCGCTTCCGTACAGGGCCCCGACAACACAAACCACTCTTCACCCCGGGAGACGCCCGATGGATCTGCAAAATACCTACAACTACAAGGTAGTGCGCCAGTTCACGATCATGACCGTGGTCTGGGGCATCGTCGGTATGCTGGTAGGCGTGGTGATTGCTGCACAACTGGTCTGGCCGCAGCTTAATTTCGACACCCCCTGGCTGACCTACAGCCGGCTGCGGCCGCTGCACACCAACGCGGTGATTTTCGCCTTCGGCGGCTCGGCGCTGTTCGCAACTTCCTATTACGTCGTCCAGCGCACTTGCCAGACAAGGCTGTTCTCCGACGGCCTCGCGGCGTTCACCTTTTGGGGCTGGAACGTGATCATCGTCGCCGCGGCCATCACGCTGCCGCTGGGCATGACCACCAGCAAGGAGTACGCCGAACTGGAGTGGCCCATCGACGTCTTGATCGCCATCGTCTGGATCGCCTATGCAGTGGTGTTCTTCGGCACCATCTTCAAGCGCCGCACCCATCACATCTACGTCGCGAACTGGTTCTACGGCGCTTTCATTCTCACCATCGCCGTTCTGCACATCGTCAACAGCGCCGAAGTCCCGGCCGGATGGTTCAAATCCTATTCCGTGTATCCAGGCGCCATCGACGCCATGGTGCAGTGGTGGTACGGCCACAACGCGGTAGGCTTTTTCCTCACCGCGGGATTCCTGGGCATGATGTATTACTTTGTACCCAAGCAGGCGGGACGGCCGATCTATTCCTACCGTCTGTCGGTGGTGCATTTCTGGGCCTTGATTTCCATCTACATGTGGGCCGGCCCCCATCATCTGCACTACACCGCATTGCCCGATTGGGCCCAATCCATTGGCATGGTGTTTTCCCTGATTCTGCTGGCGCCGTCCTGGGGCGGCATGATCAACGGCATCATGACCTTGTCCGGCGCTTGGCATAAGCTGCGTACCGACCCGATCCTGAAGTTTTTGATCGTCTCCTTGTCCTTTTACGGCATGTCCACCTTCGAGGGGCCGATGATGTCCATCAAAACGGTCAACTCGTTGTCGCACTATACCGACTGGACCATCGGCCACGTGCATTCCGGCGCCCTGGGCTGGGTGGCGATGATCACAATCGGCTCGATGTATTTCCTGGTACCGCGCCTGTTCGGCCGGGCGGAAATGCATTCGGTGAAACTCATCGATCTGCACTTCTGGGTCGCCACCATCGGCGTCGTGCTCTACATCGCCTCCATGTGGATCGCCGGCGTCATGCAGGGCCTGATGTGGCGCGCGGTGAATGATGACGGCACGCTGACCTACAGCTTCGTCGAGAGTCTGGAGCGGATGTACCCCTACTACACCGTGCGCCTGCTCGGCGGCCTGCTGTTCTTCGGCGGCATGTTGATCATGGCGTACAACGTCTGGAAGACCGTCGCCGGCCAACGCCCCGCCGAAGCGACCATTCCGCAAACCGTTTGACAGGAGCGCGCCATGGGCCACGAAAAAATCGAAACCAATGCCGGCCTGCTGGCAATACTGGTGCTGATCGTGATCAGCATCGGCGGGCTGGTGGAAATCGTGCCGCTGTTCTTCCTGAAAGAGACCACGGCGCCGGTGGAAGGACTCAAGCCTTACAACGCCCTGCAGTTCGCCGGTCGCGATGTCTATGTCCGCGAGGGTTGCTACGTGTGTCATTCACAGATGATCCGGCCGTTTCGCGCCGAGACCGAACGCTACGGCCATTATTCGGTGGCCGGCGAATTCGTGTACGACCATCCGTTCCAATGGGGATCGAAGCGCACCGGCCCGGACCTGGCACGGGTCGGGGGGCGCTATTCCGACGACTGGCACCGGGTTCACTTGACCAATCCCCGCGACGTGGTGCCGGAATCGAACATGCCGGGTTTTCCATGGTTGTCCGACAACCCCATCGACGCACAGGCGCTGGTCAGGCGCATGAAAGTGGTCGACGGGCTGGTCGCGGCCACCTGCAACGGCTGCGACCATTACAGCGAAGAACAGCTCGCTGCGGTACCCGAGCAGGTCAAGGGCAAGACCGAGATGGATGCCCTGATCGCCTATTTGCAGTATCTCGGCACCGCCATCAAGAACAAACGGTGACGCCATGGATCAGACCGATTTTCACATCGCCTACACCATCGTCATGCTGATCGTGTTCATCGGCATCGTCGCATGGGCGTGGAGCGCGAAGCGCAAACGCGGTTTCCAAAACGCCGAAAATCTGCCATTCGCTGACGAACAACAAGACGTGCGCGCCAGTGGCAACGATGCGCCGAAGAAGGAGAATGGCCATGAGTAGCTTTCTGAGCTGGTTCGTGATCGTGCTCACCGTGGGCAACATTCTGGCTTGCCTGTGGCTGATACGCTGGTCCAGCAAGCACAGCCCCGGGGAAGCGGCCGCCGGTCAGGTGACGGGCCACACCTGGGACGAGAACCTGCAGGAGTACAACAACCCGCTGCCGCGCTGGTGGCTGTGGCTGTTCTACATCACCATCGCCTTCGGTTTGGTCTACTTGGCCCTTTATCCCGGACTTGGAAACTTCAAAGGCCTCTTGGGCTGGAATCAGCGACAGGAATACCAAGCGGAAATGACCGCCGCCCAGGCGAAGTACGGCAAGATCTTCGCCGCCTACGCGACGCGCCCGCTTCCCGAGTTGGCGCAAGACCCCAAGGCCATGCAAGCGGGGCAGCGTCTGTTTCTGAATTACTGCGCCCAGTGCCACGGTTCCGATGCCGGCGGCGGCCCCGGTTTCCCGAGCCTCAAGGACGATGCCTGGTTGTACGGTGGCACGCCGGACGTGATCCAGACCACGATTCTCGATGGCCGTCAGGGTGCTATGCCACCGATGGCAGCAGCCATCGGCGGCGAACAGGGCGTCGAGGAAGTGGCCAACTACGTGCTCAGCTTGAGCGGTCAGCCCCACGACGCGCAATTGGCGAAAGCGGGCAAGGAAAAGTTCGTGGTGTGCGCCGCCTGTCACGGCATGGACGGCAAGGGCAGCCTCGCCAACGGCAACCCGGCGCTCGGAGCGCCGAACCTGACCGACAGCGCGTGGCTGTACGGCGGCTCCTTAGGCGTGATCAAAAAGACCATCACCCAGGGACGCAGCGGCAAGATGCCGGCGCACCGGGATTTTCTCGGTGAGGATAAGGTGCATTTGCTGGCCGCTTATGTCTACAGCCTGTCCCACCAAAAATAACACCGGCGGGAGATGCGCATCATGAACCAAACACACCCGCGCAGACGTAAGTCCGACACCCCGGCGGTGCAACGGGCAGTGGCCGTGTTATGGCCATCGTTCTTGATGGCCGGAGCGGCAACCGTGGTGTTCTTCACCGCGTTCGACCCCCAGGACCTGGCGCTTGCGATGGGTTTTGTCGAACCGGTCAGCCGCTTGGGTTCTTACACCATCGGTTTCTTTTCGTTCTGGCTGTTGACTCTGTCTTCATCGATATTGACCTGTTATTTCCAGCGCCCATGTCACACCCTGCGCCCGCCCGCGGCGCATGAGCAACCTTGATGCGCTCGCCATGAATCAACCTACCGCCGGAAAGCACGGTTCGGCGGCGTCGCGCGCCGACGCCGGGCCGATCCCGGACGAACTCTACGCCAAGCATAAGAAGGTCTACCCGCGTGAAGTACACGGCGTATTCGCCAATCTGCGGGTCACCGGCGTAGTGGTGCTGTTGGGTCTGTATTACGGCTTGGCCTGGCTGCCGTGGCGCGGCCGTCAGGCCGTGCTGTTCGATCTGCCGGCGCGCAAGTTCTACATCTTCGATTGGGTATTCTGGCCGCAGGATTTCTTTTATTTGGCGCTGCTGCTGATCCTGGCGGCGGTATCACTGTTCTTTTTCACCGCCGTCGCCGGTCGCTTGTGGTGCGGCTATGCCTGTCCGCAAACGGTGTGGACGGAAATCTTCCTATGGATGGAGCGCAAGATCGAAGGCGACCGCCCGCAACAAATGAAGCTGGATCGTGGTGCCTGGAATGCGCGAAAACTGCGCTTGAAACTGGGCAAACACGCCCTCTGGATCGCATTCTCGCTGTGGACCGGATTCACTTTCGTCGGTTATTTCACGCCCATCCGCGATCTTTGGAGTGCAGTCTGGAGCTTCGACCTCGGCCCATGGGAAACCTTCTGGATCCTGTTCTACGGTTTCGCCACCTACGGCAATGCCGGCTGGATGCGCGAGCAGGTGTGCATCTATATGTGCCCGTATGCCCGCTTCCAGAGCGCCATGTTCGACCGGGATACCTTGATCATTTCGTACGATGAGGGTCGTGGCGAACCGCGGGGCTCGCGCAAGAAGGGCGCCGATCATCAAGCCCTTGGACTGGGCGACTGCATCGACTGTACGCTGTGCGTGCAGGTCTGCCCAACCGGCATCGACATCCGCAACGGCCTGCAATACCAATGCATCGGTTGCGCTGCGTGCATCGATGTGTGCGATCAGGTCATGGACAAGATGGGCTACCACAAGGGCCTGATCCGTTACAGCACCGAAAATGCCATGAGCGGCGGCAAGACCCATGTGCTGCGTCCGCGCATCGTGGTTTATTCGATGATCCTGGTCTTGATGGTGGGCGTGCTGGTGTGGGCGTTGGCCACCCGGGTACCGGTGGAACTGGATATCATCCGCGATCGCAACGCGCTGTATCGCATGGCGCCGGCCGGGCTCGTGGAAAACGTCTACACCCTGCGCCTGGTGAACATGTACGACCGGCAGCGTACCTTCCGCATTGGCGTCGAGGGTCTCGAGGGTCTGCAATTGATCAACCGCCACGGCGATGTCGAAGTGCCGGCCGGCTCGGTGCGCTCCCTCGACGTACAGGTCAGGATCGATCCGGTGCACTTGCGCCGAGCCAGTTCGGAAATCGAATTCACATTGGAAACCGTCGATTCCGGCGAGCAGCTCGAACTCGAGCACGACGCCCGGTTCATCGGACCGGTATCCAGATAATTCCGCAATCGAGAGGTGCACCGCCATGAGCCACGCCGCGCCACCGCCCCCCTGGTACCGTCAATTCTGGCCTTGGTTTCTGATCGCGCTGCCGGCCACCGCTGTGGTGGCGGGAATCAGCACCCTGGTGATCGCCAGTTATGAACCCGACGGTGTCGTGGTGGACGACTACTACAAGCAAGGCTTGGCCATCAACCAGGACCTGGATCGGGATCGCAAGGCCGCACAGCTGGCGCTGCGTGCCCAAGTGCAAATCCATGCAGACGGGGTTCTTGCGATCGCGCTGCAGGGCGCATCCATCGATCGCCTGGCGGCGCTGCACGTATCCCTACTGCATCCGACCAAAGCCGGCCGCGATCAGGTTACGGTGGCGCAGCGTGCCGCGGATGGCAGCTTCCAAACCAAGCTGCGCGCCCTGGAACCGGCCAATTGGCATCTCATGATCGAGCCGATGGACAAAAGCTGGCGCCTGCATGGACGACTGCAATGGCCGCAACAGGCAGCGGTCGTGCTGGCCGCGGAACCGTAGCGTTGCGTTCGCAGGCGCGGTGGCAGGGCAACGGAGCTGAAGGCCGAAGCCGCCGTTTGGCGGCCGGGCTCAGACTGCGGACGGCGCTACCTGCAACCAGAAAGTCACCGGGCCGTCGTTGGTGAGGCTCACCTGCATGTCGGCGCCGAAGCGGCCGGCTTCCACGAGTGGAAAAGCCGCGCGCGCCCGTCGCACCAGGTCCTCGAACAAATGCCGCCCGGTTTCCGGATCGGCGGCAGGCGTGAAACTGGCGCGATTGCCTTTTCGAGTATCGGCGGCCAGCGTGAACTGGGGCACCAGCAACAATCCCCCGCCGACCAATTCGCTCAGGCTACGATTCATGCGCCCGTCGTGGTCGGCAAATACCCGATAGCCCAATATGCGCTGCAGCAGCCGCTGCGCCTGGGTGGTGTGGTCGCCGCGTTGCACCGCGATGAACGCCAGGATACCGGTATCAATTGCGCCGACCGTTTCGGCGCCGACCTGGACCCGCGCTTCGCGCACGCGCTGCAACAGCGCGATCATCCCAACCGTTGCAGCATATCGTTGGTGGCGCGGACCAGGGCGTCGACGATCGGCGGCTCGGATGCCGCGTGTCCAGCGTCAGGCAGCATCTCCAACCGCGCCTTGGGCCAGGCTTCATGCAACGCCCACGCCTGTTCCACCGGACAGACCATGTCGTAACGGCCGTGGACGATTACACCGGGGATATCGGCGAGCTTGTGGGCGTCTCGTAGTATCTGGTCGCGTTCGAGAAAACAATGATTGACGAAGTAGTGGCTTTCGATGCGCGCCAGACTCAGCGCCGTGTAAGGCGCTGCAAAATGATCGACCAGTTCGGGGCTGGGCAACAGACTTGCGCAACGGCCTTCCCAAGTGGACCAGGCTTTGGCTGCCGCCATGCGCCCGACTTCGTCGTCTCCGGTCAGCCGCGCGTGGTAGGCGCTCAACATGTCTTGCCGCTCCGATTCCGGAATCAGTTCGATGAAGTCCTGCCAATAATCCGGAAATACGCGATTCGCCCCTTGCTGATAGAACCAGCTGATATCCTGCGGGCGGCACAGAAAAATCCCCCGCAGCACGAGGCCGAGCACCCGGCTCGGATGAGTCTCGGCATAGACCAGCGCCAGGGTCGATCCCCACGATCCACCGAACACCAACCAGCGCTCGATACCCAGATGGCTGCGCAAGCGTTCGATATCGGCAACCAAATCCCAGGTGCTGTTGTCGCGAAGCTCGGCGTGGGGGGCCGATTTGCCGCATCCCCGCTGATCGAACAGCACGACCCGGTAGCGCTCCGGATCAAAGAACTGGCGATGATAGGGCGCGATACCGCCGCCGGGACCGCCGTGCAAAAACACCACCGGAACCCCCTCGGGGTTGCCGCACTCCTCGACATACACGGCATGCCGATCATCCATGGCAAGGGTGTGGGTGACGTAAGGCTGTATCGCTGGGTAGAGTCGTAGCATGCTTCAGACCGTGGTTGCAGACCTATGGAGCGCGCCGCTGGCCGCGCTGCAAAGCGGTGCAGAACTGTAATCATACCGAACCGAGCAGGTATTATGCCGGCCCCGTGTGGGCGACCGCTGCCCGGTCGGCTCCGACCGACCGCCGCCAGCATAGGTGCCGGAAACGATCCCCGCAGCGCGCAATGGAATCTGGCGCCAATCGAAGCGTATGCGGGCGCCGGGGCGGTGAGCCGGGTGGCATGGCTTTCAATTTTCTGATTTCACGAAATTTTTGGTTCCAAGAACGTCGGCAAGACCTTGGCGCAGGCTCCGTCTGTAGGAAATTTCCTACATAAAGTGTAGCGGTTGTCTGACATCCACGACGATCAAATCCTGGCAAGATGCGCGGGTCGCGCGTGGGGTAGGCGCGACCAGGAACGCGGTTAGCCGCGACTTCAGGGAAGCAGATAGCGCACCGCCGGCAGGAGCCGCACGGTACGTCTCATCACCAGGCCACTTGGCCGGACCCCGGTTTGACCACCGGGGTTCATTTTTTCTTATCGGTCAGACTCGATGCTCACGCCCGCGCGGCGCGTTTGCGATCGTGCTCCGCGCGCATCTTCTTACGGAGTCGTAGATGATGGGGGGTGACTTCGACCAACTCGTCATCGTCCACGAACTCCAGCGCCTGCTCCAGACTCATGCGCACCGGCGGCGTCAGGAGAATGTTTTCGTCCGAGCCCGCCGCACGAATATTGGTCAATTGTTTGGCCTTCATGGGATTGACCACCAGATCATTGTCGCGCGAATGAATGCCGATGATCATGCCTTCGTACACCTCTTCGCCAGGACCGATCACCATGCGCCCGCGTTCCTGCAGGTTGAACAACGCATAGGCCAGTGCCTTGCCGCTGCCATTGGCGATCAATACACCGTTGATGCGCTGACCGAGGATGCCCTTCTTCACTGGCGCATAGTGGTCGAACACGTGGTGCATCAGGCCGGTGCCCTGGGTCGCGGTGAGGAATTCGGTGCGAAAGCCGATCAGGCCCCGCGCCGGAATCAAGTAGTCGAGCCGCACCCGGCCTTTGCCATCGGGCACCATGTTCTTCAACTCACCGCCACGGGCACCGAGGCGCTCCATCACCGTACCCTGGTGCACGTCTTCGACATCGACGGTCAACTGCTCGTAGGGTTCGTGCCGTTCGCCGTCGATTTCGCGCACAATCACTTCCGGCCGCGAGACGCCCAGTTCGTAGCCTTCCCGGCGCATGTTCTCGATCAGAATCGACAGGTGCAGTTCACCGCGTCCGGAAACGCGGAATTTGTCCGGGTCTTCCCCTTCTTCCACCCGCAATGCGACGTTGTGCACCAGTTCGCGCTGCAGCCGGTCGCGTAATTGCCGGGAGGTGACGTATTTTCCATCGCGGCCGACGAACGGCGAGTCATTGACCTGGAAGGTCATGCTCACCGTAGGCTCGTCGACACTCAAGGGCGGCAGCGCCTCGACCTGGTTCGGGTCGCACAAGGTATCGGAGATGTTCAGGGTTTCAATGCCGGTAAAGGCAATGATGTCGCCTGCTTCGGCTACCGGCACTTCGACCCGCTCCAGGCCGTGAAATCCCAGCACCTGCAGTACGCGCCCGTTACGACGCTCGCCTTCGCGGTCGATGATCGTGACCTGGGTGTTGGTGCGGATGCGGCCGCGGGTGATGCGTCCGATCCCGATAACACCGACGTAGCTGCTGTAATCCAGCGAACTGACCTGCAGTTGCAGCGGACCGTCGAGGTCCACCTCGGGCGGCGCGACGCGATCGACGATGGTCTGGAACAATGGTGCCATGTCGCCTTCGCGGACACTGGAATCGGCGTTCGCGTAGCCGTTCAGCGCCGATGCGTAGACCACCGGAAAGTCGAGCTGCGCATCGCTGGCGCCCAGGCGATCGAACAAATCGAAGGTCTGGTCCAATACCCAGTCCGGACGCGCGCCCGGGCGGTCGATCTTATTGATGACCACGATCGGCTTGAGACCTCGGGCCAACGCCTTCTGGGTGACGAAGCGGGTCTGAGGCATGGGGCCATCGACCGCGTCCACCAGCAACAATACCGAATCCACCATCGACAGCACCCGCTCCACTTCACCACCAAAATCCGCATGTCCGGGCGTGTCGACAATGTTGATCTGGTAATCATTCCACTGGATGGAAGTATTCTTGGCGAGAATGGTAATGCCGCGCTCGCGCTCCAACTCATTGGAATCCATCATCCGCTCCTGCACCGGCGCGCGTGCGTCCAGGGTGCCGGATTGCGACAGCAATTTGTCCACCAAAGTGGTCTTGCCATGGTCCACGTGGGCGATGATGGCGATGTTGCGGAGTTTTTCGATCACGGTTTCTGTACTTTTTTAATGTGGCGCCCGACGCGGGCCGGCGGATTATATTGCACCTGCGCTGGCACCGCCATGGCCAAGGCGGCGGAACCGCAAACCTTTGTGAACGGTTCGCGGCTGCGGGACACGCTCCGTGCGTGACCTGGGGCGCAGAGTTGGAGGGCTAAGCGCGGCCTCCACGGAATCGGCCGCTCTCTGGCCTTCGCCGTTGCGGTAGGAGACGGATTCGGTGGCCACCGATTCGTTATCGGGCAACCGAAAGGTACCTTGGTACCGCCAGGATTGGGCCTGGTCCACCCAGCAGCAGCACAGGCGCCATCTTCGGCACCGAGCCGTTCGGATGTCATTGTGCCGGAATGCCAAGTCGATGCGCCCGAGCGTACTATAGCAACTGGCACGCTTCTTCGAATTCAAGTCGAGGCAGGCGTTCGAACAATTTCGACGGGTCGCCGTAGCCGACGCCGCAGATGAAGTTCACCTTGATGCGGCCGTCGGGAAAGAATTCCTGATTGAGTTTTTCCGCATTGAATCCGGACATCGGACCCGTATCCAGCCCCAGACTGCGTACCGCCATGATGAAATAGGCGCCCTGCAGAGAACTGTTGCGAAAGGCGGCTTCCTTGATCTTGTCCGGTTTACCGGCATACCAGGAGCGCGCATCGGTATGCGGAAACAGCTTCGGCAAAAATTCGTAGAACTCCAGGTCCATGCCGATGATCGCCACCACCGGCGCAGTCATGGACTTCTCCACATTGCCGGCCGATAGACACGGCTTTAATCGCTGCTTGGCTTCGTCGGTGCGCAGGAACAGGAGCCGGGCCGGCAGACAATTCGCGCTGGTGGGGCCCATGATCATACGCGCGTAGACCTGTCGCAATAGTTCGTCGGTCACCGGCCGGTCGCGCCAACCGTTATGACTGCGCGCGGAAAAGAACAAGGTTTCCAATGCTTCGTCCGAAAGCGGCGTGCTAGACATCATGACTCCTCGAAGTTTTCAGGCTTTGAATCGGGGTCGGATGCTACGGCGTGGCCATGATGCAATCAAATACCCGCGCCGCGTGCCCGGTCATAGCGCGCGACTGGCAGTCGTAATCAGCACCCGAAGTCGGACCCGCCCGCGACCGATTCCTGCAGGGTTCCCGGGAAACGGTCCCGCAACCGTTGGATCGCCGCTGAACCGGAGGCGGGGAACGCCGATCTGGCGAGCGGGGAATACGGTCATTCACCGCTGCCAGCGGTACGCCGCAACACATTTGCCGGGAAGCGTTGTCAACCGCGCGCCTCGGCCAACGTTTGCAGACACGCGCGCATCTGTTCCGGCTCGACCGGGAACGGCATTGCCGCGTGGATGGTCCAGCGGGACTGTAACCGCTGCTCGAATTGGGGCTGAAATTCACGGTCGTACAACACCACCACGCGGGCCTGCGGGTGACGGCTTTGCAAGGTTGCCAACAACGATTCCAGGCTGCTGCTGCGATCGCGGAAATCGGACTGGAAATTGAATTCCGCCACCACCACCGCCGGGCTTTCCTGCTTCAGCGCCGCAAGGGCCTTGCGCATGCTGGACACGCCAACCACACGGAATCCGGCCGACTCGAACTGCGGCCGGAAATCGGGATAGCCGCCCAACTCCACAATGGAGAGCAGCATCGGTTTTCCAGACATCTCGTTCTCCGATACAGATGCTTTTAAAAACAATCAATTATATGCCAACTTCGGACGCTGCCGCGAACCGTGCAAAGGACGTGGCGCGTCACGGGAGTATCATGATATGCTAATGTGGTTTTCCACTTTAGAAGCCGGGTTCGATCGCTGCGCGAAGCTCAGCCGCGAACCCCACCATCCTCAAGGGGCAGAGTGGAGGCGGGCCAGAACCGGTGATATAGTGCCCCGCTCCCCCGGGTTGCTCTTAGAGCGTATTGTTGGAGGCATTGAGATGAGCGAGAAGCAAGACCTGATCAAGCGCATGCTCGAGCTGCAGAAAAAGTTCATTGATTACGAGCACGAGAACGGCCTGAATCCGTTCGACTATTACACGCCGCAACCGGGCCATCCACTGGAGAAGTATCGTCAGGAGTACCAGGAACTGGCGACCAAAGTGGTCGACATGGCGCATGGCGAAGTTGGTTCCCATCGCTGAACACCGCGATCCGGGGCTGACAAAAAAAGCCGCTGGCTGAAAGGTCCGCGGCTTTTTTCGTGGCCCTGAAGAAACGCTGCCGCTGCACTCCATCCATGCGCCGCGCTTGGCGCACCCGGTGCGTTGCACGTCCTACGTTCCGGCCGCCGCCGGGGCCAGCGCATAGTTCAGCAACAGGCCGATGAAGATTGCCGCCCCGAACCAGTTGTTGTGCAAAAACGCGCGGAAGCATCCCTCGCGGCTGCGGTCTCGGATCAGGTACTGTTCATAGCCGCCAAACGCGGCCGCCACTGCCAATCCCAGGTAATACCAGATTCCCAGCTCCTGTTCCTGACCCACCAACACCAGCGCCAACAGCACAAGCGCCTGCAGGATGGCCACCATGAGCCGATCCATGTCACCGAACAATATGGCTGTGGATTTCACGCCGATGCGCAAATCATCATCGCGATCGACCATGGCATAGATGGTGTCGTAGGCGGTGGCCCAGAGTACGTTGGCGACAAAGATCACCCACCCTACGCGGGGCAGGCTGCCGGTCTGGGCAGCAAACGCCATGGGCACCGCCCAGCCGAACGCCGCACCCAGGAACACCTGGGGCAGATAGGTATAGCGTTTCATGAACGGGTATACCACGGCCAAGAGCACGCCCACCAGGGAGAGGGCGATGGTGAGCGTGTTCATCAGCAGGACCAGTGCAAACGCGAGCAGACACAGCACGACGAAGAGCTTCATGGCTTCTGCCGCCGCTACCCGGCCGGCGGCGATCGGCCGTTCGTTGGTGCGGCGCACGTGTGGATCGACGTGGCGGTCGGCATAATCGTTGATCACACAACCCGCGGAGCGCATCAAAAACACCCCGACAACGAACACCAACAGCACCGGCACGCGGGGCATGCCTTGGGCGGCCACCCACAGCGCCCATAGGGTCGGCCAAAGCAACAACAACGCCCCGATGGGACGATTGATCCGCGTCAGCAGGACGTACTGATGCAATCGGTCCCGCACGCGGCTGGAATGCTCCCAGCGTTCGAGACGGGACCGCAACGGCAACAGCATGTGTCGGAGACGACTACCAGGCATTCAACATCCTACGAAATGGAAGGCGCGCGCCTTGCCCTGACGCCAAGCGCCAACGTGCTAGCTGCACAAGGCCGGTAGGAAAAGTTCCTGCACCAGCAGCGGTTTGCCCCGCACGCGAAACACCGAACGCCGCCCCCATATTTCTGCGGGTGCCGGCTTTACGCCCGCGGTCGCAGCGGCATACAGCGCTTGTCCCGGCCGGATCCGGGCCAATTCCAGTTCGCCGCGCTGCAGAGTTCGGTCGGAGAACAATAACGCGCCCAGCGGCCGACTGCCAAGCTCACCCAAGCGGCGCTCAGCGCCGCTGAGCGTGTGCAAGGGCACGACGCTGCGGGCATATACCCAGGGCTGCTCGTCGCACAACAATCGCACTTCGCGCACCAGGGCGAGGGTATGGCGACGCATCTTCAGTGCGCTGCGCTCCTCGCGTTGCGGCCGCTGCCAATCCTGGCGTAGGACTTCGACCCGGAACTTGCCCGCGCATGCCTGTTGCACGCGGTGGGTCAGAGAGGCGCGATCCAACAACCACGGCAGCAGCTCGCGCGGAATCCCGCGATAATCCACGGTCCGGTTGGACTTCCACAAGGAATCGGTAAGGCGCGAATCAGACATGGGGCGGGCGGTGGTCACAACGTCAGCGGGCTGTGCATCTCGTGGACAAGCCGCCAAGGTTAGCACAAGCAGCGCTTATACCGCCCCGTAACGAGCACCGTCTCCCAACCAACGGCGTACCAGAGGGACTATGCAGTCTGGATGTTCGCGATGCAGGATCTCCGCTGCCCGTTGCACTGCGGGGAGCAGTCGGCGATCCCGCAGCAGGTCCGCCACGCGCAATTGCAGCATCCCGGTCTGGCGCGTACCCAGTACTTCGCCCGGCCCGCGCAATTCGAGATCCCGCCGCGCAATTTCGAAACCGTCATTGGTGTCGCGCAGCGCCGCCAGTCGTGCACGGGCGGTGATACTGAGCGCACCACGATACATCAGCACACAACTGCTTTCGGCACTGCCGCGGCCAACCCGTCCGCGCAACTGATGCAATTGCGCGAGCCCGAGGCGCTCCGAATTTTCGATGATTATCAGGCTGGCGTTGGGCACATCCACTCCCACTTCGATCACAGTGGTGGCGATCAACAAATCCAGCTCCCCCTCCTTGAAACGCGCCATCACCTGTTCTTTTTCCGCCGGCTTGAGCCGCCCGTGTACCAATCCGAGCCGCAGTTCCGGGAGCGCCTCTGCCAGACGGGACGCAGTCTCCGCAGCGGCCTGCGCCTGCAATGCCTCGGACTCCTCGATCAGGGTGCAGACCCAGTAGGCCTGCCTCCCCCGGCGACAGGCATCGGCGACGCGTGCCACGACGTCGGCGCGGCGGCTCTCCGGCAATACCACGGTATTGACCGGAATCCGCCCCGGCGGCAATTCGTCGATCACCGAGTTGTCGAGATCGGCATAGGCTGTCATGGCCAGCGTGCGCGGAATCGGAGTCGCCGTCATGATGAGCTGATGCGGGCTGGTTTGGTTGCGGCGCCCTTTCTCCCGCAGCGCAAGACGTTGATGCACGCCGAAGCGATGCTGTTCATCGACGATGGCCAAAGCCAAGTGGCGGAATTCCACCCCTTCCTGAAACAGGGCGTGGGTGCCGACCACGACTCGCGCTTCCCCGCTTTGGACTTGGGCAATGGCTTGTCGGCGCGCGCGGGCACTGAGCTTACCCGACAGCCATTGCACCTGCACACCCAATGGTTCCAGCCAGGCGCTGAAGTTACGGAAATGCTGTTCGGCGAGCAATTCGGTCGGCGCCATCAGCGCGACTTGGTAGCCCGCCTCGACAGCTTTCAAGGCTGACGCCGCGGCGACGACCGTCTTACCGGATCCCACATCCCCCTGCACCAGACGCAGCATGGGATAGGGCTGCTCGAGATCGGTTTCGATCTCCGCGCAAACCCGCTGCTGCGCTGCGGTGAGCGCAAACGGCAGACTGCGCAAAAATCGAGGGATCAGTTCCCCCTCGGTCGCGAGCACCGGCGCCCGGTGCTGCTGCAGACGGCCGCGCAGTTGTCTAAGGCTGAGGTGATGCGCCAATAACTCTTCGAAGGCCAGGCGCTGTTGCGCCGGGTGCACACCGCTTTCCAGCTCGTGCAACTCACATTCCGGAGGGGGCCGATGCACGAGCCGCAAAGCAGCGTGCAGAGACGGCAAACGGAATTGCGCCAGGACGCTGTCCGGCAGCCACTCCTGCAGCTCCTGGGGCTGGCGTTGCAGCCAGTCCAGTGCCTGGTCGGTCAGGTCCCGCAGCTTCAATTGATGGATACCCTGGGTAGTCGGATACACCGGGGTCAAGTGCGGCTGCGAGGCGACATCGGTCGCCGTATCACGGACCCGCCGATATTCAGGGTGGACGATTTCCAGACCGCTGCGCCCGGCGCGCACTTCGCCATAGCATGACACAACGGCACCGCGCTCCAGTGTCGCCTGTTGCGCCGCGGAGAAATGGAAAAAGCGTAGCGTCAAGGCGCCGGTGCCGTCGCTCACCCGGCAAAGCAGCGTGCGGCGGCGGCCGTAGGCAATTTCGGTGAGTTCGATACGGGCTTGGATGGCGGCCTGGACCCCTGGACGCAGGCTTCCGATGGCAACCACCCGGGTGCGGTCTTCATACCGGGCGGGAAGATGAAACAATACATCCTGGACCGTGCGGATCCCCAGCTTCTGCAAGCGTTGTGCGACCCTGGGTCCGACCCCTTTGAGGGCCGCGACATTCAACCCCCCGGCGTCGCGACCAGTGGCCGGCAGCGAAGTGCTTGATACATCGGCAGCGCTCATGCACGGAATTGTACATGAAGCCGGCCGCTTGCCGACCTGCAGCCCCCACCGGCCGCCGCTTGCGGGCCAGTGAGGGCTTTCCAGCAAGCTTAGCCGCGCGGCACTACCTGGCCGTTCACAACTTGCACCTGGTCGCCGATGCGAACCGGCGGCGCGTTATCCTGTTTCACGGTTACGGTATCGCCGTTGTCCATGCGCACGCGGATCTGGTACGCATAACCGGCCGTGCGGTTCTGCTCGATTTCATGACCCGCAACCGCACCGCCGACGGCGCCCGCGGCTGTGGCCAGATCCTTACCTGTGCCCTTGCCGACCTGGTGGCCGGCGACACCGCCGAGCACACCGCCGATCACGGCGCCGGCGACACCGTTGCTTTCGGTGCGCACTTGCTGGATATCGGTGACGACGCCGCAGTTGTCGCAACGGTAATCGTGATAACCCGTAGACTGTGCCGGCGCAGTACGCACTGTGGTGTTACCGTAATATGGCGTATCGCGAGTGACCGTGCGTTCCGGTCCGGCGCAGGCTGCGAGCAACGGTGTAATGAGCGCGACAGTTATAATTGCTTTGGTTTGAGTTCCCATGAGTGCTCCCTCTCGATTTCGTTCGGTCCGTGGATAGTGGCTTTCCAGTATAGGACAGCCCGCTATGACGCAAGCGCTGGCGCCGAGACGCCGGCCCACTATCCTTGGCACAACGGGTGAGGGAATTCCGCTACAAGGGGTAGCTGCTCCGCGACCATGCGAAGCCAGGCCGCTCAAGACCGGGCGGTCACCGGTCGCGACGCTTTCCCGTTCGGCGAAAACGGCTGACGCGGATCGCATACACTGGCATTGCTCACAGTACCGCCCGAACGGGCGTTCGCGACTGGCGACAAGAACGCATAAAAAATTCTGCGTGGGCTCTGCAGGCGGGTCACCGTACCCGGGGATATCCCATGTTCCGATATCGAAACTGTATTTGAGGACGAACTCTTCGTTTGAAGGGGGTACAGGAATTTCGAGTGCGTGAGCGCACGGCAAACTGATTACCAGGAGTAGCGATGTACGGTGGGGGAAGATTGACGGCGTTGCCGCACCATAGGCCCATGGACTCTTGGCTGGATCGCACCTGCAAGCGCTTAGCTGTGACGTTAGCGGCAATAATGACCGCTACGCTGCTCGGTGCATGTGCTGCACCGCTAAGCCGAAGCGCGGTCAACCAGCAGTTGCGCGAAGCCAGCAAGCCGCGCCCTTTGGTGGTCCGCACAGCGAGGGGCGACCTCGACAACGCTCAAAGCGAACGCTTGCTGCGCGACATCGCGCAGTCTCCGGAGCAGGCGCAACTAATGCTGCGCATGGCGCGATTGCAACGCGGCCTGACCGATCGGCTTCTCACGGCCGGCAATCAGACCACGTTGTTGGTCGATGGACCTGCCGCATACGCTGCCATGTTTGCGGCGATACGCGTAGCCAAACATGATATCCATCTGGAAACCTACATCCTGGAAGACAGTGAAATCGGTCGCAAGCTCGCCGACCTGTTGATCGAGCGCGCCGACGCGGGGGTCGAAGTCCGGGTGACGTATGATGGCGTCGGCAGTATCGATACTTCCGCCGCCTACTTCGACCGTCTGAAGCAACACGGTGTACAGCTATACGAATATCATCCGCCCGACCCGGTCAAGGACCTGCGCCTATGGCGCGTCAACAACCGCCATCACCGTAAGATCCTGATCGTCGACGGCCGGGTTGCGTTCACGGGCGGAATCAATATCAGCAACGTCTACCGCTCGAGTTCCTTTCGTAAATTCTTCGGCAGCCGCAAACAAGTCCGCGAACACAAGGAGAAAGCGGCTTGGCGGGACACCCAGATCAGAATCGAAGGCCCGGCGGTCGCGGAATTTCAACAGTTATTCATTTCCTTGTGGAACGAGCAAGACGATCACGAGATCACCTCCGCAGACGGATACTTTCCAAAGCTTGAGCGTCACGGAAACGACTTGGTCCAGATCGTCGACAGCATGGGCGGCGACGATGAAGTCAGAATATATGACGTGATTCACGCCGTAGTGAGGAATGCGAAGCAGCGGATTTGGATCACCCAGGCGTATTTTTCTCCGGCAGACGGCCTGGTGCAGGACCTGATCGATGCTGCGCAACGAGGCGTGGACGTGCGCATGATTCTCCCCGGGTTCAGTGATGCCCCCATCGTCATGTACGCCGCCCGCGCCAACTATGAGGACCTGCTGGAATCGGGGGTCAAGATTTACGAGCGCACCGATACCGTGTTGCACGCCAAAACCATGACAGTGGACGGGATCTGGTCCACGGTCGGCTCCAGCAACTTCGATTACCGTAGTTTTCTGCACAACAATGAGGCCAACGCGGTGATCATGAGCCCGGAGTTCGCTGGGAAAATGCAGGATCTGTTCGACTATGACTTGAAGAGATGCGAGCAGATGACGCTGGCGAAATGGCGCGATCGCCCGTGGTCCAGCCGGGTCAAAGAGCAGTTCAGCAAACTGTTCCGATATTGGTTCTAAAATCGCCGGGCCATGGAAACACGCCCGATCCGCACTACATTTCACAATGTGAGGCCCGCATTCCGGGCCGCAAGTGTGGCTTCATCCCCAACGTACCGTCACGGATCAGACGAGGAGGTTCAAAATGGTTACCAGCAGCAACCCAGATGCGGTCCAGTCAACCAAGGACACGTTGCATTCAACTACCGAACGGGTCGCCAAAACCGCCCACGACGTGATCGACAAAGCCGCCGATAAGGGCGAACGCGTGGAAGCGAAAGTTCGCGATTCCAGCCACCGGGCAACCGAGCGGGCACAGGATTTCGAGCGCGAGGCCATCAGCTATGTGCGTCAGCATCCGTACAAGGCTGTCGGTATGGCAGTCGCGGCGGGATTTGTAATCGGCGCGATTCTCAAACGTTAATCGTTATATGGAGCCGGATATCGCAGCACGGAGCGACGCGCAAGGCGGCGCTCCGGATTCGGTCGCGGCTGCGGCTGGAGCGTGGCTCGGCTCGATCCGTCAGCTGCTCAATGATTTCGTGCAGCTGGCGGGGCTCGAGGCACAGCGGGCGGGAAAAGCGTTGGCGTGGATCGTCGCACTCGCGGCGGCGGCGATCGTCTGTCTGTTTGCAGTATGGGGCCTGTTGTCGGCCGCCGGCGCCATGTGGCTGGTGGAGATCGGGGTCCGGTGGTCGCTGGCATTGGCAATTGCCGCGGCAGTCAACGCAGTGGCGGCGGCGCTACTGGTGTTGATTCTGCGCCGCTTGGCGGTTCGTCTGAGTTTCCCGGTCGTACGCCGAACGATAGGAGCGAGCGATGCCAAGCCTCATCGAACTTGAACGACGTATCCAGGCTGATCGCGCCGCGGTGGCGGAAAACGCGCGCCGCGTCCGTCTCGCCGCCAAACGGCGGGTAGGGTCTCCCGCCGGATTGCTGAGCGGCTTTGCCGTCGGATTCGCCGGGGGCTGGTTTACGGTATCGCGGGCCAAACGCCGGCGGGAACGGGCCGAAATATGCCCGCCCCCTGCCCCTGCTACGCAGACTCAGGCACCACCCAAAAAGAGCAAACTGGAAAGCCTGCGCACGCTATTCGTACTGACTCTCCCGCTTTGGCAACGTTTCATGACGAAAGATCCGGCGCCGGCCGAGGCGGGCGATTCAGCAAACTGAACGTTCTCTCGCATGTCGACGACACGAAGTTTCCGGCTATTGCCTGAAGGCGGCGGATCGCCTGCAGTCCCCTGGTTATTATTTCTGGCGGTGATGTACACCGCTTACTTCGCCCGGTTTTTGCTGATTCCCGTCGTACTGGCATTAGTGCTCAGTCTGGTTTTGTCTCCCTTGATGCGCGCACTGCTGCGCACACGCATGCCGCCTGCGATTGCAGCCGGCGTGATCATCGCCGTTCTGTTGGGCGCATTCGGTTTCGGTCTGTATTCCCTGGCGCAACCGACCGCCAGCTGGTTGCATCGCGCACCACAGGTCATGCGCCAGGTCGAGGACAAGATCAACCCGATCAAAAAAACCGTTCGCGAAGTCAATGCGGCGGCTGAAAAAGTCGAAAAAATGACCGAGGCGAAGGGCACCACGCCGACGGTGCAGCTGGAAGGAACGTCCCTGCGCGAACTGGCGTACCAGCACGCCAAGGGCTTTGTCGTCGGCACCGTCTCAGTGTTGTTCCTGGTGTACTTTTTGCTGGCTTGGGGCGATCGCATGGTGCTGCACGCTCAGACCTTTTGCCACACGCGCGGAATGACCCATTTCAGCGACATGTTCCACGTCCTGCAGCACGAGATTTCGCATTATTTATTGACCATCACCGTGATCAATACGGTGCTGGGAATGGTTGTGGCCGTCGCCATGTATCTTCTAAAGATGCCGAACCCGGCGCTGTGGGGCGTGTTGGCGGGCGTATTGAACTTCGCACCTTATATCGGTGCGCTTTCGGTGCTGATGGTGATCGCGGTAGTGTCGCTACTGACCTTCCCAGACATCGGCACGGCGCTGCTGCCGCCCGCCACGTTCCTCGCACTGACGACACTGGAAGGCCAGATCATCACGCCCCAGGTTGTCGGCCGGCGGTTGGCACTCAACCCGTTGATGGTTTTTTTGAGCATCATCTTCTGGTTCTGGCTCTGGGGAGTGATCGGCGCGCTGCTGGCGGTGCCCATACTTGCGATCGTCAAAATCGTGGCAGATCGAACCGAGCGCCTGCAAACATTGGGTGCCATCATCGGCCGCTGAGTTTTCACGCGGCGCCGAGCACCATAACCGCATCCATCTCCACCCCCGCGCCCTTGGGCAGCGACGCGACCCCGATGGCAGCGCGCGCGGGATAGGGCTCGGCAAAATATTCCGCCATCACTTGATTCACCAGGGGGAAGTGGGCCAGGTCGGTCAGGAAGATGTTGAGCTTGACCACATCCGAGAGCGTACCGCCTGCAGCCTCCGCCACCGCGGCAAGGTTGTCGAACACCCTGCGGACCTGGGATTCCATTTCCGCGCCGATCAATTCCATGGTTTTCGGGACCAACGGAATCTGCCCGGACAGATACACGGTATCGCCGATCTTTACCGCCTGCGCATAAGTACCGATCGCTTGCGGCGCATTGTCGGTTTGAATGATTTCCTTCGGCATCGCGCAATGCTCCTGAATTGAAGTTAGGGATGAGGATAGTCGAAGTACACGTATCAGCCGCGTCGACGATTGATGCGCATCACCATACTGAGCGAACGAATACGACGCATGATCTGGGCAAGATGAATCCGATCGCGTACCGTGATCACAAAGCTCATGGACGTGTTCATGCCGTCGCGCTCTTCGATATCGACATTTTCGATATTCGAATCCAGGTCGGAGATGGTCGCCGCTACCGTGGCCAGGACGCCGCGCTGATTGGCGACATCCACGCGGATTTCGGCTTGGAAATCGCCCTTGGGTTCGACCGCCCACTCCACGTCGATCCACTTTTCAGGCATCTTCCGAAAGTCGGCGACGTTCTTGCAATTCTCCCGGTGAATCACGATGCCGCGCCCGGCGCTTACAAAACCGATAATCGGGTCGCCGGGAATCGGATGACAGCATTTGGCGAAGCTGACCACCAGCCCTTCGGTGCCTTTGATGGCCAATGGACGCGAAGATGTTTCTGCGCTGGCGACCGGAGTTTCCTCGTCCTGCGGTATGAGCTGCCTCGCCACGAGCAATGCCATGCGCTTACCCAGGCCCACGTCGGCGAGCAATTCGTTCAAGTGCTGATAATTGTTGGTGGCGAGCAGCGCATCCAATTGCGCTTCGTCGAAGCTATCCAACGTACGGCCGAATGGCATGAGCGCCTTTTCCAGCAAGCGGCGACCAAGGTCCGTGGCCTCCTCGTGTTGCAGTTGCTTCAGATAGGAGCGGATGTTGGTGCGCGCTTTGGCGGTCTGGACGAAGTTCAGCCATGCGGGGTTGGGATTGGCGCCGGGGGCGCTGATGATTTCCACGGTTTGCCCGTTGTGCAACACGGTGCGCAGGGGCGCGAGCCTGCGGTCCAGACGCGCCGCGACGCAGGTATTACCTACGTCGGTGTGCACGGCGTAGGCGAAGTCGACGGCAGTGGCGCCCCGCGGTAGTTCGAGGATATCGCCCTGGGGCGTGAACACATACACCTCGTCGGGGAACAAATCGATCTTGACGTTCTCGAGAAACTCCAGGGAATTACCTGCGCTCTTTTGCAGTTCTAGCAAGTCCGACAGCCACTGCCGGGCGCGGGATTCCGTATTTTTGCCCGAGCCGCCGGTCTTGTACATCCAATGAGCGGCGATGCCCGACTCGGCCATTTTCTGCATGTCTTCGGTGCGGATCTGGACTTCGATCGGCACACCGTAGGGGCCAAACAAGACCGTGTGTAACGACTGGTAGCCGTTCGCCTTGGGGATCGCGATGTAGTCTTTGAATTTCCCAGGCACCGGTTTATAGAGATTGTGCACAGCGCCCAACACGCGGTAACAGGTGTCGACGCGGTCGACCACGATGCGAAAGGCATAGATGTCGAACACCTCATTGAGCGACAGCTGCTTGTTGCGCATCTTCTGGTAAATGCTCCAAAGATGCTTTTCGCGGCCAAGCACGTCGCCGTCGAGATGCTCCTGGCGCAGCCTGCACTTGACGGAAGCGTCGATCTTATTAAGGATTTCCTTGCGGTTGGCGCGCGCTTTCAATACCGCCTCGCGCAAAATGCGATAGCGCACGGGATAAAGCGCCGCAAATCCCAGGTCCTCCAGTTCCACACGCAGCGAGTTCATACCCAGCCGGTTGGCAATGGGGGCATAGATTTCCAGCGTCTCCCGGGCGATGCGGCGGCGCTTGTCCGGCGGCATGACACCAAGGGTGCGCATGTTGTGCAGGCGGTCCGCGAGCTTGATCAACACGACCCGGATGTCGCGCACCATGGCGAGCAGCATCTTGCGGAAATTTTCCGCCTGCGCTTCGGCCTTGCTGTGGAACTTCAGGTGGGTGATCTTGCTGACGCCATCCACCAGTTCGGCGACCTCTTCACCAAACTCGCTGGCGAGCTGCTCTTTGGCGGTCGGGGTGTCTTCGATGACGTCGTGGAGAATCGCCGCCATGATGCTCTGATAGTCCAGACGCATCTCGGCCATGATCTTGGCGACTGCCAGGGGATGGGTGATATAGGGTTCGCCACTGACGCGTTGTTGGCCATCGTGGGCCTCGGCGCCAAACAGATAGGCGCGATAGACCTCTCGCACTTGGTCGTGTCCGAGATAACCTTCCAACATCGCGCACAAATCGCTGATGCGGAAAAAACGCGGAAGCTGCGGCTGCTGGGTCGTGGCGCTCAAGTAGGCAGTTGTCTCCTGGACACAGCCTGCCGGTCGTCACGATATGGCTGGCAGGCTATTCAAAAGCTCCTTCGGAACCCCATTCCTGCGCCGCCGGTTCACCGGTCCGCTTCAACGGCTATGTCCGGTCGCCCCGTTGCCGGGCGGCGGCAGGAGCAACGCGCAGCCTGCCCGCACAGACCCAAGTAGTCTAATGCGCGGCGGAATTCCCGCCATCAGGATTCGGAGTCATCCCCATCGGCATCGTGAGTCTGGGGGCGGGGTTCGCGGGGTTCGCGGGGTTCGCGGGGTTCGGTGGTTTCGTCATCGCTGTTTGCCGTGTCCGCTGCGGCGGTGGTCTCGGCGCGGATCTCATCTTCGGAGATGCCGCTGGCGGGTCCGTGCTCGCGGGCGGTGACTTCATCCAGGATTGCCGGGCCGACCATGCCGGCGGCGATTTCCCGCAATGCCAATACGGTCGGCTTATCGTTTCCCCATTCCAGCTCGGAATGCCGGCCGTTGGCCAGTTGTCGGGCGCGCTTGGTGGCCACCAGTACCAGCTGAAAGCGGTTATCGACGTTTTCCAAACAGTCTTCTACGGTAATACGAGCCATGCTCCACTCCAGGGTCTGCGCGCCATACTCGGACTGCGCAGTCTAGCGAATTGCCCGGTTCAATCCAACAACTCAGACAATAAGCCTTGCCAGCGCAGGCGTTGCGGACCCAGCCGCAGGCGTTGCGCAGCGACAATCGCCCGCAACTCTGCGAGCGCTGCGTCAAAGTCATCGTTGATCACCAGAAAATCGTATTCATCGAAGTGGGCGGACTCGCTGCGCGCGTCGCGCATGCGCCGGGCAATGATTTCGTCGCTATCCTGCCCGCGACCGCGCAGGCGACGCTCCAGCGCCTGGCGCGACGGCGGCAGGATGAAAACGCTCACCGCCTGAGGCAGGCGCTCGCGCACCTGGCGCGCGCCCTGCCAATCGATTTCCAACACAACGTCCGAGCCCTCGGCCAGGGTCTGCTCGACACTGGCCTGCGCCGTACCGTAATAGTTGTCAAACACCTGAGCATGTTCCAGGAATGCGCTGTCCGCCACCATGACCTTGAAGGTGTCGGGGTCAACGAAATGATAATCCACACCATCCTGTTCGCCGGGTCGCATGGCGCGGGTGGTGTGGGAGACGGACACCGCGAGCCGTTCGTCGCCGCTCAGCAATGCCTTCACCAGACTGGTCTTGCCGGCGCCCGAAGGCGCGGAGACCACAAACAAAGTGCCGACTGTCCGGTCACCGTCTGCATTACCCATCACCGCTCTCCCGCAGCGCGCCTCTGCGCGCCATCATTCGATGTTCTGGACCTGCTCGCGCATCTGCTCGATCAATACCTTCAACTCCACGGCCGCCGCCGTGGTGTCGGCCGCCGCCGATTTCGAACCCAAGGTGTTGGACTCCCGATTCAGCTCCTGCATCAGAAAGTCCAGACGCCGTCCCACCGGCTCGTCGCGCTGCAAGACCGCAGCAATTTCGGCGATATGGGTCTGGAGCCGGTCCAATTCTTCATCGACATCGATTTTTTGCAGTTGCAACACCAACTCCTGTTCCAGACGCCCTGGATCAGCGGCCACGTCCAGCTCCGCCAGGCGCGCCTCCAGGCGCTGGCGCAGGGCCGCGCGAATCTGCGGCAGGTAGCCACGCACCCGGACCACCTGGGCCGACATGGCCGCCAGACGCTGGTCGATCAACCCGCGCAGGTCTTCGCCCTCACGCTCCCGGGTCGCCACCAGCTCGTCGATCGCCTGCTCGAGCAATGCCAGCGCAGCATCGTTCAGCGGTTCCAGGTCGACCTCGGCCTGCTCCACCACCCCGGGCCAGCCAAGCACTTGCATCGCTCCGGCCGGGCGCAGATTCGGACCGAGCCGCTGTGCCTGCTCGGTCAGCGCCAGGACTTGGCGTACCAGACCTTCGTTCAGGCCCAGCCCCCCGGTAGCAGCGGGATCGCGCCGGAAGCGCAGATTGCAATCCACCTTACCGCGGCTCAAACGACGTGCCAGGCGCTCGCGAACCGCGGTCTCCAAACCGCGCAGTTCTTCGGGCAGGCGTACCGAAACCTCCAGATAGCGGTTGTTCAGCGAACGCAGTTCCCAAGTGAACGTCCCCCAATCGCCGCGACTCTCGCGGCGCGCAAACGCGGTCATGCTGCGAATCATTTCAAGTCGTCCGTGCTGGTGCCGATGATGTAACAAGGGCCATCGGCGGTTGCCCAAAGACTGCGTTCAATGCATACAAAGATTAAGCAGCCGGAGTCTCCCCGGCGGATGGCGCGCGCTTGCGGTCCCCGCGCGGCTTCGATGCCCGGCACCCGGCAAGCATCGTCAATGAAGCCGCCGCAAGGATTGCTGCGCTCGACCGCAGGGCCGTACAAATCATGACCGCCATCGTTCACGGACAGGAACCATAACAGCTCCCATGTCTAAAGCTGCCCACAGCCTACCCGTCGGCACCCGTCTCGACGAATATGTCATCCGTGAAACGCTGGGCGGCGGCGGATTCAGCGTAGTGTACCTCGCGGACGGACAGGACTCGAACCTGCCGGTGGCGATCAAGGAATACATGCCGAGCAAGCTGGCGGCGCGCGCCGCTGATCAAAGCGTCAGCCCCCGGTGCGATCAATACGTGGACCGCTTTCAGCGCGGGCGCAATCTTTTCTTCCAGGAAGCGAGCATCCTGGCGACGCTCAAACACCCCAACATCGTCGACGTGCGTAGTTTTTTCAATGCCAATGGCACCGTATATATGGTCATGGCGTACGAACAGGGCCAGAACCTGCAGCACTATATCTCGCAGCGCCGTGGACGATTGAGCGAGCGCTTCTTGTTGACGGTATTCCCGCCGCTACTCGATGCCTTGCGCTACATTCACAGTCAGGGCTACCTGCACTTGGACATCAAACCGGGAAATGTCCACGTGCGGCCCGGCGGAATGCCGTTGTTGCTGGACTTCGGTGCCGTCCACCGGCGCCAGGACAGCCGCCAGCAACAGCTCGGCCACATCACCAGTGCCGGCTTTTCGCCCATCGAACAGTACAATCGTACGGGTTACATCGGCCCCTGGACCGACATCTACGCCATCGGCGCCACCATGCGCACCTGTATCGAAGGCCGCCCTCCGCTCGATGCGCGGGAACGCCACAGCCGGGAGCAATTACGCCCGGCGGCGCAACAGTTCCGGCGTCAGTATCCAACGGAACTGCTGCAGGCCCTGGATTGGGCCATGGAAGTGGATCCGTTGTTGCGGCCGCAGACGGTCGACGAGTTGGTCGGCGTGTTGCCCAGGCTGGAGGAGGAGCCGCCGACGGAATCCAGTGCCGGGCTGCTGGGGTTGTTTGGTGGTGCCGGCAAGAACGGATTGGAATGATGCGTTCTGTCACTGCCATCGCCAACCGCCTCGGCGACCGCGCATGCAACCAGGACCGCTGTAAAGTCGTCGATCGCGGTGCGGCTGTTCTGCTGAGTCTGGCCGACGGCATGGGCGGGCATGCCCGCGGCGAATTGGCGGCACAAGCGCTGGTGGATAGCGCCGAAACGAGCTTTCGCGATCAGACGCTGCCGATCGCGGACCCCGAGGCATTTTTGCGCCAGGCGTTCGCCCGGGCCCATGACGAGATAGTCGCGGCGGGCTTGCGGCAGACAGAGGCGGTCTACCCGCGTACCACGGCGGTGGTTTGCCTGGTGCAACACAACTGCGCCTGGTGGGCGCATCTGGGCGACAGCCGGTTGTACTGGCTGCGCAACGGCAAGGTCATCGCCCGTACCCGCGATCACACCTATGTCGAGGAACTGGTTCGCAGCGGCGCGATTGCCGAAACCGAAGCCCAATACCATCCCATGCGCAATTACGTCACCCAATGCCTCGGCGGTCCTCAAGCCCCGCCGGCACCGACCTTGAGCGCAGCGGCCGAGTTGCAGATCGGCGACCTGCTCTTGTTGTGTTCCGACGGTTTCTGGGGTGGGCTCGGTGACGAGGCGAGTCTGCAAAGACTAGAGGGAACGGACTTGGACGCCAGTGTCCAGGCGCTTGCCAGCGACGCTGAGCGCCTACGCTACCCCAACAGCGACAATGTGAGCGCAGTATGCATGCGCCTGCTGGCGACCCAGGAAGTGCCCCTGGATCACGACCGCGAACGGGGGCCGGCTACGGCGGCCGATCCTGCTCGCAATCCGCTTGACCAAGCCATTGCCAGCATCGAAGACGCAATCCGCAATTACCGCCACGAGTTGGACGAACCATAGTCCCCGCGACCCGCACTCGTGCCCGCTTTCCCACCACCGCTCCAGTAACGCTATACTGCGTGGTCGAATTCACGCGTCCGCCGCCTCGGTGGCCGCACTCTCGGTTTACCCTCACAACCCCCAAGGGAGTCAGCATGCGACCCAGTGGCCGCGCACCCAACGAATTGCGCTCGATCCTCATCACCCGCCGCTTCACCAAGCACGCCGAAGGCTCGGTGCTGGTGGAGTTCGGCGATACCCGTGTCCTATGCACCGCGTCGGTGGAAAACCGCGTGCCGCCATTCCTGCGCGGCGCCGGCCAGGGCTGGATTACCGCGGAATACGGCATGCTGCCCCGCTCCACCGGCAGCCGCATGGCGCGGGAAGCCGCTCGCGGTCGCCAGGGCGGACGCACCATGGAAATCCAACGTCTGATCGGCCGCTCCCTGCGTGCCGTAGTGGACATGGCGGCCCTGGGCGAGCACACCATCACCATCGACTGCGACGTCATCCAGGCCGACGGCGGCACGCGCACGGCGTCCATCACCGGCGGCTATGTCGCCCTGGCCGATGCCGTCGCGCACCTGCTGCAGACCAAAGCGATTCGCAAGAATCCGCTGCACGGCCACGTAGCTTCGATTTCGGTGGGCGTATTCGAAGGCCAGCCGGTACTGGACCTGGACTATGCCGAGGATTCCAATGCCGAGACCGACATGAACGTAGTCATGAACGACGCCGGGCATTTCGTCGAAGTCCAGGGCACCGCGGAGGGTCACGCATTCACCCGCGCCGAACTGAGCGCCATGCTCGACCTGGCACAAGAAGGGATCGCCCAGTTGGTGCGCAAGCAGCAGCAGGCGCTGGCGCAGGGTTGAACCGGGATGGGTCTTATGAAGAAAATCGTATTGGCCAGCAGCAATAAGGGAAAGGTTCGCGAAATCAATCAGCTGCTGGCGGGACTAGCGCTCGAGGTGGTGCCCCAGTCCGCTTTCGGCGCCCTTGACGTGGAGGAGACCGGCCAGACTTTCGTCGAGAACGCGATCCTCAAGGCACGCCACGCCAGCCACCACACGGGGCTTCCGGCCATTGCCGACGATTCCGGTTTGGAAGTTGATATTCTGCAAGGGGCACCGGGCATCTATTCGGCCCGCTACGCGGGTACGGACGCCAGCGACCGCGACAACGTCGACAAACTGCTCCACGCCCTGACCCACGTGGCCGACGGCGAGCGCAGCGCCCGGTTCCAATGTCTGATGGTCTACATGCGCTACCCGACCGACCCCACACCGATCATTTGCCAGGGAACTTGGGAGGGGCGGATTCTCACCGAACCCAGGGGCGAGAACGGCTTTGGTTACGACCCGATCTTTTGGGTGCCGGAGGAAAACCGCTCGGCGGCGGAGCTGGACCCGCAGACCAAGAACCGCCTCAGTCATCGCGGCCAGGCGTTGAAAATGTTGCTGGACGCCATTGGCCGAACGGTCCAGCCTTGAGGGCCCCGCGGCGCCGGACATTGCCATGAATTCCACTCCCGAACTATTGTCTCCTGCCGGCACCCTGAAGAACATGCGTTATGCGCTTGCCTACGGTGCCGACGCCGTCTACGCCGGCCAACCGCGCTACAGCCTGCGGGTGCGCAACAACGATTTCGACTTGGAGCATCTCGCCGCCGGCATCGCCGAGGCCCACGCCCTGGGCAAGAAGTTTTTCGTCGCCAGCAATATCCTGCCCCACAACCGCAAGGTCGACACCTACCTCGCGGACATGGAACCTGTGATCGCCCTGGGGCCGGACGCGCTGATCATGGCAGACCCGGGTTTGATCATGCTGGTGCGCGAACGATGGCCGGCAATGCCGGTCCACCTGTCGGTCCAGGCCAACACCATGAATTACGCCGCCATCGACTTTTGGCGCGGCGTTGGGATCAAGCGGGTGATTCTGTCGCGGGAATTATCGCTGGAGGAGATCGAAGACATCCGCCAGCGCTGCCCGGACATGGAGCTGGAAGTATTCGTCCACGGCGCCTTGTGCATCGCCTATTCGGGACGTTGCCTGCTGTCTGGTTACTTCAACCATCGCGATCCGAACCAGGGCACCTGCACCAATGCCTGCCGCTGGGATTACAAGGTACACAGCGCCACCGAAGATGAAAGCGGCGATCCCCAGCGCATCCACTTCGACGCCATGGCAGCGTTGCAAAACCCGGAAGCGTTTCCCAGTGCGGCGCCCGAACTGCGCCATCCATTGGCGGATCGCGTCTACCTCATCGAGGAAAGCGAGCGCCCGGGCCAGTACATGCCGGTGATGGAAGACGAACACGGCACCTACATCATGAACTCCAAGGATTTGCGGGCCGTGGAACACGTGCGCCGGCTGACCGAAATCGGCGTCGACTCACTCAAAATTGAAGGCCGCACCAAGTCGTTCTACTACGCTGCGCGCACGGCGCAGATCTATCGCCGTGCCATCGACGACGCGGTTGCCGGCCGGCCATTCGATCCGGCGCTGCTGCAGGCATTGGAAGGGTTGGCCAATCGGGGCTACACCGACGGTTTTTTCCAGCGTCACGCCAGCGCCGAATATCAAAGCTATCGGCGCGCCAGCGCCGGTGGCGGCAGCCAACGTTTCGTCGCCGAAATCGTGGCCTACGACCGCGATCGGGGAATGGCGGAACTGTTGGCCAAGAATGCTTTTGCGGTGGGCGACGACCTCGAGCTGATCGCCCCGTCAGGCAACCGCCACCTTCGATTGGAGCACATCGAGAACTTGGAGGGGCAAGCCATGGAACGCGTACCGGGAGGCGGCTATCGCGTGCGTATCCCGGTACCTGACGGCGATTTCAGCCTGGGCTTGGTGGCCCGCGACGAATTGCGGGCTGCGTCCTGACCCTTAGCCCGCAACCTGAGCGGTAACCAGCAGCGGGGCCTGACCCGCCTGCCAGCGCGGCACGGGGCGCATGGCGGCGCGGAACAGCGTGCGGTTGGCGAAATCTTCCCGCCAGCGGCGCAGCCTCGAATACGCAGGACCCGAGAAGCGCTCGGGCTCGGCTTCGACCAGACGCAGCACGAAAGGAAACAGCGCCACGTCGGCGAATGATTCCCGATCCGCAAATAAATACCGGCTGCGTTCCAACCGTGCCTCGAGGCCGTCGAGAAACAAGGCGCAATCCGCCCACGCCGCATCCCGGTCGCCCACGCCGCCCACATAGCGGTCGATATCGTTGGCGAATGAGCCGTCATTCATACGCACCAGATCGTGCATGGCGTCGAGCACATCGACTTCGTAGTCCATCAGCCCGTCCGGGTCGTGCTTCAACAACGCCCAATGCAAAATGTCGCCGCTGGCGCGTAAATGCTCCCCCGACACGATCTGCAATACCGGCAGGCGCCCCTGCGACTCATCCCGCACCTGCGCGGGGAGTTGTGCCGGTTCCACATCCCGCAACTCGAAAGGCAGTTCGGCGTACAACAACGCCAGGCGCGAGCGAATGCAGTGGGGGCAGAGGTGTTCGCTGTACAATATCGGCGTCATAGGGTTATCCGCGGGAGGCCTGGGCGTTACTGTACCCAAACCCCGGCAAAGCCACAATTTATGCGATCGAGCGCAGCGAGCCATGTTTGAATTCACCACCGCCCCACCCGTGGCGTTGTACATCCACATTCCCTGGTGCGTGCGCAAATGTCCCTATTGCGACTTCAACTCCCATGAAGCCGGCGGCGAATTGCCCGAGCGGGACTATGTCGACGCCCTGCTGGCGGACCTGGACGAGGAACTGCGCGCCGCGCCCGTGCATGAATTGATCAGCATTTTCATCGGCGGTGGCACCCCGAGCCTGTTCCGGCCGGAATCCATCGCCCGCCTGTTGGAAGGCGTGCGCGCGCGCGCGCCATTGGCCACGGCTGCCGAGATCACCCTCGAAGCCAATCCGGGGACGCTTGAACGGCAGCGCTTTTCGGAGTTTCACGGCGCCGGCATCAACCGCGTCTCCATCGGCGTCCAGAGCTTCGAGGACGACATGCTGCAGAAACTGGGGCGCATTCATTCCGGTCGCGACGCCATCCGCGCTGCGGAACAGGCCCACGCAGCGGGCTTCGAAAGTTTCAATCTGGATTTGATGTTCGGCCTGCCGGGTCAGACCGTTGCCCAGGCCGCGCATGACCTGCGCACCGCGATGGATCTGGAAGCACCCCACTTGTCGTGGTACCAGCTGACCATCGAACCCAATACGTGGTTTTATCACCATCCTCCGGAAGTACCCGACGACGAATCGAGCTGGGATATTCAGCTAGCCGGGCAGGACCTGCTGCAAGGCGCGGGATATGAACATTATGAAGTATCGGCTTATGCCCGCGCCGGGCGGCGTTGCCGCCACAACCTCAACTACTGGCAATTCGGAGACTACATCGGTATCGGCGCTGGTGCCCACGGCAAACGCACCGACGCGGGCGCCGGCGTCATCGAGCGTCGCCGCAAATGCCGTAATCCACGCGCCTATCTGGCCGCTTCGCGGCAGGGTACCGCGCTGTCGGCCCGCGATCGTTTGCTCGATCTGGACGTGGTGGTGGAATTGATGCTCAATGCGCTGCGCCTCAACGAAGGCATCGCGCTGGAATTGATCACCGCCCGCAGCGGTCTTGGACTGGACCGATTTCTGCCCGGAATCGAGGCGGGTCGACGACAGGAGCTACTGGAACTGACGGCCGACCGTTTGCGCCCAACCGTCACGGGCCGGCGCTTTCTGAATGATCTGGTCGCTTTGTTCCTGGCTGACGAGGCGGACGCGACATATTCCTGAGCGGCGGCCACCAGTCGGCCAGACACCGTGGGTCGCTGCCGGCCATGGTCGACTGCAATTAGTCGAGCCAGTCGCCCAACAGATCGTGGGCGTCTGCATCGACGATCCGCACCGCGGCGAAATCCCCCGGCTGCAGACCGTGACCGTTGCGCACCCGCACCACGCCATCGATTTCAGGCGCATCGCCGGCACTGCGCGCAATGGCCCCTTGCTCATCCACCGAATCCACCAGCACCGTCTGCTCGCTACCCACGCGCGCTTGCAGCCGTGCCACACTGATGTCTTCCTGCGCGGCCATGAAGCGCGCAAGTCGCTCCTGTTTGATTTCCTCCGGCACCGCACCGGCGAGGGAATTAGCGGCAGCGCCGGAAACCGCGGAATACGCGAAACAGCCAACACGGTCGAGCTGCGCATGCTCCAGAAAGTCCAGCAATTGCGCAAAGTCGTCCTCGGTTTCGCCGGGGAAACCGACGATAAACGTACTGCGCAACACCAGTTCGGGACATATTGCCCGCCAACGGCGGATCCGCTCCAGGTTGTTTTCGGCCGACGCCGGCCGGCGCATGGCTTTCAAGATCCGCGCACTTGCATGCTGTAGCGGCACATCCAGGTAGGGCAGCACCAAACCTTCGTTCATAAGTGGAATCAGGGTGTCGACGTGAGGGTAGGGATACACGTAGTGGAGCCGAACCCAGACGCCGAGTTGACCGAGCGCCCGCGCGAGGTCGGTGATCTGGGCGCGTATCGGGGCACCACCATGAAAGCTGGTGCGGTATTTGATATCGACGCCATAGGCGCTGGTGTCCTGGGACACCACCAACAATTCGCGAACCCCGGCCGCGGCCAGACTTTCCGCCTCCGCCAGCACCTCCGCAGCCGGGCGGCTGACCAGATCGCCGCGCAGCGACGGGATAATGCAGAAGCTGCAGCGATGGTTGCAGCCTTCGGAAATCTTCAAATAGGCATAATGCCGGGGGGTGAGCTTGATGCCGCCCGGCGGCACCAGGCTGGTAAACGGATCGTGCCGAGCCGGCAAGTGGCGATGGATCGCTGTCATCACTTCTTCGGTGGCGTGGGGCCCGGTCACCGCCAATACCTGGGGATGGGCGCTTTGGATCAATTCCGCCCGCGCCCCCAGGCAACCGGTGACAATGACGCGGCCGTTTTCGTGCACCGCTTCGCCGATGGCGTCCAGGGATTCTTCCACCGCGGTGTCAATGAAACCGCAGGTATTGACCACCACCAGGTCGGCGCCGGCGTAATCCGGCGCGATGGCGTACCCTTCGGCGCGCAATTGCGTGAGGATGCGCTCGGAATCGACCGTGGCCTTGGGGCAGCCAAGGCTGACGAAGCCTACGCGGGGAATTTTGACGGGCATGGAAGACACCTTGTCACCCGACGTCGATGGGTCCGCGCGCGGGCGTTTATACACAAGCAATTGAATCCGCGAGCGAAGCCGCAACCTACGCCGGCCGGAGCCCACTCGAGAGCTTGAGACTATAACATAATGCATTGTTTTAGCAAAACTTTTACTCCTGTCTTGGAAGGCCGCCCGGCGCGCGACGGCGGATGTGGGAAGCGGGAGCGGGGCCGGGCCCTCGGGTTTCGTCCACACTTTTATCCACAGGCGGAAGAGCCCGTTCCAAGCATCTTCAATTCAACTACTTGGCGCCAGGACGTCAAGCGTCACATCAGCAATAGCGGACAAGTGAGGTTTCGAATGCGGCGCGATCCGTCCTATAGTGAGCTTGAAGTGGCAGGAATTCGACGCAGTGGAGAACGAGATGCCCGAAGATTCCGGATTCGATTTTGACCGTTGGGCGAACCTGGCCCGACAGGACCCGGCGGCGTTCGAGCGTCATCGCCGGGCGGAAATCGTCCGGCTGTTGCGTAGAGTCCCCGTCTCCCGTCGCAGAAGATTGCGCGGACTGCAGTGGCGGATCGACCAGGTGCGCCGCACGTCAGGCACGCCGTTGGCCGCGTGTGTCCGCATATCGCAGATGATGTGGGAGTCGGTCCAGGGCGAACATGGCCTGGTGGCCGTTTTGCAGCAGACCACGGCGTCGGCGCCTGTTGTGGCGCGGGCGCAAGCCTCGATATTGGCCTTTCCCTCACGCAACAACGCCAACTGAGCCCGCCGACCCTTGCGCACGGTCCCGGTTACGCGTACCATTTGCGCCCTTACGCCGAGCGGCCGATGGGCTGCTGAGGCAACGAACGCACGAGGTCGTATTTCCCATGAAGCCGGATATCCACCCAAATTACACCGAAACCAAGGTTACTTGCAGCTGCGGCAGCAGTTTTATGACGCGCTCGACCTTGGGCAAGGAAATTCATCTCGACGTGTGCGCCGAATGCCACCCTTTCTACACGGGTAAACAGAAAATCGTCGATACTGCCGGTCGTGTGGACAAGTTCCGCCGCAAGTACGGCGGCATGAAGAAATAATCGGCAACGACGCGCAGTTGCCGCACGAGTCTGGAAAGGCGCCCAAGGGCGCCTTTTTTGCGTCTGACGGAACGATTCCGCCGGTATCCCTGCACCGGACCGCCGGCACACGGCTATCATAACCAGATGTCGTTTGATCGACGCCAACCGCACCGCGATGAAAGGCCGAGTTCCATGTCCGACGACCTCAAACAAGCCGCCCTGCAGTATCACGCCGAGCCGGTAGCGGGGAAAATCAGCATCCAGGTGACCAAACCCTGTGAAACCCAGCGCGACCTGTCCCTGGCTTACACGCCCGGAGTCGCGGAACCGGTGCGCGCCATTGCCGCCGATCCGGACGCCGCATATCTGTATACATCCAAGGCCAATCTGGTGGGCGTCATCAGCAATGGCACGGCCGTGCTGGGCCTGGGCAATGTCGGCGCTTTGGCCGGCAAACCGGTGATGGAAGGCAAAGCCGTGCTGTTCAAACGCTTCGCCAACATCGATGTATTCGACATCGAAGTGGACGCCGCCGATCCAGAGGCGTTCATCGAAACCGTGCAGCGCATCGCACCAACGTTCGGCGGCATCAACCTGGAAGACATTAAAGCCCCGGAATGCTTCGAAATCGAACGGCGTTTGATTGAAAGCCTGGACATCCCCGTGTTTCACGACGACCAACACGGCACCGCCATCATCTTGTGCGCGGGCCTGTTGAATGCGCTGGAGCTACAGGGGAAAAAGCTGGCCGATGCGCGCATCGTATGCTTGGGCGCGGGCGCGGCCGGGATCGCGTCCATGAAACTGTTGCTGGAGTTGGGCGCGCGCTGCGAAAACATATTCATGGTGGACCGCAAAGGCGTGATTCACAGCGGCCGCGACGATCTCAACCAATACAAGCAACAGTTCGCCACCCAAACCGATCGCCGCTCGCTGGCAGACGCCATGCGCGACGCCGATGTCTTCATCGGCTTGTCGGGTCCCGACCTGGTCTCACCGGAAATGCTCGGTTCCATGGCGCCGCGACCGGTGGTGTTCGCGTTGTCGAACCCCGATCCGGAAATCGGCCCGGAACTTGCGCTGGCGACCCGCGACGATTTGATCATGGGCACCGGGCGCAGCGACTACCCCAACCAGGTCAACAACGTACTCGGCTTTCCGTTTATTTTTCGCGGCGCCTTGGATGTGCATGCAAGCACCATCAACACCGCCATGGAGATCGCCGCGGTACACGCGCTCAAGAATTTGGCGCGCCAGGAAGTTCCGAAAAGCGTATTGCAAGCCTACAAATTGGACCGCCTCGAGTTCGGGCCCAACTACATCATCCCCACGCCTTTGGACCCGCGGTTGCTGCAAGCCGTGCCGGCGGCCATCGCCAAAGCCGCGGTCGACAGTGGCGTCGCCCGACGGGGATATCCCGAGCACTATCCGAAATCGGACTGATCGATATCCACGGGGTCCGAATCGGCCAGTAGCGCTTGCACCTGGCCGAGGTTGCCGCGGCGCATCGGCCGTCCGTCCACCGGACTGCACGGTGCTTGCCGCAAGCGGTCCAAGGGAAACACGGTCAAATCCAGATCGATGTCACCGGCCACGAATCGGTATACCGGCAGCACCTCGTAGCGATCGCGACCGAAACGCAAGCGGCGTTCGCTCTGGTCGTAGGGCACACCCCGTTCCATCAAATACAAGGCAACCTCTTCCTGGGTGCCCGCGAACAGATGCAGTTGGACGTCGGAATGTTCGCCTGCGGTGCCGTTCAATACCGGTCCCACTAGTTTCGGGTCGAAGTCCTGAAAAAATTCCATCGCCTTCAACGCTTCCAGCCGCAACTCGCGCAACCGCGCCGGCTGCGTATCACCGTAAAACAGGCGCTGATGTTCGATCAACGCCTGCTCGATCTCGACATTACTGGGCAAATTACGGGTATCCGGCGCACCGAGACTGGACGCCGCCTTGCGCTTGGCGCTCTGATAATCGCTGCCGCCTTCGGCAAGAATGCGCGCGGCTTCCATGGCGATCCGCAAACGCATCTGCCGGTCTTTGGTGTGATTGTTATTGGGCATGATTCGACTCGGTACGCACTACGATCAAGCCAACTTGCGCCGAAACGCAAGTCTCAGAATATATGTTCCGGCAATTGGGTCGACTGCCCGCCACCACTGCCCGGCGCTGCATAAGCGTCCGCCATGCGCTTGGGCACGCGATCACTGCGGAAAGTCTCGAACACCGCGTCCTGCGTGTCGCCGTTGGCGAGCAGCCCGGTCTGCGGATCGATGCGCACAGTAACCAGGCCGGGTGGCTCCGGCATTTTGTGTTCCGGGATGCCGTCCAGCGCTACTTTCATGAAATCGATCCATACCGGCAGCGCCGCATGGCCGCCGGTTTCGCGCCGCCCCAGCGGTCGCAGCTGATCGAATCCCACCCATGCGGTGGCCACGAGATCGGCATTGAAACCCGAAAACCATGCGTCCTGCTGCTCATTCGTCGTGCCGGTCTTGCCTGACAGGTCGTTGCGGCCAAGCTGCATCGCCCGCCGTCCGGTGCCGCGGCGAATGACGTCGCGCATCATCGACTGCATCAGATACGCATTCTGTTCGTTGATGACCCGCGGAGCATGGCGCGGCGCCGGGGTAACGGTTTGGTCAGGCTGCGCAGTCTGGGCTGGTGGTCGATTGCCTTCGGCCTCGGCAGCGTTATCCGGCGACGTTGCGGCGGCATCGACTGCGGGCGGTTCGTCGGGCGTAGCGGCTGCAGCACCCGGTGCCGGCCCGGTGGCCGCATCCGCCTGCGCGCTGTCACTGCAATCGGTGCACACGGTGGCGGGATTCGCTTGGTACAGCACGTTGCCCTGTTCGTCCTCGATGCGTTGGATGAAGTAGGGATCGACCTTGTAGCCGCCGTTGGCCAGCACGGCATAGCCGGTCACCAACTGCAGCGGAGTGACGCTGGCACTGCCCAGCGCCAGCGAGAGATTGCGCGGCAACTGATTCGGATCGAAGCCGAAGCGGGCGACATAGTGGATGGCGGTGTCGATGCCAATGGCACGCAGCAATCGAATCGAAACCAGGTTGCGGGAATGCACCAACGCCTCCCGCAGGCGGGTGGGCCCGTAGAATCGGCCGCTGTAATTTTCCGGGCGCCAAGTCGCTTCCAACGATGGATCTTCGAACACCACCGGCGCATCGTTGATCAGCGATGCGGGCGTAAAGCCGTTTTCCAGCGCGGCCGAGTACACGAAAGGCTTGAAGTTCGAGCCGGGCTGACGCCGAGCCTGGGTGACACGATTGAACTTGCTCTGGTAATAGTCGAAACCGCCCACCAGCGCGCGAATAGCGCCGTCTTTGGGATCGAGGGACACCAGGGCGCCAGCGACATCGGGCACTTCCGACAACTTCCAATGCTGCTCGCCGGTTTGCTCCACGCGCACCACATCGCCCGGCTTGAGCACATCGCTGGCATGCTCGGGCTCCGGCCCTCGCCGATTCTCATCGACATAAGAGCGTGCCCATTTCAGCCCATCCCAATCCAGCGTCACCTGTTTACCCTGGCCGATGTAAACGGTTGCTTGTTTGTCCTCGACGCTGAGCACCAGTGCGGGCAACAGCTCGCCCACGTCACCCGCCTCGTCCAACAGTCGGTCGCGCGCATCTTCATCAGGATAGTCTTCGAGCTTCAGATGCTGTTCCGGACCGCGGTAGCCATGCCGTTGATCATAGTCCAGCAGTCCATTGCGGAGCGCTTCGTTGGCTGCTTTCTGCAGGTGCGCATCGACCGTAGTGAATACGCGATAGCCATCGGTATAGGAATCCGCGCCGTAGCGATTGACCAGCGCAGCGCGGACCATCTCCGCGACATAGGGGGCTTGGACTTCGATCATCTGACCGTGGAATTTTGCTGTAGCCGGTTCGGCAGCGGCCTGCGCGTACTGCTCCTGAGTGATGTAGCCGAGATCGCGCATGCGGCCCAGAACGTAATTGCGCCGCGCCAGCGCACGACTTGGATTGGCAATCGGGTTATAGCGTGACGGTGCTTTCGGCAGACCGGCAATCATCGCGGTTTGCGCCAGCGTGAGGTCCTTGAGCGGCACGCCGTAATAAACATGGGACGCCGCTTGAACGCCGTAGGCACGGTTGCCGAGATAGATCTTGTTCAAATACAGCTCGAGAATTTCTTCCTTCGTCAATTCCCGCTCGATCTTCAACGACAAAAATATTTCGTTGAGTTTTCTAACGTAGGTCTTTTCGCTGGAAAGAAAGAAATTGCGAGCCACCTGCATGGTGATCGTACTGCCGCCCTGACCTTTTTCGCCGGTGCGCACCAGATGCACCGCGGCTCGAATCAAGCCCTGATAGTCGACACCGGGATGGGAAAAAAATCGATCGTCTTCGGCGGCCAGAAATGCGTGCACAACTTCAGGTGGCGTATCGGCATAGGAGATCGGGCTGCGCCGCTTTTCGCCGAACTCTGCAATCAACTTGGCGTCGCCGCTGTACACACGCAACGGCACTTGCAATTGCACGTCCTTGAGGCTGTCGACCGGTGGCAATTCGGGCGCGAGGTAAAGATAGGCTGCTGCAAGCACCACCACCGCAGCAGTCGCCGCGGCGAAAGCGGCACCGACGGCGAGCCGCAGAACGAGTAAAAATTTACGAGTTACAGGAGACATGGGCAAAGGCGGGCCGGCAGCCGAATAGTTAATTCTGTCACATTAGCCGTAGCCGCCACATGCACGCCGCTAAATTTATCGTTAACGTGACCGATACGGGGAGTGTCAAAGATATCGGCAATGTTGCCCGGTTCCAAGTGCGGGGAGCAAAAAACCGGACGGAGTCGGCACTGCAGGAAGCCATGGATTGACAACACGTTGTGTATGGATTTTAATGAAGAAGGGCACGTTTCCCTCCTAACTGCGAGTATCAAAAAGGAAAACGTCGGTGGCACTGTTTTCAAGGAAAAGGCCTCCTCTGCTCGGCCTGGATATCAGCTCAACCGCAGTGAAACTGCTTGAACTGAGCCGGAGCGGGAATCGTTATCGCGTCGAAAGCTACGCGGTAGAGCCCCTTCCGCCCAATTCCGTGGTGGAAAAGAACATCGCGGACGTGGAAGCCGTAGGCGAGAGCATTCGCAGGGCCGTCAAACGTTCGGGCACCCGGACCCGTGATGCCGCAGTGGCGGTCGCCGGATCTGCGGTAATCACCAAAGTCATCCCCATGAGTGCCTCGCTTTCCGAGGAGGACATGGAAACCCAGATCGAGCTGGAAGCCGATCAATACATTCCGTACCCACTCGAGGAAGTGAACCTGGATTTCGAGGTGCTAGGCACTTCCGAGAAAAGCGCCGAAACGGTCGATGTCCTGCTCGCGGCCTCGCGCAGCGAAAATGTGGATATGCGTGTCGCGGCACTGGAAATGGGCGGGTTGAACGCACGCATCGTCGACGTCGAAGCCTACGCCATGGAAAGCGCATTCGCCCTGGTGGCCGAACAGCTGCCGGGCGCCGGCCGGGATCAGACCATCGCGGTGGTGGACGTGGGTGCGACCATGACCACCCTCAACGTGCTGCACGATCTGAAGATCATCTACACCCGCGAACAGGTTTTCGGCGGCAAACAGCTCACCGAAGAGATCATGCGGCGCTACGGCCTGTCCTATGAAGAAGCGGGCATGGCGAAACGCCAGGGCGGCCTGCCGGACAACTACGCGGCGGAGGTGCTGGAACCATTCAAGGAAGCGATGACCCAGCAGGTGAGCCGTTCGCTGCAGTTCTTCTTTTCCTCGAGCCAGTACAACAGCGTCGACCGGGTGTGTCTGGCAGGCGGCAGCGCTTCGATTCAGGGCATCGATGAATTGATCGAGTCCCGCCTCGGCACTGAAGCTTCGATCGTCAACCCGTTCGCCAACATGTCGCTGGCCACGCGGGTGAAGCCGCAGACCCTGAGCAATGACGCTCCCGCGCTGATGATCGCGTGTGGACTTGCCTTGAGGAGCTTCGACTGAAATGGCCCGCATCAATCTATTACCGTGGCGCGAGGAACTGCGCAAACAGCGCCAGCAGCAATTCATGGCGCTCCTGGGATTGGCGGTGATCGTGTCCATTGCGGCCATGGTCGGCGTGCACTTCTACGTCGAACACGCCATGGACTTCCAACGCGAACGCAACGCCTACTTGCAGGACGAGATCAAGGTGCTGGACAAACAGATCAAGGAGATCGACGCCCTGGACAAGACCCGACAGCGTCTCGAAGCCCGTATGAATATCATTCAGCAGCTCCAGACCAGCCGGCCCGAGATTGTGCACCTGTTCGATTCCCTGGCGCGCACCCTGCCCGACGGCGTGTATCTGAACAGCGTCCAGGAAAGCAACAATGCGCTCAACATCAAGGGTACAGCCCAGTCCAATGCCCGGGTTTCCAGCTACATGTGGAACCTGGAGAAATCGGACTGGCTGGCAGACCCGAATCTGCAAGTGATCGAGACCGCGCAAAAGGACGGCACCCGGGCCAGCAAATTCGTGCTGACCGCCAAGCAGTCGCACAAGCAGCCTGAGCCGATCCAGGGAGCCGCCAAATGAACCTGAACGAACTCAACGAGCTCGACTTCAGTAACGTCGGCAATTGGCCGTCGGTGGCCAAGGGCGTGCTGGTCGCCGTCCTGGTCGCCGCAGTGGTGTTTGCGGTGTTCTGGTTCGACACCCGCCACCAGCAGGAACAATTGGAACGGCTGCAGAAGGAAGAGCAGACACTAAAAGACACGGTGAAGCTGAAAGCCCGACGCGCCGCCAGCCTGGAAGAATACAAGCAGCAACTGGATGAAATGCGCCAGTCGTTCGGCGAAATGCGCCGTCAGCTGCCCAGCAAGACCGAGGTTGCCGCGCTGTTGGTCGACATCTCGCAGACCGGCCTCGGGGCCGGCCTGGAATTCGAGTTGTTTCAACCGCAACCCGAAATCGTAAAGGACTTCTACGCGGAACTGCCAATCAAGATTCGGGTGACGGGCACCTACCACCAGTTCGGCAATTTCGTCAGCGGCGTCGCAGCCCTGCCGCGAATTGTCACACTGCACGATATTACCTTGCAGCCAAAGGGCAGCGGCAAGGACGACTCCGATCGCCTGGTGATGACCGCGACCGCGAAGACTTACCGGTATCTGGATGAAGGGGAGGGTACGGGCCAATGATCGCGCGTACAACAATACACTCGCGCACCGGGCGCAGGCTCGCCATCGCCCTGCTGAGCACGGCCATCGCAGTAGCCGTCACCGGCTGCAGTTCCGACAAAAGCGATCTCAAACAGTTCGTGCAGGACGCCAAGGCGGCCAAGCGCGCGCCGCTGCCGAAGCCACCGGAACTCAAGCCGCACGAAACCTTCACCTATCACGACACCGGACTGCGTGATCCGTTCGAGGTGATTTCGTTCAATCAAGCGCAACCGGGTTCCGAAAAGCAGCGCAGCACCAGCAAGCTGCACCCAGACGAGGCACGGCCGAAGGAACCGCTGGAGTCGTTCCCGCTCGACAGCCTGCGCATGGTGGGCGTTCTGGAACAACAAGGCACCAGCTGGGCGCTGGTACGTGCCAGCGACGGTACCATTCACCGGGTGCGCAAGGGCAATTATCTCGGTCAGAACTACGGCAAGATCAGTCAGATATCTGAAAACGAAGTAGACCTAGTAGAAATCGTGCCGGATGGACTCGGCGGATATGTGGAACGTCACGCCGCACTGGCGCTCAGCGAATAATTCCAGGGGACAAAGTACAATGAGCACGAAAGCATCCAAGTCTCACACCGGATTCGCCGGCATCGACCAGGCGCGACACGGCGCCCATTCGCGCCTGCGCTGGTTGCGCACCGCATTGACGCTGCTGTTCTGCATGCAGGGACTCGGCGCAGTCGCCAGTGCCGCGGAAAACTCACTGCAGAATATCGATGTGGCATCGCTGCCCGGCGATCGTGTTCAGGTGACGCTGACCATGGCGCAACCGGCAAGCAAACCGCTCAGTTTCACCATCGACAATCCGGCTCGTATCGCGCTCGATTTCCCGAATACGGCCAACAAGCTCGAGCATCGCACGCGCACCATCGGCGTGGGCATGGCGCGCAGCCTCACTGCCGTGGAAAGTCAGGGGCGCACCCGGGTGATCCTGAATCTGGCCCAGCTGGTACCCTACGACACCCGCGTCAACGGCAATAAGGTGATGCTGACGCTGGACAGCGGCGCAGTGGCTTCCGGCGCCGGCACCAGCGCATCGGGCAGCGGTGATCACAAGATCGCCGATGTCGACTTCCGCCGCGGAGACCGCGGTCAAGGCCGAATCATCGTCACCTTGTCCGACCCGTCGACGCCCGTGGATATGCACGAGGAAGGCGGCAACATCGTGGTCGACTTTCTCAACACCGCCCTGCCTGAAAAATTCGAACGCCGCCTCGACGTGACCGATTTTGCGACCCCGGTCACCGCTATCGAAACTTTCACCCGCGACGGCAATACGCGCATGGTGATCAAGGCTACCGGCGATTACGATCACTTGGCCTATCAGTCCGAGGACGTCTACACGGTTGAAGTCAAACCGGTGACCAAACAGGAAAAGGAACAAGCGCGGAAGGACAAGCTGGGTTACACCGGCGAACGCCTGTCGCTGAACTTCCAGAACATCGAAGTCCGCGCCGTACTGCAGTTGCTGGCGGACTTCACCGGGCTGAACATCGTCGTCAGCGACAGCGTCAACGGCAGCCTCACTCTGCGCCTCAAGAACGTGCCTTGGGATCAGGCAATGGACATCATCCTGAAAACCAAAGGCCTGGCCATGCGCCGCACCGGCAACGTGGTGCTGGTGGCCCCGAGCGAGGAGCTGGCGGCACGCGAGAAACTCGAGTTGGAGGCCAAGAAACAGATCAAGGAACTGGAGCCGCTGCGCACCGAATGGTTCCAGATCAACTACGCCAAAGCGGCCGATCTTTCCAAACTGATCAAGTCCCAGGGCAACTCGCTGCTCTCTTCCCGCGGCAGCATCACCCTGGACGACCGCACCAACACGTTGATGATCCAGGACACGCCATCGCAGCTCGAGGACATCCGCAAATTGGTCACGCGCCTAGACATTCCGGTCCGTCAGGTGCTGATCGAATCGCGCATCGTCATCGCCAACAACGACTTCAGTAAGGACCTGGGCGTACGCTTCGGTGTCGCCAAGGAAACGGGCTTCGACAATAATGAACGGGTCTGGGTCGGCGGCGGCGGGGTCTCCGGCACCAGCCCCAACACCGGGCTGGGCGATCTGATCGTGGATCTGCCGGTGGCGGCATCGGGCGCCAGCGCCCTGGGCCTGGCGGTCGGTCGCATCGGCAATCACATCCTGCAGCTGGAACTGTCCGCCATGCAGTCCGAAGGCCGAGGCGAAATCGTCTCCAGCCCGCGGGTGATCACAGCGAACCAGAAAGAAGCCACCATCGAGCAGGGCGTGGAAATCCCTTATCAGGAGGCCACTTCCAGCGGCGCCACCTCGGTGAGCTTCAAAAAAGCAGTCCTGCAGTTGAAAGTCACGCCCCAGATTACGCCCGACGATCGCGTGATCATGGACTTGAGCGTGAAAAAGGATAACCCCGACTTCACCAACGCCGTGCTTGGCGTGCCGCCGGTCAATACGCGCGAAGTGTCAACCCAGGTACTGGTGAACAACGGCGAAACCGTGGTCCTCGGCGGTGTATACGAGCACACCAAGGAATACTCGAGCACGCGCACTCCGTTCTTCGGCGATCTGCCGGTGGTCGGTGCGCTGTTCCGGGACAAACGCAATACCAACGACAAAACGGAACTGCTGATTTTCGTGACTCCGAAAATCGTCAAGGACGATCTCGCCACAGCCACGCGCTGAGCGAACTTCCTCCCAACCCCGGGCCGGCTTCGTCCGCCCGGGGTTTTTTATTTGCCCACTCGCTTGATTTGCATGCCGGGCGCTGGCATACCTGACAACCATGAACGTGACCCCCAACCTGATCCTGGTCGGCCCCATGGGTGCCGGCAAATCCACGGCAGGCCGGCGTCTCGCCCAGGCCCTGGAGCTACCGTTCTACGACAGTGACCGCGAAATCGAACAACGCACCGGGGCCAACATACCCCTGATCTTCGAACTGGAGGGAGAAGCGGGTTTCCGGACCCGGGAACGCAACATGATCGAAGAACTGACCGGTCACGAACGCTTCGTGCTCGCCACGGGAGGCGGCGCCATCCTCGATCCGGAAAATCGCCGTCACATGGCCGAACGCGCCAAGATCGTGTATCTGCGGACCACCGTCGAGCAACAACTCGCGCGTACGGCGCGGGATCACAACCGCCCCTTGTTGCAGACCGAAAACCCGAAGGCCCGATTGGAAGCGCTGATCGCGCAGCGTGACCCGCTGTACCGGGAAGTCGCCACCCTGGTGGTCGAAACCGACCGCCGCTCGGTCCAGAGCGTGGTCCACGAGATTCTGCGGCGCTTGGAACTGCGCGCGGTGGCCGGCGGACGCCGCCGCGGTCGACGACCGTCCGGGTCGGCGGACCAGCGCCGTCAATAGACTCCAGTCTGCCCTGTGCCGGACAACACAAAACCGATAAAATCAGGCTATGAAGACACTGACGGTCGAATTGGGCGCACGCAGCTATCCCATCCATATCGGCACCGGCCTGCTCGGGCGCGGGGCGCTGCTGCGCGACCACGTTTCCGGTAAACAAGTCCTGGTGGTCACCAACGACGTGGTCGCGCCATTGTATTTGCAACGGCTGCTGACGTCGCTGGGCCCGGACCTGCGGGTGGAGACCATGGTGCTCCCGGACGGCGAAGCCCACAAAGTCCTCGCCACGGTCAATTCGATTTTCGATGCCCTGTTGCGGCATCGGTTCGACCGCAGTGCGACTTTGATCGCCCTGGGCGGAGGCGTGGTGGGCGACATCACGGGCTTCGCCGCCGCCTGCTATCAGCGGGGCGTACACTTCATCCAGGTGCCTACCACGCTGCTGGCACAAGTGGACTCGTCGGTAGGCGGCAAGACCGGCGTAAATCACCCTTTGGGCAAGAACATGATCGGGGCGTTCTATCAACCCCGCTGCGTGGTTGCGGATACCGATACCCTCAAGACGCTGCCGCCGCGGCAGCTGGCCGCCGGCATCGCCGAAGTGATCAAATACGGCCTGATCCGCGATTCGGCGTTTTTCGACTGGCTGGAACAAAATGTCGAACGGCTCGGCGCCTGCGACGACGCAGCGCTGAGTTACGCCATCGAACGCTCGTGCCGCAACAAAGCCGAGGTGGTCGCCGCCGACGAACTGGAAGGCGGACAGCGCGCACTACTCAACCTGGGACATACCTTCGGTCACGCCATCGAGACCGGCATGGGCTACGGAGCCTGGCTGCACGGCGAAGGGGTGGCTGCCGGAATGTATATGGCAGCTGAACTTTCAGTGCGCCTCGGTTGGATGCCAGCTTCCCAACTCGACCGTATCGAGCGACTACTGCAGCGCGCGAGACTCCCGGTAAGACCGCCCGAGGAACTGGACGCGCCGCGCTTTCTCGAGCTGATGGCAGTGGACAAGAAAGTGCTGGCCGGGCAATTACGTCTGGTCCTGCTGCACGGCATCGGCGAGGCCGTAATCAGCAGCGACTTCGATCCCGATGCGCTACGTTCCATGCTCGAGGAAATCACCCGCATTCCCACCGCTTCGTTGCAGACTGGTTGACTCATGGAGCCGTTGGCAATCTATGCCGCACAGGAACATACGTCCAAGGGCCGCCAGCATGTAGAAGACGGTCCTCATCACCGCAGCGAATTCCAACGGGACCGCGATCGCATCATTCATTCCGCCGCATTCCGTCGCTTGGAATACAAAACCCAGGTGTTCGTCAATCACGAGGGCGATCTTTACCGAACCCGACTGACTCATTCCATCGAAGTCGCACAGGTTGCGCGTTCCATTGCCCGCGCGTTGCGGCTCAACGAAGATCTGGTGGAGGCGATCGCCCTCGCCCACGACCTCGGCCATACACCGTTCGGGCACGCCGGCCAGGATGCGCTCAACGGGTGCATGCGTGACTACGGCGGCTTTGAGCACAATTTTCAGTCCTTGCGAGTGGTCGACGACCTGGAGCAGAAATACGCCGATTTCCGCGGTTTGAACCTTACCTTTGAAAGCCGGGAAGGCATCATCAAACATTGTTCCACTGCCAAGGCGGCGGAACTGGGTGACGTCGGCCGCCGCTTTATCGACAAGACCCAGCCCAGCCTGGAAGCGCAGTTGACCAATTTGGCCGACGAAATCGCCTACAACAGCCATGATGTCGACGACGGCTTGCGCGCGCGGCTGATCACGATGGAACAATTAGCGGCCGTGCCGCTGGTGTGCAGCCAGTTGGACGAAGTCCGTGCGCGCTATCCCAAACTGGACGAGCGCACCACCACTCACGAGGTCGTGCGCCGGCTGATCAATGCCCAAGTCGTCGATCTGATCGAAACCAGTCAACGCTTACTGCGCTCGTACCGTCCGGACGATATCGAAGCGGTGCGCAGCGCCGATCAGGCGCTGATCCAGTTCAGCGATGGAATGCGTGAGTTGAATCTGGAACTGAAGCGGTTTCTGCGCCAAAACCTGTATGCCCATTATCGGGTGGTGCGCATGACCACAAAAGCCGCGCGCGTCGTGCAGGCGCTGTTCACGGCATTCATGGAACAACCGCGCCTACTGCCTCCGGAAGCCCAACGCCATAGCGACAGCTTGGAGCACGCCAATGGTGTGGCCGGACGCGCCCGCGCCGTAGCGGACTATATCGCCGGCATGACGGATCGTTTCGCAATAGCAGAGCATCAGCGCCTGTTCGATGCCACGCAATTGACCTGAAGGGAGGATTTCGGGATTGCGGTGCGCGCGCCTCACAGTCGCACCGGCTCGCGGGCTTACGCCATTCCGATTCGATTCATGCGCATTTACATGCAAATGCCGACAGTGGAAGATCGGCCGCCGCGCTTTTATCATCTGCACCTGCAGGAGGATCTGCTGGAGGGATGGACGCTGGTGCGCGAGTCCGGTTACCAGGGATTGGCGGGTAAAATCCGCAAAGACCACTTTGTCAGCCGTGAGCAAGCCATCGAGGCATTGATGCAGGTACGCGATGCGCAGCTCAAACGAGGCTACCGAGTAGTTTTCACTCAGGGCGACAGCGCCTGAAAACCACGTCCGCATCCACGCCCATGAATCCGCCCGCCGATATGGAAACACCGGGAAATATCGCATCAGCGACGCTTGACGATGCGGTCCAAAGCGCCTTCGGACAACCCGGCGCCGCATTCTTCGCCGACGCGGATATCCACCAGCGTCTCAATCTCATCCGACACCTGCTGCAGTCCACACGCCTCGTGGTGCTCGTCGTCGGCGAATCGGGCGTTGGCAAAAGCGCTGCGCTGACCCAGCTCGAGCGCATGGCGGATGAACGCTGGTCGCTGTGCCGTATCGCGGGAGCCGCAAGCGCCGAACCGGACAAGCTCTTGGCCGACCTCGCCCGCTGCTGCGACCTGCCACCGGACTGTGGGCGTTTGGCCCTGCGGCATTTGCTCGCCGAACACGCCAGTGCGCTATACCGCAACACGCGTTTGCCGGTCATTGTGGTGGACGATGCCCACGCGCTTACCCAACCTGCGTTGGCCGAACTCGCCGCCCTGGCTTCGCCCGCCGAAGGCTGGCATCTGCTGCTCGCCGGTGAACCTCTCGACGAAGGGCGCCTGCAACAGGGCGGTTTTCCCGCTGCCGCACTGCATGTGCTGGAATGGCCGCATCTGTCCCGATCGCAAACCGGCGCATATCTGTCCCATCGCCTCGCAACAGCGGGATGGAGCGAGACGTTGCCCCTGCCCCCCGAGCAGCTCGCCCGACTGCACCGGGACGGCCGCGGGCTGCCCGCCGAGATCGATCGTCTCGCACCTGAGATGTTGGCTCGCAGAAAAGCGGCCGCGCCGGTTACAAACCAGCGGCTGGCGCGGCCGGGCGGCAGATTGCCGCTGCGCAAAACGGTGCGCATCCTCGGCCTGGTGCTGCTAATCGGTGTGGCCGCAGCGGTGCTGACCCAGCAGGACCGTATCAACGCGCTGTTTGAACAGCAGCCGCGCTCCGCGAGCGCGCCTGCAAATCCGATTGCGCCACCGTCCCAGCCGACGCCCGCGATGCCACCGGCGACCCCGTCCGGCACCCCGGAGCCGGAAACCGAGCCGCATGGGGCCGGCAACGGTATGCCCGAAACGGTGCCGGAGGCCGAAGCCGGCATCGAGGACCGCGAACCTCCGGCGCCACCGGATCAAGACCTGAAGCCGATCAGCCCATCGTCGCGCCCGCCGGCGGCGGCGATTATTCCGGACAATTCGAGCGCGCAATCAACGGCGCCGCCACCGGCCTCTCCAGCGCAGCCGGGCGCGAGCGATACCCCTGCGGCGCCAGCTGAACCTGTAGCGCCCCGGTCGCCGCAGTCCTCGGGCGACGCGAAGCGCAGTGCGTCGGCAAGTCCGGCAGAGTCAAATTCGCAACCGGCCGCCGACGCTGCAAGCAACCCGGGCACCGCCGAAAGGCCGGCTGGCGCGCCGGAATCGGTGCCGGAAACGCCCCCAGCTCCGCTGCCCGCAGCCGAACCCGACACCGCAGCCGCGGTGCCTCCACAGCCCAGCGTCGATGAAGCCACGACCCCGGCGCCCGCGTCGAACACCGCGCCCGACCGGCAATGGTTGCTGAGTCGTCCGGGCAGCCATTACACGTTGCAATTGCTGGGTTCGCGGGAGGCAAAGCCGCTGCAGGAATTGATCGACCGCTTTGCACTGAAATCCGATACGGCTTCTTACAAGATTCAATATCGAGACGCGGATTGGTACGTCCTGGTACATGGCGATTTCGCCGACCTGGGCGCAGCGCGCGACGCCATGGCGAAACTACCTGAAGGGTTGCGGCGGGCGGGCCCGTGGCCGCGGCCGTTCTCAGCGGTGCAACAGGAAGTTCGCCGCGGCCGGAAATAACAGCGCCGACATTTGAATCACGCTTCCGGCGCCGGGTATACTGACACATTGCTGGCGTCGGGGCGTGATGCGCTTGCCGACGCTCCTTACCACCAGATCGCTCACATAGCGTCCCCGCCTGCATTCCCCGACTGCGGATCCGTACCGCCTGCGGGCGCCGGGATCCGGCAACGCCACTGCAGACAACAGATATGAATGAACTGAAGAACGACCGTTTGCTGCGCGCATTGCTGCGCCAGCCGGTAGATCGCACGCCGATCTGGATCATGCGTCAAGCCGGACGTTATTTGCCCGAATACCGTGCCACCAGAGCCAAGGCCGGCAGCTTCATGGATCTGTGCCGCAATCCGGAGCTCGCCTGCGAAGTCACCATGCAACCCATCGAGCGCTACGACCTGGATGCGGCGATCCTGTTTTCCGATATTCTCACCATCCCCGATGCCATGGGGCTTGGGCTGTACTTCACCGAGGGCGAAGGACCGAAATTCGAGCGCCCATTGCGCACCGAGGCCGACATCCGAAAGTTGTCCGCTCCCGATCCGGAACAGGAGCTCGGTTATGTCATGGACGCCGTGCGCACCATTCGCGGCGCTCTCCGGGGCCGCGTGCCATTGATTGGTTTTTCCGGCAGTCCCTGGACGTTGGCCACCTACATGGTGGAAGGCGGCGCGGCGAAGGTGTTCCAGAACACCAAATCCCTGATGTTCGATCGCCCCGACCTGATGCACCGGATGCTCGGCGTATTGGCGGATGCGGTGACCAACTATCTCAACGCTCAGGTGCGCGCCGGGGCCCAGGCGCTGATGGTATTCGACACCTGGGGCGGCATGCTCACCACGCCCGATTACCGTGCTTTTTCCTTGGCCTACATGCGGCGCATCGTCGACGGCCTGATCCGCGAACACGAGGGCCGGCGGGTGCCGGTGACACTGTTCACCAAGGGCGGTGCGCTGTGGCTGGAAGACATCGCCGACAGCGGCTGCGACGGCATCGGTCTCGACTGGACCATCGAACTGTCCGCCGCGCGGGCAAGGGTCGGTGACCGGGTGGCGCTGCAAGGCAATATGGACCCCTGCGCTCTTTATGCCTCGCCGGATTACATCCGCTCCGAAGCCGCCCGGGTGCTGGAAAGTTTCGGCAGCGGCAGCGGTCATATATTCAATCTCGGTCATGGCATCCATCCCACCATCGACCCGGAACACACCGCCGCGCTGGTGGCCGCAGTGCGCGAACTGAGTCCCGCCTACCACGCTCGGGCAGCCGCCTCCTAAAGGACCGAACGGCCACTGCCGCTAGCATGTGGAGGAATGGGGAGCAGTGTCGGCTCCGCCTCCGTACAGAGCGGTTTCATGAAGCGAAAAATCGCCGTCTCGGATCTGAGTTGCGGAATGTACGTGTGCGAACTCGACCGCCCGTGGCTCGAGTCGCAGTGTTTGTTTCAGGGCTTTCGCATCGAAACTCTCGCGCAGCTTCACGAGCTTCAAAACGGTTGCTTGCACGGGTGCCGGTACGTCGTCATCGATACGGTGAAAGGCGTCGACCGGGCCGCCGTTCGCCCGGCCCGAGATGCGTGCAATGCGCCTGCGGCAGCGCCTGGTGAGAGGACCTATCCCCGCGCTGTAGCCGTCGAGACCGAATTCGCCAAGGCCGAATCGGCGCGCTCCAGCGCACGCGGCTTTATCGATCAAGTATTCGATGACGTTGGCGCCGGCCGGGCACCGCGGCTCAACGACGTGCGCGTCGTGATCGAAGACCTGGTCGACAGCATCGTCCGCAATCCGGATGCGCAAATGTGTCTCACCCAACTCAAGGAACGCGATCAGTACACGGCACAACACAGCGTCAACGTGTGCGTGTTGAGTCTTGCCTTCGGTCGTCATCTGGGCCTGTCGAAAGCGGACCTGCAACTACTCGGCACCGGCGCGCTGCTGCACGACATTGGCAAGCTCAAGACACCGCTCGAGATCCTCAACAAGCCAGGGCGTCTCAGCGACGACGAATTCACGATCATGAAGCAGCATCCCGCGCGCGGTCGCGAGGTATTGAGTGCGATTCCGGGCATGCCGGGCGAAGTGATCGATATCGCCTTTAGTCACCACGAACGTCTACAGGGACATGGCTATCCGCGCGGGCTGGGCTCGGATGCGATTTCGCCGTGGAGCAAAATGGTGGCAATCGTCGATGTCTACGACGCCATCACCAGCGACCGGGCCTATCACGATGGGATGGCGTCGACCGAAGCGTTGACCCGCATGTACGAATGGCGGGAACGCGACTTCGATCCGCAACTGCTCGAACAGTTCATTCAATGTATTGGAATCTACCCGATCGGCAGCCTGGTGGAGTTGAGCAGCGGAGAGGTAGGCGTGGTGATCAGCATCAATCCGAGGTTGCGGCTGCGGCCGAAGGCGGTTTTGGTGCTCGACTGCGACAAGAACCCATATTTCCCGACCCGAATCGTCGATCTCGCCCGCCATGTGGACAACGATGCCGGCCCCTACACCATTCGCCGCGTGTTGGAGCCGGGCGCGCACAACATCGACGTGCGCGAACATCTGCGACAGTTGAAGACCGGATAATTACGGCCGCGCTGCGGTCACCGTTGCCGCCGGGGTCTCGAACGCCCGCGCCGACTCGTAGGCAAGGTCCCGCTGCGCGAGCACGCGGCCGGATTCATCCACCACACTGACCCGCCAATGCCCGTGCCATTCCGGGCGCAGATTTTTACGGGACCATACCCGCCAACGCCAACCGCCGACATCGAAACTGACTTCGGCCATGACTTTGCCTTCGTATTCCCAACGATGGGTCACGTGCTGTCCCGCGAGGCCGCGCAATTCGGTAAAACAATAGACGTGGGATTCGCCGTTGCCGAGGCTCAGAATGCTGTCCACCGGCTCCCGATCCACCACGGCGCTGGTGAACGCCGCGCGCACCACCTCCCCCGCATCGGGCTGTGGAGATTCCGCGCTGGCGGCGGATGAGTCCGGGGGGCGGACCCCGGGCTCATTAGCACCTGCCTGAAACTGGCACAACAGCGTGGCGGCAAGCAGTGCGATAAGGTGTCGTGTCATAGGACTTCCCGGTGGCGGCAAGCGCGGTCCGAGCCTCTACTATGGGCACTGGAAGGCGCGGTTTCCGCGGTGCCGTTCACGCCCGCGCCGTGCAAACGTTCCAAAACCGGGGTGATGGACCCATTCGGGAATCGGGCGCGAGTTCGGCGCGGTCAATCCGCGGATCGGAGCAGCAGTTCGATTTCGGGCCAGACGTTGGCCAACAAGCGCGCTTGACCAGCCGCCCGCGGATGAATGCCGTCGTCCTGCATCAAGGCGGGATTATCCGCGACTCCGGCCAGGAAGTGCGGCACCAGTGGCACCTGGTACTGCTCGGCGAGCTGTTGATAAACGTCGCGGAACCTTTTCAGGAAAACGGGGCCATAGTTGGGTGGCAGGCGCACCCCGAGCAGCAGGACCTTGGTGCCCTCACGGCGCAACTGTGCGAGGATCGCGCCCAGGTTATCGTGCATGGCCGCGAGCGACAGGCCGCGCAGCCCGTCGTTGCCACCCAGCTCGACCACCGCGACGTCCGGATGGTCGCGCTTCAGTATCGCAGGCAGTCTGGCAAGCGCACTGCTGGTGGTGTCGCCGCTGATGCTCGCGTTCACCACTCGGTAGGCAGGCGTGCGCTGGCGCAGGCGCTGCTGCAACAACGCGACCCAACCGTCGCCTTGTTCGATCCCGTGCCCGGCGCTGAGACTGTCGCCGAGCACCAGCAACACGGGTTGTTCGGCGAACGCCGGCGTGGTCATCACCAGTAAGCCCAATATCCACAGGATTCGCAATATCATGAATCGATCCACCTCTGCGGCGATTGTGCAGGCCCGTCACTTGGGCAAGCAAGTCGCCAGTCCGAGCGGACCGCTGACCATTCTGGACGACATCAGCCTGGACATCGAGGCCGCAGAGCAAGTGGCCGTACTCGGCGCATCGGGCTCCGGCAAATCGACCCTGCTGGGATTGCTCGCCGGGCTGGACACACCCACCTTCGGTGAGGTTTTCCTCCACGGGCGCGCTCTCGGCGCCATGTCCGAAGACGGGCGCGCGGCACTGCGCGCCGGGCGGGTGGGTTTCGTGTTCCAGAACTTTCACTTGCTCGGCGGTCTCACGGCGCTGGAAAACGTCATGCTGCCGCTGGAGCTGGCCGACGACGACGACCCCCGCGGACGCGCCGAGGCAGTGCTGCACCAAGTCGGACTCGGCGCGCGCATCGCACACTATCCGAACCAGCTTTCCGGAGGCGAGCAGCAACGGGTGGCATTGGCGCGCGCATTCGCCGCCCAGCCGTCGGTGCTGTTTGCTGACGAACCCACCGGCAATCTCGATCAGCGCACCGGCGCCCAGGTCATCGATCTGCTGTTTTCGCTCAACGCCAAGCAGCGCACGACGCTGATCCTCGTGACCCACGACGCGGCGCTCGCGGAGCGTTGCGGGCGGCGCCTGCAGCTCGAAGGCGGGCGGATGTTGAACACGGTTGCGCCATGAACGCGCTGGCGATGTCGCTGCGACTGTTGCGCCGGGAATGGCGCAGCGGCGAAATGCGGGCGCTGGCCGGCGCGCTGATTGTCGCAGTGACGGCCATGACCGCGGTGGGTTTCTTTACCAGCCGCGTCGAGCGGGCGCTGGTGGGTCAGGCAAGCGAGTTGATGGCAGCCGATCTGGTGGTGAGCTCATCGGAAACCCTGGACCCGCAGTTGCGCACGACGGCGTCCGAGTTCAATTTGCGCACCGCGCGGACCCTGAGCTTCGCCAGCGTGGTGGTAGCCAAAGATCGGGTGGTGTTGGCGGCGATCAAAGCTGCGAGCGGCGGATATCCATTGCGGGGCACGCTGCGCATGGCCGAAAAACCGTATGGCGACGGACGTGTCGCGCGCGTTCTTCCGGAGCCGGGCTCGGTGTGGCTGGAGTCACGGCTGGCCGCGGCGTTGGGTGTCGGCGTCGGCGACCGTCTGGCGGTCGGCGAGCGCAAGCTGCTGGTGAGCGGCATTCTCACCTACGAGCCCGATCGCGCAGGCGAGATGTTCAGCGTTGCGCCGCGCTTGCTGATGCGCCTGCAGGATGTTCCCGGTACAGGTCTGCTGGCGCCGGGTAGCCGCGTCAAACATCGCCTGCTGCTGGCCGGTCGGGAAGCCGACATCGAGCGCTACCGGGCGTGGGCGGCGCGCCGGGTGCAGCCGCCCGCCGAAGTCGAAGGCGTGGGCGACTCGCGACCGGAGCTGCGGGCCGCGTTAGATCGCGGGCAACGCTTCCTGGGGCTGGCCGCGTTGGTGGCGGTACTGCTGGCTGCGGTCGCGATCGCCATCAGCGCTCAGCGTTTTGCCCAGCGCCACCTCGATCAAACCGCGATCATGCGCGCCCTCGGCGCGACCCAACGATTGATCAACCGCACCTATCTCTTGCAATTGACCTGGCTCGGTCTGGGGTGCGGCTTGCTCGGCACGCTCGCGGGACTGCTTTCGCAATCAATCCTGGCCCGATTGCTACGCGGGTTGGCGGCGGTGCAATTGCCCGCTCCGGGGCCGTTGCCCGCCGTGGCCGGCGTCGCCGCCGGGCTGCTGATCCTGTACGCCTTTGCAGTACCGCCGCTGCTGGCGCTGGCGCGGGTGTCGCCGGCACGCGTGCTACGCCGCGACCTGGAACCACCTTCGCCGAGCCACCGTGCAGTTTATGGCAGCGCGCTGCTGGCGGCGGTGGCCCTGGTTCTGTGGCAGGCGCAGGACACCAAGCTGGCGTTGCTGTTCCTGCTGGGTGCGAGTGTGACCCTCGCACTATTGGGAATCTTCGCCTGGCTGCTGGTGCGGTTGCTGCAACCATTGCGCAAACGGGTCGGCGTGTCCTGGCGCTTCGGGCTGGCCAACATCGTGCGCCGGTCCCGTACCAGTACGGTGCAGGTGCTCGGTTTCGGTCTCGGCATCATGGCGTTGCTGTTGTTGACGCTCGTACGCGGCGATCTGCTCGGCGACTGGCGCGCCAGTCTGCCGGACGATGCGCCCAACCAATTCGCGATCAACATCCAAACCGAACAACTGCCTGCGTTACGCAAATGGTTCGAACACCACGACCGCCAAGCGCCGCAACTTTATCCGATGGTGCGCGGCCGGTTGTTGAAGATCAACGATCACGCGGTACACGAAAGCGATTATTCCGAACCGCGCGCGCAACGTCTGGCGACCCGGGAATTCAACCTTTCCTGGAGCACACAACTGCATGCTGGCAACACACTTGCAGCCGGTAGCTGGTGGAGCAGCGGTCACCCTGCTCCGGCGCAATGGTCCGTTGAAGAGGGCATCGCCCAAACGCTGGGGATTCATGTCGGCGACCAGTTGACCTACCGGATCGCAGGGCGCCAATTGACTGCGAAGGTTTCCAGCCTGCGCACCGTGAATTGGGAATCGTTTCGGCCGAACTTCTTCGTCATCGCGCCGCCGGGGATGCTCGACGACTTTCCCGCCACGTGGATCAGCAGTTTTCGTCTGGCCGCCAACGAAAAGGATCTGCTTACCGATCTGGTGGCGCGATTTCCGAACGTGACCATCATCGATGTGGAAGCGGTCATGGCCCAGGTACGCGGCATCATGGATCAGGTGGCCTCGGCGGTGGAGTATGTTTTCGGCTTTACACTATTGGCCGGGCTGGTGGTGCTGTACGCCGCAATCCAGGGCACCCAGGACGAACGCCTGCGGGAAGGGGCGATTTTGCGAACGTTGGGCGCGTCGCGCCGCCGTCTGATGCTGGGCGTGGCAAGCGAATTCGTGATTATCGGCGTCCTGGCCGGACTGTTGGCGGCGTTTGGGGCGACGCTGGCCGCCTACATGGTCGCCACGCAATTGCTGGACCTGCCGTTTACGCTGCGGCCCCTGTGGTGGCTGGCCGGAATGTTGGGCGGCGGGCTCGGCGTCGGATTGGCCGGTATCGTTGGTACGCGCCAAGTGCTGCGGCAACCGCCATTGCACACGTTGCGCAAGACTTGAGTCGATCAGGTCACAACGTTGCGCGGCCTGTCGGCCATGAAAGCACGCACGTTTGCGGCCACTTCCTCGATCATGCGCTGACGCGATTCGCGACTGGCCCAGGCTGTGTGCGGCGTTACGATCAGGTTCGGAATGGGCGGCTCGCCCAACAGCGGATTGCCGTCGCGTGGCGGCTCGCGGCTCAGTACGTCGAACCCGGCGCCGCCCAAACGGCCGCTGCGCAATGCATCGGCGAGCGCAACCTCGTCGACAATGCCGCCGCGGGCGGTATTGATCAGCACCGCATCGACTTTCATCATCGCCAATTCCCGGGTACCGATCAGATTGCGGGTTTCGGTGGTCAAGGGGCAATGCAGACTCAGCACGTCGATCTGCGGCAACAGCGCTTCGAGGGGCACGCGGTCCGCCGCGGGCGTGTCGCTGCCGGGGCGCTGCGCCACCAATACCTGCATCCCGAATGCCTGCGCAACGTGGCCGACGGCACGGCCGAGCTCACCGTAACCGACTATGCCCATCACCTTGCCGCTCAGCTCCCGAATGGGGAAGTCCAGACTGCAAAACTGTTCGCTGCGCTGCCAATTGCCCTCGCGTACCCAGTGATCGTAATCGAGCAGGCGGGTCGAAAGGGCGAGCAACAATCCGAACACATGCTGGACGACTGCAGGCGTGGCATAGCCCACGACGTTACTGACCGTAACATTCTGTTGACGTGCCGCATTCAGGTCGATGTTGTTGGTGCCGGTGGCGGCAACGCAGATAAACCGCAGCGCCTCTGCCGCCAAGATCGTATCCGCATCCAACACGACTTTGTTGCTCACTACGACGTCGCACCCGTCGATGCGCGAGGCTACCTGATGCGCATCGGTAGCCGGATGAAAGTTCCAATCCGGCAGCGCGCTTTCCAGCGACGCCAATATCAGATCGCCGGTACTCACCGACTCCAAGTCGAGAAACACGCCCCGCATGTGGTCTCCGTAGCTTGAATCATGACTGACCCGGTTGCGCACTGCCGGTATACTCGGGCGTGCCGTCCAACAGGGAGCCCGTAATGCGCTACGAGCCAGAGCCCAGTCTAGCAGACCGACCTTCGTGCACCGGTGTATTGCTGACCAATCTCGGAACACCGGATGCGCCGACCAAGCAAGCGCTGGTGCGCTATCTGGGCGAATTTCTCTGGGACCCGCGCGTAATCGAACAATCCCGCTGGGTCTGGTGGCCTGCCCTGCACGGCGTCATCCTGCGGTTGCGTCCCGCGAAAGCGGCGCGTGCATATGCCAAGGTCTGGACAGACGCCGGGTCACCATTGTTGGCGATTTCCAAACGTCAGGCGAGCGCGTTGCAAGCGGCGCTGGACGGCCGCACCATCGGCCCCGTCAAGGTGGCGCTTGCCATGCGCTACGGCAACCCATCCATCCGCGAAGGCCTCGAGACGCTGCGCCAGCACAATGCCAGGCGCGTACTGGTGTTGCCGCTTTATCCCCAGTATTCGGCCACGACCACCGCTTCGACCATCGACGCGGTCGGCGACGTATTGAAGCACTGGCGGGTGATTCCGGAACTTCGCACTATAAATGAGTATTGGCGCGAACCCGGTTACATCGGCGCCTTGGCGCAAAGTATTCGAGACCATTGGCAGGTCAACGGCAAAGGCGACAAATTGCTGTTTTCGTTTCACGGCTTGCCGCAGCGCTACGTCGACGCCGGCGACCCCTATCAGGCGCAATGCCAATGTACGGCAACCCTGGTGGCGGATGAACTCGATCTCGACCCCGATCAGTGGCAGATGGCCTTTCAGTCCCGCTTCGGGCCCCAGGAATGGCTCAAACCCTACACCGACGAAACGCTCAAAGCCTGGGGCGAACAAGGGCTGAAAAGCGTAGACGTGCTGTCGCCCGGCTTTTCCGCCGATTGTCTGGAGACGTTGGAGGAGATCGATCAGGAAAACCGCGCGCTGTTCCAGGCAGCCGGCGGCGGCTCGTATCGTTACATCCCGGCGCTCAATGACACACCGGGCCATATCGCTTTTCTCGCTGAATTGGTGGCCACGCATCTGCAGGGTTGGCGTTGAGGCACTGCTGTCATAACCTGCGCGACCGCGCGCCAGCGGGCGGGTCGGCGCTGCAATCGAACGTGGGCTTTGGCCGTCGCCTGCGCGCGGCGATTCATTTACAATAGATGTATCTCAAATGCATGTAATCTGCGGGCTTGTCGCCGCGTCGCTGTGCGGCCGAGCCCCCTGGAACCGAGCTATGACCAACGACGCAGAATTCGACCCCAAGGCCTTACACGCCGCCGACGATGATGTCCCGGAACTCGAACTGACCGACGAGGACATCCTCGATGCCATGCAGCACATTCCAGGTTATCTGGACATCAGCACCGAAGACTTCCGCCTGGTGTACCACTTGGCGCACCGCCACGCGCTGGAGCGGGTATTCAGCAATCTGAGTGCCGAGCAGATGATGCGAATCGGTATCGAGCCCCTGGACCCCGACCTGCCATTGGACAAGGCGGCGGCGACCATGGCTCAGCAGGGCCTCAAGAGTCTGCCCGTGGTCGATGCCGACAATCGTGTCATCGGCATGCTCACTGAAACGGATTTTCTGCGGCGATTGCAAGCCGACACTTTTCTGGAATTGCTGCTGCGGCTGGTGACTGATATCAACCGCTTCAGCCATCGCTGTCATGAGACACCGGTGCGCACGGCAATGACTGCCAGTGTGGTCACCCTTTCACGCGACGCCAGCTTCGCGGATATCGTCAGTGCTTTTCACGCCCACGATGGGCGCAGCATGCCGGTGGTCGACGAACAGGGGAAACTGCTGGGCTTGCTGTTGCGAAAAGATTTTCTCGACGCCTGCCATCTGGAGGGTTTGTTGTGAGCCTGCGTGACTACTTCAAAAAAATGCGCGGCACGACCCGCGGTAGTCCGCCACGGGTCAACAACAGCGAAATCTTCTGGTCCTGGGTCGGCGCCTTTTTCGGCATCGGCACAGTGGCGGTGATCAATCAGTACTGGTTGAGCGGCAGTGATTTGACCCTGGTGATCGGCTCATTCGGCGCCTCGGCGGTGCTCGCCTATGGCGCGCCCCGCAGCCCGTTGGCGCAACCGCGCAACCTGGTCGGCGGCCATGTGGTCTCGGCCATTGTCGGGGTCATCGCCTGGAAACTTTTGCACCCTTTCCCGTGGGTTGCCGAAGCCACGGCAGTTGCAACCGCGATCGCGCTGATGCATTTCACCCGCACCTTGCATCCTCCCGGCGGCGCCACAGCGTTGATTGCGGTGATCGGCTCGCCGGTCATTCATCACCTCGGTTTCTGGTATGTGCTGATTCCGGCTACAGTGGGTCCGGTGATCATGCTGCTGGTGGCGCTGCTGGTGAACAATATCCCGGCATCGCGCCGTTACCCTGAAATCTGGTATTAGCGCCGATTTCGGATTACTCCCCTACCCGTCGAGCATGGTACACCGTAGCGCAACCGCATCAGGTGCGGCACCGTTCAACATTCCGTGAAACTCACCGCCAGGCCGCCCTGGGACGTTTCCTTGTATTTGTCCGACATCTCCTGGCCGGTTTGTTTCATCGCTGCGATGCAGTTGTCCAACGGCATGAAATGCTGGCCGCTGCCGCGGCGCGCCAGGGAGGCAGCGGTATATGCCTTGATTGCCCCGAAACCGTTCCGCTCTATACACGGCACTTGCACCAGACCGCCGACCGGGTCGCACGTCATCCCCAAGTGATGTTCGAGCGCGATTTCCGCGGCGTTTTCCACCTGTAGCGGCGTCCCGCCCTGCACGGCGCACAATCCCGCCGCCGCCATTGCAGCGGCCGATCCCACTTCGCCCTGGCAACCCACTTCGGCGCCGGAAATGGAACTGAGGTGTTTGATCAGGCCGCCGATTGCAGCCGCGGTAAGTAAAAACGTGCGCACCTGTTCGGCGGAGCCATGATGACGCTCGACCCAATAGTAAAGCACCGCGGGGATCACGCCGGCCGCGCCGTTGGTCGGCGCCGTAACCACCATGCGACCGGCGGCATTCTCCTCATTGACCGCCATAGCGTAAGCGCACAACCAGTCGTTCATGTCCGCCTGCTCGGGATGCTCGCGCAGCTGGGCGTACAGCGACATGGCTCGGCGTTGTACGTGCAGCCCACCCGGCAACTCGCCCTTGGTATCGAGACCCCGCTCGATGCAGATGCGCATGGCGCGCCAAATGGCATTGAGACCTCGATTCAGTTCCTGCAGCGGACGGTGCGCCACTTCGTTTTGCTGCTTCATTTGCGCAATGGACAGACCGCTCTCCCGGGCCATGGTCAACATCGCTTTTGCCGAGTCGAAGCCGAATGGCGCGTCGTCGCCGACCTGCAACTGAAGCGGTGCCTGCAAGTTGCCGATTTGCGCCAACGTATTGATGAAACCCCCGCCGATAGAGAAATAGGTTTCAGTCAGCAGCACGTTGTTATCGACATCCAACAACTCGAATATGATGCCGTTGGGATGTTCCGGCAAAGGCTGGCCGCGATCGAAGATGATGTCGCGTTCGGCGTCGAACGCCAGTGCGCCTTGATCGGGCAAATCGATGCGCTGACGGCACTGCAGGGATGTCACCAGCGCATTGACATCCACCTCAGCCAAATCACTTGGCGCGTAGCCATTCAATCCCAGGGTGACGGCACGGTCGGTGGCGTGACCTTTGCCTGTGTAGGCCAGCGAACCTTTGAGTACGCAACGCAGGGCCGTTGCTTCAGCGTTGGGTTCACTCGCGCGCCAGTGTGCAATCCGAGCGCGGAAATCCGCCGCTGCCACCATGGGTCCCATGGTATGGGAACTTGATGGTCCGATGCCGATCTTGAACAATTCGAGAGCGCTGATGAACATGACCGCCTCCGCCACGGCGCCGAGCTCGTATCGCGCGCTCACTACAGCGTAGGGCGGCAGCCCGACAAACGCCAGCCACCGGCGGAGCGCGGGAGATGGAGTCGCTTTATTGCGCGGGTTGAGCGGCGGTGTTGACCCGCCAGATCGAGTTCCCGACGTCGTCTGCCACCAGCAGCGCGCCTTGACTATCGATGGCGACGCCTACCGGCCGGCCCCTTGCATGACCTTCGGCGTCTACGAATCCGGTCAATATGTTCATGGGCTCTCCGGCAGGCTTGCCGTTGAGGAAGGGTACGAATATGACCTTGTAACCGCTGCGCGGCTTGCGATTCCAGGAGCCGTGCTGGCCAATGAACATGCCGTGATTGAAACGGGCGGGCAAAGTAGTGCCCAGTGAGTCGGCGAGCCCTAGAGACGCCGTGTGCGGTCCCAGGCCGTAGTCGGGCACGACTGCCTGTGCGACCAGCTCAGGACGCTGGGGGGCGGCGCGCCGGTCGATGTGTTGACCGAAATAGCTGTAGGGCCAACCGAAAAAATCTCCCTTGTGTACCGCCGTCAGGTAATCGGGCACCAGGTCGCCACCCAGCTCGTCGCGTTCGTTGACCACCGTCCACAAGGCTCCGCTTTCCGGTTCCCATGCCATGCCCACCGGATTGCGCAACCCGGAAGCGAATACCTGATGTTCACCAGTGCCAGGGTCGACTTGCCAAATTGCGGCGCGACTCTTTTCCACGTCCATGCCATTCTCGCCGACATTGCTGTTGGAACCGATGGCCACGTAGAGTTTGCTACCGTCGGGGCTGGCAATCAGGTTCTTGGTCCAGTGGTGGTTGATCGGCCCGGCCGGCAGGTCCGTAACCTTGGTGCCGGAAGCAGTGATCCGCAATTGCCCTTCCTGGTACGGAAAACGCAGGAGCTCATCGGTATCGGCGACGTAGAGATTGCCGTCGATCAAGGTCATGCCGAACGGCGAATGCAGATGGTCGAGCAATACTGAATGGAGATCGGCGACGCCATCACCGTCCACGTCCCGCAGCAGCGAAATGCGGTCGGCGCTAGGAACGCCGGCGCCGGCGCGCGCCATCGCTTTTCCCATCGCCCATCCTTTCAGTCCGCGCGCGTCATCCGGCCTTGCCGGGGCATTGGTCTCGGCAACCAGCACGTCGCCATTGGGCAGTACATAAATCCAGCGCGGGTGCTCCAAACCGGATGCGAACGCGTCGACTTGGGTACCCGGGGCACTTACCGGTTTCTCTCCATCGCGCCAACCGGTGGCGGGGGCGATGTTCACAGTCGGCAGGAGACTGTGCTCGGGCGCGGGCAATGCAGGCTCGGGGCCGGTCCCGGCCAGTACCGGTAGATGGGCACTCTGCCCACATGCTGCGACGCCAACCGCAATCACCATTCCCAACAACCCACCTCGCAGCGACATCCAGCACGCCCTTTTTGGTTCAGTCTCTTCGCTACCCGTCTAGCGTGGTACAAAATCCACGCCCTGCCGACGTGCAGGGGGTCCCTACCGGATTAACAAAATGGCCATTGCGCAGAGGGCTTGGGCGCCGGCCGCGCCTGCGCCGCGGGCGATTCAAGTGGGCGAGGCCGCCGGAGGCAGGCTCTGCTTCGCGGCGGCCCGTCTCCGGCAACGGTTGCACGGCCGCTACCTGGGCCGCGCCGATGCCACGCATCGCGCGGGCGATCTGGGTTTCCCGATGCCGCGGGAGCGGTTAGGCTTGGCGTACCATGTAATGCACGCTGGCGGTGACGACACCGCAATGGACGGATGCTACCGAGCCAAGAGATGACACATGTTGAAACTGCACGTAGCGGCACTGTGGCTTGCCGGCTTGTGCGTGCTGGCGGTATCGACTGCGCACCCTGCAGACGTCAGCGACCGCATCCGCACGGCCGGCGCTCCGGCGAGCGATGCGCAAACCTTGCGCGCCCTGTCCCAGGACCAGGATTGGCGAGTGCGCGCGGCAGTGGCGGAGAATCGCCGGACGCCATCCGACGTGCTCGCGGCGCTGGCGACCGACCCGCGCCAGGAAGTCAAAATCAAAGTGGCGACCAACTTGAGCACACCCGAGTCGGTGTTCATGGTCATGACCCGCGACGCCGATATCGCCGTGCGCAGCGTCGTCGCGCGCTTCGAGTACGTACCGGCCGCGGTATTGCGAACCTTGGCCTCGGACCCTGCCGCGGATATCCGTCTGGAAGTGGCGCGCGCTTACAACACCGACCCGCAGACTCTGAGAAAATTGGCCGAGGACGAATACGCCGATATCCGCAATATGGCCGCCCGACGCTTGGCCGAAGATCGATAGCCCGGCGCGGCAAACGTCGTACGAATCAGCACCGGACCGCGCCAGGGGCGGGCGAGTACGCACTCGACCTCTCGGAGATTCCCCACCGGGTGTATGTTCGCGTTGCTACGATCGACTCAGCAACCAAAGCCACGCCTGTGGCCGAGAGACTACCGCCCGGGGAGCTCGTTCATAGGATGTGCGCCTAGGGGAGATCGGTGGTGCCCATCAGAAAGCGGTCGGTTTCCCGCGCCGCTTCCCGGCCTTCGTTGATGGCCCACACCACCAGGGACTGGCCGCGACGGCAGTCGCCGGCGGCGAACACACCCTCGACGCTGGTGGCGTAACGGCCGTATTCGGCCTGGTAGTTACTGCGCGGGTCCAGTTCCAGGCCGGCAGCCTCCGATACATAGTGCTCAGGCCCGAGAAAGCCCAGCGCCAGCAGCACCAGATCCGCTTCCCAGACGTGCTCCGAATCGGGTACTTCCTGCATCCTCCATTGACCGCTGTCTTCGTCGCGGGTCCATTCCACCTGCACACTGCGCACGCCTTTGACGTTGCCATTGCCGTCGTCGACGAACTCCTTGGTCAGGATGCAGTACTCGCGCGGATCCTTGCCGAACTTGGCGCTGGCTTCCTGGTGTCCGTAATCGACCCGGAAGATCCGCGGCCACGTGGGCCAGGGGTTGTCTGGCGCCCGCTGCGCCGGCGGCTGAGGCAACAGCTCGAAATTGACCATGGAAGTACAGCCGTGGCGCATCGAGGTGCCGATACAGTCGGTACCGGTGTCGCCGCCGCCGATGACGATCACCCGCTTGCCCTTGGCGGAAATGTATTGGCCGTCCTCGAGCCCGGAGTCCAACAGACTCCGGGTGTTTTCGGTCAGGAACTCCATTGCGAAATGCACGCCACGCAATGACCGGCCGGGGATATCCAGGTCGCGGGGCTTGGTGGCGCCGGTGGTCAGCAGCACGGCATCGTGATCCTTGCGCACCTGCTCGAGGGGCAGGTCATTGCCGATATCGGCGTTGACCACGAATTCCACGCCTTCCTGGCGCAACAGCTCGATACGCCGTTCCACCAGGGTCTTGTCCAGCTTCATGTTGGGGATGCCGTACATGAGCAAGCCGCCGATGCGGTCTTCGCGCTCGTAAACGGTAACCTGGTGACCGGCCTTGTTGAGCTGCGCCGCGGCTGCAAGTCCCGCCGGTCCCGAACCCACCACCGCGACTTTCTTGCCGGTGCGGCTCGGGGGCGGCTGCGCCTGCACCCAGCCCTGTTCGAACCCATGATCGATAATGGCGTGCTCGATGTCCTTGATGGTGACCGCCGGGTCGGTGATGCCGAGCACGCAGGAACCTTCGCACGGGGCCGGACAGACGCGGCCGGTGAACTCGGGGAAGTTGTTGGTCTTGTGCAGTCGGTCGAGCGCGTCGCGCCAACGGCCGTTGTAGACCAGATCGTTCCACTCCGGAATGAGATTGTCGATCGGGCAACCGTGGTCCGACTGACAAAACGGCACGCCGCAATCCATGCACCGGGCACCCTGGGTCTGCAAATGTGCCCAATCGTGCTCGGAATAGATTTCGCCGAAGTCCTGCAAACGTGCGACGGGATCGCGATACGGTTCCGTTTGGCGCGGAAATTCCTTGAAGCCTGTTATTTTGCCCATGAAAAAATCCAGCTGATGAGAAAGCAGGGGCGGCTCAAGCCGCCGCCTGCTGCTTCTTGCGTTCGCGCAATACGCGCTTGTAATCGGTTGGCATCACTTTCACGAACTGCGACAACGCGGAATCCCAGTCGGCCAGCAGCCGCTCGGCCACTGCCGAACCGGTATAGCGCTGATGACGTTCGACCAAATCGCGCAGTTCTTCGATGTCGGCTTCGGCTTGCATGGTTTCCAGTTCCACCATGGCGCGGTTGGCACGGGTGGCGAATCGGCCGTCGTGATCCCACACGTATGCGATGCCGCCGCTCATGCCCGCGGCGAAGTTGCGCCCGGTGGGTCCAAGCACTACGACCCGGCCGCCGGTCATGTACTCACAGGCATGATCCCCGACGCCTTCCACAACCGCACGCGCACCGCTATTGCGCACCGCGAAGCGTTCGGCGGCAACGCCGCGGAAAAAGGCTTCGCCGGCGGTGGCGCCGTACAGCACCACATTGCCGATCAAGACGTTTTCTTCGGCAACGAAACTGCTCTCCTTGGGCGGATAAATCACCACGCGCCCACCCGAAAGGCCCTTGCCGACATAATCGTTGGCGTCGCCTTCCACTTCGATGGTCACGCCTTTGGCGAGGAATGCACCGAGGCTCTGACCGGCGGAACCGCGCAACTTGATGTGGATGGTGTCCTCCGGCAACAGATCGGCACCCCACTTCTTGGCGATCTCGTGGGACAGCGTTGTGCCGACCACGCGGTTGGTATTGATCACCGGCAAGTCGATTCGCACCCGCTCGCCCTTCTCCAGCGCCGGTTTGGCCAGCTCGATCAGCTCGTTGTCGAGGGCAAACTCCAATCCGTGATCCTGGGCCATGGTGGCGTGGGTCTGAACGTCCTCGTGTGGCTTTTGCGCCGGGTACAGAATCGCGCTCAGGTCCAGACCTTGGGCCTTCCAATGTTCGACATCGCCCTCCATTTCCAGCACATCGACGCGACCGATCATGTCGTCCATGGTGCGGAAACCGAGTTCCGCCATGATCCGGCGCAGATCCTTGGCCACCATGAACAGATAATTGACCACGTGTTCGGGTTTGCCGCTGAACTTGCGGCGCAGCTCCGGATCCTGGGTCGCGATGCCCACCGGACAGGTGTTGAGATGACACTTGCGCATCATGATGCAGCCCAAAGTCACCAGCGGCGCGGTGGAGAAACCGAACTCTTCAGCGCCCAGCAGCGCGGCGATGGCCACGTCCCGGCCGGTCTTGAGCTGACCGTCGGTCTGGATCACCACCCGCGAGCGCAGATCGTTCATCACCAGGGTCTGGTGAGTTTCGGCCACGCCCAGCTCCCATGGTAAACCGGCGTGCTTGATGGATGTCAGCGGCGAAGCGCCAGTGCCGCCGTCGTGGCCGGCGATGACAATGTGATCGGCCTTGGCTTTGGTCACCCCCGACGCCACGGTACCCACACCCATTTCCGAGACCAGCTTGACGCTGATGCGGGCCTTGGGGTTGGCGTTCTTCAGATCGTGGATCAGCTGCGCCATGTCCTCGATGGAATAGATGTCGTGGTGCGGCGGCGGACTGATCAGACCGACGCCGGGTGTCGAGTGCCGGATACGGGCGATGGTTTCGTCCACTTTACGGCCAGGCAGTTCACCCCCTTCGCCGGGCTTGGCGCCCTGGGAAATCTTGATCTGGATTTCGTCGGCGTTGGCCAAATACCAGATGGTGACGCCGAAGCGGCCCGAAGCCACCTGCTTGATGGCCGAACGCTTGGAATCGCCGTTGTCCAGCAGCTGGAAACGCAACGGGTCTTCGCCGCCTTCGCCGGTGTTGGACTTACCGCCCATGCGGTTCATGGCCACCGCCAACGTTTCATGGCTCTCCGCCGAAATCGAACCGAAGCTCATCGCGCCGGTGGCGAAGCGCTTGACGATCTCGCTCTCCGACTGCACTTCTTCCAAAGGTATGGGTCCGCCGTTGGCGCCTTGCTTGAACTTCATCAAACCACGCAAGGTGCAATGCCGCGCCTGGCGGTTGGCGTGCTGGGCGAAGCGCCAGTACGCGCCTTCGTCGTTGGTGCGCGCGGCCACCTGCAGATCGGCGATGGATACCGGATCCCACATGTGGCGGTCGCCTTCGGCGCGCCAGTGGAAATCGCCGGGATTGGGCAACACTGCCACCCGTACTTCTTCGCGGGTGGGATAACCCAGTTCGTGGCGACGCAATGCTTCTTCGGCGAGCACGTCGAACCCCGCGCCCTTGACCCGGCTCGGCGTGCCGGTGAAACAGCGCTCGATGACATCCTCGGCCAGACCCACCGCTTCGAAAATCTGCGCGCCTTTGTAGGACTGTAGGGTGGAGATGCCCATTTTCGCCATCACCTTGAGCATGCCCTTCGCCACGCCCTTGCGGTAGGCGGCGACGATTTTGTCGTCCTCGTCGTATTTGTCTCCGGACAGCAGGCCATCGCGCTGCGCCTGCCACAGTGCTTCGAATGCCAGATACGGATTGATGGCGTCGGCGCCGTAGCCGATCAGCAAGCAATGCTGGTGCACTTCCCGGGCTTCACCGGATTCGAGCACGATGCCGATCTGCGTACGTTCATGACGGCCTACCAGATGATGGTGCACGCCGCCCACCGCCAGCAGGGAGCTGACGGCGACCCGGTCGGCATCGATCTGGCGATCGCTCAACACCACCAGGCTGAAACCATCGGCGATGGCTTGCGAGGCTTCGTCGCAGATGCGTTGCAACGCCTTGGTGAGACCGGCTTTGCCTTCGGCCCTCGGGTAGGTGATATCGATGGCCTGGGCCTTCCAACCACGATGGTCGATATGCTTGAGGGCCGCGAGCTCTTCATTAGTGAGAATCGGATGCGGCAATTGCAGGCGATGGGCGCGGCCCTCGCCGGTCTCCAGCAGATTACCTTCCGGACCGATGAAGCACTCCAGACTCATGACCACTTCTTCCCGAATGGAGTCGATAGCGGGATTGGTCACTTGCGCGAACAACTGCTTGAAGTAGTCATAGAGCATGCGCGGTTTGTCGGATAGACACGCGAGCGCCTGGTCGTTACCCATGGAACCCACCGGATCGCGCAACTCGCGCACCAACGGCAGCAACATGAACTGCATGGTTTCGCTGGTATAACCGAAGGCCTGCATCCGCGGCAGCAGGGTGTCGGGGTCGAAGCCGTGGGGCTCTTCCTTCACCGGCAGCTGCGCCATCAGGATGCGTTGATTTTCAAGCCACTGACCGTACGGCTGGCGGCTGGCGAAATCGTGCTTGAGCTCTTCGTCGGGAATCATGCGGCCCTGCTCGAAATCGAGCAGGAACATCTTGCCCGGCTGTAAGCGGCCCTTGGCCTTGACGTTGGCGGGATCCACTTCCAGCACGCCCACCTCGGACGCCATGATGACCTTGTCATCGTGGGTCAGGTAATAGCGGCTCGGACGCAGCCCATTGCGGTCGAGCACCGCGCCGATGTAATGGCCGTCTGTGAACACGATGGACGCGGGCCCGTCCCAGGGTTCCATCAGCGCCGAGTTGTATTCGTAGAAATTGCGTTTTTCCTCGGACATGCTGGCGTCATTCTGCCAGGCTTCCGGGATCATCATCATCACCGCTTCCTGCAACGAGCGGCCGTTCATGAGCAGGAATTCCAGGGTGTTGTCGAAGGCCCCGGAATCGGAGGTCTCCGGCTCGATCACCGGGAACACCTTTTCCAACTCGTCGCCGAACAGATCGCTCTTGGCCACGCCTTCGCGGGCGTGCATCCAATTGATGTTGCCCTGGCGGGTGTTGATTTCGCCGTTGTGGCTCATGAACCGGTTCGGTTGAGCGCGATCCCAGGACGGGAAGGTGTTGGTCGAAAAACGCGCATGCACCATCGCCAAGTGCGTTTCGTAGTCCGGATCGTTGAGATCGGCGTAGAAACGCGTGACCTGATCGGGATTGAGCATGCCCTTGTACACCAGCACTTTGGTGGACAGGGTGCAGACGTAGAACATCTCCCGCTGGCTCAGGGATTCGTCATTGCGCAGGCGATGGGTGGCGCGTTTGCGCATCAGATACAGCTGGCGTTCCAGGGCGTCGCCCTCGACTCCGTCGGCGGCTGCGACGAACAATTGTTCGATATAAGGCATGGCGGCACGCGCCGTGGGGCCAATATCGGCATGGTCGGCATCCACCGGCACCACCCGCCAACCGAGCACCCGAAGACCCTGCTCAGCGGCAAATTGCTCCACCGCTTCGCGACACGGCGCCCGCTGGGATTCATCCATGGGCAGGAACACGATGCCGGCCGCATAGCGGCCCAGCTCGGGCAGAGTCACGCCCAGGTCCTGCTTGGCGACCTTGGCCAGGAACTTGTGCGGCAAGGTGGTCAGCATGCCGGCACCGTCGCCGGTATTGGTCTCGCAGCCGCAGGCGCCGCGATGGACCATGCGCCGGTTGATGTGGTCGGCGTCGCGCACGATCTGATGGCTGGCGCGGCCTTTGATATCGGCGACAAAACCGACACCGCAGTTGTCCTTCTCGAAAGCGGGATCGTACAGACCTTGCTTCTTCGGCAGTCCGTAACGGTTCGGCTTGGAGATCTGGTTCGTCATAAGCGCCTCTCGACTACTACTCCGCAGTGCCCGGACGGGACCCGCGGATTGGCTTTGTGCTGCGATTCCCTCGCCTTTGATGCCCACGGATCCATCGCGGCCGCAAGCGCACCCGAACGGTTCTGGGCTTGCGCGGCCGCCAATACTGCCGCATCCCGGCTCGCAATTCCGTACTGCGCCCACGCCAAATACCGGGGAGCTGCCTACTGTCGCAGCCCCGGTTTTCGGCATTCAACCCTGTGCGAAATCCGGCCGGCCATTGTAGCGGAAGCCCAACGCTATGGAAAGGCCGGCTGCAGCGCCCGAATCCCTTTTGAATCAAGGCAGTTACCTAAACGTTTGACGCTTCGGTCAGGGTCTCAACTGGTCGCTGCAAGCCTGCGCGGCGGACTGATAGCACTCCGCCAAGGTCGGGTAATTGAATACGTTCGAAGCCAGCGTATCCACGGGGCTGCCGCAGGCCATGGCCATCTGTCCCACGTGAACCAGTTCGCTGGCCGCTTCGCCGATGATGTGGACCCCGAGAATGCGGCCGCTCGGACGCTCTGCCAGCAGCTTCAGCATGCCCCGGTAATCGCCGATGATCTGGCCGCGGGCGGTGTCGGCGAATTCCGCCACACCGACCACGTACTGGGCCTGACGCCCGACAAGCTGACGTTCGGTCTCACCGATATAGGACAACTCGGGAATGGTATAAATGGCCATGGGCAATGGTGCGGCGCATTCGGCACCGGCCGCCGCAAATGCGTGCTGCGACACCCGCCGCCCCTGCTCCATGGCCGTCGAGGCGAGCGCCGGAGCCCCGGCCAGATCGCCGATGATATAGATATGGCCCGCTGCAGTCTGTTGGTCCTGGTTGATGCGCACCCAGCCGTTGTCGTCGGCCCGCAATCCCGCCTGCTCGATGTCGAGACTGTCATAGTTCGGCTGGCGGCCGAGGGCGTACAGCAGACAATCGGCATTGTGGCGCTCGCCGGCCTCGGTGCGCAGCTCCACCGTCGGGCCGAGGCGTTTGATTTCCGCAACCCGCGTTTCCAACTGCAGGCTCAAGCCCATGTCCAGCATCTGATCCACCAGGCGGCCGGCGATGTCCTGGTCGAGATACGCCAGTGGCTGGCGGTGGTGATCGATCAAAGTCACCTTGACCCCCAGGGGGGCGAACATGGTGGCGAATTCGCACGCAATCACACCGCCGCCGATCACCAGCATGCTGCGCGGCAGGCGGCGCATATTCAGGATGGACGTGGAATCGAGCACTCGTTCCTTGTCGAATGGCACATCGGCCGGGCGGCGCGGGCGTGAGCCGGTGGCCAGGACGATCACCGCGGCGCTCAGAGTCTCTTCGCTGCCGGTTCGAGTGCGCACGCGCAGGGTATGCGGATCGACGAAGGATGCTTCACCGGGAATGATGGTAATGCCATGACGCAGCAACTGGCTGAGGAGCACCGACGCTTTGTTGTCGACCACCGTGTTCTTGCGCTCGATCGCCTCGGCGAGAAAGTCCGCGCTCAGATCGAACTTGCGGTACAGGGCCTCGCGCATCCCCTTGGCGGCGAAGCGCGACACCAGGAAGGCCGCTTCGCGCAGCGCTTTGCTGGGAATGGTGCCGGTCTGCAGGCTGACACCGCCGAGATACGGCTTGCGCTCGATCAGCGCGACGCGACGGCCGAGCTTGGCGGCGGTAATGGCAGCCGCCTGGCCGCCTGGGCCGGAACCTACCACTAATAAATCGTATGTTGTCTCTGCCACTGAGCTTCCTGATTGGGGGATCGAGTACGTCGGCGCCCTGCCGGCCGCCACGCGCACCGTCTAGCCTAGCGGGGGCGCCCCGGATTTGCACCGCAGTCTCGATTCCTGATGCGTGGCAATCGTTGGGTCCGGGCCTGCGGCCCTTGACCCAACCTACGTCCGTCGTTTCGCCGTAGGTCGGGTCAAGCCCGGTAGGTTGGGCCAAGCGCGCAGCGCGGACCCAACGAGGTTGGAGCTATGCTTTCGGCGAGTGATTTCCGTTGGGTCCGGGCCTGCGGCCCTTGACCCACCCTACGTCCTTCGTTTCACCGTAGGTCGGGTCCAGCCGCAGCGCGGCGGACCCAACGGCCAATCCTCGCCGTCTCCCCGAGCACGAGCGAGGCATTCAGTCCCGTAGGTTGGGTCAAGCCGCAGCGCGGCGGACCCAACGGCCCACCCTCGCCGTCTCCCCGAGCACGAGCGAGGCATTCAGTCCCGTAGGTCGGGTCAAGCCGCAGCGCGGCGGACCCAACGGCCAATCCTCGCCGTTCCACCAATCGCGAGCAAGGTCTACAGTGAGTAACACCCCCCGGCACAGATTTGCAGCCATGATCGACGGCGTGCTACTGGATTTGAGCGGCGTGCTCTACGTCGGCGACATGCCCCTGCCGGGCGCCCCGGAAGCTCTGCAGCGCCTGCAACGCAGCGACCTGGCGCTACGGTACGTCACCAACACCACCCGGGCCCCGCGAGCGCGGATCGCGCTGCAACTCTCGCGTATGGGTTTTGATCTGGACGTTGAACAGATCTTTACCGCCCCCATGGCGGCGCGGGACTATCTGCGCGCGCACGCGCTGCGCCCGCATTTGTTGATCCACCCCGCGCTGGCTGAAGAATTCACGGATTTCCCGGTCGGCGAAGCCAATGCGGTCCTGGTCGGCGATGCCGGAGAAGCGTTCGACTATCCCGGTATGAACCGGGCGTTCCGGTTGTTGATGGACGGCGCACCGTTAATCGCGATGGGTCACAATCGCTATTTTCGTGAAGCGGACGGTCTGAGTCTGGATGCTGGTCCATTCATCGTGGCGCTGGAATACGCTGCACAGGTGGAAGCGGTTGTGACCGGCAAACCGGCGGCGGAATTCTTTTGTGCCGCATGCGCGGCGATGGCAACGGAACCCGCGCGCACGGTCATGATCGGCGACGACGTCGAATCCGATGTCAACGGCGCCACACGGGCCGGGCTGCGCGGAACCCTGGTACGAAGCGGAAAATATCGCAGCGAAGACGAACGGCAACTGGAAAACGTCGACAGCCTGGTGTTGCCCGACCTGACCGCCGCGGTCGATTGGCTGCTGCGGGGCGGCCGTTGATGGTTCAATCCAACTCGGCCAGCAGACGGTCGATCATGCCTTCGGCCTGGGAGCCGTAGCCGCCCCCGAACAGATTGTAGTGATTGAGGATGTGGTACAGGTTGTAAAGCGTTTTGCGCACGCCGTAGCCGGGATCCAACGGCCAGGCGGCGTCATAGGCCTCCCGGAATCCACTACCGAAGCCGCCGAACAATTCCGTCATCGCAATGTCGGTTTCGCGATCGCCATAGTAGGTAGCCGGATCGAAGACCACCGGATTACCCTGGGCGTCAGCACCGGCATTGCCGCCCCAAAGATCGCCGTGCAACAGAGACGGCTGCGGTTGGTAGTCGACGAACAAGGCACCGAATGCGCCCATCAAGCGCTCGCCGCGGCTCTCCGCCCGGCGACCGATGCCGCGGCGGGCGGCCAATGCCAATTGGTAGCCCAAGCGGTGCTCGCGCCAGAACGTGGGCCAATCGTGCTCGCGAGTATTGATCTGCGGCGTCGAACCGATGGTGTTGTCACGATGCCAACCGAAACAGTCGGCGCCATGCCGATGCATCATCGCCAATTGCTCCCCGGCCGCGGCGGGATCGGCTCGGCCGCCGAGTTCGATGTATTCCAGCACAATGAACGACGATGCCCCGGCCACGCCCGTGGTGACCGGTCGCGGCACGCGGATGGCAGCGACCTCATTCATCTCCGCCAAGGCCTCCGCCTCCGCCTCGAACATGTCCAGGGCGCCGGCGTCGTTGAGCTTGACGAAATAGTCGCCGCCGGCACCGCGCAGGTGGTGTGCCTGATTGATACAACCGCCGCCCACCGGGGCGCTGGCGTGCACCGAAAACGCCCTGCCCGTCGCCGCGGCAATGGCGGCGGCGATGTAATCCCACTGGCTCATGTGCGCACCATAGCAGATGTCATGGCGACCACTCACGCCTGAACCGCGCAACCGTGGGTGGCCACCGAAAGCGCGGCGATGTTAAGAGCGTTGAGCAACCGGACCAGGAAACCGCCGAAACCATGCACGGCGTTGACCGGACGGCCTTCGGGATCGGTCAAGGTTTCCGGAATCGAATGCCAGGCGCGAAACACGTAGATGCTGGCGTCGACGAGATACAGCAGGCGCAAGCGGGTACCGCGGGTGGCTCAGATCAGCATTGACAGCCTGCGGTGCAACGGGCTGGTACGGGGAAAATGCGCCAACAGAAATTCCATCTGGTCGGCCAGCACCCGGCGGCCTTGCAGATAGATGTATTCGGCGTGGGTCGGTGAGAACGGCACCGCCAACAACTGCATGCCCGCTTCCTCCGGGGTGCGCCCGGCCTTGTGGTTGTTGCAGCGCTTGCATGCGGTCACAACGTTGGTCCAGGCGTCCGCGCCGCCCTTGCTCAACGGCGTGACATGGTCACGGGACAGATCGCGGTGGGAGAAACGATCGCCGCAATACAGGCACAATTGAGCGTCGCGATTGAACAGCGCTGGATTATTCAGCGGCGGAACATAACGGGCGCGGGCTTTTGCGAGCGCGTGATTGTTGCCATGGGTGGCGATGATGGAGTTGACTTCGATGATGCTGCGCATGCCGGTCCTGGCATTGATCCCACCATGCACGCGATATAACAGGGAGCCGCACGCGTAGGCGACTTGCTCGAGGTGATACAGCCGCACGGCATCCTGATAACCGATCCATTCCAGCGGCATGCCCGACACATCGGTGCGCAATACCTGATGGCTGAGGCTGTACACGCAAATCCTCCTCGGTTGGCCCGTGGAAGGGCGTCTGTCCCCCGCGTTTGAATCTCAGAATATGCGGCCTTTATTAAACTTTTAGGTATTAGGTCGCGGTTTTTGAAAGATTATCACGGCCTCTGCGGGGACACCAGCAGATCGCGGCGCGCGCCGGCGCGTGCCGTTCGCGGCGTTGCGGGCCACCGGTTGCAGGCCGATTCGCCTGGAGCGGCGTACCGCATTTGGCAATCGAAGTAGGGCCGCGATGGACGTGTCCGGCATACCGCGTATGGGAAAACGGGGGCCGATGCGGCGCTTGCGAAGTTGGCCGCCATGTACAGTAGCCGCTGAAATCCGCTAACATTGCCGGCTTGGCCAGGGCTCGCCGTGGAGCACGAACAGATCCCGGCACGCTTGGGGCGCCCCAGACTCGGACTGCAGTGCTTGTTTGAACCTTCCGGGCGCACCATCCACCACGCAAAATTCATACTTTTCGAATCGGAGAATCATGATGCCGATACGTGTGGCTGTACCCAAAGAAATCGCTGACGGGGAACGCCGCGTCGCCGTAACGCCGGATGCGGCGGAACGGCTGTGCAAAGCCGGAGTCGAACTCGCGATCGAACGGGGCGCGGGGGAGTCCGCGTTCTTCCCCGATAGCGACTACGACGATGTGCGGTTCGTGGATTCCGCAGCTGAACTCTACGCCCAAGCGGATGTGGTGCTCAAAGTGCAACCACCGACCGAAACCGAAATCGGGCAACTGCGCGAAGGCACCATGGTCATCGGCTTTATGCAGCCGCACCGGTTCCCTGAGCGGGTCAAGCTTCTGCGGGACCGCAGCATCACCGCCCTGGCGATGGAATTGGTGCCACGTATTTCCCGCGCCCAGTCCATGGATGCATTGTCGTCGCAAGCCAACATCGCCGGCTACAAAGGCGCGCTCATGGCGGCCGACCTATCGGCGCAGTTCTTTCCCATGCTGACTACGGCGGCCGGTACCATTCGTCCGGCCAAGGTGTTGGTGATCGGTGCCGGCGTCGCCGGATTGCAAGCCATTGCCACCGCCCGCCGGCTCGGCGCCATGGTCGAGGCCTATGACGTGCGCAAAGCCACCAAGGAACAGGTGCAATCGCTGGGCGCCAAATTCCTGGAGCTCACAGTGGATGCCCAAGCTGACGGCGGCTACGCGCGGGAATTGACAGAGGCGGAAAAACATCACGAACGGGACATGCTCGCCGATCACGTCGCCGCCGCCAATGCCGTGATCAGCACCGCGGCCATACCGGGTCGTCCCTCACCGAAATTGGTCACGGCGGACATGGTGACGCGCATGCGCCCCGGCTCGGTCATTATCGACCTCGCGGCCGAAGGCGGTGGCAATTGCGAGTTGTCCAAACCGGGCGAAACCATGCGCCACGACAACGGCGTCATCATCCACGCGCCGTTGAACGTACCCGCCATGCTGCCCGTGCATGCCAGTGAAATGTACGCCCGTAACCTGTTCAATCTGCTCAAGCTGATGATCAGCGAAAACAATGAACTGACGCCGGATTGGAACGACGAAGTCCTGGCCGGCAGCACGCTCACCCGGGACCGCAGCATCCGGCACGAAGCGAGCCGCAAGTTGGTGGAAGGAGAAGGATCATGATCGAAGGCATCACCGCCCTCTACATTTTCATGCTCGCGGCATTCACCGGCTACGAGGTGATCAGCCGTGTGCCGGTCATTTTGCATACGCCGCTCATGTCCGGTTCCAACTTCGTTCACGGCATCGTGCTGGTAGGCGCCATGGTGGCGCTGGGGCACGCCGACTCCACCGCCGAACAGGTGATCGGATTCTTCGGCGTGCTGCTCGCTGCCATGAATGCCGTGGGCGGCTACGTCGCCACGGAACGCATGCTGGAGATGTTCAAGAGCAGCAAGGAGGGCAAATGATGGGCGGCCTGATCCAGATCGTCTACTTCGTCGCCGCCGTACTGTTCATCGTCGGACTCAAGCGCATGAGTTCGCCGCGCACGGCGCGCGGCGGCATTCTATGGGCCGGCGCCGGCATGGCCGCGGCCACTCTGGCCACTTTCTTTGTACCCGGCCTGTCCAATTTCGGGCTCATGATCGCCGCGATCGTGATCGGTTCGGCGGTGGCCTACGTCTCGGCAAAAAGGGTCGCCATGACCGACATGCCGCAGATGATCGCGCTGTACAACGGTATGGGTGGCGGTGCGGCCGCCGCCATCGCCGCGGTGGAATTGGTCAAAGGCATCGAGTTCGATGCCGCCGCCCTGTGGCTGGCCATGATCGGCGCTCTGATCGGCGCGATCTCCTTCAGCGGCAGCCTGATCGCATTTGCCAAATTGCAGGGTTGGATGAAACGCACGTTGCGCTTTCCCAGCCAGCAGCTGATCAACCTCGGGGTATTCGCAGCCACGGTGGTGGTCGGCATCTTCATCGCCACAGTGAGCCAGAATCCATTCTTCCTGTTTGTTTTCTTCGGCTTGGCGCTGGCGTTCGGCGTCCTGATGACCTTGCCCATCGGCGGCGCCGATATGCCGGTGGTGATTTCCTTGTACAACGCCCTCACCGGTCTGGCCGTGGGCTTCGAAGGTTTCGTGCTCAATAACGCCGCGATGATCATCGCCGGCACCGTGGTGGGCGCAGCGGGCACATTGTTGACCCAGTTGATGGCGCGAGCCATGAACCGGCCGATCACCAACGTGTTGTTCAGTTCCTTCGGCGCTGCTTCGGCCACGGAGGACAGCGCAGTCGAAGGCAGCCTCAAACCCATCGACGCCGCCGACGTCGGGGTGATGATGGCCTATGCCAACAAAGTGGTGATCGTGCCGGGTTATGGCATGGCGGTAGCGCAGGCGCAGCACAAGATCTGGGAACTGGCGAAACAGTTGCAGGAGAAGAACGTCACGGTACGGTTTGCCATCCATCCGGTAGCCGGCCGCATGCCGGGTCACATGAACGTGCTGCTGGCCGAAGCGGGCGTACCCTACGACTTGATCGCCGATCTCGACGAGATCAACCCGGAGTTCGAAACCACCGACGTCGCGCTGGTGATCGGTGCCAACGACGTGGTCAATCCAGTGGCTCGCAGCAATCCGGAAAGCCCGATCTACGGCATGCCGATCCTGGACGTGGATCGCGCCAAGAACGTGGTGGTGATCAAGCGAGGCCAGGGCACGGGCTTTTCCGGAATCGAGAACGCCTTGTTTTACAAGGACAATACCCGAATGCTGTACGGCGACGGCCAGGACATGGCCAACAAACTGATCCAGGCGGTGAAAGCGTTTTGACACAGCAGCGCCGGCGTTTAACCCTGCTGCCACTATCCCTTTGATTTTCCTGCGCGCGGCCTTGTTGTCGCGCGCAGGCAACCTAGCCTTCAAGAATAGCAACTGCGGGTCGGTACGACGCCAGTCGGTTACCGATGTGACCCACCCTCGCCGCGGCATTTCAGCCGCTGCGTCTGCATGAGCCGCCCCGCCATTCGGAAGTATGTCGCTTAGGAGAGGCGCAATGAGTATACAAGGAGCTCGTAAACCGAGATTGGAATTCGACAGGGACGGTTTCCTCAAAGACCCGGAAGCGTGGAACCACGCCCTGGCCGAGCAAATGGCGCACCAAAGCGGATTCGACGGGCTGACACCGGAACAATGGCGCATCCTGCATTGGCTCCGGGACTATTACTTTGAAACCGGATCGCCCCCATCGGCCCATCAGGTATGCCACGAGAATCACCTGCAGCACGATTGCATCGGACGGGTATTTCGTCATGACCTGCGCGGCGCATGGCGCATCGCCGGGCTGCCCAACCCCGGGGAAGAAGCCAAATCGTACATGTGAGCAACCTGTCGCGAGCGCGCACCGTACTGCAAACAGCGAGGGTAGCGCCCGCGTTTTTCTCGCGGCAACGACTTCCATGGCGCGGCGGATGTCGGCCGCCAGTTTCCCGCGGGCCCGAAAAACAGCGCGTTAGGCCGCTGTCGTCAGGGATTTATGCACAAGCCGGGGAAAACCATCTGAAGAATACACGTATTTTCAAGGCGGATTGTCGCCAGTTCTCCGACAAACCGACAACAGGTTGATTTGTAAAGAAATTTCAAATTGGCTAAAATTTCACCATTCTGTCACAAAGCCTTGCACCGCCGCTGCAAAGTATTTCCTTTCAGGGTTCTTCCACAGAGTTATCCACAGGTTTTGTGGATAACCCGTAAATACAATGCAGTGTTCGCGAGTTAGTTCGTGTCAGTTCATAAATCACCTTAAGTTTGCCCCCTAACAAGGGTGGCCTGTCCTGCTGCGCCCGGCCGGGATGGTACAGTACCCATCCATGCCATCCGGTCCCATCTTCCAGGTCGCAATTCCGTCGCCACTGCGGCGTGTCTTCGATTACCTACCGTGCTCCAGCGGCCCGGCGGTACTGTCGCCAGGTACTCGGGTGCGGGTGCCGTTCGGGCGCAGCGAAATGGTCGGGATCGTGGTACGCACGACCAGCCACTCCGAAATTCCGTCCCAGCGCCTGAAACCGATCCGCACCGTACTGGATTCCGAGCCGGTACTCACGCCGGCCATGTTCGCGCTCGCGCAGTGGGCCAGCCAGTATTACCACCACCCGCTGGGCGAAGTGTTGAGCGTGGCCCTGCCGGTGTTGCTGCGCCAAGGCCACCCCTACCGCGGCGAAAGATTGGGCCGTTGGCGGCTTACACCCGAGGGCGCTGCCATCGACCCCACGACCCTCGGCCGAAGCCCGCGCCAGGCTGCAGTCCTGAGCCGGTTGCGCAACCTGGACGGCAGCGCCGCCGTCGAACAGCTGCGTGAACTGGAGGGAGATTGGCGCAGCGCCTTGCGGGCGCTCAGCGCCAAGCACTGGGTCGAGTACTACGAGCTGGACGCCGTGCCGGCCGCTGGAACCGGCGCCGAGTTACCCCTGCCGCTAACCGGCGCGCAGGCGGAAGCGGTTTCGCAGGTCTGCGACGCGCGCGGCTTCTCGCCGTTTCTGCTCTACGGCGTCACCGGCAGCGGCAAGACCGAAGTCTATCTGCAGATCATCAGCCAATCGCTTGCGCAGGGCCGGCAAGCCCTGGTACTGGTCCCGGAGATCGGTCTAACGCCGCAATTGATACAACGTTTCCGCCGACGCTTCTCGGTACCGCTTGCAGTATTGCACTCGGGGCGCAACGAACAGGAACGGCTCAACGCCTGGGTCGCCGCCGCCCGCGGCGAAGCACCGATCGTCCTTGGCACCCGCTCGGCGATCTTCGCGCCCCTGGCGCGGCCCGGGGTATTGATCGTCGACGAGGAACACGACAACTCGTTCAAGCAACAGGATGGCTTGCGCTATTCCGCCCGCGACCTGGCGCTGGTGCGCGCGCGCCAGGAGGAAATCCCGGTGGTGCTGGCGTCGGCCACCCCAGCGCTGGAAAGTCTTCACAACGCCTGGCAGGACCGATACCGATTGCTGCAGCTGCCCGAGCGGGCCGGCAATGCCGTCCATCCGCGCATGGAACTGCTGGATGTGCGCAGCCGTCCCATGCACGAAGGTCTGGCGGAAAATCTGTTGCAGCGCATGGAGGCCCATGCGGCGCGCGGCGGCCAAGCGCTGTTGTTTCTCAATCGCCGCGGATTCGCCCCCACGGTACTGTGCCACGACTGCGGGTGGGTTGCGGAATGCCACCGCTGCGACGCGCACATGACGCTGCATCGCGCCAGCGGCCGCCTGCGATGCCATCACTGCGGCGCCGAACGGGCGGTGGATCCGGCTTGTCCTGCATGCGGCAGCGTCGACCTGCGCCCCATTGGCCAGGGTACGGAGCGGCTCGAGGGTTTTCTGCGCCAACGTTTCCCGGATCTGGGCGTGGTGCGGATCGACCGCGACAGCACCCGGCGCAAAGGCGCGTTGGAAGAAAAACTCGCCAGTGTCCAGAGCGGTGCCAGCCGCATCCTGCTCGGTACGCAGATGCTCACCAAAGGACATCATTTTCCGGAGGTGACCCTCGTGGGCGTGGTGGATGCCGATCAAGGCCTGTTCAGCAGCGACTTTCGTGCCGGCGAGCGTATGGCGCAACTGGTCATTCAAGTCGCCGGCCGCGCCGGCCGTGCCCAGCACCCCGGCGAAGTAGTGATCCAGACCCATCATCCAGACCATCCGCTGTTGCAGGCGCTGGTGCGCCAGGACTATCTCGCGTTTGCACGGATGGCTTTGGCGGAACGCCGGGAGACGCGTCTGCCGCCGTTTTCCAGCCTGGCGTTGATTCGCGCCGAGGCGCCCAACCGTGACGCGCCCGCCTTGTTTTTGGATCAAGTGAGCGACTGCGCGCGCCAACTCGGACACGACGGCGTGGAGATGTTCGGGCCGGTGCCCGCACCGATGGAGCGCCGCCAGGGGCGCTACCGCGCCATGCTACTGCTGCAGGCGGAAGAACGAAGTAGCTTGCAGCGCTTGCTGACGCCACTCGCACCGGCCCTGGAAGCGCTCCCCAGAGCGCGCGCAGTGCGCTGGTCCCTGGACGTCGATCCGGTGGATACGTTTTAGCTTCGCGGTTGAAACCCGCCGGTGAGCAGCGATAATAGCGCGCTGCGTCCTGTTCCTGGCGCCCCCGATCCGGTATCTTTTGCACCCCTATGAAACACTACCTCGAGCAACTGGTCTCTCAGTCCCTGGCGGCCCTGCGCGATAGCGGCGGCTTACCGATGGACGCACCCGAGCAAATCCAGATCGAGCGCACGCGCGATAAATCCCATGGCGATTTCGCTTGCAATATCGCCCTGACCCTGGCGAAAGCCGTCGGCCGCAAGCCCCGCGACCTCGCCCAGGAAATCGTCGCCGGGCTGCCGGAATCGAACCTGCTCGCGAAAGCGGAAATTGCCGGTCCGGGCTTCGTGAATTTCTTTTTGACGCCGACCGCGTACCACGAAGTCCTGAGCAATATCCTGGAGTTGGCCGAGGGCTACGGGCGCAGCACCTTGGGCGCGGGCCAGCGGGTACAAGTGGAATTCGTATCCGCCAACCCCACCGGTCCGCTGCATGTGGGTCACGGCCGCGGCGCGGCCTATGGCGCCACCGTCGCCGATCTGCTGGCCGCCGTGGGCTTCGAAGTGCACCGCGAATACTACGTCAACGATGCCGGCCGGCAGATGGACATTCTTGCCGCCAGCGTGTGGCTGCGCTATCTGGAATTGAGCGGCGAGGAAATTCCATTTCCCGCCAATGGCTACCGCGGCGATTATGTCTGGGACATCGCCGCCGAACTGCATCGCAACCGCGGCGATGCGTTCCGTCGTGGCGCCCAGACGGTGTTCGCGGATCTGCCGGCCGACGAAGCCGACGGCGGCGACAAAGAGGAGTACATCGACGCCGTCATCGCACGGGCGCGGAAACTGCTCGGCCCCCAGGGCTATCGCGAAGTATTCGATCAGGGGCTCAATACCATTCTCGGCGACATCCGCCAGGACTTGCATGAATTCGGGGTTGATTACGAACATTGGTATTCGGAACGTTCCCTGACCGAATCCGACGCCGTGGACCATGCCATCGAACGTCTACGCCAGGCGGGGCACTTGTATGAGCGCGAAGGCGCGTTGTGGTTTCGCAGCACCGACTTCGGTGACGAGAAGGATCGGGTCGTTGCCCGCGAAAACGGCCAGCGCACCTACTTCGCATCCGACATCGCCTATCACGCGGACAAACTGGAACGGGGATTCGATCGGGTAATCGACGTCTGGGGGGCGGATCACCATGGCTACGTACCGCGGGTGCGCGCGGCAATGCGCGCCCTGGGCGATGACGACCGCAAGTTGGATGTGTTGTTGGTACAGTTCGCGATTCTCTATCGCGGCGGCGAAAAGGCGCAGATGTCCACCCGCTCCGGGGAATTCGTCACCTTACGGGAGCTGCGCGACGAAGTGGGCAACGACGCGGCGCGGTTTTTTTATGTCATGCGCAAATGCGAACAACATCTCGACTTCGACCTGGATCTGGCCAAGTCGCAATCGGCGGACAATCCGGTCTACTATATTCAGTATGCCCATGCGCGGGTGTGCAGCGTATTGCGGCAACTGCAGGACAAAGGGCTCAGCCGCAATGTCGAGCGTGGCCAGCGCAATCTGACCTTGTTGGGCGAATCCCACGAACTCGATTTGATGACCACGCTGTCGCGGTTTCCCGAAGTCGTGGAAGCGGCAGCGCTCAATCACGAACCCCATCAACTGGCCCATTATCTGCGCGGCCTGGCAAACGATTTTCACACCTATTACAACGCCCACCAGTTCCTGGTCGACGACGACGCCTTGCGCGACGCGCGCCTGAACTTGATCGTGGCGGTGCGCCAAGTGATCGCAAACGGACTCGGATTGCTGGGCGTATCGGCACCGGAGTCCATGTAGAAGATGGCACGGGATTACAAACACAGCGGCAAACGCAAAAGTAAGAAAACCGCGGCGGCGCCCGGTTGGGCTTGGTTGCTTGCCGGTTTCGGCCTGGGCCTGCTGTCGATGGCGCTGCTATATCTGTACCACTTGCAGCAACCGGCGTCGCCCAGCACGCAACGGCACACAGAAGCGGTGGTAGCGCAAAAGCCAGCAACCAATACCAAGCCTGCCAAGTCGGCTGCGCAGGCCCAGGACAAGGCGGCCGAACACCACGGCGTACACTTCGAGTTCTACACCCTGCTGCCGGAGAGCGAAGTCGTCATTCCGGAAAAGGATCTGGAACAAAAAGCGCAGCCCGGTAAAGCACCCGAGAAACCGCCTGCGAGTTACATGCTGCAGATCGGGTCTTTCCGCCAGCAAACAGAAGCTGAATCCCTCAAAGGCGAGCTGGCGCTGATTGGCGTCGTGGCCCACATCCAGCGGGTCGACATCAAAGGCGACACTTGGTTCAGGGTGCGGGTGGGTCCATTCGACAGCTATGACGAAATCACCCGCGCGCGGGCCCGTCTGCGCGACAACAGCGTCAACGCCATCCCGGTGAAAGTGAAAGGCTGACGGCGCCGAATTCCGGCCGTCGCACGCAGACACGGTGATCGCGTCGGGTCCGCCGCTGCGCGGCTCGACCCGAACTACGGCCGGCTAAACAACTCCCGTTTTTGACGCAGCAGCGCCGAGATGTCCTCGTCGCCATGGCCGGCTTCGATCAAACGCCGGTAATGCACCAGCGTCATTTCCAACACCGGCAGACGGCTGTCGCCGTTGGACACCTGCTCCGCCATACGCCGGCAGATCTCGAGGTCCTTACGGTGCAGTGACAGTTTGAAGCCAGCCGCAAATTGATCATGGATCATGCTGGGCCCGCGGTGACTTAGAAACCAGCTCCCGGCCGCGCCGCCGGCGAGCGCGTCGACCAGCTTGTCCATATCGAGCTGCAATGCTTCAGCGAAGGCGAGCGCCTCGGACACCGCTTGATTGATGCCCGCCGCCATCAATTGATTCACGGCTTTGGCGGCTTGGCCGCTGCCCACGGCGCCGATATGGACGATGCCCGAGGCCATGGACGAAAGTGCCGGGCGCACCCGTTCCAGAACGGCCTGGTCGCCGCCGACCAGCGCAGTAAGCCGGCCGTCGCGCGCGCCTTCCACGCCACCGGTAACCGGTGCATCCAGAAACCCGGCGCCGACCGCATGCAAACGCTGCGCCGCCTGTCGAGCAGTGTCGACGCCGACTGTGGAACAATCGACAATCGTCGCGCCGCCCGACACGCCGGGCAGTAACGCTTCGATCGATTCCAGCACCGCAGCGTCGTCGCTGACGCAGAGAAACACCACGTCGCACTCGGCCGCCAGCGCGGCAGGCGTGTCCGCCGCTCGCACGCCCAGTTCGGCAGCCAGGGAGCGATTCTTGCCGGCGCTGCGATTCCAAAGGCTGTGCAAATGACCGGCGGCGGCCAGATTGCGCGCCATGGGAGCGCCCATGGCACCCAGACCCAAAAACCCTGCGCGTATGCTCATGACCATGATCCGTGGTTGAACGCCGAAGCGGGGTCAATCCTCCAGATAGGTATATCCCTTGAGCCCGGCGGTAAGTTCCATCAAATAGTGCTCCATATGTTCCCGCGCCAGCTTGGAACCGGCAATCTTGCGGCGGAATGCCTGCAACAGATCGTTGGCGTCGAAGTGCACATAGGCGAGCACTTCCTCCACGGTGTCGCCATGCTCCGGCTGGCTCAGTCGATAACCGCCGTCGGCGGTCAATTCCACGTTCACCGAATCCGTGTCACCGAACAGATTGTGCATGTCACCGAGTATTTCCTGATACGCACCGACCATGAAAATACCGAGCAGGTAATGTTCCCCGGCCTGCATCTGGTGTACGGGCAGAGTCGATTCGACACCTTCGCGGTCGATGTATTGATCGATGCGGCCGTCGGAGTCGCAGGTCAGATCCTGCAATACCGCGCAACGGTCGGGCACTTCGTCTAGGCGCTGCAAAGGCACGATGGGAAACAACTGATCAATGGCCCAGACATCGGGAATGGATTGAAACACCGAGAAGTTGCAGAACACCTTGTCCGCCAGCACCTCGTTGAGCTCTTCGATCAGCTCGCGATGGGAACGATTGGTGGCCGCGAGCAGCGGCCGCACCCGCTGACAGGTTGCAAAATAGAGCTGTTCGGCACGCGCACGCTGCTCAAGTGTCAGCACGCCATGGGTGTACATGGCACGGGCTTCCGTCAACCAATGAGCGGCATCATGATAGGTTTCCAACGCCGAGCGGCTGGACAGTTGCTGCAACCCCTGCCAGAGATCATGCAGGATCAAGGGGTCTTCATCAGCCGGGGCAGCGACATCGGCGGCATCCTGCGGCCGCTCGATATCGATGACGTTGGTGACCAGCACCGCATGATGGGCCGTCATCGCGCGGCCTGATTCAGTGATGATGTCCGGATAGGGCAGATCGCTGTCGGAACAGGTCTCCCACAAGGCATGGACGACGTTGCGCGCATACTCCTGGACGCTGTAATTCATCGAACAATAGCTGCGTGAACGCGTGCCTTCGTAATCCACGCCCAGGCCGCCGCCCACATCGACGCAGCGTACATCCACGCCCATGCGGTGCAATTCAGCGTAATAGCGACCGGCCTCGCGCATGCCGCGCTGGATGTCGCGGATGTTGGCGATTTGAGAGCCCATGTGAAAATGCAGTAGCTGCAGACTGTCGAGCATGTCCGCCTGCCGCAGCCGCTCGACCATGGCCAGCACCTGCTGCGCCGAAAGGCCGAACTTGGCTTTTTCGCCGCCGGTGTTCTGCCATTTTCCCGAGCCCAGGGACGCCAGGCGCACCCGCATACCGAGCAGGGGCTTGACCCCCATGTCGCGGGCTTCGCGGATCACGTGTTCCAGTTCGGACAACTTTTCGACCACGATGTAGATCTCGAGCCCAAGCTGACGACCGATCAGGGCCAAGCGAATGTATTCGCGATCCTTATACCCGTTGCAGATGACCACGCCGCCGTCATCGCCGGACAACGCCATCACTGCCATCAATTCGGGCTTGCTGCCCGCCTCGAGTCCCACGCGCCCGGCACCGTGACCGAGAATCTTCTCCACCACACTGCGCTGTTGATTGACCTTGATGGGGTACACCGCTGTGTAGCGCGCCTGGTAATCCTTTTCCGCCATGGCCGTGGCAAAGGCGCCGCATAGGGTGTCGACCCGATCGTGGAGGATATCGGCGAAGCGCACCAGCACCGGCAGGCTCAGGCCCGATTGTTGCACCTGAGCGCTGAGCTCGAACAAATCGATGCCGCGCGAATCAATGTTGCGCGTCGGCCGAACCACGATCCGGCCAGCGTCGTTGATATCGAAATACCCGCCGCCCCAGTGCCGGATATTGTAGGTGTCGCGAGCGCGCTGAATGGTGGACTGGTCCATGGAAGGTGCCACTTGCGTGTTCCTGGTGAAAGGGCCCTGGATTATGGAGGATTCGGCGCCGGAATTGAATGCGTCCGTGGGTTGCCAGCCTTGTCACCCGCAAGTCCGTTCCGGTACTCTTTAGCGCCCCGTCCGCCAAACCCGAGGAGCATTCGATGGCGCTCGACGAAACCTGGTTCAGCGAGCCCTGCGAAGAGTGCGGTTCTGCGTTTTCACTGCGGATCAACGAAAAGCTGCACGACGAGCAAACGCCCTACCAACGGATCGAAGTGTATTCCACCACCAAGTTCGGCAATCTCATGGCGATCGACGGCTTCGTGATGCTCACGGACCGCGATAATTTCGTCTACCACGAGATGATGAGTCATCCGGCGCTATTCACGCACAACGACCCGAAAAAAGTGGTCATTATCGGCGGCGGCGACTGCGGTACGTTGCGCGAAGTGCTCAAGCACGGTGCCGTTCGGGAGGCCTGGCAGGTGGAAATCGACGAACGCGTCACCCGCGTGTCGGAGCAATATTTTCCAGCCTTGTGCGACGCCAATGACGACGCGCGCGCGAACTTCTACTTCGGCGACGGCATCCAATGGATGAAAGACGCCGAGCCCGGCAGCATCGATGTCATCATCATCGACAGCACCGACCCCATCGGACCTGCCGAAGGGCTGTTTTCGGAACCTTTTTACCGCGATTGTCACCGCGCCCTGCGCGACGGCGGCATCCTGGTGCAACAAAGCGAATCGCCGCTGTTTCATATGCGCATCATCAAGCCCATGCACAAGGCGATGCGCGCCGCCGAGTTCCAACACACGCGCACACTCACCTATCCCCAATGCAGCTATCCATCTGGATGGTGGAGCGCGACCATGGCGCGCAAGAACGCCGACCTGGAGCATTTCCGCGAACAGGACGTAGAGCAGCGCGACTTCGAAACCCGATATTACAACGCCGACATGCATCGCGCAGCATTTGCGGCGCCTGAATTCTTCAAGCGGGAACTCGCCGAATATCTGAAATGACGCTCACGCCGGCGGTTTGCGCAAACGTTCCAGGCGTAATCGCTGGCGCTCGTCGAACAACCGCCGCGATGCGATATAAACCGCACTCAATGTGCCGAACCCGGTTCCCGCAGCGATCAGAAACATGATCATGATCTGGTACTTCACCGCCTCCACAGGCGGCGCGCCCGCCAGAATCTGACCTGTCATCATTCCCGGCAGACTGACCACGCCCGCTGCAGCCATGGCGTTTATGATCGGCAACATGCCGCTGCGGGCGCTGTCGCGGCGTATATCTTCGATTGCCCGGCCCCAATCCTCTCCCAGCGTCAGTCGCGCTTCGATCACCCGTCGCTGCTGCCAAGCGGTCTGGCTCAAGCGATCCAGCCCCAGGGCGACGCCATTCATTGTGTTGCCCAGCAACATGCCCAGCAGCGGTATCGCGTACTGGGGCTCGTACCAAGGCCGCACCCGTATCACCACCGTCAGTGCCAGCAGCGTCACACTGAATGAAGATACGAACATGGCCAGCGTGCCGACTCCGAATCCCCACCAGCCGGCCAGTCGATAACGCTGGCGCACCATGACTTCGCGCCCGGCGATCAACAGCATGGCCAGGGCGATGAGACTGATCCAAACCAATTCGACACGGGCGAACACAGCGGTGAGTACGAGCCCGATCAGGAGCAACTGCACCGTCGTGCGCAAAGCAGCGACGAGCAGGGTGCGTTGGACACCGAGGCGTAGCCGCAGCGACAAAATCGCCAGCGCCAGTACCAACACCGCCGCCAACGACAGGTCCCAGGCGGAAAGTTGTACCAGGCCCGAGGTCACGCGGCCTGCTCCAAAGCACCGTTGCGCATCTGCATGCGGCGGCTGGCGACCCGTTTGATCTGTTCCGGGTCGTGACTGACCCAAAGCACCGCCGCACCGGTGCGTTGCCGGTAGGACGTGACCAGGTCTTCCACTTGGCGCGACGAAGTGGGATCGAGGTTTGCCGTGGGTTCGTCCAGCAGCAGCACTTTCGGACTGTTGCAAAGCAGGCGCAGCAACGCCAAGCGTTGGCGCTCGCCACTGGACAGGCGCTCCACCTCCCATTCCAACACCGCGCTGTCGAAGCCCAATTCGGCGATACCATGGGGCGCGGCGGCGCAGAAATGATCGCCCACCCGCGGCAACCACCACGGGCTGTCGGCCGGCAGCAGTGCCACCTCGCGGCGCCATTTAGGCGCCTGCACTTCCGTGCAGGCCACGCCGTCGAGCAACACTTGGCCGCCGTGCGGATCCAGGTCGGCGATGGCCCGCAGCAGCAGACTCTTGCCGCTACCGGAGGGGCCGGACAAACACACGCACTCGCCATCGCCGACCGTCAGGCTCACGGGTTGCAGATGATGGGTTTGTAGGGATTGCAGTTGCAGCGTGCTCATGGATCCGGCCGGTGGCGCTGGAGCCGAGTGTTCAGTTCCAGTATCGTAACGGGCTCGCGAATGACCGCCGCGGACATGGCAGCGGATCGAGTCGACACAGGGGGCATTATGTCAGAACCGAGGATTGCACAGAAAGCACCCTACGTGGTGGAACTGGAACCGGGCACGTACTGGTGGTGCGCATGTGGCCGCTCCAAGAGCCAGCCTTTCTGCGACGGCTCACACCAGGGCACGGACCTCTCTCCGCAGAAATTCGAAATCAGCGAAAAACGCAAATATGGGCTTTGTGGTTGCAAGCACTCGGCCAACATGCCGTTTTGCGACGGCACCCATAAATCCCTATAACCGAGCGACCGAATCCCAAACGCCGCAGTGGGAGTTGCACGTCGTCACGGCGGTAGACGCGGTTCCAATTGATCCGGACTGCCGCTCGGACGGCAAAGGCGAACTGCAAAAAAAGAGCGGGCGCGTTGCGCCCGCTCCGTTTCCCGAGCTTGCCTCGCTTGGCTTACAGGTTGTAACCGCGTTCGTCGTGAAGGGCGATATCGAGGCCTTCGACTTCGGCTTCTTCCGACACCCGCAGGCCCATGATCACATCGATGACTTTGAGGATGATCAGCGTCATCACAGCGGTGTAGATCAAAGTTGCCAGGATACCGACAATCTGCACGCCGACCTGTTGGCCGATGCTGGTAATGTCGCCGCCGAAACCATGACCGCCGAGGCTGGGCGCACAAAATACACCGGTCAACAGCGCGCCGATGATGCCACCGACTGCATGCACGCCGAAGGCGTCCAGAGAGTCGTCGTAACCGATGGCCCGTTTGACCTTGGTGGCGGCAATGAAACAGCCCACGCCCGCGACCAGACCGATGATCAACGCGCCCATCGGCCCCGCTGTACCGGAAGCGGGAGTGATTGCGACCAAGCCGGCAACCGCGCCCGAAGCAACGCCCAACACGCTCGGCTTACCGTGCGACAGCCACTCGCTGAACATCCACGCCAGCGCGGCGGCCGCAGTAGCGATCTGGGTCACGGCCATCGCCATACCGGCGACGCCGTCCGCAGCCAGTTCGGATCCGGCATTGAAGCCGAACCATCCGACCCACAGCATGGAAGCGCCGATGACGGTGAAATTCAGGTTGTGTGGCATCATCGGCGTTTCCGGATAGCCGCGGCGCTTGCCCAGTACAAGGGCTGCGACCAGGCCGGCGATACCGGCATTGATATGCACCACGGTGCCGCCGGCGAAGTCGAGAATGCCTCTGCCGCCGAGCCAACCCCCGCCGCCCCATACCCAGTGTGCAATAGGCGCGTACACCACCAGCAGCCAGATACCAATGAACCACAACATGGAGGAGAACTTCATGCGTTCGGCAAACGCACCGACGATCAGCGCCGGCGTGATGATGGCGAACGTCATCTGGAAGGTCATGAACACGGTTTCCGGAATCGTGCCACTGAGGGTATCGACTCCGACCCCTTTGAGGAACATTTTCGACAAACCGCCCCAATAAAGACCATCGCCACCGAAGGCAATGCTGTAGCCGGCGATTGCCCAAAGCACTGTGACCAGCGCGGTGATGCTGAAACACTGCATCATCACCGACAGCACGTTCTTCGAGCGCACCATGCCGGCGTAGAACAGCGCCAGGCCGGGGATGGTCATCAACAGCACCAGCGCGGTTGCAGTCAGCATCCACGCCGTGTCACCGCCGCTTAGCGTCGGCGCGTCTTCTGCCAATGCCAGTGCCGGCACGGCGGCTGAGAGTGCCCCGACTACGGCCGGAACTGCGAAACGTTTGTAAAAACTCATCTTGGTTGTCCTCCCCACCCTGTCAGAGCGCGTCCGGACCGGTTTCACCGGTGCGGATGCGTACGACTTGCTCGAGATCGAATATGAAAATCTTGCCGTCTCCGATCTTTCCCGTATTGGCCGATTTGGTGATGGCCTCCACGACCTGATCCGCCATGTCCGCCTTGACGGCGACCTCCAGCTTCACCTTGGGCAGAAAATCCACCACGTACTCGGCCCCTCGGTATAATTCCGTGTGCCCTTTCTGCCGCCCGAAACCTTTTACTTCGGTCACGGTTACACCCTGTACGCCGATCTCCGAAAGTGCTTCGCGGACGTCGTCTAGCTTGAAGGGCTTGATGATTGCGGTTACTAGCTTCATTGATTTATCTCCTCAATCGAGGTCCCAAAGCAGGACGGCGCGCCGTCCCTCATCTGTATTGCACCGGCACCCGCCAAGCGAACCTCAGCACGCGCGGCGCAGTTGATCGTCAACGCTCTCATCCCACTCGCCTCCTGTGATGCGCGAACTCAGTAGACGTCTTCCGACTGCTCGCGTACGTTCCCTCGTAGCACGTCCTGTGCCAGCGAGAAAAAGGTCGGTCGGTCATGGAGTTGGCAGATTTTCAACAGTGGTGCGCACCAAACTATTGCACCAATCGAGCGGCTGGCCCGCTCTAGTGCACCATCGCAGTGCGAATTGGGGAATAGACCGCACCATCAAATTCACTAAAATGAGTGCAGACAGCAGAAACGGTGAGCAACCATGGATCCGAAGATCTTTGACGATTTGGCGCGAACCCTGGCCGACGCGGTGCCGAAAGGATTTCGCGATCTGCAGCAGGACATGGAAAAGAATGTGCGTGGCGCACTGGAGCGCGGCTTTGAACGCCTCAACCTGGTGAGTCGGGACGAATTCGAAATCCAGGCTGCTGTACTGGCCCGGACCCGCAGCAAGGTGGACGCGCTGGAAAAGCGGGTAGCCGAACTGGAAGCGCAATTGCTCGAGCCCAGCGAACACAAGAGTTGAGCTGCAGCTGGTGACAGGATGTCGGCCGGCAAAATACTAAGGAAGGGAATCCATGTCTCTAGCCGTGGTGTACTCACGCGCCTGCGTGGGCATTGAAGCGCCGTTGGTCACGGTCGAAGTTCACCTCGCCAATGGACTGCCGTCACTGTCGATCGTCGGCCTGCCCGAAGCCGCGGTAAAAGAAAGCAAAGACCGCGTGCGCGGGGCGTTGTTGACCAGCGGCTTCGAATTTCCGCCCCGGCGGATCACCATCAACCTCGCTCCCGCGGATCTACCCAAGGAAGGCGGCCGTTTCGATCTGCCCATTGCACTGGGCATCCTGGTCGCTTCCGGTCAATTATCCACCGAGCAACTGGAGCGTTACGAATTCGTCGGCGAGCTCGCCCTCACCGGTGCCATCCGCGCGGTACGCGGCGTGTTGCCTATGGCGGTACGAACCCGGGATTGCGGTCGCATTCTGGTCTGCCCGCCGGGCAACGCTGACGAGGCCGCGTATGTTTGCGCCGGTCGCGGCTTTGCGCCCGACCATTTGCTGCAGCTCTGCGCACATTTGCGCGACGGCGACGGGCTGGCGCCGTTGTCGACGCCAGCGCCTGGGGCGTGTTCCGATGATGACCTGGACCTGGTCGACGTATGCGCGCAGACCCACGCCAAGCGGGCACTGGAAATCGCCGCGGCTGGCGAACACAGTCTGCTGATGCTCGGACCGCCGGGCACCGGCAAATCCATGCTCGCCGCGCGGCTGCCCGGCATCCTCCCGGAAATGAATCAGCAGGAAGCACTGGAAGCGGCCGCCATTCGATCCGTCAGCGGCGATCGCTTGGGGTTTGAGACCTGGAAGCGACGACCCTTCCGATCACCCCACCATAGCGCTTCGGCAGTAGCGCTGGTGGGCGGCGGCTCCCAGCCCCGCCCTGGCGAGATCTCCCTGGCGCACAACGGCGTCCTGTTCCTGGATGAATTGCCGGAGTTCGATCGGCGGGTGCTGGAAGGGTTGCGCGAACCGCTCGAAAGCGGGCGGGTGATGATTTCCCGTGCCGCCAGACAGGCCGAATTTCCCGCCCGCTTTCAATTGATAGCCGCCATGAACCCATGTCCTTGCGGCTTTCTCGGCGACGCCGCCGGTCGCTGCCGCTGTACCAGCGAGCAGATCGCGCGCTATCGGCAGCGCTTGTCAGGTCCGTTGTTGGATCGCTTCGACATGCACATCGAAGTGCCGCGCCCGCCCCGGGGGGCGCTGCGTGGCGATGCCTCCGGCAATGAGACCAGCGCCACGGTGCGCGCCCGGGTGGCCGCCGCGCGCCAACGCCAGTTGGGCAGGACCGGCACGGCCAACGGGCGCCTAAGCGCCAAGCAAATCAAAAACCATTGCGCATTGGACAGTGAGGGACTGCAGACTTTGGAGGTCGCGATGGAGCGCCTAGGCTTGTCCGCCCGGGCCTATCATCGGGTTCTGAAGTTGGCACGCACGGTGGCCGATCTCAGCGGCGACGAACGAATTCGGCTTGCCCATATCCACGAGGCGTTGAGCTACCGCAAGCTGGACCGCGACGCGCAATCGGCCACCGCTGCATCCAATGGCTCGGGCACAGTCCGCTCCTGAAGCGTCGTTGCTGTAGATTTCGGTACCGCGTCGGCCGGCAAACACCTCAGCGGCGGCGTCGACGGCGCCAATGGCGGCGATCCGCTGTCGTTTGGCGAAGCGACAGGCGGCGGCCATCTTGAGCGCCATGCTCCCGTAGTGCGAAGACTTTGCCGCAGCGCTGATGCCGGTCAACCAAAAATCCACCACGCGCGGCGCCCTCCGCCGAGTGAGTCCTATGCGGCCCAGCCCAGTTCCCGGGCCCGCTCCCGGGCGAGCTTCGGAATATCGGTCTCGACGAAACTGGCGTACATGATCTGCACGCCGAGCATGTGATTGATGACCGCGTCCAACTGCACTTGGGTCGAACTGCTGGTATCCGGATTATCATGTAGCGCGAACAACGCTTTCACGCCCGCGGGGTCGAGCAGCCCCGCGTCCTGCAGTTTCTGATCCGATAGGTATTCGTCAGCCAGGGCACGCATAGCGGCCCATTTCTTCGGGTCCGTATGTGCCGGCGGCGCCATGAAGGCGAACTTCTCCCGTTCGTACAGCACCCGCGGCAACACGCCCTTCATGGCTTCGCGCAAGACGTATTTTTCAGTGCGCCCTTTGATGCGCATGGACGGTGGCACCTGAGTGGCATATTCGGCCAGATGATGATCGAGAAACGCGGGGCGCGCTTCCATGGAGTTGGCCATGTCCACCCGGTCGCCGCCCCAGGTCAGGATCTGACCTTCGAGCTGGGTTTTGATCCACACGTATTGCGCCTTGTCCAGCGGATGCCGGCCTTCCAGCATGGCACCGTCCATGGCCTCGGCGATTGCGCGTCCCGGTTCATAGTTTTGCAACGCCTTGCGATGCGGCTCAGCCAGCAGGCCCGGCACATGGGCTGCGGACGCCAACCAGGGCTGCAGACAAGATGGCGTGAACCCGACCAGACTGTCCAACGCCGGATCGTGCAATTCGTTCTCCGCCAGCATGGCGCCTCGGAACAGCTTGTTGGATTCCGCCAGCATCTGCTCCCAGGTCGCGCGCTCGCCCTCGGACAACGTATCCAGGCCATGCATGAACATGTCGCGCCGGAAGGCCGGATAACCTGCAAACAACTCGTCGGAACCTTCACCGGTCACCACCACTTTGTAACCCGCCTTGTTGACGTGGCGGCTCATCAACATCTTGGCGACGCCGAGTGTGTTGTAGATGGTGCGCTCGGCGTGCCAGATGGTTTCGACGAAGTTGTCGTACAGGTGACTGGCGTTGAGCATCATGATGTCCTGGTCGGCACCGACCGATTCGGCCATCTCCCGGGCAATCGCTGTTTCATCGTAGTCGGCATCATCGAAGCCGATGGTGAATGCCTTGACCGGCGACTGCTGCGCCGCCGCCGACAAGCCCAGAATGGAACAGGAGTCGATGCCACCGGACAAATAGCATGCGACCGGCACGTCGGCTTCCAGGCGCAGGTGCACAGCCTGCATCAGCCGCTCGCGCACCTGTTCAATGTAATGCTCCTCGGGCTGGCTTTCGTCACGCTCGTGCATGAGCGGAAAATCCATGTCCCAGTATTTGACTTCGCGGATTTTGAACTTCCCGTGGGCCCGTTCGACGATCAACGCATTGCCCGGCTGCACCTGATGAACGCCTTCGAACGGCGTGCTCCCGGGTACGATGGTCTGCATCAACTGGTGATACACGCCTTGGGGCGAAAACTTGCGCGGCACGTCGGGGTTGGCGAACAGCACCTTAAGCTCCGAACCGAACACCAGCGTGCCGTTGGCTTGCGCCCAATACAGCGGTTTGATGCCAAAGCGGTCGCGGATCAACATCAAGCGGTCGTGCTGTCTGTCGTACAGTGCGAACGCGAACTCGCCGCGCAGGTGGGTCATCATGTCTTCAAGACCGAACTTGGGATACAGATGCATCACCAGTTCGGAATCGCTCTTGGTGCGAAAGCGCGCGCCGGCCAGCGTGAGCTCGGTACGCAGTCGTTTGTAGTCATAGAACTCGCCGTTGTGCGCCAGCATCAGGTTTCCGTCCGGCGAAAGGAATGGCTGTTTCGCGCGCTCTTCGTTGAGGTCGATGATCGACAACCGCGCATGGCTGAAGCCGATGCCGCGCTCGTCTATGGTCTTGTAGCCGAAACCGTCAGGGCCGCGATGGTGCTGAATGGCCGCCATGGCCACCAGCGTTTGCGGGTCCACCGCGCGTGACGCGTCGGCGTGGATGACACCTGCGATACCACACATATCGGTCTATTAACCTCTCTTCGTGATTAGGAGTCGGCCCGGCTGCATCGCGCACGCCGGACGTAGCGCTCAGCCGCCGTTGGGCGTGTCCATCACCTGATGGATGCGCTGGGTAAGGGTCGTCAGCAATGCCATGCGAACGAACACGGCACCTCGGGCCTGGGCGAAGTACCAGTTGTGTTCGGTCTGGTCCAGGTCCGTGGACAACTCCGCGCCCCGCGCCAGGGGATGCAAAATGATGGCGCCTTTCTTGAAGGGCGATGACGCGGACAGTCGCAACCGTTCACCGAGCTTGACGTACGTATCACCGACCCAGGCAATGGAATTGATGTAGGCGATATCCAGTCCCGGCAACTCGTCGTCCAAGTTGGCGCTGATCCGCAGACGCAGTCCGGTCTGCTCCAGTTCCTCGCGCTGGCCAGAATCGAAGTTTTCCTCGGTTTCGCTGATCAGCACCACTTCATCGAAAGCATTGGGGAACAGCGCCAGAAACATCAAAAGACTGCGCACAGTGCGCATACGGTTGGGCACGCCGATGATGCCGACCCGGGCACGCTTTTCAGGCGCAAGATTTTCTTGCAACAGATCGGGGCGCCATTTGAAGATGGTGTACATATCCGCCAGCGCCTGGGTCGGATGTTCGTCGATACCATTGCCGGCATTGATGATCGGAATGCGCAACTGTTCGAGCATTTCGTAGACTGCACTTTCGCTTGAGTCACGCAACACCACCAGGTCGCCGTAATTGTTGAACATCTCCGCCACATCGCCCATGGACTCGCCTTTGGCGATGCCCGTACTGGACGGATCGGTGATGGACATGATGTCGCCACCGAGCCGGTGCCAGGCGCTTTCGAACGACAGCCTGGTGCGTGTGCTTGGTTCATAGAAGGCGCTGATCAGAATTTTGCCGGTGAGCGGCAGCTGAATCAGCGCCGGCGTGGTCTCATACAGCGCCGCCAATCGACACAGTTGCATGGTCTTGTCGCGATTGAATTGCCGCGCCGAGACGATCGGCCGGTGCGCCAGGTCCACCAGCGGTTCCGGATCTTCGGCGATGTGTTCGAGCAGTTGCTTCGGACGCTCCAGGCCCGCGGTCCAATCCTTCGGATGCACCGGCTCTTTCAACAGGGGATCGAGATCTTTCACCACAGTGTTCCTTGTCGCCAATCGCGCAATACCAGCCACAGCAGCACGATAGGGCTCAAAATCGTGAAACCCACCATCACGGTTACAAGGGTAGTCAGAAAACCGATGGATGCCGTCATGTTCGTTCCTCCCGCGGCGCTTCGCAGAGCATCGCCCAGTCGAAATCGCGCGGCCAGATCCAGGTCACCACCAACAACACCACCATCGAAACCGTGGCGCCGGTGAGCGCCGCCGCATAAAAGCCGATGGTGAAATACGCCGTCAGACCGCTGGCGGTACCCAGCACCATCCCCAGCCATGCGCCTGCTGGATTGACCTTGCGCCAATACAAACCGGCCGCGATCGGCCAGATGGTGCTGGAGACGAATGCGCCCATGAAATACAGAAGTGCACCCAGGGTGCTCACGCGCGGATAACAGATCAGCCAGGTCAGCACACCCAGGGACAAAGTGATCAGCTTGGCGGCGATACTCAATTCACGATTGCTGGCATCGGGGCGAACGTGACCGCGGTAAATGTCCTGGGTCACCAGATCGCCAGTAGCCGCGAGCAGCGAATCCAAGCTCGAAGCCAGCGCTGAAAAGACAACGATGAACACCAGCACGGCGCCGGTAACACCGAGCAGATGCGCAGCCACCAAGGGCCCCACCATGTCCGCAGCCGGCACGTTCAAATGCAGCGCCGGTGCCGCCAGCGCCACGAAGCCGGCGACGATGGGAATCGGAATCCACATCAGCCCGGCGGTCATGTAGGCCTTGAAACCAACACCTTTGCGGAACGCGAAGGCGCGGCTCCACCAGACGTTGGAGTGAAATATTTCACCGACGCCGAACAACAGATTGTTGAACAGGAACATGATCGCTGCGGGCATCAGCAGGTTGAGTAGTTCCGGGCGACGCTGGATCACCGTGTCGTGCATTTGATCGAAACCGACCTTGTCGATGGTCAGCCAGGCCAGCAGCGCAACGCCCACCAATATCAAAACGGTCTGAATGAAGTCGGTGCCGATTACTGCGCGCAGACCGCCGAGCAAAGTGTAGGCGACGCAGATCACCAGAATCACGGTCATGCCGATGTGATAGTCGATGCCGGTAAGCGCGTTGATCAGCACGCCCCCGGCCATGCCCAGGCTGATCAGCCAGCCGAAAGCGTAACAAAGCGAGATCAGCAAAAAGATGCGCCAAGCGGTATTGCCGTAACGAATGCGGATGAAGTCGCCGCTGGTATAGCCGCTCGGCATCAGGTCGTGGATGCGCCGCGCCAAAGGGGCGAACAACATCAGCCCTACCGAGCCCAGCGAAAATCCGACCATTCCCCAAATGCCCAACTGCAGCGCCATTTGCGGCGCCACCATGGTGGTGTTGCTGGTTACCCAGGTGGCCATCGAGGTTGCGACCGCAAGCGCGATGCCGACGTTGCGGCCGGCCAGCATGTAATCATCCAAGCCGCTGGCGCGCCGTCCCCAGTACCAACCCAGAAATACCCACAGGACGCTGAAGATCGAGAGTATGGTCCAGCCGATGTTCGGGTTCAGGATGGCGTCGTTGACACCATTCATGCCGCCACCACTCGGGTGATCTCCTGTACGGCTTCGTCGGCATTCAATACCCGTGCATAGCGGTCGCGAATGGTGTTGATGGTGGCGTTGTGCAGCGCCGGCGTCACCGTCGCACAGGCGTCATCGATGAGCGTGGTATGGAAACCGAGATCGCAGGCATCGCGAATGGCGGTATCGACGCACTCGTTGGTGTACACACCGCAGATGAATAGCCCGGTGATGCCGAGATTGCGCAGTACATACTCCAGGTTGGTCGAAGTGAACACACCGCTGGCGGTCTTGTTGATGACGATTTCATCGCCCACGGGTGCGACGGCCTCGATGAATTCGGCTTCTTTGGAACCGGGCGGCGCGTGCAGGTTCAGGCGCTTGTGGCCTGGACCGCGGTCGCGGCCGTCGCGGGTCATCGACTGAATGCGGGTATGGATCACTTCCAGATCGTTGGCCCGGAACGCGTCCTGCAGCTTGCGTATATTCGGGAACACGAAATGGTCCAAACGATCGAAATAGTATTCGGCCGCCTCCGCAGGTACGCCGGATTTTTCAATGTCCGCAAACACGCCGAAGCCGCGCGCCGCGTCGAGATATTGCACGTCGATCACCAGCAGCGCGGTGTGATGAGTCTTGAGGGATTTGACCACCTTGGGGTGTTCGGTGATCGCGCCCCGATAACTCTCCCGCAACGGGTCGACGTTGAGATAAGCAGGCTCAAGCGGCTTGCGGTCTTCAGTCATGGATGTTTCTCACTAGCTGGCCAATCGAAAGAGCGTGTTGAGCAATACATTGGCGCCGTTCTCGATGTCTTCCCATGGCGTCCATTCCGCTGGCGAGTGACTGCGGCCGTCCTTGCTCGGCACGAACACCATGCCGGCGCGGGTCAGCGACGCCATCATCTGGGTATCGTGGGCGGCACCGCTCGGCATCACCAGGCTCTCGGCGTCCAGGCTGCGCGCCGATTCCTGGATGATTTCGACAATGCCCGGATCGCATTTCACGGGCGCGATTTCCGACAGCACTTCGAATTCGAACATCAAACCCCGGCGGCGGCCAATCGCGGATATGGCCTTGCGAAACGCATGTGACAACTGTTCCAGCACCTGCGGGTCGGTGTCGCGCACTTCCAGGGAAAACTCGGCGCGACCCGGCACGACGTTGGCGGCACCGGGTTTCAGCGCCACGCGGCCGATGGTGGCTACGCTGCGCGCACTGCCGTCTTCTTCGAGAATCCGCGGGATTTCCCCGCCCAGTTCGGCCAGCCCCTGAAACGCGTCGTTGCGCATGTCCATGGGCGTGGTGCCGGCGTGGTTCGCTGTACCGATCAGGTGCACGTCCCATTTGAACAGACCGGCGATGCCCTCTACCACGCCGATGGGCAGGTGCTTACGATCCAAAACCGGGCCCTGCTCGATGTGCAGTTCGACAAACGCATGCACGCTCTCCGGAGTGCGCCGCGCCCGCAGAGCATCCATGGCGTTGAGACCGCGCTCGGCCATGGCGTCCACGAGGGTGACGCCGTTCAGATCGCGGGCATTGTAGATTTTCTCGGGGGTGAGTTTGCCGGCAATGGCTTGGGAACCGACCATGCCGCCGAAGCGGCCCTCTTCATCGGTGAACGCCACCGACTCCAACGGATGACGCAACGGCAATTGCAGCTCCTTGAGCCGGCGCACGCACTCCAGGCCAACCACCACGCCAAGCGCACCGTCCAGATGGCCGGCGCCCGGAACGCTGTCCAGATGCGAGCCGGTCATGACGCTGGGGCGCTTGCCATCCCATCCCAAGCGACCATAGATGTTCGCGGCGCCGTCCTCATATAGTTCCAGGCCGGCCTCCTCGATCCGGGTCCGGAACCATTCGCGCCCGGCCATGTCACCGTCGCTGAAGGCCATGCGATAGACGCCATGATCTTCACGCCGGCCGATATTGCCGAGGGCTTCGACATCGCGTTGCAAGCGCTCGAAATCGACTTTTAAAGGTCCTTCGGTCATCCATTCCCCTTGTGGTTCGACTTCAGATTGCCGCCGACCACCAGCCCGAGGGTGGCCAGGAACACCCCCGCGCCGACACCGAAAAAGGTAAATGCGCGGTTCAGGCTATGATGTTCGACGGCGATTTTGACGCTATCGCTCCACGGTCCGGCCGCGCCATTTTCCGGATTCAGCCGCACTCGGTAGTAATACTCACCGTCCGTGCGGCCACTCAGCAGGGAGGCGCGGTCGGGCCCCTGATACAAGGTCCGCGGCGCAACGAAATCCGCGCTTCGCGCTTCCTGGAGTTCGAAACGACGGTTGTCCGACTGCGGCCAGTCCCACGTGAGGCGGTAATATCCCGCAGTTGCGACAGTGGTATCAGTGTGCATGGTAGGGGCATCCGCGCTCGCAGCCAGGGTCCACCACCCCGAAAAGAGCAGCAACAAAAGCGCATTCCGGAGTCGGGCGCGATCCTTTGACGCGCGCCGCCGGACTGAATTCAGTTCGCCCATGGCACGATACTTTTGTAACAAACGATTTTGTACAATAACATTTCCGGGCCGCCGTTTCACCCCGGCAACAGCTGGGCCCGCTCCGCATTCCGAGCCTAAGCGTTTGCTTAATAGGTAAAAAGTTCCGGCGTCCCGGATGGTTTCCGAGATGACCGTGGGACCGCCGCGCTGCTACAATGGCCGACCTTTGCACTTCCCGAATCAAATGCCGTGTCCAAACTCAATGCACGCCAGGCCGCCGCAGTCGAATATGTGGACAGCCCGCTGCTGGTGCTGGCCGGCGCCGGCAGCGGCAAAACCCGTGTCATCGCCCAAAAGATAGCCCATTTGATCCGCACCCGGCGCATGGAGCCCCGGCACATCGCGGCGGTGACCTTCACCAACAAGGCTGCGCGGGAAATGAAACACCGGGTACAGAGCCTTTTGGGCGCGGATGCCAAAGCGGTGCGGATTTCCACCTTTCACACCCTGGGACTGGAAATCATTCGGCGCGAACACCGTCGCCTCGGCTACAAGCCGGGCTTCACGATCTTCGACAGTCAGGACAGCGGTGCCCTGCTCCATGAACTGAGTCGCAAGGAAATGCCACTGCCGCAGGAACAGGAACAGCGGCTGCGCTGGCAGATTTCCCAGTGGAAGAACCAATTCCTGTCCCCGGCGCAAGCCCTGGCTGGAGCTGCCGACGACCGGGAACACGGCGCCGCTAGGCTCTATGAACGCTACAACCATTTTCTGAAAACCTACAACGCGGTCGATTTCGACGATCTGATCTCATTGCCGGCCGCCCTGTTCGCCGAAGATGCCGAAGCACTCGGCGCCTGGCGCGAACATATCCGCTATCTACTGGTGGACGAATACCAGGACACCAACGCCGCGCAGTACGAACTGGTGCGCATGCTGGTCGGTAAGCGGGACGGCTTGACCGTGGTCGGCGACGACGACCAATCGATTTACGCCTGGCGCGGCGCGCGGCCGGAAAACCTGCGGCAATTGGCGGTGGATTTCCCCGACCTCAAGATTATCAAGCTCGAGCAGAACTACCGCTCGGCTGGGCGCATTTTGCGCGCGGCCAATACCTTGATCGCCAACAACGGGCACCTGTATGAAAAGCGACTTTGGAGCGAGTTGGGTCCGGGGGATCCGATTCGGGTTCTGGAATGCCGTGACGGCGACCACGAAGCCGAACGAGTCGTAGGTCAGCTACTCCATCACCACTATCGTCACAAAACCCAGTTCCACGACTACGCCATCCTGTATCGCGGCAACCACCAGTCCCGCGTGTTCGAGCGCGCGCTGCGCGAACACCGTATTCCCTACCACTTGAGCGGCGGCTCGTCGTTTTTCGACCGCACCGAAATCAAGGATCTGATGGCCTATCTGCGATTGCTGGTCAATCCCCAAGACGACGCCGCGTTTTTGCGGGCGGTCAACACGCCGCGCCGGGGTATCGGGCCCGGTACCGTGGAAAAACTCACCGCACTGGCGAATCGGCAGGGCGTCAGTCTTTGCGATGCCTGCGCCAGCCTGGCGCTCAGCTCTGCAATCGGAACCCGCGCCGCAGCCAACTTACGCCAATTCGGCGCTTGGGTCGGCGGCTTATCGCAGGCCACGAAAGCGGGCCAAATCGCGGCAACGGTGCGCAAGCTGATCGTCGATATCGATTACGAAGAGTGGTTACGCCAGCAAAGTCCGGATCCGGAATCCGCGCGCCGGCGCTGGGACAACGTCAATGAGCTGCGCGAATGGCTGGATCGCTCCGTCAACCAGGCCGCAGCCGATGCGTCTTTGGGAGACGTGTTGGCGCAGATGGCGCTGCTCGACGCCCTGGATCGGGATCAGGACGACGCCGGCAATGCGGTGCATTTGATGACCTTGCACGCCGCCAAGGGCCTGGAATTCGATCACGTGTTCCTCGCCGGAATGGAAGAGGAACTGCTGCCCCATCGCAACAGCATCGAGGACAGCCTCGAGGAAGAGCGCCGTCTTGCCTATGTCGGCATCACCCGGGCGCGCAAAACGTTGACCATGACCCTCGCCGCCAAGCGCAAACGCTTCGGCGAGTGGCACGGCTGCGAGCCGAGCCGCTTCCTTGCCGAGTTACCCGCGGAGGATCTGGAATGGGAATCTCAGGTCCCGGAAGATCCCGAGAAACGCAAGCAACGCGGCCAATCCCACCTCGCCCATTTGCGCAGCCTGCTGGCGGAATGACCAGGCGGGCCGGGCTGCAGTAGGTTGGGTCAAGGCTCGTAGAGCCGGACCCAACGCACCGTCTGCAGCAGGTTGGGCCAAGAGTCCCACCCAACACACCCTCGTACTACCGCCCGAAAAGAGAAGAGCCGCCCATGGGCGGCTCTTCAGACCTGCATCCACCGGCTGTGCTCAGAAACCGGTTTCCTTGAGCATGTAATGAATGGCGTCGTTGATTTCTTCCTTGCTGTAATTGCCGCCGCCTTTCGGAGGCATCGCACCTTTGCCGTTCATGGCATTTTGCATCAGGGTATCCATGCCTTGGTCTACACGCGGCTTCCACGCTTCCTTGTCGCCGATCTTCGGTGCTCCGGCGACACCCGTGCTGTGGCAAGCGGCACAGGTCTTTTGCACTACTTCTTTGCCGCGGGCGAGATCCACGCCGGCATCGCCGCCGCTCTTGGCTTCCGCGCCACCGCCGGACTTGCCGGCGCCCTTATCGGCCGCCTTGTCGCCGTCCGATTCTCCGCCGGCGATCTCGATTCCGGTTTCGTGCAGCATGTAGGTGATGGCCTTCTTCAGCTCGGCGTCGGGGACATTTTGTCCGCCGCGCGGCGGCATGGCGCCTTTACCGTCCTGGGCACTTTTCAGCAGCGCATCCATACCCTTGTCGGCGCGCGGCTGCCACGCAGCTTTGTCGCCGATTTTCGGCGCGCCGGCAGCGCCGGTGTTGTGGCAGGCGCCGCATACGGCGTCCACGACTTCCTTGCCGGAACGACCGCCAGCCTCATTACCACCCGCGGCAGCCGCGCTTTCGCCGCTGCCGGTTTCCACGTGACCCACCGGTTGAATGCGCTCATTGGTCGCCTTCTCGGCCATTGTCAATGTTGCAGCACCGCGTTCGTTCATCTTCGACAACATTTGCGCGGCAAAAAAGAAAATCACGGCGAGGAGCACGAGCCCGATCAGCACCGCCAGGGCGGTGCGGACAAAATCTCGATCTTGTTGATTCACGGTGGTCTCCGTATTGTTGGTTTAAGACTGCTGTCGGGCGTCGCGCCCCGAGCTACGCCACGAAATACAGCAGGTTAGTATACTGGTAATCCCGTTTCGCGAAAACCGCGGCCACCACGTAAGTGGCGGCGGGCGCGCTAAAATCCACCCCACGCGGGAATATAAAGGGAAGGCCACGATCGGGCAGTGACGGGCGGTCATGGCCGGAGGGCGGACCTGAAGTGGTACGAGGTTAGGGCCGCGGGGACGCCAGCATGTCGGGTCCGCGCTGCGCGCTTCACCCGACCTACGCGCTGACCCGACCTACGGTCGTGTAGGTTGCGTCAAGGCCCGGAGGGCCGGACGCAACGTCGGACCGTTCCAACCCGTGGCGGCGTCAATAGACCCGATGTGCTTTGGCGTGAAGACGGGCGTCGACGGTGTCGGGTCGGACGGCGGGCCCGACGTGGTCCGGGGTCAGGACGGCGGGAAACGATGGTGCCGGCGTTTCGGACCGAAAGCCGGGCCCGGCGTGCTTCGGAAATTGGACGGTGGAGAGCGTTGGCGTCGGGGTGTCGGGTCCGCGCTGCGCGCTTGACCCGACCTACGGGCTTGACCCGACCTGCGCGCTTGACCCGACCTACGGTGTTTCGTCGCCGCCGCGCGGCTCAGCGGTGCCGCTCATTGGGAATACCTGCGATCGGGCACTGCGGCGTGCCTGGTGTAGCGCGGGTGAGTTTCTCGACCTTCTTTCGGGTGCCCTCCGGGTCGTTGACCCAGCCCTGGTAGAACTCATACGGGCAGGCCGCTACGCCGTCGGCTTCCTCGCCGGAATTGATTTTGCCGGTGTAGCCCCGGTGCAGCAGCTTGTACAGATGGTTCTGGGATTGCCAGTGCTGGCGCGCGTCCCGGATCTGGGAGACCGACAGTTCCGCGTATTGAATGCCGTACTCTTCCTCGGCGCATTCTCCCAGGGTACGGCCGTCGAAGCCGACAATAGCGGAGTGCCCGAAATAGGAGTACACGCCGTCGAAGCCGGTGGCGTTGGCGACCGCGACGTAGGACGTATTCATCCACGCCATGGCTTTGGCCACCATCACCTGCTGTTCCTTGGACGGATACATGTAACCTTGACAGCGGACGATCAGTTCCGCGCCTTTCATTGCGCAGTCACGCCAGATTTCGGGATAGTTACCGTCGTCACAGATGATCAAACTGATCTGCAGACCCTTGGGTCCTTCCGAGACGTAGGTCTTGCTGCCCGGATACCAGCCTTCGATGGGACACCAAGGCATGATCTTGCGGTACTTCTGCACGATTTCGCCGTGGTCATCGATCAGAATCAATGTATTGTACGGCGCCTTGTTGGGATGCTGTTCGTGCTGCTCGCCGGTCAGCGAGAACACGCCCCAGGTTTTCGCCTTGCGGCAGGCCTCGGCGAAGATGTCGGTTTCCTCGCCAGGAATCGCCGCGGCGGTGGCGTACATTTCATCTGCGTCATACATGATGCCGTGGGTGCTGTACTCGGGAAATATCACCAGGTCCATGCCCGGCAGGCCGACTTTCATGCCGACCACCATGTCGGCGATCTTGCGCGCGTTTTCCAGCACCTCGGCCTTGGTGTGAAGGCGCGGCATTTTATAGTTCACCACTGCGACACCGACGGTATCGTCGCTGGAAGATATATCACCGTGTCTCATTGCGTTGGGCTCCTCGCGCGGTGCAGTGTTTCGGTATGCTTCAAACCGATAGGTATTGACTGATCTTGGCCGTATCCACGGATTCGCGGCGGTCTTCGTGGACGATCCGTCCTTTATCGATCATCAGAATGCGGTCGGCGATATCGAGGGCGAAACTCAATACCTGCTCCGAAACCACGATGGTGATTTCCCGCAGCTTGCGGATTTCGTTCAACACCTTGGCGATGTCCTTGATGATCGACGGCTGAATGCCTTCGGTGGGCTCGTCCAGGAGCAGCACCTTCGGCTCGCTCACCAGGGCGCGGGCGATCGCCAGCTGCTGTTGCTGGCCGCCGGATAGATTCCCGCCTTTGCGCCGGCGCATTTCGAACAGCACGGGGAAAAGCGAGTAGATGTCCTCAGGGATGCTGGCGTTGGCGCCGTTGGAAAGCCCGGTGCTGATATTCTCCTCCACCGTCAGGTTGGGGAAGATCATCCGCCCCTGGGGCACATAGGCGATGCCGTTGGCCACCCGCTGATAACTGTCCATGCCGCCCACCGCGGTCCCGTCGACGCGGATTTCCCCGGCTGTGCTCGGCAGTATGCCGATCATCGACTTGAACAAGGTGGTCTTGCCCATGCCGTTGCGGCCCATGATGGCAACGGTTTCGTTCTTCACGGCGGTGAGGTCGACATTGTGAATGACTTCGCTTTGACCGTACGCAACGCTCAGCTTTTCGACTTGGAACATGATCGCGGCTCCTCAGTGTCCCAGATAGACTTCGATTACACGTTCGTCCGCTTGCACGCTTTCCATGCTGCCTTCGGCGAGCATTTTGCCTTGATGCAATACCGTGACCCGGTGGGCGATGCGCTTGACGAATTCCATATCGTGTTCGATCACCACCACGCACCTGTCCTTACAAATGCGGTTCAATAAGTCCGCTGTTTCCTCTCGTTCCTTGACGCTCATGCCGGCCACAGGTTCGTCAAGCATCAACAGCTTCGGGTCCTGAATCAGCAGCATTCCGATTTCCAGCCATTGCTTCTGCCCGTGGCTGAGCAAGCTGGCCTCGTCGTCGAGTCGGTCCCGCAGACCGATCAGTTCGGCGACTTCGTCCACCCGATCGGTCACTTCGGTGGTTCGCCGGAACATGAGGCTGCCGAACACCGTGCGGCCTTTCGGATACGACACTTCCAGATTTTCGAGCACCGACAGATTTTCGTATATCGACGGCGTCTGGAACTTGCGTCCGACACCCGAACGCACGATCGCGTGCTCGGACATGCGCGTGAGTTCCTTGTCCTGAAAACGAATGCTGCCACCCGTCGGTTTGGTCTTGCCGCAGATCAAGTCGAGTAAGGTGGTCTTACCGGCGCCGTTGGGCCCGATTACTACCCGCAATTCGTCCGGCATCACGTAGAAGTTCAGAGCGTCCACAGCCTTGAAGCCATCGAAGGACACCGTCAAGTCTTCAACCGCCAAAAGAGGGTGCTCGGTCATGGTCTAATTCCTGTTTTCCGCCAAAAGACGCGGTTCGGGTTCCGGATCGGCTTCCTGCTCCGCAACGATCGGGCGTGCGGAGAGAGGCGGTGTTTGGGGTTGTTGTGGCGATCGCGGGCCAGCACTGGGTTTGCCACGACTGAACATGGCGCGAATTCTGGGCTCGAATTTCTCGTACAGGCCGGCCAGGCCGTTGGGAAATATCATGACCACGGCAATAAATAATCCGCCCATCGCGAACAGCCACAGTTCCGGGAACGACTCCGAAAACGCAGTTTTGCCGAAGTTGACCAGAAGCGCGCCGTACACCGCGCCAATCAGTGACATACGCCCACCAACCGCAGCGAATATCACCATTTCAATCGACGGCACGATACCGACGAACGACGGCGACATGAAACCCACCTGGAGCGTGAACATGGCGCCGCCGATGGCCGAGATCATGGCCGCCACGCAGAACGTGAACACCTTGAAGTTGGACACGTCATAGCCGGAGAAGCGCACCCGGTCCTCTTTGTCGCGCATAGCCAGCAGCAGTCGTCCGAGCTTGGAAGACAGGATATATCGGCAAACCAGAATGACGCCGATCAGCAGACCGCCGTTCACGTAGTACAAAACATACTTCGCGTGATCGGTGCGGATATCCCACCCATGCACGGTCTTGAGGTCGGTGATACCGTTGATGCCACCGGTCCAGCCCTGCTGGCCGACGATCAGAATGGTGAGGATCGCGGCAATCGCCTGGGTGATGATGGCAAAATACACGCCGCCTACACGGCGCTTGAACATGGCGACGCCGATGATGTAGGCAAAGATCGCGGGCACCACGAAGATTGCAATGACCGTGAACGTGAAGCTGTGGAAGGGCTCCCAGAACAACGGCAGCTGGGTGATCTGGTTCCAGTCCATGAAGTCGGGTATCCCTGGGGTGGTCTGGATCTTGGTACTGATCGGGTCCGATGCCTCCAGCTTCAAGAACATGGCCATGCAATACCCGCCCAGACCGAAGAACACGCCTTGGCCGAGGCTAAGCACGCCGCCATAACCCCAGATCAATACGAGGCTCACGGCCGCAAAAGCGTAGGTCAGATACTTTCCGACCAAGCTGAGCCGAAAGACGTCCAGGCTCAGGGGCAGGATTGCGAAGATGAGTAGCGCCAATACCACCAGCCCCATGGTTCCTGACCTGCCGCCCAACCAACTCTGGTAAAAAGCTCTCATGGCAATCGCCCCTTGGTTATTTGCGGACCTTGCTTGCGAACAAACCTTCCGGCCGGGCCATCAGAATCAAAATGACGGTTAGCAGGGTGGCGACTTTGCCCATGGCGTTGGTCAAGAAGAAGGTCAAAATGGACTGCGCCTGCGCGATGGAGAACGCCGAGGCGACCGTGCCCAACAGACTGCCTGCACCGCCGAACACCACCACCAGGAAAGTGTCGACGATGTAGAGCGAACCGCTGGTGGGACCGGTGGATGCGATCGTGGTAAACGCCGCACCTGCGACTCCGGCGATGCCGCAACCCAGGGCGAAAGTCATGCGGTCGACCTTTTTGGTATTGATTCCGACCGCACCGGCCATGGCGCGATTCTGGGTGGTGGCGCGTACTTTCAACCCCCAACCGGACTTGAACAACAACAGCATCACGCCGGTGGTGACCACTATGGTCAACACCAGGACGAACATGCCGTTCAATGGAATATCGATGCTGTCTGTCGGACTGTACGAGCCGAGTAGCCAGTCCGGCAGCGTCGCACTCACTTCCCGGGCGCCGAACGCTGAGCGGAATACCTGCTGCATGATGAGGCTCAAACCCCACGTTGCGAGCAAAGTGTCGAGCGGCCTTCGATACAAATGGCGGATCATCAAAAACTCCACCACGTATCCGACCAGGAATGCGACGCCGAACGCGATCACCAAGGCAAATATGAAGTAATAAGGCATGAGCGCCGGGAAATGGTTCTCGGCCAGTTTGGAGCACAGATAAATCGTGTAGGCGCCGATGGTCATGAATTCACCGTGCGCCATATTGATTACGCCCATCTGCCCAAAAATGATTGCCAGTCCCAGCGCCATGAGCAGCAGGACGCTAAACAGGCTGATACCCGCAAAGCCCTGCATGGCGAGGATCGACCCCCATTCAGCGTATGTGTATCCACCCATCATCACGACTCTCCGCGTTTCGACTTACTGTTGCACTTTGCCTGGGAGCGGCCGTCGCGCGCTTCGCGACGGCCGCCGGGTTCGATCACGCAGGTTGGATCACTGGTAGCCCTTGGGGAACGGATTCGGTTCGATGTAGTCCGATGTGTACACGATGTCGGCTTGACCGTCCTTACGCCACTGCCCGATACGCAACTTGGTCTTCAGGTGATGATTCGGTTCAAGGAACACTTTGCCTTCAGGTGCGTCGAAGGTGATGGTGCCGCTCTCCTCGGCCTTGACGACTTTGTCGGTATCGAAGCTGCCGGCCTTTTCCACCGCTTCTTTCCACAGCCAAGGTCCTTCATATGCGGCTTGTGTCACGTCACCGATGACGCTGTTGGGACCCCACTTGGCCTTGAACTCCTTGACGAACTTCTTGTTCTCGGGCGTATCCAGGGATTGGAAGTACTTCATCGCCGAGTAAAAACCTTCAAGGTTTTCACCGCCGATGCCGAGTACTTCGTCTTCGGTGACAGACAGTGTCAGCAACGTTTGCTTCTTGCTGGTGATACCGGCGGCCTTGAGCTGCTTGAACCAGGCGACGTTGGAGCCACCTACCACGGCAGCGTAAATCACGTCGGGCTTTTTCAAGCGAATCTTGTTGATGGTCGAGCCGAATTGGGTGCTGCCCAGCGCGGCATACTCTTCACCCACAACTTTGCCGTGCAGTACGTTTTCGATGTGTTTGCGGGCAATCTTCATACTGGTGCGGGGCCAGATGTAGTCAGAGCCGATCAGATAAAAAGTCTTGGCGCCTTTTTCCTTCGCAACCCAGTCCAGTCCAGCCAGAATTTGCTGAGTAGCCTCTTGGCCGGTGTACACCACGTTTTTGGATTGCTCGAGGCCCTCATAAAACGTCGGGTAGTACAGCAAACCATTGTCGCGTTCCAGCACCGGCAACACCGCTTTACGTGAAGCGGAAGTCCAACATCCGAATATCGCGGCAACCTTGTCCTGTTCCAGCAGCTTCTTGGCCTTTTCCGCAAACGTCGGCCAGTCGCTCGCGCCATCTTCCTGGATGTATTTGATCTTACGTCCGAGCACCCCGCCCATGGCGTTGATCTGGTCGATCGCCAGTTTTTCGGCCTGCTGTGCACCGGTTTCGCTAATGGCCATGGTGCCGGTCAAAGAGTGCAAGATGCCCACCGTGACCGTGTCATCGGTGACTGCCGTTCCGGTCGTATTGACTTCAGACGTGGGCGGCGTCGCCGCATGCACGGCTTGCGTGCCGATCACCAAACCGAATATTGCGGCCGCCAACGTGCGCATGGGAATGCTTCGCAATCTTTTGGATCCGTAGTTACTCATCGTTTCGCTCCCGTACCTGTGTCGTTATTCTTCGCATATTCAGCGAAGCCGTGACCTGAGGAAGTTTCACCGCCACTGCATGCGTGCATGCTTCGCACAGCGATTTGATTTCCACACGCATGTGGTTTTGCAAGTGATGTGCCAAACGAAATCGGTGTCCCCATACCGATGTGCGTGCGCCAAGTCGGTTCGCCGAGACGTTGCAACGCATGCAGCGAACTCCTTGAAAGGATGTGAGTTAAGAAACGGTCATTCAGTACACGCTCGTTTACGGTTCCAACTCTTCCTGTTGTGCACAGCAATGACGCAGCGAATGCACAAGTGAATCGGCGCGGTTGTGGTGCGCACGGGAACGGTGGTGCGTGGTAGTAGTGCGAAGAGCGGTGTCGTCGCGCGGCATTTCTGCGCGATACAAGCGCCGAACCGATGCGGGAGTAAATGGGTGCGGTTGCGGCGGCGATATAAGAACCGCAGACCGTAGGTCCGATTTGTCTTGATGTCGAATGAAGATGGAGTGGGCTTGAGGTGGGAAACGGCGCCGGATTGCTGAGCCCGGCGCCGTTTGCAGGTGCAGGTTAGTGTCCCAGCATCCAGGGGCGGGCGTTGGCCCTGGTTTGGCGTTGCAGTTTCGGCTTGCTGGCAGTGGTGGTCGCGGTTCCGCATGACTGCGCGCCGGTGCATCCGCAACCCGAACGATGGCGGTGCATCGGTTCGTGTGCACTGCGTTCGTTGCGTTCGCGGGCCTTGTGCACGCTTGCGGATACCAGGGCCAAGTTGGGGGCGCTGATTTGCCGTGTACCGGAGCGCCCGCACGCCGGGCAGTCGCGGGGCGCGTGGGGCTCGCTCATGGAGCCCCACGCACTGAAACCGCCACAGTCGTCACAAAGGTATTCATACAAAGGCATGGCGCGTTCCTCTGTCGATCACGGATTCAAGAAGTGGCAGCCAGGTCGAAGTCTCCTTTGACACCCTTGACCGGACCCGAAGCGTTGAGCTTGATGTCGAAGTCGAAGATTTCGGTAGGCAACCATAGCGTGGCGCAAGCATTGGGGATGTCGACAATGCCGCTGATATGGCCCTCGACCGGAGCGGTACCCAGGATGGCGTACGCTTGTTCGCCCGTGTAACCGAAGTTTTTGAGATATTCGATGGCGTTCAGGCATGCTTGCCGGTAGGCGATATGCGCATCGAGGTAATACTGCTTGCCCACTTCGTCAACGGAAATGCCCTCGAAGATCAGGTAGTCGCGGTAACGGGGCTCCATTGGACTGGGCTGAAAAATCGGATTCTTGACTGCATACTTTTCCATGCCGCCCTTGATCACGTCGACATGGATATCCAGATAGCCGGCCATCTCAATGGCGCCGCAGAAGGTGATTTCGCCGTCACCCTGGGAGAAGTGGATGTCGCCCATGGAAAGCCCGGCGTTCTCGACGTAAACCGGAAAGTACACCCGCGAGCCGCGGGTCAGGTTCTTGATGTCGCAATTGCCGCCATGTTCGCGCGGCGGCACGGTGCGGGCACCTTCTTTCGCGGCGGCGTCCCGCGCAGCACCTTTGAGACCACCCATCAACGCGGTGTCCGCGTAGGGCATTGCGGCCAAGGCGGGCACCCGCTCGGGATCGGTTGCGAACAGTTCCGATTCGCGCTTGTTCCACTCCGCCAACAGTTCATGGGAAGGCAGGCAACCTATCAGACCTGGGTGCATGATTCCGGCGAACCTGACGTTGGGAATGTGGCGGGACGTGGTATAGATGCCATGGAAGTCCCAACACGCTTTACGCGCATCCGGATAGTGGTCAGTGAGAAAGCCGCCGCCGTTATCGCGTGCGAACAGCCCCGTGAACCCCCATTCCGAAGTCGGCAGGGCGCCCACATCGAGAATATCGACCACCAGGAGGTCTCCCGGTTTCACGCCCTCCACTCCGATCGGTCCGCTCAGGTAATGCACCTTGGACAAATCGACGTCGCGTATGTCGTTGGCGCTGTCGTTGTTGCCGATCTGTCCGCCGGTCCAGTCGATACATTCGACGCGAAACTCACTTCCCGGCTTCACCATCCGGGTCATCGGAATATCGGGATGCCAACGGTTGTGCAGTACGTCGGCTTGCTCTTCTGCACTTTTGTTGACATCCACGCTGATCAAAGTCTCGGGCATCGCCAGTTCTCCCCTATCGGAACGAGTCGTCAAAGTCGGTACGGATTCGATTCACCGTATGCATCGCGGTGGCTGCTGCGCGCACATCGGCCGCACTGCACCCGGATGTGCGCTACGCAACGCGTCACGCGTAGTACCGATTTAGCAAGCCCTATGCCAAGGCTCTATGTCCGCTAGGATCAGTTGGTTAGCTCGGTCTTAGAGGACTTGCGCCGCTGTTGCGCTACATAGGGGGGCGCCGGCACAGCACTTACGCTCGGGAATGGGGCGATATTTTCAGCGCCGACCGCGCGCATCGTGCAGGTTCCGCGCAACCGCGGGCGGGGCCAAAGCCGTCATCGTAAATAAAAACGGCCCGCCGAGGCGGGCCGTGTACTGAAGTCGCCCCGCGACTTCAGATGTCGAAGCCGTAGCTCAAACTAAGTACCACCGCATTATCGTTATCGTGCCCGGTGCGATCCTTACCGCCGACGATATAGGTAATACCCATGTCCGCGCCGGTCTTGCCGATCGGATGGGACAAAGTCAGGTTGATATGACGGAAAGCGGTGCTCTCGGTCGTCACGTTGCAGGGTGTGACGCCCCCGCAGCCACCCAGCTTCGAGTTGTCGTCGTCGTTGTAGGTATACCATCCAACCACCGCGTCGAAGTTGAAGTCCATCGGCAGCGCGTGCGAGTAGCCGACGGTCCAGTAAATGTCGCCCGCATTGCCCCACACACCGTCGTTCAGCAGATACTGGGCTTGCAGGTAAACCGGTCCATAACCCACTTTTGCTTTGAATTCGGTAAGGTCGGAATCATCGACATTGAGGTAGTAGTACTGGATCAAGCCCACGTCATAGCTGAAATTTCCGACACTGCCGGCGTAGCCGCCGTAGAAGTCGTTTTCAAAACCGTTTGAAGGCGATCCGTAGCTAAGCGTGGAACCCCAATAGCCCAAATAAAAGCCACTCGGACTGGACCAATCGAGACCGCCCTGTACGGCGGCCGCATCGTCTTCGGGGGAGTCGGTGATGCCGCGAAGAATATATTTCGAAAACACCCCGATGTTGCCGCTGAGCTCGGCCTTGGCAGCAAGAGGCATAGCCATGGCGGACATGCCGAGAGCCGCTGCAACGGCCATCGAAGTGAGTTTCTGGTCGATGCTCATGTTGTATTTCTCCTGTTTCGTCGTGTAATGCCAGCTAGCGTTGGTTGCACAACTCACGCTGATGTTCGTGGGCCGAGCGTATCGAAGCGATGAGCAAGCTCGCTTACTCTCGTTCTGCGCAGGCAAATGCACAGGTTGTGCCAGAACAACAAATTGCCATAAAAACAACGCGATACCAGGGTTATCCTGAGCTTTTCCGAGGAGACAACAAGAGCTCCGCACCAAGTTGATGCGCGTGGCGATGCCGCTCGCCGTGTTTTGGGGCGGCGCCGGGAGCACGCACTCACATTGCGTTCGATGTGATCCGCGCCTGCTGCACCGCGAGCATGCCGCGTTCGAGGATAAACGCCTCTACCGCGTCCAAACCGACGCCGGCCTTCAGGTTGGTAAACGCGAATGGTCGTTCACCGCGCATAAGTTGCGCGTCGCGTGCCATCACTTCGAGGGACGCGCCGACCAGCGGCGCAAGATCGGTTTTGTTGATGACCAGGAGATCCGAACGGGTGATGCCGGGGCCGCCTTTGCGCGGAATTTTGTCACCGGCGGAAACGTCGATTACATAAATCGTGAGGTCCGACAGCTCGGGACTGAACGTAGCACTGAGGTTGTCGCCGCCGCTTTCGACCATGATCACGTCGAGGTCCGGGAACCGGCGCTGCAACGTGTCGATTGCGGCCAGGTTCATGGAAGCGTCTTCGCGGATTGCCGTGTGCGGACACCCGCCGGTCTCGACCCCGATGATCCGGTCCTCGCCCAAAGCCGCGTGGCGCACCAGGAACTGGGCATCTTCCTGGGTGTAGATGTCGTTGGTAACCACCGCCAATTGCAGGCGTACACGCAAGCGCTTGCACAACGCTTCGACCAAGGCGGTCTTGCCGGACCCCACTGGTCCGCCCACGCCTACCCGCAACACCCGATCTTTCATTGTCCGTACCTCGCTCGTGTCTGACGCCCCTGGACCGGTGTGTTGCTTTTACGACCGGAACAGGCGGCTGTATTGGGTTTCGTGTAAAGCGCTGCAGAGCGCGAAGCCCGGCATTTGCATACCGAGACTTTGGTCGTCACATAGGAAACCGCGTTCGACGACCGCCGGCACCAAGGCGGCGGCGGCACTCAGCATGCGCTGGCCGGCGCTTTGGCCAATGGGCAGTAACTTCATCGATGCGGTTACCTGGTTTTCGCACCACGCCCACATCAGCCCCCATGCCGCGTCTCGACAGTCGATTCCCCAGCGCACCGCCGCTAGTGCAAACATGCACGGATAACTGGCGTCTTCGTGCTGCATCCACGAATGCGCCTCCTCGATGCCGAGCCCCGCCAAAACCCGCGCCAAGGCGACGCCCAGTTGCCGGTCTTCGCTCTCCAGTTCCGATGTTTCGCGCGCCGCGCGCAAAAACGCCGCCCAGCGATCGATTGCATCGAGGTCGCCGTCGCTCCACGCGTGATAGAACCTTTGCAGCAACGGCACGTCCAGGCTTGCGAGACCGTGCCCGCAGACGCCGACGATCCAATCCAAGGCGCTGGCCTCGTCGTGCACCGTGCCGCGCTCGACTGCGGCCTCCAGTGCGGCCGAGTATGCATACGACCCGATTGGCAACGCCGGGCTGATCAGTTGCCAGAGCCGCAGCTTCGCGACGACCTCAGCCGTGTCGGACATGAACATACCCATGACTTTCGCGGCTGTGGGCCGCATACGCGCCGCCCAAAGGCTCGAACGGAGCCTGTTCCGGGCGCACGCTCAGACCGAGTGAACTGACCAATCGGTCCAGTACATGATCTTGTCCGTAGCGCAGCCAATCGTCGCCGATCTGCAGCGGCACGTGGCGATTTCCAAGGTGATAAACGGCTTCGGCGAGCGCTTTGCCGTTGGCGGCGTAGGCAGTGGATACTGGTTCCGGCGCCGCCAATACCTGAATCAAAGTGCCATCTTCAGCGCGCAAGCAGTCGCCGTGACGCAGGATGCCGCCGCGCGGCAAAAACACGCCAGCGTCGCGGCCGTCGTCCAGCGCGGCTCGGAATCGACTTTTCTGCCGTAATTCGAACGGCAACGTCATGGTCTCGTTGCACGACTTTGCAGATGGAAGTTTTTCAGTGATCGTCAACATGGACGCCTCGGTATCGGCTTCGGGTCAAACATCAGAACAGGAAATAGCGCTGCGCCAATGGCACTTCTGCAAGAGGTTCGCAGACCAACAATTCGCCGTCGGCGCGAACACGGTACGTTTGCGGGTCCACCTCCATGACCGGTTGATAACCGTTCAGTGCCATATCCGACTTGCGCAAATTACGAGTGCCTTCCACGGCGACGGTTCGTTTGCGTAACCCGAGTCTTTCGGCAATCCCGTCGGACTGCGCGGCCTGGGAGACGAAAGTCAGGCTGGTTGCCGCCTGGGCTCCGCCGAACGCGCCGAACATGGTTCGATAGTGAACCGGTTGCGGCGTGGGGATTGACGCGTTTGGATCGCCCATGGGCGCGGCGACAATCATGCCGCCTTTGATGATCAGGCTCGGCTTGGCGCCGAAAAAACCCGGCTTCCACAACACCAAGTCGGCGAGCTTGCCGATTTCAACCGACCCGACTTGGTGGGCGATGCCGTGGGTCAACGCTGGGTTGATGGTGTATTTGGCTATGTATCGCCGGGCGCGAAAGTTGTCGTGCGCCTCACTGTCTTCGCGCAACGCGCCACGCTGTAGTTTCATCTTGTGGGCGGTTTGCCAGGTGCGGGTAATGACTTCGCCGACCCGTCCCATGGCCTGGGAGTCCGAGGCGATCATGCTGAACGCGCCCAGGTCGTGGAGGATGTCTTCAGCGGCGATGGTTTCGCGGCGGATCCTCGATTCGGCAAACGCAACGTCCTCGGCTATGTTGGGATCGAGATGATGGCAGACCATGAGCATGTCCAGGTGCTCATCCACCGTATTGACCGTGTAGGGTCGGGTCGGATTCGTACTCGAGGGCAACACGTTCGCCGCCCCGCAGGCTTTGATGATGTCGGGCGCGTGGCCGCCGCCCGCACCCTCGGTGTGATAAGTGTGAATGGTGCGGTCCTTGAACGCCGCCAGGGTATCTTCGACGAACCCCGATTCATTCAATGTGTCGGTATGAATGGCTACCTGCACATCGTGTTCCTCGGCAACCGACAGGCAATTGTCGATGGACGCCGGCGTCGTGCCCCAGTCTTCATGCAGCTTCAACCCCATGGCGCCGGCTTCGATCTGCTCGCGCAGCGGCGCAGGTACACTGGCGTTGCCTTTACCGAGAAAGCCGAGGTTCATGGGTAAACCGTCCGCGGCCTGCAGCATGCGTTGGATGTGCCAGGGACCCGGTGTACAGGTGGTGGCATTGGTCCCGGTCGCAGGCCCGGTACCGCCGCCGAGCATGGTGGTGACGCCGGACATCAGCGCTTCCTCCACTTGCTGCGGGCATATGAAATGGATGTGCGCGTCGATGCCCCCGGCCGTCAGCACCATCCCTTCGCCGGCGATGGCTTCCGTACCGGGTCCGATCACGATGGTGACTTCGGGCTGGATGTCGGGGTTGCCGGCTTTACCGATGCCGGCGATACGTCCGTTCTTGATGCCGATATCGGCTTTGAATATGCCTTGATAGTCCAGTACCAGTGCATTGGTAATAACGGTGTCGACCACTTCGGCTGCGCTGCGCTGGCTTTGTCCCATACCGTCGCGAATCACTTTGCCGCCGCCGAATTTCACTTCTTCGCCGTATACGGTGTAGTCCCGTTCCACTTCCACCAGCAGCGCCGTATCGCCTAGGCGCACACGGTCACCGACGGTGGGACCGAACATTTCCGCGTAGGCTTGGCGTGACATGGTACTCATGGCGGGTCTCCGAGCGGTCCCATGATCTTGGCCTTGAATCCGAACACCTGGCGCCGCCCCGCGTAGGCGACCAGGCCCACGCTGCGCTCCTGTCCGGGCTCGAAGCGCACCGCCGTCCCGGCGGGTATATCCAGGCGATAGCCTTTTGCTGCCTCACGGTCGAAAGACAGCGCCGCATTGGTTTCGTAGAAGTGGTAGTGGGAGCCAACCTGAATCGGGCGATCTCCGGTATTGGCAACGATTAGTTCCAATACGGCGCGGCCGACGTTCAGCTCAATGGGTTCGTCGCGCAATAACAGTTCACCGGGCTTCATATCGAGTCTCCTGGTGCGAGCCGACAACGCTCTGCTCAGCGGATCGGCTGGTGCACGGTCACCAGCTTGGTGCCGTCCGGAAAGGTTGCTTCCACCTGCACTTCGTCGATCATGTCGGCGATTCCGTCCATGACGTCTTCGCGGCCCAGCAGGGAAGTGCCGTAATCCATCAACTGCGCCACAGACTTCCCGTCCCGGGCGCCCTCGACTATGGCGGCCGTGATGAACGCCACGGCTTCCGGATAGTTGAGTTTCAGTCCGCGCGACTTGCGCCGTTCGGCCAGCAACGCCGCCGTGAACAGCAATAGTTTGTCTTTTTCTCTGGGTAGCAATTCCATCTCGTTCTCCGTTGAAAAGGCGGATCAGGTACGCCACACCCTTGGTGGACTGGGCTCGCAGTGAAGCAACAGCGGCCTGATCTCGGCCCAGATGTCGGCGAATCGTTGTTGCATGCCCCGCGCGCCCTGCCCCAACGCGCGACCCAGCAGTACACCGCCTTTCAACGTAAATGCGACGGTCTGCGTCGTCGTGGCTGTGCTCACCACAGCGGCACGGGCGACTTCCAGGGTGGCTCGGTCGGCGCCGGTAGCGACGAAAGTTCCGAAGGTTGCGCAACCATGTAGTCCCCACGCGGCGTCCAGGGCCGCGTCGCCGCCGCGGAACGCGGCGCGTTCGATCACCAACGGCCTACTATCGTTCCAGAGCTCGAAACGCTGCGTAATCGTTCCGGACTCGAAGCGTTCGCCGCACGCGGGTCGGCCGAGTGTCAGCAGTTCCCAACCGATGAAACGGGCGTCGGTACCCAGTTGCACGTGGGTGTTCAAGTCGACGTTGCATCCGTCGAACAGGATCGTGTCCTGCGGCAACCATTCCAACGTTGCACCGGAGGCAACGCGCAACCGCTGCTGCTGTCGGGCGAGACGCCCATCCGATCGATAGAACTTTCCAGATGCGGGCGTGGTCAGCAGCGCGTGGGCGCGTTCGGTGACGTCAATGTCGATGTACAAGTGATCACCGCCGACCACCCCGCCAGGCGGATGCAGCACGTATACGTGGCACGGTTTGCCTTCCGGATGAAACGGCCGTTGCACCCGCAACGGACCGCAGTGGGCACTGCGAGCCAACACGGTTCGGTCGGCACGAAGCTTGAAATCGAGGGCAAGCGTGGCTCGCCAGCTTTGCGTTTCTGCCGCCGGTAGCGCCGCCATGCTCAGCCACCGCTCCACAAGGCGTGCACACCCGCCAACATGGCGCCGGCGGCAATGGCGATACGCAAACGCGGCACCCAGACCGCGGCGCGCGCGTCGGACCGGCGTAGGAAACCGCCCAGTACGCCGCCAAAGGCCAACATCGCCGACAATACGCCAGCGCTGAAAGTCGCGAGATAAAACAAGCCGTGCCAGGGGGAACCGCTCTGCGTCAGCGGCAACAACACCAATAAAGGCGTGGAACCGGCGACACCATGCAGGGCGCCCACCAGGGTCGCGCCATGGCCGTAGCGGTCGTGAGCGGCCTGCATTGGGTCATGTGCATACCAATGCTCGTGTGTCGGCATCCCGGGGTGGCGGTGGGAATGCAGGTGCAACTTCCGCCGGCGCATGTCGACCACTGCCCAGGCCCCAAGCGCCATCATCACCACACCTGCGGCCCGCTCCGCGACACTCGACAGTTGGGCCGGAATTCCGTAGCCCGCGAGCAGCACCAGGGCACCGATGAGCAACAGCGTACCCCCGTGCCCCATCGCCCATTGCGCACAATAGCGCCACGGCACCCGGCCGGGCCGTTCGCGCATCGCCAGCGTGGAGACCGCGAGGATGTGGTCGGCGTCGAGGGCGTGCACCAAACCGAGGCCAAACCCAATGCCGAGGAATCCGGTCAATCCCGGTTGCATCAGCGCACACTCAACGCAGGCCGCGCCCACCGGATCGCGCCACTCGCCCGGACAGCACCCGGGGTGTCCGGCCGGGACAAACGACTATGAATCAAATGCGGATCACCCATGGGTTTGGCCTGTCGGGCTGGTCTCACGTCAATGCCTTGCTCTGGTGCAAGTGGTATGCCATCCAGCGCGGCGAACCGCCGTTCCACCGGGCGGCCGGGGAAAAGCGCCATATGAGCGGGGATTTAGGTGCTGGACCGCGGATCGTCGCCGATTCCAGCGAGATGCAGCCCTGGCGAACACGCATCGCGACGGTGCAATACTGCGGAAGACTGCACACATACCGTGCCGGGGCAGGTCTGAGCGCCCTCGCGCAGCCGCAACCAGGCCGAAAGCGGGCCTCCCAGGGCGCCGCTTGCGCCCAAATAAGTAGACACTATAATAAGCATTCCTTACTATTTTGAGTCATCGCCGATGAAATCCGACGATCCAGCCCGCAGTCTTGGCTTCCTGGTACACGAAGTGGCGCGCTTGATGCGTCGGCGATTCGATCGTCGGGTGCAGTCGCTGGGACTGACCCAGGCGCAATGGCGCACGCTGGTGCACTTGTCCCGTTGCGAAGGAATGAATCAGGCGGCCCTGGCGGAAATCCTCGAGATCCGGCCAATCACCCTCACCCGATTGTTGGACAAACTGCAGCAGGCGGGCTGGATCGAACGTCGGCCCGATCCGTCCGACCGGCGCATGTTCCGGCTCTACATCACCGAGCAAGCACAACCGATGCTGGCCGAACTGCAAGCCGCCGCCGCAGAGACCCGCGCTGAAGCCACGCAGGGTCTGAGCAATGCCATGCGCAGGGAATTGGTCGATTTGCTATGCACCGTAAAAGCCAACCTCCTGGCTGCCGAACGCAGCCGCGAACCCGAGCAAGCCATCCATGAGTAACGATTCCCAAATCAACGAAACCCCTGAGACACCGGTGGCGGCAGTCGCAGCCGAAGTGGCGCCGCGGCCGCGGCGCCGGGTGCGTCGAATCCTGCTGTGGGCCGGACCTCTGGTGGTGGTGCTGGTCGCCGGATTCTTCTATTTCACCAGCGGCCGCTATGTCAGCACCGACAATGCCTATGTAAAAGCGGACAAAGTCGCCGTCAGCCCGCAAGTGGAAGGAGCAATTGTGGACGTGCAGGTGGCGGAAAATCAGAAGGTGCAAAAAGGGAAAGTGTTGTTTCAGATCGATCCGACACCTTTCCGGATCGCGCTTCAGCAGGCCAAAGCGCAGCTGGAGAACGCGCGCGCGGACTTGCTGGCGTTGAAGGCGCAATACCGTCAGAGCCAAGAGCAACTGCAACTCGCGCAGAGCAATCGCGACTATGCACAACGGGAACTGCAGCGCCAACTCGGTCTCGACAAGCGCAAGCTGACATCTCAAGCGGCCGTCGACCAGGCGCGTCATACCCTCGATCAGGCCAAGCGGACCATCCAGGTCACCCGGGAGCAGATGGCGCAGATCCAGGCGCAACTGGGCGGCGGCGTCGAACTGCCGGTGGAACAGCATCCGCGTTATCGGGAAGCACTTGCGGCCCAGGAACGCGCGGCCCTGGATCTGCAGCACACCAGCGTCGAAGCCCCGTTCAGCGGCGTCGCCAGCAACACCCCCGAACCAGGCGCGTACGTCAAACCCGGCAGCCCGGTGATGAGCATCGTCGCCAATCGCGACATTTGGGTGGAAGCGAACTTCAAGGAAACCGACCTGACCCATGTCCGTCCGGGCCAGCCGGTCACCATTCACGTCGACACCTACCCGGACCGTGAGTGGCACGGCAAGGTCGCAAGCGTAAGCCAGGCGACGGGTTCGGAGTTCTCGGTGCTGCCGGCACAGAACGCGACCGGCAATTGGGTCAAAGTGGTGCAGCGGATTCCGGTGCGCATTTCGGTACAAGCCGACACCAACGATCAGGTGCTGCGCTCGGGTATGAGCACCGAAGTCGACATCGATACCGGCAGCTACCGCGCCATCCCCGGTTTTGCCCGCGCCATGCTCAATCGCATGGGCATGCTCACTGCCAACGCCGCGGAACCGCCGAACGGCTCATGAGCGCCGCCCGTCATCGCGGCCTGATCACCGCCTCCATCATGCTGGCGACGGTGATGCAGGCGCTGGATACCACCATCGCCAACGTCGCCCTGCCGCACATGCAGGGCGCGCTGTCGGCGACTTTGGATCAAGTGGGCTGGGTACTCACCTCCTACATCATCGCCGCCGCGATCATGACGCCGCCGACCGGTTTCCTTGCTGCGCGCTTTGGCCGCAAGCGCGTGTTCATGGTGGCGGTGAGCGGTTTCACCATTGCCTCGATGTTATGCGGCGCCGCCACCTCCTTGAACGAGATGGTGCTGTTCCGCCTCCTGCAGGGCGCATTCGGCGCCGGTCTGGTGCCTTTGTCCCAGGCAGTATTGCTGGATACCTACCCGCGCGAACGTCACGCCTCGGCCATGGCTATGTGGGGCGTGGGCGTGATGGTCGGTCCGATTCTGGGGCCGACCTTGGGTGGGTACTTGACCGAGGTCTACAACTGGCGCTGGGTGTTTTATATCAATCTGCCCTTCGGCCTGCTGGCCCTGCTGGGTATCCTGACCTTCGTTCCGGAAACCAAGGCCGATCGCAGCCGCCCATTCGATTGGTTCGGCTTCACACTCCTGAGCCTTGCCATCGGTGCGTTGCAACTGATGCTCGACCGCGGCCAATCCCAGGATTGGTTCACCTCCACCGAAATCATCGTCGAAAGCGTGCTCTCGGCGCTGTTCCTATATATGTTCATCGTCCACATGCTCACCGACCGGCGTCCGTTCCTGGAGCCGGGGCTGTTCAAGGACCGCAATTTCTCCATCGGGCTGGTGTTCATTTTCGTGGTCGGCATCATTCTGCTCGCTACCCTGGCGCTGCTGCCGCCGTTTTTGCAGAACCTGATGGGTTACCCGGTGGTGACAACCGGCTTCGTCCTGGCGCCGCGCGGCGTCGGCACCATGATCGCCATGCTCATGGTGGGAAGGCTGGCAGGCAAGGTTGATCCGCGGGCCATGATATTCACCGGACTGAGCCTCACCGCACTGTCGCTTTGGGAAATGAGCCACTTCACCCTACAGGTGGATACCTGGTCCATCGTGCGCACCGGCGTCACTCAGGGCTTGGGCCTGGGGTTCATTTTCGTGCCCTTGAGCACGATTACCTTCGCCACCCTGAAACCACAGTGGCGCACCGAAGGCACCGCCATGTTCAGTCTGATGCGCAACATCGGCAGCAGCATCGGCATCTCCATCATGGTGACACTGCTGGCACGCAACACCCAGGCCAACCACGCGCTTTTGGCGAGCGCGCTGACGCCGTTCAACAGCGCCTTGCAAGCCGCCGGCCAGATCTGGAGCCCGGGGACTGCCGCAGGCGCCGCGGCCCTGAATGGCGAGGTGACCCGGCAGGCCGCCGCGATCGCCTATCTGGCAGACTTCCGCATGATGATGTGGGTCACGCTGCTGGCGATGCCGTTGCTGTTCTTTTTGCGCAAACCGGCCCATACGGCCCGCGAAACCGAGCCGGCGGCGGTAGCCGGCGAGGCCTGACCAGGCCGGGCGCTCGGAACCGCCGATGGACGCTGGCCTTGCGCTCCTTTATCCTATGGCTCCCCTGGCGCCGCCCGGCTGAAGAGCGCAGGCCCGATTTGTGCTCTCGGAATCGGTGGCGGACTTGGAACGCAAGTGCAGTGAAGTTTTGCGCCCGTAGCTCAGCTGGATAGAGCGCTGCCCTCCGGAGGCAGAGGTCAGAGGTTCGAATCCTCTCGGGCGCGCCAAATCAACAGTGGCCCGCCAAGCGGGCCTTCTCCCGAATCTTGTCACAACTCGCCGCGTCCGCGATTCAACGAACCGCGCGCGCAAGTCCCCCACCGACGACACCCCAACGCTTCGGTAATCGCCCTGATCCGGAGCGTTGCACTCACAGTCGGCGGAAATACCCCGTACACTATACTTTTTGTTTCGACGACAATCGCCCCCCGGGGAACGGAAAAGAGGACTATCAGGCATGGTCATTGGCAGGGGAAGTATCTGGATCATCGTTTTGAGTCTGCTGATTGGGGCCCGCCCTGCACTGGGATTCGACTTCAAAGACGTAGTTAACCAGGCCCAACAACTGGCGCAGAAGCCGTACGCGGCACCGAAGAAGATCCCGAGTTTCCTGCAGGAGCTGTCGTTCGAGCAATATCAGAGCATTCGCTTCAAACCGGAAAACAGTCTCTGGAGCGGCGGCGCTTCGCCTTTCGAAGTCATGCTGATTTCGCCGGGTCTGTATTACACCCACGCCGTTAAGATCAACGTGGCCGACGCCCATGGCACCCGCGCGCTCGATTACAAAAAGAACGATTTCAGCTATTCCGATGCCGAAATCGAAAAGCGGGTGCCGGCAGATCTGGGCTTCGCCGGTTTCAAACTTACTTACCCGTTCAACGACCCAAAGATTCAAAATCAGTTCCTGGTATTTGCAGGCGCCAGTTATTTTCGCGGCGTGGGCAAAGACAACAGTTTCGGGATTTCCGCGCGCGGCCTCGCGGTCAACACGGGCCTTTCAACCGGCGAAGACTTTCCGTCCTTTGTCGAATACTGGCTTGTGCGGCCGGCGGCGAAAGCGAAACAAGTGGAGTTCTACGGCCTGCTGGACGGCAAAAAGGTCACCGGCGCGTATCATTTCACCGTGACTCCGGGCCCGACCACCAAATTGCAAGTCGAAGTGACGCTGTTCCCGCGCGAAGAAGTGTCGTTGTTGGGGGTGGCACCTCTTACCAGCATGTTCTATTACGGCGAGAACACGTCCCGTCCCCGCGGCGAATGGCGGCCTCAGGTTCACGACTCCGATGGCCTGCTGATCCACAACGGCACTTCCGGGGAATGGCTTTGGCGCCCGCTGCTGAATCCCAAACACCTGCAAATGTATTATTTCGACACCGAAAACGTGCGCGGGTTCGGACTGCTTCAACGGCAAGTGGACTTTCACGATTACGAGGACTTCGGCGCGCGCTATGAAAAGCGTCCCAGCGCCTGGATCGCGCCGACCGGCGACTGGGGCCATGGCAAGGTGGTGCTGGTCGAACTGCCCACGGCCAATGAGACCAGTGACAATATTGTTGCGTTCTGGACCCCGGCAGACAAAGTCACCCCCGCCAAACCGATAGAATTGTCATACACCTTGGGTTTCGGCCCGCCGGATCTCGCCGGCGAGACCACGGGTACCGCTCAGGCTACATTCGTCGGTGACGGCAATATCATCGGGGGCGGTGCCAGCGAAGGGGCATATCGGATCATCGTCGACTTCACCGGACCCGAGCTCGCCAAGCTGCCGCCCGACGCACCGATCACCGCAGAGGTGACTGCACAATACGGGGGCAGTGTATTGGAGCACTTCATGGAGTACATCGCGCCGACGCGTTCGTGGCGGCTTTCTATACTGGCGAAACCGGCGGATGGAAAACCGCTGGCGCTGCGCGCCTTCCTGAAAAAGGGCGACGACACCGTGTCTGAAACCTGGACCTACGAATTGCCCGTGGGCAACCAGCTGAAGGCAAAAGAGGATTGAGCCATGCGCTCGCAGTATGAGCTGGTCGTCAAACGCGCGTTTCAATACTTGAACCTGGCGGAATGCGAAATCAGCGCTGATACGACTCGCGAAACGTTGCAGATCATCGACAGCGAGCTTGCGCGCGGTCCCGATGGCGTATTGGCGCGCGTTCTCGATCGGCTGGAGCAGCGTTTCGACCCATTGCCCGGTGGAGTGGCAGCCTCCGCACCGCCGCTTTGCCGCGGCAGTATCGGTCATACTTGATCAATCGCCGCGTTCGAGCGCCTAACCAGTCAGAGGCGCCAACGAATACGGAAGTTCACGGAGAATGAGTCAGTGAATACGGCAACGGAACATCTGTCCATCGCGGCCCCGAGCGGAGCGTGCGAGTGGCGCCGCACTGCCCGCTGGCGCCGTTCGCTGATCGCCCTCATCGTCGTCGCCCAAACTTTGGTCGCCGTGTACTACATGCTCGCCACGCTGCCCTATCACGGCAGTACGGGGGTCGAGAAAACCATCGCGGTGTTGTTCGCACTTCTTTTCGCGTGGATTTCAGCGGGTTTCTGGGTTGCCGTGGTCGGCTTCGTGGTGCGCCGCGTGGGCGGCGATCCTTATTCCCTGCTACGGCGGCACGACGCGGCCGAGCGGGCCGCCACGCCGCTTGCTCGAACCGCCATCGTCATGCCCATCTATCACGAGCCGGTCGAGGAGAGCCTGCGCGCGTTGCGCGCCGCGTATCGCTGTCTTGAGGGGGCCGGACATCTCGATCCGTTCGAATTCTTTATCCTGTCCGACAGCCGCGATCCGAACGTGTGGCTCGCGGAACAAGCCGCGTGGTTCAAACTCTGCGAGGAGCTGAACGCTTTTGGGCGCATTCACTATCGCCGCCGGCCGGTCAACCTCGACTATAAGAGTGGCAATGTCGCGGACTTCCTGCGCCGCTGGGGCCGGTCATTCGAATATATGATCGTATTCGACAGCGACAGCGTAATGAGTGCCGACAGCATCGTTCCACTGGTCCAGCTCATGGAACTGGAGCCGCGGGTCGGCATGATTCAAACCAAACCGACCATCGTCAACGGACAGTCCGCATTCGCGCGCTTTCAACAACTAGGCAACACCGTGTACGGCGCACTATTCGGTGCCGGCCTGGCTGCATTGCAAATGGGGGAGGCGGCTTACTGGGGCCACAATGCCATTATCCGGATCCAGCCTTTCATGCGCGCATGCGGCCTGAAAAAACTGCCGGGAATAGGCCTATTTCGTGGACCGATTCTGAGTCACGATTTCGTGGAAGCGGCATACATGGGCCGCGCCGGCTACGAAGTATGGCTCGAACCCGATTTGCCCAACAGTTACGAAACCTCGCCCCCCAGTCTGGTGGACGAGCTGGCGCGGGACCGGCGCTGGGCGAAAGGCAATCTGCAGCACTTGTGGTTGCTGCTGTTCGGTCGCCATCTTCGCTTCGCACACCGCATGGTGTTTCTGAACGGCATCATGTCCTATCTCGCATCGCCGTTGTGGCTGGCGTTTCTGATCGCGACGGCCGTGGAAACCACCTTGTTCGTGCTTTGGCCGATCAACTATTTCCCGAACGGCCGCAGTCTGTTCCCATTGTGGCCGGAATGGCATCCCAGTCTTGCCATCACGCTCGCCGGCAGCACCGCCGTGCTGTTGTTCTTGCCTAAGTTCCTGGCCTGGATCGATACTGCGCTGAAACGGCAGACCGGGCAATACGGGGGAGCCGGGCGACTGGGAATCAGTATTGTCCTGGAAACCATGGTGTCTACTTTGCTTGCTCCAATCCGCATGCTGGCCCATACCGGATTCGTGCTCAGTGCGGTGTTCAACATCTCCCTGCATTGGGGCGGACAAAACCGCGCCGACGAAACGCGATGGCGGGATGCGATCCTGAAGCATGCGCCGGGAAGCATCGCGGCCGTCGCCTGGGCGGGCTTCGCCTATTGGCTCGATCCGTTGTATTTCTGGTGGTCCATGCCGGTGGTGGTGCCTTTGGTGCTCGCCGCACCCACGTCAGTAGTTCTGAGCCGGGTGCGGTTGGGACAGTGGCTGCGCCGCAAGCGTTTGCTGTTGATTCCCGAGGAAATCGAACAACCACCGGTGTTGGCCTATGCCGGCGACACCGCGGCGCTGGCAGGCGGCCATGTACTTCCTGCGTTTCACAATGCCGTGCTCAACAAGCGCGCAAACGTACTCCATGCCGCACTCGCGCGACGACGCAACGGCGCGTCTCGCCTCCGGCGCTTGGAAACCCTGCGCGCGCGTTGCTTGCTCGAAGGTCCAGAAGGATTGAGTCGCAAGCAGCTCGATCAGCTCGCCCAGGACGCCGACTCCCTGACCTGGCTGCACCGCGAAGCCTGGCGCGCACCGGCCGGCTCCTATTGGGACCGCCTGTTGACAGCCGTCGCGGACACGACCCGGCGAAGCGAAAACGCGCCGCGCGTCCCCGAACGGCGGCGTAATTTGTTACGCCGACGCATCATGTGATTATTTTCTCGCATTCCCCACGTTGAAATTGTTAACCTGCCGCCGGTGCTGATTGGGGGCGACAGAACGGAGTACGTGCCCGAACAAGGCCGCGCGAGGCGTCCGTAAGCGTTGTTGATGAACAGCGTCCTGACACCGGATCGATCGGAGATCGACGAAGGAATTTGCGATTTTCGGTTAGGTCTGCAGTTGACCGTCGTGTTTTCCAGCTGCTGGGTTTTGGTTCCCGCGGCAGGCACCGCCCGCAATTCGAATCACCTACCAACCCGACTGCACCCACATCGCCAGTCTGGACAGCGAAACATGGCGTGACTCCATCGCCGTGAGATTCACGCCTTCTCCTGATATTTCCGTTTCGCCGACATTGATTTACGACGATACACCGGCCACGGATCGTAGCCACACCAAAACCCGGTCTGCTCCAATCGCAAGGTTACGGATCGATTCGGCACGCAGACCCGCGGACGATTGATCGATTCCGAGCGAATGTGCTCCCCGTATCGTCAATCAACCCCATTTCCCCAAATCCATCACGACTTTCACTGCGATCTCTCAAGATCGCCGCCGTCCGGACGACACGTAGGGAACGGTCGCTGATCGGTGCGCGCGAACCCCGCTGGGAATTCTCGCACGTTTGCCGATAGGGGATCGATTCCGCGCAGCGCAAAGCCAGTCCGCATGGCGAGCGGTATCGGGCGAATTCATTAGCCGCTTTGCGGCGCATCGGAATGCAGGCGGTCCGGGCATTCCCGGGCGGGACCGGAATCGGGGCGGGGAAGACATCGTGGGGTTTCGATATTCTATCCATGGAACGATCATAGTCGCCGGATTCGCAGCTACAGCTTGCGGCGCGGCATCTATGCCGAACTCGCCATCTTTGGTCACCCTTTCCGCGCAGAACGAGCCGGTTCATTTGACGCGCAATTATCGACGCGGCGACCGCCTCGAGGTGCATACCGCCTACATTCAACAACCGGAAGCCACCGGGGACAGCCGCGGCTTTCTGGGCCTGAAAATGAAGTCGAACCTCGGCACGCACCTGCCATCGTTACAGGCTGAGATCGACTACGGGTCGTTCGACCCGCAGTCGAGTCTTGCACTCGACAACGAGTCCCACCGCTCGCTTTGGTTTGGCGCGCAGTCCGCGTGGCGGGATATCCAATACGGCGTCAGTTATCAGTCCATGGGGTCGAGTTTCGTACCCCTCGCGCCGGTGGCAACGACTGCGGCGCCCGGCACGAACCGTGTGGACGTCTGGGGCCAGCGTCAATTCGGAAAACTGGGTGTGCGGACGTTCGCGTGGCGCGCCACCGATCAAGCACGCCCGGACAATGCCGGCAATCGCCTGACGGACACAGCTGTTGGCACAGCTTTCAACTATGTATTGTCGACCGCGCCGCACATCGATGCCACATTGTCCTATTCGCGCCAAGTGACCCGTCACATCGACGATCCCAATCTGAACGCGGTCGACGACGTTTTGAATCACAATGTGTTCGGTTCGCTATCCATTCGTCACAACAACTGGAACGCGACCGCATCGTCCTCTTACACGTACCGAGCAGATTGCCCGGCCGCCGAGGGCAACCCCCTGGGAATCTGGACTGAGACCGTCGCCGCAACCTACGCACCGCACCCGGATCTGTCGATTGCGCCGAGTTTCACGTTCCAGGATGAGGTACGCGACCATCGCAGTCGCACTCGGACCCGGACCCGCTCCGCGGCAGTGGCGATCAAATTCCGACCCGCGGGGAGTTGGGTTATGTTCACTGCGAACGGGTACCTGGGTACTCAGGACAACGCGGATTGGTCGGCGCGGGCCACGAATTTCAATACCCAAGCGGGCGTCAGCATGCCACTTCCGTTCGGCGCTCCGGAACGGCGTACGGGTTCCCTGGCGTTGCAACTCGGCTATTCCGAAACGAACGATGCCTACACAAGTAGCGAAGACCTGACCCTTCACCTGGATCTGACGCTGCACGAATTCAATTGAATTTCCGACCGTCGACTGACGAACTTGCATATAGGCGGTGCGACAGATATACGCTTACACTAGCGATGCATGCAGTGTGCGCGACGCGATGGCACCGCCGCCATTTCACCCGAACCAATTCGCTTGAAACAATGAAAACGGCTGCCCTATGCCGCTTCGGCCGGGTTCACGCCGCTGCGCCAAACCAGAAATCCAAACCCTTATGCAGGAATTCGTCGCACGACATGTAGTGGGTACCGTCGCAGGAAAACGTGACACTCACTTTGCCGTTGAAGATGTTGATGGATGCGGCTCGCAGATAGAGCGTGTCATCCGATAGCCGTAGGCTCGCGAGCGTCTTTAGTATCGGGCCGATCGATGCGTCCCTAACGCAAGCATGTTCGGGGTAGGGCCGCTTTGGGTATAGGAGGCAAATATCCGGATCGTTCAAAGCGTCCTGATCGAGAATGCGGTAGCGGTACGGGTCGTCCAAAATCCAGATCACCGCCTGGCTGCTGGAAAAATGCAGCTGGCATTGAAACGCGCCGCGCTCGGTCAGCAACTCCTCCAGAATGGACAAGGCTTGATCCAAGCAGCGGTCCATCGGGCTTTCGACCCGCGTTTGTTGAAACAGGCCCGAGCGAATCGCGGGATCACCTTTGAATTGTTGCCAGTCGGTGGGTTCATCGTACAGATCCGACGTCACCGGCAAATCGCGCAAGTCGAAATCGGCGCCTAAATAGCCGAGAAGGCGTCCTTCGAGATGTACGGCTTGCAGCGCTGTGAGCGAAGGCCGGTGTTCATTCAAGCTGATATACGCATCGGACAACAAGAATCCCCAGTTGGGAACAAGCTCGCGCATGTAGGGCCGCTGGGAGCGATCGCGGCCCCAATGTTCGACCACAACCGCACCGCGTCCAATGTTGTCGCTGATCTGGATTCCGTTTGGGTCGACGGCATACAGATATGTGCAGTATGGGATTCCGGAAAACAGTCCTATCAACGTCCGGTTGAGCAACCCACGACTCTTCCAAACCGACGTGCAGTGCTCCGCGCTGCGGGCCAACGGCTCTCTAAGCATGCGCGCCAGTTCCTCACGCTGCCTGTAAATCGAATCCTTCCATGACGGGTGCATCGAATTCCTCCGCAAGCACGCGAAACCGCGTTGCCGTAACCGGCGGGGCCGATTGCTTTACGGCAACGCGGGCGGTGATTGCGCGCAAGTCTAGTCTACGGGAGTGACTTCAATGTGACCGGCGTCGGGCACGTAGGTCTTTTGCCCGGTCGAGCACATGTCCAATTATCAGACCGGGGAACGAAACGCTACCTTCGAGGCGACAAGCAATGGTAGATGTTTCCGGATGGATACAGCTTTCAACCGATCCGGGCGTTCTGCATTGCGCCGGATGCGGCGCTCAAGCGCTTTGAACAGGGCGCGCCTCCGGAACCAGTTCATAAACCCGGTTGCGGACCCGCAGCTCTTCTTCCGGCGTGCATAGAGATTCGCTCAACAAAGTCAATATTTCGGCCGCGGCATAGGGGGCATAGGACTGCTGAGTTTCGATCGAGTCTTCGAGAATCGTGAGCATCTTGTCGATGTTGTCACCGGCCAGTCCCAGATGGGTGTCGCGCACCTGATACATCTCCTTCACGCGCTGCAGTTGCAACATGGGATGGTCGGCTTCGCATTCGACGTAACGCAATCGGCCGCTTTCGAGTCCGCGTTGCAGTGGGTGTAGCGGGAGACAGTGGAGGTCGAACGGATTATCGATCGAGAGCGCGTGGATGCGGCCGAACGGCGCTATCACCATCCAACGGTGGTACGGTCCATTCTCGCCCGAGATCGATACCGCACCTTCGTAGATTTGCCCTTCAGACACGGTGTGCATGCATACCCCCCGCAGCTTGACGATGAAACCTACTGACCGGCGGTCGGAGCCGGCTCGGATTTCGCTGGATCATAGCACGGTCGACCGAGTGCGCGGCTACTCCCGCACCTGCCCATGGCGAAGCAGACCGAACTCTATTTCGGTGGAACCGCCTGTTCTGCAGCGGTTTTCTTAGCTGTCGGCCTTTGCGCAGCGCATAAGTGCATGCCGACGTTAGAAAATGCCTTTTGGCGTATGGATCGCTGCGGTCGCCGATTGGCCGCATCCGCCGGCGCGCGAACATTCGGCGCAGGGGATCTTCATGCTGTTCCTCAGCGGGGCGGTTGGCGTACTTTCGCCGTTGCGCCTGGAGGCGGTAAAGGTGACGGCTCACGCAAAAGGCCGCCTCAAACGAACTTTTTCAGGCCATGGTTTTCGTCCTGCGAGCGCGAATACGCGTTTCAACCATGTCGCGAATCAGCGATGGGGCGTTCCGACCGGCGGTGCGGTGACCCGCTTAAGGCTGTCGCGTTGATTGAACGCGAAACGGGGCTCGAACGCGCGGAAAAGATCCAGATAATTTTCGACTTTGCGTGTCATTAAAAAACGTTCCGTGACGGTTTCCCGTGCATGAACGCCCAAGGTGCGACGCAGCTCGTGATCTTTTAAAAGCTGCACCAGGCGTTGCGCCGCCTGTGCGGGTCCGGTCACCAGAAAGCCGTTACTGCCATCGGCAATCTGGTGACGCAGGCCGCCGCAGTCGCCGGCGATCACCGCCCCGCCTTTCCACATCGCTTCGGTCGCGGTAAGCCCGAATCCTTCGCGCAAGGACTTCTGCAACACCACGGCCGCATGACGCTGTAGGGCGTTGACCAGTGTACTGTCTTCCGCGGTGAGAATGATGATGCGTTCCTCCCGACAGCCAAGCAGGGATTCGAAGACTTCCTGACCTTCCGGATCGTCCGTGGCCACGTTTCCCAGCAACACCAACGTGGCGTCAACTTCCTCACGAGCCAATTTGAAAGCTTCGATCACACCCATGGGGTCCTTCCAACGGTCGAAGCGCGAGATTTGTGCCACGATCGGCAAGTCGTCCGGGATGTCGTAATGGCGCAGGCGGTTGGCAGTTTCCTCGGCGCTCAACTCGGCGTTCTTGAGCGAGAACGGGTTGATCGCCGGCATGATGGCCACTTGCGGCGGCATCACCCGTTGCGCGTACTCCGGTAGCGACACCACCATGCCGTCGTATTGATCGACGAATTGGCGTAGATATCCCCAAACTTCCGGGTGGGGCCGTGACAGATCGAGGTGACAGCGCCATATCCATGGACAGGTACGTCGGTAATGGTTGATCAATGGCAGCGGCTGCGGGTCGTGGACCACTACGAAGTCGTAATCCATGTCCATGCGCATGGCATTCTGGACGACGACCTCTTCGTAGACTTCCTTCTTCAGATCGGTCAGGTTGATGTCGGCGCCTTGCAGTGCGTTGTGTAGTTTCTTGGTGACAGAGAAGAAGTCGGGGCTGCCTTGTATCAAGCGCCAGTCCGCTTTGAGTCCGAGGCTTCGCGTCAACAAGGTTTCGGACGACAGCATTTCGGCGACGCCTCCGCCATAGAATGTGGAACTCACGTGCAGCACGCGCATGTCCCGCAGCCGGTGTGCCTTGTGCAGAATACGCTCTGCCGCTCCTTCGCCAATCAATGGCGAGTAGTCGTCAATGTCCACCGTCCAGGAATGTTTCTTCATAACGCTGGTTCCTATCGGTACCGGGTTGCGCTTACGGATCGAGAAGTGTCGGTTATGGCGGTGCGCATACGCGTACTGTGAACCGTAAATTCAAGCGTAGCCCTAGAATTTTGCCGCGCGACATTCCGACGACCGTGCGACGGCTCTGGGCGCCGTCGATGTCGAGCCATCCGGGCTGCAGCTGTTGCCAATGGGCACAAGGGGAAGCGGTTCATCGGCGTCGGATATGATCCGGGAGGAGGTGGCCGGCGCTGCACTCAATCCTCGAGGCGACGCATATACGCGCGCCGGCCGCCCAACGCGGGAACGTCTTTGGCGCCCTCCGTGGGCGATCGCCTCGCACATGCAGCCGCTCACCGCAGCTAACGCATTGCAGTTCGACTCTGTCAACGCCCAGGGGGAAGGGATTCCTTCGACGAACGAGCCCATCCACTCCCGCGGCGATGCCCCCTTCACCTCGATTGCGGCACCGGTGCCGGATTCTGTTCGCACCGGGTCCTCGCGTTGCGGAGCGCCCCTCAGTGGGAACAGGCCGCAGACGCCCAAAGCCGGGCGGTGAGCTGCTGATTGAGCGGCCGGCCCGTTCACGTTGTGCGCCACGCTGGATCGTGGCGACGGGACCGATGGAACATGGCGCCAACATTACTGGCGTCCAGGGCGAGATTCGCCAGTCGATGTAAATGGTCCGCCGAACCCCACCGCACTCGACCGCTGCCTGCTGGAGCGCGGTGAGTGGGGCCGACGGGGAGCCCTATGCTTGGAGGATTCCGGGAGTTGGATATGATTGTGGTAATAACCAAGCTTAAGGCGAAGGGTAATTATATCGGTATGTGATTGATATAAGAATGATATTATCCCGCGGCAGGGTTCAACAGGGCGTCGCTTTGACCCCCGGGCACAAACACGCGCCGAAGTTCAACTAGACGGGTCGCCGTGCGTCTGCCGGGGTCTGGAAAAAATGTTCGATCGCGTCATTACCCTTCTCAACTAGTGCCCCACCCGTAAAAGTCAAGCTGTCTCGAAAATTGGAGAACATTCGATTTCAACCATTCGCCGCCAAGGCTCCGGCAAACGCGCCGTTTCTGATCGAACAGTCGCGCTTCGTCCGTACTGCCGAATGAACCGCGATTGCACCGGCTGCGACGCGCCGAAGCGGAACGCGCCGCCAAACCTTGCGCGCAACGGCGATGGTGGCGCCTACCGGACGTAAGGATCCGCGGCGTCGAACGCCGCGCCCAGGTCGTACACACCGGCGGCATCTGCGCTGTCGAGCTCGAAAGCCGGGACATCGTACAGCGCCCGGCAGGCCGACACCTCGCCAGCGGTGGACAAGTACCCCCCGACTCGACTTGAGTCCGACCAGATTGTTGAACGAAGTTGGCACGCGCCGCACCCCGGCAGCGTCATTGCCCCAAGCGAAATTCATTCGGCCACAGCTCACCGCTTTCGCTTACCCGGAGTTGGTCGGCAGCTATTTAAACTTCGTCCTTACCAAGAACGCATCGATTTGCGGCCAGGTAGCACGGGTGGTGGGTTTAATAGCCCTCGGCACATGGTGGTCGCACAAGACACAATCAGCTTCGCCCAGCAGTCACGGGGCGGGCTGCTGCAGCCATTCCAGAGCCGCATGTTTTTGGTCATAGGAAAAATGGCGCAACTCGGCCTTGACGAAGTGATTGGCGATTTTCGGCAGGATGCTCAAAAAGCCGCTGTCGGTGACGGCGGCGATCCGCGCGATACGCTGTTGATGGTCCTTGGCGAAACGGATGTGAGACACCAACGCGGCGAAGTCGCTCCAGCCGGGAAAGGATTCGGCGTAAATCATCAGCCCGCGCAGTTCGCCGGCTTCGGCGAGATAAGGGTCCACTTCCATGCCCAACCGTTCGAAATCCTGCGCTTCCAACGCGCCTTTGGGCGTGACGATGAGAATGCCCAACTCACGCCACAGTTCATGTTCCAGCATCCGCAGACTCCGCTGCCGTGGTTGTTCAAACACTATAGAACAGCCGCGTCGGCGCGGTCCTGGAACAGCGCCGCCGCTGTTTCGGTCTGGTACGGGCAAAGGTTAGGTTGCGTCCCGCGACCTACGGGCGGTACGTGGCTTGACTGGTCTCGGTCTCACACAAAGTGACTTCAACCACGGGAAAACCCTGTTGCTGCACGCGCTCGAAGATCATCCGGGCGATGTTCTCGGCGGTGGGATTGAACGAAACCGCATAGACGCGCTCGCCGTGTTCGCGCATCACGGCGAGGAACGGATCGTCTTCGTGCAACAGCATGGTGTGGTCGAGTTCGGCATCGATCCACTCCTTGACCCGCTGCTTGATGTCGACAAAGTCCATGACCATGCCCTGGCGGTCCAAATCCTCGGCCTGCAATGTGATCACCGCGCGTGCGTTATGGCCGTGAAGATGCTGGCACGGGCCCTGGTAATCCAACAGCCGGTGGCCATAACAAAATGAAATCGAACGCGTAACCGTATACATAATCGACCGCTTTCGGTGGGCGTGAGGCATTGTAACCAACCGCTGTCGACCCGAACAGGCGCGCTCGCCGCCCTGTCGCACCGCCCTTGTGCAGTTCGCCCCGGTCCGCCGCGCTTTGGGCATGCTCGACAATCTGTTTATTTATCAATGAAAACCGAGCCTTGGCTATGCCCGCCAATTTCAATGGCGGGGGGCATGTAAATTGCTGCGCTAGGTTGAGATTCGCGGAGAGGAGATCCGCCATGAGTGAGCTAAGTCATGTGGTCGGGCGCAAAAAGTCCCTGCTGGGCGCAGTGCTATCCGATCCGCTGCAGTGGCTGGCCGACAATGCCGCATCGGTGTGGTCGCAGCAAGACCGGCTCGATTGGGTATTGCAGGACGCGTTCAACGTATTGCCTTATGGCCACCTGCTATATGCCTTGGATCGCCACGGCATCCAACTGAGTTCCAATGTCGGGCCCGAAAGCCGCAGTTGCGAGGAGCGCGGCCAATCGTTGGCCAACCGCCCCTATTTAGAGGGCAGCTTGCCCTATCAAGGGTTTGTATTGTCGAAGGCTTATATCAGTCGCGACCGCGGCGAGCCTTGCGTCACAGCCGTACAAGCGGTGCGCAACGGCGATGACCTGCTGGGATTCATTGCCGCCGATTTCGATGTCGCCGCGTTGCCGGCGACCGCAACACCGTCTCGCGACCCGGAAAGCTGGCGGCAATTTCGCGGCGATCCCGCAATTCGCGACAATTTGTTCCTGCAGCATCGGATACGCAGCCCCATGGACGAACGCGCCGAAGAAGTCTTCGCCGTTCTCACCGCGCTGATGCGTTACCACGGGGTGTTCCATGGCAAACTGCATTTTTCCAGTTCGCGTTTGACCGTCTGGCACGTCGACGACCCTTGCAACTACCGCCTGCACGGCGGCAGCGACATCGACAACCCCGATTTGTGTCTGATCTATGCGTGCCGCAAGTACCCGCAGGGGGCGATGATCTCGCCGGATCGAATTCGCATGATATTGGAACAGTTCAAGGTATTACGGGAAGCCGACGATACGATATATCTGCGCGCGGGTTCGCTCAACGTCATCAACGGTATGATCGGTCTGACCTTCTCGTGCGACGGCGCGCACTACATGCATGCCGATGAGTTCCTGGATCGGGGAATTGCGTTCTGGCTGAGTGAAGCCACCTGCAGCGCAGAAACCGGCTAGTCGGTCCCCAGTTCGCAGCGGTTGCGGCCACCTTGCTTGGCCTTATACATGGCGCGGTCCGCGCGCGCGAATGTTTCGGCGCTGCTATCGGCACTGCGAAATTCCGCTATGCCGCACGAGACCGTGATCGGCACTGCTTCTCCGCGGTAATGGAAACCGCACTCTTGTACCGCGAGGCGCAATTTTTCGAGCACCTGCATACCGGATTCGGCTTCTGCGCCAGGCATGAGCAGCACGAATTCCTCGCCCCCGTATCGCGCCAGAAAATCAGTTTCGCGCACGTTGCTTGCCAGAACCGAGGCAATGGTGGCGAGAACCTTGTCGCCCGCCTGATGGCCGTAGCTGTCGTTGATCGCTTTGAAATTATCGATATCCAACACAGCCATTGAAACCGGGGTGCCGAAACGTTTCCAACGCGCATACTCCTGCGCGACACGTTCTTCGTAGGCCGTACGATTGTAAGTACCGGTCAGGAGGTCGATCTGCGCCGCTTGGTGCTGCTGTTGCACCCTGCTGCGCAAGGTGCTTGCTTCCGATTCCAGGGTGGCGAGCTTGCCGCTGAGCTCTTCGATGCGCGCTTGGGCGGCGCGGCTGCGCGATTCTTGCGACTCCAGATAGGTACGGACGTAACCGCCGAGAGACTCGAGGCGGTTCTGCACCAGGTCTTTGAGCTGCCCGAGGTCGACGGCACCTGTAACATTGGAGTGCATGTCCTGCACGTGGGCGGTGAACGATTCGTCCAACTGGCGGTTTTCCTGATCGGCATCGATTCGGTGGGCTTCCATCGACTGCAGCAGATCGTCGAATCCTTCCAGCCGTTCACTCAACTGCAACAAGTATTGCTCGATCTCTTGCTTTTGCTGTTGCAGCCGTTGCCGCGCGCGGCTGAGCAGATCCGCCATGGTCCGTGACAATGTCGGCCAATCCGGGCGCGAAGCGGCCAGTTGCTGCTTGAAGCGCTCGCGCGTCGATAGGTCGTCAGCGGCGAGGTCCAATTGGTCCAGCAACTGGGTAAAGGCCGCCGCTGCTGCAACATCACCGGAACGTGTTGCGCCACGTTCACCAGAATTGCGTTTCCCCCACAGCCTTGCAAACAACCCGTCGCTGGCTTCGGTTTCGGGCGCCCGCGCTTCCAATCGATCCAGGCTCTCGGTGATCGCGCGGCTCAATTTTTCGAGATCCTGATCGTTGTCGCCGGCACGGATTGTGGCGCGCAACTGCTCCAATTGGCCATCCAGCGATGGACTCATTCCTTGCAGTGCGAGGGCCATGCGTGAAGTGGTGCTTCTTAGTATGCGCTCCAAGGAACCCCACTCGGCTTCCTTGCGCTCCATTGCCTGCAGGCTATCGAAGTATTTGAGTTTCCAGTCACCGGTATCGGTGACTTCTGCAGTTTCGAGCTGGGTATCGGCACCTTCACCGTTCATGTATGCCCACCCTCTGATTATTCTCGGACACGGCGCTACGACTATTGAACCGTGCATCTGTATTTTCGGCGCCGGTCAAACCCGAGTTGCGTGTCGGCGTCGGAGCCAATGGTCTTGTCCTTGAACCGACTACATCACCCGCTCTTTACGGGCAACGTGCTAGGAGGCGATCAAACGAATAGCGCCCGGCACAAAGATATCCATCGCGATCGGCAGATGATCGGAAAATGTTTGGTTCAGGACTTGCGCGCGTTCCACCTGCAAAGAATCCGACACCAGGATATGGTCGATGTTACGTTCCGGACGCCAACTGGGCCAGGTGTAGAGGTCGTGCGCCGGTTCGCGCAACTGGCTGCTGCGCAACAGCGTCATGATCTCGGGGCTGTCGGAGCGGCAGTTCATATCCCCCATGATCACCACATGACGGAACGCCCGCGCCACTTCGCTGACATAGGCCAGTTGTCGGGCGCGCGCTCGGCGCCCCAGTGCCAGATGAAGAATTACCACCACCAACGATTCTTCGCTACCGCCAAAGCGCACGAATAGCGCACCGCGACCGGGTATCGCGCCCGGCAGTTTGTGGTCGTCGATTTCAGTCGGGCGGAAGCGACTCAGCAAGCCGTTGCTGTGCTGAGCCAGTTTGCCCAGCTTGCGATTGGTCTGGTGGAACCAGAATGGAAAGCTGGCTCTGCGGGCAATGAACTCGGTCTGATTGATGAAACCGCTGCGCAGGCTGCCGGCGTCGACTTCCTGTAGGCCCACCAGGTCGTAGCCCGAGAGCATTTCCGAAATACGCTCGAGATTTCCGATGCGTTCGGGATGGGGAAGCACATGCTTCCAGCTGTGGGTAAGCATCTGCCGGTAGGAACTGGAACTCACACCGGTCTGAATGTTGTAGCTCAACAAACGTAGACGCTGACTGCCGGCACGCCTGGTGTCGATAGCACTGTCCGCATTTTCAGCATTTAGTTTGGGCATGAGCCGAATCGGCCTGTTTGCGTCTCAAGTTTGATAGATCGATTTTTTTTGGACCGTATGACCTCACTCTGCGGCCACACGGGTCCATGGAACGCCGCCGCCATTGCCGATCTCGATCAATGGGACTTGGAACGCTCGTTACGCTCTTTATCGACCAGATAGTCGACGACCTTCAACAACGAATCGAAACTGCCGCCGGCCATGCTGGCGCTGGTCCGGTATTTGCCGGCGACGATGACACTCGGCACGCCGGTGACCCCATAGCGACGCACTTGCTGCTCGGAGTGGCTCATCTTCACCCGCACCGCAAAGGAATTATAAGCCGCCATGAAACTTTCCCGGGTGACGCCGTACTGGGAGAAGAAATCCGCCAGGGCATCGACCGTATCGAGGCGCTTGTGTTCCTTGTGCATGGCGTCGAACAACGCCTCGTGCACCTTGTCCAGGATGCCCAATTCTTCGGCCACGTAGTACGCCGCCGCATGGATTTTCCAGCCCGGGTTGAGTTGCGCCGGCATGCGCCGGAAAGCCACGTCGGCCGGCTTGTTTTCGAGCCATTTCTGCAGATAGGGCTCGAATGCGTAGCAGTGTGGGCACCCGTACCAGAATAATTCCAGCACTTCGATTTTGCCTTCCGGCACACGGGTCGGCTGCGGGGGCACCACGAGTTGATATTCGATGCCCTCGTCGATGGAGCCGTCGGCTGCCCAGGCCGCGCTTTGCGCCGCAGCGAGCAGGACCAACGCTCCCAGCAATACGAGGCGACGGAGTGCGGAACCGGAATGAAATTTCATGTCGTATCGGCTTCCTTATGCTGTGAACAATTCGACCGGGGCATGGCCGCCACCGTAACAATGCTACCCGGACAGGCCACTCCCGACACCTGGAAATGCGATTCAGGACGGTAGCGGCCGGGCCGGGAGATGCGGCCGGCGCTGCCTGTCACGGGTTCATACGTTACGGACATCGTGCCCGGTTTTTCTTCCAGTCAGCCGGCACAGCCCCTTAGCCATTGAATAAAATAGACTTATCCGAGGCCTGCGGCTATGGTGACAGGCGCTCTCACGACCGCCAAAGACGCCGGCAGCTGCGCTCACCAGCTGAAGATCACCCAATAGGGCGTCTGCAGATCGTCGATTTCGCGCCGGATCGGCGCCCCCTGGGGGCCGTGGGGATACAGAAGATAATAAGGCTTGCCCTTGCTGGGTGTGACTTTCACCTTATATACCTGGCCGTTGATCCGATATTCCTCAACTACCTCATGGTCGCGCCGGATAATCGTGACCTCCGGCTTGAATTGGTCGGCCTCCGCAGGATCGACGATCCCCCCAGGATCGTTTGTGACAGTGTCGGGCGGCGGCGTGTCGGGCGCCGGCGGTGGCGCCTCGAGATCATCGGCGGCAAACGCCATCAGAGGCATCGAAAACAGTACCGTTGCAAGCAAACGTTTCCACATCATCGTTCGTCCCCTCGCGCCGTCGGCTGGCCGGCTCAAAGCTCCAGCAGGATTTCCTGTTCTTCCGCGGACGGCTCGAAGTCCCTGCTTTGATAGTGGGCGAAGATGGCGTCCACTACTTCCTTGGGTTCGTCGAGCACCTGGAAGAGATCCAAGTCTTCGGCGCTGATGGTGCCTTCTGCCACCAACGTTTGCTTGAACCACTCCACCAGCCCGTTCCAGAACGAAGACTGTACCAAAATGATCGGAATCCGGCGTGTCTTGCGGGTCTGCACCAAAGTCAAGATTTCGGCCAGTTCATCCAAAGTCCCGAATCCGCCCGGCAGCACAACATAGGCCGAGGCGTACTTCACGAACATGACCTTGCGCGAGAAGAAATGGCGGAAGCTCAGGGAAATGTCCTGGTAGGCATTGCCCGACTGCTCGTGGGGCAACTGAATGTTCAGGCCCACGCTGGGCGACTTGCCCTGATGGGCGCCCTTGTTGGCCGCCTCCATGATGCCCGGGCCACCGCCGCTGACCACCGAAAACCCGGCATTGGAAAGCTCTTTGGCAATTTCCTCGGCAAGAGCGTAGCTCGGGTGGTCGGGCGAGAAACGCGCCGATCCGAAAATACTCACCGAAGGGCTGATGCGCGCCAAGCGCTCAAAACCTTCGACGAATTCCGCCATGATCTGGAAGATTTTCCAGGATTCGCGGGTGAGCATGCTGTCATCCACAGTCTGCAGACCCGGATGTATGAAATTTTGTCGTTCGTCCATATACGATAACGGCGTTCACGGCGGCCGGGCCCTATGGCCCGTCGGCCATGTCGGCGGCCTCACTGCGCGTAGATGTTAGTATAGGCATCATATCATTAATGAATCGTTGCCTCCCGTGCGAAGCGTCTCAACCATGACCGACCGAAATCTGCATCCGCTGGTGCTCGTGGACGGGTCTTCCTACCTGTATCGGGCCTTTCACGCTCTGCCGGCATTGAACAATTCCCGCGGCGAGCCCACCGGGGCCGTCTACGGCGTCGTCAACATGCTACGCCGGCTGCTGAAGGACTTTGCCTGCGACCATGTCGCGGTGGTATTCGACGCCAAGGGCAAGACCTTTCGCGACGAGCTGTTCGAACACTACAAGGCCAACCGCCCGCCGATGCCCGAAGAGCTGCGCTCGCAATTGGAGCCGCTGCTCGCCATCGTCGAGTCGATGGGGCTACCGCTACTACGTATCCCGGGCGTGGAAGCCGACGACGTCATCGGCACGCTCGCCACCCAAGCGGTCGCGCTCAAGATGCCGGTTGTCATCTCCACCGGCGACAAGGACATGGCTCAACTGGTGGATGTGGATGGCCTCATCACCCTCACCAATACCATGACCGATACAGTGCTCGACGCAAAAGGAGTGGAAACCAAATTCGGCGTACCCCCCAAGCGCATCATCGACTACCTGGCGCTGGTCGGCGACACCTCCGACAACGTCCCTGGCGTGCCGAAGGTGGGACCGAAGACCGCCGCCAAATGGCTACAGGACTATGGCAGTTTGGATGAAGTCATCGCCCATGCCGACGAAATCAAAGGCAAGGTCGGGGAGAACCTGCGCCAACACATGGCGCAACTGGAGCTGTCGCGGCAATTGGTGACGATAAAGTGCGACGTGGCGTTGGACATGGGCCCGGAACAGTTGCAGCGCAAAGCGCCGGACAACGAAACCTTGCGGGAATGGTTCCAGCGCCTGGAGTTCAAGACCTGGTTGTCGGAATTACTCGACGCCGCCGGCACGGCGACGCCGGAAGTCGAGATCCGCAGCAGTGCACCGGCTTCCGAATACGAGACCGTTACCGACGTCGAGACCTTCGACCGCTGGGTTGAGCGACTCGAGCACGCGGAATTGTTCGCCTTCGATACCGAAACCACGAGCCTGAATTACATGCAGGCGGAGTTGGTGGGCGTATCGTTCGCCGTCAACGCCTTCGAAGCGGCCTACGTGCCGGTCGGCCACGACTATCCCGGCGCCCCGCAACAGATCGACCGTGACCGGGTGCTCGAAAGGTTGCGGCCGCTGCTGGAAAGCGACGCCCACGCCAAGGTCGGACAGCATCTCAAATACGATATGAACGTCCTGGCGCGTCACGACGTCACCCTACGCGGCATTCGCTTCGACACCATGCTGGAGTCATATGTGCTGGACAGTACCGCCAGCCGCCACGACATGGACTCGCTGGCGCTCAAGTACCTGGGCCATAAGACCATTCATTTTGAAGATGTCGCCGGTAAGGGCGCGAAACAACTGACCTTCAACCAAGTCGCGCTGGAACAGGCGGCGCCCTATGCGGCCGAAGACGCCGATGTCACACTGCGTCTGCATCAGGCGTTGTGGCCCCGGCTCCAGGCCCTGCCAGGGTTGCAGAAACTGTTCGAAGAGATCGAAATGCCCCTGCTGCCGGTGCTGGCGGCGATGGAACGCAATGGCGTACTGGTGGACTGCCAGCAACTTGCAGTGCAAAGCAAAGAGTTGGGCGAACGTATGGACGCCATCGAACGACAAGCCCATGCCCAGGCGGGCGCACCGTTCAATCTCGGTTCGCCGAAGCAAATCCAAGCGATTCTGTTCGAACAGCAGGGACTCCCGGTAGTGCGCAAAACCCCCAAGGGGCAGCCGTCCACGTCGGAAGACGTGCTGGCGGAGCTGGCGCTGGAATATCCGCTGCCGCGCTTGATCCTGGAGCATCGCGGTCTGTCCAAGCTGCGCTCCACCTATTGCGACCGGCTGCCGGAATATGTCGACCGTCATACCGCCCGGGTCCACACCAGCTATCACCAGGCGGTGGCCGCTACCGGACGGTTGTCGTCGTCCGAACCGAACCTGCAGAACATTCCCATCCGCACCGAAGAAGGCCGCCGGATTCGCCGGGCGTTCATCGCACCGCCAGGGTACCGGTTGATGGCTGCGGACTATTCCCAGATCGAACTTCGCATCATGGCGCATCTTTCCGGGGACGAGGGATTACTACGGGCATTTTCCGAGGGCGCAGATATCCACCGCGCAACTGCCGCCGAAGTGTTCGGTCTCGATCCTGAGCAGGTCAGCAGCGAGCAGCGCCGCTCGGCCAAAGCCATCAACTTCGGCTTGATCTATGGCATGTCCGCGTTCGGGCTGGCGCGCCAGTTGGGCATCGAGCGCAGCGCAGCGCAGCAGTATGTCGAGCGTTACTTCGCCCGCTACCCCGGCGTGAAGGCGTTCATGGATCGGACCCGCGAACAGGCCCGGGAACAGGGATTCGTGGAAACCGTGTTCGGGCGCCGCCTGTATTTGCCGGAGATCAATTCCCGCAACGGCCAGCGGCGGCAATACGCCGAACGTACCGCGATCAACGCACCGATGCAGGGAACCGCCGCCGACATCATCAAACGCGCGATGATCGACGTGCACGCGTGGCTCTCCGATACGACGCTGGACGCGAAAATGATCATGCAGGTCCACGATGAACTGGTGTTCGAAGTCGCCGACGCGGAAGTCGAAGCCGTGCGGGCGCAAGTCTGTGCGCGCATGACCGCGGCGGCCGATTTGGCAGTGCCCCTGGAAGTGGAATCTGGAGTTGGCTGCAACTGGGAAGAGGCGCACTAGTTTGGCGCATAGCAAACGCCGTGGATGCTATTTCTGTAAACCAACGTTACAGCCCGTTTCACGGACTTGCGCCCTGGAGCGTACCCACTAGAATCCAGCCTATGAACTTTTGTTGACCCTTGTGGTCCGAAAGTTCAGATGCCTAACCGGCATCTCCCACTCTCCTCCCTGAGTGGGAACACCCGGCTACCCCCACGCCGGGAACGTTTAACCCCGGTGATCCTCCCCCCTCATTGAGCACCGGGGTTTTTTTATGCCTGCTTTTCACCGTCGAAACCGAGCCAAGTGTCGAGGACCCGGTGCGCTTCTTCGATACCGCTGCGCTTGGTGGCCGAAAAAATCTGCGCCTGAGCGCTCGGGTAGTGACGGCTCAATTCCGCGCGCACCGCGAGCAGGCTGTTGGCGGCGGCACCGCGTTTGAGCTTGTCGGCCTTGGTCAGCAGTATATGCACCGGCAGCTCCGCAGCCGCGCACCAGTCCAGCATTTGGCGGTCGAAGTCGGTCAGCGGGTGCCTGATATCCATGACCAGAATCAATCCGTGCAGGGAGGTGCGCGCGCGCAGATAATGCTCCAGACTGCGCTGCCATTGCAGCTTCACCTGTTCCGACACTCGCGCATAACCGTAACCCGGCAAATCCACCAGGCGCTGACAGTCACTCAAAGCGAAAAATACCAAATGCTGCGTGCGGCCCGGCGTCTTGCTGGTGCGCGCCAGCGACCCGATGCCGGTTAGCGCGTTGATGGCACTGGATTTCCCAGCATTGGAGCGGCCGGCAAACGCGACTTCGGCGCCATCGTCGGGCGGCGCTTCACGCAATGTCGGCGCGCTCAGAAGGAATTGCGCGCGACGGTAATGAACACCGGTTTGATTGTGCGGATTCATCGAATTTCAACGCATGGCCCAATGGACGAGGCGGCAACACGCTCCTTGAGGTTGACCCGCCCGGGTCTGGATGGATACACTTATGCTCCTTTTTTTCTTGGGCTTTGCGGCACACCTTCCCCGGCGGGTGGTGCAGGAGCCCGGGTCGTTGTTTGCCCTCGCGGTCTCCACGTAAGGCACAGGAGTTTACCTGAAATGAAGAAGATGTTGGTTACGGCTGCGGCCATGGTCGCGCTGACGGCGATTGGCTCGGCGTATGCTGCCGGCAATCCGGTGGCGGGCGAAAAGAAATCCAGCACCTGCGCCGCCTGCCACGGCCCCGACGGCAATAGCGCCACGGGCAATTTCCCGAAACTTGCCGGACAACACGAGAGCTACATCATCAAGCAGCTCCAGGACTTCAAGTCCGGCGCCCGCAAGGATCCGGTGATGTCGCCCCAAGCGGCGAACTTGAGTGAAGAAGACATGGCAGACCTTGCCGCTTACTTCAGCAGCCAGAAAATCAAACCGGGCAAAACCGACAAGGATCTGGCTACCGTCGGTGAGCGTGTATGGCGTGGCGGCAACCCAGAGGCGAATGTACCCGCCTGCACTGGCTGTCACGGCCCGGCTGGAAGCGGCAATCCTGCGGCGAAATTCCCGATGCTGCACGGACAACAGGCGGAATATGTCACCAAGCAACTGACCAACTTCCGCGCTGCAGGCCGTGTCGATCCAGATGCCGTCAAGGAAGGCGAAGACATGCCCGGACGCCACAACGATGCCGGCCGCATGATGCAGAATACGGCAAAGGGACTGGACGATTACGAGATCAAGGCGGTTGCCTCATACATTCAAGGTCTGCGTCCCTGACAACACAGTCCGATGTCGTAACCCTCGAAAGGGTGACCGTTATGCGGCCACCCTTTTTTGCTGTCAATTTGGAGGCCCGGCCGCCCCGAACTTGAACTTCTGTCATGGCGAAGGGACCGGCCTCCGGGTCGTGCGCAATCAACGCCATCACACGTAATTCCATGCCCGCTGACCTCGACTGCACTGGGACCGCCAATACCAACCCCCGCACCCGGGATTGGATGTCTTGTGGCAAAGCCGCATCGCCGCCGCTTTACAGAGACGGCACGACTGCATCCAAAGTCGCGACAGACGTCGCGATCCGATTGCGTCACGGCGCCAAACGGGAAAGCAACGTCCGCCGCGCAGTCAGGAACACCGCTTCCGCGCGCCAATCAACTTCGGTGCGGCACGGCCGTTCGGAGGTGGCGACGGCAGGCGTATTTGCGCTGGATCCCGCCGAGGGGTGAGACCGGCATTCGAAGGTTGCGAGCAGCCGGCACGGGCTGGATCTCGACCGCGATTCGACGCATGGGATCGTCAATTTCGCTGTAGATACTTGCGAATCGCCGCAGGTGGTGATGCATCGCGGCGCGGATTAGAATTCAGGTACCCGTCGCCAGCATAGGCGCGCCCCACATTCCTAACGAAGCGTGAGACACCGTGCCGCGAAAACTCATCACCGACCCACGGCCTCTGCAACGTATCGTCGCGCGTATCGATGGCTTCAGTGAGTTCACCGGCCGCAGCATCGCTTGGCTGACGCTGGCCATGGTGCTGCTTCAGTTTCTGGTGGTGGTGCTGCGTTACGGTTTCAATCAAGGGTCCATCGCCACCCAGGAGTCGATCACCTATCTGCACGCCCTGGTATTCATGCTCGGTGCCGCCTATACCCTCAAGCGCGAGGGCCACGTGCGGGTGGATATTTTTTACCGCAAAATGAGGGATCGCGGCCGCGCATGGGTGGATCTGCTGGGCACGCTGCTGCTGTTGACGCCGACATTCGTGTTCTTGGTCATCGTGAGCTGGACCACGGTACTCAATTCGTGGGCGCGCATGGAAGGCTCGCCGGAAGCCGGCGGCTTGCCGCTGGTATATCTACTCAAGACCATTCTACTGATGATGCCGCTTCTGATGCTGCTGCAGGGCTTGGCGTTGGCAGCCCGCAATCTCCTGGTACTGTCCGGATACCATACCGCCAGCGCGACGGACGAGGTCGAAATCTAGTGGCGCTGCTGTTGTTCGCCTGCGTATGCGCGATTCTCTTGCTGGGCTTTCCGGTCGCCATCACTTTGGCCGGAACCTCGCTTTGGTTCGCGTCCGTTGGAATGCTCACCGGCACATTCGACAATACTCTCGGGTTCGTTCCCGGCCGCCTGTTCGGCGTCATGACCAATACCACCTTGATCGCCGTGCCCTTGTTCGTATTCATGGGCGTCATGCTCGAGCGCTCGAAGGTCGCGGAAAATCTCCTCGACACAATGGCCGCGCTGTTCGGCCCGATGCGCGGCGGGCTCGGGATTTCCGTGGTGATCGTCGGCATGCTATTGGCGGCGAGCACCGGCATCGTCGGCGCAACCGTGGTCACCATGGGACTGTTGTCTCTGCCCACCATGTTGCGCCGCGGTTACGACCCCGGCTTGGCCGCGGGCACCATCTGCGCTTCGGGCACCCTTGGCCAGATCATTCCACCGTCGGTGATCCTGATTCTGCTCGGTGATGTGATTTCCAACGCCTACAGCGAAGCGCAGTTGGCCCAGGCAGCGGCACGCCGGGCCGCCGGGAATTTTGAATACGTCCCGCCGGACACCGTATCGGTGGGCGATTTGTTCACCGGCGCGCTGCTGCCCGGCTTGGTACTGGTGGCACTGTATCTGATCTATCTGTTGGTCGTGGCGGCGATCAAGCCCGAGGCCGCGCCGGCCATACCGCTGCACGAGCGCCAGGCCATGCGTGGCAAAGGTTTGCTACGGCGCCTGCTGTTGGTTCTGGTGCCGCCGTTGCTGCTGATCGTCGCGGTGCTGGGGTCGATCATCGCCGGCATCGCAGCGCCCACCGAGGCAGCATCGATCGGCGCTGTCGGCGCAATTCTGCTCGCCATCGCCCAACGGCAATTCGATCTCGAGATTCTGCGCGACGTCATGCGGCGCACCACGGAAATCACCAGCATGGTGTTCCTGATCTTCGTGGGCGCCGCCGTGTTCTCATTGGTATTCCGCGGTTTCGGCGGTGATGTGCTGGTAACCGATTTCCTAAGCAACTTACCCGGCGGAACGTTCACCGCGGTAGTCCTGGTAATGGTGGTGATGTTCCTGCTGGGGTTCGTCCTCGACTTTATCGAGATCACCCTGGTGGTGGTGCCGATTGTCGGGCCGGTATTGCTCGCCATGGGTCTGGACCCCGTCTGGCTGGGCATCATGATCGCCATCAATCTTCAGACTTCATTCCTGACACCACCGTTCGGATTCTCATTGTTCTATCTTCGGGGCGTCGCGCCGCCGCAGTTGCAAACCATTCAGATCTACCGCGGCGTCATTCCCTTCATCGTTTTGCAGCTGCTGATGATGGGCGTACTGGCGTTGTGGCCGCAATTGGCGACCTGGCTGCCGAACGTCGTTTATCCAGGCTGAATTCGCGGTTCACCGAACGCGTTCATCGCGCACCCTGAATCGCACGCCGACACCCGCGGGAATTGCAGGCGCGCCGACGGCTGGCTGCGGCGACGTGCACGTCGCCCATTGTGGCACTGGCGATTTACCGAACACGCACCACACCTTTGACTCAACCTTTTGCCCGCGCGTTGAGATAAGCCCGTTCCGATACATCATGCCAGGCGATCGCCTGCTGCCGGAACTTGTGGTACGAGTCATATACTTTGCGCCCGATGGGGTCCTTGTCGGCGATTTCCGCAACCACTTCGTCGGACAGGCGGCGCAGCTCGGCCAGCACTTCGTCCGGAAATTTGCGCAAATCCACATGGTGCTCCTGGATCAAGGTCTGCAGCGCAGCATTATTGCGTGCCGTGTATTCCGCCAGCATGTCTTGGTTGGCGATCCGGCAGGCGCTCATGACAATCGTCTGCAAATCGTCGGGCAGCGACTCGAACACTTTCTTGTTGATGAAGGCTTCCAACGTAGTGCCCGGCTCATGCCAGCCCGGGTAGTAGTAGTACTTCGCTGCCTTATACAAACCGAACGCGAGATCATTATACGGCCCGACCCATTCGGTGGCGTCGATGGTACCCGATTGCAAAGCCGTGAAGATCTCACCGCCGGGCAGACTTACCGGCGTGCCGCCGGCACGCTTGAGAACTTCTCCGCCCAGACCGGGAATGCGCATTTTCAGTCCCTGCAGATCGGCAAGCTTGTTAATCTCCTTGTTGAACCAGCCACCCATCTGCACGCCGGTGTTGCCAGCAGGCGCGGGCACCAGATCGAAAGGCGCATAAACTTCGCGCCACAATTCCAGTCCGCCGCCGTGGTAAAACCAGCCATTCATTTCCTGGGCGGTCAGACCGAAGGGAACGGCGGCGAAAAACTGCGCCGCCTCCGATTTGCCTTTCCAGTAGTAGGCCGCGCCATGACCCATTTCGGCGGTCCCTTCCGATACGGCGTCGAAGGCTTCGAATGCGGGCACCAGTTCCTTGGCGCCATACACCTTCACTTCAATACGGCCACCGCTCATTTCACCGATCAAGCCTGCGAGGGTATTGGCGCCGGTACCCAGGCCCGGAAAGTCCTTTGGCCAGGTGGTGACCATCTTCCATTTGTGCTGCACTTCGTCGGTTTTGGCCGCAGTTTTGCCGTTGTCGGCTTCCTGCTGACGTTGACAACCACTGAGCATCGCGCCCGCCGCAAGGGTGCCGGCTCCCAGTCCTTTGACGAAATCGCGTCGTTTCATATCTCTCCCAACCTATTGTTGTTATGCAAAACCGCGCCGAATGGGGCGGCCGAAATTGTACCGAAGAGCTTAGCAAACGCGCCGCGAATTTGGGTTCGCGGCGGGCGGTCAAACGGTTTCCAACTTGGCATAGGCGAGCACCAACCACTTGCTGCCATTATCCTCGAAGTTCACCTGCACCCTTGCGGTGGCGCCCTGGCCCTCGTAGTTGAGCACCACGCCTTCGCCGAACTTGGCGTGCCGCACCCGCTGACCAAGCTGTAACTCGGGCGTCAACTCAGCGGTCGCCGCGCGCGGCAGTGCACCGTACATCGGCCGGGCGATGCTGGCGCGCGGCCGGACTTCCTCCATCAGTTCGGAAGGAATCTCGCGGATGAAGCGCGACGGCACCGAATAGCTTTCGGTGCCGTGCAAACGGCGCGACTCCGCATAGCTCAAATAAAGTTTTTGCCGCGCCCGGGTCATGCCGACGTAACATAGGCGACGCTCCTCTTCCAGCCGCCCGGGCTCCTCCACGGACCGCTGGTGGGGAAACAATCCTTCTTCCAAACCACACAGAAACACCACTGGAAACTCCAAACCCTTGGCCGAGTGCAGCGTCATCAGTTGCACGCAGTCTTCCCAGGCATCGGCCTGGCCTTCACCGGCTTCCAGTGCCGCATGGGCGAGGAATGCGGCCAACGGCTGCATCGGGACCTCCGCGTCGGGCTCATATTCGAAAGCCCGCGCGGCGTTCACCAGTTCCTCCAGATTCTCAACCCGCGCCTGACCTTTTTCGCCTTTTTCGCGACCGTGATATTCGATCAGGCCGCTGGCGTCGATAGTCCCCTGTACCTGCTCGAATAACTCCAGCGAACGCACTCGCGTTTCGAGTTCCGTCACCAAGCGCTGGAACGTCGCCAGGGCGTTGATTGCCCGTGCCGGCAGCGGCTTTTCATCGACCACGGCACCCAGCGCCTGCCACAACGACAGGTTGCGTTCGCGGGCGGTGCTGCGTAGCTGCGCCAGGCTGCGCTCGCCAATGCCGCGAGTAGGAACGTTGATCACGCGCTCGAAGGCAGCGTCGTCGGCACGGTTTTCCAGCAACCTTAAATAAGCGAGCGCGTCCTTGATTTCGGCACGTTCGAAAAACCGCAGACCGCCATAGACCCGATACGGAATGCCCTGGCCCATGAGCAATTCCTCGAAAGTTCTCGATTGGGCATTGGACCGGTACAACACCGCCACTTCCGCGCGCTGGTTACCGTGGTCGATCCAGTCGCGGATGCGATCGATGACGAATCGTGCCTCGTCCTGTTCGTTGAACGCTGCATAGAGCGTAAGCGGTTCCCCTGCATCGTCTGCGGTCCACAGGTCTTTGCCGAGCCGGTCCTGGTTGTGGGCGATGAGACTGTTGGCCGCTTTGAGAATGGTGCCCGTGGAACGGTAGTTTTGTTCCAGGCGGATCAGCATGGTGCCGGGAAAGTCGCGCTGGAATTGGTGCAGGTTTTCCACCCGCGCTCCGCGCCAACCATAGATCGATTGATCGTCGTCCCCGACCACGAATAGATTGCCCCGCTCTCCCGCCAACAAGCGCACCCATGCGTATTGAATCGAGTTGGTGTCCTGGAACTCGTCTACCAACACGTGCCGGAATCGTTCCCGGTAATGGGCCAGCACGTGGTTTTGGTCGCGGCACAGCTCGTGGGCACGCAATAACAACTCCGCGAAATCCACCAGTCCGGCACGCCGGCAAGCGTCTTCATAGGCGCCATAAATGCGGATCATCTGCTCTTGAAACGGATCACCGTTGCCTTGCAGATGATCTGGGCGCGCGCCTTCGTCCTTGTTGGCATTGATGAACCACTGCACCTGGCGCGGCGGCCAGCGGGACTCGTCCAGTTCCAGGGCGCGCAACACGCGTCGGATCAGCCGGTATTGGTCGTCGGAATCCAAAATCTGGAAGCTTTGCGGCAGGCCCGCATCCTGCCAGTGGGCCCGTAGCAGGCGGTGGGCGAGACCGTGGAAGGTTCCCACCCACATACCTCCGACCGCGGTGCCGAGAATGCGCTCGATTCGCCCGCGCATTTCCGCGGCGGCTTTGTTGGTGAAGGTGACGGCCATGATGCCCCAGGGGGAAACGCCTGCCACTGCCAACAGCCAGGCGATACGGTGCACCAGCACCCGGGTCTTGCCGCTGCCGGCACCGGCGAGCACCAAAGTCGATCCGTTCGCCGGAGCCGTGACTGCCTGGCGCTGCGGTTCGTTGAGGGGGTCGAGAATTCGGCTGACGTCCATTATTGGCATGGTATCAAAATCGCCCGCCGCCGGCGGCAGGGCTGGGACGGGCGCAAAGCCTACGCCCGGACTGTATACTGCCCGGCAATGGAACCGTGCTACGCTTTGACCATGAACGAACCGGTGGAAATGCGGTCCTTGGAGGCGGCGGCCGAACGCATGCGACAGGCATGCATCGCATGCGCAAAGGCAGCGTATTTTGAAGCTGCGGCAAGCGGCCTGTGTGGCGAGGGCGCCATCGAAGCCGCCCTGGGCGCCATGCAGAGTCTGGACGTCGACCGGGTGCTGCGCGAATTGGCAGACGGCGCGCCCTAAACGGCAGCGCTGCCTGTATAGCCGCAACTGGGTTCAGCGGTCCTGGGATTTGGAGTCAGTATGTCGATTCCGGCATTGTTATCGATCCAGGTAGGGACACCCCGTACGTTCGACACCCCGCCTCGCTATGCAAAGCGGTCAGCGCCCTGGACCAGCGCGTTCGTGAAACAGACGGTCGACGGCCCGATCACCCTGGACATCGGCAATCTCGCCGGTGACCGTCAGGCAGACCTCGACGTCCATGGCGGCCGCGACAAGGCGGTGAATGTCTACCCTTCCGAACACTACGTGCAGTGGATAGCCGAAGGCGCGATTCCGGAGTTCGTAGCGGGGAGCTTCGGCGAGAACTTCAGCGTGCGCGGTTTGCTCGAGTCCGAACTCTGCATCGGTGATCGATTCCGGGTGGGCTCCGCCACCGTCGAAATATCCCAACCGCGTCAGCCGTGCTGGAAACTCGCCCATTTTCTGCAACGGGCCGACATGGTCAAACGGGTTATCGCGTCGGGACGCACCGGCTGGTATTTTCGTGTTCTCGAAACGGGCACGGTGCGCGCCGGCGACCCGATCGCGCTGCTCGAGCGACCGTTTCCGCGCTGGACTCTCGCGGAAGCCAATCGGCTCATGCATTTCGAACCGAATGACACGCCAGCCGTCGTGGAGTTGGCAAACTGTCCGGCCTTGTCCCACAGTTGGGTCGACAGCTTCAACCGCCGCCTCGCCGCCTCCCGCTGATCGAACCAGGATCGCGCTGGGTCGGCGTGGTCCATCCCGCCAGAGGTCAGCGTGTTCAACTACCGAGATTTGCCCGAAGTGGAATGGGACGGCGCACCGAGCGCCGACTGCCTGGCACGCTATATCCGCAACGGTGAAGCGGTGGTGCTGTCTCTCGCCGAAACCTCCCAGCTACACGTCGATCCGCGGGCCTGCGGCTGTTCGGTTGATCCGGAGGGCGGTGCGTTTTTCGACTGCGACGCTGGTCAAGCCCTGCAGAAAGTCGCCGATATCAATAATCTGAATGGTTTTCAACCGGTGATCGACGCCGCGGCCGCAGTACGAGCCAAAGCCGATATCGACACCGGTCAGCGGCGTATCGTGATCCACCCCTAAAGCCAAGAACGATTAGGTAAAATCATGTCCTGCACGGGCTGCGAAGTGATCCGCACGGTCAGCACCGAGTGCGCGACGCTTTATCTCATGGCGCCGCTCGCACATACCGCGGCCAAGGTGCGCGCCGCACTCAAAGGGCGGTTCCCGGTCGAGTCCGATGTCATTGACAACGTGCTGCGTGTCGCGCTGCATGGTCATTCGGAGCCACCGGTTCTAGGTCTGATTGCCGGCACCCTCAGCAATCCCGAGTTGCGCGACTGCCGCGCCGTACTGTTGCGGGAAGGCGAGACTTTCGGGCTGCAGCATATCGGCGCAATACAGACGTTGCACACGCTGGTGGCGCAGAAAGAATCCGAATGGTTGCTCGATCTACTGCAGCAGGGTGGCATGCACAGTGTCTTTCAGCCCATCGTGCATGCCGCCAGTACCGGGCGGATCTTCGCTTATGAATGTCTGCTGCGCGGCCGACTCGACGAGGGTCGCGAGCTGTCGGCAGGGCAGATTCTCGGCGCTGCCCGCGAAACTGGCCTGCTGTTCCACGTCGACCGCGAAGCGCGGCTCACTGCCATTCGTGACGCCGGCCTGCACGGCATCGCGACGCCGCTGTTCATCAATTTCAACCCCACCGCGATCTACGACCCTCAATTCTGCCTGCGGACCACAGTGGCAGCGGCGCGCGCTACTGGAATGCCGAGCGAACGTTTCGTGTTTGAAGTAATCGAAAATGACGCTGTGGACGACCTCGACCACCTGCTGCGGATTCTCAACTACTACCGCGATGCCGGGTTCCGCGTGGCCCTGGACGACCTGGGCTCCGGTTATGCGTCTTTGAATCTGCTGGCGCAGCTGCGCCCCGACTTTGTCAAGTTCGACCGCGACCCATACAAGCAAAAGGTCGTACGCAAGCTGGTCGAACTGGCCCTTGAGCTGGAAATCGGCACCGTGGCCGAAGGTATCGAGCGACGCGAAGAGTGGCAGTGGCTGCGGGATGCCGGTATCGAATATGCGCAGGGCTATTGGTTCGCGCGTCCGGCCAGTCCGCCGCCGGAGCCGGCTGCGATTACTTGATCGCTCGCGAGCCGCGGACCCGCCAGCCGTAATTCATGCGCGCAGCGCCGGTCAGAACCATAATGAAGTTACTGGTTCACACGCCGACAGAAGGAAACACTATGCAACGCGTCGCTCGTCTGATCACCGCATTGGCATGGATCGTCTGTTTTACAAGCACCGTCTACGCCGAACAGGCGCCATGGGGCAAGGCCCAGCTCAAAGACATTGAATATCAGCCGCATAAGGTCGTCTACGACGTTTCCACCAACAGTAAGGAGGCGTTTGAGGGCGTACTCGATCGCGTGAGCTACCTGAGCACGCTGTATCAGGCCGATCCGTTCGCATCTTCGATTGTGCTGGTGTTGCACGGCAAAGAAATCAATTTCTTCGCCCGTAAGAATTTAGACCGCTACCGCGATCTGATGCGTCGAGCCCAGAGTCTGACCGTCGGCACCACCATCGAATTCCGGATGTGCCGTCTCGCCGCCCGCAGCCTTGGTTATGAGCCCGAGGACATCCACGGCTTCGTGACCATGGTGCCAATGGCCGACGCCGAGATCGTGCGCCTGCAAGCCGAAGGCGGCTACGCTTACATGCGCTAAGCGGACCCGCGCCATTGCGGCCGAGCAAGCGTAAGATGTATATTAAATATATCTAATATGATCTGTGGGAGGACGGCGATGATCCGGATAAGTGTACGCATGCGCGCCCGCCATGAGCCGCTGAAACGGGTTCCCGTAGTGATTCTATGGGATAGCGACGGCACTACCTCCGCCTCGGAGACGGATCGCAACGGAGTCGCCCAATTCGATTTACCGCCGGCAAGTGGAAAAGTAATGGTCTCGGGAAGCGCACGCTACCACGGCTACCTCGACGGCGACATCACCCTCGAACTTTGGTCCTTGACCGAAGCAGATGCGGTCTCCGACTCTGGTTCTCCCGGCGGCAGCAAAGGCGGCAGTACCGCATACCCTGGTATGCAGACCCGCACTGTGCAGGTCGATGGGCGCGAAGTCCTCACCGACAGCGAAGGTTATCTGGTCGACCTGGATGATTGGAGCGAAGCCTTCGTGCGCGCCCAGGCGGCGGCGGAAGGCTTGGCGCTCAACAGCGAGCACTGGGCTGTGATCCGTTTCCTGCGCGATCACTATGAACAACATCACATCCAGGCCAGCGTACGCGATACCATTCGCCATTTCCGCAAGATCTGGGGTGGAGACAAAAGCAGCAACCGGTATTTGCACGATCTGTTCCCCCGTGGCGGTCCGCAGAAACAAGGCAATCGCCTGGCGGGTCTGTTGCGTACCAAAGGCGAACACTGACAGCGTGCATCCACGAGCACGATTCGGTTAGCCTTGATACATGCCATCGACAGTGATCATCGGCTGCGGTTATGTGGGCGAACGAGTAGCGCGCGCCGCGCGTGAAAACGGCAAGCCGGTCATCGCCGTTACCCGCGGCAGCGAACGAGCGGCGGCGCTGCAGCGTGCCGGTATCGCGCACCACCGCGGCGACCTCGACCAGCCTCTGAGCCTAGAACCGCTGCCGCTTTCCGAGGCGCTGGTGTATTACTTCGCGCCGCCTCCTGCCAGCGGTGATCGCGATCCGCGCCTGGCGGGATTTTTAGATGTCGCGGATACGGTTGGCCTCCCCGCCGCCGCCGTGCTGATCAGCACCACCGGTGTATACGGCGACTGCGCGGGCCAATGGGTGGATGAGTCGCGCCAGCCCGCCCCGCAGGCAGCGCGTGCCCGGCGACGATGGGACGCCGAACAGCGTTTACGGGTGTGGGCCGACGCCCGTGGCGTCAGAACGGTGATTTTGCGGGTTGCCGGCATCTATGGCCCGGGCCGCTTGCCGCGAGCGCGCCTGCAACGCGGGGATCCGGTGCTTGCAGCAACGCTTTCGCCTTGGAGCAATCGTATTCACGTCGACGATCTGGTGCGCGCCTGTATCGCCGCGGGCAACCGGACGGATGTCCGCGGGGTCTACAACGTAGCCGACGGCAATCCGTCCACCATGACCGATTATTTCAATCAGGTGGCGGACGCCCTCGGCCTGCCCCGTCCGCCACAGATCGATGCTGCCGCAGCGGCAACCGAACTTAGTGAGGGTATGCGCTCGTACCTCGCCGAGTCCAAGCGCATCGACATCCGCCGTATGCGCGAGGAACTGGGCATAGAACCGCGTTACCCAAACCTCGCCGAAGGTCTGGCCGCGAGCTTGCGCGCCGAATCGTGTGATCGTCCTTGAATCCCACGCAAGAGGGAACACCCGGGCCTTTCCAGATGCCACGCGCGGCGGTCAGACAGACCGCCCTGTCGGCGCACACGCGGACACGACCACTCTTATGTTCAAGCACGCTGCGCGCCGCAGTGTGGGCTCCGGAACGACCCTAGGCCGCGCTGTGCGCCGGACGCAGCCTGGACGGTTCCCAATGCTGCACTGATAGCCCGAAATGCAGCGCGGCGGAAGCCGGGACTCATACGGCTTGTGCCAAGCGCCTGGATCGCGGTCTTCATGCCGCACTACGCACACGTTCTCTAATGATCGTGGCCGCCGGGTCCGTGGACGTGACCGTGGGAGAGTTCTTCTTCGGTGGCTTCACGCACTTCCTTCACTTCGACGTCGAAGTTGAGCGTGACGCCGGCCAGGGGATGGTTGGCGTCGACTGTGACGTTTTCATCGTCCACCGCGACCACGGTGACCACGCTGACGCCCTGGTCGCCCTGGGCATGGAACTGCATGCCCACATTGACATCGTCGACATCGAAACGGTCACGGGGTACCACCTGCAATAGCGATTCATCGCGATCGCCGTAGCCATCCTCCGGTGCGATTTTGACTTGCAGCTGTTCTCCGGGATTACGGCCCTCAAGTGCGGCCTCCAGCCCGGGGATAATGCCGCCAACGCCATGGATATAAGCCAGCGGTTCGCGGCCCTGCGAGGTATCGATGGTATTGCCCTGTTCGTCGGTCAGGGTGTAGTCCATCGTCACTACTTTGTGCTTGGAGATTTCCATGATCGGGGTCCTGGGTGTCATTTAATTGGGCCAGTGTAATGCCTTGGGCAACTGAGGGACAAATCACCGCGGCGCCAAGCGCGGAACGCGGGCGCCACACAGCCTTATCCTAGAATGCTTTCCCCGCTTCACCCGCTGCAGCGCGGTCTGGACGCGGTATCCCGTGGTACCGGCGAACGCCCAAGAAACCTGGGGGTTCAGGCACGCGCTGTTCTGACTCACGATCTGGCTGCTCACGTGACCAAAGATATGCGCGGGCGTCCTTCGGCTGAGTGCCCGGCCTTACGCCGCCACGTCCGGGCCGGTGAACGCCCGCCGAAGTCCGGTTTCGCTGCTTGCGCGAATATGATTCAACGCCGCCGCGCCCCTCGCTTTGGGATAAAAAGGGGCGGCGCCTGGACACCGCGGACCTTGTTGCCGACGCTCAACCATGCAGCGCGGACCAATGAGCACTACCAGACGCGGCGAGGCGCGCAATCGCGCTGCATGCGAGCACTCACCCGATGCGATCCAACCGTTGCTGGCTCATTGAGAGCAAACGCATCGAAACAGACGGGACCGCGATTGAGGCACCGGGCGGCCCACCGGGCGGTTACGGGCGGGGTCCGCTTACTCCGGCAATCCGAGGAAGTGTACGCTGAACAAGTTCCGCGGGTCGGTCCACACCGCCCGCGGTACATAACCAGCCTGCACCGCCATGGCCTGGAACTCCGCGATGCTGTATTTGTAGGAGCATTCAGTATGGATGGACTCGCCGGCCGCGAATGAATAGTCACGATCCTCCACCCTCACTGCGAGCGGCTGTTCGCTCACCAGGTGCATTTCCACGCGGCCGCGCGATTCGTCATAGAACGCGTGGTGCGCGAAAGCTCGTGGATCGAGGTCGCCGTCCAGTTCGTTGCGAATACGGTGCAGCAGATTCAGGTTGAAATCGGCGGTCACGCCGCGTGCATCGTTGTAGGCGGCCTCGAGCAGTGTCTTGTCCTTTTTCAGGTCCACGCCCACCAGCATCGCGCCGTCGTCTCCCAATACTTCGCGCACGCCGCGCAGGAACCTGACTGCTTCGGGAGGTTCGAAATTGCCAATGCTGGAACCGGGATAGAACGCCAGTCGCCGATACGATGCCGGGCATTGCGGTAAGGACAGTCCGGTTGAGAAATCTGCGCAAGCGGCGTGTACTTCCAGCCACGGATAGTCCTGCGCCAAACGCTCGGTGGATGTGCGAAGAAAGTCGCGGGAAATATCCACGCCCAGGTAGGCGGCTGGCTGCAGCGCCTCCAGCAGGAGCCGGACTTTCTTGCTCGCGCCACTGCCAAGCTCGATCAACAATGCGCCGCGTCCCGCCAAGTCCGCAATGGCTCGTGCATTGTGCTGCAGAATCGCGATCTCCGTGCGAGTCGGGTAATACTCCGGCTGCTCGCAGATCAGATCGAATAATTGCGACCCGCGTTCGTCATAAAAGAATTTCGGGGGAATCGCCTTGGGCGCAAGCGCGAGCCCGCGATGGACTTCCTCGCGCAAACTGGCCGTGCCCGGGTGTTCGTCATAAAAACGGATTGCAGGTGTGCTCATCGGTCGTCTGCCAGGCGGATGCCGCAGAATTGCCAGCGGTCACGGGGATAAAAAAAGTTGCGGTAGGTCGGTCGCAAGTGGTCGGCAGGCGTGGCGATCGACCCGCCTCGCAACACCAATTGGCTGCTCATGAATTTACCGTTGTATTCACCGAGCGATCCTGCCATCGGCCGGAAGCCGGGGTAAGGTCCGTAAGCGCTGCGAGTCCACTCCCAGACATCACCGTATAGTTGCGCGAACGGCCGCTGGCCGTCGGCGCCGCCCGGTTGCAGAACATCGGCATCGCGCAGGTTGCCTTCGATCGGTTGGCCGCTCGCTGCGATTTCCCACTCCGCCTCCGTCGGCAGACGCCGGCCGGCCCAGCGCGCATAGGCGTCGGCCTCGTACAGACTGACATGGCAGACGGCGGCATGTTCATCGATCGGTTGCATACCCGCGAGGGTCATATACCACCAATTGTGTCCGCGCTGCTCCCAGTACAACGGGGCGCGCCACTGTTCGCGCTGCACGGTGCTCCAACCATCGGACAACCATAGCTCGGGACGTCGATAACCGCCGTCCTCCATGAAGGACAGGTACTCCCCATTGGTAACCGGCCTCGAAGCAAGAGCAAATCGGTCGACGAAGGTCCGGTGGCGGGGGGTCTCGTTGTCATAGGCGAAACCCTCGCCGCGATGACCGATTTCGCGTACCCCGCCTTCGATTTCGATCCATTGCGCAGCGGCCGGCTGCGCCCGCGGGATCGGCTGCTCTCGGTACGCGGGGCGCAGTGGGTTGAATGCAAAAATGTGTTTGATGTCCGTGAGAAGTAGTTCCTGGTGCTGCTGTTCGTGATGGATACCGAGTACCGTTCGGAACACCATCTCGGGATCGCCATGTTCCGCCTCACTCGCCAACAACTCGCCCATGGCGGCATCGACATATGCCCGGTATGCGTATACCTGCTCCACAGTCGGGCGCGACAGCAGTCCCCGCTTCGGCCGCGGGAACGGTGTGCCATGGGTCTCGTAATACGAGTTGAACAGATAATCGTAGATCGGGTCATGGACCCTGTAACCTGGCAGGTACGGCAACAACACAAACTGTTCGAAGAACCAGGTGACGTGGGCGAGATGCCACTTCGGCGGACTGACATCTGCCATGGTCTGAATGCAGTAGTCCTCGGTCAGCAACGGCGCGGCCAACGCTTCGCTTTGACAGCGCACGCGCGCGAAACGCGCGTGCAGTCCTTGCGAATGCATTTCCTGATCCGCCGCAGGGGAATCGTTGGTCAAAGCGTCCGATACGCTGCTCATGGGCGCGTTCTCCTGGTACGGGGGTTGCTTGACTGGTATTGCTGTACGCAGCGTAAAAGCACCCGCCGCGGCTTCCTATTCCTTTAGAACCTCCGGATTGGAGGCGCAAGCGACAAAAATGAGAATTCAGTTACCGTCTTGGTCGCTCGCAACCCGTGCCGCCAACGGTCGGTATTGCAGGCCGTAGAACATCTCCAGATAGCGTCGGGTTTCGTCGCGCTCCAGGTTCGTCACGTATTTCCAAAAGCCGTAGACACGGGACAACGTCATCATTCGTTCCGCGTACAGGCTCCAAGTGTAGTGTTCTTGCACCCGTGTGATGCCATTTTCGGATATTGTAGTCCAGTAATCCGGCTGCTTCTGGCACTGCATCAGAAACTCCACTATGGCGGCAGCAGCATCGGCGCCGTGGTTGGGATCGATATGAAAACCCGAAGTGCCGTGCTCGATGATTTCCAGCGGGCCGCCATATAACGTCGCGAATGTCGGCAAACCCGACTCCATCGCCTCGATTACGGTCAGACCGAAGGCTTCGAACAACGCCGGCTGCACGAACACCCCGCGCCGGTCCGCGATCCAGCGGTACAATTCGCCGGCGAATTGTTTGTCCAGATGGGAGCCCAACCACCGCACCTGTCCGTCAAGCTGATGTCCGTCCATGAGCGCGTGCATACGCTGGATCTGATCGATTTCCTCACGGTCCTCGGAGCGGGACTCATCGACATGCCCTCCGATCACCAGCAGATTGGCCATATCCCGCAATTGCGCATCGTTCGCATACCATCCGACGAGTCCGGTGAGATTTTTGATGCGATCCAAGCGCGCCATGGTAAACAACAAAGGCCGCTCGGGATGCAGCAAACGCCCACGCGCCTGGTCCATATCGTCTCCCAGCACCAGCTGTTCGATGTCGGGATGCAAGCGGGCAAGCCGACGTTCGGTCATCGTGTATGGAAAATACACTTCCGCGTCGGCGCCGGGCGACACGATGTTGAACTTGGGATCGAACATGTCGATGCCATCCACCACGCGGTACAGTCCAGGCAATGTGAACGAACAATAGCTTTCGTATTGCCCCACAGTATCTTCCTTACCAGCGATTTCCTGGTAAGTCGATGCAATGATGAAATCCGCGGCGTTCATGGCGATCAAATCTGCCGTGAACTGACAGCCGAAATGGTAGCTGCTGTCGTTCTCCTTCCAGTACAAGTCCGAATAAATGTATTTTGCCTTTTCCAAAGCATGAGCCACGTTGCACTGGGTCACTTTGAGACTTTGCGACAAAATCGTTGCGACCAGATTACCGTCCGAATAATTTCCCACGATCAGGTCGGGACGGCCGCCGAGTTCGGCCAACAGCTCCTTTTCCACCTCTGCCGCAAAACGCTCCAGATAAGGCCAAACTTCGAAGCGCGAAATCCATTGCGGCAGCACCTCGCCGCGCTCACTGCGAAATGGCACCCGTAGAATGCGCGCATTGCGCGTACCGATGATGTGTTCGGTCCGTTGGTCGCAAGTGGTATTTTGCGCTTCGGGAATCAAGCGCGTGATGACAACGATCTGCGGCTCAATATCCAGACCTTGCATAGCGATGCGGTGACGCATCTCCTTTTCCAGCGCGCGCACCTGATCGAGTATGTACACCACCTGGCCGCCGGTATCGGGTTTTCCCAGTACATTTGACTGACCGAAGAAGCCGTGGGGTGACAAGATCACCATGCTGAAAATCATCGGCAGTCGGCCGAGGAACTTCTCAACATTCCCCGGCGCCGGCGCCTCGAGGATATCCATCAGCAGACTCAACATCTCGCGCATTCGCGCGACGGTATCCCCCCAACCGCGCTCGAGGCCCAACGATTGCAGATCGTGGCCTACGCTGTCCCAACCCGCATCCTGCTGCACGTCCTTGAGGTAGCGTTCGGCCTTGCGCACCGCACGGCGCAATTCGCTTACATCGCCGATGCGATCGTTGAGCATCAGTTGCTGGCCCTGGCACTGGTGAACGCGCAGGAACTCCAACAATTTGCGGTCGCCTTTCCCGAGTTCGTCAAACAGCTGGCTGGAGAGCCTGCGGTTCAGAAACTCGACGCCACGACCGATGGAACGTGTCTCCTGCAACTTTGGGAACTCGCGGTTGAACGGGCCGAGATCCACTTCCAGGGTCCATTCGCCGGCGTGGGCGCCCGGTTGCACAATACGTTCCTTGAATGCCAGAAATTCGTTGATCGAAACTTCTTCCTGCTCCATGGATTCGACATGAAACCGCAGGTACTGCCAACGTGCGATCGTGGGTCTAACCGCCAAGTAAAGCCACGGTGAATCGATCACTGCTTCCTGGGCGTGGTGTATGGTGGCCGCCATTGCGCCGTTTCGCATTTGGTCGGCATCGCCGCCGGCGCAGAAATTTTCGAACTCGTCCCATAGCGCCGAACGCAACAGGAAGGGACGGCCCAATGAAAGATAATGACGCAGCAGCGGGTACACCTCCTGGCGATGGGCGTGGATATAATCGCTGAGGGATTCGAGTACCATCGACACAGGCTCCTGTGCGGTTATTCGTGAGGGACGGCGGGTTGATGGGCGTGATCGAGGAACCGGTAGTGATCGATGCCCTGTAAAACACCCCATGCATGTTCGCCTTTGGCGAAGAAGATGCGGTCCCGTCCGCGCAAGCGCTCCAGCTCCTTGCTGTAATTGCCTACCACCACGCCTAACGTATTGCCGGCGAGCATCTCTTCGTCGTTGCCTGAATCGCCGGCAACCAGAAGTTGTTCCGGTGCCAGTTCCCACTTCAACGCAAGATAGCGAATCGCCAATCCTTTGGAAGCCCGCACCGGCAGCAGATCCAAATACGCTTGGTGCGAGTAGATCAATTTCGCGTGCAGGTCGAGGTGGCGCAGGTGGCGACGGATTTCCCTGGGGCTCGGAACCTTGTTCGGGTCCACGAAATAGCTGACTTTGAAACGCAGCTGTTCGCTGGCGGGCTGTAATCGTAGCCCGGGAATATCGCGCATCGCTTCGCGCAGCGCTTCCGGCTTCCAGCGATAGTTGATGTGCCGCTGCCAACCGTGATCCTGCACCATGTCGTGGCCGTAATGGATGTCACTGCCCACCGCCGTGATCAAAATATCGGGCGTTGGTATGCGCCACTTTTCGAGTACGTCCAACGCGCTCTCCAGGTGACGGCCGGTGGCGACACCAAAGCCGATCTCACGTCGGTCGTATCCCAGGCGCTGGAACAGCGCTTCCACACCTTCGCTGTCTCCAACCAGCGTATTGTCGATATCGCACACCAGGAGCCGCCGCACACTGGGCATACGACTTTTGGTACGCCCTAGGCGTTGCGTCTTGTGGCCTTTCCCGAGCACGCGCCCCAACTCTTCCCGGTAGCGTTGTACGTGTGCATCCCAGGAGTAATGCGCTTTGGCACAACGGACGCCGTTGTCCGACCACCGCTGCCAACGCTTGCGATCGGTGATTGCCTCTAACAAGGCGTCGCCCATCGCATCGACGTCCAGCGGATCGATCAAAAGTCCGTTCTCGCAACGACTGATGATGTCGATTGGGCCGCCGTCACGGGTGGCGAGTAACGGCGCACCGCTTGCAGCGGCTTCGATCAGCGTCAACCCGAACGGTTCCGTCAGTGCCGGGTTGACGAATACGCCGCCATTGGCAGCGGCCATGCGATAGAGTGCAGGCACATCGTCTGCTTCGTGGTGCTTTGGGTAGGCGACTTTACCGTACAGATCGTACCGGTCGATCAACAACAGCAGATCGGTCAATACGTCGCGGGGGCCTTTCTCCATTCCGCGGATGTCTTCACGGTTGCCAGCGATGACGACCAGATTGGCCGCTTCGCGCAGGGCGCCGTTTTCGCCATAGGCCCGGATCAAAGTGGCGATGTTCTTGCGCTCGTCAGGCCGCGACAGGGCGAGGATCATTGGTTTGTCCGGTTGATCGAGGAAGCGGTGTATCACAGACGCGATGGGTGGCGGTGCATCATCGCGTGGTGGATGAAACCGGGTCAGGTCCGTACCCGGCGGTATCACGACCATACGTTTGGGATGATAGTTTTCGTACTGACTGTATTGTTCGCGCACTTCCTGGTTGGTACTGGCGATCACCAGCTCGGCGTTGCCCAGCGCAATTTCCTCGGCCTCGATGCGCTGGTTCATGTTGTATTGCGACTCGATGACTTCCTCGCGAATATTGCTTTCCAGCATGCGCTCACGTTTCACTCGCCCCAGCGAGTGTCCGGTATGGACCATGGCCGCCCCCAGCAGCTGCGCCAACCGTGCCGCCACGCGTCCGGCATCGGCATAATGGCTATGGACCACGTCGGGCGTTCTGCCGATACGACTGATGTGTTGCACGGCATTGTCGATAAAAGCGTCCAAGTGCGGCCACAGTACTTCCTTGCGCAAATAACGCCGGGGCCCACAGGGCAAGCGAATGATGTGGGCGCCGTTGCCGAGCGCTTCGTGAGGCTGCGCATAATCGGAATCCACTTTGGAATCGATCACCTGCCGGGTCAGCAAGTCGACCCGGTCGATGTCCGGATGTGCCGCCAAGGCACGGGCGAGTTCCACCACGTAGGTGATCTGGCCGCCCGTGTCGGCGTCGCGTCCCAGTTCCAGATTGTGCCCGCGGATCAGGCCGTGGACGCTGACCAATACAACATATAGGCCCGCCCGGGCCGCCTGCTCAGTCATGCTGCCAACGTTCCTTTTCGTTTCGATACAGATCCGGATCGGCGCAGGTGGCGCCGCGCATTTCGCAGATGCGCGCAGCAAAGTCCAGCGCGCGGCGCAGGGTCACGGGATATGGCCAGCCACGAAACAGACCGCAGATACAGACTGAAGCGAATGCGTCGCCGGCGCCAACTGTGTCGACCAGTTGTCGCACAACCGCTGGTCGATCCGAGTACACCTCGTCACTGGTAACAAACGAAGCACCCCGTTCGCCTTCGGTCACGATCAACAGCTCGAGTTGCCGCGCGCGGCAAAGGCTGCGCGCCCGATCCAGCAACTCCACCGGGCCTGCGGGTGGGTGCTGCTGCAGTTCTGCCAGTTCTTCATTGTTGAGTTTGACCCAATGCGCGGCAGCGAACACGCGCTCGATCAGTGGCCGCTGCCACCAGGGCGCGCGCAGATTTACATCCACGAATACCGGCAGCGCACCGGCTTCGATGCAAGCGAACAGGGCGTCACGGGATGTTGCGCTGCGCGCAGCCAATGTGCCGTGATACAACATCGCGCCTTTGACGCGAGCCAGGACACTGCGCGCCTCAGTGCCGTCGATGAAGTCATACGCCTGGTTGGGCAATATCGTGTAGCTCGGTTGACCGTTCCGGAACCTCACTTCCACCGCACCGGTGGGATGCGCGCGATCGGTTTGCAGACCGGCGAGGTCCATCCCCCAGGCGCGCATGGATTCCCGAACTTCAGCGCCTGCCGGATCGTCGCCGACGCGGCTGATGAAAAGCGGTTGCAAGTCGAAACCCTGTAAATGCCAGGCAACGTTGAACGGCGCGCCGCCCAGCACCGCGGCGTCTTCGAAGCGGTCGAACAAGACTTCCCCGTACACTACCGGACGAGCGGCGTTCCGTGTCATGCCACAACCTTATTGCTCAACCTCGGGATCTATTCGAAATTTCGCACTAACCGCATCCTTGCAGTGAAGTGCGCGCAGATCGCGCCGCAGGGCGCCTGTCGAATCAGTTTAGGCAATGGTCGCGGAGTCGCACATGGCGCGGAACTCCTTCTCATAGAAAAATTCCGGTTCACCGAACGCGGGCTGCAACTGATCGAGCCATGTGGCGTGCTCGTCGTAGCGGGCGAAAAACGGGCGCTGCACCCAGTCCGGATTACGGCCCTGGATGAATCGCAACGCCATCACCTTTTCGCCGGCGACTTCCGTGACGCCTTGAAGTTCCACTTTGCCGGGCCCGGCACTCATACTCGGTCCGCGGGCCGTACGCGCGAGGCCGGAGACTCGCTGCACAGCGTCGCGGTAGATATTCCATGCGCGCACCAGCGGTACTTCAAAATAACGTCTGGCGCCGGTATCTCGCTCGACGAACATGTAATAGGGGATGATCCCCAGGCGCACCTGAGTGCGCCACATGCGCGCCCAGACATCAGCGGAATCGTTGATATGTGCAACCAGTGGCGACTGGCTGCGAATCTCGGCGCCGGTATCGCGGATGCGGCGAATCGCTTCTCTGACCACCGGTGTCTCCAGTTCCCGCCAATGATTGAAGTGCGCCATGAACGCAACATGCTTACCGGCCCGAACCAGGCGATCCAGCAGGCGCAGCAAGTCATCGGCGTCTGCGTCGGTGACGAATCGATAAGGCCAGAAAGACAGCGCTTTGCTTCCGAGGCGTACCGTCTGGATATGTTCCAGCGCCGGGTTGGTCAGCGGCGACAGATACTGTTCCAGGTTCTTGGTTTTCATTACCATCGGGTCGCCACCTGTGATCAGCAGGTCAGACACTTCGCCGTGCTGCTTCAGATAGCGGTGCAGATGGTCGGCTTCCTTGGCTGCGAAGCGCAGATCCTTGTCGCCGACGAATTGCGCCCAGCGAAAGCAGAAACTGCAGTAGGAATGACAGGTCTGGCCTTGGCTCGGGAAGAACAACACCGTTTCCCGGTACTTGTGTTGCATGCCCTCCAACGCCTCACCGTCGAGCAGCGGTACATTGAGCTGTTGCTGCGCGGCGGGATGAGGATTGAGCTCATTGCGGATATCCCAGGCGATGGCGTTGCGCTTGGCCTTTTCGGCACCGTCGCGAAGCGCCGATGCCATGCGCTGAAAATGAGCCTCCGCCAACATACCCCGCTGGGGAAAGGTGAGCTGGAAGATCGGATCATCCGGAACCCGATCCCAATCGATCAGATTGTCGATCACATATTGATTGACCCGGAAAGGCAATACGCTGGCGACGGCGCGCATTTCGAACCGTGTCGCCTCCGACAACTGTTGCAGCGGTTCGATACCCTCCAGCTGGCGCTCGGTGTACACCTGAAAGCGCGCGGGTTCGATGGTGGATTGCCGTTCGGCCGGTGCCAGGTTGCTTAGCTTGATGACCCTCGACATAGCTTGTCTCCAGCTGTGTTGATGGGCAGCGCGCACCGTTTGGCGCGTGGTCGCTGCGCTCATGAGTTGGGGGCGGCCCGAAGCGGCGCCCGCGGCTGCATTGATCGAATAAAGAAGCGGAACCGGCGTCCGGGTCAAGCGTCGGACAGCGGTTCCAGTGCCGCTTCGTGATCGGCCAAGTCCATCGCCTTGACCAAAGCGGCGATATTGTCGTTGAGCCCTGCCAGTACCGAATCCGGCAACGCCATTAGCCCACTGCTCAATGCTCCCTGGGCAGGCCTCGGCGCCTGTTCCACGAGTGCCCGCCCAGCGGCGGTGAGATACAAACGCACTACCCGGTGATCCGGCCCGCGCCGTTCCCGCTGGATCAGCTGCTTGCGCTCCAGCTTGTCGAGCAGATTGCTGGCCGTGGACTGGTGGATCGACAACGCCCGGGATAATTCCGACACCCGCAAACCAGGCCGGGAGTGCAACTCCGACATGGTCCACAACTGCGCGGCGCTGACACCGCACTGTTTTTCCACCCAGCGCGAATGCTCCTGAATCGAGCGGAATACCAAACGGAACCCCTGCACTACGGATCCCATCTGCCGCTCCCGGTTGCACCCGTCTTCGGCACCCGCATGCGGCTCGGCGGATTCAGGTTTTCTTACTTCGCTCACGGTTACGCTCAATGTGGAAATGCTGCCGCAATTATATTTGCGCAAATACGTTTAGCAACCCGTAAGTGGGCTAGGATGTGGGTTTCCGCGCCTGCCGCACAGGGAGAGTAAATCTCGTGCGCTATCTATTATTATTGATATCTCTAACGCTCGCCGCTTGCGCTGCCTTTACCACCGGTGAAAAGCGATTAAAAACGATGACTTATCAAGCATCAACGGAATCCTCCGACACGTTACTGGTGCTTTTGCCGGGGCTCTACGACCGTCCTCGCGATTTCAACCGCGCTCATTTTATGGACATCGCCCGCGCGGCCTCCGTGCCCGCGGACCTGATGACGGTGAATGCGAGTTACGCCTATTACCGGTCCCGCACCATACTTTCCCGGCTGCAGACGGACGTGATCGCCCCCGCTCGGCGCGCCGGCTACCAGCAGATCTGGCTGGTGGGCATATCGCTGGGCGGCCTGGGCGCCCTGTTGTACCTCAAAGCCCACCCGGAGGACGTGGCCGGCGTAATACTGATGTCGCCCTACCTGGGCGAAACCAAATTGATTGACCGGATCGAAGCCTCCGGTTCCCTCACGGACTGGCGACCCAACCCTGAATGCGGCTCGGATTCGATCTGTGCGCTTTGGGAATGGTTGCGCGAATACAGCAAGCAGGCGCCCGAGCGACGCACGCCGGTCCTGCTCGGCTATGGCGACCGGGATCGCTTTGCCGCGGCGCACCGATTGCTCGCCGAAGCGCTGGGCCGGCAGCGCACCGTCACGGTGGACGGAGGCCATGACTGGGGCACGTGGCAACAGCTTTGGCGGCAGTTCCTCGCTGGGCCGTGGCCTGGTGCGCTGACTGCGCAGGCGGTGGTGAATCGCAATTCCAGAAAATGAAAGGGCCCCGGTGGGGGCCCTTTCGCTGCATATGGCGGCAACCGTTCAGGCTACATGGCGACCAGCCGGGACTGAATCGCACGGTCGAGATGTTGCACCCAGCCGTTGTAGTTCGAGTGGATGTTCGATCCGTCGTACTTCAGGTTCGCGCTGTTCTTGTACCGGATACTGTAGGCTTTTGCGCTATACGGAATGTCCACCTGCGCCATGTGCTCGCGCAGATTCAGAGTGCCGACGATATGCCCTGGTTCGACTTCCTTCATCCTCCAACCCAGCGACGTACCTGCCTGCATGATGGCGTTGCGCACATCATCCTGCGATACCTTGCCACTGGTGGTCGAAACGGGGGCTTTGTCGACGTTGTATACCGGTGCCGTACGACAACCGGTCACCACGGCCATGGCCGCCACCAATGCAATGATCGCGAGTGATCTGAATCTCATGTTGAACATCCTCCCGGTTTGTACGTTTCCAGTTATTATCCGATCCATACCCATGCGCGAGCGCATGGAAAATTCGCGTCGAGTTTAGCTAAATCCACTTCAAAATAATACAATATCCGTGGTTAAAGGCGACGCGGTGCAACGGGACATGAATCAATACGCGGTCGTCATTGCGGCCTACAACGAAGCGCGCACGATACGCGACATCGCCGCGGCCGCACTGCGCTGGTGTTCATTGGTGTACGTGGTCGACGACGGCTCGAGCGACGACACCGTTGCGGCGCTTGCCGGACTCGACGTCGAGGTTGTGCGCCACGCGCGTAACGAGGGCAAGGGCGCCGCACTGTGGGACGGCATGCAGGCTGCGCTGAGGGCGGGCGTCGATGCAGTCATTACCCTGGATGGCGACGGCCAACACGATCCCGACGACATCCCGCGCTTGCTCGAACGACACCGCCGCAACCCGCAGCAACTGGTGATCGGCGCGCGGCTCGCCGAGGGGTCGGCCTTCCCGCGCGCACGCTATTACGCCAATCGTTTTGCCAACTTCTGGATTTCCTGGGCCGCGGGTTATGCCATTTCAGACAGTCAGTCAGGGTTCCGGGTGTATCCCGCACAACTGCTGCGGCGTTTGCACCCCCGCCCGCACAAGTCCCAGGGATTCGTATTCGAGAGCCAGGTTCTGATCGAAGCCGCGCGCTTGGGTTATCGCGCCGGTAGCGTGCCGATCGCGGCCGTGTATCGTGCCGACGCGCGGCCGAGCCACTTCCGCGCCGTGACCGACGTGCTGCGCATCACCCGTATGGTGGCCGCCAAGTTGTTGCGCCGCGGGTTGTATCCGCAGGGATTATGGAATGCCCTGACGGAAGAGCACGTGCAGCGTCTGCGCATCCTCGGGCGCGGCGCCGTGACCACGTTGTTGCTGTCCGCAGCCGTCATGTTGCTGAGCCTCGGAATCACCTGGTTCTGGGCTTTCGGACGTGTTTTGTATTTCGCATTGCGGGCTGCGCCGCGCGCCAAGGAGTGTAACGCCGTCCTGGTGCTGGGACTGCAGTTGCGCGATGGCGCCGTCACCGACGCCTACATCGAACGCCTCGAGCGCGCGCGGCAGTTATACCTCAGCCGGTGCGCGTCCAGCATCCTGGTGTTGGGGGGTCGTGCCGAGACCAGCGCAGGCATATCGGAGGCGGCGGCCGGTCGTGACTATCTGCTCGGCAAAGGTTTGCCGGCGAGCCATCTCATGCTCGAAGACCGCTCGCGCAACACGCTGGAGAACCTGCGCAACGGGCGCGCGCTGCTGGCACCCGGGGACCGCATTACGATTGTCAGCAGTCGCTCGCATTTGGCGCGCTGCCAGGCTCTGGCATCGGTGCTGGGCCTGCGGTTCCAGCTCTGTGCCGCCGAGTCCCGGTGGCGCTGGAGCCTGGCGTCGGTATGGGCGCTGGTAAAGGAAAGTCTGCACCTGCACTGGTATTACACCGGCAGGTCGTGGGCTCGGATCACGGCCGATCCCGAACTGCTGAGCAAGACCAGTTGACTTACACCATGGCGCCGTTGATGCCGATCACCTGGCCGGAAATATAGCCGGCCTGCTTCGACGCCAGGAACGCGACCAGGTCCGCCACTTCTTCCGGCTTGCCGGCGCGCTGCATCGGCACCAGGGTCTTGAGCTGTTCCTTACTGAACGCGCCGGCGCTCATGTCGCTCGCGATGATACCGGGCGCCACCACGTTCACCGTCACGCCGCGCGACGCCAGTTCAATCGCGAGACTTTTGCTTGCGCCGTGGAGTCCCGCCTTTGCGGCGGCATAGTTGGCCTGCCCGCGGTTACCCACGATGCCGGCAACCGAACTGATGCTGATGATGCGCCCCCAGCGGGTACCCATCATCGGCAACAGCAGCGGTTGGGTAACATTGAAGAATCCGGTCAAATTCACGTCCAGCACCCGCTGCCATTGTTGCTGACTCATGCCCGCCATGGGCGCATCGTCATGGGCGCCGGCATTGTTGACCAGCACCTGGATCGGACCCGGTTCCAACAGCGAGGCCATGGCCACGGCGCATTGAGCCGCGTCGCTCACGTCGAACGCGCATGCCTGAGCCGTGCTGCCATGGCCACGCAGTTCCGCGGCCAGCGCTTCGGCGCGGTCGAGATTGCGATTGGCATGCACCAACACTTCACAGCCGGCCGCGGCGAGGGAACGGCAAATGGCGCTGCCGATGGCACCGCTACCGCCGGTAACCAGGGCGCGGATCATGGTGCTTCTCCCGGAACGATGACCGTGGCCCGGGCGCTCGCCACCAGGCGCTGGTCGAGGTAGACCTCGAAGCTATACAGGAAACTGCTGCCGCTGACCATCAGCCGCTGTGCTTCCACCCGCAACAACGCGTCGTGGTCATCGAGCCGCGTGGCGTACAAGCGTACGTCGCGCAATCCCGCCAACACCCCCGGCCGCACCGTCAAACCGGTGTCGCGTGCCAACAGGCCACCGTGTACCGCCATCGCCTGGGCGCCGTATTCCAGCGCATGCACGGCCGCCAACGCGCCGTCTTCGCGCAGCGGGTTATCCATCGCCAAATGAGTGCGGCTATGGCATCGGATGCGGTCGGCGTTCCAGAAATCGACACCGTCCAGCAGGCACATGGTGCCGCTATGGGGGATCAACGCACACAGCGCCTGTTTGTCGATCAACGCTTGTGGCATCGCACCGAAAGTAAATGAGTTTCGGAATAGGGCAGTTGAACCCGTCCCTCGGCGGCCGCCGCAATGATCGCCACGAGCGGCAGACTGCGTGCTGCGGGGCTGTCGCAACGTAGCGCTTCGAGACCGGCGTCCCCCATCGTGCTGGCTTCGCCGCCGCGCTCAAGACGCAGATCGAGCCCGACGCTGGCCCCGGTGGCCGGCTGGGGCGTGAGCAGAAGCGCCACCGCAAATGGATGCGACACCGGCCAATGGTCCGCCAGGGGCACCGGCGGCGGCCAATCATACGCCACCAGCAACACCGGTTCCGCTTCGGCTTCGATCATGGTCCACGCTTCCAACAGTCCGGCTGCGAAACTGAATGCATGGGCCGCAATACTGGTGGACGGCATGCGCGTCGCCGCGCCCAAGGACCAGTAGCCGGCGGGCGCATTGTGTACGGAATTATGAAACTGGGTCGGCGACACCGGGCGCTCGGGCAAGCTCAACGCGCTACAGATCTTGTCGACGATCTCCAAATCTCCGGACGCGGACGCAAACACCGAGCACAGTTCCGCCGGCGGAATGCGGGCCCCGCGCAATGCATCTTCCGCGGTCTGCAGCGCCAGGCGGATCACCGCCGTGGTGCGGCGGCGCTCGTTGGCGGCCAGCAGACTGGTGCTCGGCGGCGGCAGCGGCTCGCTCCGGTAGTCTTGCGCGCCCGACAATACGCTCCGGGCCCGATCCCAATTCCCCAGGCCCGGAGCGCCGATACCGATCGCGTCCACCCATGCGGTCATGGGCGCCGGCCCAGAATCAGGCTGCAGTTGCTGCCGCCGAAGCCGAACGAATTGCTCATCACCGTGCGCACCGTGGCGGCGCGGTTGCGCAGCGCCACGTCGGCGCGCAGTTCGGGGTCGAGTTGTTCGGTATTGCAGCTGCCTGGGATCAAGTCGTGCTGCAGGCACAAGGTACTGAGCAGCGCTTCGCAGATGCCGGCGGCGCCCAGGGTATGCCCGGTGTAGCCCTTAGTGGAACTACACGGCACCCGGTCTGCGACCACGTCGACAACTGCGCGGTCCTCGGCGCGATCATTGGACACCGTGGCAGTGCCGTGTAGGTTGATATAGTCGAGTTCATCGGGTTGCAAACCGGCGCGGCTCAGCGCCCGGGTCATGGCCAGGGCCGCGCCGGCGCCGTCGGGATGGGGCGTGGACATGTGATACGCATCGCTGCTTTCGCCATAGCCGAGCAGCATTGGAATATCGGAACTGGCGCTGGACTGCGGCCGCTCCAGCAGAGCAAAGCCGCCGGCCTCACCGATGTTGATGCCGCTGCGTTGTACGTCCCATGGCCGGCACGGCGCCTTCGCCACCAGATCCAGAGAACTGAAGCCGTACAAAGTCATCAGGCACAGGCTGTCCACACCCCCCACGACGGCGGCGTCGCACAAGCCGCTGTGGATGTGCCGGTGCGCGACGGCAAAGACCTTGGCGCTGGAAGAACACGCCGTCGACACCACCAGCGCCGGACCTTCCAATGCCAATTCGCGACCGACAAAATCCGCCAGGGAAAACGTGTCCTGGGTCTGTCGATAGTGGAAGGAATCCGGCAATCTGCCATCGGCGTCGCGATGCGCGTAGGCGCGCTCGGTCTCGCGGATGCCGGAAGTGCTGGTGCCGAGAAACAAGCCGACGCGCGCCGCACCGTAGCGGCCGACCGCCTCGGCGACCCGTTCGGCGAAGCCGTCCTGTTGCAGAGCCAGACGCGCCAGGCGGTTGTTTCTGCAATCGTATTCGGACATCTGTGCGCCGATGACCAATTCCTCGAGGCCGTCGACGCGACCGATCCAGGTTTCCAGCGCGGCGTCGGCGAAGTCGTTGGGACGCAGGCCGGAACGACCTTGCGACAGCGCCTCCAGAGTCGGGGCAATGCCGCGCCCCAAGGCGCTCGTCAGCGTAAACGAAGTCAGTGATAAAGGCTGCATGAACCGCGTGCGCGTCAGTGTAGGATGGCCGGCGGATAGCAAACGCTTGGTCAGCGAACATCCGCCGGCGATCGGCGCCGGGCCATCAGCAACGCGAATACGAAGCTGGCGCTGACGCCGATGGCAACGGTGCTGCCGATGGCCCTCAATACGGGAATTTCGGAACAGGCAAGGATACCAAAGACTGCGCCGGTCGAGGTAGCGCACACCAACAGGGCATGGAGCGTTCGCCGACGCTCTTCGCTGTCGCCGCCGAAGCGGTTGAAAAACAGGCTGTAATCGACGCCCGCACCGAGCACCATCAATAAAGCCACGAGGTGGAACAGGGAAATACGCTGGCCCATGGCCCATAATGAACCCAGGTCCAGCAGGCCCGCCAGCAGCATCGGGAACAGCACCCGTGCCACCGTCGGCAGCGAACGCAGGGCCAGCGCCAACACGGCTACGATCACCACCGCACTCCACGCCGCCCGGCGCAAACCCTCTTGTCGAAAGCGGGTCATCAGCTCCCGCGCCACTAGACGTTGATTCAAGTAGCGCACATCGCCGCCCGCTTGTTCCGCCCAATGCGCCAGGGCCTGGGGGTCGCGCACCCCGGATAGTGGGATGACCGAGGTCCAGCCCGAAGCGCCGGGGAACAGCTGAGCTGCCAACCGCGCGCCGAGGTTGGTATCGTGCAGCGGTTCGAGGGTCAGCGGCGCTTGTTGGCGGGCGGCAGCCACCGCCGCCAGAAACGGCGCGAAGATGCCGCTGCGAAACGGCAGTTGCGAGGCGGCGCGGCTGAGATTGGTTTCCAGCGCGGCGACGTTGGGCAACTGCCGCTGCCGCGCGCGCTGGGTTTCGGCACTGGGCAGATAGCGGCTGGCGGGGGTAAAGCCACGCAATGCGCCTCGCGACACCAGCACATCGAGCCCCTGTGCCGCCCGCTCGGTACGGCGCAGAGCAGATTCCGGGCCGGGCGCGCGGATCACGATCGCTTGACTGACTTCGGGCGCGCCCAGGGCGCGACGCAACTCGTGATCCAGTCGACGCGCGCTGTCGGGAATCGGGCTGAGGGCGGCCAGATCATCTTCCCAGGGGAAGGGGCCGGGCGTCAGCACCGCCAGCAGCACTGCGGCCAGGACCGCCGCCGGCACCAACCCGAGACCGCCGCGCATCCTCTGCGCCAAATCGAGCAACCGCGACGAGCGAGTCTGAGCCGGGTACCAGGTGGCGGGCAGCAGCGCGGGCAAGAGCCAGCGGGTCACGGTTGCGGCGCTCAACAAGCCGCACACCGCAAACAGGCCAAGCTGCGCCAAGCCGGTGAAGCCGGCGCCGATCAAGGCGCCAAATCCCAGCGCCGTGGTCAGCACGCCCAAGCCCATGGTGGGCCAGATTCGGCTCATCACCGCGGCCACCCGGCTGCCGGGCTGCAGGTGACTGAACAGATGAATCGGGTAATCGACCGCAATGCCCAGCAGCGTGGTGCCGAACGCCAGGGTCAAACCGTGGATACCGCCGAACCAGGCGCTGACCGCTGCCGTCGCCACCAACAGACCGCTTGCCAATGGCAACGCCGCCAACAGCACCACCGCCAGATTCCGGTACGCGAACAGCAGAATCAGAGCCACCGCAACGGACGCCGCCGCGCTCAGCAACTGAGTCTCATGACGGGTGACATCCCGGGACGTGACGGCGTAGAGCCCGGGTCCTGCCAACAGCAGTTGTGCATGGGTCTCACCGCGCACTTGCGCGAACGCCGAGCGAATCGTTTTCAGCGCGCGCGCCTGGGCATCGATGTCGTAAACGCTGGCCTTGGTTTCCACCAACAACAACGCACGCTCGACATCGAGTTGAAACCACACGCCGTTGCGGATCGCGGGGGCACGGTCATCGCGCCAGGACTGCAACAGGCTGCGGAACTCGGCAGTCGGATCGGCTGGAATCGATTCCTTGCCCACGCTGCTCAGCGGCGATGCGAGCTCCTGCAGACGCTGCTGCAGCGCCCGCTCGAGTCCTGCTGCACTGAAGCGCTGCGCCGACACGGTGGGACTGAGCAGGTAACGATGGGCGAACAGCATGGACTGTTCCTCGGGCGCCAGCAATTGTGCACCGTTGGCCACCCGCGCGAAATCGGGCGCAGCGCGCAAACGTTGCGCCAAGCCGTTGCTCAATTTCGCGAGTTGCTGCGGGTCCGCGCCTTGAATACCGATCATCACGATGCGCGTGGCCGGCCCGGTGCGCAGCTCATCCAATAGCAGTTGTTCGGTGGGCGTCTGCGCACGGGGTAGAAACGCGGTGAGATCGGTGGCAACGGAAGTCTTGAATGCGACCCACCAGCCGCTGAGCACCAGCACCGTGAGCCAGACCGCAATCGCTGTGGCGCGGCCCTTACTCACCGATGGCTCGGATCCGCATCAGGCTTTGATCGCCATCGGCTTCCCGGATCAGGATGCTGAACAACTGCGCGCCGTTGCCGTTGACTTCGATACTGGAAACATGGGCCGCCATGGTCGCATCGCGAGGCGTCATCCGCAGCACCCAATCGTCCGCGGTACCGGAAATCTGCAGTGTGTAGAAACGACGTAAAGCATCGATATCGCCGCCCAAGGTTGCGCGGAAAGCTTCTGCGAAGGCGCGCAAGGCAGGATGGCGGTCGAGATTCAATGTGCGTGTACCGCCATCTGCTGATTGGACGTGCACCACGTCGCCGCTGATTTCGTACTCTTCGTGATCCGGGGAGGTGACTTCCTTGCGCAGATAGTCGGGGGCGCGATAATAAAGTTTTCCCTGCAAGCGCAATGGCCGCTCCAACATGGCCATGGTCTTGGTTTCGACGAATTCAGCCTCGGACTGCTTCACCTTTGACAACAGGTTGCCTAGATCCTGGACATTGAAAGAGCCTTCTCCCGCTGCCATGCACGACAGGGAGACCGTCGCTAACAGCGCGCTCGCGAATCTAATCCGCCACGCCGATCTGATCGTTCCAAAAGTCATAGAAGTTGAACCAATTATAAGGCGCTGAGCGCGTGAAATATTCGAGCCGCTCGACGTAGCGGCCGATCCACTGCTGCAATTCCTGATCGCGCCGACTTCGGTCGATGTGCACGCATTCGCTGAGCAACTCGAAATGAATTTCGTAGTGATTGCCACCGCGATAGAGTGCGAAGCACAGAATCACCGGCACCTTGAAGGTCGCTGCCATCAACATCGGGCCGGCCGGAAAATGGGCCGCCTTACCGAGAAAATCGCACACCACCGTCTTGTCGCTTTCCGCAACCCGATCGCCGAGCACGCCGACCAGGGCGCCATCCTGCAACGCTTCCTGGACCTTGAACAGGGTTTCCGGACCGCCCAATGAAATCACCGACTGCGCCACCTCCGGATTCAACAAGTCGAGCAGTTCGGTCAGTAGCCGATTCTGGTGCCGGTACATCAGGATCTTCAATGGGAAATGCTGCTGACTGATCGCCAATGCCCGCATGGCCTCGAAGCTGCCCAGATGCGAACCCAACAGCATGCAACCCTGTCCGGCCCGGATGCGTGACAACAACACTTCGGCATTATGCAGTTTGACGTCGAATCGATGTTCTTGTCCGGCCAGAAAATAGACCCGGTCGAGAATCGTCGCCGAGAACGTGAAGAAATGCCGTGCGCGTTCTCCCCACCGGGGCGGCCGCCCGTGCACACGGCGAAGATAATTGTACGAGGCGCGCCGTGCCCGCGCCCCGGTCAACAGGAAATACCAGCTAATGGGATGCAGCAGCAGGCGTGCCGGTGTACGCCCCAAACGCAGTGCGATCCAGACGATCAGCTTCATGGCCGAGCGCGAGCCGCGCTCGCGCTGCTGAAACCACGCCCGGCTCACTGATGTCCACCTGTGCCCTCGACCTGGAAACGTCCGGTGGCGATCAACCGCTCTCCCACAGCGCAGTCGAAACGCACAGTACCGGGCGCGGTACGCTGCAAAACCAATTGCGCGGATTCATCCGGCGCCAGCGGCGACAAAAACTTCACTTGCGGGATGCCACAGATGCGGCAATCGCAGAACGCGTTCGTCAGCGCCGCTGCCGCACGTTGCAGAATGACCACGGCGGGAATCAACGGGCGGCCGGGAAAATGGCCCGGCAGGCAAGGATGATCAGCGGGTATGCGCAACTCGCATACGGCTCTCACGAGTCGCGCCCCAGACGTTCGAGCAGCGGCAGCAAGACCGAGTGCGGCAGCTTGCCGGTTTCGGCGCGGGGCAGATAGGGCACCAGGTGCAGCGGTCGCGGCATAAACGCCGGATCGATGCGTGCCGCGAGCGCCTCCAGTACAGCCGCTTTGTCCATGGCCGGGGCCACGACCAGCGCACTGAGCCGCGCGACTTTGCCGCCTTCAGCTTCGTGGGGTACGAATACGCCGTCCTCGACGCCGTCGATCTGCAGCAGCTTCTGAGTCAGATCCATCAACGAAGCGCGCTTGCCGGCGATATTGACCAGATCCGAGTTTCGGCCGAGCAGCTCGAACACCGAACCATCTCGAACGCGAACCCGATCGTGCAATTGTACCGGGCTGGGCAGATGGCCGCCCGAGATCGTCGCCCCGCCGGTCGCAGTCTGCAATCGCAGCCCGTCGTACAACCGCCATTGCGGCCCGCTGATCGTCCGCCGGCTGGCAATGGAGCCGGTTTCGGTCGAACCGAAGATCTCGAGCACCGGGGCTTGCAGGATCTGCTCTGCCTGCTGGGCGAGCTCGAAGGACAGCGGCGCGGTTGCGGAAATCACGAAGTTGGGCGCCGGCCAATCCAGACCGGCACCGACACAAGTGCGTAAATGCACCGGCGTGGTCACCAGAATCCGGGCTGCGCCGGCTTGCTGCAGACAGCGATGGATGTCCGCGGCGAAAAACGGCCGTTCGGCATTGGCGATCACCCCGGCCACCAGAGGCAGCAGGATCGAGGTCTCCAGGCCGTACATATGCTGCGGCGGTACCGTGGCGATCACTTCGCTCCCGGCGTGGATTTCGAACCGCTGCTGCGCCAGCAATGACCCCTGAACCAGGTCGCGCCAGCGCTTCCAGTTCGCACATGGTTTGCCGGTGCTGCCCGAGGTGAATACCACCGCCACCGGATGCTCCGCCGCGACCTGCGGTACGGTCGCGCACTCGTCGCGTAGTGCCGCCAGGTCGGGCATCACGAACTGCTGCAAAAGCAGATCGGTTGCCCGCTGTTCGACGATACACACGCACGGCGAGAATTCCTCGGCGACCTCGGCTACTACCGCGGGTACGCGGGTCGGCGGCAATAAATTGGTAAGACCGCGGGCCATCACCGCTGCGAACGCGACCAGGAACAAGTAACGGTCTTCGCACAGGTTGATCGCAAAGGTACGTTCCGGCAGCTGTGCCGCGACCAATTCGACATGGGCTATGAATTGCGCGCGCGAGATCAACCGTCCATGCCAGCGTGCCACCGGGGCATCGACCGCGTGGCTGTGCAGGATCGGCAGCGTTGTGGGCTTCATGTGGACTGCTTCCGTAGGCGCCGAAAATCGGTGCGCAGGAGATTGCCGAGAAAGCGCATGAAACCGGGATGGCGGCGGTTGCGCAGCACACGGCGGCGGATATGATATTCCGCCGCGAACAGAGCCAGCACGAACAGGTAGTTGAGACAGTTGGTGAAAAGCGACCAGACTTGTACTGGCGCGAATAGCGCCAACAACAGGCTTTGCAGCGCCATGATGGCAAAGAAACCCGACCACACGACGGTCACACGCCGGGTGTAGCGGCGCATTTCAGGCGTCACTGAATCGTATTGAAGTTCCACGTATGCCGTAATCAATGGCGTGTTGCCCGGCATCAAGGTACTACTGAACAAGGCACACAAGGACAAGTTGATCGCGACCGGCACCGCGTAGAGCAGCGACAGGGCGCCGAACAACCAACCCAGTGATGCAATCGTCCCCACCGCCACAACCAGAGGCAAATAGCGGCCGTTGCGTAAATTGGCAAGCACCATGGGCAGCAGAAACACTGTAATGCCGCCCAAAGCGATCAACGGCTCGCGGTACACGACCCCGAGATGGGTCGCCAACGGAAGAACGAGCAGTGCGATTGCGGTGAGGATGACTCGGCGCAGCGGCACCGCGCTATTTGCTTCGGTGTTGCTCAACGTATGCACTCAGTGCGCGCAGCGACGAGAAGATGCGGACATTTTCCACATCGTCGGAGCGCAGTTGGCACCCGTAGCGCTGGCTCAACGCCAGTGCGAGTTCCAGTGCATCAATGGAATCCAAACCGAGACCTTCGCGGAACAAAGGCTGATCGGGCTCGATCTCACCGGCCGCCACCTCTTCAAGATTCAGCGTATCGATGATGAGTTGAGCGATTTCCGTTTCGAACGGAGAATGTTTCGCCAGTGCTTGTGCCACGCTGCCCCCTGGAACCCTAGTTCGGTCGTATCATAACCCGACGCGTGCGCCAGACCCATTTAACGACCGTAATTTACGTTCTTTTAGGGGATATATGATACTTTGAGCGGCGGCCAGATCAAGCACTCTGCGCCACCCATAAGGCCAACTAAATCTAGGGCGAATGGCATGTCGGAAGTACAGGTCACGTCGCACGATTGCGACGTTGTTGTGATTGGCGGCGGCCCAGCGGGTTCGACCGTCGCGGCACTGTTGGCCGAGAAGGGACGACAGGTCGTGGTGCTGGAAAAGGAACGTCATCCGCGCTTCCATATTGGCGAATCGTTACTGCCCATGAACCTGCCGTTACTGGAACGACTCGGAGTTCTCGACCAAGTCCGTGCGATCGGTGTGGTGAAACACGGTGCCGAGTTCAATTCCGACAGCCATCGTAACGGCATCAGCACGTTTTATTTCGCCGAAGCCTTGGATAAAGGACATCCTTACGCATTTCAAGTCCGGCGATCCGAGTTCGATCACATCCTGTTTCAGAATGCGCAACTCAAGGGCGCCGAAGTCCACCAGGAAACCCGGGTAAAGGATGTCGAATTCGATCGAGGACGCCCGGTGTGCGTCCAGGCCCAGGACGCATCCGGGCAGTTGCGATCGTGGCGACCCCGTTTTGTGATCGATGCCTCGGGTCGCGATACCTTCCTGAGCAAACGGTTGCGGCTCAAGCAGCGCAGCCCACGGCACCAGACCGCTGCCATCTTCAGTCATTTCGAAAACGTGTCCCGGCGGGAAGGCCGGGATGAAGGCAACATCAGCATCTGCTGGTTCACCCAGGGCTGGTTCTGGATGATCCCGCTACGGGACGGCTCCATGAGCGTCGGTGCGGTCTGCTGGCCGGAATATCTCAAGCAGCGCGATTGTTCTCCGGAAGATTTTCTTTGGCGCACCATCGCCCAATGCCCGGCCGTCGCTAAACGCATGACCGAAGCGCGCATGATCGCACCGGCGCGGGCGACGGGGAATTATTCTTATAATGCATCGACCATGTATGGCGACGGCTTTCTGTTGGTCGGCGATGCGTACGCATTCGTCGATCCGGTATTTTCCAGCGGTGTGTTCCTGGCCATGCACGGCGCGGTTGCGAGCGCCGAAGTGGTTGAACGCTGCCTACGGGAACCGCGCGAGGAACGCCAGTTGTTGGCGCGCCATCAGCGCAAGATCGACCGCGGTATCCGCACGATTTCCTGGTTCATACACCGCTTCAACTCGCCGGTGATGCACAGCTTGTTCATGGCGCCGCGCAACGTTGCCCATATCCAGGAGGCTGTGATTTCGGTACTCGCCGGCGATCTGTACCGGGATACGCGCATCCGTTTGCCTTTGGTATTGTTCAAGGCTTTGTATTACGGTGCGAACGTAGTCAAATTTCGCCAGGCATGGCACTTCGCACGCCGGCGTGCGCGCAACGCGCAAACCCGGTTCACAGGCGGCACAACGCCCCAGGACGCCGAAACCTGACCGGGGAACTGCATGGGAGTCGAGCGACCCGCCCGTCGCGACCGCAGCGAACCGGCACGCACAATCAGTGTTTCCAATCTACCCTCCGGTCAGTCCCGAGCGCTGCTGGAAGATCCCCATGTCATGGCGGTGGTCCATTTCGGCGGGTCACATTGGGTAAACAGCGATCAACCTCGATCATTTGGCGTTGGTGTACCGCTGCTGGATGCCTCTGCCGACACGGTCGAGGTGTGGCGGTCCGCTGCCCCCAGCCTGGCAACCCGGTTCGATGGCATGCTCCTGATGGAAACCGACGACTGCGCCTTCGGCCATCTGTTGGTGGATGAAGCGCACCAAGGCGGCTTGCAGGCGGCCACCCGCAGCGCTTATGAACGGATTCTGAATGCCCTGCGCGCCAGAGGCTATTCATACCTGTTGCGCATCTGGCATTTTTTCCCACGGATTACGAGCGTCGTGAACGACATGGAGCGCTACCGGGCATTTTGCGTCGGCCGCCACCAGGCGCTCTGTAACGCCGCGAATTCGAAAGGACGTTGCCGGCCGCCACGGCCATCGGCTGCCGGGAGGAGGGCCTGCTGCTGTATTTCATTGCCGCGACCAGCCCCGGGTTGCAAGTCGAAAACCCGCGCCAAGTCAGCGCGTTTCAGTACCCGCGCCAGTACGGGCCGAAGAGCCCATCGTTCTCGCGGGCGATGTTGAAACAATGGCCGCAGGGTGACGCGTTGTATATTTCCGGAACCGCAAATGTGGTCGGCCACGCCAGCCGCCATCGCCACGATTCAGCCCAGGTCGACGAAATCGCCCGTAACTTGCGCGCGCTGACCGATGGTAGTAACGAACGGACAGCACGGCGCCGGTGGCTTGCGGCCGAAAATTGCACCGCGAAAGTTTATATTCGCAAGCCGCAGGACCAGCCGAAAATCGCAGCCCTGCTGTCTGAACACCTTGGGCCTGAGTTACCGCCGCTCTATTTGCACGGCGACATTTGCCGCTCGGAGCTGTCGTTGGAAGTAGAGGCGACCTGCACCGGATTCGCGCGAGGCGGCGCACTTTTTTCGTGTTGAACGTGTGGGCGTTTGTACCGGGCTTTGCCGACACCCGACTCCATGACGACTACGTGGTGATGTCAACGCGTGACCACGGTTGGGTATCGGCAGGTCGATGCTACCGCATATTTTCGACATGTTCGTGCAAATCGACGGTCGAGAAGCACGGCGGCAACGTCGAAGCCAAAAAGTGAGGGCCCCGGCAAAGGCGGCGAATTTGTCGTACGGCTACCACTGTCAGACAGGTCCGAAGCCCCGGTGGCTGATCGGCCGAGCGGATATGCTCGATCGCAAAGCATTGGCGCCCGGTCACATGCCGCCCATCAAGGCCTCGATTTCACTGGCAAGCGCGTCCAGCAGTTCCGGCTCCAGATTCTCTTGCTTGCGCAGTTTGGTGAACACTTTTTCCAGTCGCTTGCGACTGGCGAATTCGAATTTCTGCAAATCCTGCGGGTCCGAGCGCAGTTCCAGGGGGCCCCGGTAAGCATGAGTGCGATCTTCGATCATCTTATGATGCAGTAGCGCCCGGCTCAGCACGACGTAGGGGAAGTTGATGCTGCGCATGGGCCCCACCACCACCGCCTGCCCGCCCAAAGGCAGACCCATGATTTTGGTTTCAGCGATCTTGTCTGCGCCGATCCAGGTAGACAGTCCACCAAGCAGTGCACCGATGCCGGCACCCAAAAACAACGAATGCCCGGCGACCGCGACGTCGATGACGCCACCCGCCGCAGCGCCGCCCAGGCTGCCCGTTGCGATCAGCTGCTGTTTGCTGAGACCGAACAGGCTCCAGGTTTGGGTCGCGAACAAATCTTGATCGAGCACGTTCATCACCGGTTCGTGCCGTTGCAGGTGCTTGTAATCGTACACGCCCTCGACCTCGGTCCTGCAAGTTTGCTCCAACGCCATCAAGTCTTTTTTGTATTTTTCACGCAATGTCGCCAACAAGCTTTCTTCAGCGCGTTCGCTCAGCAAGCGTTGTTCGCGTGTGTGCACAATCATGGCACTGATTGTCTCCGCGATTATCCGCGCGGCGACGCGTCGGCGCCTACCCTGCTCCTGTTCCAAGATGGCGACGGCGTTTTCCAGGGGTGCGCGCCATTCGTCGCTGATTTGGCCGAACGCCAGCAACAGGCGAATACGTTTATCGAAATCCGCGGTCAATGCGTTGAACACCCGCACGATACGAAAATACTGCCCCAGCGCCGTTTGCCATTGTTCCGTGAAATCGCCGGCCCCGATCTGATTGATCAGCGCCAGGCTCGGCTGCCCCGTCCACCGCAATATTTCCATCTCGGCTTCGTATTCCTCGCCGAAGGGCCGCGATCCGTCAACGACGTATAGAATGCCCGCGCCGTCGAGGATCGGTTCCAGCAAACGGCACTCGGCGCCGAAGCGCGGGTCTTGCCGGAACTGCTCGACGAACGCACGCACCACATCGGGACGCTGCACCGAAGATTTGCCTTGTTGTTGCATCCATTCCAGGGCCGCCCGTGCGCGCTGGAATCCAGGTGTATCGACCAATACATACAGCGCTTGGTCATCGATGCGCATAGGGTACTCACGATTCTCCACCGTGGTTCCCGGCAGCGGCGAAATCGCGACGGTTTCATCCCGGGCGAGCGTGGCGACGATGCTGCTCTTGCCTTTGTTCGGATGCCCGACGATGGCGAACACCGGTACGGTCACGACAGGGCCTCGATGTGCAGATCGGGATCTTTCAACTGGCGCAGGGTTTGATACCAGACTTCGGCATCGGTTTTGCTGACCGCCTCGCCACCTCCCCACAGCAGCACGACGATCGGTTGGTGATGACTGCATTGGTCGCGAAGGCTGCGCAGGAAATCGACGAAATCCAATAGCGGCGGTTCCCACGCTTTTGCCACCACAGCCACGCCTTCGTTGCGCTCCTTGCAAACAGCGGCGACGGTCGTTGCGTCCTGGCCGGTCGAAAGCGCACCGCCGGCGTGCTGCCAGCCGGCGGCCTCAATGCCAAGGTCCGGCAGTCGCCTCGCTATCGCCTCGGGATCCGGTACGCTTCCGGACCAGGCGATCAACGCGCAGCGGGTCATCGCGCCGGACGCGAGTTCCAACGTGTAGGCGTCGCCGCCGCCGTCAGATAGAGCTGTCGATTCCGGTTGCAGCGCCGCTGTGCTGACCAGTGGCGAATTCATGCGCGCCAGCAACTCCGGCGCGCCCGGCAAACGCGGCAGCGCGCGGCGCAAGTGTGCATAGAAGCGTTGCCAGGAAATCAAAAGCGTCAACAGTCGCGGCAACAAGCCGTAGCAAACCACGGCGGCAACCAGAAATGGCCACCAACTGCCGAGCATCGCGGCCCGCTGGGCATCCGGGTTGACGCCGAAGGCGCCGCTCTCCAGACGAAAATAACGGCTTGCCTCGACCAACTCCGAACTGGGCACTGCGGCGGGCACAACGCCATGCCAGGGCCAGGACAGGCCCGCCACGAGGCGATGAAAAGTTTCAGTGTCCAGGGTGAGCGTGGTGCTCCATGCGAACGCGAGATCGGAAAATGTAATCAGATATAGCACCGCCAGTAACACGCCGACATTGAAGGCAAATGCAAACAATTGCGACCAGAATGAAAACAACCAGCGCGCCGCGGATGCCAGCACGATGGCATTTTCCGGGTCCCAAACGATCTGCAGCTGGCGTTCGGCCGGACCGGGAAAGCGTTGCACCACCAGCCGCGTCAGGCGGCCGGGGTGCAGAAAGCGCAACGTCGACTGCAACCCACGAACCAATGGCAACCGCCAGGGAAACGCTGCCAACAACCAAAACAACAGCAATATCAGCTGCGGCAAGATCAAAACCATCAGGGCGCCGACGATGTTGATCGGGGCGTCGCCGGTATAATGCAGGGCGGCCTGAGCCATTCCCCAGCCGGACAATGCGCCCAGCAGCGCCAGGATGAAGCCGAGCAAGTGATATAACTTCGTTCCGGCGCGGTCGTTCCGGCTCCAGGAAGGAATCGCCACTCGATCGAGCCAGGCGCGGATCTGCTTGGCAGGACGAACCTTCTCGTTTTTCAAGGCGGTGCCGATCCTGCGGTCCCGCCGTTTTCTTTGATCCAGCTCGGTCCCGTGGTCGGCACGGAGCGCGGCATACAAGTCGATCAAATCGTTCAATAAGGAATAGCGGGCCATGTTGGTATTTAACCATAACGCAGACTGTAGGGTCATTTGCGACTGTTGTGCAGGACCGCTATGGTCGGGTCAGAAGGGAGTCGCAATCCGCCAAGACCTGGGCGCGGGGTGTACCGTATGAGCATGTCGGAGTTCATCAAGCAAAACATGGAGCCGATCCTGACCGATTGGGAGGATTTCGCCGCCTCATTACACCCGGCCGGGGAGCAGCTGAGCGCAGAGGAATTGCGGGACTTCGGCAAGGGAGTGCTCGCCACGGTCGCGGCCGATATGGAGACGCGCAAAAGCAGCGTCGAGCAGGGCCAGCGCGGGGGCACCGAGGATGATGGTCATACGCCGGAAGTCACCGAAAGTGCGCGTAAGCATGCCGCCGACCGGTTGCACGAAGGGTTCACACTGACTCAGATGGTCGAAGAATATCGGGCGCTGCGCTCGAGCGTCACCCGGCGCTGGGCGGCTCAGTTGTCGACAAATGATGCCGACGCGCTGCGCGATTTGGCGCGCTTCAACGAAGCTATTGACCAGTCACTGATTGATGCGGTCGCTTGGTACTCGGAGCGGCTGGATGAAGCACGCGATCTTTTCACGGGCGCGCTCGCGCACGATTTACGCAACCCGTTGGGCGCCGTCATCACGCTCGCCGACACGTTGCTGGGCGCAGACGACCTGGAAAGTCAATACACCAAAATGGTATCGCGGATCCGCAATAGCGGTAATCGCATGGCGAATATGGTCGGGGATTTGCTCGATTTCACGCGCAGTCGGCTCGGCACCGGACTGCGAATCGTTCCGACCGCCACCGATCTTGCGCAACATTGCCAGTCGGTCATAGACGAGCTGCGCGCGTTCCATCCGGACCGCGTGTTTGAAACGCAGTTCTCCGGCGATCTCAGTGGGGTTTGGGATGGGCCGCGCCTGGAGCAAATGCTATCCAACCTACTCGGCAACGCCGTCACATTCGGGCATCGCGATACACCGATCGCGTTGACTGCCTGGCGGGAAGACGAAGAGGTGTCGATCGCAGTGCATAACGACGGGCCGCACGTCGCCATGGAAAGACAACGCACGATCTTCGATCCACTCGTGCGTGCCGCCTCTGAGGGCGATCAAACCGAACCGCACACGGGAGGCTTGGGTCTGGGCCTCTACATCGCCGATCAGATCGCCAGAGCGCACGGCGGCTCGATCGAGCTGCACTCCACGGCGCAGGAAGGCACCACATTTACGGTGCGCCTGCCGATTAAGACAAAGGGATAGGACGCCGAGTCCGAACGGATTGCGGTATTGCGTATTTCGGGTCGCATAGCGAGAAAAGGGCCCGGCATCACGTACCGGGCCCCACGCCTTGCATACCCCTATTTGCCGATGGTCCCGTTCGCCGCTTCTTCGGTAATCGCCTGTGCGTCCGTTCGTGTGAGCAGACCGTCTGCAACCAGGTGCTGCGCTGCGTGACGGATCTGCGACACATAGGCGCCATGCGTCGGGTAACGTTCTTCAATGGACAAGCGCGGATCCCCGCTGCTCAGGCGCTGGGCTTTTGTAGCCGCAAAAGGAAGAAAAGATCCCGATGACGAACAGCCTTCGTTCTCGGCATGCCCTGGCGCACGCAGATTCCAACCCGTATACGTCGCGATCGGTACTTGCAGTTGCGGGACATGAATTCCCCCGAGCGCAATTCCGTCCGCGTTCACCTGCGGCACGAGCACCCGATATTGCGCCCCTTCGGCCGGTGGCTCCACGCTGTAATTCGTATCGTGCAGATAGTTGTAGATACCCGTGTATTCAACACCGGGTATGGCCGGAAACTGCACCTGATCGGGCAGAACCAAGGTGCCGTCCGTCACCGAGGGATAACGGCTCGCCGGCGGCAATTTGCCACTTGTGACCCACGCGTTGAGAGCGGGCAACAGGGCGTGTACGCCGGTGTAAGTGCTCAGTGAGCTATTCACATATTTGCAGATGCCGGTGTTCATATTGGTTGGCACGGTGGTGCCGGCGCCGCCGTGCGGGGTACCGGCCACCATGTACAACCGTACGTTGGCAGGCATGACGACGGGCTGCGGACCGCTGGGGTCGCCGTTGCTCACCAACAGTGAACCGCGCGCACCCCACACTTCGAATTCTCCGTCGACATGCATCAGCTTCGGGCACGTGCCGGTCGCTGTACATTTGGCGAGAATGCCGTCGGTCTTGCCGGTCACCGGGTCGGTGATCGTCGGATAAGTGAATGGAAATTGATCGCCCGGTTGCAAGTGCTGCTCATGCTGCTTCGACCACCAACCGGGTTTTGCGAATTGGAAGTTGGTGAAAGTTTTGCGCGAACCGGGGATGATGGGCATCGCCCCGTCGAAGATCTTGCGGCCCTGCTCGTCCTGGTTGAAGCCTTGCCAAAGATAGTCGCGTGTGAAACGGCCGCTCTGGGAGATGCCTTCGATGATCGCCCGCGCAACAGCCGGCTGCCCGTTGACCGCCAATGGATTTGGATTGCCCGCAGCGTCCACGGACCCAAAGCGCAGGAACGAATTCACGTCTCGGGTCGCGGCAAATCCGATTCCCATGACGGTAGGGTCCTTCGCAGGATAAATAAATTCGTAAATCGCACCCGCGTCGAATCCGCCGCCAGGATAGTCGATCTGAATGTGGCGATCATCGATATAATGCCAGGTGTCGATGGGCATGCGCGGATCGCGTTCCTTCTCCCGCACGGTCAAGCTTGCCTGGCTACGGTCCATGGTCGCCGCCGGATAGGAAAGCGCAGCTGTATAAGTGGTGGTGCCGATATCGACATATTCTTCCCTGCTCGGACCGATAATCGGCTGCCCGTTGTCGGTAGCGATTGGGAACGAAGTCCCCAAGACACTGCCGCCCATGGGGATATCGCCCTGCCATCCGCTCCAGACGAAGGTGTAGCCGTCTTCCGGTCCTGCGCCCCGACCGAGAATGAGCGGACGGCCGCGATTGACCACGTCGTACAGCATGGTGCCGTTGCCCTTGCTCAAATCCACAGGCTTGAGAATCCGCACGTCTACGCGGTATTCGACCCTTCCCTGAGCATTGCGTGGGGCCTTGTCGAGGTTGACGATGCCGGCGTTCAGCGGATTGGCGGGGTCCAGTTCGCCGACCGCGTAACCGTTGAGCTGTTCATACTTTCCTGCGTGTCCATAACGCGTGCCGTCGTTGTAGATCTGTCTGGATTGAATGACGAATTGCGTAACTTGCGCCGATGCAAGCGTCGGCAACAGCATGATTGAGGCCGCAAACCACCGAAATCGCAGCTTCGTACGAGTCATGACTGGCTCCTCCTGAGTTTCAGCGCGTCACGTTCGAGTGTCCTTAGTAACGTCCGGTGCGTTTGTACCGTCTCAAGTGACGCGCAGAGGGAAACGGTGCAGCGGTGCACTACATCGCGTCGCCTGATTAGACGCTGCTTCGCACATGCACATCGCGTTTGCGCGGCGGGCCGTTGCGACCCGAGCTAGGAGTTTAGCCGAGCGTACGTGCACGTCAATTTTGGTTGGGGTGCGCCCTGCGTGGATGGTTGCTGCGACATCTGGCGCAACGTGTGCGCAAGGTAAATCGTGATGTGTGAATCGCATTTTTACGAGATTTGGCAGAGTGAGTTTCGGGGAACCCGCGTATCCGTGGCGCGCTTTGGCCGCAAGTCGTGGTCGGGCTTATTCGCAGCGGGATGGCCCTGCGCCCATAATCGCAGATGCTGAAGAAAGTAAGCAGATACCGTTCGTGGATTCGTTGAGCGGTGACGGCGCTCGCATAGCCATTCGCTCAATAAGGGTTCGATTAGGCTCGCAGACCGCGAGCGGCTTCACCTTTTTCTGGCGCTGCGGCGCGGGTTTGCATGTTGCGGAGCGTCAAACAGAGCTCCCGCATTAGTGGGGGCTGCGATGAACACCATGACAGCTTACTTTTGCTTGCGACGATGGAAGGCGAGCACCAAGATACCTACCGCCAACAATGCCAGGGGGCGTGCTCGGGAACGGACGCTCGGGTGGCTGTTCCGAGCGTGATGGTGCCGTTCGCACGCCCAGAGATAATTGAAAATTCTCGAATCCGAGAGAACGGTCGTTGGCCGGGTGACGTGCAAGTGGCGTGACGATCCGGAACAGGCTTGGTCGGTTTGTTTTTTCGTGCGGGCCTGATGGTGGCACACGCATCTGGCCCTGAGACCTCCGTATGAATCCATGCGCGGGTGGCTTGGCCGAAAAGGATCAGCGCGATGTTATGGAACATGCCTCGGATTTACGGCGCGCTGGTCCCACAATATGAATGCCGGAAATGCGGCCCATGGTGGTAGCGCATCGCGCGAGGCCCACGGCCGCTCACATACCCGAGGCGGCGCAGGGACTATGCGGTGTCCATCACGAAGATTATGCCCGGCATGCCGTGTGTGTTCGTGAGCGTGCGCCAAGACGCAAAAAGGAGCGGTACGCGCCGCTCCTTTTTACAGTTCAGGTTACTACTCAGGCTTTTTTGAAAGCTTTGACGATGCGCTCGCTAATGTCCTTGTCGATATTGCGCCAGTAGTCGAAAGCGCGTTCGAGTACCGGTTGCGAGACGCCGTCTTTCAGATGCCCGACCACGTTGTTAACCAAGCGCTCCCGAGCGTCGTCGTCCATGACTTCACGCACCAAAGTCCCGGGCTGGATGAAGTCGTCGTCGTCCTTGCGTGGTGTGTAGGCGGCGTGGATGAATTCGCCGCTGGCTTCCCATTTTTCCGTGTAAGGATAACGTTCGGGGTCTGCCTGAGGACCGCCCTTGGAATTGGGGGCATAGACTGGGTCGGATACGTTCTGTACCCGCATGGCGCCGTCTTTGCTGTAACTGTGCACCGGCACTTTGGGCGCGTTGACCGGGATCTGCTTGTAGTTGACGCCGAGGCGGTGGCGGTGGGCGTCGGCGTAGGCGAACACGCGCGCCAACAGCATCTTATCCGGACTGATTCCGATGCCCGGGACGAGATTGTTGGGCTCGAACGCCGCCTGCTCGATCTCGGTATGGTTGTCGGTCGGATTGCGGTCCAGGGTCAGTCGACCGACCTCGTGCACCGGATAGTCGCTATGGGGCCATACCTTGGTCAGGTCGAAGGGATTGAATCGATAAGTCTCCGCATCCTTGAATGGCATGATCTGCACCTGCATGGTCCAGCTCGGGTGGTCGCCTCGCGCAATCGCTTCGTACAGGTCGCGCATATGATAATCACTGTCCTCGCCGGCGATGCGATCTGCATCCTGCTGGGTCAGAAACTCGATACCCTGGTCGGTCTTGAAGTGGTACTTCACCCAGAACCGCTCCCCCTTGGCGTTCACCCACATATAGGTGTGGCTGGAGTAGCCGTTCATGTGGCGCCAAGTTTTCGGGATGCCGCGGTCACCCATCAGCCAGGTCACCTGATGTGCCGATTCCGGCGACAGTGTCCAGAAATCCCATTGCATATCGTGATCGCGCAGGTTGTTGTCTGCGCGGCGTTTCTGGGAACGAATGAACTGCTGAAACTTCATCGGATCGCGGACGAAGAATACCGGCGTGTTGTTGCCGACCATGTCGTAATTGCCTTCGCTGGTATAGAACTTCAAAGCGAAGCCGCGTGGGTCGCGCCAGGTATCGGGGCTGCCGCGCTCCCCTGCGACGGTGGAAAAACGCATCAGCGTATCGGTCCTGGTGCCGGGCTGGAACACCGCGGCCTTAGTGTATTTGCTCACGTCCTGGGTCACTTCGAAATGGCCGAATGCGCCGGAGCCTTTGGCGTGCGGTTGGCGCTCGGGAATGCGTTCGCGATTGAAGTTCGCCATTTGCTCGATCAGGTAGTGGTCGTGCAGCAGGATCGGGCCATCGGGACCGACCGTAAGCGAGTATTCGTCGCTGGGGACAGGAATTCCAGCATCCGTAGTAGTAGGTTTGCGGTCGTCGTCTTTCACGGAAATACCTCCATGCGTTCGTGTGATTCGACAATGGCGGGGCGGAGCCGGCCGGGGAGGAACCGCGCGAAACGCGATCCTGCCACAGCGAAGTCTTGATCCGTTCTGCAAGTCTCCGGAACACTGTAGTAGAGAATTCCATGAGCGTGCGGGCACTACCGGTAGGCGCTGGCGACCGCACTCTCGATTTATGCCAAGGGGCGCGGCGGTGTCCACCCTTAATATGTGGGCTTACCGGTCGCGGCGACAAAATGAATGCGCGCTCATGCGCCCATGTGTGATTTCCGGGAGTTCATTCTCCGCAAACGCTACGTCGGTACGCACCGAAACAGACGTTTCGTTCGATCTCGGCGTTGAGATTTGCACGGCTTCGTGCGATTCGTCCGTGCCACTCCGCTAGCGTGAATCGCTTTCCCGAAATGTACGAACCGAGATCCGGGACGGTGGCGGGTTTTTGGTTACCCTGCGTGAGCAAACCGTGTTCCACTGTACTGTGGGAAAGGCCTGGAAATGGCACACGCCGTACACGGTCGTATGATCGACGGACGCCCCGGTTCGAGCGGCAGACCGTTGCTTCCGCGCCATCCCGTAGTACGGGGTGCCTTTGGAGCCGGACTTGGCGCAGCGTACCGAGGAACTGAACCAGGTAAATCGTGCGACGGCGGAAAGGGAGCCAAAAAGTCGAGACAATGAATCCGGTACAGGATGTAATGCCTACGCCATCGTGCGACACGAACAAGTCGTGAATAACGGAATCCTGACACTCATTCTGGCCGGGTTGGCCATGGTCGGACCGTTTGCGATTGATACGTTCCTGCCGTCCTTTCCCGCCATTGCCCAGGGCTTCGATGTCAGCATGGCAGTTGTTCAACAAACGTTGAGCGTGTATCTGTCCGCGTTTGCATTGATGAGTCTGTTTTACGGGACGCTGTCGGATTCTTTTGGCCGTCGCCCGGTCATACTCGGCTCGTTACTGCTTTTTACGGTCGCCTCGGTTGGCGCCGCCCTGGCGCCGACCTTTGGCTGGCTGCTCGCGTTTCGTGTGCTGCAGGGACTTTCGGCCGGTGGCGGACGGGTGATCGGCCAGGCGATCATTCGCGACCGCTTCGAAGGCCCCGCGGCACACCGGTTGATGGCTCAGGTCACCATGGTGTTCGGACTCGCGCCGGCGATCGCGCCGGTGCTGGGCGGTTATCTGCATGCCGCGTTCGGATGGCGTTCGGTATTCGTCTTCATGGCGATATTCGGGCTCGCGCTGCTGTTTGGCACTCACTATTACCTCGACGAGAGCCTTTCCCGCGGCGCGCGGACGCGGTTTCATCCGACAACCCTTGCAAAAAATTACGCGACCGCGCTTTGCCACGGGACGTTCGTCGCCCGGGCCTTGGCGGTCGGCTTCGCCTTCGGCGGATTGGCGCTGTATATCGCATCTGCGGCGAGCTTCGTGATACGCCTGCTACACCTTCCGGAAACCGCGTTCGCGTGGTTGTTCGTGCCGATGATCGGCGGCATGGTCCTGGGGTCTGCGCTCGGTGCACGCCTGGCGCGCCATGCTCAACCGACGGCGGTGTTCCGATTGGGATTCAGCTGCATGGCGGTCGCGGTCGGCGCCAACCTGGCCTACAACAGCTTCTTGGCAGCGGCGGTACCGTGGGCCGTCTTGCCCATCATGCTTTACACGTTTGGCCTCGGTCTCACCATGCCCGGCATGACAGTGAAAGCGTTGGATGTTTTTCCCACGATGCGGGGGCTAGCGGCTTCCCTGGTCACGTTCGTACAAATGCTGGTGTTTTCGCTGGTTTCCGGTGTGATCGCGCCTATGGTATACGACAGCGCCATGAAACTGGCCGCGGGGTTGGCGACGTTCTTTCTGTTGACTTTGTTCTTTTGGGGCGCGGGTAGGAAAGCGCCGTAGGCGGCGAAACCACAATGCGAATGCTCGCGGTCATGCCACTGCTTCGCGTTCGCCCGTCGACGACAAAACGCTGTTTGCGCATCCCTGCCTTCGTTAGAGTAGCGGACGTGCACACCCAACCGCCGTCCCGCCCGATCCAAGGAGTCGTAACTCGGTGGAAAACAGAACCGGCAAGCGATCGAGAACGAGGGGGCGGAGTTCGAACGACGTGGATCCGAAGCGCGCGGCAAGCATCACCCTTCTGGCGCTAGCGTATTGGATAAGCAGACCGGCGCTCGGAAGCGATATTCAGGGCATCGGTGGCTTTGCTCTCGGCGATACGTTAGACCCCGGCACAGTAGTGGGTATGATTACAACCAACGATGGGTCACCGGTATATGTGGTCGCGCCCAAAACGGATGAACGATATGTGCATGCGCTGCACATCGCGGTAAATCGGGGAAAGCGCGTTGCGCGGATCAGTGCGGCGTCAACTCCCATGTCGGCCAAAGAATGCCAGCAGGCGATGAATGCCGCACGCAAACGTACGGAAGCGCAATTTCCTTCGCTCGGTTACTACGCGATGACCGATAGCGATCTGTTCTTCGAAGGCGATCGATCCTACACGATCGAATGCACAAATACCGATCGAGGCGTCGAGCTGCACCAGGACTTCTGGGATGACTCCCTGGAGGCGAAGTAGTAACCACCGGCTTCATTGACGGTCGAGGCGGTCCCGTCGAAACCAAGGCAACACCGCGGTTCCGGCCGCAATATATCCAACAGACCCACTGGGCGAGCTGCACCGGTGCCAGCGTATGCCACGGCCTCCTTTTATGCGGACCGCACTGCTTAGCACGCAACTATGGATACGCCCTTTCGGAACGCGGCTGGCGCCGGGCCACGCGATGGCAGCCGTGTACGCCCGCCGCAAGGGGATGAGTTCGCCACTCTGGTGCACCGGTTATGAGGCCGTCCGCTGGTGCGTATGTCACAACGCCGGCGAGCCGTTATTCGAAGTCCGGGTGGTGCGTTCGTGGGTGTCAGGCTCAGCCGCCAATGGAGAAAAAGAAACAGCCGCCGCTGGCCGGATCGCAAAACCGGAACATGAGATGACCGTGGTCCCGGTAGTAATGGCCGTGCTCCCGTATTCGGGGATGATGGCGCGCATAGTCGTTCCAGGCGTCCCAGGAACGCCAATGACCCCGATAGTCATAACGATGGTCGTCGTGGCTATATTGATCAAAACGACGCTCGTGACCGTAGGGCTGCTCGCGATAGCCCTGATATCGACCATAGTCGGAATCGTGATCGCGACGGTGCTCATACCCTCTCTCGCGATCGTAATCACGGCCCTGTTCGTGTCCTCGGTCGCGGTCGTGGTCCCGGTCTGCGGACGCCGAACCGCTTAGCGCGCACAGTGCCGCAAACATACAAGTGAAAACAACTGTCGCTTTATGCATGATGTTGCCCTGTTCAGTCGTTGCGTGCCGACGCCCGGCGGTGGTGTAGGTAGTTCAGTTTCGGGTGAGATATATTGTAGTAGGGCAATTGCAACGGCGACCTGTTCGAATCCCGGCCGCAAGGCGGCGGCCTCTATCGATATCGGGCGGTTTCGCCTTGGGAGATTAGACCCATTATCGAAGGTCTGAGGTGCACCGACATTTGCAACGTCCCGCGGTTAATCCTGCGTCGTTCCCGGTTCCGCCGTCTGCCCGAACCATGCAGGGCGGACGCATCCACGAAACAGAGGTTCGACCACATCTCGGGTCAACGCGGTTGTGAGTCTTTTGCCGTTTGTTTCATGCGTGCAACACCCAGATCCGCGGCTTTCCATGGGACACCTGGACGTTGACTGTTTGGGGACTCGACCGCGGAAAGCTCAGCCGATACGCCGCCACTACCACTCCAAATCGGTGGCCGCGCAATTGAGCTTCGGTAGGAGAAGCGGCCGGTGGAGTTGCCGCCGTTACGCATCCGCACATGGGCGTGGACGGCAGTCATCACCGCAGGACGCTTCACTATCTACGGCCATATTCAGCGCCTTACGGAAACGCCGTCCGCAAGCGCAGGGCAAAAGCTTCAATCACACCTCGTCGATGGTCAGATCGGCGATGGTGTCGGAGACTCTCATCGCGCCGGCTTGGATATCGTTCATCAGTACCGACGCCTTCTCCGTCTGCCGACTGCCCTGTTCTGCACTCTCTGCGACCGAACTCATGCTCTTGGTAACCGTGGCCGTCAGTTGCTGATTTTCCCGGACCACGGTTTCAATTTCCGAAGTCGATTGGCTGGTACGCGCTGCCAGTTGACGTACTTCGTCGGCCACGACCGCGAAACCGCGGCCCTGCTCCCCGGCGCGCGCCGCTTCGATCGCCGCATTCAACGCCAGCAAGTTTGTCTGTTCCGCTATTCCGCTGATGGTGGCGACGATGCTGCCAATATCCTTGGAGTGGTCATTGAGATTGTCGATAAGCTCGGCCACACAATGCAGTTTGCCGTGTATGTCTGACGAAGTTTGCACGGCATCCTTGAGCATGGCCGTGCAGTCGGAGGTGTTACGTACCGTTTCGTCCGCGATTTCGCGCGCCAGATTAGCAGCCTCGTTCACCGCACGATTGGCTTGCACGCGGCGCGTGACATCGGTGGCGAACTTGATCACCATCAACACCTTGCCGTCGGCACCCAGGATTGGATTGTAAGATGCCTCCAACCAGATGCTTTCACCGCGCGCATTGCGTCGTTCGAACAGGCCGGTCTTGAATCGGCTCTGGCGAAGTTCCTTCCAGAAGTCGGGATTCGCTTCATAGAATCCTTCATGGCAGAACATGCGGTGATGTTTGCCTCGAATCTCTTCGACCTTGTACCCCACTGCGTCGAGGAAGTTCTGATTTGCGGTGATGATCTCGCCGTCCGGCGTGAATTCGATCATGGCTTGAGAGCGGTCCAATGCCTGCAAAACCGCTTGCTGCTCGCGTCGACGGGCGGTTTCAGTGGTCACGTCTGCCACTAGCTTGACCACCCGCACTACTTCGCCATGCTGGTTTTTGACCGGGAAGTAGGTTGCTTCCAACCAGAGCACCTTGCCGTTCCGGTCGCGCCGTTCGAAGGTACCACTGTGTGACTCGCCCCTGGCGAGTAGCGCCCAGAACTTACGGTACGCATCGGACTCGGCGTAGCCGCGCTCGCACAGCATTTTGTGCTGCCGACCCTTGAGGTCCGCCAGTTCGTAGCCAACCACATCAAGGAAGATGCGGTTCGCGTCGAGAATCTCTCCCTTTGGTGTGAACTCGATAGTGGCCACATGCCGCTGGATCGCGTCGACCACCGCTTGCGTTTGTTTTTGTTGCGTCTGGCACGTGGCGAGCTGCCGTTTGAGTTCACGAAAGAACATACTGCCTTACCTCTTCGGAGAACGGGGAGATTCGTGGCGGGCTGTAGACCGCAGCGCGAACCTCGAGGGCTTTGCGAAAGCAGACCGCCGGCGAGACCTAACATCGGCACGGGCGCCGCTTTTCTTGAATCCCGTTTGTGGCAGACGGCGAGGGGACGCGCGCCCCGCCCGCGCGGGTCATGGCAAGCGCTCAGCGCACGGCCTTGGTCGTGGACATGACCGGCCGCTGCCGTTTCGAATTGGTTCAGAAGGCGGCGAGGATGAGCTTTACCGGACTCGCCACTCTCTCTGCGCCCACGGAACTGGCCCTGGATACCGCGCGGACGGCCAGGCCGCCGCTGGCCAGCGACGCCCCCGACGACACCACTGTGTTCGACGGTGAGGGGGCAGGCAACCGGCGATGGAAAAACGGGTGGGGAACCTTTACCCGCTCACAGGAGCAATGAATCGTCGCCGACCCGGTTTCTTGGAACTGCACGTAGGGCCTTGGACTGTGCACCATTGCACATCGTCTACCTCTGCCAGGTAGAACCGGCCATGTACAAATGCAATTCGTCCGCTCCCTTCGTACTATGCTTTCTTCGAAGGTGAGCAATAGTCGACTAGCGGGTGCCTGCGCGGTGGGTGCACTGATCCGCCGCAGGTGTGAAGGTGCGCATCACTCGCCAGCGTACGGTCGGAACAAATCGCCCGATCCAGTGTTGCGGACATAGCAGCCGGGGTAACGCCCGGCCACCCGACCTCCCAATCCCTGCTTGGCGCAGACTGCCTCTGCCTCAACGGCCTCCTCGATGCCGGCGATGGCATCGATTCTACGGGCACGAGACGAATATCTCCGCTGGCGTATAACTGGCGCATTTACGCTAAATGGCATATGTTGACCCGTCCCTGTGGAGCGACCTATTGCGCGGAATTTATAGTTTTATTCCGTAGTGATTCAGTACTGACACCATGAGAAAATAACAAACAATGGTGATCGCTACGGAAACACCGAGACTGAGATAGAAATTTAACCCTTGTTTCAACAATAGCGGCAACGCCAGGAATAACGCCAGAGAGGGAAGCACAAGCCAAAACACGCCTGACGCCAGGTCGCTGACCTTATTTACATCCTTGGTGTCGATGTAGAGCCAGATCATTGCCAGTACAGACACCAACGGAACCGATGCCAATATCGCGCCAACCAAGGAGCTGCGTTTTGCGATCTCTGAAATCGCTACAATCAGCATCGTGGTTATTGCAATTTTTGCCAGGTAGTAAGCCAAATCAATCCCTCGATATGTTGTGCGGTATGACGATGCCCATCAGCCGCGTTCGTCCGCCGAACGGGCTTGTTATGCACCCATGCCTTCGACAGTCGAATGGCGAACGCCGGTTCGCTCACGGCAACCCCGAAGGTAACGACACATAGATTCCCCGCTGTGACTGCAAAAAGGAGTGGCTAGAGATTATCAGATTTATCTTCTGCAGCACGCTGAGCCAGACAACTCCGCTGACTTTCTTGCCGACGCGCCGGTTTCCGGGATCGATCCCTGTTAAACGGGTCGGAGTAGGTTTAGTTCTAATATTAGCAATTAATCGTTTCTGACCCGGTTTTCTGTTTTCCTGGTAACGGCCCCCAGCTTGACTTATGTCAAAGCGCGTTCGGGCGGTGAATGCATACTGATTTCATCTGATGTCTTCAGTGCGAGGCTCACATGGACAGCGCAATCAATATCACGTTCATCGCCGCACTCGCCTTCTGCGCGACGGCGTTTGGCGGGGTTTTCCTTTGGCAGCTCATGGTTCGCTTGCTCCACCAAAAACCGGCGCCGTAAACTGCACCGAGCACGCAACTGCCTTACCGTAAGCGCCGCAAGCGAAAAGGGGTCGGCGACCAAGAGAATCGTATAGGTTCTCGGTGCACCGACTCCTTGAATTCAGCGAGGGCCCAGGCGATACCGTCAATCCTGCGGGCAACCAGGCGAACCAACGATTGTCCGAGCCCGGCTTGGTCCGGAAGATTACCGCGGCGCGCGCGGAAGCGTGCAAAACAATCTATAAACACCAAAGGCGATCTGCTCTTGCACTAGGGTATATGCTCCGGCTGGACTGCCTCGCGGATGTTGTGTTGCACGACCTGACCTCGCGGTTTCCGGACCTGGCCCCGGCGTTCCACCTCGTCGCCTGCGCGGCCCTGGCCGTGGGCAGCCTGCGCTGGATGCGCGATCACAGCCGCGAACCGCTGCGTTGACCCCACTCGCGCCGCCACCTCGACACCGGCGTGGCCACAGACCATACTCGCATTCAGAACATCGAGCCGTTCCGACGCCGTGCCGTCCTCGGCGCGATGCCCGCTATCCTGCCCGATTCCCTGTTCGAGGTACTCGGTGCCGAGTGAATGGACGCCCAAGGAATACGCGATGCTGGTGGCGGTGGGCACCGCCTGCCTCTGCCTGCTGATCCTGGTGCTCGGCACTGTAATCGGCGTGATGAATCAGTCCATCTCTCCCGAAGTCCTGGGCAATGTTCAGGGCGCCAGCGTTGGCGGCGGACTGCTGGGACTCGGCGTCATCCTCTACCGCATCATCAAGATCGCCCTGGGAAAGCCTTCCAATGAGGGCTGAACGGACCCGGATCGCATCCAGCGCCTGCGGTGGCAAGGCACTGCCGGTGTTGGTGGTTGTGCAGTTGGTGGTGGCCATCGTGGCCCTGGCGGTCATGGTGTACGTCGGCGCCAAGATCGGCCCGCTGCTCCAGGAGAAGGAACGACTTGAAGCGCAGATCAGCGCGTACCAGCAGGAAGTGGCCACACTGCAGACCAACCTGAAGCAGGCCCGTACCGAGCTGGAGGACGCGCGCAAGCAACTCGGAGACATCAAGTCCCAACTCGACGACACCAGGACCGAGCTGGAGCAAACCCGCCAGCGGCTGCGCGACACCGCGGACATGGCGCGCTACATGCACCGCATCGACCCGGTGGACCTGAAGGTGATCTTCAGCCGCTTTCCGCGCCAGGCACGGGCGCTGGCTCGGATCATGCAGCTCAAGGAACAGGGCGTGGGCTGGCACCTGGGTGGACAGAAGCCCAGCATCGGGTTCGACTCACCCAGCTTCGCCACCTACGTGCTGAACGAGTTGCATCTGCCGGGCGGTCAGGTCCAGCCCGGCGACACCCTGCTGGCGACCAGCCGGCGGCTGTTCGATGCGCTGCCGCCGATCAATCGGCCGCAGGTCGGCGACTTGGCCTTTTATCCTGCCGGTTACGTGCTGTTCTATTTCGAGGACAAAGACCGCAAGCCCTTCGTGATCGGCATGACCCCGTCCGGCATCGCGGCGCTGGATCCCGACTTCGCCAAGCCGGTGGGGTATCGGAAGTCGGGGCTTGCGGAATAGCCGTTCGGTGGCCAAACAAATGAATTTTTCATGTTCCCCCCACGTCGTCACTGTACGAACAAGGGTTAGTGACAACTGAGGACATAAATGATTGCTAAAGCAGGTCGGAGTGGATTCAGTTCTAATATTAGCGACTAATTGTCTCTGACCCGGTTTTCTTCGGTTTTCTTTTTCAAGCCAATCGTCCTGTATTCATTATTTGTGTTCCGAACCGGTTTTTCCTTCGGTATTGTCTACCTTCAAAAGTGTCCTTGGAAAGCGGGTTAGCTCAGTCTGTCCCCGATTTCGCTTGCACCTGCTTCGCCATTCGTCGAAGCCTTAATTCCATCTTTTCATATTCGCCCAAATGGACTCGCATGAGGCTCTTCCAGAGCTTGCCGTGGTTGGGGACGAAGAAATGCAGCAGTTCGTGGACGATGACGTAGTCCCATAACTCGGTGTCCAAGCGGAGCAATTCGTCATTGAAGTTCAGGTGCCCCGCCGTCGAACACGAGGCCCACTTGTTGTTCATGTGGCGAACGCCAAGCCAGACGATCTTCACGTCCAGCTTTTCGGCCCAATACCGTACGCGCTGCTTGAACGCGCGCTTGCTGTCAGCGGCGCTCATGCACTAAATCCGGTCTGCCCGATCCAACAGACGTGAATAATCCATCCACGATCGCGGTGACACGGTCCAGATCGTCGGTCTCGGCAAAGATGGCGAAGGTGACTTGCTTGCGCAGTTCGCGCAGCGCATTCTCGCTGCGCTTCCAGTTGGGAAAATCAGCGAAAGCATGGCGAATCTTGCGGCTGACCGCCTCCGCATTCGGAATCTTCGCATCCAGCAAACTGCGATAGACGAAATACGTCAACCCATCGAACGACTTCTCCGCCTGCTCCCTTTTGCGAGCCTCATTCGTTGCCACTTCCTTGAGTAACGCCTCCAGCGCCTCGGCGGTGCTGACCTGGCGGCCTTCGAAGGTTTCCTGCACGGCGCGTGCCCGCTCGGCCATGGCAATCAGATATGGATCATCGCTTTGCTCGTCCGCCAGCTTCTCGATGCTTTTTACTAGGTTGATCACCTTCGTGCCATCGCCGCCCTGCTTGTCCTTGATCAACTCGATGGTGTCGGCGTTGATCTCAACTAGCCCGCCCACTAGGGAGACCCCATAGCTGCCCACCTGTTCCTGGACGAGCTGGTTAGTCTTTCTCTGAAAATCGCGGTCTACGTACACCCGTTTTGTATAGGCGTTGCGAACAACATGATAGATCGATGATAGAGTCCCATAGTCCTCGATGAACGGGCGCAGGAATGCGTCCGGCGAGATGATCTCGTAGAGCATCTCGATTTCCTTGTACTCCTTGAAGAATTCCTTGCGTCGCTCGGGGTCGCGGAAATGTTCGATGAGCGTCTCCACGTCCTTGTCGTTGAAATTGCGCTCGATCAGGCCAAGATATTCCGGCGCCTTGGATTCCATCTTGTTCTTGAACAGCACCTTCAGCAGCTTGAGATCCTTGACGATGGCGTTGATCTCATCGCTGTCGAACGCCAGCGCCTTTTCCAGCTTGTCGAAGATACCAACGAAATCGAGCACGAAGCCGTGGGGCTTCACCATCTCCTGCGCCTCGTTTTCGTAGGGACGGTTCACCCGCGCGATGGCCTGCAGCAACGTGTGGTCGCGCATGGGCTTGTCCAGATACATGGCATAGAGCACGGGCGCATCGAACCCCGTAAGCAGCTTTTCGGTCACGATCAGAACCTTCGGCTTCTCTTCGAGCTTGCCGAAGCTCTTGCGGATTTGCCTTTCTTTCTTGGAATCGAGATGAAATTCCTTCAGCAACACCGAGTCGTTATTACTGCCCGTGTACACCACCTCGGAATACTCCGGCGGAAGAAATTCGTCGAGCGCATGCTTGTAACGCGCGCACGCTTCGCGGTCCACCCCTACAAGGAAGGCCTTGTAGCCGAGCGGCTCGACATTCTCGCGGTAGTGATTGGCGACAAACTGCGCCACCGCCCGGATGCGCTCCTTGCCCTTGAGGAAATTCTTCAGGTTTACCGCCCGCTCGAGAATCTTGTTCAGCTCCTCGATGTCGGCCACGCCCTCGGCTTCGGCCAGCGAGAGGAACTCCTTGTCCAGTGTCTCGTGGGGAACCAGCATGTCGTTGGGTGCAAGCTGGTAGTAGAGCGGCAGTGTGGTGCCGTCCTCGATGCTGTCGGCGATGGAATACTTGTGCAGGTAGCCCTGGTCGTCCTCGCAGCCGAAGGTCTTGAAGGTGCCTTTGCCGTAGGCGGTCTTGTCCACCGGGGTACCGGTGAAGCCGAGGAAGGTCGCGTTGGGCAGGCCGGCCATCAGGAAATTGCCCAGATCGCCGCCGGTGGTGCGATGGGCTTCGTCGATGAGAACGTAGATGTTCGAACGCGTGTTGAGATCCGCCGGCATGTCGCGGAACTTGTGGATCATCGTCACGATGATGCCCCGGTAATCGTCCTTCAGCAGCTTGTTGAGCCGGGCGATGCTGCTGGCGTGTTCCAGATTGCCCAGGCCGAGCGCGGCCAGGTTCTTGAGCATCTGGTCTTCCAGCTCGTTGCGGTCGATCATCAGCAGGATGGTTGGCTTCTCGGCTTCCACCGCGCGGAACAGCCGCTCGGCAGCCTTGATCATGGTGAAGGTCTTGCCGCTGCCCTGGGTGTGCCAGACCAGCCCGCGGGTACGTGCAGGATCGAGCGCGCGGCCGACGGTCGCCTCCACCGCGCCGGTCTGGTGCTGGCGCAGGATGTACTTTTGCAGTTCCTCGTCCTTTTCGGCAAAGACGATGTAGTCCTTCAGGAAGGCAAGCACCTGCGGGATGGCGCAGAAGCTCTTCACCTTGGCCTCCAGCTTGCCGACCGCCTCGTCCTTCCAGTTGAAAATGTTCCGCCGCACCAGGTTCCAGCTCACCCCATAGGAAAAGCCGATGGCGTCGGTGGCGGTGAAAAGCTGCTGCGACACGAACAGCTCAGGCGTCTCGCGGTGGTAACGGCGGATCTGGTCCACTCCAAGCGCGATCGCTTCGTCCTTGTTCGCATTCTTGCACTCGATCACCAGCACCGGGATGCCGTTGATGAGAAAGACCACATCCTCCCGCGTGCCATAGTGACCGTTGTGAAAGGCCCACTCCTCGGTGACTTCATAGACGTTTTTCGACGGATCGTCGTAGTCGATCAGGATCAGGTCGCGCTCGCGGTTCTCCTCGTGATCGAAGAACGTGCCCCGGTTGCGCAGTTGATCAACAAAATCGCGGTTGCCGTAGATGTCGGTGTGGAGATGGCGGAACTGCCCGAGTAAGGCGCCCTCGGCCTCGGCGTAGCGCGGATTGAACGCCCGCACCTTGGCGTCTAGCAGATCGTCGAAGAACAGCGAGCGGTTTTTGGCACGTTCGGCGGGCGGGACCTCGAGATCGAACCCGCGCCGTTGCTCGGCTTCCTCGCGGGGCACAAACGTCCATCCGATGGCCTCGGCGTATGCGAGGATGCGGGCTTGGACGGTTTTGCGCTCGCCGGGTTGCATTTTAATTAGGAATGTTCAATTAGGAATTAGGAATTATCTGTTCCACAGGCAAGGGGTGTTTTGTTTTGTGTGTGTCATTCGTAATTCCTAATTCTACTTTTCTAATTGCGCGCACTGCGCGCCTTTGTGGTTCGGATAATTGAGCCGGAGAGCTTCAGCAGTTCTTCGCAGTCTTCGATCACAGATTCGGCGTGTTTGGCATCGAGAATGTCGGAATCACGGAGCAACCTAAGCCAGTAATGAGTCTCGCGCGCCTCCTTGTAGGCAATACTCATCTTCGAAAGAAAATCCTTGTTGGACTGACCACCGATCGCTTCCTCGACGTTCGCGCCAATCGATGTGCCGCTCCGCACGATCTGCTTCGCAAGGACAAATTCCTTCTTCTCGTCACAAAGAAACCGATACAGCTTCACGATCCGCAAAGAGAACGCATAGGATTTTGTCTCTATTGGATTCTCTGCTTTCATTCCTAATTCCTAATTCCTAATTTCTCATTCCTAATTCTCACGTGCAGCGTGCGCTGAATTTGTTCGCACACGACATCAGGCACGCCCGCCTTTTCTGCAAACGATCTCCATTTCGATACCGTCGCCTGCACTTCGGCAACGATTTTCGCGGCGCGCCCCCGCTTCATCGAAGCCGTCTTTGCGCAGGCGTTGAAGTCCTCCATCGTGAAATTGTCCCGTTTTCCGTTCATCGTCATCTGATGGCTTGCCGTCCACGCACCCTTGGGATTAAAGCTGTAGGTCATATCAAAGGCCGGCGACAGCGACCATTCACCGGATTGATTCATCAGGAAGGCAATATTCTTCACGTGGTCATCCTGATTGCGCGCCACGATGTTAAATACGATGCGCCGAAACAGTTGCTCAATGGCCTGCATCGGCAACTGCAGTTGCCGCATCACCAGCAACGCTTGCTCATAGCTATAAGCGCCTGCCATATTGAAATCGTAGTGCGCCAGGGCGCAGAGTGACTGCACATGAAGTTTTTCACCGGTAGCCAGCCGATCAAAGCGGCGCGTCATGAAATGCGACCGCCCATTCTCTTTAAACAGCCGACATTCACTGATATCAATGCCGCATTCAAGCGCCATCAGGTAATACGCATACTCGATCAATCCGTAGCCCCGTGGGTCTTCCAGTTCTTTGTCCTTGTTGCCACTGACGCCGTCAAATTTCAGCAGCCAGTATTCGGATCCCTTGCCGGCTTTGACCTGGCCCGACCGCACTTCATTGGTTTTCGGGTTCCATGCGATGATCGCCTTCGCCCTCGCGCCACCGGCGGATGTGCCCACACGTAGAATATCCCTTAGCGCATCCTCTCTGCCTTCATCCGCAAAAGACGCCTGCAGGTTATACCGGTGGGTCAATATCTCCGATGCAAGCTCAGTCAACTTGCCGACCTCAATGTGTGTCGACTGCTTTGCCCTGGGGCCGATGGCGGGGGCAAATTCCAGCGCACCCATGCCGCGTTCACCGGTATAGCAAAGCCGCTCAACCGCGTTGAAGGAATTCGCTTGCCGCCCCTGCGATGCCAGCAGCCAGGCATCGATCAGCGCGTTGCCAAATCTGTCCGGCAGCGAGTCGGCCAGCAGGCCGGGCAGCCCGAGAAAAGTCGGGCGAGAAAGCTCGGGGAAACGGTACACACGTTGGGAAAGCGGCATCACAATCGGCGCGATTTGAATACCGCTTTGCGCGAATTCGGCATCGTATTCAAAGCTGGCGACTTCCTCTCCACCCTGTAGTGCGACAGCACCGATGGTTTTGCCCCACAGCCTGACTTCGGCGAGCGTGGTTATGGCTTTTCCTCCCAGCGCCATGGTTTGCCGGTCGCCTTTGCGGCACGTCGACCCGAAGCCCGTTGTCGGACCTTGCCCTTTCGCTTTAATAAGTCCATCGGTCTCGGCCCGGACTCCGGAATGAGGCTATCCAGCCCCGATGCGGCGTCCAACACCCGCAGCACACGAACCAGGGTGACCAACTGTGACGTTTGCCCCGCCTCCATACGCTCGAGGGTGCGCTTGGCGATACCCGCCTGCTCGGCCACAGCCGCCTGGGTCAGCTGCAATTCAACCCGGCGAGCGGCAATACGTGCGCCCAATTCGGCTAGCACGGCATCATCTGTGAGTAAGCCAGTGATTCTCATAGTCGTAATAGTTTGCGAATATATCGGATCAGTTGCCATATATCGTCGAATGATTACGATATATAGCTTGTTGATCGAACTTCTTCAAGTCGTAATACATAGCGGTATAACGCCGCTTATTTAGCCATTATTCGCAATCGATTACGATCTATTCGGTTATCCCATAGGCCAAATCCGACATATAAAGCGCTCTATTTGTCGTGCATTCCCTGTTGTGTCGCTTAAGAGGCCTTTTTGTCGCGAATGCCCGTCACGACGATCCTTTCGTCGCCTCATGCGTCTCGAACAGGAAAGCCGTCAAGGTAGAGGCCGCCCCAACGGCCAGACGCACGTGGCGGGCGGTCCGCCCGGTTGCCGAGCCGTGCGAACAGCTCCGGCGATTTCGCGGTGGTACCGGCGGATCTGGTCTACCCCGAGGGCAATCGCCTCGCCGTTGTTGGCGTTCTTGCACTCGATCACCAGTACCGGGATGCCGTTGATGAGAAAGACCACATCCTCCCGCGTGCCGTAATGACCGTTGTGAAAGGCCCACTCCTCGGTGACTTCGTAGACGTTTTTCAACGGATCGTCGTAATCGATCAGGATCAGGTCGCGCTCGCGGTTCTCCTCATGATCGAAAAACTTTCCCCGGTTACGCAGTTGATCGACAAAGTCGCGGTTGCCGTAAATATCGGTGTGGAGATGGCGGAACTGCCCGAGCAAAGCGCCCTCGGCATCGGCGTAACACGGATTGAACTCCCGCACCTTGGCGTCAAGTAGGTCGTCGAAGAACAGCGACCGGTTCTTGGCGCGCTCGGCAGGCGGGACCTCGGGATCGAACCCGCGCCGCTGCTCCGCTTCCTCGCGGGACACAAACGTCCAACCGATGGCCTCGGCGTATTCGAGGATGCGGGCTTGGACGGTTTTGTGTTCTCCGGGTAGAGGCATGCTACTTCCTTCCTAAAATCGCCGCCTCAATGGACTTGATCGTGTTGTAGCGGGTTTGGAACATCGCCTTGTCTGTGTTTACGTAGGCGTTTCGCGGGTCATCGTGCTCAGTGATGCTCAGCTTTGCGAAGAGATCTCTGAGGGACTGAGCTTCAGCGGGCAGTAGCGGGACTACCTTGGTGAAATCGTCGAAGGCCGATACCTGCTGGCTCTTTTGCTTAAACTGATGCCTTTGCTTGTTGAATACGTAAGTATTCACAACGGATTCGATCAAGCGTCGCATCTTGCCTGCCATGATCTCTTTCTGCGATTTGGTCGGTTCACCAGCGACGGCTAATATTGCGTCGATGTCACGTTTGAGCACATCAACATCCTCGCTGTACTCATCGATTGCGACGCAGCTCTCAAGAACATGTACCGCCATATGCTGCTTCAATCGCGATGCGTTCAGGGTCGTTTGAATTTGAACGAAGAACTCCCAGTTGTGGGTCAGCACTATGATCTGCCGATTTGGATGTTTCTGAATCAAGTCACGCAACCGATTGCAGTAGTTCCCGATGTAGTTGTAGTCAAAACTTGAGATCGGGTCGTCGAAGACGATCACCTGCTGCTCGCAAGTCTCCAACTCTGCGAAGAACAAAGCGAGCGCGTGTATTCGTTGCTCACCTTCGCTCAGAACGGATTCAATCCTCTGTCCAGCTACGTGGTGATCAACCGTAACAGCTCCATCACCACCCACGTCCTTCAATTCGACGCCGAACGCGCTCATATCCTTTTCGGCAAGCGCGATATACTCTGCATTCAGGCGGGTCTTAAAATCATCCACCACAAGCTCCTTGTGGGCTTTCTTGGCTGCCGAGGTAAGCTTGCGTAGCGCCATTGTAAAATCTGGCAACGTAGCGTCCCAGAAGGCCGCAATTTGCGTCCTCCGGTGAGCGTCCCTCACGAGATCAATGTTCTCCGCAACTTCTTTGGCGTAGAGAAGCCCTTGGCATTGGGTGGAAATCTCCCCGAGTTGTTTCAGAAGCTCAGTCCGGCTTTTTGCCGCCTCTTCAATGAGCTTCTCTTTCTCCTCCAGGCGCTTCGCAAGATCGCCGCTTAGTGCTCGAATCGTCACGGCCGCATCTTTGCAGTCCTGATCAATTTCCACTCCTGCCTTGAACCGTGTCTGAATCGCTCGCCCGGCGTTCTTAATGGTATCGATTGTATCATTGGCCAGCACCGAGTCCTTTGCCCAATCGTCAGGTGTAGAATCGGAGATCAATTTGAGATTCTTTTCCGCCGTTTTGATCAGCTTGCGGAGTTCGGTGATCGCCGAATCCAGTTCGCCAGTCAGGAGTCCTGCGTATTGCTTGAAGAGTTCGAGTTCTCTCTCCCGAAGGTTTTGCTTACAGAGGGGGCACTCCACTGTTTCCGGAGAATGAAGAGCGCAGATTGCGTTGGCGGGACGGATCAGCGCCATCAACTTATCGAGCGTTGCGCCTGACGGAATCAGAGCCTTGGCTAGGAGTTTCAGTTCCTCCTCTTTTGCCTTCAGTGATTTCGACTGCGCAACAGGGTCGATCTCGACGATTTTTTCCGATGCTTCCAGGATTGGTTGGATTTCCCCGTGGAGTGCTTTCAGTGCAAACGCTTCTCCTTTAAGTAACTTGAGACCTTCCTCAGAAGTTGCCTTTTCAAGTTCCGCCTTTCGTTTCAGCATTTCAGCTAGACCACTTTCCTCTGAATAGGCTTCGCCCAGCTTCAATTCGACTTCTAGAGCGTCAGACGTTGGTCTCGCCAATTCAGCCAAGACGGATCCCTTGAATCCGCCAAATCTGGTGCGAATGCGGTCCGTCAGCGCTGCGAGAAGAGTTGCATTTTCGTTCTGCCTTCCTACCAGCTCGGAGCGCAAATCTTTGCAGAGTTTCTGGGCTGTCTCAAAAATTTCGAGCTTGAATGGTGAAAGTTCGATGATCCGGCCTGGTTGGACAGAGTTTTGAACATTGTGGATTGCTATCCCAGTATCGAAATACTTGAGCGAGTTTGAGCGCGCACCGTAGGCTGCGGGCAGTGCCCACGATTGTGCGGCCGCGTCTGACGTGAACTTATACGAGAAAGTTGGCGTTGTAGTCGTGCTGCTTCGAACGTCATGGAGTGGTCGACGAGGGGCATCATTGGATGCCAAGATTTGCAGTGCTTCGCACAAGCTCGATTTCCCGCTTCCGTTGGCTCCAAAAATGATTGTGGCTCGTTTCGGAAACGACGCAGCCAGCGAATTCCCGAGCCGCTTAAATCCAACAAACGGACCAATCGCTTCGAGGCGTTCGATTGATACGGCAGCGGCTCCAGCATGTGCGGCAGCCGCGGGCGGTGCAGACTGTCTGAGGTAGCTTGCACGTTTGGTGAATAGCTGAACAAGGGTTTCTAGATCAGTCGGACTCAGGCTCGTGGTTCCAGATGCTGCGAGGTCACAAACCATCTCCAGCCAAGGTATCCGCTCAGAATGACCAAGGTCGCGCAGGTATCCGATTGCATCTGGATGAGTAGGCATGGGCGGGCAATGTTCTCGGTTACATGGGGAGGGCGACGTTATGAACGCGGGTCTTCGCGGTCATCAGTTCATGAAGGAGGGTGCGGAAAAGGTCTTGGAGCACCCTATGCTTCCGTTCGGCGTTGTTGATCTTCTGCTGAGCGGAATCCAGAACTGTGGCGATCTCGTCCTGCTCTTCACGGCTCGGCACAGCAGTTGGAAGTGCGTTGACCGCGCTAGCATTGAACTTGGCATTGATCGCGTAAGTCTGGAGTTTAACGAAGAACTCCGCCTCCCGAAGGTGATTGAAGTAATAGAACAGGTAGCGTCCGTTGATCTTTTGGGCGGGCCGAATCCGAAGAATGAACGAGGAGTGGACCCATTCTCCGTCGAGGTCGAAATAGGCCGTCTTCCCGACGTGGTATTTGCTCCCACTTCGCCAGTTGAAGAGAATATCCCCCTTCTGAAGAATCGTCGCAGTGTGGCGCTTCGACGTGAGTTCGAAGTAGTTCAGTTTTTCTAAGTCGAAGCCCCCATCGAGTGTGATGTTCTTGTTCGTGAGGATTGGGGTTCCAACGGGGGCAAGATTGTTTGCGACCGCGGCTTGGATGCCGTAGACGACATCGCCGGTTGTCTCCAACTCGACCACCTCCCAACTCTCAGGCACTGGCCCGATTTCGGTTTGTTTTTGGGGTTCGTTGCGGAGGCCTTCGGTGAAGAGCTTGTGCATGAGGGCCTTTTTCAGCTCGGTGGTGGTCTGGATGATCCGCTCCTGCGCTTCGATCGCCCGCTGCACCGTCGAAAGGATGTGCGCGATCTTCTTCTGCTCGGGAAGTGGGGGAATGTTGAGACGAATCTGTGCGAGACAGTCACGCGTGATTCCCTTTATCGTAGCGCCGCGTTTGTTCATCGCGACATACTGTTGAATCGAGTCGATCCCCAATTGATATGCTAGAAATTTAATGTCGTATTTGTCGCCGTCGATTAGCACACCCGCGAGATCCTGATTGATGGCGAGATCGATGCGGTTAATGCCAACTTTGCCCACTCCAACTCGCGTTGCGAAGATGATGCTATTTTTGGGAACAACCTTGGTGGACGTCTTTTCAACCGCTTCTTGAGAGACAAACTTTTCGCCAGTAGTTAACTCCAGTCTTTCACCAAGCCATTTGCTTGTGATCCACGGAATTTCGCCTTCCCAGTAATCAGAGCGTTTCGTAGTTGGAGTTCCTCCACTGAGAAACCCGGCCGCAATTTCACCAACCGATGTTGTTTGCCAATCACTCATACCCCAATCTTCTCCAAAATCTTCTTCAACGCCTTGTCCGTCTCCCGCGCCTCGGCTTCGACGGCCCTCAATTCCTCGACGATCTCCGCAATGGGCCGATAGGTTTCGGCATCTGAGGTGTGAATGTAACGGCTGGGGGAGATGTTGTAGTCGTTTTTCTTCAGTTCGGCGTGATCGACGATGCGGCTGAGTTTTTCCTCTTCCTGCCACCCGATGAGGGTGTCGGCGATGCGCCGGATGCCCTCATCCGGGATGAAGTTCTTGGGGTCGCCCTTTTCGAAGACCTGGCTGGCGTTGACGAGGAAGACCTTGCCTTTGCGCTCCTTCCGTTTGGCCTTGTTCAGGAACAGCACGATGCCCGGGGCGGTGGTGTTGTAGAAGAGATTTTCCGGCAAGTAGAGCACGCTTTCGATGAGGTCGCGGTCGACGAACCACTGGCGGACGGTCTTTTCCTTGTTGGTGCCGGCGTTGCCCGATCCGCGGGAGGCGGCGCCGGTGTCCAGGACGACGGCGCCGCGTCCTTTGTCATTGAGGCTGGCGTGCATGTGCTGGACCCAGCCCCAGTCGGCGGAGGATTTGCCGGGGAAGCCGGCGCCGGCGGGGAAGCGGTCGAGCTCGTCGTTGTCGTAGTCGGCCTCGGTGAACCAGTCCTGGTTCCACATGGGATTGGCGACGACGCGGTCGAAGGTGCGCAGCTTGCCGCGCCCGTCGCGGAATTTGGGGTTCTTGAAGGTGTCGCCGATCTCAATCTCGCCTTCCATGTCGTGGATGATCATGTTCATGTTGGCCATGGCCCAGGTGTCGGCGGTGTATTCCTGGCCGTAGAGCTTGAGCGGGGCGACGGTGCGCTTCTTGCCCTTGGCCGCCTCTTCCATGGCGATCTCGCACTTGATGAGCAGTCCACCGGAACCGCAGGTGGGATCGTAAATCTCCATGCCGGGCTCCGGCTGAAGCACCGTCGACATAATGGCGCCGACTTCCGGTGGCGTGTAGAACTCGCCGGCGCTCTGGCCGCCGCCCTCGGCGAATTTGCGGATGAGGTATTCGTAACTCTTGCCGATGACGTCGGCTTCGACGTCCTCAAGTCCGAGGCGCTTAGTGCTGATGGCCTCGATGAGGTTGGACAGGCGGTCCTCGTCGATATCGCGCTGGCCGTGGGTGGTGGCGTTGAAATCGACCCGGTCGATGATGCCCTGCAAGCGCGGGTTTTGCTTGGCGATGGCGCGCATGTGGGTGGTGACGCCTTCGCCGATCTTGTCGGCGAGTTTGCGGATCACCGACCAGACGGTTTGTTCCGGATCGTCCGGCATCAGCGGCAGGTAGAACCGCACAAGCTTGTGATCGGCCTTGACGAGTTGGAAGGCCTTTTTGCGCTAACCGACCTCGGCGGCGATGCGGTTGACCTCGTCATCGAACACATCGCACAGGCGCTTGGTAAAGATCAGCGGGAGGATGTAATCCTTGTACTTCGGGGCATCTTTGGCGCCACGGATGGAGCAGGCCGCATCCCAGATCCAAGATTCGAGGGATTTTCCATTGGTGCGTTCGATGCCGTTGGCAGCGGTTTTCCTGGTCGATGTTTTCTTTTTGGCGGCCACTTCTCTCATTCTCTTGATATTTGATACGTGGTGATTATTTGGTGTCTATTTTGAGTGAAGGCCATGCCGCGGATTCTGGGTCCACTTGTACGTAAATATACCGTGGTTTGACGTCCTATTTGAATAGCAAATCGAATGAGCTCCGATTGAATACACAGCTCGCGTATTCGCCTTCACGTTCAAGCATATTCGAGCAATCGCGATGAGACGCCGTAGATATTCCTTGAGTAGGTTTGGCAGCGTATTGCGAAAGTTGTAGCCATTAGTACTGCAACACCGAACGGCCCGTATTCCGTCTTTTCAGACCGTGAGCACTCACTGCGACGAAATAGTTGAAAATCGGCTTCTCGGCAATAGCGCTCGTACAGCGCGAGTGTTTATGCGGACGCAAGCCATTCGGCTATTGGAAATTGAGTCGCCTGACTACTGCAATGCTTAGTCGAATTCGAACTCTGCGATAAACGTGCGTCTAGATCCTAGATAACGGACAGCATGTTTGACATTACATGTAAGCCTGCCCTGAAGGGCAGGCTCGCGGTAACAACTCAGTGCCGGTGAGCCATCAGAAAGCTTTATTTTTCGATGACGGGCAGTGCCGTAGGAACCAATCTTCGCCGGGGAGAGCTTATTTGGTTTTTGTCCAGTCTCTTGTTTCTGTTACATGTAACAAACACGCCATTAGACTGCGTGATCGACCCTTTGGCTTAGTTGGCGTTTTGTATTTCCGGCTCGAGGTTTCTTCTGGCGAATGCCTAGCTTTTCCTCTAGCAACCGTTTAGCTGACGCCTTGCTAAGCGCTGTGATAACGTCACGTGTCGTGCCATCCTCGTTGACATCTGTCGCAATGAACACGCCATGCTTCTTATGTATCGTAATAATCATCGCCGCTGCGTAACGATAATGTTGGCCATGTGGTCGCCGAAAGTCGTCGGCTGGCCTCAAAGTCTAATATCGAATCCGAATTAGATCGCACTAAGCAGACGTCTCCGCAAGCTCGTAACCCGAGCGCTCGATTCGAATGCGAGCATAAGCGTTCGTAGAATCTCCTGCGCTCGGCCAGCAGTGCTTGGCGTCCTCATTAAGCGTCTAAGGAAGTGTAGGCTCGGAAATCGATTTACGGACGCTAGTACGTTAAACAACTCTATTTTCCGGTTACAGTTTGGATGCTGTGCCGCACACTTCGCAACTAGATAAGATCTTTATTTCCCCGGAAAGAAATATATTACCCAGAAAAGAACTTTATTTCGTTCGGACAGCAAGGTCGAGGGACCTCGCGGCGTTACTCCACCGTCACCGACTTGGCCAAATTCCGCGGATGATCCACGTCCGTGCCCTTCAACACTGCAACATGATACGCAAGCAGTTGCAGCGGCACGGTATACACCACCGCGGCGACGGCGTCGGTCTCCGCTACACCGTCCACGTGAATCACGTGCACGAAGTCTTCCACTTCGAATCCGGCGTGGCGGTCGCAGAACACATACAGTTCGCCGCCGCGGGCGCGGACTTCCTGCAGGTTGGATTTGAGTTTTTCCAGCAGGGCGTTGTTGGGGGCGACGACGATGACGGGCATGTCGGCGTCCACCAGTGCCAGCGGGCCGTGCTTGAGTTCGCCGGCGGGATAGGCTTCGGCGTGGATGTAGGAAATCTCTTTGAGTTTCAGTGCGCCTTCCAATGCCACGGGGTATTGCACGCCGCGGCCGAGGAACAGTGCGTCTTTCTTGTCGACGAACTGTTCCGCCAGTTGTTCGATGCGGTCGTTGAGGCCGAGCACTTCTTCGATGCGTGCGGGCAGCGCTTCCAGTTGCACCACCAGTTTGTGCTCAGTCTCTGCGCTCATGCCGCGGCGTTTGCCGAGTGCGACCACCAGCATCAGCAAGGACACCAGTTGGGTGGTGAATGCTTTGGTGGAGGCGACGCCGATTTCCGGACCGGCGCGGGTCATGAGCGCCAGTTCGGATTCGCGCACCAGTGAACTCTCGGGTACGTTACAGATGGTCAAGGTGTGGCGGTAGCCGAGGCGGCTGGTTTCGCGCAGTGCGGCGAGGGTGTCGGCGGTTTCGCCCGACTGCGAGATGGTGACGAACAAGGTGTTGGGCCGCACCACGTGGCTGCGATAGCGGAACTCACTGGCGACCTCGATTTCGCACGGAATCTTCGCCAGGGCTTCGAACCAGTATTTGGCGACCATGCCGGCGTGGAAGCTGGTACCGCAGGCGACGATCTGCACGTTTTCCACGTCGTTGAATATGCCTTCGGCATTAACGCCGAACGCTTCATCCAGGACCCGGCCGTTGTGCATGCGGCCTTCGAGGGTTTCGGAGATGGCGCGCGGTTGTTCGAAAATTTCCTTGAGCATGTAATGACGGTAATCGCCACGCTCGACGGCATCGGCTGACAGCTCGGAACGGTGTACTGTGCGCTCCACCGGCGTACCTGCCGCATCGTAGATCTGATAACCGCTGGTGCGCAGATCCACCAGGTCGCCTTCTTCGAGATAGACGAACTGCTGCGTCACCGGCAACAGTGCGGAGACATCGGACGCGATGAAGTACTCGCCAATGCCGACGCCGATCACCAGCGGGCTGCCGCTGCGCGCGGCGACCAAGCGATCGGGTTCGTCGGTGGCGATCACCCCCAGCGCATAGGCGCCGTCCAGGTCGGCGGCCGCGGCGCGCACTGCGTTGAGCAGGTCCTTGCCGGAAGCCAGATGCAGATGCACCTGATGCACGATGACTTCGGTGTCGGTCTCGGAAGTAAAGCGATAACCGGCTTCGCGTTGCTGGCGGCGCATGGCTTCATGGTTTTCGATAATGCCGTTGTGGACCACGGCGACGCATTCGTTGCAGATGTGGGGATGGGCGTTGGCGTCGCTGACTTTTCCGTGTGTGGCCCAGCGGGTGTGGGCGATACCGATGCTGCCCAGCAAAGGCGAGGATTCCAACGCTTCGGCAAGCTTGGCGACTTTGCCGGTGGTACGGACACGTTGCAGCCGATGCTTTTCGTCGAGGACGGCGATACCGGCGGAGTCGTAGCCGCGGTATTCCAGGCGGCGCAAGCCTTCCAACAAGATGGGCGCGACGTTGCGCTCACCGACAGCCCCTACGATTCCGCACATATACGAGACTCCTGAATCACAGCTGCAGCGGGTGACGCCCGCGCGGCGCGTGTTCGCTTAAGTTTTGTCCTTGGTTGGCCGGTTCCAGCCCGCTTTCACCGTCTGTTTGGCGCGTGACAAAGTCAGTTCTCCAGCCGGCGCGTCCCGGGTGATGGTCGAACCGGCGCCGATGGTGGCGCCCGCGCCTACGGTCACCGGCGCCACCAGTTGAGTGTCGGAACCGACGAACACGTTGTCTTCGATAATGGTGCGATGCTTGTTGGCGCCATCGTAATTGCAGGTGATGGTGCCCGCCCCGATGTTGACGTTCTTGCCCACGGTTGCATCGCCAACATAGCTCAGGTGGTTGATCTTGCTACCGCTGGCGACGGTGGATTTTTTGATTTCGACAAAGTTGCCGACATGCACATGATCGGCCAGTTCGGTGTCTGGTCGCACCCGCGCGAACGGACCGATGCGGCTGCCGGCGCCGATGACGGCGCGTTCGATCACGGTGTTGGCGAATATCTCCACGTCGTCACCCAACTGGCTGTCGGTGATCATGACGTTGGGCCCGATGCTGACCCGATCGCCCAGGCGTACGTCGCCCACCAACACGGCGTTGATGTCGATGCTCACATCCTGGCCGACGGTTAGCTCGCCGCGCAGGTCGAAGCGATCCGGGTCGATGAGTGTCACCCCCTGACGCATGAGGTTCTGGGCTTTGGCGCGCTGGTAGAAACGCTCCAGTTCGCTGAGCTGCTGCTTGTCGTTGACGCCCATGACTTCATGGATGCCGCTGGGAGCGCTGGTCACCACCTCGACGTTGTCGGCCACGGCCATTTCGATGATGTCGGTGAGATAGTATTCCCCCTGGGCGTTGTCGGCGCGCAGTTGCTGCAACCATTTGCGCAACGACGGTGCCGGCACGGCGAGGATGCCGGTATTGATTTCCCGGATGCGACGCTGTTCGTCACTGGCGTCTTTGTGTTCAACGATGCGCGCTACATGGCCTTCGGCCGAGCGCACGATACGGCCGTAGCCGGTAGGGTCGCGCAACTCCACCGTGAGCAACGCGAGACGTTCGCCGCCGGCGCGCTCGATCAGGCGCTTCAGCGTATCGGACTGGATCAGCGGCACGTCGCCGTACAGCACCAGCACCGTGTGTTCGTCCGGCAAGTGGGGCAGGGCTTGCTGCACGGCATGGCCGGTGCCCAATTGTTCCGCCTGCTCGACCCAGCTCACAGGCCAGGCCGACATGGCATCGCGCACATGGTCGCCGCCGTGGCCGTAGACGACATGCATATCGTCGGGGTTGAGCGCGGCAGCCGCGGCCAATACGTGTTCGAGCAACGGACGCCCCGCAAGGGGATGCAGCACCTTCGCCAGCGCCGAGCGCATGCGGGTGCCTTGTCCTGCGGCAAGGATGACAATGCTGAGACTCATAGGGTTAGAGCCCGTGTAAATCAGTGGCCTACGGAGGTTTACGGCGGCAATCCTAGCATGCTTTAGGGGCCGGGCGCGTGTCGTCGCGCCGGGACACCAGGCCAAGCGCACGGTGGGCAGCCGTCGCGGAACGCGACATTCGTGCCGGCCAAGGGATGATTGCCGCGGACGATTCGCTTACCGTCTTTATATTTCGGTGACGGTGAAGCTTTTCCCGCCCCGTTTCCTGGCCGGATTGCGCTTCGGCGTCGACGAAGCGCAGAGCCGGCGGAGGTTCGCTCAGGTCGCCACTGAAACTCGGGCCCGGGTCACGGGGCCGAAGCCCCACTGTCCGGGCGCCCGCAGTTCGGTCACGACGCCGGGGCGGGTGGTTTTCCGATCCAAGGGCCAGCTTTTCCAACAGCGGGTGGCCGCACCCGCGGACCTGGCGATCGCCACCTCGTCCCTGCCAGGTCCGGATGGGGTACGGAACGTACATGGGTTTTGCCGAAAACCCCGTCCTGGCGGAGCGGTGCCGGCGGGGGGCGGACCGTAGCGCTCAGGCGCGGCCCTGGTGCTTGCGCAGTTTTTCCAGGGTGCGCAACTGGGCGATGGACTCGGCCAATTCCGCCTGCGCCTTGGCATACTCGATATCGGAGGTCTTGTCCGCCAGGACCCGCTCGGCGCGCTCCTTGGCTTCCATCGCCGCCGCCTGATCCAGGTCCTTGGCGCGCAGTGCGGTATCGGCCAGCACGGTAACCACGTGGGGCTGCACTTCCAGCATGCCCCCGGAGACGTAGTACATCAGTTCGCCCTGGTCCGGGGAAATCACCCGCACTTCTCCGGGCTTCAGACGCGTCAACAACGGTGTGTGGCGTGGCGTGATGCCGACCTCGCCCATTTCCGCGGGCGCGAACACCATCTCGGCGGGGCCGGAGAAAATCTCGCGCTCGGCACTGACAATGTCGACATGAATGGTCATGGCCATAACTTATACCGTCCTGCGGGGAGTTGCGAATCCGGGTAAGGGGCGCCGTTCGCGATGCCACGGCGCCTATATGCCAGCCCTTACATTTTCTTCGCTTTCTCCTGGGCCTCGTCGATGGTGCCGACCATATAGAAAGCCTGCTCCGGAAGGCTGTCCATTTCGCCTTCGACGATGGCTTTGAAGCCGGAAATCGTGTCTTTCAACGACACGTACTTGCCGGGTGCGCCGGTGAACGTTTCCGCGACGAAGAACGGTTGCGACAGGAAGCGTTGGATTTTACGGGCCCGGGAGACGGTGAGCTTGTCCTCTTCCGACAACTCGTCCATGCCCAGGATGGCGATGATGTCTTTCAGTTCCTTGTAGCGCTGCAGGGTGCCCTGCACGGCCCGGGCGGTATCGTAATGCTCCTGGCCGATGATCAGCGGATCGAGCTGGCGACTGGTGGAATCCAGCGGATCCACCGCGGGGTAGATACCCAGCTCCGCGATCTGGCGGGACAACACCAAGGTGGCGTCCAAATGCGCGAAGGTCGTGGCCGGTGACGGGTCGGTCAAATCGTCCGCAGGCACATACACGGCCTGGAACGAGGTGATCGAACCGGTCTTGGTGGAGGTGATGCGCTCCTGCAGTACGCCCATTTCCTGTGCCAGAGTCGGCTGGTAACCCACCGCGGACGGCATGCGGCCGAGCAGTGCGGACACTTCTGTGCCGGCCAGCGTATAGCGGTAGATGTTGTCGATGAACATCAGCACGTCGCGGCCTTCATCGCGGAAGTACTCGGCGATGGTCAATCCCGACAACGCCACGCGCAGGCGGTTGCCCGGGGGCTCGTTCATCTGCCCGTAGACCAGGGCGACCTTGTCGATGACCCCGCCTTCGGTCATTTCATGATAGAAGTCGTTGCCTTCGCGGGTACGCTCGCCGACACCGGCAAATACCGAGTAGCCCGAGTGCTCGACGGCGATGTTGCGGATCAGTTCCATCAGCGTCACGGTCTTGCCCACGCCGGCGCCACCGAACAGGCCGATTTTGCCGCCCTTGGCGATGGGCATGATCAAGTCGATGACCTTGATGCCGGTCTCGAAGATTTCGATGGAGGTGGCCTGATCGGCATACACCGGCGCTTTGCGGTGAATGGGCATGCGGGTCTCGGTTGCCACCGGGCCGGCGTCGTCCACCGGATTGCCGAGCACGTCCATGATCCGGCCCAGGGTCGCGGTGCCCACCGGCACGGTGATCGGCTCACCGGTATTGCTGACCGCGGATTCGCGCTTGAGTCCGTCGGTCGTGCCCATGGCAATGGTACGCACCACGCCGTCGCCGAGTTGCTGCTGCACCTCGAGGGTCAGACCCGTGTCCGCCACCAGCAGGGCGTCGTACACCTTGGGCATGGCATCGCGCGGAAACTCCACGTCCACGACGGCGCCGATGATCTGGGTGATCTTTCCGGAGCTCATTTCATCTGCCTCGCTATCTTGAATCCTGATTCGGTCGGGAGCCGCGCCTGCGACTCCGATGCTGTTCTTGTCTATACCGCCGCGGCGCCGCCGACAATTTCCGACAACTCCTGGGTGATCGCGGCTTGACGAGCCTTGTTGTAGGCCAGCTCGAGATCGTCGATCAGATTTCCGGCGTTGTCGGACGCGGCTTTCATTGCCACCATGCGCGCTGCCTGTTCGCTGGCGATGTTCTCCACCACACCTTGGTACACCAGTGATTCGATGTAGCGCATGAGCAAAGCGTCGAGCACGGACTTCGACTCCGGCTCATAGAGATAATCCCAATGATGGGTCAGCGCTTCTTCGGGCTCTTCCGCCACGATGGGCAGCAACTGCTCGATGGTCGGACGCTGGGTCATGGTGTTGACGAACTCGTTGCCGGCGAGATTGAGGCGATCGATCTCGCCCGTGTCATAGGCGTCGAGCATCACGCGGATGGTACCGATCAACGACTCCAGGGTCGGCGCATCGCCCAGTTCCGACGTCTGCGCACGCAAGGTGGCGCGGAAACGTTTGAAAAAACCGGTCGCCTTACGGCCGATGGTGCACAGATCGACTTCCACGCCCTTGGCTTCCCATTCACGCAGCTCGCGCAGGATTTTGCGAAACAGGTTGCTGTTGAGGCCGCCGCACAAGCCGCGATCGGTGGAAATGATGATGTAACCGACGCGCTTCACTTCCCGATCTTCCAGATACGGATGACGGTATTCGGGATGGGCCTGGGCAAGGTGCGCCATGACGTTGCGGATCTTCTTGGCATAGGGCTTGGACGCCGCCATGCGATCCTGGGCCTTGCGCATCTTGCTGGCCGCCACCATTTCCATGGCGCGGGTGATCTTCTGAGTATTCTTGATACTCTTGATCTGAGTGCGAATCTCTTTGCCGGCTGCCATGGGATAAAACCTCGCTTACCAGGTGCCGTTGGCTTTGAAACCGTCCAGAGCCTTTTTCAGGCCTGCCTGGATGTCGTCGTTGTAGTCGCCGGTGTCGTTGATCTGGTTGAGCAGATCACCGTGATTGGACTTGAAGTAGCTGTGCAGCGCTGCTTCGAAAGCCACCACTTTGCTCACTTCCACATCATCCAGGTAACCTTCGTTGGCGGCATACAAGGATACGGCCATTTCGCCGACGGACAGCGGCGCATACTGTTTCTGCTTCATCAGTTCAGTGACGCGCGTACCGCGTTCGAGCTGTTTGCGGGTGGCTTCGTCGAGGTCCGATGCGAACTGCGAGAACGCTGCCAGCTCACGATACTGCGCCAATGCGAGACGCACGCCGCCGCCCAGCTTTTTGATGATCTTGGTTTGCGCGGCACCACCCACACGCGACACTGACAGGCCGGCGTTGATGGCGGGGCGGATACCGGCGTTGAACAAATCCGATTCCAGGAAGATCTGACCGTCGGTAATGGAGATCACGTTGGTCGGTACGAATGCGGAGACGTCACCAGCCTGGGTCTCGATGATCGGCAGCGCGGTCAGCGATCCGGTCTTGCCCTTTACTTCGCCGTTGGTCATCTTCTCGACGTAGTCGGCGTTGACCCGCGCGGCGCGTTCGAGCAGGCGGGAATGCAAATAGAAGACGTCGCCGGGGTAGGCTTCACGGCCGGGCGGGCGGCGCAACAACAGCGACACCTGGCGGTAGGCCCACGCCTGCTTGGTCAAGTCGTCGTACACGATCAATGCATCCTGACCACGGTCGCGGAAGTACTCACCCATGGTGCAGCCGGCGTAAGGCGCGATGAATTGCAGCGCCGCGGAGTCGGCGGCAGCGGCCGCAACCACGATGGTGTGGTCCATGGCGCCGTGCTCTTCCAGTTTGCGCACCACGGCGGCGATGGAGGAGTTCTTCTGGCCCACGGCGACGTAAATGCACTTAACGCCGGTGCCTTTCTGATTGATGATGGCGTCGATGGCGACCGCGGTCTTGCCGGTCTGGCGGTCACCGATGATCAGTTCGCGCTGACCGCGACCGACCGGCACCATGGCGTCGATGGCCTTGAGGCCGGTTTGAACCGGCTGATCGACCGACTTACGGGTGATGACACCAGGGGCGATTTTTTCGATCGGCGAAGTTTCCTTGGCATCGATGGCGCCTTTACCGTCGATCGCGTTACCCAGCGGATCGACCACGCGGCCGAGCAGCGCTTCGCCCACCGGCACTTCGAGGATGCGGCCGGTGCACTTCACCGCGTCGCCTTCGGAGATGTGTTCGTAATCGCCCAGGATCACGGCGCCAACGGAATCGCGCTCCAGGTTGAGCGCCATGCCGAAGGTATCGCCAGGGAACTCCAGCATCTCGCCGGCCATCACATCGGCCAGGCCGTGGACACGGACAATGCCGTCGGTAAGGCTGACGACCGTGCCTTCGTTACGTGCTTCCGCGACCGCGTCGAAGCTTTCGATGCGTTTTTTGATCAGGTCGCTGATTTCGGATGGATTGAGCTGCATTGACCTATTCCTCTTAGTGATTCAGCGCGCTGGCGAGCCTACCGAGCTTGCCGCGTACCGAACCATCGATAACCAGGTCGCCGGCGCGGATGATGGCGCCGCCGATCAGGGACTCGTCTACAGTGGCGCTGAGCGTGACGTTGCGGCCCAAACGCGTTTTCAACGCCTCGGCGATGCGTGCGCGCTGGGCGTCCTCCAGGGGATAAGCACTCACCATTTCGGCTTCGACGGTGCTCTCGGCTTCGGCCCGCAGCACTTCGTACACTGCCGCGATCTCCGGCAACAATACCAGCCGGCGGTTCTCGGCCAGCAAGCGCACCAGGTTGCGCGCTTCCTCGCCAAGCTGTTCGGCGCAGACGCCGATGAACAGATCGGCAAGCTCGACCTTGGTCAGGCGCGTGCTTTCGATCATATTCTCCATCTGCGAATCGGTCGCAACGGCAGCAGCAAAGTGCAGTTCGTCACTCCAGTCCGCGAAACGGCCGGTCGCCTGCGCGCGTTCGAATACCGCTTGCGCGTAAGGTCGTGCCACGGTGGTCAGTTCGGCCATGGGAATTCCGCCTAGATTTGGCTGACGAGCTCGTCGAGCATCTGGTTGTGGCTGTTCTGGTCGACTTCGCGCTTGAGTACGCGCTCGGCGCCATTCACTGCCAGAACCGCGACCTGCGCACGCAGCTGTTCGCGGGCACGGTTGGCCTCCTGCTCGATCTCGGCTTTCGCCGCCGCCAGCAACCGTTCGCCTTCAGCCCGTGCTTCGTGCTTGGCTTCCTCGACCATCTCGTTGGCGCGCTTCTGTGCCTGACTGACGATCTCCGATGCCCGCTCTTTGGCTTCGTGCAGGCTTTCCTTGGCGCGCTGCTCGGCCAACTCCTGTTCGTGTTGACCACGCTCGGCAGCGGCCAGACCGTCGGCGATGCGTTTGTTGCGTTCCTCCATGATGCCCGTCAGCGGTTTCCATACGAAGCGCATGGTGAACCAGACGAACAGCGCGAAGGTGATCATCTGAACGAATAACGTGGCGGTAATATTCACGTTAAGGTCCCCTCGTTGCGTTGGGTGGAAGCAGTGATTTCCTTAACCGCCCGCAGCACCGATGAACGGGTTGGCGAACACGAACCACATGGCCATACCCAGCACGATCATTGGGAACGCTTCCATCAGACCGCCGGTGAACAGCATCTGACCCATCAGCTGCGGACGCATTTCCGGCTGACGCGCGATGCCTTCGATGTACTTGGAGCAGATCATGCCCCAACCCAATGCCGAACCCAGCCCCGCTGCTGCCAGGATGATGCCCACGGCGATGGCGGTGCTGCTGTAGATTTGGACGGCCAGTTCAGGACTCATTGTCAGGTCTCCCTCAATTAGCTTTGTTGCAGTTCATAAAAGAAAAATGGAAATCGGTTGGATCAATGCTCGTCCATGTCGGCGGATGCCATGCCCAGGTACACCACGGTCAGCAGCATGAAAATAAACGCCTGTAGCGTGATGACCAGGATATGAAAGATCGCCCACGCCAGGCCCAGGACGATCTGCGCCGGAATCAGCCACCAGGCCGCCGCCAACAATGCGATGAGCATGAACAGCAACTCGCCGGCGAACATGTTGCCGAACAGTCGCAGCGCCAGACTTACCGGCTTGGCAATTTCTTCGATTGCGGTCATGACGATATTGACCGGGATCAAATATTTTCCGAACGGGTGGAACAGAAAGGTCTTGATGTAGCCGATAGGACCCTTGATCTTGATGTTGTAATAAATAATGAGTAGGAACACCGACAGCGCCAAGGCGAAGGTAGTGCCCAGGTCCGTGGTCGGCACCACTTTCAAATGTTCGATACCGACGCCGTGCGCCACCAGCGGTAACAAGTCCACCGGCAACAAATCCATGGCGTTCATCAGGAACACCCACATGAAGATGGTCAGCGCCAACGGCGCCACCAGCTTGCTGCGACCGGTGAAGATGGATTTGACCTGGGTGTCGACGAACTCGACGATGACTTCGAGAAAGCTCTGCAGGCCGGTGGGCGTGCCGGAGGTCAAATGCCTGCGCAGCCGCCAAGCGGCCAACATGATCAATCCGAACACCAGCCAGCTGAACACGATGGTGTCGATATGATAGGTCCAGAACCCTTCACCCGTGCCCAGATTGACCAGGTGGTGCTGGATGTATTCGACCGGCGTCGGTCCGGCGCTGCTCGGTTCAGTCACGCTAGGGCCCCAGAGTTTCGATGCAATTAAGTCCTACTGCGATTCGGCGCCCGCTGCGTGACGCGCGCCGCAAAGGCAGTCACGGATACTGTCGCTTGGCGGCGATCACGTAGCCCAGCTGCGCGACGGCGAACGCGATCAACTGCGGCAAGGGCGCCAGTTTCAGCACGCCCATGCCGATCGCGAATCCCACCAGGGTAACGATGAACCGTTGCGCCGCGCCGGCGTACATCGTGAGCGCGATGCTCGTGCCTTCCAAGCGGTCGGCGCGTTTCACGCGCCAAGCCAGCAGCAGGCTGTTCACCATCACGATGGCGCCGCCGAAAACCGCCGACAGCGCCCACGCCTGACCGCGCCAAGCGAATGCCGCGACCACCACCGCGGCAATCAGAATGATTTGTGCAATTACGACGTTACGCAGTGCGCTCGGCATGGATACGGGTCTGGAAAGGGCGCGTCGTCGCCTTTTTCGGCGCGCGAGTTCCGCCACTTTCGTGCGGACACTGATCGGCCGCGGCGCGCAAGGCGCAATTGCACAATAGCGGCGCGCAGTATAAAGACTCACGCTAGAGGGGTCAACGATGGGGGTATAAATCGCGCGGATTCATTCGGAAGTCAGCTCGGATGGGCGATTTTGGGGCCAAATATAAGCGAATTGCGCCGATTGCGCGTTTTCTGCTCAGCGGATGTGCTCCAGGATACCTTCCAGTTCATCGAGGCTGTTGTACTGGATCACGAGCTTGCCTTTTCCCTTGTTGCCTTGTTGGATCTCTACGGCCGCGCCCAACTTTTCGGTCAGGTCGTCCTGCAGACGACGCACATCGGGATCGATTTTCGGCGCCGGCTTGGGCGCGGGTCGAGGCTGTTGACTGCGGCGCACCAGCTCTTCGGTTTCACGCACCGACAGACCGCGGTCCGCGACCCGCTGGCCGATTTCACTCTGAAGGTGACCCTTGAGGGCCAGTAATGCGCGCGCATGGCCCATTTCCAAGGCCCGCTTTTCGACCAGCAAGCGTACATCGGGGTTCAGTTCCAACAAGCGCAATAGGTTGGTCACGCCGGTGCGGGAACGGCCGACCGCCTGCGCCGCCTGCTGGTGGGTCATTTCAAATTCGTCGATCAAGCGTTGCAGCGCCTGGGCCTCTTCCATGGGATTGAGGTTCTCGCGCTGAATGTTTTCGATCAGGGCCATGGCGATGGCGGCCCGATCGGGCACGTCGCGCACCACCGCGGGGATGTCCTGCAGGCCGGCGAGCTGGGCCGCCCGCCACCGGCGTTCGCCGGCGATGATCTCGTAGCGGCTGTCGCTGATCGGCCGGACCACGATGGGCTGGACTACGCCCTGGGCGCGGATGGATTCGGCCAAGTCCTCGAGACTTTCGGTGTGCATGTCCAGCCGCGGCTGGTAGCGTCCGCGCTGGATCAAGTCGACCGGCAGTTTGCGCAACTCGCCTTCAGGCGGCTGGCTGCCGGTTTTGGAAGTGGTGGAGGCACCGGCGTTGCTGCCCAAAAGAGCGTCAAGGCCGCGTCCCAAGCCGCGCTTCTTGGTTGCCATGGGCGGTCTCTGAACAAGTTGGCTGCGAAATGGCGGGCCGTGTGCCGCGCCGCGAGTGGCATTCTATCACGCCGGCGGCGGTCGCGAGCGTTCTGTCAGGCGGTTGCCTCTCGGTCGGGCTGCTGCTTTTTCTCGTCGCGGCGGATGATCTCACCCGCCAGGGCCAAGTATGCCAGCGCGCCGCGGGACGTCTTGTCGTAATGCAGCGCCGGGATGCCGTGGCTGGGCGCCTCGGCCAGACGCACGTTACGGGGGATCAGGGTCCGGTATACCTTGTCACCGAAATGCAGCGACAGCTGAGCCGAGACCTCGTTGGCCAGGTTGTTGCGCGGATCGAACATGGTGCGCAGCAATCCCTCCACTTCCAGGTCGGGGTTGAGGGAAGCGCGAATCTGCTCGATGGTCTGGATCAGCGCCGTCAGCCCCTCGAGGGCATAGTACTCGCATTGCATTGGAATGATCACGCCGCGCGCCGCCGTAAGAGCATTGATGGTCAGCATGTTCAAGGCGGGCGGACAGTCGATCAGCAGGTAATCGTAGCGCTCATGGAGCGGTGCCAGTGCTTCGCGCAAGCGCAGTTCGCGGTGATCCTGTTCCATGAGACCGACTTCGGCGGCCGTCAGATCCGCGTTCGCGGGCAACAGATCGAAGTTGGAGCCTTCGATGCGGATCACAGTGGCGCCGGCATCCGCTTCGCCCAACAGCACGTCGCAGGCAGTCTGCTCGATTTCATTCTTGTTGACGCCGCAACCCATGGTGGCATTACCCTGAGGATCCAGGTCCACCAACAGCACGCGGCGTTTGGTGGCCGCCAACGATGCCGCCAGATTGACGGATGTGGTGGTTTTGCCCACGCCGCCTTTCTGGTTGGTGATCGCGATGATTCTGCCCATGGATTCCGCCTATGCAGGCCGCGGCCGTCGTTTGTTCAGCGGCCATCATAAACCTTCGCGGCGGATTACTGTACCTCTTGAAGCCGCGAATCCTGCGCGCCGGCGTTGCGCTCCAGCACCACCAGGTGACGCTCGCCGTCCAGTCCCGGCACCCGCAACGGTACCACGTCGGTCACCGAGAATCCGTCGGGCACTCCCTGCAATTCCGCCACCGGGTACATGCCCTTCATGGCCAGCAGGCGACCGTGGTCGGCGCACAGATGCCCGGCTCGCTGCACCAGTTCGCCCACCGAGGAAAAGGCGCGGGAAATAACGGTGTCGAACCGCGTGTCACTGCGGTATTGCTCGGCCCGCGTCCGTGCCACGGTGGCGTTGGCGAGCCCGAGCTCGGCGATGGCCTGGGTCACGAAGCGGGTTTTTTTGCCATTGCTGTCCAGCAGCACGAAATGACATCCGGGGCGGGCAATGGCCAGCGGGATGCCGGGCAACCCGGCTCCGGTGCCCACATCGAGTATGCGTTCGCCTCGCAGCCACGGCGAAGCGCTCAGCGAATCGAGCAGATGGCGGGTCACCATCTGCTGCGGGTCGCGAACGGAAGTGAGATTGAATGCCCGATTCCAGCGTCCCAGCAAGCTGACGTAGTCCAGGAGCAACTGGACGCCGGATTCGGGCAGGGCGATGCCCAGGGAGTCGAGCCCGGAGGTCAGTTGGGCGCGCACCGGGGCCATTCAATCATTGCGCAATCGCCTTGTCGGTCAACTTATCCAGGGCGCCTTGCATTTTCTTCACCACGTCGTCGCGATCGTCGATGTCGTGGCGCTCGGCGATCCATGCCGGGTCGTTGTAGCCGATCCACACCTGGCCGTCCGCGTCTTCCCACACCAGGGCTTTCATGGGCAGATCGATGCCGGCGCTCTGGTTGCTGGTGAACAGCTGGGTGCCGAGCTTGGGGTTGCCGAACAGCACCAGGTAGGTGGGGCGCAACTTCATGTCGACCTTCTCGGCATTCTTCTGGTGGTCGACTTCGGCCATGACGCTGACCGGCTTGACGTCGCCGATGGCGTCCTTGAGGCGCTTGACCGTCTCTTGCACGCTATGGGGACTTTTCTTGGTGATCATACCGTTCTCATCGTCCGCATGACTTATAGCAGGCACCAAAAATAGAGCGGTGACTAAAAATAGGATTTTGCGCATTATTACCTCCATGTTGTTGTTGATACGGACTTTCTGGGAAACCATTCAGGCCCGCTGACGCGCGTCCTTGCGAAGGTGGACCAGCAGCAGCGATACCCCGGCTGGTGTCATGCCCGGTATCCGGGCCGCTTGGCCGATGGTGGCAGGCCGGCTGTCGGTGAGCTTGCTGCGCACCTCGGCCGACAGGCCTTGCACCTGATCGTAGTTCAGGTCGCGGGGCAGTGCCGTTTCCTCGTGCCGTCGTTGGCGCTCGATCTCGTCCTGCTGGCGGTCGATATAGCCGGCGTATTTCGCCTGCACTTCCACCTGTTCGCATACCTTGGCGTCGGCTGCCGGGCCGATACCTGCCAATTCCAGTGCCTGGGAATAGGATACGTTGGGCCGGCGCAGCATTTCGTCCAAGCGCACCTCCCGCGTCAGGGGTTGCCCCAGAATCTCCGATGCCCGCTCGGCGTCGATCTGGTGGGGCCGCAACCAGGTGTCGTGCAGGCGGCATTGTTCGGCGGTTATGGCGTCGCGCTTGCGAGCGAAGGATTGCCAGCGTGTTTCGTCCACCAGTCCCAATTCGCGACCGATCGGCGTCAGACGCAGATCGGCGTTGTCCTCGCGCAGCAGCAGGCGGTACTCGGCACGGCTGGTGAACATACGATAGGGCTCGCTGGTGCCGCGGGTGATCAAATCGTCGATGAGAACTCCGATGTAGGCCTCGTCCCGACGGGGCGACCATGGCTCACGGCCCTGCACCTGAAGACCCGCGTTCATACCGGCGATCAGGCCCTGGGCCGCCGCTTCCTCGTAGCCCGTCGTGCCATTGATCTGGCCGGCGAAGAACAGGCCGCCGAGGAACTTGGTCTCCAGCGAAGCCAGCAGATCCCGGGGATCAAAGTAGTCGTATTCGATGGCGTAGCCGGGGCGGGTGATGTGCGCCTGTTCGAAGCCGCGAATCGAGCGCACCAAAGCCATCTGCACGTCGAACGGCAGACTGGTGGAAATGCCGTTGGGATACACTTCGGCGCTGTCGAGGCCTTCAGGCTCGACGAAAATCTGGTGGCTGTTCTTGTCGGCAAACCGCACCACCTTGTCTTCGATGGAAGGACAATAACGCGGCCCGGTGCCCTCAATGACTCCGGAATACATGGGCGAGCGATCCAGGCCGGCGCGAATCAGTTCGTGGGTGCGTTCGTTGGTGTAGGTGATATGGCACGGCACCTGGCGCGGGTGCTGGTCCGCATGGCCGAGATACGAAAACACTGGCACCGGATCGTCGCCGGGCTGGGTTTCCAGGCTGCTGAAATCGATACTCCTGGCATCGATGCGCGGCGGCGTGCCGGTCTTCAGGCGCGCCACCCGAAACGGCAGTTCCCGCAGCCGGCGGGCGAGGGCGTTGGCCGGCGCGTCGCCGGCGCGACCGCCTTCGTGATTGCTCAGGCCGATATGGATCTTGCCGCCGAGGAAAGTGCCGACGGTGAGCACCACAGCGGGGGCTTCAAAGCAGAGTCCCATCTGGGTGCGGACACCGGTGACCCGATCGCCGGAAACCAGCAGATCGTCGACGCTTTGCTGAAACAGCGTCAGGTTGGCCTGGTGCTCCAGGGCATGGCGTACCGCTTGTTTGTACAGGGCCCGGTCCGCCTGGGCGCGGGTAGCGCGCACGGCGGGTCCCTTGCGGGCGTTGAGCGTGCGAAACTGGATGCCGCTGGCGTCGGCGGCCCGGGCCATCAGGCCGCCGAGCGCATCGATCTCTTTGACCAGATGGCCTTTGCCGATGCCGCCGATGGCCGGATTGCAGCTCATTTGGCCCAGGGTTTCGATGTTCTGGGTCAGCAACAGGGTGCGCGCGCCCAGGCGCGCCGCGGCCAACGCCGCTTCGCTGCCGGCATGTCCGCCGCCCACTACGATGACGTCGAATTTATCCTGAAAAAACATCGTGCTGCCCCGTCGAATCCGAGTCGGCAAATCTAGTGCAAGTGGGCCGGGAATACCAGAGGCGCTGTCTATACTACCTTTCTTTAGTAAATCGATAACCAAATCCGTGGTTCGTGACCTCCCAACGTATCCATAGTCTGCGCTACGCCGTGCGCCCACGGGTGGTAGCGAAATACCTCGGCCTGCTGGCGACCATGATCGCGCTCACCACCACGCTGCCCCTGCTCGGCGCGCTGCTGGCGCAAGAATGGGACATGAGCCTGCGGTTCGGAGCCGTGCTGGCGGTGCTTTTCGTGTCCGGATTTCCCTTGGCGCGGTTCGCCGCACCAAGCCATGTGCAAGTGAACGAAGCGCTGGTTGTGATTGTACTCGCCTTCCTGCTGACATCGGCGGCGATGGTGTGGCCTTTCACGGCTGCCGGGTTGTCGCCCCTGGACGCCTGGTTCGAAGCGGTTTCGGCCATCACAACCACCGGGTTGACCACTCTGTCGTCGGTGCAACACCGTCCCGTCAGCTTTTTGTTCGCGCGCGCTTGGCTGCAATGGTATGGCGGATTGGGTATCGTGATTTTATCGGTGGCGCTGCTGCTGAGGCACGGCGCGGCCAGCCGCCGGCTAGCGGTCGCCGATGTGACCAGCGACACGCTGATATCGACCACCCGCGCCCATGCGCGCCGGGTTCTGCTGGTGTACGGTATTCTCACAGCCATCGGTTTCGTCGGTCTCTGGACGATCACCGGAAACGCCTTCGTCGCCTTGACTCATAGCCTCAGCGCGGTATCGACCGGCGGTTTTTCCACCTTTGACCACAGCATCGCCGGTTTGCGGTCGGGTGGGGCGATCGCGTTCGTGACGGCCCTCGCCTGGTTTGGCGCCGTCTCGCTTCCACTCTATTATCTGACTTGGCAGCGCGGCGTGCGGACGTTGGTCGCCGACGTCGAATTGCGCGCGCTGTTGATCGCAACAGCACTCTCGACATTGGTGTTATATCTGCTGGACGACCGTTCGTTACACGGTTCATGGCTGCAGGCCCTGGGAGTGGCTGCAAGCGCCCAGACCACCACGGGCTTCGCCATGATCGATTTGACCCACCTCGGCCACGCTGCCGAACTGACGCTGATCGGCTCGATGTTCGTGGGCGGCAGCATCGGGTCGTCCGCAGGCGGCATCAAGCTGTTACGAGCGGTGATGTTCCTTGAGTTGTTCAGGTTGTTCGCCGCGCGCACCGGTGCAACGCAACATGCGGTAATGGAACCGCGCCTGGGGGGGCGGCGGTTGGAGTTCGACGAGCTGGCACGGGCGCTGTTTTTGATCACCTTGTTCGCATCCTTAATCGCGCTGTCGTGGTTCACGTTCGTACTCTATGGCTATGAGCCGGTGGACGCCCTGTTCGAAGTGACTTCGGCAAGCGCCACTGTAGGCCTTTCGAGCGGCATCACGCGCACCGACTTGGAACCGCTGCTCAAGGTCGTGTTGTGTATCGATATGCTGGCCGGGCGCGTGGAAGTGATGGCGCTGTTGCTGTTGCTGGTGCCCGGCACTTGGTTCGGCAAACGTGCGGAGAGTCCATGAGAGCCGTATTCATAGGCGCAGGCGCATTGGCGGTCATGACCGTGCGAATGCTGCTGGAGCGCGGTCACGAAGTCGTGGTAATCGAATGCAACAAAGAGCGCATCGATGCGTTGTCGGAAGATCTCGACTGCGGTTTCCTGCACGGCGACGGCAGCAAACCTGCTTTGCAACGGGAAGCGGACCCGGACGCCACCGACGTCCTGTTCTGCCTCACCGACAACGATCAGAGCAATATCCTGGCAAGTCTGGTGGGACGGTCGGTGGGCTTCGCACGGGTCGTGACCAAGATCGACGATCCCGAATTCGAACACCTGTGCATGGAGCTGGGGCTCGAAGACGTGATCATTCCTTCGCGCACCATCGGTCAGTACCTCGCCGACATGTTCGAGGGACGCGACCACATGGAACTGATTGCGACCGTGAAAGGCGAGGCGCGGATATTTTCGTTCATTGCCGGTAAGGATGACGAAAGCGCGATCCAGGATCTGGACCTGCCGGAACAAAGCCGGGTGATGTATTTGTATCGGGACGAACAATTGCTGTTGCCCGACTCGGATACGCGCCTAAAGGAACAGGATGAAGTGGTGATCGTGACCCATCGCGATGCGCTTGATGCCCTGCGGGAACGATGGGGCAAAAAGTAATCGTCAGTTGATGGTGAATCGTGCGACACCGTTGTTGAGCACTTGCACCGCTTCGCGCAAGCGGCCTATGGCGGTGTTGGACCTGCGCAAAGACTCGGCGGTTTCCTGAACGCTTTCGTTCAACTGACGAATGGAGTCGCTGATCTGCGTGGCGCCATCGCTCTGAGCATGAATGCTTTCCTTCACGGATTCGAACTCCGGCAACAACACTTGCACCTTTTCGATGATTTCAGTGAGTTGGCCGCTGACCTGACCGACGTTTGCAGCGCCCTTGTGGATTTCTCCCGATACTTTCTCCATCGCCATGACGCAGGCGGAAGTGGCCGATTGGATTTCCTTCACCATCTGCTCGATGTCCCAGGTCGACACTGAGGTCTGATCCGCCAGTCGGCGTATTTCGGTGGCGACCACCGAGAAGCCTTTGCCGTACTCACCGGCTTTCTCCGCTTCGATGGCAGCGTTGAGTGAGAGCAGATTGGTCTGATCGGCGACTTTGGTAATCGTGCTGACCACCATGTTGATGTTGCCGGCCTTTTCGTTGAGGGTCTCGAGTTTGGCGGAAATGGTATCCACGGCGCTGACCATGTTGCGTATCGACTCGTCCATGGAATGGATGCCGTTTTGGCCGCGTGAAGCAGCGCCGGTCGCGCCCTGCATGACCGCGTACACGTCGTCCATGGTGTGCACGAGTTCTTTCGAAGTCGCGGCGATTTCGCTGGCCGATGCGCTGATCTGGTTGGAAGTCGCGGCCAGTTCGCTGGTGGTGGCTTCCTGCTGTACTGCACTGGCGGAAATTTCCGAAGACGACTGCGCCACCTGAAATCCGGATTCGCGCACCTCCGAGATCAAACGGTTCAAACTGTCGATCATACTGCGCACGCCATTGGCCAGATGATCGATGCCCTTGTTGCCGTGGAACTCCATCAGGATCTGCGTGAGATCGCCTTTTGCGGCGCTATCGGTAACGCCAAGAATGATCTCGATCATTTCGTCGAGATCTTCCTTTTCCTGACGTTCGCGTGCCATGGTCTCGGCCGTCTTGTGTGCCAGATCGTTACAGGCCTGCGCGAGATGGCCGATTTCATCCTGCGAGTCGACGGGCAATCGGATACTGAGATCGCCCGTGGTTTCCATGCGGCCTACGATCGCATTCATGCGCGCCAGACGACCGGCGATGTTGCGATGTAACAGATAAAACAGTACCAGGATGCTGCTGGCGATGATCAGCGAGATGACCACCACGATGCGCACGGTGTTGGAGTTGGTGGATTCCGCCGCCAATCGCGCCCGTTGGAACAACGCCCGCAGTACCGCGGCGGCATGCTCGTCCGAGCGCTGCAGGGCGCGCAGTTGCGGCAAACGTTCGCTGTCGGATACACCGTGCTCGAAAATACGCTGGATGTTGGCGCGCAACGCGTTCCACTGCGGCACAAACTCTCGCTCGAAGCGGTCGTCCTGTTCGCCGGCGCGATACAGTTCACCGATCTCGGAAACGGCACTGTCCGCATCGCCCAATGCGCGTGGCGCGGACGGTCGCGCGACATTTGCGTCACGCAACAACATCTGCTGCGCGCTTTGGCTGAGCGCGTGCAGACGCATCGAGCCGTCCTGCAGGGCAGCGGCGAGCGTCTGGGACTGGCTGGCGGCGCGGTAACCGAAACCGATGACGGCGAGGAATACGACCAACAACAGCGACAGCCCGAATCCGCCGAGCAGCATTTTGCTGCCGATCGGCAAATCGTTCAGGCGTTGCATCGATAGTCCCTTACCCATCGCTTTACTCGTTTGCCTTCGTCCGACCCGTGTTGCTCGGGAGACGCGGCGGTATCGTCCAGAGCCCCGTTATGGGCTCTATCGGCCCTGGCCGGGACGAACTTTAACCCACGCTGAGTCGGAGCCGTCATTTGCCGATGCAAAAGCTGCCGAAGATACGGCCGAGAAGGTCATCGCTGGTGAATTCGCCGGTGATCTGGTCGAGACAGCGTTGGGTCAGACGCAGTTCCTCCGCAGCGAGTTCGCCTGCGCCTTGCGTGAGACGGTCATGGGCTTGCGCGAGATGCTGCCGGGCGTCGCGCAGCGCGTCGAGGTGTCGGCGCCGTGCCAGGAAGTCGCCGCCGCCCTCGCTGTTGTAGCCGATGCATTCCTTTAGATGGGCGCGCAAGTTGTCGACTCCGGCGCCGGTCCGGGCCGAGAGTGCGAGAGTCGGCCGGTCGGCAGCGACCAGTCCGGGGGCCACCCCGGTCAAGTCGATCTTGTTGCGCAATAGGGTGAAAGGGATCTGGTCCGGCAATGCATCGAGTATTGCCTGGTCCTGGTCGGTGAATCCTTCCCGGTCGTCGAGCACCAGCAGAACCCGATCGGCTTCGGCGAGGGCGCGCCAAGCGCGTTCGACGCCGATGCGTTCGACCTGATCTTCGGTCTCGCGCAATCCCGCGGTGTCGACGATGTGCACCGGCATGCCGTCGAGTTCGAGGTGCTCGCGCAGGACATCGCGGGTGGTGCCCGGCACTTCCGTGACGATGGCGGTGTCGCGACCGGCAAGGGCGTTGAGAAGACTGGATTTGCCGGCATTCGGGCGGCCGGCGATCACGACCGTGATGCCGTCGCGCAGCAAACAGCCTTGGCGCGCGCGGGCGATGATGTCGTCGATCGTTGCTTGCAGCTCGGCGGCCTGAGCACGAATCCCCGCGTCGGCCAGGAAGTCGATTTCCTCTTCGGGAAAGTCGATCGCCGCTTCGACGAAAGTGCGCAATACGATCAACGCTTCGACCAGGGCGTACACCCGGCGGGAAAACAAGCCCTTCAGCGAGCGCAGCGCCGCGCGGGCTGCCTGTTGGCTGCCCGCCTCGATGAGATCGGCGATGGATTCGGCCTGGGCCAGATCGACTCGACCGTTGAGAAACGCGCGCTGGGAAAATTCCCCCGGTGCCGCCATGCGCGCACCCAGCGTCAAGCAGGCCTGAAGGACCAGATCGAGCACCACTTGGCCACCGTGGCCCTGCAGCTCCAGCACGTCTTCGCCGGTAAACGTGCGGGGGCCGGGAAAGAACAGGGCGATACCGTCGTCGATCGCTTGCCCGTCGGCATCGCGAAATTCGGCGTGCAGCGCCCGTCGGGTCGCGGGTACGCGACCGAGGATGCCATTCGCGATGTCGCGACTGCGCGGTCCGGACACCCGGACAATGCCGATGCCACCCTTGCCGGGCGGTGTGGCGACGGCAGCTATGGTGTCTTCGACATAGGCCATGGCGTCAATCGCGCGCCGGACGCGGGCACTGTGCCGCGGTCGAGCTCTCAGCGTTTCGCGGTCGCGCCGGTGATCCTCCGGGTAATGATCCATTGTTGCAGTATCGAAAGGGAGTTGTTGGTCACCCAATACAATACCAGGCCGGCCGGGAAGAACAGGAAGAACACCGTGAAAATGATCGGCAGGAACATCATGATCTTGGCCTGCAACGGATCCAGCGGCGCCGGGTTCAGGCGCTGCTGGACGACCATGGTCAGGCCCATCAGCACCGGCAGCACGTAATACGGATCTTTGGTCGACAAGTCCTGGACCCAGAGAATCCACGGCGCCTGGCGAAGTTCGACGCTTTCCAGCAGCACCCAGTACAGGGCGATGAACACCGGGATCTGGACCACGATAGGCAGACAGCCGCCCAGCGGATTGATCTTCTCCTTCTTATAAAGATCCATCAACGCCTGGTTCATCTTCTGCTTGTCGTCGCCGAAGCGTTCCTTGAGCGCCTGCATGCGCGGCTGCACGGCGCGCATTTTCGCCATGGACCGGTAGCTGGTCTCCGACAGCTTGTAAAACGCGAGTTTCAGCAACACCACCAACAGCACGATCGCCCAGCCCCAGTTGCCGACCAGCTTGTGCAGCGTCTTGAGCAGCCAGAACAGCGGTTTCGACAGGAAGGTCAGAATCCCGTAATCGACCGTCAACTCCAGTCCCGGCGATAGGGATTCGAGCCTGCTTTGCACTTTCGGCCCGACATACAGTTTGCTGTTGAAATCGTGTTCGGCGCCGGGGGCGATGGTTTGCACCGGCGTGATCAAGCCCAGATTGAAATAGTGGGTAGAATCCTGGTAGCGGCTATAGAACGTATCGGTCGCGTCTGCAGGGGGAATCCATGCACCAAGAAAATAGTGCTGCAACATCGCCACCCAACCGCCTTTGACGCTTGGCCGTTGTAAGGCTTGGTCGCGCATATCGGAGAAATCGATTTTCTCGTAATGATTCTCCGTGGTGTAGATCGCGCCGCCGGTATAGGTGTGGATGCCGAACATGCTGCGGCCGGTGTCGGCGGGCTGCGAACGTTTGATCTGGCGGTAGAACGCGCCCTGCCACGGCTGCTCGGATTGGTTGCGCACCAGGTATTGCAGGTCCACGGAATAGCTGGCGCGGTGGAAGGTATAGCGCTTGATGACGTCGATGCCGCCATGGCTCCAGGTCAGATCCACTTGCACCGAGTCTTCGCCTTCGGCCAGACGGTAGTCGGACTTGGCGGCCTGATAGGTGGCATGGTGGTCAGGCCCCGTGCCCTTCACCATGCTGAATCCGGACTGCGCCACGTACACGCCGCTGCCGGTATCATGCAGCAGTGCAATCGGGGTCTTGTCGTTAATGGATACCGGATACTGGACCAGCCGCGCCTGGCGTACGTCGCCACCGTAGGTATCGAGCTCGACTTCGAGTACATCGGTGCGCACATGGATGCGCTGACCGCTGTTCAAGCGTGCCGTCTGCGCCGGCGGATGATCCGCGCCAGGGGAAGCACCTTCGGCATTCGGTGCTTGCGGCACATCGGCGGGCACCTGGACCTTGGGCGTATTGGCCTTCGGTGCTTCGCTACCGGCTTCAGGCGCCGGCGCGGAACTCGTTGCCGCCTGCCTGGAGGGACGCGGACCATAATCGGCCTGCCATGCTTGAAACAGCAGCAAGCCGACAAAACTCAACGCGATGAGTAAATATAACCTCGGGTTGTCCATTGGCTACTTTCTTGTGCTTTCTTCGGGAACCGGGTCGAGTCCGCCTGGACTCCAGGGATGGCAGCGCGACAAACGTCGCAGGCTCAGCCAGCCACCGCGCAGCACGCCGTAGCGGGCGATGGCAGTGTGTGCGTAGCACGAACAGCTGGGGTAGAAGCGGCAATGACTACCCAGCATCGGGCTGATCAAGTATTGGTAGCCACGGATCAACAGGATGAAGAGCTTGCGCATCTTTGCACCAACCGTACCCAATGACGCTCCAGGGACGCATGCATTTGCGTGCTGGTTTTCGTGGCAAGCCCACTGCGAGCGAGCACGACCAGATCCAGACCTGAAAGCTGCGCTTGGTGGTGACGAAAACTTTCGCGTACCACCCGCTTGATGCGGTTGCGTGCTACTGCGTGCTTCACATGCTTGCGGGCGATTGCGAGCCCGAGACGCGCTTCCGGCATTTGATTGGATCGAGCAAGCACTGTAAAGCAATCATCGCTGGATTTAATGGCGCGCGTGAAGACCCGCTGGAACTGCGCGCTTTGGATCAGCCGCCGCGCGCGCGGAAACCGTGCCGAGCCGGTGCCGCGTTGCAACTTCAGGGAGTCAGGCGCGCGCGACCTTTCGCACGGCGGGCCTTGAGCACCAGACGACCGTTCTTGGTGGCCATGCGGGCGCGAAAACCGTGGGTGCGCTTGCGTTTCAATACGCTGGGTTGGAACGTTCTTTTCATGACAGTATCCGTGGAGGAGCCGCGAAGGCCCGGTCACATGAAACGCCGAATCCTACTGACTCCGATGCACCCAGTCAATACACGGTCGTAGGTTTTATCCACTGGGCGATGTGGATAACTTTGCCGCAGCGGGTTAGACTCCTGGTCCCCTGTTTGGGTTCGGCCAGGTCTCGCTACGTCATTGGAGCTATTTGCGCGATGGACACTTCGCTTTGGAGCAAATGTCTCGAGCGCCTCGAGGGCAGTATCGATCAAGCGCAGTTCAATACCTGGATCCGTCCGCTGCATGCGGTGGAAGATGGCAGTCGGCTGCGGCTGTTGGCACCGAACCAATTCGTGTTGGACCGGGTCAGAGACCAGTTTTTCGGCCTCATCAGCGATGCGATGTCCGATAGTGCCAACGGCAATGCGCCGGCGCTGATCCTGGAAGTGGGTAGTTCCAAACAGCACATTGCGCCGAACCGCTTCGTACGCGCGGCGCCGCGGCCCACCGGCAACCAGCTGCAGAGCAACCTCAATCCCGCTTTCACCTTCGATTCGTTCGTGGAAGGCAAATCCAACCAGTTGGCCCGCGCCGCTTCGGTGCAGATCTCGGAGAATCCAGGCGTCGCCTACAACCCGCTGTTCGTCTACGGCGGTGTCGGGCTGGGCAAGACGCACCTCATGCATGCCATCGGCAACATGATGTTGGCGCAGAATCCACAAGCGAAAGTGGTGTATCTGCACTCGGAACGCTTCGTTGCAGACATGGTCAAAGCCTTGCAGCACAATGCCATCGACGATTTCAAACGCCATTACCGATCCCTGGATGCCCTGTTGATCGACGATATTCAATTCTTCGCTGGCAAAGAACGTTCGCAGGAGGAATTTTTCCATACATTCAATGCCTTGCTTGAACGGGAACAGCAGATCATTCTGACTTGCGATCGCTACCCGAAGGAAGTCAACGGCTTGGAGGAGCGACTCAAGAGTCGCTTCGGGTGGGGTTTGACGGTGGCCATCGAGCCGCCGGAATTGGAAACCCGGGTAGCAATCCTGATTGGCAAGGCGATCCAAAGCCAAGTGGAGTTGCCCAATGAAGTAGCGTTCTTCATGGCAAAACGGATTCGCTCCAACATCCGCGAACTCGAGGGTGCACTGCGGCGGGTCATCGCCCACTCCCGCTTTACCAATCAAGCCATTTCCATGGAACTGGCCCGGGAGGCACTCAAGGATCTGCTGGCGTTGCAAGACAAGTTGGTTACCGTTGAAAATATTCAGAAAACGGTGGCTGAATACTATAAGATTCGCGTACACGATCTACTGTCTGCGCGCCGTAGCCGATCCATTACCCGGCCCCGTCAGGTGGCTATGGCGTTGGCCAAGGAACTCACGAATCACAGCTTACCGGAGATCGGCGACGCGTTCGGCGGCCGCGACCACACCACGGTGCTGCATGCTTGCCGCAAAGTGGGTGAACTGAAAGAAAGTGATCTGCGGATCAGCGAAGACTACACAAACCTGTTGAGAATCCTCACAACATGATGTGGATAACTTGTGCACAAGCGTGGCAGATGCCGAACTCCAAAACTTATCCACAGGTTGACCACATGATATCCGGCATTCATGCCATGGCCAACGCAGCCGCGTTTCGCGTTCAACAGGCTGTTTTTGAATTGTATTTTGAAGATATACACAGTTTCCGCTGCCCGTAATAACTGATCTAAATCTCTTTAAATCTTTAATTAAATTACCAAGAACAATTCGGGAAAGGCACGCCCATGAAGTTCACTGCTCAACGGGAAACGATCCTCAAACCGCTGCAATTGGTGATCGGCGTGGTCGAACGACGCCAGACGCTGCCGGTGCTTTCGAATCTGCTGCTGGTCGCGGAAAACAATCGCATTTCCCTGACCGGCACGGATCTCGAAGTGGAGCTCGTGGCCAATTTGGATTTGGACGTTACCGAGCCGGGTGAAATCACGCTCCCTGCGCGCAAGCTCCTGGACATCTGCCGGACATTGCCGGATCAGGCGCAGTTGGAGTTGAGCACTGACGGTGAGCGGGCGCAGCTACGGTCGGGGCGCAGCCGGTTTACCCTGGCGACGCTCGCAGCCAACGAGTTCCCGACGGTCGAAGAGATCAACGCGACGCTGGAATTCCAGCTACCGCAACGGGAACTCAAACGGGTGCTGGACAAGACGCAGTTTTCCATGGCGCAGCAGGATGTGCGCTATTACCTCAATGGGCTGATGTTGGAAATGGGCGCCACGCAACTACGCAGCGTCGCGACCGATGGGCATCGATTGGCAGTTTGTGATGCCGAGCTTGGCATTAAAGGCGCCGACGGTCAGCAGGTGATCGTGCCACGTAAAGGGATCCAGGAACTTAGTCGCCTGCTGGAGGACAACGACGAACCGGTGTCGGTACAGATCGGCAGTAATCATGTCCGTGTGCAACTCAAGCAGTTGCGGTTCACCTCGAAGCTGATCGACGGACGCTTTCCCGATTACGACCGGGTGCTGCCGAAAGACAGCGACAAGGTAATCTTGGCGGACCGGGAAAGTTTTCGCCAGGCCCTGGTACGCACGTCTATCTTGTCGAACGAAAAATATCGTGGAATCCGGTTGCAGCTGGAATCCGGACGCTTGCGGGTGCAGGCCCATAACCCCGAGCAGGAAGAGGCCGAAGAAGAAATCGAAGTGGAGTACGACGGCCCCGATCTGGAAATCGGTTTCAACGTCAATTACTTACTGGATGCGCTAAGTGCCTTATCCGGGGACAGGGCGCGTCTTTCCCTGCGGGATGCCAACAGCAGCTGTCTGATCCAGGAGGCGGGCGCGTCCAAGTGCCGATACGTGGTCATGCCCATGCGCCTGTAGTAGACTCGGATGGGAACGCTTTCGTGGCTGCACTAGGCCTGCAGCGTCTGCACATTCAAAACCTACGCAACCTCGCGTCGGTGGATATCTCCCCGGCGCCGGGCGTCAACCTGATCTTTGGCGCCAATGCGTCCGGCAAGACCAGCCTGCTCGAAGCGATCTACGTACTTTCCCGCGGTCGATCTTTCCGCACGCGTCGGTTCGAACGCCTCGTGCGACACGGGGAAACCCGCTATACGGTATTCGGCCGTATCGCAGACCAGGGCCGCACCAGAGCGGCCGCCATCGAACGAAGCAAGGATTCTCTGCGTGTTCGTGTGGACGGGCAGGACCTGGACAGCTTGGCGCCCCTGGCGGCGTTGTTGCCGGTGCAGATTCTTCACCCCAACAGCCATAAGCTACTGGAAGAAGGCCCTCATTTCCGGCGGCAATACCTGGATTGGGGTGTGTTCCACGTGGAACATGGCTTTTATGACTATTGGCAACGCTACCAGCGAGCTCTCCGGCAGCGCAACGCTGCACTTCGGACCGGAACCCCGGCGGAATCCTGGGAACCTGAGCTGGTCCAAGCCGGGACCGCCATCGATGATCTGCGCCGTCGTTATCTGGAGCAGCTGGCGCCATTGGTGAGCGAGGTTGCAGACCTGCTCTTGGACTTCCCGCCGCTGCGGCTGGAATACTTGCAAGGGTGGAGCCGGGAACGGACGTTGGCGGACGCGATCTCCCAAAGCCGGGGGCAAGACCGGGAACGTGGTTTTACGTTCGCCGGCCCGCATCGCGCGGATCTGCGCGTGACGGTCGACGGGGTGAATGCTGCTGAAACGGCATCTCGCGGCCAACAGAAGCTGTTGGTAAGTGCGCTGGTCTGCGCCCAATGCGTGCTATTCCAGACACGAAGCGGCAGGCATCCGATTCTGCTCGTCGACGACCTGGCGGCCGAACTAGACCGCGAACGTCGCGAGCGCTTTGTCGCTCAATTGCAAAGCCTGTCCGCGCAGGTCTTCGTTACCGCCATCGAGCCCGAAGCCCTGACCTTCCTCGACCGTTACAAAGGGTTCCACGTGGAACACGGCGCAGTGCGGGAAGTGTTATAATGCCAAATTGCTTTCTGAGGACCACTTATGAGTGACCAGCCCACCTACGATTCCTCCAATATCAAGGTCCTGAAGGGCCTGGATGCCGTGCGAAAACGGCCGGGGATGTACATCGGCGACACGGATGATGGCACCGGGCTGCACCATATGGTCTTCGAGGTCGTGGATAACTCTATCGACGAGGCGCTCGGCGGCTATTGCTCAGAAATCAATGTCATTATCCACAGCAATGAATCGGTTACGGTAACCGACAATGGCCGCGGTATCCCGGTGGATATGCACTCCGAAGGGAAGTCGGCGGCGGAAGTTATCATGACCGTGTTGCACGCCGGAGGTAAGTTCGACGACAACTCGTACAAGGTTTCCGGCGGCCTGCATGGTGTCGGCGTCTCCGTAGTAAATGCGCTGTCCGAGTACCTCAAGCTCACCATCCGGCGCGATGGCAAGATCTGGCAGCAGGAATACCGCCTCGGCGAGCCGGTCACGCCGATCCAGGTAATTGGCGACACGGAGAGCACGGGCACGGAGATTCGCTTCAAACCTAGCGCCACCATATTCACGAACATCGAATTCCACTACGACATTCTCTCCAAGCGCCTCAGGGAACTGTCATTCCTGAATTCCGGCGTGCGCATCCGCTTGAGCGACGAGCGTTCGGAGAAAACGGACGTATTTGAATATCAAGGCGGCATTCGCGCCTTCGTTGAGCACCTCAACCGCAATAAGACACCCTTGCATGACACCGTCTTCTATTTTCAGACCGAAAAAGACGGCACCGGCGTCGAATTGGCTTTGCAGTGGAACGACTCCTACCAGGAGAACATTTTCTGTTTTACCAATAACATACCCCAACGTGACGGCGGCACCCACTTGGCGGGATTCCGCGCCGCGCTGACCCGCACGTTGAACCAGTACATCGACGAAGACGGCAGCGCACGCAAAGCGAAAGTCGCGACCAGCGGCGACGACGCCCGGGAAGGCCTCACGGCAGTACTGTCGGTAAAAGTACCCGATCCGAAATTCTCGTCCCAGACCAAGGACAAATTGGTTTCGTCCGAAGTAAAAGGGATCGTCGAATCCACCATGTCGGAGAAATTCCGCGCCTATCTGCTGGAACAGCCCAACGAAGCCAAAGCCATCACGTCCAAAATCATCGATGCGGCGCGCGCCCGGGAAGCAGCCCGGCGCGCCCGGGAGCTGACGCGCCGCAAAGGCGCGCTGGATCTGGCCGGGCTGCCCGGCAAACTGGCCGACTGTCAGGAGCGGGACCCGGCGAAATCCGAACTTTTCCTGGTGGAGGGCGATTCCGCGGGCGGCTCCGCGAAGCAGGGCCGCGACCGCCGAACCCAGGCTATTCTGCCGCTCAAGGGCAAGATCCTGAACGTGGAAAAAGCACGGTTCGATAAAATGTTGTCTTCGGCCGAAGTGGGTACCTTGATCACGGCGCTGGGCTGCGGCATCGGCCGCGAAGAATTCAACGCGGACAAATTGCGCTACCACCGCATCATTATCATGACCGACGCGGACGTCGACGGATCCCATATCCGCACCCTGCTGTTGACGTTCTTTTATCGCCAGATGCCGGAACTGATCGAACGCGGCCATATCTATATTGCGCAACCACCGCTTTACAAGGTCAAGAAAGGCAAGCAGGAACATTATGTGAAAGACGATGCGGAGCTGACCGCCTACCTGCTCACCCTGGCCCTGGACAATGCCGCGCTGCACGTCACCGAAGACGCACCGGCGATTGCCGGCGTGCAGTTGGAGAGTCTGGCGCGTAAGTATATGCAGGTGATGGCAATGCTGCGCCGGTTAGCGCGCCGCTATGACCCCGCTCTTCTGGAAAAACTTATTTATATTCAACGGCTTAATGATGAGTCCATACGCAACCGAGAACGCATGGATGCTTGGTACGGCGAATTGGTTCAGCGCCTGAACGCGGAACAACCGGCCGGAACCCATTACCAGATTACCTTGCAGAACAATCCCGACGGCGAAACATTCGATGCACGGATCGTGCGCCGCACCCACGGCATCGTGCATGAACACGTACTCACCAGTGAATTCTTCGATTCCGCTGAATACCTATCCCTCGCAGAATTGGGCGATCAATTGCATGATCTGCTCGGCAAGGGTGCGTTCGTCCAGCGTGGGGAACGCAGACAAAACGTCGCCAGTTTCAAGCAAGCGATGGAGTGGTTGCTCGAGGAATCAAAGCGCGGATTGAGCATCCAGCGCTACAAGGGCCTGGGTGAAATGAATCCCGATCAGTTGTGGGAAACCACTGTGAATCCTGAAACCCGTCGCCTACTTCAGGTGCAAATCGAGGATGCCGTCGCTTCCGACCAGATCTTCACCACCCTGATGGGCGACCAAGTGGAACCACGCCGGGATTTCATCGAAGCAAACGCGCTGGCGGCGTCCAACCTGGACGTCTGAAGTTTTCCGTTCCAACGCCTGATCGATGAGCCGGTCGGTGCTGCCTGCAAGCAGTACCGACCGGCTGAATCTCCATCGCTTCATTCCAACATGCTACGCAGCATCCACCCGGTCTTCTCGTGAATTTGCATTCGCTGAGTGAGCAGATCGGCCGTAGGTTCATCATGCGCCTGATCGACGACCGGGAATATGCTGCGGGCGGTGCGGATTACGGCTTCCTGGTCCGCCACCCGTTGCCGGATCATTTCATTTGCAACTGATGCACCGGTGTCCTCGTTCAAGCTGGTCAACGCGGCGAACCGGGCATCGCTACCGGGCGCCGCGATACCCAGTGAGCGGATGCGTTCGGCGATCAAATCGACCGCCAACGCCAGTTCCGTGTACTGCTGTTCGAACATCAAGTGCAACGTATTGAACATCGGTCCAGTCACGTTCAAATGCAAGTGATGGGTCTTGAGATAGAGCGTATCGGTATCGGCGAGAAGCCGGGACAGGCCGGCGGCGATCGCATTCCGCGTAGCGGGGTCGATGCCAATGTCCATCGGTTGGCGATTCGCAGGCCGGGTGCGGTTCATGATGCCTCCGCTTGCCTGCGCCGTTTTCGGCACGGGATGGTCGCGGGAGGAAACGCTACGCAGCCTGCCGGGATGCGTCTAATTGATTGCGTCGTTCGTTTTGATAGCCACCCGCTATCAATCCACGGTCCATCGTCGATTCGCACAAGGTCACGGTGTCATGTGCGGCCGCCCAACTGCGCGCTGGTGGCCTCGATCCAAGCTTCCGCCTTTTGATTGATCTGTGCCGCGCTCATGCCGCCAGGATCGAAGGCCTCTCCGATCACTACCCGTATGGTGCCGGGATATTTTCGAAAACCGCGGCGCGGCCAGAAATACCCGGCATTATGGGCCATCGGCACTACCGGATAGCCCGTCCGTTCTGCAAGCAGCGCACCTCCCAACCGGTACTTGCCTTTCTTGCCGGCCGCAACCCGGGTGCCCTCGGGAAATATCACCACGCTGATTCCTTCGCGCAAGCGCGCCGCGCCCTGGGCGATCAACTGTTCCACCGCGGCCCTGCCTTTGCTTCGGTTCAGCGCAATGGGTTTAAGAACGGCCAATGCCCAACCGAAAATCGGGATCCACATCAGCTCGCGTTTCAAAACCCAGACCATCGGCGGCACCAAGGTCTCCATAGCGATGGTTTCCCAGGCCGACTGGTGTTTACACAAATAAATTGCCGCGCCGTCCGGGATGTTCTCGCTGCCCTGCACCTCGTAGCGCAGGCCGCAGGTGATTTTCAACCACCAGAGATTGAAACGCGGCCACAAAACCGAGAAACGCTGTCGTACCAGAAATGGAAACGGCGCCAGCAACAACAGCAACGCCGCCACGACCACCGTGGAGACCACCAGCCCGAGCCAATACAACGCCGCCCGCACCTCCGCCATGGTCAGACGCTCGCCGGGGGTCCGTCCTGCTCCAGCAGGTACTCGGCCACCGCTGCGAGGTTCGCGAACACAGGGATATCGTCGATGCCTTTGCCTTCCGCAACCGTGCGCTCGCCCTTGCCGCTGCGCACCAGTATCGGTTTGCACCCCGCGGTGCGGGCCGCCTGCACATCACGCAACGTATCGCCCACACAGGGCACATCGTCGAGCGCGACCTTCAATCGCGCGCTGATTTCATGCAACAATCCGGGCTCCGGTTTCCGGCACTGACAATGATCGTCGGGCGTATGAGGACAGTAGAACACCCCGTCGATAGTTCCCCCCAGAGCGGCGAGCCGTCGATGCATTTTGGCATGGATCTGATTGAGGGTTTCGATGTCGAACAGGCCGCGTCCCAAGCCCGATTGATTGGTCGCGACCAAGACGCGATATCCCGCCTGATTGAGGCTCGTGATCGCTTCCAGGCTGCCCGGAATCGGCACCCATTCCTCAGGCGACTTGATGTAGTCGTCCGAATCCTCGTTGATGACGCCGTCGCGATCGAGAATGATAAGCTTCAACGTGTCAGTCCTCGCGAAATTCCGAGACCCGAACGCGGCCGCCTACCATCTTCGACTCGCGCGCCATGATCTTTTCCATTTTTCCCCAGAACGCGCCCTTGAGATCGAAATCCGCGGATATCGCCGTGCCGATCAGCAATATAAGCAGGTCTGCCGTTTCTTCCGCAAGCGCCTCACGGCCCTTGCCTTTCGTTACACACGCCGAGATCTCGCCAAGTTCCTCCGCCATCAGTGCCACGCGATAAGCGAGTTCTTCGCCACCCCTGTTCTTGAAATCGTGCTTGTCGTGAAACGACTGTACAGCGGCGAGCATGGAACGGTAGGAGTCGTGATCGATGTCGGTCATCGGCATTTTCTCGTTCTCCTATTGCAGGCGGGACAGGTCCGCCACCCTCAGAAACAATTCGCGCATGGTGGCCAACAAAGCCAACCGGTTGGCGCGCAAGGCGGCGTCATCGACCATCACCATCACTTGATCGAAAAACCGATCCACTGGATCGCGCAATGCGGCGAGACGCTTCATGGCCTGCTCGTATTCTCTCGCTTCGAACAGCGGCAGCGTTTCCGCAGTCAGCAAGCGTAACTGTTGCGCGAGTTCCCGTTCGGCAACATCCACCAATTGCGATTCGTCGTATTGCTCCGGAATCCGCTCCCCGGTTTTTTTAAGAATGTTGGATATGCGCTTGTTCGCGGCGGCGAGGCTTGCCGCCTCGGGCAATCGACGAAAAGCGGCAACCGCTCGCAACCGCTTGTCGACATCGTTCAGCTGCGACGGGCGCATGGCGGCCACCGATTCAATCTCGTCGACAGCGAACCCTTGCGTTTCATAGTAAGGCTGCAACCGCGCGACGACGAACTCGTACACCGTGTCGACAGTGTCCGTTGCGACCAGGCCCTTACGTTGTCGTTCGTGGGCGTCGGCTGCCGCACGCAGGCAATCCATGAGGTCCAACTCCAGATCGCGTTCGATCAGGATGCGCACGACACCGAGCGCAGCTCTGCGCAGCGCGAAAGGATCTTTATCGCCCGTCGGCGCTTGGCCGATGGCGAAGATTCCCACCATCGTGTCGAGTCGGTCCGCCAACGCCAGCGCCGCGCTGATGTCATCGTCCGGCAATCGATCGCCGGAAAAACGAGGGCGATAGTGCGCTTCGATCGCGACGCAGACTTCCGCGGGTTCGCCGTCGTGACGCGCGTAATAGCGGCCCATGGTGCCCTGCAGTTCCGGAAATTCGCCGATCATGTCCGTCATCAAATCGCACTTGCACAACTGCGCCGCGCGCTCTGCGGGGTACACGCTCGCCCCAAGCCGCGCAGCGATGTGCCCGGTTACCTGTGTGATCCGCTGCACCTTGTCATACAAGGTCCCGAGTCGATTTTGGAAGACCACGGAGCGCAGGCTCTCGACCCGCGCGGCCAGTCGGACCTTGCGGTCCTGGGTCCAGAAGAAATCTGCATCGGACAAACGGGGACGGATCACGCGTTCATTGCCGGTTCGAACCACGGTCGGGTCTCTGCTTTCCACATTGCTGACGGTAATGAAGTACGGCATCAGACCGCCGGCGCTGTCGAGAACATGGAAATATTTTTGATGCTCTTTCATGGCGGCGATCAGCGCTTCGGACGGTACCTCCAGGAAGCGTTCGTCGAACCGCCCCAGTACCGCCACCGGCCATTCCACCATCGACGTCACTTCATCGAGCAGCGAATCGTCGATCACGGCCGCACCGCCGGCCGTCGCCGCGGCTTCCATCACCTGACCGCGGATCGCTTCGCGGCGGGCATTGAAATCCGCCAGTACGTGCCCTTCGGTTTCGAGGACCGGCGCATAGGCTGCCGGTTCGGAGATATAGATGGGTTCGGGATGGTGGAAGCGGTGTCCGCGTGTGTGGCGGCCGGATTTCACGCCGAGAATCTGCGCATCGATGATCTCCTCACCGAACAACAACACCAACCAGTGGGTGGGACGCACGAACTGGACATCCAGGCTACCCCAGCGCATGCGCTTCGGTATGGGCAGTCGGTCCAACGCTTGTTGCACAATCGCAGGCACCAGCATCGCGGTGGATTTGCCCGCTTCTTTGCTGCGATGCAACAGCCACGCGCCTTTGTCACTCGTCACGGTCTCCAATGCGTCGACCTCGACGCCGCAGGAACGCGCGAAGCCAAGCGCCGCCTGCGTGGGTACGCCGTTGTCATCGAATGCGGCACTCACGGCAGGCCCGCGCCGCTCCACGACGCGATCCTGCTGTCCTTCGGACAGCGCCTCGATCCTTACCGCGAGGCGTCGCGGCGCCGCGAACGAATGTACAGCGCCGTGATTCAACTCCGATGAGTGCAGACCGGCGACAACGCCGTCGGTGAAAGCCGCCGACAGATCCTGCAGCGCCTTGGGCGGCAGTTCTTCGGTGCCCAGTTCGACCAGCAGATCCCGTGTGCCGCTCATGGCGCGCCTTCCTTGAGCATTGGAAAGCCAAGCGATTCACGGCGCGCATAGTAGGACTCCGCTACCGCGCGCGACAACGCGCGCACCCGGCCGATGTACCGAGCCCGTTCTGTCACCGAGATGGCGTGACGCGCGTCGAGGAGGTTGAAAGTATGCGAGGCCTTCAACATCATTTCGTACGCCGGGAGCGGCAGCCCCGCAGCAATCAGCTTGTTGCTCTCCCGCTCGCAGGTGTTGAACCACGCGAACAGTGAATCGACTTCGGCGTGTTCGAAGTTGTATGCCGACATTTCGACTTCGTTCTGGTGGAACACATCGCCATAGGTAACGCGCCCCAGCGGACCGTCGGTCCACACCAGTTCAAAAACGCTTTCCACTCCCTGCAGATACATCGCGATGCGTTCCAAGCCGTATGTGATCTCGCCGGTCACCGGCCGGCATTCCAGGCCACCGACTTGCTGAAAATAAGTGAACTGGGTCACTTCCATGCCGTTGAGCCAGACTTCCCATCCGAGCCCCCAGGCGCCGAGGGTCGGCGACTCCCAATTGTCTTCGACGAATCGAATGTCATGCACCAGCGGATCGAGCCCGAGCATGCGCAACGAACCGAGATACAGTTCCTGCATCTCCAATGGCGAGGGCTTGATGACCACCTGGAACTGGTAATAGTGCTGCAGGCGATTGGGATTCTCGCCATAGCGGCCGTCGGTCGGCCGCCGGGATGGCTGAACGTAGGCCGCGCTCCAGGGTTCAGGACCGATGGCGCGCAAAAAGGTCGCGGTATGAAAAGTGCCTGCGCCCACTTCCATATCGTAGGGTTGCAGCAGAACGCAACCTTGTTCGGCCCAGTAGCGCTGCAGCGACAGGATCAGATCCTGGAATGTGGCCGACGATTTAGGAGACGGCGGGGAAATGGTTGACAAGGTTTTGGCCTTTTTTCGCACGTGGGCGACAGAAGCGGCATTATAGCCCGCGCCTTCCGGCCGATGTAAGCGCCCTGCCGCGGCTGAGCCGCGTGCTATAAAGGAAGTGAGAGGCGCAGCCGAAATAATGCTTACCGGCCCATGAATGGGAGCAGTCCATGAGCGAGATCGTCACCGGTCCTACCGCCGCGGCCCAATGGCAGCAACTGGTCCAATGTGCAGCAGCCGAATGCGAACAGCGATTGGAGGAGGAGCTGGAGAGCTATCTGGTGTTCCTATTGATGCGTTTCGCCAGCAAGCCGCAGTTCGCCGACACCGTGCTCGCTCTGGAATACTTGCACAGCGCCATGGAAGAGGGCCGTCAGCAGGCTGATCGGTTGCGCGATGTCGGCGATCAGTGCTTGTTGTATGCGGGCCTGTTTCCGCTGCGCGCGCGCCGGCGCATGGTGCGGGTTCGATACTACGTCGACCTCGGCCGCAGCGCGTACCGGCAACTGGCGGAGCGGGTGCAACAGGGATGGGCGCAGACTTTCGACCGGCTGGCCGATGAGTTCGTCGGACTGCGCGATGTACTCCAAGCGATGCGGGAGTTGGACCGGCCCGCTGAACTGGATTCGCTTGCGTTGCATGAACTTTGGCAGCAATGCGGCAGCCGCCGCGCGGGCAATCAGCTGCAGGTGCGCTATCCCGGTACCTTTGCAGCCGACGGAGGCGAAGCCCGGCACTGATCGGGCGGTCCTAGTGTCCCCGCGAACGCAGGGGATATACAAGCATGCGCCGCTCGCGCGTTTCCGTTAAGATAAGCGGTTCCCTCGGCTGTTCTCGATGCTAACCTCTTTCTATGAACCGTCAACCGCGCGCAATTTCCCTGATTTCAGGGGGACTGGACTCGATGCTGGCGACCCGTGTCGTTCAGGATCAGGGCGTGCATGTGGAAGGCATCAACTTCTTCACCGGCTTTTGCGTGGAGGGTCATACCCACGCCATCCGCAAGCAGGACCGCAATCGCGCCAAGCGCAATAATGCGCTTTGGGTCGCGGAACAGTTAGGGATCAAGTTGCACATCGTCGACGTCATCGACGAATACAAAAACGTGTTGATCAATCCCAAGCACGGTTACGGCGCCAACCTCAATCCCTGCCAGGACTGCAAGACGTTCATGGTAAGCAGGGCGCTGCAGTGGATTGGCGAAAACGATTTCGATTTCATCATCACCGGCGAAGTGGTCGGTCAACGCCCCAAATCGCAGCGTGCCGATACCATGCCTGTGATCGCAAGGGAATCGGGCGCCAGAGACCGTTTGCTGCGGCCCCTGTGCGCCAAGCTTTTGCCCGAAACCCTGCCCGAACGTGAAGGTTGGGTCAGACGTGACGGGCTGTTCGGTTTCAACGGTCGTTCCCGCAAACCCCAAATCGAACTTGCCGCAGAATTCGGTTTCGATGATTACGCGCAACCAGCCGGTGGCTGCTGCTTTTTAACGGATGAAAGTTATTCAAACAAGTTGGTGGATTTGTGGCAGACCCGTGGCGAACGCGACTACGAGCTGGACGACATCATGCTGCTCAAGGTGGGACGGCATCTTCGTCCGCGCGGCAACTTCAAACTCATCGTCGCCCGTGAAGAGGGTGAAGTCCGGTTTCTGGAAGGCTATCGGCGCAATTTCGTCAGCCTCAGGACGGTCAGCCACAGTGGTCCGCTGGCGTTACTCGATGGTGTAGCGGACAGTGACGATCTCGAGCTCGCCGCGCGCATCGTGGCACGTTACAGCCAGGGCCGCAGCGCCGGAAACGTGCAAGTGGAAGTTTGCAACCGGGATGGCGTATGCCGCATGTTGAACGTCCAGCCGATGGCAGCGGACGCCATTGCCGCGGACTGGCACGTTTGAGCCGACGGAAGACGATCCCAACGAGCAATCGCAGCAACCCGAGCAGCGCCAGGGTGCTGCCCAAACGAGCCACTGCACCATGGCACATTATCATTTGGATGCCCGTCGTATGCTTTGTCCCATGCCCGTGATCCGGACCCAGGATCGGGTGAAGCGACTTGCGCCCGGCGATACCCTGGAAGTTCTATGTACTGATCCAGGGGCCATCAACGACGTGCCCGCGTGGTGTCGCATCAACGGCCACAAAGTCGTGGAGTTGCGGGATCACGCAGATGAAATCGTGATCACCATCGAAGTCGGGGAAGGCTGACGTCGGACTGTCGCGGATGCACGGATTGAGCCAGGAAGAGCTTCGCTATCGCGAAACGCGCAAAGTCACGGTGGTCGGTGGGGTGCTGGATTTCCTGCTGGGCGTGGCGAAGATTTTCGTTGGGTTGATCAATCATTCCCAAGCACTGGTGGTCGATGGGGTGCACTCATTGTCCGATCTGGCCACCGACTTCATGGTCGTGTTCGCTGCCAAGCACGCCAGCGCCAAAGCCGACGACGATCACCCGTACGGGCATGGACGCTTCGAAACCGTGGCCACGGTTGCCCTGGGTGTGGCGTTGGTCGGGGTGGGCGCCGGTCTGGGCTACGATGCCGCCAATCGTCTGTTCCATCCGGAACGGCTACTGGTACCGGGATGGTTGTCGCTGTTGGTGGCGACCATTTCGATCGTTTCCAAGGAAGCGATTTATCATTACACCATGCGCGCCGCGAAGCGGTTGCGGTCCAACCTACTGCGGGCCAACGCCTGGCACAGCCGATCCGATGCCATTTCGTCGATCATCGTCGTGATCGGCATCGCCGGCGCCATGGCGGGATTGAATTATCTGGACGCGATCGCCGCCGTGGGGGTAGCGTTCATGATTGCCAAGATCGGCTGGGATTTGGCATGGCACGCGGTCCGCGAGCTGGTGGACACCGCGCTCGACAGCGAGCGGGTGGCGGCGATTCGGGAGACGATCGAGTCGGTCACGGGTGTACGCGATCTGCATTTGCTGCGCACCCGGCGCATGGGCGCCGACGCCCTGGTGGATGTGCATATCCAGGTCGATCCGCGTCTGAGCGTGTCGGAAGGCCATCAGGTCAGTGAGGCGGTGCGCTACCGGGTGATCAAGGAGATCGACGAAGTCGCGGACGTCATGGTACATATCGACCCCGAGGACGACGAGAACTCCCAGCCCTGCAGCCATTTGCCACTGCGCAAAGAGCTGATGACGCGGTTGCGCACGGCCTGGCACGATATGCCTGCGGCCGGTGTGGTGGATAAAATCACCGTGCATTACCTTAGCGGCAAAGTCCATTTGGAGCTATTCGTTCCGTTGGCGGAATTCGCCGATATCGCGGCGGCGCAAGCCGAAGCCCAGCGCTTGCGCGAGGCGAGCAGGATGTTGCCAGAAGTGGGCAAGGTGGACGTGAATTTTCATTAGCACGCACTGCAATGGTGCGCAGTCGATCTGGCTGCACCAATATTGTGCGTGCGTTTGGTGCGGGGCGTAGCGATATTTCGCTAACCCGCTGACAAGGCAGGCGGTTTTCCGTGGCATAGTTCATGCACAATTGGGTGCAACCGAGCTTTCGGGGCGCCGCCCGGGCGACCGGTTTCAAGAATCGCGATTTTTTAACAGGAGTGGTCAAATGTCTCAGAAAGTGCTCAAGTCGATCAAAGACAACGAAGTGAAATTCGTTGATCTTCGGTTCACCGATCCCCGCGGCAAGGAACAGCACGTCAGTGTGCCGGCTTCCACGGTGGACGCAGGATTCTTCAAAGACGGCAAGATGTTCGACGGCTCGTCCATCGCCGGCTGGAAAGGCATCCAGGAATCGGACATGGTGTTGATGCCCGAAGCCGACAGTGCGGTGCTGGACCCGTTCTGCGACGAGCCCACCATGAACATCCGCTGCGACATTCTTGAGCCCAATACCATGCAGGGTTACGAGCGCGATCCCCGTTCGGTGGCCAAGCGCGCTGAGGAATATCTGAAATCCACCAAGATCGCCGATACCGCCTACTTCGGCCCGGAGAACGAATTCTTCGTGCTCGACGACGTGCGTTGGGGCGCAGATCTTTCCGGCAGCTTCGTCAAGATCGATGCCGAGGAAGCGCACTGGAACACCGAGAAGGTTTACTCGGACGGCAACATGGGCCATCGCCCGACCGTCAAGGGCGGCTACTTCCCGGTGCCGCCGGTCGACTCCCTGCAGGACCTGCGTTCGGCCATGTGTCTGGCGCTGGAAGAAATGGGCCTGGGCGTTGAGGTGCATCACCACGAAGTCGCCACCGCCGGACAGTGCGAAATCGGCGTCGCCTTCGGCACGTTGGTGCGCAAGGCGGACGAAGTCCAGATCCTGAAATACGTCGTGCAGAACGTCGCGCACGCCTACGGCAAGACTGCCACGTTCATGCCTAAGCCGATCGTCGGCGACAACGGCAGCGGTATGCACGTGCATCAATCGCTGGCCAAAGCCGGTAAGAATCTGTTCACCGGTAATAAGTACGGTGGCCTTTCGGAACTGGCGCTGTATTACATCGGTGGCATCATCAAGCACGCACGTTCGTTGAATGCATTTACCAATGCTTCCACCAACAGCTACAAGCGCCTGGTGCCCGGTTTCGAAGCGCCTGTGATGCTTGCCTACTCGGCGCGCAATCGCTCGGCTTCGATTCGTATTCCTCATGTCTCGAACCCGAAGGCACGTCGTATCGAAGTCCGGTTCCCGGATTCGACCGCCAACCCGTATCTGGCGTTCTCCGCCATGATGATGGCCGGCTTGGACGGCATCCAGAACAAGATCCACCCGGGCGATGCCATGGACAAGGACCTGTACGATCTGGAGCCGGAAGAAGCGAAGGACATCCCGACGGTATGCCACGCGCTCGACCAGGCGTTGGACGAACTGGACAAGGACCGCAAGTACCTGACCCAGGGCGGCGTGTTCACCGACGACCAGATCGACGGCTACATCGCGTTGAAAATGGCCGAGGTCACACGTCTGCGCATGACCACCCATCCGGTGGAATTCGACTTGTACTATTCGCTCTGAGTCCGATTGTCGAAGCAACGAAACGCCCCTTCTGGGGCGTTTTTTTTCCGGTGTCGACCGACGGCGGTGATCCGCCGACAAACGCTCGTTGCGCTGCCCCGGCGCCGTAGCTACTCTGTAACCATGCGCTTCCGTTTCCTAATTGCACTCCTGTTGGCATCCGTACCCGTGCTCGCACCAGCGGAGGTATATCGCTCCGTGGATGCCCAGGGCAATGTGGTCTATTCGGACCAACCCGGGCAAGGCGGAAAAAAAGTCGATCTGCCCGAGATCAGCACCTATGAACCGAAGCCGGTGCCGCCAGGAACGTTGGACACCAACGCCGCAGCGAACCAAGCGAAAGCCAATCCAGCCACTCAATTGAGTTTCGTCCAACCGGGCGCTGATGAAACCATTTTCGACAACCAGGGCAACGTCGCCGTCGCCCTGCGGGTCGAACCCCCGTTGCAGCCGACTCAACGTCTGGCCCTGCAGGTGGACGATGGCGCCGCGGTGGAAACGAACCAGCCGACCTACCAATTCACGGGCCTCGACCGCGGCACCCACACGGTGCACGCATGGGTGGTGGGCGCCGACGGCCAAACCGGCAGCCCGAAAGCGGCGGTGACGTTCCATTTGCGCCAGGCGTCGACCCTGTTCCGCAATCCGGCGCCCGCCGGAAGTACGATTCAACGGGCGCCGAGGGCGCCCACGGCACCGAACGTGCCTAAATCGGCTAATTGATTCCTCCGCACCGGCCCGGTGCGCGGCCAGCACGAACCGAGCTGCGCGACATCGCCGGAGCACCGTCCAGCCAAGCTTGCACTATAATAGTGCGCGTTGGTGCGCCATTGTCGCGTTCCCTTCCTCCCGATGTACTGTTGCGGCCCGCTGCCGGTTCGCTCTATCGGCTCAGGGAAGCGAACAAATACCGAATCTTTCAGGGGCTTGCACGCATTTGGCGGAATTTCCCAACGACGCCGCAAGAAACGTCCAGGGCAGCGGCTTAATGGTTTGGATTTTGCAAGTCCATTCTCCATGATCGTCCAACGGCCCCCAGAGCGTTTGTTCCAGCGCGTGCTCGAAAACCTCACTACGGCAGTGGTGCTGGTAGACGCCGAGTTGGTGGTGCAATACATCAATCCCGCCTGCGAAATGTTGTTCGCCATGAGTGCGCGCAAAGCACGCAACAAAGCGTTGCGCCATTTGGTCATGGGACCGGACGAATTATTCGAGCGCCTGGAGGTCTGTCTCAGCGATGGCCACCCGTTCACCGAGCGGGAATTGCACTTGAGTTTATTCGGGCAACGGGAATACGTGGTCGACTGCACCGTCACAGCGCTTACGGAGCCCGGGCAACAGGTGGGCCTGTTGCTGGAATTGGTACGCATCGATCGCCAATTGCGCATCTCGCGGGAAGAGAATCTGCTGGCGCAGCACACGGCAACCCGTGCCGTCATTCGTGGTCTGGCTCATGAAATCAAAAATCCGCTGGGCGGGTTGCGCGGCGCGGCGCAGCTTTTGGAGCGGGAGTTGCCCGACCCGCAGCTGACCGAATACACCAAGATCATCATCGACGAAGCCGATCGTCTGCAGAACCTCCTCAATCGCATGCTGGGTCCGAACACACTGCCCAATCTGCGGGACACCAATATTCACCACGTCTTGGAGCGCGTACGCAGCCTGGTGCTGGCGGAAGCGCCTACCGGCATCGAAATCACCCGCGATTATGATCCCAGCATCCCGAACCTGAACGCCGACAGCGACCAACTGATCCAGGCGGCCTTGAACCTGGTGCGCAACGCGGTCCAAGCCTTGGGCCAGCATGGCAGCATCATCCTGCGCACCCGTGCCCAGCGCCAGATCACCATCGGTCACGAACGCCATCGCCTGGTGCTCACCCTGGAAGTGATTGACAACGGTCCGGGGATACCGCTCGAAATCCAAGGACGCATCTTCTATCCGATGGTGACCGGGCATGCCCATGGCACCGGACTAGGCCTGTCGATCGCCCAATCCTTGATTAACCGCCACAGGGGTCTGATCGAATGCACCAGCGAACCTGGCAATACGATATTCCGGATCCTGCTTCCCCTGGAGAAAGCGCATGACTAGTTCGGAAAAGATATGGATCATCGACGACGACCGTTCGATTCGCTGGGTGTTGGAAAAAGCGCTCAGTTCCGTCGGGATCGAAGTCACCAGCTTCGACGACGGCAGCCAAGTGCTCAAACGTCTCGCCAGCGAGCAGCCGGACGCGTTGATCACCGACATCCGGATGCCCGGCATCGATGGCATCGAGCTCTTGTCCAGGGTCGGCGAGCGCTACCCGGACATGCCGGTGATCATCATGACCGCGCATTCGGATCTCGACAGCGCTTTGTCCGCCTACGAAGGCGGCGCCTTCGAATACCTGCCGAAGCCGTTCGACGTCGATGAAGCGGTGTCCCTGGCGCAGCGTGCGCTTGCGCAGCGACGAAAACAGCGCCACGATCACGCTGAGGCTGGCGCCGAAGACAACGCCGAAATCATCGGCGAAGCGCCCGCGATGCAAGAGGTATTTCGGGCGATCGGCCGCCTGTCCCGATCCAATATCACCGTCCTGATCAATGGCGAGTCGGGTACCGGCAAGGAGCTTGTCGCGCGTGCGCTGCACCGCCACAGTCCCCGCGCCGCGGAACCGTTTATTGCCTTGAACATGGCGGCCATTCCGCGGGACCTGTTGGAATCGGAGCTGTTCGGTCACGAGCGGGGCGCGTTCACCGGCGCACAAAGCCAACGCCGCGGCCGGTTCGAACAAGCCGATCGCGGCACACTGTTCCTCGACGAAATCGGCGACATGCCTGCTGAGCTCCAAACTCGCCTGTTGCGGGTCCTCGCTGACGGCGAGTTCTACCGGGTGGGCGGTCACACACCGATCAGAGTGGACGTTCGCATCATCGCAGCTACTCACCAGAATCTGGAAGACCTCGTGCGCCAAGGACGTTTTCGGGAAGACCTGTTCCATCGCCTCAATGTCATCCGGATCCACATCCCGGCGCTGCGCGAACGGCGCGAGGACATCCCGAAGTTGGCGCAATTCTTTCTCGCCCAGGCCGCGAAAGAGCTCAACATGGAGCCGAAGCTGCTGCGCAGCGAGGTCGTCGAATATCTCAAGCAGATGGACTGGCCTGGTAACGTCCGGCAAATGCAGAACACCTGCCGCTGGCTGACGGTCATGGCTTCGGGACGCGAGATCCACATGGCGGACCTGCCGCCGGAATTGCTTGCGCAGCAGCCCGAGACCATGGGCGGTGACGAAGATTGGCAAGCGGCCCTGAAACGTTGGGCGGACCACCGATTGGCGGAGGGCGAAACGGCACTGCTGGACCAAGCCGAACCGGCATTCGAACGCATCATGATCGAAACCGCGCTCAAGCACACCGGCGGACGCAGACAGGACGCCGCGCGGCTGTTGGGCTGGGGGCGCAACACGCTGACTCGGAAAATCAAAGAACTGAATATGGAAGAACGCGTCTAGTCCGGAATGACGCGGGGCGAAGTCACCGCCATTCGTAAACTTGCGCAAATTCGGGGGACGCCCGTCCCCGGGAATTGCGCCCCTCTATGGTATGCTCGCAACAAAGCCTATTCCGGTCGCTTGCCAGCGAAACCATGCGTGTGTTCCTATTTCGTACCGTGCTGTTGGCGCTCACCTTTGCCGTCTCCGCAACCGGAGTGTCCGGCGCCAGCGCACCGGTGGTATTCGGGATCTTCCCGTATGTCAGCCCTGCAAAGCTGGTGCAATTCCATCGGCCGCTGAAGGAATGGCTCGAACGTATCCTCGGCCGACCGGTGAGCCTGGTGAGCGCACCGGACTTCGACACCTTCGTGAAACGCACCGCGGCGCGACGTTACGATTACATCCTCACCGCGCCTCATCTCGGGCGTCTGGCGCAGCGCCGCAGCGGCTACCAGCCCATCGCCCGGACCTTGCACGTGGTGCAAGGCATCTATCTCGCGCGCGCCGACTCCGACATTCATTCCCTCGCCGATCTGAAAGACAAAACCATCACCATGGCGGCGCGGGTGTCGATCATTTTTCAGATGGCCGAGCATCAGCTCAAACAGCACGGCCTGCGCGACGGCATCGATATCACCATTCGCGAGACTTCCACCCACAATAACGCCATGTATGCGCCGTTGCGCGGCGAAAGCGATGCATCGGTTACCGGGATCCTGCTCTGGAGCAAGCTAGGGCAGGGGCACAAAGCGCAACTCAGAGTAATCGGCAGGACGCCCGAAGCCCCCGGGTTTTTCTTCATGGCCAACCCGGGCATTCCAAAAGGCGACGTAAACCGGGTACGCGAAGCCGTAATGCAATTTCACGATACCGAAGCGGGCGCAACCTATTTTCGCACCACTGGTTTGAAAGGGTTCGCTCCGATCACAAACGACATGCTGCAAGCGCTTGATCCGTATATTCAGTTCTTCGTACATAAACAATGACGAACGCCAAACTCCCGTTCCACCGCTCGCTGCGGCTAAAGCTCGTGCTGGTAAGCGTGGTGGTCGAGGTATGCATGCTCGCGCTGTTGCTGGCCAACAGTTTACGATTGATGAACAGCGCCGTCGAAAGCCAGATGCGCACGGTGGTATTCGAGATCACGCCACTGCTCGACGCCGCAATTTCGGCGCGGCTGTTCGAGCGCGACCATGCGGCGATCACCGAGATCCTGAACAAAGTAATCCGCGACAAGGAAGGCGGGCTGCGCTATGTGGCGGTTTACGACGATGCCGGTACGCTGTACGCCAAAGTCGGCGATTTCGACCCGGCCAACCCGCCCGCGCTGGACGCCACCGTGGAGCAGGCCATCACAGATGGCATGTTCGACACCGGTGGACCGTTGCTGCTCAGCAAGGAACTCATCGGCCGCATTCGTTTGGGCTTCTCCCTGGCGTCGTTTTTGAACACAAAGAGTGCATTGTTCCACCAGGGCTTGTTGATTGCGGCTACCGAAGTGGTACTCACCTTGCTCTTGTTGAGCTTGGCTGGTTACCTGCTCACGCGCCATATAGCACGCTTGGTAGAGGCTACACGGGGCGTGCGCCAAGGTGACTACGGCACCAAGATCACTACGCACACGCGCGATGAAATCGGGATGCTGGCGGAAAACTTCAATCTCATGACCGCAGCGATCCGCGACCGTGTGGAGCGGTTGCGTCAATCGGAGCAGGACCTGTTCGCGGCCAAGGAACGCGCGCTTGTGACACTGCATTCCATAGGCGATGCGGTGATCACCACTGATGTCGCCGGTTGCGTGGAGTATCTCAATCCCGTCGCAGAAGAATTGACCGGATGGAGCAATGCTGAGGCCGCGGGCCAAGATCTATCGGAAGTGTTTCGGGTGCGAAACGAAGCAACCCATCAGGACATTCCGAGTCCTGTTGCCAGATGTTTGCGCGAAAACACGGTGGTCAGTCTAAGCGATCACACGTTATTGGTGCGTCGCGACGGCAGCGAATTTCCGATCGAAGATTCCGCAGCGCCGATTCGCGACCGCACGGGCAGCACAATCGGTGCAGTTCTGGTGTTTCACGATGTCAGCAGCGCAAGGCAAATGGCACGACAGATGGCGTATCAAGCCCGACACGACTCGCTGACCGGGTTGATCAATAGACGGGAGTTCGAACGCCGGCTTCAGCGCGCCCTCGAAACCGCATCCACGGAAAACCGGGAACACGCGCTGTGCTACCTGGACTTGGATCAGTTCAAAATCGTGAACGACACGTGTGGCCATTTCGCCGGTGACGAACTGCTCCGGCAACTCGCCGGCCGATTGAAAACCAAAGCCCGCGACAGTGATACCTTGGCGCGTCTGGGTGGCGATGAATTCGGCGTGCTGCTGGAAAATTGTCCCATCGATCGCGCCGGCGAAATAGCGACCGGACTGCGTGACTTGATACGGGAGTATCGCTTTGGCTGGAAGGACCACACCTTCGATATCGGCGTCAGCATCGGAGTCGTAGCGATCAACGCCGAGAGCGAAAGCATCGGTGCGGTACTGAGCGCGGCCGATGTAGCCTGTTACATCGCCAAGGACGCCGGCCGCAATCGTATCCACGTACATGCGCCGGACGACCAGGAACATGCCCGCCGCCACGGTGAAATGCAATGGGCGGCGCGAATCGGTGCCGCCATCGAAACCGAATCGCTGCAGCTGTACATGCAGCACATCGAGCCGATCGCGCCTGGCAAACGGCAACGTCATCTCGAGCTGCTATTGAGGATGATTGACGGCGACGGTGAGATCATCCTGCCGGCGTTCTTCATACCGGCCGCGGAGCGATTCCATCTAATGCAGAAACTCGACGGATGGGTTGTCCATACGGCCCTGAAACAGATCGCCGAGGTGCATCCGCAAGCGCGGGGCGACACCCTGTTTGCGATCAATATCTCCGGCCAGTCCGTCGCAGATCCAACGTTCCGCGACTACGTTTTGCAACAGGTACGCGCGAGCACGGTACCCCCTGCCAGTCTATGCTTCGAGATTACGGAAACCACGGCGATCGCCAACCTTCCGGACGCCGTCTGCTTTATCGCGGACGTCAAAGCCCTGGGTTGCCGATTCGCGCTGGATGACTTCGGCAGCGGTTTGAGTTCCTTCGCGTATTTGAAGAATCTGGCTGTGGATTTTCTCAAGATCGACGGGGCGTTCGTCAAGGACATGACCCGGAGCGATACCGATCAGGCAATGGTGGAAGCCATCAACCATATCGGTCACGTAATGGGCATCGAAACCATTGCCGAATACGTTGAAACCGCTGAGACCCTGAACGCCGTTCGGGCGGCCGGGGTGGACTACGCACAGGGCTATGCCATCCACAAACCAGAACCGTTTTCGTCGAGCAAGTGGACGCGGTGAAAGCTGCGTGCGCAAACTGTGGGTGATCGGTTTTTTGCTGGCACTCACCGGTTGCCGGTACATCGCCGACAGCAATCGAGCCTACCGCATCGAACATGAAATTCCGGACGAATCCACGCTGATCGTGGAACAACCGCTGCCGGTCGCGGCTGGGCGCAGGGATCTGTATATCCAGTTCGGACAGGTGCAAGCATTTGGTCAGATAGATCGTTATTACCCGCACTGCGAAATCGTGTTGATGCACCTCAGCGAACGCGGCCGCGTTTTGCCGGCCGGCCGCTACGCGATCTACGGCGCCGGACCTTACGTCGATCCGTATGTGCTGGCCGATACCCCCGTGATGGTCGCCTCGGTGGGCGCCGATGGCGACCCCGCTCCGAGTCCGCAGTTGTACGCCACCCGTATGATGCTGCGTGGGCCACCGGGCGCCGACGTCAAAGAAATGATCTGCGGTGAACTGTACGACCCTTACGAGGCGCGCTATCCGACCATTGACGACATACGCGAGATAATGGGAAAGCTCGCACGCCTGGAAGTGCGCAGGCGCGACTGAGCGGACCGGGCAGCGGCTAGCCTGCCTTACAGGGGTTCTGGCCCTCGTTCAGGCGCAAGGTGCCCACGAGCTGGCTGATGTTGTTGATTTGGTGTCGCTGTAGATAATCGCGGATGCCCGCATTGATGCTTTGGCACACCAACGGATCGTAAAACAATGCGGTACCGATACCGACCGAGCTGGCTCCGGCGATGATGAACTCCAACGCGTCTTCGGCTGTATAGACCCCGCCCTGGCCGATGATCGGTATACCGTGGGCACGGCACACTTGATATACCTGTTGCACTTTGAGTAGCGCAATCGGTTTGATGGCCGGGCCCGAGAGACCGCCCTGGTTGTTGCCGATCACGGGGCTGCGGCTTTCAATGTCGATCGCCATGCCCATCAATGTATTGATTACCGCAAAGCCGTCGCTGCCGGCTTCGATGCAGTGCCGGGCATTTTCGGCGATGTCGGTCTGATTCGGCGACAATTTGGTGATCAGCGGTTTGGCGGTTGCTTTGCGGCAGATTTCCACCACCCGTGCCGACATGTCGGGATCGTTGCCGAATGCAACGCCGCCTTCTTTGACATTCGGGCATGAAATATTGATTTCGATGGCGTCGATGGGCGAATCGTCGAAACGGCGCGTGACCTCGTAGTATTCCTCGACGGTCGAGCCCGACACGTTGGCGATGAAACGGGTCTCGCCAAAATCGAGCTGCGGCAGAATCTGCTCCACTACGTGGTCCACGCCTGGATTCTGGAGGCCAATCGCGTTCAGCATGCCGGCCGGTGTTTCGTACACGCGGTGCGGCGCATTGCCCAATCTGGGTGCGAGTGTCGTACCCTTCAGGCACACCGCTCCGACGTCGCGGTTGCTGAATCCTTCGACGCGCGTGTATTCCTCGCCGAATCCCACACAACCGGACAACAGCACCAGTGGCGTGCGAAACGGCAAGCCACAGAATTCGAGCGCCAGCGGTGATTGTTCGGTTTCGTTCATGGAAGAACCTGAGTGCGGCAAGGTGTTGGCATCCGGAGCGCAACGACTGCGTTATTGTAGGGCACAGGGGCTCCCCCGTGCACGCGGCGCGCGCAGCCATTCCGTTTTCGGCCGTAATTCTCTATCGTGCTTCCATGTTCCAGGTCATACTTTTTCAGCCGGAGATCGCGCCCAATACCGGCAATGTCATTCGCTTGTGCGCCAACACGGGGTGCCACCTGCACCTGATCGAGCCGCTCGGCTTCGAACTCGATGACCGCAGGCTGCGGAGGGCGGGGCTCGACTACCATGAATACGCGCCGGTCACGGTGCATGCCGGCTTGCGGGAATGTTTGCAGGCGATCGGCCCGAGTCGTTGCTTCGCGTGCAGCACCCGCGGCCGCACCGGCTATCATCAACCGCGTTACGAGGCGGGCGACACATTCTTGTTCGGCCCTGAGACCCGCGGTTTGCCGCAGTCCGTGCTCGATGGCTTACCGAACGAGCAACTGCTCAGGGTGCCCATGCGTGCCCATAGCCGCAGCCTGAATCTTTCCAACACGGTGGCGGTGGTGGTTTACGAGGCCTGGCGCCAATTGGGCTTTTCGGAGGGCGCGTAGAGTTCGCGCCGGATCAACCGAATTCGGGCTTTTGCGAGCGGCAAAACAGCGTATGCACCGCGTCGCGGGGATCGAGATCCTCGTACAAAACACCATGCACCTGTTCGGTGATCGGCATCTCGACCTGCAGTTCACGGGCCATGCGCATCACCACCCGCGCGGTCTGCGCGCCTTCGACCACTTGACCGATGCTCGCGCGTGCCTGCTCCGGGCTCTGTCCCGCAGCCAGCGCCAAGCCGAAGCGCCGGTTGCGCGATTGATCGTCAGTACAAGTGAGCACCAGATCACCGACACCGGCGAGACCCATGAACGTTTCCTGCTGTCCGCCAAGGCGGGTACCCAGCCGCAGGGTTTCAGCCAGCCCGCGGGTGATGAGCGCAGCCCGCGCATTGGCGCCGAAGCCCAGGCCGTCGGCGATGCCCGCGGCAATCGCCAGTACGTTCTTGACGGCACCGCCCAGTTGCACGCCCACCATGTCGGTACTGGTGTAGGCGCGAAACGAGTCGCCGTGCAGCATTGAGGCAATGCGCGCTGCGAAGCCCGGGTCGTTTGCGGCCACCGTTGCCGCAGTCGGCAGGCCGCGCGCCACTTCACCGGCGAATGTGGGGCCGGAAATCACCGCCAGTGGTCGCAGCGCACCGAGCACTTCACCGGCGACTTCATGCAGGAGCTTACCACTCTGCATTTCCAGGCCTTTGGTTGCCCATACCAAACCCCGCGCGGCCGTGAGCCTCGGCGCAAGCTGCTCGAGCATGTGTCGGAACGCATGGCTTGGTACGACAACCAGCACTTGATCGGTCGCTTCAATGGCCGTCGGCAGGTCCGCTACCGGTTCCAGCGCTGCGGGAAAGTGTACGTCGGGTAGATACTCGGTGTTGGCGCGATCGTGTTGCAGGCGTCGCATATGAGCGGCGTCGTGCCCCCACAATTTCACGTCATAGCCGTTGCGGGTAAGCAGAATGGCGAGCGCCGTTCCCCAGGAACCGGCGCCGAGCACACTGACGGTCTGGCGGCTGCGCTCGTTCAACGGTCTAGGGCGTCAGGCCTCGGCCTGGTCGCCTTGTTGACGTTGCAGATGTTGGGCGTAAATGGCCTCGAAGTTCACCGGTTGCAGCACCAGTTGCGGGAACCCGCCCTTGCTGACCAAGCTCGCAATCGCCTCGCGTGCGTACGGAAACAGCATATTCGGACAATAGATACCCAACATTGCGCCCAAATCGGTGTCGGCAAAGCCCTTCAAGCCAAAAATGCCGCCCTGTAGCGTCTCGGCGACGAACGCGGTCTTGCCGTCTTCGAATTTCGCCGTGACTGTGATCGTCAGTACGACATCGAAAGTGTTTTCCTGCAACAGATTGGTGTTGACGCCGACGTTGACTTGAATATTGGGCTGCGCATTCTGTTGAAACACACCGGGCGCGTTGGGCGATTCGAACGACGCATCCTTGAGGTAGATATTGTGGATCAAAACCTGTTGCGGATTTTGATCGCCGGCAGCGTCGTTGTTAGGTTCACTCATTGGCAAAGGTCCATTGGTTGGCGGAAGAAAGTCGGTGCGTCAGAGATGCCTGCGCGTCCACGCCAGCAGCGACGATTGGTCCATGGCACCCGATTTGCGTGCCAATTCCCGGCCGCCTCGGAACAGAATCAACGTCGGAATGCCGCGGATCCCGAATTCGGCAGCAGCATCCGGATTACGTTCGGTATCCAGCTTCAGCAACCGTACTGCGGGTTCCAGTTGTGACGCAGCCTGTTCGTATACCGGCGCCATCATCTTGCATGGGCCACACCACGGCGCCCAGAAATCGACCAGCACGGCAATGTCGTTACGTTGCATCTGGCGCGTCAAGCGCCGACTGTCGACCGCAAAGGGCTGGCCGGTGAACAAGCGGTGCCCACAGGAACCGCATTTGGCATCGGCAGCGGAACGCTCGGCAGGTACGCGGTTGATACTGTCGCAATGAGGACAGACGATGTGACTTGCTCCGCTCATGCCAGTCCTCCACGGTGGCGCGCGAGACCGTGCTCGCCACGCAATTGTCAGCGACGGGACAGCGGCAGATTATCGCGTTGCCACGCGGTAATGCCACCGCGCAAATTGTAGACCGACTCGAAGCCCAGTTTGCGCAGCCGCGTACAGGCACTGGCCGAGCGACTGCCGGTGCGGCAATAGGCCACAATATTCTTGTTTTTATACTTTTCGATTTCACCGGCGCGGTCGTTGAGCTGGCCCAGCGGGATGTGGCGGGCATCTTTGATGTGACCTTCTTCGTATTCGCGATCTTCGCGCACGTCGAGCATCAGCGTCGGTTTGCGGTTCATCAACTGAATGGCTTCGAGCGCAGAAATGTCGTTTCCGCCCTGACCGCGGCGGCGGAATTCCGAGAATACCAGCAGCGCCAACAGCGCCACGAATGCGCTGGACAGCAGCAAGTGGTTGCCGGCGAATTCAATCAACTGTTGCATTGGCTTTCAACTTTGAGGAAGGGCTTTAGAACGAAACAATCACGACGGGGATTTCAGATAGCGCCCGCCGGAGGCGGTGCGGGCGACGCCGCACCCGCCGCGGGAATTTCAGTTCCCGGCTGCCGTGCAGAACACTTCGCGCATCATGCCGATCAAACGCAGCGTGCGCGGATCACCGACCCGGTAATACACCCGATTGGCATCTTTGCGCGAAGCCAGAATACCCTTGTCACGAAGGATCGCGAGATGTTGCGAAATGTTGCTCTGGGATGTGCCGACGTGCTCGACGATATCCTGGACGCTGACCTCCCGGTCGCCCAGTGTGCACAGGATCTTCAGTCGCAACGGATGCGACATCGCCTTGAGCGAGCGTGACGCACGATCGATGTCCTCGTCACGCGTCATCAGGAGATCGGCTGACGTCATAGTGCTGTCCATGGTATTCATCGAGGCGCAGGCCCCAACCGCATTTTGGAGTATGGTCATCGCATCCGACTACTGTCTTTATTAGAGAGACATTATACAATTACGCCGTGGTTGTGAAGCACAATTTGTTCGCGAAATCCTGGAGTTCGCCCGCCGCACCCTTTTCTGTGCCTTGGCCGGCAGGCGTGGTGTTTTGGCGTATTTGCCGTTAGACTAGTTCTAAATGTCCATTATCCCTATTATTTTTACCATGTGCATGGAAATCTGCCGTGCCCTCTAGACCCAAACCCATGGTCCTGCTGATTCTGGACGGATGGGGCTACAGCGACCAAACTCGCGCCAATGCCATTCATGCGGCCCGCAAACCGGTCTGGGATCGGCTTTGGCGGCGCTATCCCCACAATCTGATTCGTACTTCCGGGGCGGCCGTCGGCTTGCCCGCCGATCAGATGGGTAATTCCGAAGTAGGTCACCTCAATCTGGGCGCCGGCCGCGTGGTTTACCAGGAGTTCACTCGGGTAAGCCGCTCAATCCGCACCGGTTCCTTCTACAACAACGCCGTTCTTACCGACGCCGTGGATCACGCGGTGGCCAACGGCAAGGCGGTCCACATCCTCGGGCTGCTGTCGCCTGGCGGTGTACATAGCCACGAATGTCACATTCATGCCATGGTCCAACTGGCGGCGCAGCGCGGCGCCAACAAATTGTATCTGCACGCCTTTCTGGACGGTCGGGACACGCCGCCGAAAAGCGCCGAAGCCTCGCTGCAGTTGATGGACGAGAAATTCGCCGAGTTCGGGGCCGGCCGGATCGCTTCGATCATTGGCCGTTACTACGCCATGGACCGCGACCACCGCTGGCCCCGTATCCAGGCCGCCTACGATCTCATCACCCGCGGCGCGGCCGAATTCCATGCCGGCGACGCCTTGAGCGGCCTCCGCCATGCCTACGAGCGCGGTGAAACCGACGAGTTTGTCCAGGCGACCGCCATCGTGCCGCCGGGCGGGCAGCCGGTGCAGTTCGAAGACGGCGACACCCTGGTGATGATGAATTACCGTTCCGATCGGGCGCGGCAAATCACACGGCCCTTCATCGAATCGGATTTCGACGGCTTCGAGCGCGCGGTGGTGCCGGTGCCCGGCAAGTTTGTCAGCCTCACCGAGTACAAAAAGGAATTCAATGTCCCGGCGGCCTTCCCTCCCGAGCGCATGCGCAATGTGCTCGGCGAATATCTCGCCAATCTCGGTTTGCACCAATTACGCATTGCCGAAACCGAGAAGTACGCCCACGTGACGTTTTTTTTCAATGGCGGCGAAGAACAACCGTTTGCCGACGAGGATCGGATTCTGGTGCCCTCGCCGCAAGTCGCCACCTACGATCTGAAACCGGAAATGAGCGCGCCGGAAGTGACCGAGAAACTGGTGGCCGCCATTCGTGGTGGTGCTTACGACGTCATCATCTGCAATTACGCCAATCCCGACATGGTCGGCCACACCGGCAATTTCGATGCCGCGGTGCATGCCATCGAAGCCCTCGATCAATGTCTCGGCAAGGTGTATGACGCCGTGCAGGAGGCGGGCGGCGAAATGCTGATCACTGCCGACCACGGCAACGCGGAAATGATGGTCGGCGAAGACACCGGCCAGGCGCACACCGCCCATACCACCAATCTTGTGCCGTTGCTGTATATCGGGCGCGAAGCGTCGGTGGCGGAGAACGGTTGCCTGGCGGATGTCGCCCCGAGCCTGCTGAGGTTGATGGGCCTGGAAGTTCCAACTGAAATGAGCGGCCACTGCCTGGTGTCGTTGGCCGAAGGATGAACCAGCGTCCCATGCGGCGTGCTTGGATCGCCCTGGCCGTTCCCGTGGCCCTGTTGTCGGCGTTGCCGGTCTGTGTCGGGGCTGCGCAGGGGAAAGTCCAGCAGCATACCCAGGAACTGGAACAGCTGCGCGGCCGCATCGAAGGTATGCGCAAGATGTTGCGCGCCACTCGCGGCCGCCAGGACAGCGTGCAATCACAGCTGCAGGATGTCGAGGAACACATCGGCCGGGTGACCCAGGCTCTGCACAAGATCGACCAGGATTTGCAGGCCGGAAGCGCGCGCCTCGACTCGCTGCAGGCCCGCGAGCATGCCCTCGACACTACACTTTCGACGCAACGCCAGGCGCTGGCGCGGCAAGTACGCGCCAGTTACGCCATGGGCCGACAGGAGCAGTTGAAGATCCTGCTCAACCAGGGCGACCCAAGCACGGTGCTGCGGGCGCTGGTGTACTACGACTACCTCAATCGTTCCCGTACCCACCGCATCAAGGAAGCGCTGCAGCAGCTACAGACATTGCGCGAAGTGCGGGTTTCCATCGGCAACCAGCAGCATGTACTGGCCAAACTGCGGCAACGCCAACTGGACCAGAAGCAGGCGTTGGAGGACAGCCGCGAAGAACGCGAGAAGGTGCTGGCGACCATCGACTCGACCTTGCACGATCAGGACCGCAAGCTTCAGAACATGCTGCACAACGAACAGGAACTGCAGCAAGTGGTCAAAGCCGTGCAGCAGGCGCTGTCGGATATCCCTATGGATTTCCAGGACGGCAAACCGTTCGCCAAGTTGAAAGGCGCGCTCCCCTGGCCTGCCGGCGGTCGCCTGCGCGACCGTTTCGGCGATGCACGGGCCGGCGGCAGCCTGCGCTGGCGCGGGGTACTGATCAGCGCCAAGCAAGGCAGCGACGTGCGGGCCGTGTCTCGGGGACGTGTGGCATTTGCCAACTGGATGCGGGGCTACGGCTTATTGCTCATCATCGATCACGGCAACGGTTTCATGAGTTTGTACGGCCATAACCAGAGCCTTTACAAGGATGTCGGCGAGTGGGTCCAGGCCGGTGAAGTCGTCGCCACGGTCGGCCGCAGCGGCGGCCGCAACGACGCCGGTCTATATTTTGAGATCCGCCACGACGGCGAACCCGTGAACCCGGTCACGTGGTGCCGTGCAACCCAAGGCAATATCGTCGGTCTAAGCCGTTGAGGGAATTCCCGATATCCATCGTCTGTGCTATGTTGCCCGACATGTCCTCTGAGGGATCCAAGCGCAGGGCGAAGCGAACCCGTTCGCCGTTGCAGGAGCATTCGAATCATGCAGTCTAAAAATCGTACGTGGCTTGTCCTGTTGTCCGGTATCGTGCTCGGCACTTCCATCAGCATCGGCGCCGGTGTATTCGCGAAGCGCGACGAAAACAACGTCGTCGGCACCATCCCGTTGGAAGAGCTGCGCTCGTTCGCCGACGTATTCGCGCGCATCAAGAACGATTATGTCGAAGAAGTCGACGACAAGACCCTGCTGGAGAACGCCGTCCGCGGCATGCTCTCGGGTCTGGATCCCCATTCCGCGTATCTCGACAAAGAGGAATTCAAGGACCTGCAGATCGGGACCACCGGCGAGTTCGGCGGCCTCGGAATCGAAGTGGGCATGGAAGACGGTTTCGTCAAAGTGATCTCCCCCATCGACGACACCCCCGCGGAACGCGCCGGCGTCAAGACCGGCGACCTGATCATTCGCCTGGATGATACGCCGGTGAAAGGCATGTCGCTTTCCGAAGCGGTGAAGATCATGCGCGGCAAGCCCGGTACCGACATCACCCTGACGATTGTGCGTGAAGGTGCGGAGAAACCGCTCACCATCACAATCACCCGCTCCGTGATCAAAGTGGAAAGCGTCAAGAGCCGGATGCTTGAACCGGGCTTCGGTTACGTGCGCATCACTACCTTCCAGTCGAAAACCGGCAACAGCGTGCTCAAAGCGGTGAGCGAGCTGCGCAAGGAATCGGGCGGCAAACTCAAAGGCCTGGTGCTGGATCTGCGCAACAACCCGGGCGGCGTTCTGGGTGCCGCCGTCGCCGTATCCGACGCCTTCCTCGACAGCGGCTTGATCGTCTATACCGAAGGTCGGGTGGAGGATTCGCGGCTGCGATTCAACGCGACACCGGGCGACGCCGCCAACGGTGCGCCGATGGTGGTGCTGGTCAATGGCGGCTCGGCTTCCGCATCCGAAATTGTGTCCGGCGCGCTGCAGGACCACAAACGTGCGGTGATCATGGGTCAGAAGACTTTCGGCAAAGGGTCCGTGCAAACCATTCAGCCATTGCGTGGCGGGACCGCCGTGAAGTTGACCACGGCGCGTTATTACACGCCCAGCGGCCGATCGATCCAGGCCGAAGGTATCGCCCCGGATATCAGCGTCGATCACGTGAAAGTGGCGGCTGCCACCGACACCGATCTGATTGATCCGATCAAGGAGCGCGATCTCAGCCGTCATTTGATCAACAGCAGCGAAGAAAAGCAGAAAGCCAAGGAGAAGGCGAAGGACACCGCTGCCAAGGCCGAAGCGGATCGCGATCTCGCGACCAAGGACTACCCATTGTTTGAAGCGTTGAATTTGCTCAAAGGCCTGAATATCGCCGAGCGATTCCAACAGCAAGTACCGGCTCGGGCCGAGGCGGCGCAATAAGGAACCCGCATGGGAAAATGGTTGGCGGCGATTTGCCTACTGCTGTGTCTGCAATGGGCGCACGGGGCAACGCCGCCGGCCGCCGGCATACCGCTGCCGGCGATCTCCATTATCATCGACGACCTCGGCGCCCGCCTGGATGCGGGTACGCGGACGATTGAACTGCCGGGTCCGGTCGCCTGTTCGTTCCTGCCCTACAGTGCGCATACCCACCGCTTGGCCCTTTTGGCGCATAGCCGCCACAAAGAGGTCATGTTGCACCTACCCATGCAAACCGTGGAGACGCGCCCGCTGGACCGGGGTGGACTGCGGCTCGACATGACCCACCATGAGTTCGTCCAGGCCTTGCAGCAGGACCTGGCCGAGGTGCCCGACGCAGTTGGCATCAACAACCATATGGGTAGTCTGCTGACCCGTCATCCGGGCCACATGCTGTGGTTGATGCAGGAAATCAACCGGCGCGGTAATTTGTTCTTTGTCGACAGCCGCACCACACGCGCTACAGTGGCGTTGCAGGTGGCGATGGAGCATGATGTGCCTAGTCTCAAACGCGATGTGTTCCTCGACAATGATGCCTCGCCCGCTGCCGTACGGCACCAATTCCGGGAACTGATCCGGCGTGCGAAACAGGACGGCACGGCTGTTGCCATCGGACATCCGCACCCCGGAACCTTGACGGTATTGGCCGACATGTTGCCGAAACTGGAGCAGCAAGGCGTGCGCTTGGTGCCGGTGGCTGAAATGATTCAGCTGCGACAGGAGGTAAAACCCACATGGCACGTGTCCTCGTACCACTCGCCCAAGGCTGTGAAGAACTCGAAGCAGTAACCATCATCGATTTGCTCCGCAGAGCCGGCATCGAAGTCGTAACCGCCGGTCTGGATGCCGAACCGGTGCGCGCGTCCCGCGGCACCGTGTTGATTCCCGATACACAACTCGACGCCGCACTGGAGGCCGATTACGACATGGTCGTGTTACCGGGCGGCCTGCCCGGCGCCGACAACCTGAACGCGGATCCGCGGATCGCGGAACTGCTCCGCAGCATGGCGAGCCGCAATCGCTATACGGCGGCCATCTGCGCCGGGCCGAAGGTGCTGGCCAGTGCGGGCCTGTTGCGGGGTCGACGTGCGACGAGCTTTCCCGGCGCCTTGGACGCCGCGCAATTGCAGGATGTGGACTATCGCGAGGAAGCGGTGGTCAGCGACGGCAAGGTCTCGACCTCGCGAGGGCCAGGGACGGCCATGGATTTTGCGTTGCACCTGGTAGAGCAGCTGGCAGGGACCGACAAGCGCGAAGAAGTGGAGGCGGCGCTGCAGCGGCCACGGCGATGACCACTGGTCCCGCGGTCGGCGCCCTCAGCGGCGCCAATAGGCGGCCCCAGTGATCGCAAATCCACACAGCGCCAACAACCAGACCGCTGGCGACAACTGGCTCCAGCCATGGCCGGCGCTGCGCTCGATGGCAAGGTTGAGCCCGGCGCCGATCAGCAATGCGACGCCGACCAGCGTGACGATGATGCGTTGCGTGCCGCGGCGCAGCTCTTTGCGTAACTCATCCTGCAACCCCTGGACATTGCCCTGCCCCGGCGTGCCGCTGCGAATGGAATTGCGCAGAAATTGATGCATCAACGCCGGTAGTTCCGGCACCTTTTCTGACCAGATCGGCAGATTGGTCCGCAGTCGGCGCGCGAAAGCGCGGGTGCCGATCTGCTCGCTCATCCAGCGTTCTAGATAGGGCTTCGCGGTTTTCCACAAGTCCAGGTCTGGGTACAACTGCCGCCCGAGGCCTTCAATGTTGAGCAGCGTCTTCTGCAACAGCACCAACTGCGGTTGCACTTCCATGTTGAAACGGCGCGCCGTCTGGAACAGTCGCAGCAATACCTGACCGAATGAGATGTCCTTCAATGGCCTGTTGAAATTCGGTTCGCACACGGTGCGGATTGCCGATTCGAATTCGTCTACCCGGGTGTCGGCCGGCACCCAGCCGGATTCCAGGTGCAACTCCGCGACGCGTCGATAGTCTCGGTTGAAGAAAGCCAGGAAATTTTCCGCCAGATAGCGCTGATCATCTGGATTCAGGGTACCCATGATGCCGAAGTCCACGGCGATATAGCGGCCCTCGGGAGACACGAAAATATTGCCGGGATGCATGTCGGCGTGGAAGAAGTTATGGCGGAATACCTGGGTATAGAAGATTTCGACGCCGTGCTCGGCGAGTGCCTTCAGGTCCACGCCTTGCTCGACCAGACCCTCGACGTCGCTGATGGGTGTGCCGGATATACGCTCCATGACGATGACATTGCGGCGTGCATAGGGCCAGTAGGTATCGGGGACGTACAACAAGGCGGAGCCCTCGAAATTACGCCGCAATTGTGCCGCATTGGCCGCTTCGCGCACCAGGTCGAGTTCGTCGTAGATCACTTTTTCGAATTCAGCGACGACTTCCCTGGGGCGCAGCCGGCGCGCTTCGCGCCAATAGCGCTCCGCCAGACCGGCGACGTAGTACATCAGGCCCACATCGCGGCGAATCACCGGTTCAATGTTGGGGCGCAATACCTTCACCACGACTTCACGTCCATCAGGGAGCGTGGCCGCGTGCACTTGGGCAATGCTGGCGGAGGCCAAGGGCGTTTCGTCGAATTGCGCGAACAACTGCGCAATCGATTTACCGTACGCCTTTTCGACGATCTCGCGCGCCTGCCGCCCCGGAAAAGGTGCAACCTGGTCCTGCAAGCCCGCGAGTTCGATGGCGATATCGTCCGGAAGCAGGTCCCGGCGGGTGGAGAGGATTTGCCCGAACTTGACGAAAATCGGCCCCAGGTCTTCCAGCGCGCGGCGGATGCGCACCCCTCTGGGTTCGCGTTTGCCGCGCAGCCAATACCACGGCGCGAGATAAATGAGGAACCGGATCGGGCGCAACAGGTGCGTGGCCATGATCAGCTCGTCGAGCCCATGTCTCACCAATACCAGGTTGATGTACAGCAATCGCAGAACTTGGGCAGGACGTATCACGCTAAACCTTATCCCCGAAATGTCGCGCCGGTCTTTTGCCGGCCGCCACTAGGCTTTGTTGTTCTCGAACCAGGACAATACAACAGCAGCCGCGGTATTGGTCACGATCTGCTGCCGGCGTCGACCAACCTGGCGAGTAGGCGGTTCAGCCTCACTTCGAGTCGATCCGCGTCTGCGCGCAACTCGTCGACGTCGTCCATGAATTGCGTCACCTCCGGTCCGCTTGGCACCAGGCGCGCTTCTTCTTGTACGAACTCGCTGACATCCTGTTCCAGGCTGGAAACCGTGGTCGCGTTCCAACGCATGCCGGCTTGCACACCGCGGCTTATCTGGTGGGCCAGGACATCGCCTAGCACGCCGGACAGGTGCTCCTCCCAATCGATATCCAACTGGTCGAGCAGCGACTTGAAGTCCTGGCCGAGCTGGGTATCGCCTTCGACGCGGATCTCGTCTCGCAGCATCATGTGGGCCGCCTCGCCGCCGCGGGTCAGGTTCCACAAGGCCGCCGGTGTCGCGTGCAACACGGCATCCGGGGCGTGCTCGTAATGAGACAACGCCTGCATACCGCCCGGCCCGGGCAATAGATACAGGCGCAGATGCAAATCCTGCACGACGATGGCGATCACCTTGCCTTGCAGCGCGGACATCCGCGCCGCGCTGTTGGGATCCAGGCTGAGCACGCGGTTGCAAGCGGTTTCGAAGGCGGCGGTGAGTGCGACCGGAAGTTCCATGGCGACCGATACCGGCGATCAGAGTTTGAAACCGCGGTGCAAGGCGACGATACCGCCACTCAGATTGAAATACTGGCAGCGTTCGAGCCCGGCCTGTTCCATCATGCTCTTGAGCGTTTCCTGATCCGGATGCATGCGGATGGACTCCGCGAGATAACGGTAACTGGACGCGTCACCGGCCACCAATCGCCCCAGTAAGGGCAGCACCGTGAAGGAATACAAATCGTATAGCGGTTTCAAACCGGGTACCGCAGGTGTGGAGAATTCCAGAACCAGCACCCGACCGCCTGGTTTGAGCACGCGGTACATCGACGCCAACGCAGTTTGTTTATCGGTTACATTGCGCAGCCCGAAGGCGATACTGATACAGTCGAAATGATTGTCAGGAAACGGCAGACGTTCGGCATTGGCCTGCACGTAGCGCACATTGCCGACCACGCCGGCATCCACCAGCCGGCTGCGTCCCCGTTCCAGCATCGAGCCGTTGATGTCGGCGAGCACCACTTCGCCGTCGTCTCCGACCATGCGCGAAAAACGCTGTGCGAGATCGCCGGTGCCGCCGGCCAGATCCAGCACCCGTTGGCCGCGCCGGACGCCGCTCAATTCGATGGCGTAACGCTTCCAAAGCCGGTGGATGCCGAGCGACATCAGATCGTTCATGACGTCGTATTTTTCGGCCACCGAATGAAACACGCCTGCAACCCGCCGCGCCTTTTCCTCGAACGGCACTTTCTGATAACCGAAATCGGTGTCTGAGGGATGGTTTTGGTCGCTCATGGCGTTCAATACTCGCGATTGCTCAATTTTCGTTCACCGTTGCATCAAGGCGCCTGGTCTGCGCTCAGTGACGCTGCGGCTCGTTGCGCTTGTGCCCCGCCTGCTCGAGGCGTTGCAGATAGTTCTGCCAGTTGTGATCGTGTTGTTTGCCCAGTTTGTACAGCGTATCCCAAGAATAGATGCCAGTGTTGTGGCCGTCGTCGAAATGGATGCAGATGGCGTAATTGCCAACCGGATCCACCTGCTCGATACTGACGTTTTCCTTGCCCACTTGCAGCACTTCCTGGCCGGGGCCGTGGCCCTGCACTTCCGCCGAAGGCGAGAAGCAGCGCAGATATTCCGCCGGCAGCGTGAAGTGCTCGCCGTCGTCGAAGCTGATCTCGAGGGTCTTCGACTTGGTGTGCACGTTGATTTCAGTGGGTTTCGGTGAAGCCATGTCTGATCTCCAAATTGAAATTCGAAGCCACTTTGCCGCATGCGCGGCGCGGTCACAGTATGTAGCGGCTCAAGTCCTCGTCGCGGGCAACGTCGGCCAAATGTTGTTCAACGTAGTCGGCGTCTATGGTGACGGTTTCGCCGTGGCGATCGGCGGCATCGAAGGAAAGGTCCTCCAGCAACCGTTCCATGATGGTGTGCAGCCGCCGGGCACCGATGTTCTCGGTGCGCTCGTTGACCTGAAACGCGATTTCGGCGATGCGGCGCACGCCCGAGGGGTCGAACCGCAGTTGCAGGCCCTCCGTGCTCAGCAGCGCGGCGTATTGTTCGGTGAGGGAAGCATCGGGCTCGGTGAGGATACGCACGAAATCGTCACTGCCGAGGGCGCCCAGTTCCACCCGAATGGGCAACCGTCCCTGCAACTCCGGGATGAGATCCGAAGGCTTGGACAGGTGAAATGCGCCCGAGGCGATGAACAGCACGTGATCTGTGCGCACCATGCCGTACTTGGTACTGATGGTGCTGCCTTCCACCAGCGGTAAGAGATCGCGCTGCACACCTTCGCGCGATACATCCGGTCCGCCGTGTTCGGAACGCTTGGCCACTTTGTCGATCTCGTCGAGGAACACGATGCCATTCTGCTCGACATTGCGCAGCGCGTTGTGCTTGAGCTCTTCTTCGTTGATGAGCTTCGCCGCTTCTTCGTCGCGCAGCAAGACCAACGCGTCTTTGACTTTGACTTTGCGGTTGCTGGTGCGACCGCCGGACAGATTCTGGAACAGGCCCTGGAGTTGATTGGTCATTTCTTCCATGCCGGGCGGCGCCATGATCTCAACGCCGAGACTGGAAGCGGACAGTTCCACTTCGATTTCGCGATCGTCCAGTTGGCCTTCGCGCAGTCGCTTGCGCAGCTTTTGGCGCGCTGCCGACTCCTCCTCGTGATCCTGCTTGTCGTCGGGCTCGAAACCAAAGCCGCGGGCACGTGGCAAAAGCGCATCCAACACCCGTTCCTCGGCGGCGTCTTCGGCGCGATGCCGCACTTTGCCCATAGCCGCTTCTCGGTCCATTTTGATGGCCACGTCGACCAAGTCGCGCACAATGGATTCCACGTCGCGGCCGACATATCCGACTTCAGTGAATTTGGTCGCCTCGACTTTGATGAACGGCGCATTCGCCAGGCGCGCCAGACGCCGGGCGATTTCGGTTTTGCCGACGCCGGTGGGACCGATCATGAGAATGTTCTTGGGGGTGATTTCGTTCCGCAGGCTTTCATCCACCTGCATGCGCCGCCAACGGTTGCGCAAGGCAATGGCTACGGCGCGTTTGGCCGCGTCCTGGCCGATGATGTGCTTGTCCAGTTCCTGGACGATTTCTCTGGGTGTCATTTCCGACATAAACTTTTCGAAACCTTATGCCATCGCTGTCAGGAGCGGCCTCCGGGGGCCGCATCCAGCTCTTCGATGGTGAGATTGTGATTGGTGTAGATGCAGATATCGGCGGCGATATTAAGGCCGCGCTCGACGATACTGCGCGCATCCAGTTCGGTATTCTCCAGCAGCGCCCGGGCGGCGGATTGGGCGAACGGGCCGCCGGAGCCGATCGCCATCAGGCTTTGTTCGGGCTCGATGACATCCCCATTGCCGGAGATGATCAGGGAGGTCGTGGCGTCGGCGACCGCCAACAGTGCTTCCAACCGGCGCAGGGCGCGATCGGTACGCCATTCCTTGGCCAGCTCGACTGCCGCCCGGGTCAAGTTGCCGCTGTGTTTTTCCAGCTGACCCTCGAACCGCTCAAATAAAGTGAAAGCGTCGGCCGTCCCACCGGCGAATCCGGCGATGACGTTGTCGTGATATAGGCGCCGTACCTTGCGGGCATTGCCCTTCATAACGGTATTGCCCAGCGAAACCTGGCCGTCGCCGCCGATGGCGACCTTGTCGCCGCGTCGCACCGACAAGATCGTTGTTCCCCGATACTGCTCCACTGCTCGCTCCCGAATTGCGCTCAAGGGCACGAATTGTAACTGAATCAGGACACGCTAATCAGGAGATGTCCCATGAGGTTGCCGCGCACCGCAGCATAGCACCGCTATGACGCGCGGCTCGGGCGCGTTCGGCAGATATGAGGGCTGCACGACGCCGCTGCAAGGTGGCCGCGGCCAAAGGCAGCGCTACGTTCAGGACGAGGAAGAATCCTTCTTTTTTGCGCGGGGATGAGCTTGATCATACACCGAGGCCAGGTGCTGGAAGTCCAGGTGGGTGTAGATCTGGGTCGTGCTGATGTCGGAATGCCCCAGCAACTCTTGTACGGCGCGCAAATCGCCGCTGGATTCGAGCATATGGCTGGCAAACGAATGACGCAGTTTGTGAGGATGGACGCGCCCGACGATCCCCTGGCGCAGCCCCCAACGCCGCAGTCGGTCCTGGACATTGCGGGCGCCGACCCGATGGCCGCTGCGGCTGACGAAAAGGGCGGTCTGCGCGGCGGATGCGAGGCCGGTGCGCACTCGCAACCAGGCCTCCACCGCTGCCAAGGCCATGCGCCCCACCGGCACGATGCGGTCTTTGGCGCCTTTGCCGGTGACCCGGATCAACCCTTCCCGGCGATCCAGGTCGGATACATCCGCTGCCACCAGCTCAGCCAGACGCAGACCGGACGAGTACAGCAGTTCCATCATTGCAAGATCCCGACAGGCGAGGGAGTCGTCCGCGCCCGCGTTTTGCAGCAAATGTGAAACTTGATCCACATCAAGCGCTTCGGGTAATTTGCGACCGCTTCGGGGAGCCCGCACGTCTTGAGCCGGATTGTGACGGACCCGTCCTTCCCGCAGCAGGTAATTGAACAGTGCGCGGATGGCGGCGAGCCGTGCCTGGAGGGTCTTGCCGGAACTGCCGCGCTGATGTTCACGGGCGGCGAACGCCCGCACCCGGTGCACATCCACCGCGGCCCAATCGTCGATGCCGGCGTTGCTGCAGAACTGCGCGAATCGGTCGAGGTGGCGGCGGTAGTGGCTGCAGGTCAAAGGCGCCAGGCGACGCTCGTGGGCGATGTGCGTCGCGAAACCGTCCAGGTCCGCACGCAGCGCATCATTCATCCGCGGCGGGTTCGCCCAGGTAGCGGCGCAGGGCATAGCCGATCAACAGGCCCATGCGGCTCAAATACAGGGTACCCATCGCCGGATGGAAACGGTTTTCGTCACCGCTGCCCACAGCCATCAGGCCGAAACGGGCGTGATCGCCCAAGCCCACCAGCGCTGCCGAGCCGATCGCGTCCACGTCGTCAGGAAAGAGCAATTCCAGTTGCGCGCGTTTGAGGCGTCCGCACAATGGTCGGTTGGATTTGAAAAAAGCGCTGAACGGCGCCAGTGCCGGATCGTGCCGGTCCAGCATGCACGGCGCGAATTCACCCGCTTTCTGCGGGCTGCCGAACACCCGCAACGAAATGGCGTCGGCGTGGAATTCGCCGGTCATGGACTGCTGCACCGCCGCCAGGGTCGCCTCCAAGCTTTCCGCAGCCAACAGTGCACGCGTGAGCCCGAGTATGCGCTCGCTGAGGCGATCGTTTTCCCGCCCGGTCTGTACCAGTTCCTTGAGCTTGCGTTTGAGCTGGCGGTTCTGATCCCGTAGGACGCTGATCTGATACTCCACCAGCGATACCGCAGAGCCGCACTCGTGCGGGATCTGGAGCTGCAGCGCGACTTCCGTGTTGCGCAGGAAGAACTCGGGGTGATCGCGCAGATATTGCGCGACCCGATTCTCGGCAAGTTCCTGTTCGCCGTATTCCTGATCCGGCTGTGTACTCATAAGTCGATCTGACCCTCAAACACGGTGGTCGCCGGTCCGGTCATCGTGACCGAATGCCCCGGACCGGGCCAGCTTATCATAAGACGGCCACCCCGTAGATCGACGGCGACGTCGGTATCCAGGCGGTCCTGTATCCGGCCGGCCACGACGGCTGCGCAGGCGCCGCTGCCGCAGGCCAGGGTCTCGCCGGCGCCGCGTTCGTAAACGCGCAGACGCACGTGGCCGCGATCGACGATCTGCAGAAAGCCTGCGTTGACGCGCTGCGGAAAGCGCGGATGGGATTCCAGTTGCGGACCGAGCGTCTCCACCGGTGCCAGGTCGATGTCGTCAACTTGCAGGACGGCGTGAGGGTTGCCCATGGACAGGGCGCCGATGCGGTAACGATGACCGTCGATCTGAAGGTTGTATTCCGGAGCGGTTTCCGAGGCATCGAAGGGAATCCGTGAGGGGTCCAATTGCGGCACGCCCATCTCCACGGTGACTTGGCCATCGTCACGAATCTGCAGAGTCAGACGGGCGGCGCGGGTGTCCACCACGATGGGATTCTTGCTGCTCAAGCCGTGGTCGTGCACATATCGGGCGAAACACCGCGCGCCGTTGCCGCACTGTTGCACTTCACCGCCGTCTGCATTGAAGATCCGGTAGCCGAAATCCGCGCCTTCCGCCCAAGCCCGTTCCACCAATAACACCTGATCGCAACCCACGCCGAAGCGGCGGTCGGCTAGAAAACGAATCTGCTCCGGTTCCGGAACGAAGGACTGATTGACGCCATCGATGACCACGAAGTCGTTGCCCAGCCCGTGCATTTTGGTAAAGCGGATCTGCATGGCGGTTGTCTCATTGTCTCCGATGCCAAGGCTACTTCATCAACGCCAGATAATCTCGGTAGATGCAGCGGTCCATGATGACAGTGACTCCTGCGGCATGGGCACGCCGCGCGGCTTCGTGGTCGACGACGCCGTCCTGTAACCACAGCGCCGGTAGCTTCAATGCAATGCAGGTGTCGACGATTTCCTCCACGTGCTGAGGCGCGCGGAATACATTCACTAGATCGATGGGCTCGGTCACTTGGTGCAAATCCCGGTAAGCCGGCTCCCCCAGGACTTCATTCACGGCAGGACGTACCGGGATGATGTGATACCCGAATCGCTGTAAGGACGCTGCCACTTGGTGGCTGGGCCGGTTGGGACGGGGCGAAAGGCCCACCACGGCAATATTGCGGACCTGCTGCAACAGCGCACGAATGGTGTCCGACGAAGGATTTTCGAAATGCTTCATGGTATTTGTCCGTGGATCGTCAGGTGCCGGTCGCCGACCGCCCGGACCTCGAGTCCCGAGATCCCGGCTTCGCCAAGCTGACGCTCGATTTCCTCGGGTCGGAACGCGGCGAGCAGTGAGTTGAAGAAATCGCGGCGCAGGATTTCAGGCTCGGAGCCGGCATTGGCATCGACCAGATCCCGGGCCTGCGCACGACTTTCGGGGCGCATGAGATCCATGATGAATACGTGGCCGCCCGGGGCGGCGATGCGGCGCACCGTTCGCCACAGCACCAATGGATCGTGCAGATGGTGCAGCAGACTATTGCTGATTACCGCCTCATAACTGGATTGGGGCAGCTCGGCTTCAGGAAGTCTGCCGTGTACCAGACGGACCCGCTCGGCGAGACCCGCTGCCCGCAACGCCGTCTCGGCATGGGACAGCATCGCTGCCGCGCCGTCTATGGCGTCGATCCGGCAACGGGGGAAGGCGTGTGCCAAGCGCACCGTGATATCGCCCGTGCCGCAGCCCAGATCGGCGAGGCGACCGACGAATTCCGGCACATTCATCGATTCGCGCAGTAGGGTCATGAAGTGGGAATGGGGGTGTTCGAAATCGGCGCCCGCGTACGCCGCCGCCTGCTGCGGTTCGTCCATCAATTCCGGTTCGGGGATACGCTGCGGAAGGCGGTCTGGCACGGCAATCATCGGATCAATCGGGCAACGTCGATTCGCCGGCCATCAATTCCGCCAGCGTTTCGCGACGGCGCACCAAGTGGGTATTGTCGCCGTCCACCATCACTTCGGCGGCCCGCGGCCGGGTGTTGTAGTTGGAACTCATCGCGAAGCCGTATGCACCCGCCGAGCGCACGGCCAGCAGGTCGCCCTCCGCCAGCGCCAGGCGGCGATCCTTGCCGAGAAAGTCGCCTGTTTCGCATACCGGGCCGACAATGTCCCAGGCCGTCACTTCGCAGTCTTCGCGCGGCATGACGGGCACGATCTCCTGCCAGGCGTCGTACAACGCCGGGCGGATCAAATCGTTCATGGCGGCATCGACGATGGCGAAGCGTTTATCCGCTGTTGCCTTCAAGTATTCCACCCGGGTCAGCAGGATGCCGGCGTTACCGACAATGGCCCGTCCCGGCTCGAGCAAAATCTCCAGCTTCCGATCGGCAACCCGCTGTAGCAGCGCTTGCACATAGTCGGCTGGCTGCGGCGGCTGTTCGTCGCGGTAACGGATACCGAGACCGCCGCCGATATCCAAATGCCGCAGGGCAACACCCGAGTCGCGCAGACGATCGACCAGCGCCAGGACCCGGTCGAGTGCATCGACGAAAGGCGATACGCGGGTCAGCTGCGAGCCGATGTGACAATCGATGCCCTCGATTTGCAGATGTTTCAGTGCCGCGGCCCGTTGGTAGAGCTCGAACCCGCGCTCGATGTCGACGCCGAATTTGTTTTCCTTCAAGCCGGTGGATATGTAGGGGTGAGTCTGGGCGTCGACGTCCGGATTGACCCGCAACGATATCGGCGCCCGGGTGCCGGCAGCTCCGGCCAGCCGATCGATGCGCAGCAGTTCGGACTCCGACTCGACATTGAAACAGCGAATACCGACCTCCAGCGCGCGGACGATTTCAGATTCGCTCTTGCCGACTCCGGAAAATACGATGCGTGCCGGATCGCCGCCGGCGCGCAGCACGCGTTCCAGTTCGCCCACCGAGACAATATCGAAACCGGAGCCGAGGCGCGCCAGCACGTTCAGTATTGCCAGATTGCTGTTAGCCTTGACCGCGTAACAGATCAAATGCGCGTGCCCGGCCAACGCCTGTGCGAACGCTTGCCAGTGTCGTTCCACCGTGGCACGAGAGTAGACGTAGCACGGCGTACCGTGAACGCGTGCAATTTCGTCCAGCGCGACTCGTTCCGCGAACAGGCGTCCGCTCTGGTATTGGAAATGATCCATAGAAACTCGCTCGGCGCTCAGCTTTTATCGCGGATCTGTTGTTTGTGTTGCTGATCGGGCAGGTACAACGGACCTTTCTGACCGCAGCCGGCGAGCATGGCGCCGACGCCGAGTACCGCGACGACGACCCAGAACAGCACATTTGCCCAGCAATACTTCATGTCCATGCCCGTAGTCGCAGACAAAACGCCATTATACGGGAGCGCCGGCTCGCCTGCCTATGGCTGCAGTATTCAGGCGCCGCCGATTGACTTAGAGTAGCGGTAGCGGTAGCGGTAGCGGTAGCGGAGCACGCGGAGCGGTTGTATTCAGGACAGCAGTGCGTCTCAAGACCAATATATTTCTCTGGGTGTTTTGGGCGACGTTCCTGCCCTTGAGCGCGCTGGTGCTCGGCGCCACCGCGTACAGCGAGCGCCTGTACCGGACCAGCGTCGCCCAGGACGTGAACTCCAGTCTCAGCAGCATCCTGTCGGAAATCGATCGCAGCCTCTATTACGAGCGGCAGCTGGTCCTGTCCCTGGCCAGCGCCCCGGACATGCGGCAGTACCTGCCGGTGTTGGAACGCGCCGCCCAGGGCGAGTTGCACCCAACATTTTTCGAACGCGGCGAGCGACTGAAGGAATTCCTCGAGGCCTTGCAGGGCGTCGTGCCGAATTTCCATACCTTGCGGGTACTGGACCTCAAGGCCAACACCATGGTCAAGGTGAGCTTTGCCCGTTCCGCAGTCGGCACCCAGGAAGGCATCGAGAGTATGCCCTATGCCGAAAACGAACTGGACGATGACCGATTCGCGCGCCGCTTGAGCGCGCTGCCCGCCAACGAACTGAGTTTCGTGCCGCTGCCCGAGAGCCGCTGGGACCGGGACGGTGTACGCGGCCCGCCGATGCTCAGCGCCGTGGTGCCCCTGACCCGCGACGACGCCGTCGTGGGGTATCTGCTGGCGGATTATTCGGGCGAACAGATCGACCGTATCCTGGAGCTTGCAAGCCGGGCCCATGGGGCGACCCTGCTGCTTGCAGAAATCAGTCCCGACGAAAGCGATCGCGACGGCGCGATGTTGTACGATGACCGCGGCGGTTTAAGGATGACACGCGCCGACGCGCTGCCGGCGAACCTGCGCGCGATCGACAGTGGGCGGCTGTGGAATGCCGTGCAGCGCAAGCCGTACGGCGATCTATTGTTGGCCGACGGCCGCTCGCGTATCTACTACGTGGAATACCTGCCGTATCCGAATCAACTGTTGAGCTGGGTACTCGCAGCGCGGGTGGGACAGGCCGAGGTCAGCGCTCCTTTCAATCGCATTCGTTTCGGTATTTTCTTGTTCGCTGCGGTGGCACTGTTGATCAGTCTCTGGCTTGCCCATGTCGGCGCGCGCAATGTCGCTGCGCCCATCGTGTCCATGGCCACCACTTTGAAGAACTATGCTGATGGCAATCGCGATGCGCGTGTTCAAACGGCAGGCGCCGACGAGTTGCGGCAACTGGGAAATTCATTCAACTACATGGCGGAGACTCTGAACAGAGCGCGCGACGAGCGTGACCGGGCGCAGAGCATGATGCTGCAAAGCGCCAAGCTCGCCAGCATCGGTCAGATGGCGGCGGGGATCGGCCATGAAATCAACAACCCCTTGAACAATGTTCTGTCCTACGCGAAATTGATCGGGCGTTCGCTGCCGGAAGATGCCCAAGGCGTCAGGCGCGATCTGGATTCGCTGCGCGAGGAAGCGCTGCGGGCATCGGCGATTATCAGGAGCGTGCTTAATTTCGCCCGCCAAGTGCCGCCCCACTACACTCATTTCTCAGTAGCGCCGTGGGCGCGCGAAACCATCAATTTGATACAGCAGGCAGCGGCCGAACGGCCCGTTCAATTGCAACAATCGATCGAAGTTGAATGCGAACTCGAAGGGGACCGCCACCAGCTGCAGCAGGTTTTGGTCAATCTGTTGCTCAACGCCATCCAAGCAAGCCCGACCGGTGGAACGGTGACAGTGCGTGCGCGCTGCGATGCCGCTGCGTTCGAACTGGAAGTACGCGATCGCGGTCCGGGCATCGCCGAGCAAAACATGGATCGGGTGTACGATCCGTTCTTCACTACCAAAGCGGTCGGCGAAGGCAGTGGCCTGGGTTTATCCATCAGTCTCGGCATCATCGAACATCACGGCGGAACGCTCAGCCTGGAAAACCGGCACGAAGGCGGCGTGGTCGCGCGGGTACGCCTGCCATTGCGGCGCCACCGAGACAGTGCGACGCGCCAATCCGACACCGTGTGAATATGCAGCAGGTGCGAATGCGTGCATGACCAGCCATTGATATTGTTCGTCGACGACGATGTCAAAGCCGGCGAGTTGATGCTGCGCTTCACGGCGGATGCCCCGTTCGATTGCCGCGTGTTCCGTGATCCGCGCCAGGCCGTGGAGTATTTCGAGCATCACGGCGCCGACCTGGTGATCACGGACCTGCGCATGCCCGGTATGACCGGCATCGAGCTGCTGGCGCAGGTGCGCAGCCATGACGCCGACGTGCCGGTCATCATCGTCACCGCCTATACCAGCGTCGATCACGCCATCGAAGCGCTGCGCATGGGCGCCACCGATTTCATCAAAAAGCCGTTCGACATGGACGAGCTCGTGATTCAGGTGGAAAACACGCTCGAACGCACTCGCCTGCGCCAGGAAAACAAGATTCTGCGCCGGCAATTGCGCCAACAGGGCGACCGCTTCGGCATGATCGGCCAGTCTGCGGCCATTCGCCGTGTATTGGCGATGATCGAGAAGGTTGCCGACATTCGCTGCAATGTGATCATCGAGGGCGAGTCGGGCACCGGCAAGGAATTGGCGGCACGCGCCATTCACGGTCACAGCGACGCCGCGGACCGGCCGTTTGTGGTCATCGACTGCGGCGCCCTGACCGACACCCTGCTGGAGTCGGAACTGTTCGGCCATGAAAAAGGCGCCTTTACCGGTGCCGCGCAGGCCAAGCAGGGGCTCTTGGAAGCCGCTAGCGGCGGCACGGTCTTCCTGGACGAGATCGGCAATATTTCCGATGCCATGCAGACCAAGCTGCTGCGGGTGGTGCAGGCGCAGCAAGTCACGCGCGTGGGCGGGATCCGACCGATCCATATCGACCTCAGGTTTCTGGTGGCCACCCACCGCAATCTCGAGCAGATGGTGGCGGAGGGCGCCTTCCGCCATGATTTGTACCATCGCCTGAACGTGGTGCAGATCCACATGCCGCCCTTGCGCGAGCGGCGCGATGACATCCCGTTGCTGATCCAGCATTTCGTGGACGCTTTGGCCGCGCGCTACCATCGCGAAGTTACAGGCTTCGACGCGGATTCGATGGCGCGCCTGTGCGATTACCATTGGCCCGGCAATATCCGCGAGTTGCACAATCTGGTGGAACGCCACATCGCCTTGGCGGACCAGCCGTTGCTGCACGTCACTTCGCTGGCGGGTGGCGGCGCGGGCAAGGCCGATCTGGAGCGCGGCGACCCCACCCTGGAGGAGTTGGAGCGTCGTTATATTCTGAAAATTCTCAGTCAGCACGAGGGTAACCGGGAGCGTACCGCGGCGACCCTCGGCATCAACAAATCGACCCTGTGGCGCAAACTCCAGCAATACCAAAGGCAAGGGCTGATGCCGCACTCGGACCGAGAGGATCGTTGAATTTGCAATTAAGGCGTTGCAGAATGCAAGGCCGCGACGGCCTCCTGCGGCCGAGCAGCGCGAGTAACGTGCTAATAATCCAATATTAACCGGGTCTGGTACAGGATTTGCCTTGTCTGGTCCGTGTGGATTTGCGGATAACTTGAGGAGTCAGATAGATGAACGCAAATATCAAACGCAGAACCTTGCTGAAAGGTACGCTGGCTGCGAGCGTGGTGGGTGTGGCGGCCGGTGCCGGTCTGCTGACGCCGCGGATGGTGTTGGCGGCGTGGCCGGAGAAGGCCTTCGATGCCAAGAGCGTGGACGCGGCGCTGCAGGCGTTGACGGGCAAAGGCGATGCGAGCGAGAGCAAAGACATCGAGATCAAAGCCCCGCCGATTGCCGAGAATGGCGCCGTGGTCGGTGTGACGGTCTCTTCGAGCCTGCCCAACGTGGAATCGATTTCCATTCTCGCCGAGAAGAACGCCTCGCCGCTGGCGGCGAGCTTCAACCTGGCCTCCAACACCGAGCCCTTCGTGGGCACGCGCATCAAGGTGGCCAAGACCTCCAACATCATCGCGGTGGTGCGCTCCGGGGGCAAGCTCTACAGCGCCAGCCGGGAAGTGAAAGTCACCATTGGCGGCTGCGGCGGTTAAGGGCCCAGGCGCAAGTCAACGGCAAGGATTGAACAGAGGACACGACAATGTCAGGTATCAAAGCACGTGCCCAGGTACAGGGCGACACCACTACGGTCAAGGCACTGATCAGTCATCCGATGGAGACGGGTCAGCGTAAGGACAAGGCCACCGGCAAGCCGATCCCGGCGCATTTCATCCAAGAGCTGAAGGTCGATCACAGCGGCAACAATGTGCTCGACTGCATGTGGGGCCCGGCGGTTTCCAAAAACCCCTACTTGTTCTTCAAGTTCAAGGGCGCCAAGGCCGGTGACAAGATCACCATCTCCTGGGTCGACAACAAGGGCGAGAAAGAGTCCGAGAGCTTCGAGATCAAAGCCTGATCTCGCCTATCATGTAGTGGATGGACCGCGGCGGCGGTATCTTCGGATGCCGCCGCCGTTTTGTTTGCGGTGATTGGGGAAGCCATGCAACTGAACGCCGAAGACGATCGCATTGAATTGGAACCCGATGAGGCGGCCCGGGCCAGCGTCATCTGGCTGCACGGCCTGGGCGCCGACGGCTACGACTTCGAAGGGGTCATCCCGCTGCTGGAGCTGCCCCCGGGCGCAGCGGTGCGTTTCGTGTTTCCACACGCTCCGGTGCGGCCCGTGACGGTCAACAACGGGCTCGAGATGCGCGCCTGGTTCGATATCTGCGGACTGGAAGCGGATTCGCCCCAGGACGAGGCGGGGGTGCGCAACAGCGCCGAGTGCCTGCAGCAGTGGATTGCGCGGGAGACCGAGCGCGGCGTCGCCCCCGAGCGGGTCGTACTGGCGGGCTTCTCACAGGGGGGCGCGGTGGCCCTTCATGCCGGCTTGCGCAGTTCCGAGCCATTAGCGGGCATTTTGGCGCTATCGACCTGGTTGCCGCTGGCGGAGCGCTTGCAGGACGAGGCGGTCGCGGCCCGGCGCCGGACGCCCATCTTGATGATGCATGGCAGGGACGACCCGGTGGTGTCGCTGCAAGTGGCGCAGCTGTCGCGTGACCGATTGCTGCAATACGGCTGTGATGTGGAGTTCCAGACCCTGACCATGGGTCACTCCATCAGTGCTGAACAGATGACGACGATTGGCGCCTGGTTGCGGCGACGCCTGTCACTGTGAACGCTGCCGCAGCGGCCGCCCCCGATCCGGGCACTTGCGACGAAGGCGCGCTGGATTATTCTTGAATCCCGACTCACGGAGGCAGAGGGGTGGAAAGCGCCGACTTGAACGTGCTCGAAACCGCGGCAGCGTGGCTGCAGCGCGGCCATGGCGCGTGGCTGGTGACGGTAGCCGAGACCTGGGGCTCCTCGCCGCGCCCCCGGGGGGCGCTGTGGGCACTGCGCGATGACGGCGCAATGGTTGGCTCGGTGTCCGGTGGCTGTGTCGAGGCGATCCTGGCCGAACGCCTGCTGAAGGCGGGCTCAACGGCACCCGCCATCCACGAATTCGGCGTCAGCTCCGAGGAAAACCGTCGCCTGGGTTTGCCCTGTGGCGGACGCCTGAAGCTGATCGCGGAGCCCCTCGGTGCCGAAGCGCCCCTGCGCAAGTTGATCGGGGCGATTCGAGCCCGCCAGCCAATCAGCCGCCATCTGTGTCTGGACACAGGTGAGGTCAGCCTCGGCCCGGCACGTGCCGACGCCTGCTTCCGCTTCGACGGTCGCGACCTGTACCAGATATTCGGTCCGGTATGGCGGTTGTTGATCATCGGTGCCGGACAACCCAGTTATTACCTAGCGCAAATGGCACTGGCTCTGGACTTTGAAGTGGTGGTCTGCGACCCACGTGAGGACTACCAGCGCAGCTGGCAGTTGCCCCACATCCGTTTTGTGCGCAGCATGCCCGACGATACCGTCCGTGAACTCGCAAATGATCCGCGCAGCGCCGTGGTTGCGCTTACCCACGACCCTAAGCTGGACGACATGGCATTGATGGAGGCGTTGGACTCCCGTGCCTATTACGTCGGTGCCTTGGGGTCGCAACGCAGCAACGCAGCGCGGCGGCAGCGACTGGCGCAGATCGGTGTCAGCGCGGCAGGCCTGAAGCGACTCCACGGGCCCGTCGGTCTGCCTTTGGGCAGCCGGCGGCCGGCAGAGATCGCCTTGGCCATCGCCGCTGACCTGGTGGCGCAACGTAACGGTGTGCAATTGGTGCGCGCCACTCCCGCAGGCACACCTTCCAAGCTGGCGGCGCAGTGATTCAAGGGCTGCTCCTGGCCGCGGGCTCGGCGCGGCGCTACGGCGCGCCGAAATTGCTCGAAGCCCGATTCCGGGGCGAGGCCATTGCCGCGCTCGCGGCGCGCCATTTACTGCAGGTACTGCCCGAAGTCATTGCCGTGGTGGCCGACCGCCAAGGGACGTTGGCGCAACTATTACGAACCTGCGGCGCGCGCACGGTGGTCAATCCGCAACCACAGCGGGGCATGGGGAGCAGCATCGCTACGGGCGTTGCCGCGAGTCGGGACGCCGCGGGTTGGGTCGTGGCCCTTGCCGACATGCCGTGGCTGCGGCCGTCCTCCATTGCCGCAGTGGTCGCCGCATTGAGCGCCGGCGCCGGCGTTGCCGCTACCCGCTTTCGGGACCGGCGCGGCCACCCGGTCGGGTTTGCGGCCAAGTTCCGCGAGCAGCTGCTGCAACTGGACGGCGGTGTGGGCGCGCGCGATGTGCTCGCCAATGCCGGCCGCGTAGTCGAAGTCGACGTCGACGATCCGGGTGTGCTGTTGGACGTGGATATACCGGCGGACCTCAACCATGCCCCGAGGGCATTTGATCCCGGTCAATAGCACTGTCTGGAAAGGCGTGCATAATGATTTGTACTCGTAGTGCTGAGCCGAGGTCCGATATCATGCTTAAACGATTCCTGGCGGCGTTCGCGCTGTGCCTGTTGACGAATGTCGTCTGGGCAGCGCCGGACGGCGGCGAATTGTATGCGCGCCACTGTGCCGCCTGTCACGGCCTGGATGGCAGCGGCGGTGTGGGTGTGCCCTTGGCGCTGCCAGCCTTTCTCGACAGCGTCAGTAATCGTTACTTGCGGACCACTATTCGTCGTGGCCGGCCCGGGCGGGTGATGCCGGCGTTTGCGCAGCTAAGCGATGCTCAGATCAACGCCATCGTGGCCCATCTGCGCGGTTGGTCCTCCGGGTCCGCGCCGACCTTCAGTGACGCCCGGGTCACAGGGGACGCACGCCATGGCGCGATGCTGTTCGCGCAGCGCTGCGCCACCTGCCACGGCCCCGAAGGCGGTGGCGGTAAGGGAACGGGCGTGACGTTCTCGCGGCCGCGGGATTTGCCCATCATTGCCCCGGCATTGAACAACCCAGGCTTCCAGGCAGCGGCCTCCGATCAAATGATCAAGTCGACGTTGATGAACGGCCGGCCCGGCACTCCGATGGTCTCGTTCCGCGCCCATGGGCTGAGTGAGCAGGATATCGATGACGTGGTCGCCTTCGTGCGCACACTGAATCACCCGGTCGCGGCGCCACCGACCCCGACCTCGCCGACCACAGTGTTCGATTCCCCTTATTCGCTGGAAGAGACCGTTGCCAACGTCAAGCAAGCGGTGGTGGGAAAGAATTTTCGCATCATTCGAGAACAATACTTTGACAGCGGCTTTGTGCCCGATGGGCAGGAAAACAAGCGTGCCGTGATTGTCTACTTTTGCAACTTCAATATTCTGAACGACGCATTGGCAATCGACCCGCGGGTGGGCCTGTTCCTACCATGCCGCGTGACCGTGGTGGAGCGGCAAGGCAAGGTGCAAGTCATGGCGATCAATCCCAAAACCTTGTCACGCCTGTTCAATAATGAGGAACTGGACCGCGTGTGCTCGGAAATGGCCCGGGTCTACAAAAGCATACTCGAGGAGGCGACATTGTGATTGCGCTCATCCATCTCCGGAAATGGCTTTTGCTTGCGGTGATATGCTGGATGAGTTTGCCGGTGCATGCCGGAGACTTGTTGATGGTGCGCTCCGAACAGGCGTTCCCAGAGGCAATGGCAACGCTGCAGAATGCCATTCGGGATCACGGATACACGGTGTCGCGCGTGCAGCGCGTCGATATCGGATTGACCAAATCCGGCTTCAAGACGGACAAATACCGGGTCGTATTCTTTGGCAAGAAACAGGAAATCGACCAGCTTACCGCCGAGCATCCGGAGCTGATTCCCTATCTGCCCCTGCAGGTGGCGATCTTCGCCGAGCAAGAACAAACATTGTTGGTGGCGTCCGATCCTGTGCGATTCGTCGAGTTCTTTCCAGGGTCGAAGCTCCAGGCAGTGTTCAGCCGTTGGCAGGCAGATCTACACTCGATCTTCGATGACGTGCGCAGTGCTGAATGAATTATAAACTTTCGAGCGCGCGGTTTAGTCGCGCTTCGATGGTCTTCTTATAGTTCAGGTAGTGCACGGTCTGCAGTTCGACGCCGCTTTCCGCGCCGAGCAACGTGCGACTCACATCCGCGTCTGTGATATAGATGGGGTAACGTTGAGCGTCGCTGCGATGAGCCAGGATGTATTCGGCTACACGATGAAATACTTCATCGCCATGCTCGAGCGAAGAAAATTCCCGCCCCTGGCAAAACAGCGAGTACACCGTGGCGTCCGACCCGGACTGTACGCTCATGACCTGGACGCTCAAATAGTCGGGCGAGGTCGACGTGGCGCGCTGACTCAGGACCTCGGTGTAGGTCTGACCGGTCGAGTCGCGCGACACGCGGTAATACTCGACCTCGGCGGCGATATGCGTTTCTTCCGGATTTCGCTCCGTAGCGTTGCAGCGATGGATCGCCGAATCGAGGAAGCGTTGAAATTGACTGATCAACATCGACTCGCTGTAGTAGCCAATGGTCTGAAAAAAAAGCGACCCCTTTTCATCCAGCACATACACTTCCGCGCTCGCGCCGTTTAGCTGCAAAAACACCTGCACTACGTCCGGACGATTGCGCTGCATCAAACGGTCCAGCAATCGACTTTCCGTCGCGTACCGATCAATCACTACCGGACTGAACGATTTCTGTGCTTCGCCCAACGTCTGCAAGAAACGATCCGGAAGCCCGATACGCCTATAACGCGGTACCCCGTTTTCCGTCTGGAGCAGATAGTAGTTCTGCTCGATGCGCAGAACGTACCGCGCTGTATCGCCATGCGCACCGCGGTAGAAGCATTGCACCGTGTCGCGAAACAATTCGTCGATCCGGTGCGCGATGGCCATGCCGCGAGCGGAGGAAAAGCTGAATACCGGGGGCGTAGGCGGTTCGACGCCGTCAACCGGCGACCAGGCGAGATAGTCGCACAGGCAATCGAGTAGGGCCGCTTCGCCGTGATAGTGGAACGTCAACACTTCGCCCCAGGTGGTGATCACGATCAAGTCGAAGGTCAGCGCCAAGTTTTTCCAAAACCCGCCATAGCTCAGCGCATCGGAGCGGTTGCTGGTCAGATACACGCCGCGGCGGGTATGGGATACCAAGGGATCCAGACCTAAATTGATGTACAAGCCGCAGGCCTGTACCTGTGCCGGCTGGCGCAGGTTCTCGATGCTCGTGACCGGGAGCGCACCGTCCGGGAACAAACGCCGAAAACTGTCGATAATGGCAAGCAGCTCTCGGGACGAAATACCCTCTCGTGCGCCGTGCAAGGTGATCAGCGTCTGGGGTCCGATCAGGCGGTTGAAGTGACACCACGCCACCAGTTCTATCAAGCCCTGGGTGCGCCTGAGTGCGGGCGTGCTGCGGGAGACGGCTTCATCATAATCGCTGCGATGCAACAGCCAGCTCTCGCGGTCTCCATCGACGATCCGCACGAAACTCAGTCGCTCTTCGGTGAGATCGGTGGAAATGCCGGGGTTGATGATTTCGACCTTGCCGATTTTACGTTCGAAGGCGGCATACAGACGACGACCCAAAAGATTGAGGTCGGTACTATTGATGTTCGAGCCGCGCGCATGTCGGCGCGCGAATTCAGAAACATTGCGATAGCTGCGGGTCAGTTCGTCGACCAGCAAAGTGCGCTCTTCCAATACCCGGTGAATCTTCCACGTCGCCCGAGAGTCCAACACCAGAAGCTGATCGTCGCTCCACTGCCAGTGCTCGACCAGACTGTCCATCAGTTCCAAGCGCCGCTCGGGGACTCGCGCCCGGCGGCCGCTGAGTCTCAGGCCAACTTTGAAGTAAAAACACTTGCGTGCGAGTTCAAGCCGTTCGGATTCACCGCGAAGGCTCAGGTATTCCTCCACCTTGCGCACCATGAGTACGTAGGGATCGAGCTCATCCACATCGACATGGCCCGCGTACACGGCGCGTTTGAACCGCCTGCAGAGCAGATCGGGCGTTGGGTATTCGCCGGTGTAGGACTCCATCAACAACAGCTTGAGCACCGATTTGTAAGGAGAGTCGACAGCCTTGTTGAGCTGCCACAACGCCGCGCCGAAAAACTCTTCTGCGGGAATGCAGTTGACGTCTCCGAAGTCCACGTACTCATGTCTGGGGGCGCGTCCGCTGCGTTCCAGTTCGTTGAGCACGTCCCGGTAACGATGTTCTTCGTCGGCAGGCACCAGCCACCAAGCCGGATAGCGGCCCGCAATCAACAGTCCGGTGCGGTAAAACTCTTCCAGTAGCAAGAGATGCTGCGCGCTGCCGCTGCTGTCTTCGGACAGCGCTTGAATCTCGCCGCGCCGAAAGCATGAGGGGTCCATGAGAAAGAACTTGACGTCCAATCCCAGCGAGCGGGCCCACTTGCTGATCAAACGGGTCTTCTCGCGCAGCGCTTCGATTTGGACGCCGCTCACTTCGGGGTGGTAGCACACCCAGATGTCGAAATCGCTCTTGTCGGTATAGGCGACAGTCCCGGTGCTACCCATGAGGTACAGCGCCTGGATCTGGTACACGCGCATCGCCCTGCGGCGATAGGTGAATTTGCGCACCAAGCGTGCCGCCGCTTCGATGGATCGCTTGGCAACGCTGAAATCGGCGATGCCCAGAGGCGCCTTTTTGACGTAGCCGGGGAGCTGTGGATCATTGATGTGAAACAGCAACGGCAGCAAGTCGACGAATATGCGTTGCTCGGTTTTCAAAGAATCGCGCACGCGCGCGACGCGCTCCAGATTGAGCGCGTGGAAACGGCGCTTGATCAGTCGAAGATCCGCCTGTGCCGGTTTCTCGACCAGCGTCAGTTTGGGTATATCCGCCATGCTCGAGTTATCGGCAGACAGCCCCGGAACTGCACGTTGTTCAGCGCGCGATCTGTTGCGGGCCGCCGTGTGGGCGCGTGCGCACCATGGCGGCCCGGGCGCGTTGCAAGAGGCCGGTGGCGTTGTCGGATTTGACCCACTCGACGATGCCGAAATAGCAGTCGTCGATGTGTGGATTGCTGCACAGGGCCTGCGTCAGTTTGTCCGCCAATGCCGTGGCCGCCTCGGACCCGGTTTCCGGCAGCACGATCAGGAAGTCACCGTTGTCGTCCCGTCCCACAAGGTCGGCCCAGCGCAATTGATCCTTGAGCACTTGGCTGACTGTGCGCGCATCGACTCCAGGCTGTGCGGCATTCGGTTTGACGTTCAGGACCACAGCCGCGAGCGGCGTGTCGTAACGCCGGCAGCGCGCGACCTGAGGTTCGAGCACCAGCATCAGCGCGCGTTGACTCATGAGCCCGGTTTCGGGTTCCACCAGGCGCAGGGACATGGCGGTCTCACGCTCCCGCGCCAACTCGCCTTCCAGGCGTACGCGCTCGCTTTGGTCGGCGAAATAACGCAATTCCGCGATCGGGTCGCCAATCTCGCCGGCAACCCGGGTCCGAAACAGATGGCGCGGCCCGCCGTCGACTCCGAGGACCGTGAGGTGGGCGTCATCGGAAAACAGTGCCGCCAGATCCGCTCGGGGCAAGTTTTGTGCATCGCGGCCGATAAGTGAGTCAGGCTCGAGTCCCAACAGGTTTTCGAGCGCAGTATTGGACCACAACACTCGCCGATGCCGATCGAGCGCCATGACCCCGGTCGGACAGTGTTCCAGTACCGTCTGCATTGTTTGTGTGGACATAGGCTTTATCTTCATTGCGGCGCCGTTCCTGGCTGTGGGCGGGTGCGGCCGATTGGACGTGTCCGCCGATATGGATGAACGATTCAATATAGCGGTTGCCGGTAGCGATGCTTTAACCTGGCTCTGTCTGGCTTTTCGAAGTCAAATGAGTATGCTTGAGTGGAGATGGAAATGTTGCCGGGCGCGTTGCAACGAGATTTGCCCGAGGAGGCCTGAATGCATGCAAATGGACCGCAGCATGTCGGTGCACCGGATCCGGAATTGCGAACTTCACCTATCGTCGCGGAGACCGCCGACGATTTCGAGATCATGGCCCGGGAAATTGCCGAAGACGGACTGTGCTATTTCAACGCGCGGCCCTTCGCCCAGGGCGCTTTCGTCTGCAGCGGCACCGAATTGTTGCAATGTGAGCGTGGTGCCTGGATTATCAAGGGCGGATGCGATCCAGACAATCCGTGACCAAGGGCGCGACTCAGCTTTCGTACTCGTTCGCGCGCAGCGCACGTCCGCGCACCTTCTCGACCGGATAACGCCGTTCGTTGATCGCGATTTTGGCGATGGCGGCTTGCACCAGATCGATGTCGAGCTGATCTGCTGTGCGGATCAAAAAAATTAGAATATCAGCCAATTCCATGGCGACTTCGTTCAATTTTTCCGGACCCAGCTGGCGACTCTGCTCCTCGCTGAGCCATTGGAAATGTTCCACCAGTTCGGCGGCTTCGGCGATCAAGGCCATGGACAAATTTTTCGGCGAATGGAACTGGTCCCAGTCGCGCCTTTGGGCGAATTCCGCCAACTGGCGGCGCAAATTTTCCAGGCTATCGTCCATGGGCGCATCCTCGGGTTCAAAACATTTGCCAGACCTTAGCACGAGCAGACGCGCCCTCGGAATGCTGCTGTGCGCGGCGACGTGGGCCGCCACCCACGCGGTCGCTGCCGAAGTCCGCGGTACCGTCGCAATGGGCGCCGGTCAGTCCGGTCCGGTGAGCGTTGCCTTGTTGCCGCTGGACGGGCAACCGCTGCCGGCACAGGCGCCACGCGAGCACGTCGTTCATGTGCGCGGCAACCAGTTCGATCCGCCGTATTTGATTGCCCATGTCGGTGACCGTCTACGCATTGTCAACGACGACGAGGTCTATCATGTCCTGGTGGCGCCCTATGGCGGCCAATCTGTCAACGTCACCCTTGGCAAGGCGGGCGCCGGGTCGACGGAGACCGCCATGACCTTGCGGCCGCGGCAGTCGCTGTATATCTTTTGCACGATCCACCAACGCACCTATCTCCGCGTTGATGTCGTCGACACGCCGCTTGCACGCATGCTGGGCGCAGCGCGCCAGTTCGAATTCCGCGACCTGTCGGCCGGACGCTGGCGCTTGCGGGTGGCAACGCGCAGCGGCGATCCGGCGTATGCGGTCATCAATGCATTCACCGCGCCGCCGCCGGTGACGGTCACTTTGCCGGATCTGCCTGCCGTGGCGGCGTCCCCGCCCGCAACGTCGCATCTTCACATACACCGCGTCGAGGCGCTGTTCCCGCCGGAACCCGATCAGCGATGAATCTGGAACAAAAGAACACACTGTTCGTAGTGACCCTGGTCGGGCTGGTACTCGCCAGCGTCGCAGCCATGGCCTATTGGCTGATCGAACGGCACGTCGATCAACAAATTCAAAGGGAGTTGGAGCGGGCCCATACGGTGTTCGTGGAAGCGCAGAAGCAAGGCTTCAAGGTGCTACAGGACACCGCGGAACGCTTGAGCGAGCAACCCTCACTGTTGGCGGCGGGCATGATCGGTGATCCCGGCACCATACGCGACGCATTGCGTCAGGCGCTGCCCAACAGCGAACTGGAGCTGCTGGCCTTTTACGGCAACGGCGCCAATGTCACCGGCATCGGGCAAGCGGATCGTCTGCACCTGGTGGCACCACAGGTGCTCGATTCGGATTCGTTTGTAGGCTTGGTGCGTAAAGCGGCAAAAAGCGGCGAGACTGCATTCGGGCACGCACTGGTTTTCGATTCACTGTTGCGGCTGGTCGCGGTGCCGATCAGCAATCCCGCCGGTGGACAGATCGGTGTGTTGTTGGTCGGTGCCGATATCGATGCAACCGACCTGCAACGTTGGCGCAGCCTGATCGGCGCGGAAGTATTGCTGTACCGGGATAACCTGGAATTCGGCGGTACCCTGCAGGGCATCGATCCACCCCCACAGCGTCTGGCGCAGCTACCCCAAGGGGCGCTCCAAAAAGTGAGCGCCAACGGGATCGGATATCTTGCCACCAGCGACCCACTGTTGGGCCAGGCCGACGGTGCGCCCGTGGCGCGGGTGTTGCTCGCGGTTTCCGCCGACGCGCAATGGAGCCCCTATCGGGAGTTGGCCAAGAACGCTTTGTATTTCGCTTTGCTGATTCTCTTGGTCGCGGCATTGCTCGGGATCTGGATCAGCCGCCGATGGTTGACCGTGCCGGTGAAGAGCCTCGCTCGCGCCACTACGGCGATCGGCGACGGCGACTTGGACATCCGGGTGGCCGCGGACCGCGGCGACGAATTGGGGGACCTGGCGCGGTCATTCAATCTTATGCTCGAGCGGTTGCGAATCTCACAAGCAGAGGAACTCGAATCGCGGCAGCGTTTCTATGACTTTGCCGAGAGCTCTTCCGACTGGCTGTGGGAAACCGACGCCGAAGGCCGCTTCACCTATGTGTCACAGAACGTGGTTGCGAGCCTGGCGATATCGGCGGAAGAACTCCAGCATCGCACCTTCGCGGAGCTGTTTCCGCAGGACAACGCGCGCGACATCATGGTACTGCTGCGCCCGGGGGAGAAGCGCGCGCAACCGATCAAAGACGTTGAACTCTGGATCACCAATCGGGAAGGCATCCGATTGTGCGTGCGCATCAGCGCCACGCCCTACGAAGACCAGGGTGAATTCCGCGGTTATCGCGGCACAGCGCGCGATATTACCAAGGCCAAGAACGATCAGGAGCGGTTGGTGCATCTGGCGAACCGCGATCATCTCACCGGATTGTCCAATCGCCGCCGATTCATGGAGGAACTCGCGCGGGAAATGGCGGTCGCACGGCGCCAGGGTCACAGCGGGGCGCTGCTGTTGATCGATCTGGACCACTTCAAGTTGGTAAACGACACGGCCGGACACGCGGCGGGCGACGAGGTCATCGTGCAGATCGGCGGCATGTTGCGGCGCATGGCGCGCAGCGTTGATCTGGTCGCACGGCTGAGCGGCGATGAATTCGTCATCGCGCTGATCAATACCACCCCGGAGCAGGCACAAAAGCGCGCCGAGGAGCTGCTTAATCACGTCGGCCAACTCAGGCCCACCTATGGTGGCCGTATCCTCAACACCTCCGCGAGTGTCGGAATCGTCGTGTTTCCCCGCCACGGCCAGACGCCGGTAGAGCTACTGGCCAAAGCCGACACTGCCATGTATGCGGCCAAGAAAGCCGGGCGCAATCGCACACACCTCTATAGCGAATCCGATATGGACCAGGCGCTGATGGGGTCGCAGCTCACTTGGAAGGACCGCATCCACGAGGCGTTGGAAGCGGACTTGTTCGAATTGGCGTTTCAACCGATCATGCCCACCCGCAAGATTGCGGCGCCGCCTCGTTTTGAAGTGCTGGTGCGCATGCGCGCCGCGGACGGAACCCTGCACATGCCGGGCAGTTTCATTCCCACAGCGGAACAATTCGGCCTCATTCGTCAGGTCGATGCCGTGGTGGTAACGAAAGCGGTCCGCACACTGGCGGCGTTACCGAAAGACCAGCCGGTGAGCTTGTCGATCAACCTGTCGGGGCTCTCGGTCGGCGATCGCAGCATGCTGGAGCTGATTGAAACCGAACTTGATCGCGCGGGTGTCGATCACCGGCGGATCATCTTTGAAATCACCGAAAGCGCCGCTTGTCAGGACATCAACCGCGCGAGCGAATTCATCAAGCGTGTGCAGCAGCTCGGCTGTCGCATTGCGCTGGACGACTTCGGGGTCGGCTTCTCTTCGTTTTCCTACCTCAAACACTTGCAGGCCGACGTCATCAAGATCGACGGCAGTTTCATCCGCGATATCCACAACAGCGTCGAGGACCAGCTGTTCGTGAAAGCGCTGGTGGACGTTGCCCGGGGCATGGGCATGCAAACCACTGCCGAATTCGTCGAAAGTGAGCAGGCCTTCGAACAGGTGCGTGCCCTGGGAGTGGACTACGTGCAGGGATTTTATGTCGGCAAACCCCGAGCCCTGCAAAGTACAACGCAGCGGGTCAAAATTTCCGACGCGAACTAGGCATTGGCTTTGTCGTCAGCAAGGCGTTGCCGCGCTCGTTGGATCGCGGCCCGCACTTGTGCCGGCGCCGTGCCGCCCAAGTGGTCGCGCGCTGCAACCGAGCCTTCCAGGCTTAGTACCTCGTAAACGTCCGCATCGATCGCCGGGGAAAATTCACGCAACTGCTCCAGACTCAGTTCGCTCAGATCCTTTTGTGCGTCGATGCCGCAGCGTACCGCTTTGCCGACAATCTCATGGGCGTCGCGAAAGGCGATGCCTTTGCGCACCAGATAGTCGGCCAGATCGGTGGCGGTGGCAAAACCCACTCGGGCGGCGCGCGCCATGTGATCGCGCTTCGGCTCGATCGACGGCACCATGTCGGCGAATGCCCGCAAACAGGCTTTGACGGTATCGACGCTGTCGAACAGCGGTTCCTTGTCTTCCTGGTTGTCCTTGTTATAGGCCAGAGGTTGACCCTTCATCAGCGTCAGCAGGGCCACCAGGTTGCCGTTCATGCGTCCGCTCTTGCCGCGCACCAGTTCCGGCACATCCGGATTCTTTTTTTGCGGCATGATCGACGAGCCGGTACAGAAGCGATCCGGCAGCTCGATGAAGTCGAACTGGGCCGAAGTCCATAGCACGAGTTCCTCGGAAAAGCGCGACAAGTGAGTCAGTATCAGCGCGCCGCAGGCGCAGAACTCCACCGCGAAGTCGCGATCGGAAACCGAGTCCAGAGAATTTTCCGACGGCCGGGCAAAGCCCAGTTCGGCCGCGGTGAAGTTACGGTCGATCGGATAGCTGGTGCCGGCCAACGCGGCTGCCCCCAAAGGCATCACGTTGGTACGCTTGCGGCAGTCCAGCAGACGATCGCAGTCGCGGTCCAGCATTTCGAACCAGGCCATCAGGTGGTGGCCGAACGTTACCGGCTGCGCCACCTGCAGATGGGTGAAGCCCGGCATGATGGTGTCGGCTTCGCGCTCGGCCAGATCCAGCAGCGCTTGTTGCAGTGTCCGGAGCACGTCGACGATGGCATCGATCTCGTCACGCAAGTACATGCGGATGTCGGTCGCCACCTGATCGTTGCGGGAGCGGCCCGTATGGAGCTTTTTCCCGGCCGCGCCGATTCGGTCGGTGAGCCGAGCCTCGATGTTCATGTGCACGTCTTCGAGCGCCACAGACCAGGCGAAGTCGCCGCGCTCGATGTCCTGGCGGATGTCTTCGAGGCCGGCGACGATGGCGTCGCGCTCGCCCCCGGTGAGGATGCCGGTCTTGGCGAGCATGCGCGCGTGGGCGATAGAGCCGGCGATGTCGTGGCGGTAGAGACGCTGATCGAATGCGACCGACGCGGTAAAACGTTCGACGAACGCATCAGTGGCTTCGGTAAAGCGGCCCTGCCAGGGCTTGTCGCGATTGTCGGAATTGCTCATGGCGCGCACGCTGTCAATGTACTCTGAAGCGTCACAGTATACCGCAAAGCGCTAACGCGCAGGCCGGCACCCGGTTGTGTCAGGGACAGAGTCTGTATTACAAATAGTGAGCGCAATATAGCGCAGCGTTGTCGCCCAGTACGGGGTCCGGAAGAGGCCGCGGTGCAGCGGCGGCGCGGAGAACGACGTGGTGACAACATATGATTGCCCGCAACCGGCGGCCGCCTTCGACGGTGGCAGCGGCGCAATTCTCGACGGTGTCCCGGGCTTTTATGGTTGAGCCTTCTGCCCAAGCAGCGGCCGGCGGCTGTTCGCAATCCTTTCTGCCGGACTTCTGCAGCATTCGCACCTTGCTGGCGGCGGTCATCGTTGCCGAGTTGCTGGCGCTGGTGCTGGTGCTTGGGACCGCAGCGAGTGGCGAAGGATTTTGGCAGGCGTTGGGTATACTTTCTTTGTTTATCCAGTGGGTGTCCCTGTGCAGTATGGCGCTGTTGTGCCTGGTTCGGCGTTGGCTTTGCCGCCTCGACAATCGCGCGGCGGGCCTGATCTGCTACGGCATCGTGCTGGCGGTGACATTGGCGGTCAGCGCCACCGGCCTGGTGCTGGCCCGTTATCTGGGGGTCGTGCCCACGGATACGCACTACGCGCCCTGGGTATTGCGACACCTGGGTATCAGCGCCATCGTCGGCGCGGTGTTGCTGCGGTTTCTGTACCTCGGCCACCAGCAGGGTTTGCATCTGCAAGCCCAGGCCGAGGCGCGGGTCGAAGCGTTGCAGGCGCGCATTCGACCCCATTTCCTGTTCAACAGTATGAACACCATAGCGGCGTTGATCCGCACCCGGCCGGCCGAAGCGGAGGCGGCGGTAGAGGACTTGTCCGATCTGTTCCGCGCCAGCCTGGCCGACTCGGCGCGGGTGGTGACCTGGGCCGAGGAGTTGGAGATCGCCCGCCGGTACTTGGAGTTGGAGCAATTACGCCTCGGCGAACGGCTGCGGGTAAACTGGGACGTGGATACGCTGCCGGCGCAGACACCGTTGCCGCCATTGATCCTGCAGCCGCTGTTGGAAAACGCGATCTACCACGGCGTCGAGCAACTCGCCGAAGGCGGCACCATCCGCGTGACTGCGAATCTGGACAGTAAACGTATTGCCATCACCATCGCCAACCCTCTGCCGCGCGGCACGCCCACGGTGACGCGCGCTGGTAACCGAATGGCCCTGGACAATATCCGTGAACGGCTGCGCCTCGCCTATCAAGGCCGCGGCGGCGTGGAGCTGGACACCGATGGCGGCCAGTGCGTAGTGCGTGTGATCATTCCGTTGGTCGAGGACGAGTCGTGAAAGTGCTGGTGGTGGACGACGAAGCGCCGGCCCGCAGTCGGCTGCGGGCGCTGCTGGAGGAATCGCCACCGTGGCAGGTGGTAGGCGAAGCTGCCGATGGCGTCGATGCGCTGCGCCAGGCGAACGACCTGGACCCGGACGTGGTGCTGTTGGATATCCGCATGCCCGGGATGGACGGATTGGAAGCGGCCCGGCACCTGGCGGGCCTGGAGCACCCGCCGGCGGTGATTTTCACCACGGCCTTTGATCGTCACGCACTGGAGGCATTCGAAGCCGCAGCCGTGGATTACCTGCTCAAACCGATCCGCAAGGCGCGCCTGCAACTGGCATTGGAGCGGGCACGGCGCCCGAACCGGGCGCAACTGAATGGCTTGAGCGGCGGTACCCGCACGGCGCGAACCCACATTTGCGCCAGCAGCCGCGGCGGCCTGCAACTGGTACCGATCGATGAGGTGATTTATTTCCTGGCCGATCAGAAATACGTCAGCGTCCGCCACGCCGACGGTGAACTGTTGATCGAGGAATCGCTGAAATCCCTGGAGGAGGAATTCGGTGAGCGCTTCGTGCGTGTGCATCGCAACGCACTGGTGGCGGCCGAGCGGCTGGCGGGCATCGACAAGACGCCCCAGGGCGGCCAGGTCGCGCGTCTACGGGGCACCGAGGAAACCGTGGAGATCTCGCGCCGTCACGCGCCGGAATTGCGCCGCCGGTTGCGCCAGCGAGGCTGATCCCCCCGGCTACAGGGTGGCGGGCACCTTGGATTGCGCCACTGCCGGCTCGGCACGTAGTTTGGATCGCGCCTGATCGATGGCCGCGTCCACCAGTCCGGCGAACATCTCCACGGTATTGATCCCGACCAGCCGCGGTGCCAGTTCCCGACCCTGGGAGTCGACGAACAGCATCGTGGGCGTTACGGACACATTGTGCTGGGTCGCGAAAGTGCCTGCGGTCACGCGCCGCCCGGCGAAGTCCAGCAGACCGCCGTCGCCATCGAGCATTACTTTGCGGATCAGCACCTTGTCGCGGTAATCGCCGCTGAGCACCATGGGGTTGAGGATCTCCCGGTCCAGCATTTCGCAGTACGTGCAATGCTCGGCCGCCAATACCAGCAGGATCGGCAAACGGCGTGCGGCGGCTTCGCGGCCGTCCCGGACGAGGTTGGTGGTGACCGCGACTCGGGGCGTTGGCGCAGCGGCCGCGATCGCCGGAAGCGCCACCACCAAGATCAGCATTGCCCAGATTCGCTGCACGATGACTCGCTCCTCGGCGCTGGCCAAGGCCGTGGCGCGCATATGGTTATAGCGGGGAACAGGGACCCAATTGTCCCATAAGGTTGGAAATTGCACCAGGTGCGAAGTTTGCCTGGCTGGCGCCGGCATATTAGCATGCCGCCTCTCCCACGACTTTACGCGCGCAAATGCCCGACAATCGACTCAGGATCGCCACCCGTAAAAGCCGCCTAGCACTCTGGCAGGCCGAGCACGTAGCCGCGCAATTGCGCCATTTTCATCCCCACTTGGAAGTAGAGCTGGTGGCTATGAGTACGCAGGGCGACCGGGTGCTGGACTCGCCCCTGGCGAAAATCGGCGGCAAAGGTTTATTCGTCAAGGAGCTCGAACAGAGCATGCTGGATGACTCCGCCGATATCGCCGTGCACTCCATGAAGGACGTGCCCGCGGAGCTGCCCGCGGGGCTCACAATCGAAGCCATCCTGAATCGCGAAGACCCCCGCGACGCTTTTGTCAGCAACGAGTTCAGCAGTCTCGACGAGCTGCCCCAGGGCGCGCGCGTAGGCACCTCCAGCCTGCGCCGACGCTGCCAACTGGCGCAGTCGCGCCCGGATCTGCAGATCTTCGATTTGCGGGGCAACGTCAACACGCGGCTGGAAAAGCTCGATCGCGGCGACTTCGATGCCATCGTGCTTGCCTGCGCCGGCCTGCGGCGCTTGGAATTCGCCGAACGTATCCGTCTGGCCCTGGAGCCAGAGGTCATGTTGCCGGCAGTGGGACAGGGCGCGATCGGCATTGAATGTCGCAGTGAGGATCTGCGGGTCCGCGAACTGCTCGCCCCGCTCAACGATGCCAAAACCCATGTCCGGGTCACGGCTGAGCGTGCCATGAACCAGCGCCTGGAAGGCGGCTGTCAGGTTCCGATTGCCGCCTACGCCGAGCTTGGCCACGGTGTGATCGTGCTACGCGGGCTGGTGGGCCGGCCCGATGGCAGCGAGTTGGTCCAGGGCGTGATCAGCGGCCGCCCCGACGACGCACACGAGTTGGGCGTGGTACTGGCCGAGGATCTGCTGGCGCGGGGTGCGGACGATATTCTACGTTCACTGTATGAACAATAGCCGCCGCGACGCGCTCAGGAGCCACGTGTGAACGCTGAGGCCGGATCGGAAGAGCTGTCGCTGCAGGGTTTGACCATCGCGGTCACGCGCCCGAGCCACCAGGCCGAGCCCACTTGTCGCGCCTTGTCTGCCGGCGGCGCCCAGGTGCTTCGCTTCCCGGTCATGGAGATCGTCGCCACCCCCCTGGGCCGGGATCTGGTCGCGCTGGCGGGCAATATCGCCAACTTCGACCTAGCACTGTTCATCAGCGCCAATGCGGTGCAATTCGGGTTGGAGCTGCTGCGTACGGCGGGCGGCGTGCCCGCCGGCCTGCGGGTGGCCGCAGTCGGCCGCGCGACCGCCAAAGCCCTGGACCGAGCGGGCGTGCACGTGGATATCTGCCCGGGCGAGGGCTTCGACAGTGAGGCGCTGCTCGCCACGCCGGCGCTTGGCGAGGTGCGGGGCCAGCATATCGTTTTGTTCAGGGGCGTCGGCGGCCGAGAGCTGTTGGCTGATCGATTGCGTGCGCGGGGTGCCAAGGTGCATTACGCTGAGGTATATCGCCGTGTGCGCGCGTCGACTGATATCGAGAAACTGGCCGCGTATTGGCGGACCCATAGCCTGGACCTGATCGTCGTCACCAGCGGCGACGGGTTACGCTTCTTACTGGACTGCGCCGGCGCCGGTTATCGCGCGCCGCTGTTGCGCACCCCGCTGGCCGTTATTGGAGCACGTATGCTACAACAGGCCCGAGATTTGGGCTTTCAGTCCGACATTGTGGTCGCCGAGCCCGGAGAGCAAGCGCTGCTGGCGGCCCTGACGGACTGGCGCCGCACCGCCCATCGCCAGACCGTCGACCGAGAGTAACTCCGCATGTCAGAGCAGGAATCCAAGCCGCCGGCGAAGCCGTCGCAGCCGTCCGAGTCATCCCCGCAGCCGACGACCGACAAGTCTTCGGCAAACGTCCAGAAGGGGAAAAAGACCGCCCACGGCTCGGCCAAGAGCACGACCCAGCCGCCGAACGCCAAGTCGTCTCCCGCGCCCACCGCGGGATCGGGTCAGCGCACGCCGCGAAGGAGCCGTGCCGGCATCTGGCTGGCAATACTGGCTTTGTTGATCGCCCTGGCGGCAATTGCCGGCGGGCTGTATCTGTGGCAGCGCCAGCAGGCCATGCAACAGCAACTGCAGTCTCAACAGTCGCAACAACGGAGCCAGCTTTCGAGTTTGCGCGACACCCTGGCCAGCCGCGTCGACGGGTTGCAACAGCGCGATGACAAGATCGCCAAAGTACAGCAGGAATTGCGCGATTCCCTGGAAAGCGTGCGCCAGTTGGCGGGCCGCAGCCGCCGCGACTGGATTCTGGCCGAAGTGGAATATCTGCTGCGGATCGGCAACCGCCGTTTGCAGCTGCAGCGTGATCCGGCAACGGCCATCGCTGCGCTGCAAATCGCCGACGCGCGTTTGCACGAGTTGGCCGACCCTGGGCTCACTGAAGTGCGCGAACGCATCGCCCGCGAACTCGATCAATTGCGTGCCACGCCCCGCCCCGACATCGATGGCATCGCAGTGCAGTTGAGCAGTCTGCAGCAGCAGGTGCCGCAACTGCAGGTCAAATCCGCGCGCGCCCCGGCCCGTGAGGAATTGCCGGGCGCCGGTGCTCAGCGCGAAGCGCCGCCCCAGGCTTGGCGCGAAGGACTGCAGCGTGCGTGGCAGGCGTTGCGGCGCCTGGTGGTGATACGCCGCCGTGACGAGCCGATCAAGCCGTTGCTGGGTCCGGAGCAGGAATTCGCTGTGCGCGACGGGCTGCGCTTACAGCTGGAAGCAGCGCGGCTGGCGCTGCTGCGTGGCAACGCAGCCGTATACCGCACCAGCATTCAGGAGGCCGGCGATTGGATGAAGCGCTATTTCATCGCTGATAATCCCGCCTATGACGCCATGAAGCAGAGTCTGCAGCAATTGGGCGAGCGGGATATCCAGCCGCAGTTGCCGGATATCTCGGCCTCCCTGCGCCGCTTGCGCGAGATCATGGATCAGCGCGGCTTGAATACCGAGCCGGCGAGTCGGGAAACGCCGCCAAGCGGGGGGGCTGCGGCCCGGCAGGCGCCCGCCGGCGCCGAGGCTGCCGAGCAGTCGCCGCCTGACAACGCGCCGTCCGGGGCACCGGCGAGCGACGCTGCGGCGCCACCGGCTCCGGATGCAAACACCCAACCGGATGGTGCGCAATGAGACTTCTGTTCGCCGTTCTGGTCGTGCTGGTGGGCGCCGTGGTCCTGGCGCTGCTGCTGTTGCAGGATCCCGGTTATGTATTGATCGCCTATGACGCCTGGACCGTGGAAACGACCCTGTCGTTTTTCGTGGTCGCAGTCTTGGCCGGATATCTGTTGCTGTACCTGATCGCGCGCACGGTGCGCGGTCTTTGGCACATGCCGGCACGGTTCCGCGGTTGGCGACGGCGACAGCAGCGCGAACGTTCCCGGATCGCCTTCAATCGCGGCATGCTGGCGCTGTCGGAAGGTCATTGGAAGCAGGCCGAGCGACGACTACTGCGCCAGGTGCGGGGCGCCGATGTGCCGATGTTGAATTACCTGGGCGCTGCACGTGCCGCCCAGCACCTGGGCGAAACCGAGCGCCGCGACCGCTATTTGCACTTGGCCCACGAAACCGCGCCGCGTACCGAATTGGCGGTGAGCCTGACCCAGGCGGAACTGCAGATCGCCAATCACCAGTTGGAGCAGGCGCTCGCCACCCTGACCCATTTGCGCAGCGCCGAGCCGAACAACACCTACGTGCTCGGTTTGCTGGTGCGGCTGTACCGGGAACTGCGCGATTGGCAGCACCTGCGCGACTTGTTACAGGATCTGCGCCGCCAGCAGGTGCTGCCGCGGGAAGAGATCGCAGACCTCGAGCACCGAGTCTACCTGGAGCTGTTGAATCTGGCGGCGAGCCGGCAGGACAGCACGGGTCTGCGGGAAACCTGGAACCAGTTGCCCGGTCCGCTGCAGGATGACGAAGAACTGCTCAGCACCTATGTGCGGCACTTGGTCGACCTTGGAAAAAGCGCCGACGCCGAACCGTTGTTGCGAGCCAAGTTGCGTAGCCGCTGGAGCGAGGGTCTGGTGTATTTGTACGGCTTGGTGCAAGGCACCGATCCCGGCCGCCAGCTGGCCACTGCCGAGCAATGGGCGAAGGAGCACGGCAAGAGCCCGGTGCTGCTGCTCACACTCGGACGCCTGAGCCTGCGTAACCGCCTTTGGGGCAAGGCGAGGATTTATCTCGAGTCGAGCATTGGGGCCGGACCGCGCCCGGAGACGTATAAGGAATTGGGTGCGCTGCTGGAACGCATGGGCGATCAGGATGCGGCCATGAATTGTTATCGCGAAGGCATGGCCCTGGCGGTCAGCGCGGCTACGCACCGCTTTCCCGACGACGTCGACGTGCGTGCGGAGGCGGCCGCCAACGGTTGAGGCGGCCGCCGGGCCTGCCTCAGGCGGCGTCGTGGCTGGTCAGTCGGTTGAACTCGAACGAGTCGGAGAACATGCGCTCGGTACTGGCACCGTGGTCGATGAATGCATCGCCTGCGGCACGGATCATGGCCGGCGGTCCACCCATGTAGATCTCGTAGCGCTGCAGGTCGGGATAGGCGCGCAGCAAAGACTCGTGCACAAAGCCCACCTCCCCCTGCCACTGATCTTCCGGCAGCGGCTCGGAAAGCACCGGGGTAAACTGGAAGTTGTCGTATTCGCGTGCCCAGCGCGCGGGCAAGTCGGCCAAATACAGATCCCGCTTGGCGCGTACGCCCCAGAAAAGATGCATCGGGCGTTTGAGGCCGATCTCCAGCGCATGCTCGATGATACCTTTGAGCGGCGCGAAACCGGTGCCGCCGCCCATGAGCAGAATCGGTCGGTCGGACTGTTCCCGTAGGTAGAAGCTACCCAGCGGCGCTTCGATGCGCCAGATGGTTTTGTCCTTCAGATCGTGAAAGATGTAATGGGTGAACTCGCCGCCTTCCACGTGGCGAATGTGAAGTTCCAGTCGCTGGCCCCGGTGCGGTGGGCTGGCGATGGAAAAGCTTCGCCGGGCGCCGTCGGCAGTGAGTATATCGAGATACTGGCCGGCGCGAAAACGCAGCGGCCGCGCGTCCGGCAACTTCAGGTACAGTCGCGCCACATCGTGGCAAAGCAATTCCTTGTCCATCACTTTGCAGGGTACGGTTACCGGTCGGATCTCATCCGGCAACGCCGCGCTCACGTCCGCTTCCAGGATCAGGTCACTGCGTGGGCGCGCCTGACACAGCAGCGCTTGGCCCTCCTGTAAGTCCTCCAATGCCGGGTAGTCTTCGGCGTAGGCGACTTCGCCCGCCAGCAAGCCGGCCATGCACGCTGCGCACTGGCCGGCGCGGCAGCTATGAGGCAGCTCCAGGCCTTGACGTAGCGCTGCTTCGAGAACGGTCTCGTCAGCCTCGGCGGCGAACTCGTGGCCGCTGGGTTGTACCTTGATGCGGAATGACATGGGGGGATAAATTGCGGTTGGGACCCAATATTGTGGACCAAGCACGCGCCAAGGAAAACCCCGCCCGGGTGTGGTGTCTTTGTCCGGGCTTCCTAATCGTTGTCGTCGCTGGTCGCCGCCGGATCGAAAATCCCCAGGTTGTCCCACAGTTGATCGACGCGGGCCTTCACGGACGCCTCCATGCGGATGGGTCGACCCCATTCGCGATTGGTTTCGCCTTTCCATTTATTGGTGGCATCGAGGCCGATCTTGCCGCCAAGTCCGGAGATCGGGGAGGCAAAATCGAGATAGTCGATTGGCGTGTTGTCGACCAGGGTAGTATCGCGCACCGGATCCATGCGGGTGGTGAGGGCCCAGATCACATCCTTCCAATCGCGCACGTCGATATCGTCGTCGGTCACGATCACGAACTTGGTGTACATGAACTGGCGTAAAAACGACCAGACACCGAACATCACCCGCTTGGCATGGCCGGGATACTGCTTTTTCATGCTCACCACGGCGATGCGGTAGGAGCAGCCCTCCGGCGGCAGATAGAAGTCGACGATCTCCGGGAACTGCTTCTGCAGGATGGGCACGAACACCTCGTTCAAGGCCACGCCCAGCACCGCCGGTTCGTCCGGCGGTCGGCCGGTGTAGGTACTGTGGTAGATGGGCTCGCGGCGGTGGGTGATGCGGTCGATGCTGAAGACCGGAAAACGTTCCACTTCGTTGTAATAGCCGGTGTGATCGCCGAACGGGCCTTCGTCGGCGTCGTCGCCGGGGTGGAGATGGCCTTCGAGCACGAACTCGGCGCTCGCCGGCACCTGTAGATCAGAGCCGAGGCAGCGCACCACTTCGGTTTTTGCGCCGCGCAGCAGGCCGGCGAAGGCATACTCGGACAGCGTGTCGGGCACCGGCGTCACGGCGCCGAGGATGGTCGCCGGATCGGCCCCCAGGGCCACGGCTACCGGGAACGGCTCGCCGGGATGGGACTGCTGCCAGTCGCGAAAATCCAACGCGCCGCCGCGGTGGGCCAGCCAGCGCATGATCACCCGGTTACGGCCGATCACCTGCTGACGATAGATGCCCAGGTTCTGGCGTTCCTTGTGCGGTCCGCGGGTGACTACCAGTGCCCAGGTAATCAGCGGCCCGGCATCGCCGGGCCAACACGTCTGGATCGGCAGGCGGCCCAGATCCACATCCTCGCCTTCCAGCACCACCTGCTGGCAGGGGGCGCTCTTGACCTGCTTCGGCGCCATGTTCAGCACTTGTTTGAACACCGGCCATTTGTCCAGGGCGTCGCGGAAGCCGCGCGGCGGCTCCGGTTCTTTCAGAAATGCGAGCAGCTGTCCGATTTCCCGCAACGCGCCGACCGACTCGGCGCCCATCCCCAACGCTACCCGCTTCGGCGTCCCGAACAGGTTCGCCAGCACCGGTACATCGGAGCCCTTGGGTCGTTCGAACAGCAATGCAGGGCCGCCTGCGCGCAGGGTGCGGTCGCAGATTTCGGTGATTTCCAAATTGGGATCGATCTCGACCGCGATGCGCTTGAGCTCGCCCTGTTGTTCGAGTTGCGCGATAAATTCGCGCAGGTCGCGATATTTCATTCGCCAAAGCCTGTTGGTAGGGCCGCGAAGGCGTGGATTTGATAGACTGGCGCCAGTATACATGCAGCATCGGCGCTTCCGTGGACGACCCGATCCTGAAGTTATTCGCCCTGTTCGGTTTGTTGTGGCTCGCCAATGCCGCCGGTGCGGCACCTCCGTCGGCGGTGCGGGTGGAAGTGCGCCCGGCGCTGGCGACCCTCACACCGGGCCAGCGGCAGCACTTCGAAGCAGTCGGATACGACGCCACCGGCGCGGAAATCCCTTTCGCCGCGGACTGGTCGACCGAAGCGGGCGCCCATATCGATGCCAGCGGCTTGTTCATCGCCGACCGGGCCGGCCGTTATACGGTGGTGGCCGGGGACGGCCAAGGGCGTGCCCTTGGTACGGCGGTGGCCATCGTCCAGCAGCCCCACGCGGCACTCGGCGAACTGCTGGTTCGGCCGCGGGAAGCACGCCTGGGTCCCGGCGACAAGGTGCAGTTCCAGGCGCTGTTATTGGACCGCGACGGTAATGCCCGCGACGCGCAGCTACTGTGGCAGGCCAGCGGCGGCAGAATCGATCAAAAGGGTGTATTCACCGCCGGCGCGAATCCGGGCAGCTACCGGATCACGGTGCTGGACCGCAGATCGCGGCTGCAAGCCAGTGCCGTGGTGGTGATCGTCACCGGGCACTGACACGATCACAGTTCCAGTTCCACCACGGCCGGAGCGTGATCGGAAGGCCGTTCCCAGCGTCGCGGCTCCCGGTCGATGACGCTGCTGCGGCAGCGTTCGCGCAGAGCCGGACTGAGCAGCACGTGATCGATACGCAGGCCGTTATTGCGGCGAAACGCCCCCATGCGGTAATCCCACCAGCTGAAGATCGCAGGTTCCTGGTCGAACAGCCGGAAGCTGTCGCACAGTCCCAGTGCCAACAGCTCGCGGAATGCCTGGCGTTCCGGCTCGGAAACCAGTACCTCCCCTTCCCAGGCTGCCGGGTCGTGCACGTCGCGGTCCTCCGGGGCGATGTTGAAATCGCCGACCACCACGACTTGCTCGTGGGTCTGCAGTTGTGCCTTGACGTACTCTGTCAGCCGCGCCAGCCAGCCCAGTTTGTACACGTACTTGTCGCTGGTGACCGATGAACCGTTGGGGACGTAGAGATTGATGAAGCGCAGGGAACCGTAGGTGGCGCCCAACAGCCGGCGCTGATGGTCCACCAGGCCCGGCAAGTCGGTGACGAGATCGGTTGCCTGATGCGCCAGGCGCGACAGAATCGCGACCCCGTTATAGGTCTTCTGGCCGCTGAATACGACCTGATAGCCGGCCGCCTCGATCGCTGCCCGGGGGAAATTTTCGTCGATGCACTTGGTCTCTTGGAGCCCGACCAGATCCGGTTGTGCCTGCTCCAGCCATTGCAGCAAATGGGGCAGACGCACCTTCAACGAATTGACGTTCCAACTGGCGACCTTCATGGGCGATCACAATGCGCGGTACAAGCCGTTAGCTTACCACGCTGCTCAGGCCGCCAGGCCGCTGTGGCGCAGCAATGCGTCGATGGTCGGTTCGCGGCCGCGAAACTCGACGAACAGTTCCATGGGCTCGCGGGAGCCGCCCTGCTCGAGAATCGACTGCAGAAACCGCTGGCCGGTGGTGCGGTCGAAAATACCCGCCTCTTCGAACGCCGAGAACGCGTCGGCCGATAACACTTCCGCCCATTTGTAGCTGTAATAGCCGGCCGCATAGCCGCCGGCGAAAATGTGCGAAAAGCTATGCGGAAAGCGATTGAACGATGGCGGCCGCATCACTGCCACCTGCTGGCGCACTTCGTCGAGCAGTTCGTAGATACGGGCGCCGCGGGCCGGATCGTATTCCAGGTGCAGGCGGAAATCGAACAGCGAAAACTCCAGCTGCCGCACCATCTGCATGGCCGACTGGAAATTGCGTGCCGCCGTCATGCGCTCGTACAGCGACTCGGGCAGGCGTTCGTCGGTTTGGTAGTGGCGCGCGAACAAATCCAGCGCTTCCCGCTCCCAGCACCAGTTCTCCATGAACTGGCTCGGCAATTCTACCGCGTCCCAGGCCACACCGCTGATACCGGCGACACCAGCGTAATCGATGCGCGTTAGCATGTGATGCAGGCCGTGGCCGAATTCGTGGAACAGGGTCTGCACTTCATCGTGGGTGAGCAGCGCCGGGTTGTCCCCTATGGGCGGTGTGAAGTTGCAAGTCAAATATGCCACCGGCGTTTGCACGCCGTCGCCGGTACGGCGCCGCGTGCGGCATTCGTCCATCCAGGCGCCGCCGCGCTTTTGCGGCCGCGCGTACAAATCGAGGTAGAACTGTCCGCGCAGCTCCCCTTCGCTGTCGAGGATATCGAAGAAGCGCACGTCTTCGTGCCACACCGGGGCATTTTCGCGGGCGCGGATCTGCAAACCGTACAAGCGCTGCACGACGCCGAACATGCCTTCCACCACCGCGTGAGCGGGGAAATACGGTTTCAGCTCTTCTTGGGATACCGAGTACCGCTGCTCGCGCAACTTTTCCGAATAGTAGGCCACGTCCCAGGCTTCCAGGTCGGTGAGGCCATCGCGTTGTTGGGCGAACGCGCGCACCTCCTCCAGCTCATCGCGAGCCACGCGCAGCGAACGCTGCGCCAGTTCTTCGAGAAAGCCGACCACCTGCGCGGTGTCGGAGGCCATTTTGGTCGCCAGGGACAGCTCGGCATAGTTGTCGTAACCGAGCAATTGTGCCTCTTCGTGGCGCAGTGCCAGGATCTGTTCCATCACCGGGCCATTGTCCCATTTGCCGGCGTTGGGGCCCTCGTCGGAGGCACGGGTTACGTAGGCGGTATACATTTCGCGGCGCAGTTCGCGATTGTCGGCATAGGTCAGCACCGGATAGTAGGAAGGAAACTCCAGACTGAACAGCCAACCGGATTGATCCTTGCGCTGTGCCGACTGCTGCGCCAGCGCCTTGGCCGATTCCGGCAAGCCGGACAACTCGGCTTCATCGCTGACCAGGCGTGTCCAGCCTTGGGTAGCATCGAGCACGTTTTCACCGAAGCGTGAGCCCAACTGCGACAACTCCTGCATGATGGTCTTGAAGCGCTTGCGGCCGCTTTCGTCCAGTTCGATACCCGACAGGCGGAAGTCGCGCAGCTCGTTGTCGATGATTTTTTTCTGCGCCTGATCGAGGCGCTGGTATTCGTCGCCTGCGGCGATCTGGCGGTAGGCCTCATACAAACCCTGATGCTGACCCAGTTCGGTGTAGAAATCGGACAGTTTCGGCAGACACGCATTGTAGGCGGCGCGCAGTTCATCGCTGTTGACCACTGCGTTCATGTGGCTGACCGGCGACCAGGCCTGGCTCAAGCGCTCGAGCATTTCCTCCAGCGGGGCGACCAGGTTGTCCCATGTGTAACGGTCGTTGGCGGCCAGCAATCGTTCCAGTGCAGCGCGGTTGTCGTTCAAGATCCGATCGATGGCCGGCTCGACATGTTCCGGGCGGATCTCGGAAAACGGCGGCAGCGCGTCGGCACGCAGTAGGGGATTGGTCATGAAGAGCCTCGGCAATGCCCGCGATCGGGGCGCAATGCTGCAGATATGGTTGGAACCCGGTGCGGTGCGGCGGCGACTGCAGCGGGCGCTGTGGATCACACTAATTTATCATGTCCCCATGAATCACAACAAAGATCTACCCGGGCCGCCGCCCGCCACGGATGCACACCCTTACGAACGACTGCAGCCGGGGTTGATGTTGGACGCCGTCGAAGCCGCGGGTTATCGCCCGGACGGGCGCATGCTGGCTTTGAACAGCTACGAAAACCGTGTTTATCAGGTGGGCACCGAGACCGGGCCGACCCTGGTGGTGAAATTCTACCGGCCCCACCGCTGGACCCGGGAGGCGATCGTCGAAGAACACGCGTTTGCCGCGGAGTTGCGCGAGCGTGAAATTCCGGTAGTCGCGCCATTGGCAGACGCCGCCGGCAATACCTTGCACGAATACGCAGAGTTTTATTATGCCATCTACCCGCGCCAGGGCGGCCATTGGCCCGAGTTGCAATCGGCGCAGGATCTGGGTCGCATGGGCCGCTTCCTTGGCCGGATGCACGCAGTGGGCGCAGTTCGTTCGTTCAAACACCGACCTCCGTTGTCGATATGGGAATACGGTGCAGACTCCGTGAGCTTCGTACTCGAACACGGCTTCGTGCCAGCGGAGTTGACGCGCGCCTATGGCACCCTGTGCGACGATCTGCTGCTGGCGGTCGATTCCGCCTTCGATCGCGCCGGTCGTTACCCTGTGATTCGCCTCCATGGCGATTGCCATCCCGGCAACGTCCTTTGGACCGATGCAGGTCCGCATTTCGTCGATCTCGACGATGCTTGCGGCGGCCCGGCGGTGCAGGACCTGTGGATGCTGCTGTCCGGCGATCGTGAGGAGATGACCGTGCAGTTGGGCGCGCTGTTGGACGGCTACAGCCAGTTTCACGACTTCGATCCACGCCAGCTGCACTTGGTCGAGGCACTGCGCACCCTGCGCATGCTGCGCTATTCCGCCTGGTTGGCGCGGCGGTGGGACGACCCGGCCTTTCCCCGCAACTTCCCGTGGTTCGCGCAGCCGCGCTATTGGGAACAACAAATACTGGCGCTGCGCGAACAGGCGGCGCTGCTCAGTGAGCCGCCCCTGGTGTGGCGATGAATGTATAGCCACTACGCCTTTGGCCTTATCGAACCGGCGGCGGCGAGTATGTTACAAAGTGCATTGAAACATCTGCGCCATCGGTGTCGGCCGCTCGGGCATCGGCCTCGTGCTCAGGTCGCGCAACAACGAGAATTAACATTATCGAAGCTGGGCAAGGGGGCCTGCATGCGTTACGCAATCGTGATCAACCTGGACTATGACACCAATCCGGGAGACGACTGCCATCGGATCTGGGATCTGATACGTGTCAGAATGCAGACCGCCGGCTTTCGTCTCGAGGGGCGGCTGTTCACCACCGACCTTTCGCCCGAAGACGCCGGAACCGCAGCCCGCGCGATCATGAACGCACTCGACGAAGACCCCGCTCTGGCGCCTGACGGCGTGTTCAGTTTCCTGAAAGAATTCTATGGGTACGATCACACCCACAGCGTCAATCTGATGCTGCCACCGAGCGACGATATCAAACTCGTCGAAGCTTGAGTCCCGATGACTGCGTGGCCGCGCCGGCCCGCGGCGACAGAAACCGCGGCGTAGCCGCCCCGCAATGCATTGCGCGCTGCCAAGTCCTACAATGTGCGCATCGTAACTGGACTGGGCAACCCATGGCCATGCAATTCAGCGAAGCAGCCGGCATACGCGAGCGGCATCTGCGCCGGCGCTACGACAATCCGCTTTTTTCTCCCGCCCGACGTCGGATCACCCAGGCCGAACTCGACGATGCGCGGTTGGAGGACGAGCGTGAATACCAAGAGTTCCGAGAACAATTCCACCAACTGCTGCACGAGGCCGGAGAAATGGCCGGCAGCGCGGATACCGAACTGGTATTGGGCATCAAGGAGCGTATCGAACAGCTCTACGAACAGTGCGCCGCCTTCGGCGGCGATCACGACAAGGAAAAGCAAGGTCTGTTGCGGCTCAACGAGGTGATCATGGGCGCCGTGCGCCGAGCCGCGGGGGATGACCCGGTGGCAATGGAAGAATTGGAAAAGGAGCAGACCGCGCGTCAACTTCATCTGCAGCTGTTGGAGTATCCCATCGTTGCGGATTTGTTGCGCGACGATACGCCCATCGCCGCTGAGGATCTGGTGCCGACGCTGTTGAGCGAAGACCCGGAATCGGTACGCGTGGTGATGTCGTTGTTCGAACCCGAACAGCAAAACCAGCTGCAAACCGAAGCGGAACGTCTGGTGCAGCATGCGGAACGGGAAGGCGCTCTGGAACCGCGGGCGCGAGCGAGCTACGAAGCCATGGCCTCGCCGTTGCAATAACGGTTCGCGAGCCGATGAAGCGCGCCGTACGGCCAGGCCGGGTCAGCTCAGCCAGTGATACCAGAGTGGTAAGGTCAAGGCGCTGACCAACGTGGTCAGCGTCATGGCAGCGGCATAAACGCCGGTGTTGAGTCCGTAGCGATCGGAGAGTACCACGCCCAATGCCATGCTCGGCATGGCCCCCTCGAGAACGACTGCTGCCCGCAAGGCTCCGGTCAACCCCATGGCACCGGACACGGCCCATACCACCAGCGGCATCACCAAAAGCTGTAATACCAGCACCGGCAAGGCGGCAGGCAGGTAGCGTTGCTGCCCGGCGCCGGTGCGCAATGCCATGCCGACCACCAGCAGCATCAGCGGGATTACCGCCGCACCCATGATGTGCAGGAGGCCACCGAGCCACAACGGCGGCAACGCGCCGCTGAAATTGAGCACTACGGCCGCCAACGCCGCCCAAAGTGGCGGAACCCGTAACAGGCCCAACAGTGGATGCCGACTCGATCCACGGGTGCCGAAACGTTCCGCCACCACGATGCCGACCGTCAACAGCAACGGCGTGCACGCAAACAGATCGTATTGCACGGCGACACTGCGTGCCCAGCCGCCGAACACTTGTTCCAGCAGTGGCAGGCCCATATAAGTCGCGTTGGGGAATGCGGCCGCCAACAGCAGCGCGCCACTGGTGGCCCGGTCCATGCCACAACTGCGACAGATTAGCCACGACGCGAACAGCATCGCGATTACGCCTGATCCGGCACTGATGGCGATGCGCAGGGTGTCCGCGCCGAGCGGCGCGCGCCAGAGCACGTCCAGCACCAGCGCCGGCAGCAGCAGATAATAGACCACGCCCGACAGGACATTGCGCACCGTGGCGGTATCGATGCGCAAGGGATTGCGTATGCCCCAGACCAGCCCGAGGCCGATCAGGGCAAACATCTGCAACAATGTGGCGAACACGGTTTTTGCCGTCGCCCTCAGTAATGGGGGGGCGGAGTTTCCTGGTCCTGACTGGCAACTGCGGCCGGCGCGAGATCGCGCAGCATGCTTTTGATCATTTCAAGCTCTGCGCGCAGGTGGTCCAATTGTCGTTGCTGCGCCAGATCCGAGCTGGTCAACGATTCCAGTGCCGCTTCCTGATGGGTCATACGGATTTCCAGGTCGTCGATGCGCGACTCCATGTAAAGACTCCGATCGCTTGGTTGTGGAGGCATTGTAGCCCGATCCGCGGCCGGACCCGGTTTCAGCGCACCGGATACACGTCGTAGCGGGTGTTGGGACTGGCGATGACAAATCCCGGTGCACACCCTGCCAACGGCGATGCCAAGCGAGGACGCTTCACCACCACCCGCTTACCAGCGCGTTGCAACGCCAGTGCCAGGAGCGCCGGTGCGTCGGGGTCTGCGCCGATGAGGCCGTGGAACAGTTGCATTTCTTTTTTTACCAGCGCGCTCTTCCCTCGAGGCGGATACATGGGATCGAGATAGATCACGTCGGGCCGCTGCTGTGCATCGGTACTCATCAGCCACTGCCTCGCATCGCTCCAATGCAAGTGCATGCGGGCGATAGTCGAGGCCACCTCAGGATCGTGGGCGGCACGCGCCATGCCGTTTTCCAGCAGCGCCGCCACCAGGGGCACGCGCTCCACGAGATCGATCCGGCAACCCAGGGTCGCCAGCACGAATGCATCGCGCCCCAATCCCGCGGTCAGATCCGCGATCTTCGGCGCAGCGCCTTGCTTCAAACCGATGGCCCGCGCCAGCGGTTGCCCGCGACCGCCGCCGTAGCGGCGCCGGTGTGCCGCGCGCCCGTGTACGAAGTCCACCGCAACCGGGCCGGGTGCCTTCGACCCGGTCGCCTGCAAGGCCAGACGATAGCCGGGCGCGGCGCTGTCGGGCAACACATGCAACAATAGCCCGTAGCCGGCGCTGCAATCGGTGAGCGGCAGGTGCAATCGCCGGGCCCACTGTCGGGCGACTTCTGCCAGTGCCGGCTGCGGCTGCAACAGCGCGACCTTGAGCTGCGGATCGGTTGTCATTTCGCCAGCGTACGCTTCAGGATTTGAGTGTTCGACGCGCCGGCGTCGGCGTCGCGTCTGCTATGCTCAGTTGCACGTGCCGGCCGGCACCTTCGAGTCGTGACGATTATGGAACTGTTCGTCGGCAATCTCCCGCTCGCCATCACCGTCCTGGAGTTGAGGCAAGTCCTGGGTCCAGGTGCTGCCGATGCCCGATACCAGCTGGTGCAGCGCTGCGACGCGCAAGGTTCGGTACATTGTTTCGCCAGGGTGCAGGTGCCGTCCGATGCCGAGGCGCAGCGCGTCATCGCCGAGCTCCAGGTGGCCGGCAGTCTGGGCGGGCGCAAGCTCGCGGTGCGCCGATATCGGGAGCGCAATGCGTTTCGCGATCGGCGGGCCCGCTGGCGCACGCAACCTTGGCACGGCGAGGAGCGCCGGCGGGAAGATCGTCGCACGGGTTCCTGAGTCGCGGTCAGACACTGCCGGTTTTGGCCAGTTCGGCGCGCAGAATGTCGATCACGGGCGCGGTCCGGGGCCGCACTCCGCGCCAGAGACAGAACGATTCCGCCGCTTGTTCCACCAGCATGCCGAGGCCGTCGAGGGCCGCAGCGGCGCCCCGTTCCTGCGCCCAGCGTTGAAAAGGAGTCGGTGCGGCGGCGTACATCATGTCGTAACATGCGCCCCCCGGGGCCAGCGCCTGCGGCGGCAACGGCGGTATGTCACCATGCAGGCTGGCTGCGGTGGCATTCACGATCAGATCGAACGGCTCGAGCTGCGCAACTTCGAAGCCCCCGCCTTCCACCGCACCGAGATCGCTGAATTGTCGTGCCAGGTCGATTGCTTTCGCGGCCGTGCGGTTGGCGATCCGCAGTATCCGCGGCCGTCGACTGAGCAGCGGCTCGAGGACGCCCCGGGCTGCGCCGCCGGCCCCCAACAGCAGCACCCGCGCGCCAGCAACCGACAGGCCATGGTTGTCCTGCAGATCCCGCAGCAGTCCGACGCCGTCGGTATTGTCGCCGAACAAGGATCCGTCCGCTTCCAGGCGCAGGGTATTGACGGCCTCGGCGCGCGCGGCACGCTCGCTGTGGCGATCGGCGCGGCGCCAGGCGTGCCGTTTCAACGGCACGGTGATGTTCAGGCCTTTGCCTTGATCGGCAAAAAACGTAGTCACCGCGCTGTCGAAGTCCCCCTCGGCGACCCGAAGTGCAGCGTAGGTCATGGCCTGCCCGGTCTGCTCGGCGAACAACCCGTGAATGCGCGGTGATTTGCTGTGGGCAATGGGATTGCCCATTACGGCGTATCGGTCCATGGCGGTTTCGGCGAAACTGGGTGGTGATAAACGCAGGCTGACGGCGCCAGACTAAGCTGATGCAGTGGGTGCCCCCATGCGGTTCGCGGCAGTTGATTGGACGCTCACGGCCGGTTGCCGCTAACATCGTCCCGCGCATGCGCAAACCGGAGCAGTATAGGGCCTCGGCCACGATTGGCGCCATCGGCGCGGCCGATCGACTCCAATTTAGCAGGAAGGCGTTCTCGATGAGCACTGCGAGCGAACAACGGGCTTCAGATCCGGCCAGCATTCTTGCCGCCGTGGATCTCGGCTCCAACAGCTTTCACCTGATCGTGGTGCGCACCGAACAGGACGCCTTTCAAGTGGTGGACCGCATGCGCGAGATGGTGCAACTCGGCGCCGGCTTGGACGCCGAGCATCGCCTCGACAAGGCTGCGCGCGAACGGGCCCTGCAGTGCCTGGAACGATTCGGGCAGCGCTTGCGCAGTCTACCGCGATCGCGGGTGCGGGTGGTGGGCACCAATACGCTGCGCAAAGCGCGCGACACCGACGACTTCATGCGCAAGGCCGAATCCGCCTTGGGCCATCCGATCGAAATCATTTCCGGTATCGAAGAGGCGCGCCTGATATACCTGGGTGTGTCGCACAGCGTGCCGGACCCGGCATTGCGCCGTTTGGTGGTGGATATCGGGGGCGGTAGCACGGAACTCATCATTGGCGAGCGATTCGAGCCGATTGCCCTTGAAAGCCTGTACATGGGTTGCGTCAGCATGAGCCAGGAATTTTTCGGCAGCGGTAAAATCGACAAGGGTTCCTGGCGCAAGGCGGAAGTTGCCGCAGCGCTGGAAGTCGAAACGGTAGTCGAATCCTATCGCGAACTCGGTTGGAAACAGGCGGTCGGAGCCTCGGGTACGGTGCGTTCCATTGCCAAAGTACTCGAGGCGCAAGGCTGGAGTGAGGGCGGCATCACGGCCGGCGGCCTTAAGAAGCTGCGCAAAGCTATGCTCAGCGACGGCGACGTGAGTAAGTTGTCGCTGAAGGAATTGGGTAAGGAACGCGCGCCGGTGTTTCCCGGCGGGGTGGTCGTATTGCAAAGCGTGTTCGAGGTCTTGGGTATCGAACACATGCATGTGGCGGACGGCGCGCTGCGCGAAGGGCTGATCTACGATCAGCTTGGGCGCATCGCCCACGCCGACGTGCGCGAACGCAGCGTGACTGCGCTTTGCGTGCGCTACAACGTCGATCAACAGCATAGCGCGCGCGTCGAACGCACCGCGCAACGCTTGTTTGAGCAGGTGGCTGCCGATTGGGCGCTGCAAGAAGAGTATTACGCTCACATGTTACGCTGGGCCGCGCGAATGCACGAGATCGGTCTGGCGATCGCCCATGCGCAGTTTCACCGTCACGGAGCTTATATCGCCGCCAACGCGGATCTGCTCGGCTTCTCGCGACGCGACCAGGAACTGTTGTCGGCGCTGATCAGCGCCCACCGGCGCAAAATTTCCATGCCGCTATTCCGCGCCCTGCCCGAATCCATGTCCGATTCCGCGCTGCGCCTGGCGATCATCCTGCGCTTGGCGGTCAAATTGCATCGCGCCCGCAGCCGCCTGCCACTACCCGAGGTGAGCGTATCGGTACACGATACCGCCATGAAAGTGGAATTCCCGGGCGGCTGGTTGGAGCAGCATCCGCTGACCGCTGCCGATCTCAGCCGCGAGGGCGACTATCTGCACGGTATCGGGTTTCGCGCCAGCTACGACTGAGATTCGGCTATTCAGGAATTCAGCAGTCGGCCGATAACCTGGATGAACCGTTCGAATTTGGGGGTGCCATGGCAGACATATCCGCGTTGAGCAACGGCTGGCAGGGCGTACAGCGTGGCTTGCAGGGGGTCAGGAAATGCGCTTCCGAAATCGCTTCGGCGAAGACCGCCGAGGGCGGTGATCCGACCGCATCGTTGGTTGAGATGAAAGTGCAGCGCACCCAGGTCGAAGCGTCAGCGAAAGTCGTGCAGACCGCAGCCGACCTGATCGGCACGCTGTTCGACGAGAAGGCGTGAGGGAAGTCTCCCGCCTTACTCGGCGTATATCATCTTTCGGCTCATGCCACCGTCGACCAGAAAGTTTTGCGCCGTGATGAAGCCGGCATCCGCTGATAGCAGGAATGCCGTCAATGCGGCGACGTCCCGCGGTTCACCTACCCGTCCGGCTGGATGCTGTGCGTGATCTTCATGGCGCAGCTGCGGCTCGCGGCGTTGCGCCTGCTTCTGCCAATCGCTGGTTGAAATCCAACCCGGACTGATGCAATTGACCCGTATTTCCGGTCCTAGGCTGATGGCCAGGGCGTGGGTGAGCGCAACGATCCCGCCTTTCGCGGCCGCATAGGCTTCGGTATTGGGCTCCGATTGGAGCGCGCGGGTGGAAGCGATATTCACCATGGCGCCGCGGCTTTCCCGCAGCATTGGCACGGCATGCTTGGCGCAAAGAAAATAGCCGGTCAGATTCACGCCCAGTTTGTGGTTCCAATCCGCCAGCGAAAGCGCTTCTATGGGACCGTTATCCGGATCCGCAATACCGGCATTGTTCACCAGACCGTCCAGTTGTCCGAACGTGCCGTGGGTGAAGTGCAACGCGGCAGCCACGGACTCCTCATCACTGACATCCGTTTGCACGAACCGTACATCCCCAAGCGCCGCCAATTGATCTGCCGCCTCCGCCCCGGCTTCCGCGTCCCGGTCTGCGATCACCACCCGGGCACACAACTGCAGCAGATAACGACTGACGCCAAGGCCGATGCCCTGCGCGCCGCCGGTAACCAGCACCGCTTTGTCTTTCAATCCTTCGAACGGTGTCATTGGCGCTCCCGCTGCGAGCGGCGTTCGATCGCCGCGTTCGGATGCGCTACCAGTGTAGAAGGCCGCCGCGCCGTTGCGCAGAGGCGCTCACTGAAAGCGGGCGGAACGCGCCTGCCAATGCCGGGAGAGCGCGGGATCGGCAGTGACGCCCAGTTCTCCCTGGGCATAGACGTGAGCCAGGGTCTTCATCGCCTGCACGTTGCCACCTTCCGCAGCCTTGGTGATCCACTGCAGCGCCTGCTGGTCGTCGCGCACCACGTCCCAGGCGCCGCTTTCATAACGCAGACCCAGCTCGTATTGAGCCTGCGGGTCGCCCCGTTCGGCCTTTTCCCGCAATACATCCGCCGATTGCTGGTAGACCATGGTGGTCAGTTCGCGGGCCCCGTTGAGCACGCCGAGCAGATTGATGGCTTGGCTCTGGCCGTGGGCGGCCGCACGGCTCAGCCAATCCCGCGCCAGGTCCGCATCCTGGGCCACGCCATAGCCTTCGTGGTACATCTTGCCGAGCAGGAATTGGGCATCGTCGTTGCCGTTGTCAGCCGCCTTGGTCAACCAATGGACGGCCCGTGCCGGACTCTTCTCAGTGCCGAAGCCCTCCAATCTGGCTTTGCCGAGCCGGTATTGCGCCGCTGCCACATCGGCGCGCGCCGCCTTGCGCCACCAATAGACCGCCTTTTCGGGATCGCGCGCCACCCCGCGCCCGTCCGCATACAGGTTACCGAGCATCATCTGGGCATACGGATGACCGGCACGGGCCGCACGCCGGAACCAATAAACGGCCTTCTCAGCGTCGGGTTGCAGCCCGGAGCGGCCCTCCAGATAAGCCAACCCGTAGAGCAGCTGCGCGCCTTCGTCGCCGTCCATCGCTTCCCGGGCGATGAGCTGCAGCGATTGCGGCGGATGCTGAGCCTGCACTGCCGTTGCTGCCGCCCAGACCAGGGCGGCGCCGATGGCGAGCGCCGCGACACGTTGCTTCATCGAATCTACTCCTAGAGTGCCTTGGGCAAATTGCGTGGGGCCCGGTCCACCCGGTACAGCACAACAATCAAAACCAGGGTTGCAAGAATCATGAAATGCGGGCCGAACAGCCAGAATACCAGAGGCACGGCAAAGTAATAGGAGCGCATGCCGATGCTGTAGTAACGCCCGGCGCGGTTGAGGTGGATCGCGACACTGCGCGGGGTAACCGCGTTGGGCCGCTTCTCCGGGGGGACATTGAGCAGATAGCCCACATGGTGAAACAGGCGCGCGGCCATGGCGAAGTTGAAAAACGCGATGATCAGGTCCGACAACAGAAACAGGATCTTGGCGATCCAGACTCCGGGGTGAATCGAGCCGACCAGGTCCAGCTGTTGCCAGGAGGCGGTGAGCTTGTCCGCTTGGCCGCTCAACGTCAGCGTACCCATCATCAGCAATACGGCGGTGGAGGCGAAAAAGGTTGCCGCCATGATGGAGTTCCTCAGCGTCTGGACTCCCAGAACGGCCCGCGATTCATCCTCCATGATGCCGGCGACCCAGCCGATACGGGCGGCATGAGTGACGCTTTGGAAGGTGTAATGGGCGTTGGTGCGCAACTTCACGCGTAAATAGAAGTGGTATGCGAACAGCATCGCGCCGCTGATCAGCAAGCTGACCATGTCGTTAATCGACGTTTCGAGCCAATGTAATGTGGGCATGTTTTCCGCGATCCGACGAGGCCGTCGCCCAGTTTATCATGGGCCGCGCAGCCCAGTCGAAGGGCGCGCGGTTGTGGTCAAAGTTCGCGCGTGAAACGCGCCATGCGTTCCCGTTGCGCCGCGTCGGGCAGCCGGCCGTAAGCGGCTTGCATGTTATCGGCGAGATGGCGGGGATCCGAAGTGGCAGGGATGGCGCAGGTCACCGCCGGATGGGAGAGGACGTATTTGAGAAAAAACTGCGCCCAACTGCCGCAGTCGAATTCGCGCGCCCATTCGGGGAGACTTTTGCCTCGGATTTTGCGAAACAGCGCCCCGCGCGCGAACGGCCGGTTGACGATCGCCGCGATACCGCGTTCCGCTGCCAGCGGCAACAGAGTCCGTTCGGCTTCCGGTTCCAGCAGTGAATAGTTGAACTGTACCGTGTCGACGGCGGTGGAACGCATCACTGCGGCGAGCGCGGGAAACGCATCGCTGCGGTAATGGGTGACGCCGATGTAGCGTACTTTGCCCTCGGCCTTCCACTGGCGCAGGGTTTGCAATTGCGTGTCGGTATCAACCAGGTTGTGGACTTGCATCAGGTCCACATGGGTGCCGCCCAGCCTGCGCAGCGAATCGGCCATTTGCGTAATGCCCGATTCCCGCCCGCTGGTCCATACCTTGGTGGCGAGGAAAAGTTCGTCCTGTAACGCGAGTTCCTGGCTCAGCACCCCGACCACCATTTCCGCGTTCCCGTACATGGGCGATGTGTCCACCAGACGCCCGCCGAGTCGGACGAATTCCTGCAGTACGGCTTTGACGGGCTTCAGAGCGGCGGCCGAAGCGTCGACCTCGAAGGTCCGTGACGTACCGAGCCCGATCACCGGCAGTTTTTCGCCGCTGCTTGGAATCGGTCGTTCGCGGATGGCACCTGCTTCGGCGCGCGCGTCGCCCAGGGGCATGCCCAGTGCCCAGGCGCCGGCTATGCCACCGATGCCGCGCAGGAAGTCACGTCGGGTGAGCCGGGTAAACAGAGGTGTCGAGGTCATGGCTGTGTCTCGGATGCGGGGCCATCAACGCACAGCATAGCGGGTGTCAGGCGCGTGCGTGAAGGCGGCGTAGGCGCTCGTGACTCCGGCCCAGGGCGAGCGCAGTAAGCAGCCACGCGCCGGCGATCGGAACAGCGATCCAGGACATATTCGCCAGGGACAAGCCAGCCCCCTCGAGCAGGCCGAAGCCCCAGCCGCTGACCGCGTCACCGCCGCGGTAGACCACCGTGTCGATGACGTTTTTGGCTTTGTATTTGCTCTCCCGGTCCACCACCGTGAACAAAACCTCCCGCGCCGGGCGCGTCAGTGCGTAGTTTCCCGCGCGACGCACGACCTGGAATACGACCAGTACCGGCAGCGTCGGCAGGAACGCCAAAGCGGTGAACCCGGCGGCGACCAGCAAAGGGACGGCAGCCAACGCAACGCCGAGGCGAAAGCGGCTCATGACGCGGCCGGCGATGAACAGCTGCGTGAGCACCGTCAGGACGTTGACCGCCAGATCGATCAGCGCGAACAGCCGGGTACGTCGGCCGGGGTCGTCGAAGGCTTCTTTGACGATATGGGCTTGTTCGAAATAGAGAAATGTCGAGAGGCTGGTGAACAGCAGCAGAAACAGGCAAACACCCAGCAGATATGGTGACTTGGCGACCAGACTCAGACCGGCGAGCACCGCGCCGCCCATGGGCCGGTCGTCCTGCGCCGGCGGTCGGTCTTTGCGCAGCGTGCGCTTCCGTCGCACCAGCCGCTGGATGCAAAGGGTGGCCGCGCCCAACAGCAACGCCGCGACAAGCAGTAAATTGATGGCGCCGATGCGGCCTACGAGCGTCGCGGTCAGCAGCGGCCCGACGATGGCGCCGGCGCTGCCACCGGCGGCAATGAAACCGAACAGACGCCGGGCCTGCTCGTTGCGGTACAGGTCCACCATGAGACTCCAGAATACGGAGACCACAAACAAGTTGAAGACGCTCACCCAGACGAAAAACGCCCGCGCGACCCACGGTGAACGCAGGGTTGCGAACAATACGTAAAACAGCAGCAGGTTGACGATGAAGAAGTAATACACGAGCGGTACGAATGTGCGCCGCGGATACCGGGCAGCGACTGCGCCAAACAGCGGGACCGCCGCGAGCATGACCGCAAACGTGGCGGTAAAAACCCAGGGCAGATTGCCGATGCCGCCGGCGATGCCCATTTCGTCGCGCACCGGACGCAGCACATAGTAGCTGCACAGCAGGCAGAAGAAATAGGCGAAAGACCAGGCCAGGGCCGGGCCTTCACCCGGGCGGACCTCGACCAGGCGTCGCAGCGAGGCAGCGCCGCGGGTTGGCTCCGTCGCAATCACCGCAAAGTCGGTCTCGCTGCTGTGCCGTGCGGGTCGACGCACGGCGTGGACGATCGGTGCAGTATCAGTTCTGCCGGACCGCGGAATCGGCGATGTCGAAAATGCGCTGCAACAGGTCGGGGTCATTGGGCAACAGCTTGGCGTCCACCAAGCGTCGCGCCAATATCTCCCAGTCGCCGGCCGCGGCGAACACACGTGCGAACAGCGGCAGCGCTTCGTCCGCGCGCCCGGCATTCACCATCGCCACCGCGCGCCAGAACACCAGCTCCGGCGTGTTGGGCGCCAGCGCTTCCGCTTTCGCGAACTGCTCGAGGGCTTGGTCGAATTCCTTGCGCGCCAAGTGCGCGTCACCGCGGCTGTTGTGAACATAGGCGCGCTGCAGTGCCAACAGGCGCTGCAGCTCCCGCAACGGCTGCGGATGATCTTCTACCCGCAGGTCTATCAACCGATCGTGCAGCGATGACCCGGACTGGCGGCCACTGACGACCAGCAACGCCGCCGATTGGCAACCGCGGACGTCGCCGCCCGCCTCTTCAGCGCCTTGCAACGCCGCCATCAGGCGGTCTGCGAAGTCTCTCCCCGTGCCTTCGTAGGCCTCGGCCATGGCGCCCCATACGGAATCATTGCGCATCATGTTGGCCTGACAGGCGTAATGCTTGCCCCGCCGATGGCCTGCTGCGGCGACACAGTTTCGCCCGGTGTGCACGGCCACCCCTCCGTGGGCGTCGACCATGGCAACCTGGCGATACTCCGGCGCTGCGTCTTGGGCAAGGAAGCGAGCCAAGGCCTGCGATGCGTTGAGCCCGGCGCGCATGGAATCGATGCCAGCAGCGCCGGAGACGATTTTCGGAAACGACTGGATGACGCTGGCACCGACTCCCGCGACTGCGGAGGGCGCAAGGCTGCCGACCGAGAAATAATGGGATTGAATCGCGACCCCGAGGTTGCCGCTGTCGGTATCCAAGGCGACGATGGAATATGTCGCGATCGGGACGCCGAGGCTCGCCGGGCGACCGGCGCTTTGCATTCGTGGAGCGCGTAAAGGCATGAACCGCAGTATAGAACGGTGCCGTGATCAGGGTTTGTCGAGCACGTCGGTTTTGGCGAGTTTTTCCAGCAGGATTTCCTGTGCGATGCGGGCTTTTTGACTGCCCGGCTTCACGCGCTTGTAGCTACCGTCGCTTTGCAAATTCCATGCTTGGCAATTATCGCTCAGATAGGCCAGCAACCCCTCTTTGACCACATGATTGATGAGCGCCTCTTCCTCGATGGGAAAGCAAGTCTCCACACGCCGGAAAAAATTGCGCTCCATCCAGTCGGCGCTGGCGCAATACACTTTGGGATCGCCGGCGTTATGAAAGTAATAGATTCGCGTGTGTTCGAGGAAACGGCCGATGATCGAGCGCACGTGGATGTTGTCGGAAACGCCGGGCACGCCCGGGCGCAGGCAGCAGGCGCCGCGCACGATGAGGTCGATCTTCACCCCCGCCTGGGATGCGTGATACAGAGCGCGAATGATCTGCGGTTCGACCAGGGCGTTGACCTTGACGATGATGCGCGCGTCTTTGCCGGCGCCCGCATTGGCGGCTTCAGCCTCGATCAATGCGATCAGCGTCCGGTGCAAGGTGAACGGAGATTGCAGCAGCTTCTTCAGTTTGGTTGCGCGGCCCAGGCCGGTCAGTTGCAGAAACAACCGGTGCACATCTTCGCCGAAGGCCTTGTCGCACGTGATCAAACCATAGTCGGTGTACCCGCGTACCGTGCCGACGTGATAATTGCCGGTGCCCAGGTGCACATAGCGGCGGATGCGGCGGCCTTCGCGGCGCACGATCAGCAGCATCTTGGCATGGGTCTTGTGAGCCACCACGCCATACACCACGTGCGCACCCGCGTCTTGCAGGCGCGTCGCCAGTTCGATGTTGGCTTCTTCGTCGAACCGCGCGCGCAGCTCCACCACTACCGTGACTTCCTTGCCGGCCCGGGCGGCATCCACCAGGGCGTCGATCAGGGGCGAGTCGGCGCCGGTGCGATACAGGGTCTGCTTGATCGCCAGCACATCCGGATCGGATGCAGCCTGGCGCAGGAGATCGATCACCGGAACAAACGATTCGAACGGATGGTGCAGCAACACATCATCGTTGCGCACCACTTCGAACATGTCGTCGGAGTTGGCGATGCGTTTGGGTAGGCCGGGCGTAAACGGCGGGTACTTCAGCTCGGGCCGGTTGACCATGTGATACACCGCCAGCAGGCGATTGAGGTTGACCGGCCCGTTGACCTGGTACAGGTCCTCGGCTTCCAGCTTGAACTGATTGAGCAGATATTCAGCGGTTTCCGGCGGACATTTGTCGGCGACTTCCAGGCGCACCGTGTCGCCCAGACGGCGGGCGGAGAGCTGGCCTTTCAAGGCCCGCATCAGATCGTCGATTTCTTCCTCGTCGACGAACAGGTCCGAATCCCGGGTGGCGCGGAACTGGTGACAACCGGTGACGTTCATGCCGGGAAATAAATCCGAGACGTGTGCGTGGATGATAGAGCTCAGAAACACGAAACTGCAGCTGCCGCCGGACAGGGAGTCCGGCAGTTGGATTACGCGCGGCAGCGAACGCGGTGCCTGGACGATGGCGACCCGGCTTTCACGGCCGAACGCGTCTTTGCCTTCCAGGGAGACGACGAAGTTCAAACTCTTGTTGAGCACCCGCGGAAACGGGTGGGCGGGATCCAATCCCAGGGGACTGAGTACCGGCAGCAGTTCATTGTTGAAGAAGCGTTTGACCCACGCGGCCTGCTTCTGCGTCCAGCGGTCGCGGCGGACGAAGCGGATCCGGTGCCGGGCCAATTCCGGGATCAGGACTTCATTGAGAACGCGGTATTGTTCCTCGACCAGTTTGTGCGCTTCGCTGCGCACGCGCGCCAGCACTTCTCCGGGTGCGAGTCCGTCGGCGTCGGTTTTGAGTGAAGCCAACGCCTCCACATGTTTTAGGCCTGCTACCCGGATCTCGAAGAACTCGTCCAGGTTAGTGGAGGAAATACACAGAAAACGCAGTCGCTCCAGCAGCGGCGTCTGTTCGTCCTGGGCCTGATGCAGGACCCGCCACTGGAATTGCAGCAGGCTCAATTCGCGGTTGATGTAGAGATCTGGATTTTTCAGGTCGATGTCGAGCATCGCGCCAGTATATTACAGGGCGATGAACGAATTGTTACAGCTCGCGCAACCACTTTGCGGCGGACTTGGCGAAGTAGGTGAGAATGCCGTCGGCGCCGGCGCGCTTGATCGATACCAGTGACTCCAGCACTACGGCGCGCTCGTCGAGCCAGCCGTGATCCGCCGCCGCTTTGAGCATCGCGTATTCGCCGCTGACCTGATACACGAAAGTCGGCGCGCCAAAGCGGTCCTTCACACGGCGTACGATGTCGAGATAGGGCATGCCCGGTTTGACCATGACCATGTCGGCCCCCTCCTCCAGATCCAGCGCCACTTCCCGCAGCGCTTCGTCGCTGTTCGCTGGGTCCATCTGGTAGGTGTGTTTGTCGGCAGCGCCGAGATTGGCGGCTGATCCGACCGCATCGCGAAACGGACCATAGAAACTTGAGGCGTATTTCGCCGTGTAGGCCAGGATACGGGTGTGGATGAAACCTTGGGCCTCCAGCGCTCGGCGGATGGCGCCGACGCGCCCGTCCATCATGTCCGAAGGCGCGACTACGTCCGCGCCCGCCGCGGCATGGGACAGCGCCTGCTTGACCAGGACTTCGACGGTTTCGTCGTTGAGTACATAGCCTCCGTCATCGGTTAACCCGTCCTGACCGTGAGTGGTAAACGGGTCCAGGGCGACATCGGTGATGACGCCGAGTTCGGGAAAGCGTTGTTTCAACGCCCGCACCGCCCGCTGCGCCAAGCCGTCGGGATTGTAGGCCTCGCGCGCGTCCGCGGATTTCGCGTCTGCGGGCGTTACCGGAAACAGGGCCAGCGCCGGAATGCCCAACTCCTGGCATTGCTCGGCTTCGTTGAGCAAGCCGTCGATCGAGAGCCGTTCGACGCCGGGCATGGAGGCGACCGGTTCGCGTTGGGCGCTGCCTTCCAGCACGAACATGGGATAAATCAGATCGTCGGCGCTGAGGCGGGTTTCGCGCATCAGGCGTCGGGAGAACGGATCGCGCCGCATACGCCGCATGCGCACTGCCGGAAAGCGATTGGCTTCGAACTCTGACATCAATGGGCTCCGCTGCGGTCTGTGCCGGGGCCAAGGATCGTAGGTGCATGGGCCCAGCATGGCGCATGTAGGGTCCCCGGGCCGTGGGCGCAGTCTATCGGCTTTTGCGCGGGTGGTGAACGCTAGTCAGGAATCCGGGTTCGGCGTCTGGTGGCTCGGGTCCCGTTCCACCGGCAGGCCGGCGCTGTGCCACTGGGGGTATCCGCCGGCCAGGCGATGCGCGGTGATACCCCGCTCCCGTAGCTGCGCGACCGCCTCGTAGGCGAGCACGCAATATGGGCCGCGGCAGTACGCGACGACATCGGCGGCGGCGCTCAGCTCGTCGATATGTTCGGCCAGCTGTTGTAGCGGCACACTACGGGCGCCAGCGATATGCCCGGCGGTATATTCGTCGGTCGGTCGTACGTCGATGACGGTGACCACCCCGCTGCGCAGCCGTTCGGCCAGGTGTTCGGCGGCCACGGGCTCGAGGCTGTCCTTGGCGGTGAGATGGCTTTTCACCAGCCGGTCGACGTCCGCCAGGCTGCGTTCGGCGATATTGCGCAACGCCTCGAGCAGATCGATTACGGCCGGATCGAATAGACTGTAATAGACATGTTGGCCGGCCTTGCGAGCGTCCACCAAGCCCGCTTGCCGCAGTTGCTGCAGATGTTGCGAGGTGTTGGCCATGGTCAGGCCGCAAGCCCGGGCCAAGGCTTCTACGCTGCGCTCACCCTGAGAGAGGAATTCTAATAACTCCAATCTGTTACCGCTACTCAGGGCTTTGCCGATACGTGCAAACTGGGTATAGATCTCATGCTGGAAACTGCTTTCGCGCATACTGGTCCTCCCAGCAGACCATCGCTGTACGACCCGGCTTCCAGGCCGATAGCGCATTAGTATATACGAATATGCTATCCAAATGCCGAGGCAATCCGCTTCATGACAGTGGCATTTCCCCGTCCGTGACGGCAATCTGAAGGGCATCGCGCCACGGGAGACGGTCATTACCCTGATGGACACCCCTGACAGCCGCGCCGCCGCATTGCGTTCGCTCCGACCGGCCGACATACCGGCCCCACCCCAGGCGGCCTTGGAAGTGCTACGTGCATGCGCCGAGGAGCGAGTGGACAGTCGCAAGCTGGGAGTGTTGGTCCACAACGACCCCGGGCTCACGGCGGAATTGCTGCGTATCGCCAACTCGCCGTACTACGGCCTCGGCCGGGAGATTTGCAGCGCATCCCAAGCGGTTACGGTGCTGGGCGAAAAGACGTTGCGCAATCTGGTGCTCAGCATTTCCGTGCGCGATGCCCTGCGCCAGGACACCATCGCCGATTTCGAAATTGTGTCGTTCTGGGAAGATGTCCTGCGCTGCGCCGTAGCCGCGCGACTGTTGGGACAGGCCCTCGACCTGGATGCCGATACCTGCTTCACGGCCGGTCTGCTAACCGACTTCAGTCTGCTGGCGCTGTTTCATCTGTATCCGCAGCAAGCCAAGGAATGGCGCGAATTGCGGCTGCTGGGCCCGGACGCCCGGCGACTCCGCGAGCGCGAGCGGTTCCAGGCCAGTCACGACCAGGTCGCGGCGCTGCTAGCCGATGCGTGGCTGCTGCCGGAGAATTTGGCGGCTGCACTGACGGCGCATCACCAGTGCGACGGTTCGAACGTGCAGCCGTCGCTGACTTCGGTGTTGCATTGCACCGACTGGATGGCGGCGGTCTATCAGGCCAGTGACGTGGGTGAGGTGCTGGAGCAGTGTCACGAGCGTATCGAGCGCTGTCTCGGGCTCAAGCGGGAACAAATCGATACAATGTTGGCGGAGCTGCCGACACACGTTACACAGGCGGCGCAGGCGCTCGGCCTGCACGTGGACGCGCAGCCGGATTTCGACTCCATCCTGCGCGCTGCCAATCTGCGCTTGGCGCAAGCGAACTTGAGTTACCAGGAACTGGCCTGGGAACTGCAACGAGCGCTCGGGGAGCGAGACCGCCTGGCGGGCGAACTGAACCGCGAACTGGCGTTGGCCGGTGAGATACAACAGAGCTTGTTACCGCGAGCGGGCACCACCGACCTGCCAGTGTACGGCGTCAACGTCCCGGCAGGCGATCTGTCAGGGGATTTCTATGACTATTTCGCGCTGCCCGACGGCCGCGTGTATTTCAACCTCGCCGACGTATCCGGAAAGGGCATCACAGCGGCCCTGCTCATGGCCAAGACCAGCAGTTTGTTTCATTGTCTGGGTAAACAAATCCACCAGCCGGCGAAACTTCTGCAGGTGCTCAATCGCGAGCTTTGCGAAACCTCGACCCACGGCATGTTCGTTACCATGGTCGCCGGCATCTATGATCCCGCCGCCGACGCCGTTGAGTTAGTCAACGCCGGCAACCCGCCGGCCCTGCTGCTCCAGCCCGCCGGTAACGTACAGCAGATCGGCGCCCAGGCACCGCCATTGGGTGTGATCTCGGAAGCGGAGTTTCCCCATAGCCGCTTTGTGCTCGGCGGCGGCAGTTTGTACCTCTTTTCCGACGGCATCAGCGAGGCGCGCCTGGGCGGCAAGGCCATGCTCGGCATCGACGGCTTGACCGCACTGCTGCAGGCGCTCGCTGGAAAGCCACCGCAGCAGCGCCTCGAGGCCGTGGTACGCAAGCTCAAAGACGCTGGCACGCGGCGCGACGATGTTACGCTGCTGTTGGTGGAGCGCGATCGTTGAGCCTGCGTAAGCTGGCGGAATTGCGGATCCAGTCGCGCGCCGAAAATTTGCGCATGTTGCGGGCCGTTGTGCAAAGTGCGATGGAAACCGCGGCCGCCGATCGCGAAGTCACCGAACGCGTGGTGCTCGCGGTCAGCGAAGCCTGCACCAACATCATTCGTCATGCCTATGGACCGCATCGCAGCGGTGAAATCGTGCTGGAAATCTTCAATAATCAAGATGAGATGCGTTTCAGGTTGATGGACTTCGCACCCCCGGTGGATCGGGACGCCTGCCGGACGCCGCCGAACACCGAACTGCGCCCTGGCGGTCTAGGCATTCGTTTGATCCACCAAATCATGGATGAAGCACGCTTTATCGATCCGCCGCCCGGCGTCGGCAACGCATACGAAATGGTCAAGCGCGGGCTGCACGCTCGCACGCGCGGAGAAGGGTGATGGAATACAGTGTGCGTAGAGAAGGACCGTTCACGGTGATCGCACTCTCGGGTGAAGTCGACATGTACTATTCGCCACAAGCGCGGAAACAGATACTGCGTGCGCTGAAACACAAGCAGCCGGTGTTGGTGGACCTGAGCGATGTGCAATACATCGACAGCTCCGGCGTCGCAAGTCTGGTAGAAGGATATCAACTGGCGCGCACCGACCAGTTGGAATTTGCGCTGGTGGGGGTGAGCGAAGCCGCGCTGCGGGTGCTGCAATTGGCACGACTCGACAAGGTCTTTCCCATTTACAGCTCGGTGAGCGAGCGCCTGCGGCGGAACTGAATTTCAAATGGGTGTGCGTGCGACGATCGAGCAACTCGGGCGCCTGACCGTGCGCGGCGTCGACGAGCTTGGCTTTGTCACAGTGCTGCTGATCGAATCGGTTTACTGGGTGCTGTTCGGGTTTACTCGCCGCCAATCGGTGAGCGTATCGGCTATATTTCGCGAAGCGATGCAAATCGGCGTGCAGGCGGTGCCGATCGTTTCCGCGCTGGCGTTCGCTGTAGGCGTCATGCTGGCCATCCAGGGCATTGCAACCCTGAAGACCTTCGGTGCCGAATCGAAAGTGGTGCTTGGCGTTGCGCTCGCGGTGACCCGTGAGTTCTCGCCATTGATAGTCGGCGTGTTAGTGGCGGGACGTTCAGGGTCGGCTATCGCAGCACGCATCGGCACCATGCATGAGTCCCAGGAAATCGATGCGTTGCGGGTAATGGGTATCAGCCCGGTTCGTTATCTGGCGGCGCCGGTCCTAATCGCCATGCTGGTGATGGTGCCGGCGCTGACAGTGTTGGCGGATCTGATGGGTTTGCTCGGCGGTGGCGTGCTTACATCGTTGGAACTGGGTATGAATCTGCAAGCTTACGGCCAACGTACGGTGGAAGCACTTTCCGCAGAGGATTTGAGCCAGGGCCTGGTAAAAAGCGCGGTCTTCGCCGGTATTATCGCTCTGGTTGGTGTCAGCAATGGCTTTCAAGTCGGCAGCGGCGCCGAAGGGGTGGGCCGCGCCACGACCCGCTCGGTGGTCCTCGCCACCAGCTTCATCGTGATCGCCGACATGATCTTTACCTATTTCCTGAACCGATGACCCAAACCGTTCCGTCGCAACGCAAACCCGTGATCGAGGTCGAAAACCTCGTCACCCATTTTGGCGACCGGGAAATTCTTCACGGCATAAGCTTCACGGTTTACGAAGGCGAGATCATGGTGGTAATGGGCGGCAGCGGCTCGGGCAAGAGCACCCTGTTGCGATTCCTGCTGGGTCTGGAACGACCTACGTCCGGCAGCATCCGCGTGCTCGGCCGCGACGTAATCAATGCAAGCGCCCGCGTTATGGACGCACTGCGCCGTCGTATCGGTGTTGCGTTTCAGGGCGGCGCCTTGATCCGTTCCATGACTGTCGGCGAAAACGTACGCTTGCCGCTGCGGGAACATACCAAGCTGGACGAAAACACCATGCGCATCATGACGCGCATGAAATTGGAAGTGGTCAATCTCGCTGGTTTCGAGAATCTGATGCCGTCGGAGTTGTCCGGTGGGATGGTCAAGCGTGCCGCTGTGGCACGCGCCATCATCATGGATCCGTCGCTGCTGTTTTTCGATGAACCTTCGGCGGGATTGGATCCGGTGGTTTCGGCGGAGCTCGATGACCTGATAACGAAATTGCGCGATGCCATGAACGTGTCCATTGTTGTGGTGACTCACGAACTGCAGAGCGCATTCACGATCGCCGACCGCATCCTGGTACTGGATCAGGGTACGATGTTGGCCGTGGGCACTGTCGATGAAATTCGCGCGGTTGCCGATGCGCGGGTGCAAGATCTGCTCAACCGCAGACCACGTCCCGGGTCGGTGGACGTAGACGATTATTTGCGCCGCCTGACAGAGCAAAATGGTTGAAACTGCATTCCAGCCGGCCTAGCGAGTTGAACATGAAAAAAGAAGGCTTCAACTACTTACTGGTGGGCATGTTCGTGCTCGGCATGTTCATTGCCATGTTGGTATTGCTGTATCGCGTAACCGGGCGGGACGCCGGTTTGGATGCCTATTACGTTCGCTATGACACCATCACCGGCGTCCGTGTCGGTACCCAAGTGACCTACGGCGGTTACCAAATCGGTCAGGTAGAGGACATCACGCCGGAACGCATCCAGCGCAAGACCCGCTACCGCCTACGCCTCGGCGTGCGCAGCGGCTGGCGGATTCCCGCCGACTCGGTGGCGCGCGTGGTATCGCCGGGACTGTTGTCCGACAACGAGATCGATATTGTCGAAGGCGAAAGCGACGCATTGCTCAAGCCGGGCGACACGCTACGTGGCCAGGAATTGGTGAGCATGATGTCGTTGCTCAATTCCATGGCCTACGAACTCCAGGATCTTTCCGACACGAGCATCAAACCACTGCTGGAGCACCTCGACCAACAGGTGCGCGGCCTTGGCGGCGAACTCAACGCCAGCCTGCCGCGACTTACGGCCCAAGCCCAGACGTTGCTGCAAAATCTAAATGTAAGCGCGGCGGGTCTGCAGGCGTTGTTAGGCGCCGGTAATCAGCGGCGGATCACGAACGTACTGGATAACGCTGAACGTGTGAGTGCCAACCTGGCGTCTCTGTCGGAACAATTCGGCGCAGTGCGAAACGAGCTTAACCAACTGCTCAAGAATTCCAACGCCATGATGGCAGAGAATCGCGCCGACATCCGCGCCACCGTGCTCGATCTGCGCAGTTCTCTCGACACCGTTTCCCGCAACATCGACACCATCGTCTACAACCTCGAATCGAGCAGCCGCAATATGAATGAATTCAGTCGCCAGATTCGCCGTAATCCGGGCTTGCTGCTCACCAACCAACCGCCGGACGAACCGGCAGCTGGGCGTCCATGACTAGGACGGCGTGCCGGGCGCCGAGATGGATGGCCGCGACGCTGCTGAGTATCGCGCTGGGCGGCTGTCTGGGCAAAGTTCCGGCGATACCCGAAGATCACTATTATCGGCTCCCCATGCCTGCGCCGCAGCCCGCGGCTACGCGAATTGCCGGCACCGTGGCAGTGGCACTGCCACGCGCAGACGGCTTGCACAGTGAACGGACGGTGCTTTATTCACGCCAGGACCGGCCGTTGGAAATTCTGCGGCATCATTACTTTTTCTGGGCGGAGAGCCCGCCGCGGCTGGTCCAGGATCATTTGATCGAATATCTGCGCGCGGCACACGTGGCGGATGCGGTGATCCGCACAGAAGCCGGAGACGGCACGTCGCTGAGGATCGAATCGCGGCTGGTGCGTTTCGAACGCCTAGTCGGAGCGTCCTCCAATCAAGTGTTGGTTGAGCTGGAATTGAGTCTGCGGCGCAAGGATCAGAACGGCAATCCGCGGCAGCATGTGTACCGTGCCCGCGCCCCCGTCGCCGATGACACCGTGTATGCGTCGGTGCAAGCATTCGGCAAGGCATTGGACTCGATTTATGCGAAGTTCCTGCGCGATCTGTCAGCCGAATGACCATCGGCGAACGCCGGCGCGCGCTCACTTCGGCAGCGGCGCAAGTGAGATGCAATGATCGAGGACGATGGGCAACTGAGTCTTGGTGACTGGTACGCCGAGCCCCTGGACGAACGCCAGGCTCGGGCGATGCTGATCGATGCTCAAAATCGTCAGCGGCAGGCGCACCGCCAACGTCGCCAATGCGGCGCTTGCCCATTCTACGAGTTGGTGGCCGGGTTCTGGCTCGGGCGCTCCACTGAGGCACTATACGGCCGGTTGGTTCGAACCGATCAGGATCCGCGTCGGCGCGCGCTGGCGGAATTGATCGGTGGCCAACTGCTCATGAGCCGGCGCCTGCAAGGTGCCATGGAGCATCTGCGCAACGGTTTTTTTCTCGCCGCCCCGTACCTGCACGCCGCTGAATATTTCCAAATCCTCAAACGCCACGAATTGCTTGCGTGGCTGCCCTTGTTACAGCGGCCGGCGCCTCCCCAAGGGCTGGAGTCGTTGCTGCGTGAGGCCCAGGTGATCCGCCAGTTGCAGGGCCCGCGACGCGGCGCGCCTACGGGTTGATGCGGACCCAGTGGCGGTAGCCGATCGCCCGGTCTTTGCATTGTGCAGTGTCGGTTCCGGGTGATGGTCGCAATATCGCAACGTACAGCCTGGCTGCGGTGCGCGGGCGATCGTCTGCACAAAGCGCGCGCAATTCCGCAAATGCTTGATCGCGAGAGAAAATCATTCCGAATCGGAGTGTCGAGACACGTCTGGCTCGGGAATTGCTTCTGCAGTGGTGGTGGTTAGTCGCGGTAACGGATGTTGATGTTAAAGGTCGAGAACCTTGTGCCGTTACTTCGCATGGTTCGCGTGTCGGCCAGGCCCGACGGGCGAAGTATGGATTGACTCCTCCGGCGCAGAGATGCGCTATTTCAACCCCGACGCTTGCGTCGGGGTTTTTTTCGAGCGCTGCCGGCGTTTACGCCATTTCGAGCATTTCGAAATCGGATTTGCCGACGCCGCACTCCGGGCACAACCAGTCATCCGGGATGTCCTCCCAGCGCGTCCCCGGTGCAATGCCCTCGTCGGGCAATCCCTCGGCTTCGTCGTAGACAAAACCGCACACAATGCATTCCCATTTCTTCATGAATTCGGCTCCTGTTCCGCCTGGGACGTCTAGGGCAAATCCCCTATTAGACGACGAATAACGTCTTCTCTCAACCAGCCGCGCGGTTGGGTTCGGCGGCGCGGACGCAGGACAATTCGCAGGCGAGAATGGATTGCCGCAGCATCTCGATGGCGCGCGGCCGGGGAAAGCTGCTTCGCCATGCCAATGCCACGCGCCGGGTCGGTACCGGCTCGCTAAAGCGGCGAATGGTCAGCAGACGTTCGGAATAACGGTCCGCGCCGGCGGCGGTGCACGGCAGTACCGTGACGCCGAATCCGGATGCCACCATGTGCCGAACCGTTTCGAGGGAACTGCCTTCCACTGTCTGTTGCAATTCGCTGTCGCCGCGGCGGCGGCGACATGCCGGACAGGCTTCCAGCACCTGGTCGCGAAAACAGTGACCGGCGCCGAGCAGTAACACCGTATCGTCGCCCAGTTCCTCGGCGCCGATGGTGTTGCGTTCGCGCCAGGGATGGGCGCTGGGCATCAGCACCACGAATGGCTCGTCGTACAGCGGCAGGGTCACGATCCCGGGCTCGGAGTAGGGTAAGGAAATCACGACCACGTCCAGATCGCCCTGGCGCAGACGTTCGGTGAGCCGCGCCGTGAAGTTCTCTTCCACGATGAGGCGCATGTTGGGAGCGCGCTCATGCAAAACCGGGAGCAGCGGCGGCAGCAGGTACGGGCCGATGGTATAGATCGCGCCGAGACGCAACGGCTCGCCCAATTGATCGAGATTCGACTGGGCAAGTTCGCGTATGCCATCCGCTTCCTCGAGCACGCGCTGCGCCTGGGCGATGATGCGCTCGCCCACGGGCGTTACCCGTACGTCGTGGCCACGCTCGAACAAGGCGACGCCCAGTTCGTCTTCGAGCTTGCGCACCGCCACACTCAACGTAGGCTGGCTGACGAAACAGGCTTCGGCGGCACGGCCGAAATGACGGTGCCGCGCCAGTGCAACCGCGTAGCGGAGTTCGTTCAGGGTCATGTCCCAATCCTACCAGCGATTCAGTTGGTGCCGGCATAGTTCGTGTGCATTTGCACACTGTGAGGACCGACGGCCTATGCTATCGTGCCCGCTCCTGTCCGGGCAGAACTCAACTATGGTTTACCTGCAACGCCTTTTCTGGTCGTGCCTGCTGCTGTGCGTGTGCCTGGTTGCGTACGCAGCCCCGGAGTCGCTGTCGATTGCGGTCGATGACGACACCGATATGCCGGTGTTGCATTTTCCGGCCGACGGTGACACCGCGATACTGTGGCTGCCGTCGGAATCGGGGGTGATCGAACAGGAACGCGTAGCAGCGCAGCATCTGGCGGATTCCGGCATCGAAGTTTGGCTGGCAGATACATTCAGCGCCTACTTCCTGCCCACTGTAGGGAGCAGCATCGAGCAGATGCCGCCCGATCACATCGCTGCGCTGATCGAAAATCTGCGGCAAAAATCCCATAAGCGGCTGTACCTGGTCGGTCCCGGGCGCGGTGCCCTGTTGTTACTGGGCGGCGCCCGCGCATGGCAGCTCGCGCACCCGAGGGCCCAGCCGCTCGGCGGCGCCATTCTGATCAGTCCGAAGTTGTATCTGCAGACGCCGGAGCCCGGGCTCGAAGGCCGGTTCATGCCGGTGGTGCGCGCCACCGACCTGCCGGTGTACTTGCTGCAGCCGTCGAAATCCATCTGGCGCTGGAAGCTGAGCCAGATCGTACCGGCGCTGAGCGAATCGGGCAGCGATGTGTACGTTCGCATACTGGACGATGTCCGGGATCGGTTTTACTATCGCCCGGACGCGGTTCCGGCCGAAGATGCCATGGCCAAACGTCTACCCGAGTTGGTGGCCGCAGCCGCTGCACAACTGCGCTGGAGCGATGAGCGCCGGCGCCATCCGGCGGCACAGCTGCGCCAGGCAAAACCGGATCTGGAGCAGCAAACCGATCGCAGCCTGCGTCCCTATCAGGGCGACCCGCAACCACCGGAATTACGGCTGGTAGGGGTGGATGGCAAGCAGCACGACCTGCAAGATCAGACCGGCAAGGTGGTGTTGGTCAACTTCTGGGCTACATGGTGCCCACCGTGCGTCCATGAAATGCCGTCCATCCAGCGGCTCAAGGACAAGTTCCACGGGCAACCGTTTCGTATTCTCGCCGTCAACATGGCCGAACCACCGGACACCGTGCGGCACTTTTTGGATAACGTGGTGAATGTGGAGTTTCCGGTACTTCTCGACAGCGACGGCGCCGCCCTGGGTCGGTGGAAGGTGTTCGCATTCCCCACCACTTATGTGGTGGGTAAGCAGGGCAAGATCCGCTACGCACTGTTCGGCGCCATCGACTGGGACAATCCCGACGTCTTGGCCAAGGTCCGCGGGTTACTGAACGAATAGCGCCGGGCGCGGCGCGAAACTGGTACAGTACGTCTGACCGCAAGCAGATTCCGTTCCCATGCATCAGCACGACCACTCCCACGACCACCATCATCACGAGCGCGGCACCGAGAGACGGTTGCTGTGGGCGATGCTGTTGACGGGCGGCTTTATGGTCGCCGAAGTGATCGGCGGGGTGATGTCCGGCTCCCTGGCCTTGCTTGCCGACGCCGGCCACATGTTGACCGATAGCGCATCGCTGGGCCTCGCCTGGGCTGCCGCGCGTGCAGCTCGCCGTCCGGCGGACGATCTGCGCACGTACGGGTATCACAGAGCCCAGGTGCTGGCCGCGCTGATCAACGGCGTCGCCTTCATCGCCATCGTGATCTGGATTGCGATCGAAGCCGTACAGCGCTTGATGCAGCCGGTGCACATCATGGGCGGAATGATGCTGGTCGTGGCCGGTATCGGGCTATTGGTCAATATCGGTGCTTTTTTCCTGCTCCACGGCGGTGACGGCGAAAACCTCAATGTGCAAGGGGCGGTATTGCACGTAATGGGGGATCTGCTCGGTTCCGGCGCCGCGATCGTCGCCGCGGTGGTGATTTTGTACAGCGGGTGGACCCCCATCGATCCGCTGCTGTCGATTCTGGTGGCGGCGTTGATTCTTCGCAGCGCGTGGGTGCTGGTGCGCAAGTCCAGTCACATTCTGTTGGAAGGCGCGCCGGAGGATATGGACCTCGACCATCTGCGCAATTCACTGCGCGCTGCGGTGCCGGAAGTGCGCGATGTGCACCACGTCCATGTCTGGTCGTTGACGCCGCAACGGCCGCTGCTGACCATGCATGTGGAAGTGAGCAACGACGTCAATCAGACGCAGGTCTTGTCGCAGATCAAAATCGTATTGGCACAGCGTTTCGGCATCGACCACTCCACCGTGCAAATTGAATGTGGACCGTGCGTGGATGAATAGCACGTCGGGTCCGACCTTCACCGCCCCGTACCAGGACAGCGCCGGAAAAAACACCGTTCTTGTCGCAGATCAAAATCGTATTGGCACAGCGTTTCGGCATTGACCACTCCACCGTGCAAATTGAATGTGGACCGTGCGTGGATGAATAGCACGTCGGGTCCGACCTTCACCGCCCCGTGCCAGGACAGCGCCGGAAAAAACACCGTAGGTCGGGTCAAGCGCGCAGCGCGGACCCGACGTTGCGACGAGAACGTTCCGGCCGACCTGGCGTCGGATCCGACGCCCGGTTACGGTTTGTCTTCACCCAGCCAATCCCGCGCGCCAAGGTAGTTGTCGTACAGATCGGCTTCGGCTGTGCCGGGTTCGGGATGCCAGTTGTAGCGCCACTGCACCAGCGGCGGCAGCGACATCAGAATGGACTCCGTACGTCCGCCCGACTGCAGGCCGAACAACGTCCCGCGGTCATAGACAAGGTTGAACTCCACATAGCGCCCCCGTCGGTAAAGTTGAAAATCGCGCTCGCGATCGCCGTAAGGATGTTCTTTACGCCGCTGTACGATGGGTAGATATGCCGGCAGGTAGTGGTCACCGACGCTGCGCATGAACGCAAAGCAATGATCGAATCCGCCATCGTTGAGGTCGTCGAAGAAAAGGCCGCCGACGCCGCGGGTTTCATCGCGATGCTTGATGTAGAAATATTCATCGCACCAACGTTTGTAGCGCGAGTAGGCATCGTCGGCGAAGGAGTCGCACGCCGCCTTCGCGGTGCGGTGCCAATGCAGCACGTCTTCGCGCCAGGGATAGAACGGCGTCAGGTCGAAGCCGCCGCCGAACCACCAGATCGGGTCTGCACCCGGTTTTTCGGCAATGAAGAAACGCACATTGGCGTGGGATGTCGGTACATAGGGATTGCGCGGATGAATGACCAGGGACACACCCAGTGCCTGGAAACCGCGCCCTGCGAGTTCCGGCCGATGCGCACTCGCCGACGCCGGAAGGTCCAATCCGTGGACATGGGAAAAGCCGACACCCGCCTGCTCGAATACGGCGCCGTCGCTCAGAATGCGGGAGCGCCCACCGCCGCCGGCGTCGCGCTGCCAGCGATCTTCGACGAAGCGCATGTCGCCGCCCTCCTGTTGCAGGGCGTTGCAGATGCGGTCCTGCAGATCCAGCAGGTACGATTTTACGGCGTCGATATCGGGTGCGGACATGAGCGGGAACAATCAGGTGATCACGTTGACAAAGAGGCATTGTAACGCCCGCGACGTCGCAGCGGATAGCTCCCCTGCCCGTAGGTTGGGTCAAGGATCGAAGATCCGGACCCAACACATCAACCGCAGGCTGAAAACGAACGCACCGATGGATCCGCACCCTTTCGGGTGCTTGACCCATCCTACGGCCGGCGAGGTTGCGTAGGTTGGGTCAAGGATCGAAGATCCGGACCCAACGTATCCACCGCCGGCTGAAACGAACACACCGATGGGTCCGCACCCTTTCGGGCGCTTGACCCATCCCACGGCCGGCGAGGTTGCGTAGGTTGGGTCAAGGATCGAAGATCCGGACCCAACACATCAACCGCCGGCGGTAACGAACGCACCGATGGGTCCGCACCCTTTCGGGTGCTTGACCCATCCCACGGCCGGCGAGGTTGCGTAGGTTGGGTCAAGGATCGAAGATCCGGACCCAACATATCAACCGCCGGCGCGTAGCACCTTGCCGCTGCGGGCGTCGCGGATTTCCGTGGGTCGGGCGCGATGGCCCAGAGCGCCATGCACGATTAGATCGATTTCGTCACTGAACACGCGGCGCACCCGCAACGCCGAGCGCGCCGGCGGTTGCCCAGCGCGGTTGGCGCTGGTGGATACCAGTGCGCTGCCGCTCGCCCGGCACAATGCGGCGGCGATCGGATGGGCGGTAACGCGTACCGCCAGGCTGTCGTGCGCGCCCCGCAGCCACCACGGCGTTTCCGGCCGCGCCGGCAGGACCCAAGTTACCGGCCCCGGCCAGGTGGCGTCTACCTTGCGCCGCAACGCCGCTGTCAACGGCAACAGATACGGAAGCAATTGCGAAACGTCCGCGGCAATCAGGATCACGCCTTTATCAGCCGCGCGCTGCTTCAGCGCCAAAATACGCAACACCGCGCCGGCATCCAAAGGATCGCAACCCAGGCCGTAGACCGCTTCGGTGGGGTAGGCAATCACACCGCCGGTATCAATGGTGCGTGCCGCCTGTCGCAATATGAATGAATGAATCGGATCGTTCATGGCCATTCAAAATACGCCGTTCAGTACCTTCCAACCCAATACATTATCGGCGTTCAATCGAAACCGAACTCACCGGTCCAATTGCGGTCCCGATAATCGATCTGCAACCAATGGGGTACGAACGCCTGCACGCGCGCGATGGGAAAATCGGTTAACGGCGGTTCGTCGCCTTCGTAGTTCTGACCGCAGACTGCAGTCATCACCGGACGAAACCGTACCAGTAGATTCGGATCCACGGCCACCGCGTCAGTTTCGTCGCACGCGTTGCGAAAACGAACTTGTTTGCGTATCAGGCAACTGAAGAACAACTCCATTTCCGCCAGCAAGGGCGCCTGGCGGCCAGCCAGCGCCATGCGCGCACGCTCACTCAATTGCGCGCGTAGCGGCTTACCCAGCAGCGTGACCGACGCGAAACCCTGCCGCCCGAGCGCCATGGGAAAACACGCGTCTCAGGACGCGGTTTCCTCCTCGGAGTGCTCATCGTCCGCCGGTTCGTGGAACTTGCAGTCTTGTTGCGGACACACTTTTTCGGTGCCGCGCTTCTTGGTGGTCTTCAAGGTCAGCATCGGCCAGCCGCAGCTCGGGCAAGGCTCGTCCAGGGGCGGGTTCCAGACTGCGTATTTGCAGTCGGGATAGCGCGAACAGGAATAGAAAATCTTGCCGTTGCGGGATTTGCGCTTGAGCATGCTGCCGGTTTTGCATTCCGGGCAACGCACACCGGTGTCTTCCGGTTTCTCCAGCGGTTCGATGTGACGGCAATCGGGGTAACTGCTACAGCCAATGAACTTGCCGTAACGACCCTTGCGGATAATCAGATCCGACCCGCAATCCGGGCACTTGCGGCCCTCGATCACTTCCGGCTGTGCGGCTTCCTCCTGAGTTTCGTTGACATCGCGGGTGTAGTCGCAATCCGGGTACGCGGTACAGCCGATGAAGCGGCCTCGGCGGCCCAGGCGAATGGCGAGCTTGCTGCCGCATTTCGGGCACTGCTCGTCGATTTCTTCCTGGGTCACGTCCTTGCGGCTGACCGAGACCTCTTTGTCGTCCACGAGCTCCTTGAACGGTTTCCAGAACTGCTTCATGACCGGAATCCATTCACGTTCGCCGCGGGAAATTTCATCCAGCTCGTCTTCGAGATTGGCGGTGAAATCGTAATCGACGTATTGCTTGAAATGTTCGGTCAGGAATTTGTTCACCACCCGGCCGACGTCCGTCGGATAGAAACGCCGCTTTTCCAGCAGCACGTATTCGCGCTGCTGCAGGGTCGAGATGATCGATGCATAAGTCGACGGTCGGCCGATGCCGAACTCTTCCAGTGCCTTCACCAGGCTCGCTTCGCTGTAACGCGGCGGTGGCTCGGTGAAATGCTGTTCCGGCCGGATCTTGATCAGATCCACGGGCTCGCCGCGTACCAGAGGCGGCAGCAGCCGGTTGTCGTCATCGCCTGCCTTGGCGTCGTCCACGTCTTCCTGGTAGACCGCCATGAAACCCGCGTGCACCACAGTCGAACCGTTGGCGCGAAACAGATGCTGGTCGCTGCCCGCGGCGAGATCGACACTCACCGTATCGATGGTGGCGTGCATCATCTGACAAGCTACGGTGCGTTTCCAGATGAGGTCGTACAACCGATATTGATCGCGGGTGAGGTATTCCTTGATGGAATCCGGCACGCGTTCGGCAGAGGTTGGACGAATCGCTTCGTGGGCTTCCTGGGCGTTTTTGGATTTGGTCTTGAAGGCCCGCGGCTCGTCGGGCAGATTATCGCTGCCGTAACGGGTCTTGATCAGATCGCGCAGTTCCTCCAGCGCTTCCTGGGCCAGGTTCACCGAGTCGGTACGCATGTAGCTGATCAGGCCCTGGGCACCGCCGCCGATATCCACGCCTTCATACAGTTGTTGCGCGACACGCATGGTGCGCTGAGCGGTAAAACCGAGCTTGCGCGCCGCCTCCTGCTGCAGTGTCGAAGTAGTGAACGGTGCCGCCGGATTGCGCTTGCGCTGCTTCTTCTCGATCTTTTGAATGGTGAGCCGGCCCTCGGCTGCATCCAGCAGGGCGCGTTCCACTTCGTGAGCGCGCTCGCCGTCGGTAATAGAAAACTGATTCAGCTTCTCGCCGTTGAACAGGTTGAGCTTGGCATCGAAATTCTGACCCTTGCTGGAAAGGTCCGCTTCGATGCTCCAGTATTCTCGGGCCTGGAATCGTTCGATTTCCTCTTCCCGTTCGACAATCAGGCGCAAGGCCGGGCTTTGAACCCTTCCGGCGGACAGGCCGCGGCGGATTTTCTTCCACAACAGCGGCGATAGGTTGAAGCCGACCAGATAATCCAGCGCCCGTCGTGCTTGTTGTGCGTTGATCAGCTCGAGGGAAAGGTCGCGCGGATGCTCCATGGCTTCCTGGATCGCGCGCTTGGTGATTTCGTGGAACACCACCCGCTGCACGGACTTGTCCTTGAGCAGGTTCTTGTCCTTGAGCAATTCATAAAGGTGCCAGGAAATCGCTTCGCCTTCGCGATCCGGGTCAGTGGCGAGGAATAACGCGTCGGCTTTCTTCAACGCCTTGGTGATTTCGGATACGTGACGCTGGTTCTTGTCGATGACCTGATACTTCATGGCGAAGTCTTCTTCGGGAATCACCGCGCCTTCCTTTGGGACCAGGTCGCGCACATGGCCATAGGAGGCCATGACCTCGAAATCCTTGCCGAGGTATTTCTTGATCGTGCGCGCTTTCGCGGGCGATTCGACGATGACCAGATTTTTCGCCATATGCGTTAAACCAATAGAGATTTCCAGTGGATCGGCTGCCGGCCGAAAAACTTGCGCGGTTTGGCCCATGCGCCGCCAGTCGCGCCGAAATGTAAAGCCTGGGCTTCCCGCGGGGTTTGCGCAACTCCGTCTCGTAAGGGCCGTCGTACGGCCGCACCAGGGCGAGTCAGTCTAGCAGGCGGGGGAGCTGGTGCGCGGGATTTGCGCGGATTCCGCAGAGCAAACCTCCGAAGCGCGCGCCGACCGCTGCGGAGACGGCGGTGTGCGCCTACATCCGGCGCACGACACAGGGCGCGGCAATCAATGTAGATTTCCGGAGAAGCCGTCGAAGACCATGTCTTCAATCCAGTCGAACGCGCCTTCCTGCCCGGGTTGATTGAACAACACCATCATGATCACCCATTTCAGGCGTTCGATATCGATTTCGTCGGTTTCCAGTGCCATGACCCGGTCGATGATCAGTTCGCGTGTCGCGGCGTCGACAATACCGGATTGCTCCAGGAACAGCAGGAAGCCGCGGCACTCGGTATCGAGCTTGCCCATTTCCTGCGCCGTGTACAGGCGGATCGAATGAGCGTGAATCGCGGTTTGCGGCTGTTCGCTGCGCTCGGCGAGATCGTCCAGCCAATCGAAGGCCTTATGGATCTCCGGCAACGGGAAGCCGGCTTCCATCAATTCCACTTGCAGGGATTCGCGATCGGGTTCGGTATCGAGATCATCGTCCATGTAGTTCTGGAACAGGTACATCAGCACGTCAAGGACGTTCTCTTTCATCGTTTCCCCATTTTTGCACCCGGCAGTACAGTCCGCCGGGGCTGGACGCTGCGTAGCCGCGCAGCTCTAGGTTGAGGAGGATGGAGGAAACTCGATCAGCCGTCAATCCGCTGCGTTCTACCACGAAGTCGACGCTTACGGGGTCAAAACCCATCGCATCCAATAGCTTGCGGTCAATTTCGGTGAGCCCGGCGGGGTCTTGGCGGTTCGCGGGGCGGCCTTGACCCGCACTGCGTGGGGTGAATTGGGACCCAAGTTCCAGAAGAATGTCGGCGACGTCTTCGACCAGTTTCGCGCCGTCGCGCAGCAAAGCGTGGGTGCCGCGGGCCAGGGGGTTGTGAATCGAGCCGGGAATGGCGAATACCTCCCGGCCCTGTTCGGCCGCCAGCCGCGCGGTGATCAGGGAGCCGCTTTTCAATGCGGCTTCCACCACCAGACAGCCCAGGCTCAGGCCGCTGATGATGCGGTTGCGGCGGGGGAAATGTTCCGGCCGGGGCCCCGTGCCCGGGCAGAATTCGGTGACCAGGGCGCCGCAGGCGGTCAGACTCTCCGCCAGGCCGCGGTGTTGCGCCGGATAGCAGCGATCAGGTCCGGTACCGAGGACCGCGATGCTGGAGCCCCCCGCTTGCAAGGCGCCGGCATGGGCGTTGGCATCGCTTCCCAGCGCCAGGCCGCTGGTAACAGTGAGGCCGATGCCCGCCAGTTCGGCGGCAAACGCACGGGCCACTTCGGCGCCGCCGGGCGTCGGGTTGCGGCTGCCCACGATCGCCAACTGGGGCCGGCTTAGCGCGGCGATATCGCCGCGCACATACAGCAGCGTCGGCGGGTCGGCGATTTCACGAAGCAAAAGCGGATAATCGGGGTCATTCAGGGTCAGGATATGGCGCTCGGCGGCGCCTTGTACCCAAGCCAGATCGCCGTCGATCCGGGCGCGGTCGGGATGTCGAAGCCAGCGCCGGACCGGCTCGGGCAGGCCGAGATCGCGCAGCGTCGCGGGGGATGAAGCGATGAGGTCCGGGGCCGAAAGCCCGGCATCCAACAGAGCGCGGATTTGCACCGGGCCGAGACCGGGAGCGCTGGCCAGGGTCAACCATGCGGTGAGGTGCTGTTCGCAAGTCATGCACTTGCTCCTTGTGCGAACGCCGGCTCATCCCTGATCCGGCGGCAAAGTCGGTGAAGCGGGGGTTACGGGTTACGCACCACGTCGGCGACATGCATGTTGGTGCTGGCGCGCATGACCAGCGCATAACTCACTTTTTCGAACGTGCGGAATACCATCAGCAAGCCGGCGCGTTCGTCAGGCAACTTGACCACGTCGCGACGGGCTTCGCTGACTTGATCGGGAACGGTTTCGCCGCGCTGGTATACCGCAAGCACGTTGCCGGGTTTCAGGCCTTCCCGTTCACCGCGATTGATCACCACGACTTGATAGCGGCCGATCTGATTGACGCCATCGACCACGGACAGGATCTGACCTTCAACGGTGCGATCCGGTGCCCGGGGCATGAAGTTGGTGTCGTAGGTGTCGCCGGTGGCCGGCAACAGGCGGTCGCCGATCAGCGCTTCCCGGTTGCTACGGGTCACCAGCAATGTAGCGGGGTCGCCTGTTTGCTGCAGGCGGGCATCTCCCACGTACATGGCCTCCACCCCCAGGTTTTCGCCCGTGACGGGATCGACGAAGGTATCGCCTTTGCGCACCACGGTCCAGCGGCTCGGTTCGTTGTCGGGAATGGCGCGCACGTAAATACGTTCGCCGGCGCCGACGACCAGATGCTCCCCGGCACTCTGCACCACGTACGGCGCCGCTTCCAACGCGTCCTCGGTGGTAATCTGAGGTTCGGTGATGAATGGCCGGATGGTGTCCAGCGGAATCGTAGGGATGGCCTGATCGAGCCTGGTTTCCCGCGCGTGCGGCGAGAGCTTGACCGTGGGCATTCCGCGCTCCACGCGCAGCTGCGGTTTGCCGTCTATATATACGAGGGCGATGACATCACCCGGATAGATCAGATGGGGATTCTTGATCTCTGGATTGGCATACCAGATTTCAGGCCACAGCCAGGGATCGCGCAGGAAGCGCGCCGAAATATCCCATAGCGTATCGCCTTTGACGACGACATAGCGATCCGGGTGGTTCTCCTTGAGCACGTCGTTGGCGGCGGTCGCGGCCACGGACACGAGCAATGCGAGGATTACCCCAAGGATATTGATTTTTTTGTACATAAAAGCCCCTTGTCGATGCCGGCGGGCAGTCCATTCTGATTTGGATTCAACGGTTTTCCCAGGCATCCCCGGGGTGGTGTGTCGACGTCTATAATGCTGTATCATCATTACCTTAGCAGTACAAGTGTATGTATACACTAAATTTGTAAGCAAATCTTGTACGGGCTTCACAATGGCGAAACTGGACATATTGCATTATCCCGATCCCCGCTTGCGCACCCGTGCCGAGCCGGTGGCCCGTGTCGATGACGAAATCCGTCAATTGGTCGACGACATGTTCGAAACCATGTATGACGCTCCTGGTATCGGCCTGGCAGCCACTCAAGTTAACGTCCATAAGCAAGTTATTGTGATCGACGTCTCGGAAAGCCGGGATCAGCCCCTGGCGCTGATCAATCCCATGATCCTGCGCGCCGACGGCGTCGAGCTAATGGAAGAAGGCTGTTTGTCAGTGCCCGGCGTATACGAGAATGTCGAGCGCGCCAATCGCATTGAAGTGCGCGCCCTGGGGCGTGACGGCGCGCCGTTCGAAATGGCGGCCGAGGGCCTGCTCGCCGTATGTATCCAGCACGAAATGGATCACCTCGCCGGCAAGTTGTTCGTGGACTATCTGTCCCAGCTCAAGAAGCAGCGAATCCGCAAGAAGCTGGAAAAGCGCGCCAAAGTGGCGCTCTGAGCGTCGGCTCAGCGCTTCGACCTTTCTGTCCGCGAGCCCCATGTCCGATTCCCTGAAGATCGTTTTCGCCGGGACGCCGTCATTCGCATTGCCTGCGCTGGATGCCTTGCTCGCTTCCCGTCACCGGGTCGTGGCCGTCTATACGCAGCCGGACCGGCCGGCGGGGCGGGGGCGCAAGCTCACGGCAGGGCCGATCAAACAGCGCGCGCTCGAACGCGGTCTTGCGATCATGCAACCGAAATCTCTGCGCGGGGCCGAGGCGCAGGCCCAACTGGCGGCGTTCACGCCGGATGTAATGGTGGTCGTGGCCTACGGCTTGATGCTGCCTGCCGCGGTGTTGGCGATACCGCCATTGGGCTGCCTCAACATTCATGCCTCGTTGCTGCCCCGCTGGCGTGGCGCGGCGCCGATTCAACGGGCCGTATTGGCCGGCGACGCTGAAACCGGCGTCACTATCATGCAAATGAATGCCGGTCTCGATACCGGCGTCATGTTGGCCACGCTCAGCTGCCCAATCGGCCCGGACGACACCAGTCAGACTCTGCACGAGCGCTTGGCCGAACTCGGCGCCGGCGCCCTGCTCTCGACGTTGGACCAGCTTCAAACCGGGCATTTGCAGCCGCGGCCACAGGCCGAAATCGGCGTCACCTATGCCGCTAAAATCGATAAGTCAGAGGCCGAACTCGACTGGCGCAAGCCAGCCGCCGCCTTGGCGCGCCAAGTGCAGGCATTCAATCCCTGGCCGGTGGCGCAAACGCGCTTCGCCGGCCAGACGCTGCGCATCTGGCGTGCCCATGCGAAATCCGGCGGCAGCGGCGCCGTTCCCGGCCGCGTATTGGATTGCACGCCGGAAGGTATTGCCGTGGCTACGGGGGATGGGGTGCTGGTGCTCACCGAAGTGCAATTGCCCGGCAAGAAGCCTATGGCGACCGCCGCTTTCGTCAATGCCCACGATCTGAGCGGCACCGTGTTCGGCGACCACCATGCCAATTGAGCGCAATGCCGTTGGCAGCCGAGATCCAGCCCGGAGCGCCGCGCGCTGATGGCCGGCTCCCAGGGCAGATCGGTTGCGCCCGGCGATCCGGCGAGCACGGTGCGCACCGAAGCCGCGCGCCTCGTGTGCGCAGTACTGTATCGAGGCGCATCGTTGAACGAACTCATGGCGCCGGCGCAGGAACGCGTCGCGGCGCGCGACCGCGCGTTGCTGCAGGAAATGGTGTATGGCGTGCTGCGTTGGCAGCTGCGCTTGGAAGGTTATGCGGAGCTGCTGCTGCAGCGGCCGCTCAAAACGCGCGACCGCGACGTCCACTGTTTATTGTTGGTGGGACTGTATCAGTTGCTCTATATGCGCCTGCCGGATTACGCGAGTATCTCCTCGACGGTGGCAAGTGCCCGTGCCGGTCTCGGCAAGCCGTGGGCTGCCGGGCTACTCAACGGCGTATTGCGTAACTGCCAGCGGCAAGGTCACGTCTTGGCTGCACGGGTGGATCAGAACGAATCGGCGCGTCTTGCGCACCCAGTCTGGTTGCTGCAGTTGCTGCGCCAGGACTGGCCCGGGCACTGGCAAGAGATCGTCGCGGCCAATAACGCCCGCGCACCGATGGTATTGCGGGTCAATCTGCAACGGGGCGATCGTGACCGCTATCTTGGCCGCCTCGCCGATGCCAACATCGGCGCCCGGCCCGGGGCACGCTCGCCGGCCGCGGTCGTGCTGGAAGAGCCGATCGACGTTCAGCGGTTGCCCGGCTTCGCGGCGGGCGAGGTGTCGGTCCAGGACGAGGCCGCGCAATTGGCGGCTGAATTGCTTCAGGTGCCTGCCCGCGCCCAGGTGCTGGATGCATGCGCGGCGCCGGGCGGCAAAACCGCGCATCTGCTCGAGCGTTACCCCGATGCCGAGGTTACTGCCTTGGACGCCGATCAGCGCCGCTTGGCCAAAGTCACCGAAACGTTGGACCGCCTGCAGCTGCAAGCGCAGGTGCGTTGCGCAGATGCGGCGCAGCCGGAGCAGTGGCATGAACCGGATCGGCGCTACGCCCGCATTCTGTTGGATGCGCCCTGCTCCGGCACCGGCGTCATTCGCCGCCACCCCGATATCAAGGCGCTGCGGCGCGCCTCCGACATCGAGTCGCTTGCCGGCCGGCAGGCCGCGCTACTCGACGGCATATGGCCCTTGCTCGAGCCAGGCGGTATCCTGTTGTATTCGACTTGTTCGGTCCTGGCGCGGGAGAATGCGCAGCAGGTGAGCGCATTCGTCGACCGCCGGGACGATGTCGAAGATCTGCCGATCGATGCGGAATGGGGCAGGCCGCAGGGCTACGGTCGGCAAATCCTGCCGGGCGACGACGCCATGGACGGGTTCTATTTCGCGCTGCTCCGAAAAAAGGCTACTGCTGGCGGCTGACGGTTCGTTTCATGGCAACGCTATTTCACAAATCGTCACGCCGACTCTGGTTGACGGTGCTGGTGTACGGCCTGTCTTGTATGCCGACACTGGTACCGGAAAATGCCTTTGGCGCGGAATTTTCGGTATCCCGCGTCACTACGCAACTCCACGATGAAGTTTATTATCTCAATGCCGATCTGCGCTTGCGGTTGAGCGACGCGGTAATCGAAGCGGTAGACAGCGGCGTGTCGGTGGTGTTCGAACTGCAGATCGAAGTCGTCAGTCCACGCAGCTGGTGGTGGGACGAGACGGTGTACGCCTTGAGCCAGCGCTATAGACTCAAATTCCACGCCCTCACCCGCCAGTATGTCGTGACCAACCTGAACAGCGGCGTACAGCAGACCTATCCGACGCGGACGGCGGCCATCATTGCGCTGTCGACGGTAACGGATCTCCCCATTCTGGACCGTTCGGCGCTGAAGGTGGGCTATGTTTATCTGGGCCGCATGCGAGTGCGCCTGGCGGTGGAAAACCTGCCCTCGCCATTGCGGATCTGGGCCTATTTGTCCTCCGATTGGGATCTGGTCAGCGACTGGTATCAATGGCCATTGCAATAAGACGGCTGGCTCGGCGCCTGACCACGGGGATGGTGCCCGCGGCCGCGCTATTCGTTTTATTGGTGTTGTCGCTGTATCTGCTCAGCTATGCCACCGAGCAGTCGGACCGCTTCGGCAATCTGTACGAATGGATGTTGCTGATCAACGCCGCCGGATTGCTGGTTCTGGCGACTCTGATCGGCGTCAACTTGTTCCGGCTAGTGCGCCAATACCGCGCCAAAGCGGTCGGCTCGCGCATGACAGTGCGATTGCTGGTGATGTTCGTGCTCATCGCCGTCGTCCCAGTCAGTCTGGTGTATTACTTTTCCCTGCAGTTTCTACAACGCGGTATCGACAGTTGGTTTGATGTGCAAATCGAGCAGCCGCTGCAAGATGCCCTCGAGCTCAGCCAGGCGGCATTGGATCTGCGCAAACGCGAACTGCTCAAGCGCACCGAAGAGATGGCACTTTCCCTGGAAGATGTCACGGCCGACTCGGCGGCGATGAGCCTTAACGATATGCGCAGCGACGTGGACGCCACAGAGCTCACCCTGCTCGCCAGCAACAGCCGCATCATCGCCTTCAGTAGTGCCGATTCTACAGCCGTCGTGCCCAACCGACCCAACGACGAAATCATGCTGCAGCTGCGCCAGGGGCGCTCGTACGTGAGCCTGGAGCCGATCCGCGAGACCGGACTGCAGATCCGCGTGGCGGTCCCGGTGGGCAACTCGGAAACGGAAATGCGCTATCTGCAGGCATTGTTTCCAGTGCCCCAGCGGCTCGATACACTCGCCGACAGCGTACAAAGCTCGTTTGCCAAGTACAAAACGCTGGCCTATCAGCGCAAACCGTTGAAGAACAGTTTTCTGCTGACCTTGTCGATGGTGTCGTTGTTGTCGTTGCTCGGCGCCGTGTGGGCGGCTTTTTTCTCCACCCGCCGCCTGGTTGCGCCGATCCGCGATCTTGCAGAAGGTACCCATGCCGTCGCCGCCGGTGACTACGGCAAAAGGTTGCCTGCCGCAGGCCACGATGAGCTTGGATTCCTGGTGCGCTCATTCAACGAAATGACGACGCGGATCGCGGCCGCCTCAGCGGAAGCGTTGCACAGTCAGCAGGAGGTGGAAGAACAGCGGGCGTATCTGCAGGCCGTTTTGACCAATCTATCCTCGGGCGTAATCACGATCGACCGCAACAATGTCCTGCGCACCGCCAATTCGACCGCAAGCCAGATTCTCGGCGCGCACCTCGAGGTCTACCTCACGCGGCCCCTGGTGCAAGTGGTGGCCGAACAACCGCACCTGAAGCGGCTGGTGGATACGCTGGCGCCGCATCTGGCCACAGAGGATGCCGTTTGGCACGAAGAGGTGTTGTTGTTTACCCAGAGCGGACGCCAGGTGCTGATGTGCCGGGGTTCCAACCTGTCGGGGGCGGCGGGCGGGCGCGGCGACCATGTGGTAGTGTTCGACGATGTCACCGCACTGGTGCAAGCGCAGCGCGACGCCGCTTGGGGCGAGGTGGCGCGCCGGCTCGCTCACGAGATCAAAAATCCGCTGACGCCCATTCAATTGTCGGCCGAACGCCTGCGCCACAAGTTTCTCGGCCAGATGGTCGGCTCCGATGCTGATATGCTCGACCGCGCCACTCATACCATCGTCCAGCAGGTCGAAGCCATGAAGCGCATGGTGAATGCGTTTTCGGAATATGCCCGCGCACCCCAGATCCAGCTTGCGCCGCTCGACGTGAACGCACTGGTGCGTGAAGTGCTCGAATTGTATGGCAATGTGGACGCGCATTTCGATTTCGACACCAAGGTGCCGCAAATCGAAGCCGACTCGATCCGATTAAGACAGTTGCTTCACAATTTGATCAAGAATGCACTCGAAGCCACCGGCAACGACGAACCCATGCGTCTTGATATCAGCAGTCGCTGTGCGGACGAATCCGGGTGCCGGTTTGTGGAGTTGGTAGTGCGCGACTACGGTCCTGGGTTTCCCGAGGAGACGGCCGGACAGTTGTTCGAGCCTTATGTGACTACAAAGCCGAAAGGAACGGGGCTAGGATTGGCCATCGTGAAAAAGATCGTAGAAGAGCACGGCGGGATGGTCTGGGCTGAAAACTTGGAGCAGGGCGCGTGCGTAGTGATCCGTTTGCCGGTCATGGCCGCGGCGCCGGCGCCGACTTCCGAGCCACAACCGCGCTTGATCGTTAAAGGCGGCCAGCGATGACGGCGCCATTCATTCTGGTCGTGGACGACGAACCCGATATTCGCAACCTGGTGCGCGAAATACTGGTGGACGAGGGCTATGAGTTGGCCGTGGCCGAAAACGGCGAATCCGCCCGCCGCGCCTGCCGCACCCGGCGGCCCGATCTCGTCTTGCTGGATATCTGGATGCCGGATGTGGACGGCATTTCCCTGCTCAAGGAATGGAGCGAATCAGACGATGGTCTGCCGTTTCCGGTGATCATGATGTCCGGTCACGGGACCGTCGAGACTGCGGTCGAGGCGACCCGCCTGGGCGCCTACGATTTCATCGAAAAGCCACTGTCGCTGGCAAAGCTGTTGGTCACGGTGGAACGCGCCATGGAAGCCGATAAGCTGCGGCGCGAGAACGTCGGTCTGCGGCGCCAGGCGCTGCCGGTGACCGAGCCCGTGGGGCGCAGCGCGGTGATGCAGCATTTGCGCGAGCAGGTCAAACGCATTGCCTCCCACGATACCTGGGTGTTGATGACGGGCGAGGCCGGAGCGGGCAAGCGCACGTTCGCCCATTATCTCCACACCAATTCCGCCCGGCGCGACGGTCCGTTTGTGGAAATGGGCGTCGGTTCCATTGCCCGGGAGAACTCAGCGGTTGAATTGTTCGGCAGCGAAGATGGCGAGACCATACACTACGGGCGTCTGGAGCAGGCCAATGGCGGCGTACTGCTGCTCGACGAAGTATCTGACATGGGTGACGAGACCCAGGCGCGTTTACTGAGCGCTCTCGAGAGCCAGGCGTTCATGCGTGTCGGCGGCGGCGAGCCGGTGCGCGTCGATGTGCGGATTATCGCCACCAGCCATAAAGACATGGAGGCGGAAGTGCGCGAGCAGCGGTTTCGCGAAGACCTCTACTATCGCTTGAACGTGGTGCCACTGCACATCGTGCCCCTGCGCGATCATTGCGAAGATGTGCCGGAGCTTTTGACCTATTACGTGGCTCAATTCGTCGACCAGGACAACCTCCCCTACCGGCGGTTCACCGTCGCCGCCCAGAACCGATTGCGGAACTATATCTGGCCGGGCAACATTCGCGAGCTCAAGAATCTTGTGCAGCGACTCTTGATTCTAGGTGCAGGCGAAGATATCGATGTCGAGGAAGTCGAACAGGCGCTGTCCACGCAAGCGCAGAAGCAGGGCGGTGGCGCCAGCGGCGCGGGGCTTTACGAACTGCCACTGCGTGAAGCGCGGGAACAATTCGAACGCGACTACCTGCAGCACCAGCTCGCCGTCTGCGATGGCAGTGTCGGCAGATTGGCGAAGATGGTCGGTATGGAACGCACCAATCTGTATCGGAAACTGCGGTCCTTGGGAATCGACGTCAAGCAAAAGTAACAGACGTCGGACGCGGGCTACTGCCGGACAACAAAGCGACAACAATACATGAAGATCATTATTCTAGGCGCCGGTCAGGTGGGTTCGTCGGTTGCGCACAATCTCGCCAGCGAAGCCAACGATATTACGGTGGTCGATACCAATACCAAGGTGCTGCGCGAGTTGCAGGACCGGCTGGACTTGCGCACGGTCGCAGGAGAGGCGTCCTATCCCGACGTGCTGCGCCGAGCCGGCGCCGAAGACGCCGATATGATCGTTGCCGTCACAAACAGCGACGAAACCAATATGGTGGCCTGCCAAGTGGCCTATACATTGTTCCACACGCCGACCAAGATCGCCCGGGTTCGCGCGCCCGAGTATCTCAATATTCCCAAGTTGTTCACCCAGGACGCATTGCCCATCGACGTCATCATCAGTCCCGAACAGGTGGTGTGCGATTACATTCAGCGGTTGATCGAAAATCCGGGCGCCTTGCAGGTGCTCGACTTCGCCGGCGGCCGCGCCCGATTGGTGGCACTGAAAGCTTATTACGGGGGTCCGTTGGTGGGTCATGAGCTGCGCACGTTGCGTGAACATATGCCGGGCGTCGAGGCGCGCGTAGCGGCCATTTTCCGTCGCGGTCGGGCCATCATTCCCGAGGGGCATACGGTGATTGAAGCCGACGATGAAGTATTCTTCATCGCCGCCAAGGAACATATCCGACGCGTGATGTCGGAGTTGCGCCGACTGGACAAGCCCAACAAGCGAATGATCATCGCCGGCGGCGGCAACATCGGCAAGCGCCTGGCGCAGGCGTTGGAATCGAAGTATCAGATCAAGGTCATCGAGCGCGATCCGATCCGGGCGCGCGCAATTTCCGAGGAACTAACTAAATCCATCGTGTTGTTCGGCGACGCCGCCGACCAGGAATTGCTGTTGGAAGAAAACATCGAGAACACCGATGTATTCTGCGCCCTGACCAACGACGACGAAGCCAACATCCTCGCTTCCATGCTCGCCAAGCGACTTGGTGCGCGCAAAGTCATGTCGCTGATCAACCGCGCTTCGTACGTTGATCTGGTGGAAAGCAACATCATCGATATCGCTATCTCGCCGCAACAGGCCACCATCGGCGGCCTGCTGACTCACGTGCGCCGCGGCGACGTCGTGGTCGTGCATTCTCTGCGCCGCGGTGCTGCAGAAGCCATCGAGGCGATTGCCCATGGCGACCGGCGCACATCCAAAGTGGTGGGACGGCTGATCGAAGAGATCAAGCTGCCGCAGGGTACCACCATCGGCGCCGTTGTGCGCGGCGACAATGTCATTATCGCCCATCACGACACGGTGATCGAATCGGAGGATCACGTGATTCTGTTTCTGGTGGATAAGAACCGGATCGGTGATGTGGAGCGACTGTTCCAGGTCGGTGTGACCTTTATTTGAAATCGGAAATCCGATTACACCGCCATCGTGATCAACAATCAAAGTATCGTTCACCACGCGCGCTCGAGCGCCGCGATTACGAGAGCCTGCGCCTAAACCATGCAGATCGCCGTCATCCAGCGCATATTTGGTTTGTTCCTGATGTTGTTCTCGGTGAGCATGCTGCCGCCCGCTCTGGTCGGCGTGCTTTACGGCGACGGCGGCGAGCACGCATTTGTGCAGGGATTTGGCTGGTCCATCATCGCCGGTTTTGCCGTGTGGTTCCCGGTGCGCAACCAACGCCGCGAACTGAAGCTGCGGGACGGCTTCCTGGTGGTGATGCTGTTCTGGTTTGTGCTCGGTGTCTTCGGTGCGGTGCCGTTCGTGCTGTCAGAGACGCCGTTGATGACTGTCACCGACGCGTTGTTCGAGTCCATGTCGGGGTTGACCACCACCGGTGCGACGGTACTGACCGGCCTGGACGATCTGCCACACTCCGTTTTGTTCTATCGCCAGCAGCTGCAGTGGTTGGGCGGCATGGGCATCATCGTGTTGGCGGTCGCGGTGTTGCCGATGTTGGGCGTCGGCGGGATGCAGCTATACCGGGCGGAAACCCCGGGGCCGATGAAAGACACCAAGCTGACACCGCGGATCAAGGAAACGGCGAAAGCGCTGTGGTACATCTATCTTGGATTGACAGTCGCTTGCACGGTTGCGTACTGGGCTGCAGGTATGAACTCTTTCGATGCAATCGGCCACGCTTTTTCCACCGTGTCCATTGGCGGCTTTTCCACCCACGACGCCAGCATGGGTTACTTTCTGAGCCCGGTTATCGAGTTGGTCGCGGTGGTGTTCATGCTGTTGGCAGGCATGAACTTCGCGTTGCATTTCGTAGCCTGGCGCAGTTTCAGTTTCAAGCCCTACGTGCTCGATCCGGAGGTCAAAGCTTACTTTTACGTATTGCTGACCGCGGCGGTGATATCCAGCGCCTACTTGTATTTCACCCGTACCATTCCGGGACTGGGTAATGCCGTGCATCACGGTGTATTCCAGGCGGTTTCCATCGGCACTACGGCGGGGTTCACGACCACCGAATATTTCAACTGGCCGGGTTTCCTACCGGTAATGTTGCTGTTCATCAGCTTTATCGGCGGCTGTGCCGGTTCCACCGGTGGCGGCATGAAAGTAGTGCGTTTCCTATTGCTGCTGCGACAGGGTATGCGTGAAATCCTTCGCCTGATTCATCCCAATGCGGAAATTCCGATCATTGTCGGCAACAAAGCCATGCCGCCTCGAGTGCTTGACGCAGTGTGGGGTTTCTTTGCCGCTTACGTCGCCACCTTCAGCATCATGCTGTTGATTCTGATGTCCACCGGTTTGGATCAGGTCACTTCGTTTTCCGCGGTGGCGGCGTGCATGAACAACCTCGGTCCCGGTCTGGGACAAGTTGGTGCGAACTACGCCGGCATCAGCGACCTGGCCAAATGGGTATTGATGTTCGCGATGCTGTTGGGGCGCCTGGAAATCTTCACGCTGGTGGTCATTTTGACCCCCGCATTCTGGCGACGTTGATCGTCATGTGGCCCGAACGGATGGATATCTGAATCGTGCGTCTGGCAATCATTCAGCGCGTAATCGGCTTGTTTCTGATGCTGTTCAGCTTGACCTTGCTGGTCCCCAGCGCGGTCTCGCTGTATTTCAATGATGGTGAGCTCAATCACTTCCTCACCAGTATGGCAGTGATGCTGGTGATGGGCCTGGTGCTGTGGGCGCCGGTACGCAATGTGACTGGACAATTGCGTACCCGCGAAGGATTCATCATCGTGACCGCCTTTTGGAGCATACTCGGTCTGCTCAGCGGTCTGCCGTTCATGCTCGGGCCGCACCTGAGTTTCAGCGATGCTGCTTTCGAATCGGTGTCGGCGTTTACGACTACCGGCGCAACGGTGATCGTCGGTCTGGATCAGCTGCCGCCCTCGATTCTGTTTTACCGGGGCATACTGCAATGGTTTGGCGGGATCGGTGTGGTCGTACTGGCGCTCGCGATTCTCCCCATGCTGGGCGTCGGTGGCATGCAGCTGTATCGCGCCGAGACGCCCGGTCCCATGAAGGACGACAAACTCGCGCCGCGCGTGACCCAGACGGCGCGAGCGCTGTGGCGGGTATACCTGGGTCTCACCATCGCCTGCGCGCTGGGCTATTGGTTGACGGGCATGAGCGTGTTCGACGCGGTCACCCACAGTTTTGCGACCGTTTCGACCGGCGGGTTCTCCACCCACGACGCCAGCATGGGTTTCTTTGCCAGCCCGTGGGTCGAGCTGGTGGCGATTGTGTTCATGCTCGCAGGCGGCATCAACTTTGCGGTGCATTTCGTCGCGTTGCGCGACCGCAGTTTGCGGCGCTACTGGTTCGATCCCGAGGTGCGCGTGTTTTTGCTGGTCGTATTGGCCACGACCCTTGTCATCGCGGTGGTCCTGGACGTACGTGGAATCTATGCCGGGTTCCTGCAGGCGCTGCGCTACAGCGCATTCCAGGTGGCTTCGGTGATCACCAGCACCGGGTTTACCACCGCGGATTTTTCAATCTGGCCGTTGTTCGTGCCGGTGCTACTGATATTTTCCAGTTTCATGGGCGGTTGTGCCGGCTCGACGGCCGGTGGCATGAAGGCTATTCGGTTCGTGATCCTGGCCAAGCAGGGTTGGCGCAACGTGTTTCATCTCATCCATCCGTCGGCGGTGCGACCGATCAAGATCGGCGGTCGCGTATTGCAGCCGCGGGTCATGGACGCAGTCTGGGGATTCTTCGCCGTGTATGTGGCTGTGTTCAGCGTGCTCATGCTGCTGGTGATGGCAACCGGCTTGGACCATGTCACCGCGTTTGGCGCCGTGGCGACTTGCATCAACAACATGGGCCCCGGGTTGGGCGAGGTGGCGAGCAATTTCGCCCACGTCAATGCGGTGGCGAAATGGATGCTCACTTTGAGTATGCTGCTCGGACGCTTGGAAATCTTTACGCTGTTGGTCATCCTGACCCCCGCGTTTTGGCGGCGTTGACGGTAATGAAGGATGGAACACGAGGAGCACGAAAAATGGAACAAGCGCCACCGCGAAGCAGCGGACCGTGGGTCGGTGGCTGCTGTTCTCAAAGACAACGCCCACTTGTTGCCGCCCACCGGCTTGGCGCTGGACCTGGCCTGCGGTCGAGGCGCCAACGCGCTTTTTTTGGCGCGCGCCGGTTTGACTGTCGAGGCCTGGGACCTGGCTGATGTTGCAATCGCGAGTGTCGCCGCAGAAGCGCAGCGCAGCAAGCTCACGCTCCATGCCCGTGTCCGCGACGTGGTCCTGAATCCGCCGGCCCCGGTATCGTTCGACGTAATCGTTGTCAGCCATTTTTTTGATCGCGCGATCTGCCCTGCTCTGATCGAGGCCCTGCGCCCCTGCGGATTGTTGTTCTATCAGACCTGGACCCGCACCCGGGTCAACGACGCCGGTCCGCGCAATGAGCGCTTTCGTCTGCATGACAGCGAACTGCTGGAATTGTTCGCAGCGCTGCAATTGCGGGTGTATCGCGAAGAGGGGCGCGCAGGCGACGCGGCCCGGGGATTCCGCAACCAGGCGATGTTCGTGGGTGAAAAGCCGGCGCGGTAACGCCGTGCGGCATACGCGCTTCGGGCGATAACGGCACACCGGCGGCTTTCGCGCCGCGCGCAACTCCTTTATCTTTGAGCGCTATGAGTATGATCGAAAACTTTGAGCGCATGCTGGCCCAAGGCCAGGACAGCGCCCTGCTGCGCTATTCGTTGGGCAATGCCTATCTCAAGGAAGGGCAACCGCAACAAGCGGTGGAGCATCTGCTTCGCGCGGTCAGCCATGATCCAGAGTATTCCGCGGCGTGGAAAGCCTACGGCCAGGCCCTCAGAGAAGCTGGTGATACGGATGGCGCAATAGCCGCTTATGCCCGTGGCATCGAAGTCGCTGAACGCAAGGGCGACAAGCAGGCCGCCAAGGAGATGACGGTTTTTCACAAGCGCCTGCGCAAGCAGCGCGACGCGGACTGAGTCGATGGCCGCGCACCCGCGGCCGGCATCCGCAACCGGCCCACAATCGATTTCGCCGCCTTTCCGCGCGGCGTTCTTGGGGCCGCGGTTCTGGCCCACCTGGATCGCGCTGTGGTTGCTGTGGTTGCTGAGCTGGCTGCCTTGGCCGGTTCGCTCAGGCCTGGCAGCGGCGTTCGGCCCGCTGGCGCGCCTCAGCAGCCGCAAACGCCGCGAAATCGTGCGGGTCAATCTGCGCCTGTGTTATCCACACTTGGACGAAGCCGGGCGGGAACGACTTCTGCGCCTGCATTTTCGTTACCGGCTGCGATCGTTGCTGGACTATGGCCTGTTGTGGTGGGGCTCGGCGCGCCGTATCGGCAAACTGGTGCGCGTTCGCGGCGAAGAACATTTCCGTGCGCCCCATGATCGTGGCCGCACCGTCATCCTGCTCACGTGCCATTCGTTGATGTTGGATTTCGGCGCCGCTGCTCTTGTTTCGCGCTACCTCGCGGTCGGCTTGGTCAAGCCGATGCGTAATCCGTTGGTGAACTGGATCATGCAGCGTCGCCGGCAACGTTTCGGCGGCTATTTGCACAGCCGTAGCCAGGGCATCCGGCCCATTATCGCGGCGCTGCGGGCAGGAGCGTTCTTCTATTACCTTCCGGACGAGGACCTGGGCGACCGCGGTAGCACGTTCGCACCGTTCTTTCATATCGAGGCCGCCACCCTGACCGCGCTGAGTCGAATCGCCAAGATCACCGATGCGGTGGTCGTGCCTGCATTCACACGTTACTTACCCGGCAGCGGCCGCTACGAGCAGGTACTGTTCCCGGCGTTGGAGAATTTTCCCAGCGGCGATGCGCGGGCGGATGCGACGCGGATGAATCGCGAAATTGAAAAGTTGATCGCCCTGGCGCCGGAACAGTACATGTGGACCATGCGCCGTTTCCGTACCCGGCCCGATGGCGGCCCCAATCCCTACGACCGCGCCGGAGTTTGAGCTCTAGTTCAGGGCGTCGGGAGGGCGAGACAGCGGTCCACTTGATCGGCGGCTGCTTCCAGCACCTGGCAGGCGCTGGCGTCGGAGGTGCGCATGGCATCGACCACGCCTTTGATGACGCGGCGCGCGTTGCGCAACTGCCATTGAAATTCGTTCTGCATCAATTCAAGTTCGTTCAATTCCACCAGGGCATCGGCGTTCGGAGACTCCGCCAGCCGATCGAGCCACTGCAGCAGGCGCGGGTCGAGCAAACCGGACTCGTTGATCATGGTGGTGACGTGATTGATGATCTTGAACAGAGACGTGCCACGCTTGCGGCCGCGCCAGCGTTCGGCGATCTGGCGCAGATTCGCTTCGGTGAGTTGATTTGCGCACGTGCATAGGGCGCTGCCGCGTATGCGCAGATTGTGCGCCAGCGCCAGGGTATCCGTGCCGGCATCCATGTTGGGCGCCTTCAGGCCGGATTCGTGCAGCAAGGACGTTACCGCTTTGTACACATCGTAGAAATGTGTGTCGGAGTTCATGTGTAAATAGGGCAGCAGATCCATCAGGTTACGTCCGCGGCGCTCGAATTGATGCACGCGGATGGACTGTATGCTGTCGGCCATGCCGACCACTTGGCCGAGGACGTCCAGTTGTTCATCGGTCTTGCCGACGGGATACCCGCTGCCGTCGCATCGCTCGTGGTGCTCGAGCACGGCCCGCGCCATGCGCGGCTGAATGCCGGGCGTCGACTCCAGGACGATTTTGCCGACCACGACATGGCTTTGGATCGCTCGCCACTGCGGACCGCTGAAGTCGCCCTTTTTGCTGAGAATCGCCGGGTTGATATGCATGAGCCCGATGTCATGGACCAGGCCGGCGAGGAACGCCATATACACGGTTTCGGTGTCGAAACCGAGCCGGCGCATGATCAAGCTGGACAACCAGGCGCAGAACAGACCTTTCTCCAGTTCCGCCGGCATCCGTTCGCTCATTACGGTCAGCTTCTGCTCCAGATTCGGATGGAGTTGGCGCGCCAACAGCATGTTCCGACAGTTGTGTTCGAAATCCTGAGCTTCGTGCAGTTGCGCAAGGTCAGGGTAGCGGGCGAGCAGCGACTTGATCCGGGTATGCAGCGCTTTGCCTTCCAGGCCGCCCTGCACCAGCACCTGCTCTTCCAATGGCCGATGGAGCTTGTGGCGCACCAGGCGCTCGGCGAGCGCGTGGTCGATGCGGGTGCCGCGCCGACACAGCAGCATGCCGCGCTCGTTGACGATGTCATCAGTGGAAACCACGTCTCTGGTTTCATTCAGCTGCGCCAAATGAGCAGCATAGAAATCCTGTTCCGGAGCCTCGAGCACGCCGGAGTCGTCGTCACGGTCTTCGTCCCTGGCCGGGTGCCGGGCGTGGTCGTCCACTTGCGCTGCCTGCGTTAACGGTTGTTGTTCTTGTTGCGGAAATCGCCCGCAGCGGGCAAATCCGTATTTTTCTTATCGGCAGGCGGCGCGGGGGCTTGAAGTCTTTGATAAGGGGATTGGTCGCCGGGGGCGGTGGCCTTGAAACGTTTGTAGCTCCACTGGTATTGCTCCGGTAGCTCGCGTACGCAATATTCCACTGCCCGGTTCAATGCCGCTACGGACGTTTGCAGGTCGCTGTCATAGATGTCGTTGTCCACCAAGCGATAACGTAAGCGGTAGCCTCGGCCGCCAGGGAGGCGCTCGCCGTACACCGTAACGACCCCTGCGCCCGAGCGTTGCGCCAACCGCGATACCAGGGACATGGTGCGGGTCGCACGGCCGAAAAAGGGCGCGAACACGCCGCCACCGGCGCCCGGATCTTGATCGGGCAGGATACCGACCACCTCGCCCTGGGCGAGCGCCCGGAACAGGCTTTTCACTCCGGAACGGCTGGTGCTGGCCGGACGGGCGCCCACACGGGCGCGCCAGCGTTGGATCGGCACGTCGAGTTGCTGCATCCGCGGCGGCCGATAAAGAATGGTCAGCGGCACCCGCCGGGCGTAATAGAGGTTGCAGATCTCCCAGCAGCCCAGATGCGGAATCAGCGCGATTACCCCCTTGCCCCCGCGACAACCGTCGAACAACAGGTGGTCGTCAACGGTTTCGCGCACCAGGGATTCCAGGCGCTCGGGCCGCCAGTGCCACATGGGCCCCAGTTCGGTGAGTGTCTTGCCGGCCTCGCGAAGACTGCGTTGCGCGAGTCGCCGCCGGCTCGCCGACGTCAATTCCGGGAGGCACAGTTCGAGATTGATGAGCGTCACCCGCCGCGCTTGGTTGGGTACGATCCAGGCGATCCAGCCGAGCAGTGCGCCGAGGGCGTGATTGAGCGGCAACGGAAGCCACCCGCAAAAGCGCAGGAAACCGAGCACCAGCGCCGCCTTCACGGTTCGGCGCCATCCTCTGCATCCTGCGAATAATCGGTGGCCAGCACCCGGCGCGCATGATCGGCGAAGTCCGCTTCGACCTGCAGCTTGATGCCGCCCACGGCGATGCTGTAGAGCCAATCCGCCTGCACCAGGTTCTCGTCGCTTAGATGGCAGGGGATGCCCTCGGCCTGAAGCCGGCCCAGGGCGATATGAGCATCCACAATGTTCTCAAAGGTAGCTACAGTTACCACTGTGACGCCATTTTCCAACCATTGATCGACAAAAAACCCCATAGCTTCTCGATTCTTTCGAGCTAGAAGAGATTTCTGTGCGAGAAATGCGAGAATCGATAGAATGTGGGAAAATAATACTCATTCCGCCTCTGATTTAACGATCAGTGGCCGCATCGCCGTAAGCAAGCTTTGATACAGATGTTTATTGTGGGATTCTTCCTCCTGCAAAAGCGCTTTCATGTGCTGGCGCTGGGTGGGCATGGCGAAACATGCCGGGCAGTTTTCGGCGATGACCGGTAATGCGGCGCTGCGGGCGAATTCGGCGGTCTGGCGTTCGCGGGCGTACACCAGCGGCCGGATCACACGCAGGTCGCCGTCGCGCACGAGATAGTTGGCTTTCATGGTGCGCAATTGGCCGCCGTGGAAAGCGGACATGAGGAAGCTCTCGGCAAGATCGTCCAGGTGCTGCGCCAGCGCCAGCACGTTGTAGCCCTCTCGCCGCGCGGTACTGTACATGACGCCCCGTTTCATGCGCGCGCACCAGGCACAGTAGGAGTCGTTTTCCATATGCGTCTTGCCCAATTCCATGATCGGCTGGCGTTCGTAGAAGTACGCCACGCCGAGCTTGGGTACGTAATCTTGCAGTGGGCTGGGATCGAAGGATTCGGCCTGCGGGTCGACGGTGACCACCCCCAGTTCGAAGCGAACAGGTGCGTGGCGTTGCAGGTGCAGCAGGACGTGCAGCAGCGACAGTGAGTCCTTACCGCCGGAAAGGCCGAGCAGAATCCGGTCGCCGGCATGGATCATATCGTAGTCGGCGATCGCCCGACCGGCAGCCCGCAGCAAGCTTTTGGGCGGGAAGGTGATCGTCGGCGACGCGTCTGTGGTCCGAATGTTCTGCTTCATGATGCATGTCCTGGCAGGCGATTTGCCTGGGCCGGCATTTACGATATCAGCTAGGATACACAACTCTGGCGTCCTGGTGCGACGCGGCAATGGAGTCAAAGCCGGTCCGGGCGGCCGTATCTATGTGAGCGCATCGATGAACGACGATCAAAAACGCGACCTGACTAAGAACAACGATTTCCGCTCGAGATCCGAGGTCCAAAAACTAAACAGCCCCCGCACACCCGCCCAGCGTTTCCCCGTGGTCGGGATTGGCGCGTCGGCCGGGGGGCTGGCCGCTTTGAGGAGACTTTTCGAAGCCACCGCGCCGAACGCCGGCATGGCCTACGTGGTGGTCACGCATCTGGATCCAGACCACGTAAGCCACTTGCCGGAATTGCTCGCCAAAGCGACCGAGATGGATGTCGTCCCTGCCACCGACGGCATGGCGGTGGTGCCCGACCGGGTGCATATCATTCCGCCGGACAGGACCCTGACGATTCGCGACGGCGCATTGCGCCTCAGCCAGGCATTGCCTCGAGCACTACGATACCCCATCGATGAATTCTTCCGGTCACTTGCCCGGGATCAGCAGGAGTGGGCCATCGCCGTGGTACTGACCGGTTCCGGCTCGGACGGCTCGCGCGGTATCCGGGAGGTCAAAGCGGAGGGTGGCCTGGTGGTGGTCCAGGATCCGGACCGCGCCGATCACGACAGCATGCCGCGCAGCGCCGTCGCCACCGGTCTGGTCGACTGTGTAACCACCGTCGAGGACGTGCCGCGGGCGATCGCCGACTATGTCGCCCATGCCCATTTGCGCGCCGGTGACGGCGACCCGGGGGCGGCAGAGGCGGAGTTGCAGGGCATACTTGCGCTGCTGAAAGCCAAGGGGGATTTCGACTTCAGTTGGTACAAGCGCAGTACCGTGCAGAGGCGGATCCGTCGTCGGATGGGTCTTACCCGCAAGTCCACAATGAGCGCTTACCTATCCTTTCTGAGCGCCAACGCCTCCGAAATCGCGCTGCTGGTCAGCGATATGTTGATCGGCGTGACAGCATTTTTCCGCGAACCTGAGGCGTGGGACTATTTAGCCGAGAACGTCCTGGCGCGACTGGTCGGCGATGGAGAAGAAAGTGATCCGATCCGGGTCTGGGTGCCGGCGTGCTCCACCGGCGAAGAGGCCTATACCATCGCCATACTGCTCACCGAAGAGCTCGAGCGGCAAAACTCAGACCGCCGGATCCAGATTTTCGCGACCGATGTCGACGACACTGCACTGGAGGCGGCGCGCGCCGGATTATTCAGCGAACGGGCGGTAACGGCGATCGCGCCAGAGCGGTTGGCGCGTTTTTTTGTCATAGAAGGCGAAAGTTACCGCATCAAGAAAAGCGTGCGCGAATGCATCGTATTCGCGCGGCAGAACCTGGTGACGGATTCGCCGTTCTCGCGACTGGACTTGATCAGCTGCCGAAATCTTCTGATCTATTTCGATTCGGCGCAGCAAGACAGGGTGCTTTCGGTATTTCATTTCGTGCTCAAGAATCGCGGCTATCTATTCCTCGGGAACTCCGAGACCGTCGGCAAACACACGGCGATGTACGCCACTGTATCCAAGAAATGGCGAATCTATCGGCGCATCGGCACCAGCCGGCGCCCGCCGCTGAACCCGCCTATGGCGCGCAACGCCGCGGGACTGGAATGGCAGCGGACTGCGCGCCAGCTTCCGGTGATGCGGCAGAGTGCGTCCGAGATCGGGCGCGGTCTACTTCTCGAGCATTGCGCACCCACCGCGGTGCTCGTGGATGGCAATCACGAGGTGCTGTACTTCCACGGCGATACGGACCGTTACCTGTCGCCGCCGCAGGGCGAACCCACTTTCAATTTACTCGAATTGGCCAGACGTGGGCTTCGAGGCCGATTGCGTGCCGCCCTGCATCGCGCCAGGCTCAAGCGCGAACGCGTTGTGCTCGATGAAGTCCGGATCCTGCGAAACGGGGGCAACGTGCCGGTTACGATCTCCGTCATACCCTGGATCGGCGACAACGACCCGGAGCGCGTGGAGCTGTGTTTGGTCACGTTCGCGGATTTACCGCCCAGGAACGACCAAAGCAACACCACCATCGCAAACGATGACAGCGTGGCGATTGCGCAATTGGAAGATGAGCTCAGACGGACCAAGGAAGAACTGCAAAGCACCATCGAGGAACTGGAAACCGCCAATGAAGAGCTGAAAGTCTCCAACGAGGAGGCGACCTCCATGAACGAGGAACTCCAGTCTACCAACGAGGAGCTGGAGACTTCCAAGGAAGAGTTGCAATCGCTGAACGAAGAGCTCATCACCATCAACAACCAGTTGGAAGAGAAGGTGACCGAGCTGCAGGCAACCACCGACGATATCGACAACCTGCTGGTGAGTTCCAATATCGCGACCCTGTTTCTGGACCGCGAGTTCCGTGTCAAACGCTTTACGCCCGCGATCACCAAACTCATGCGGCTCATCCGATCCGATATCGGTCGCCGGATCGACGACATCACGTCTCGACTGGATACGCGCGCTTTGCTTGAGGACGCCGCCAACGTCCTCGATGACCTGCGCTCGACGGAGGCGGAAGTGCGAACCGACGACGCCTGGTACCTGCGCCGTATATTGCCTTATCGGAGTCAGAACCACCGCATTGAGGGCGTCGTGGTGACCTTCACCGACATCAGCGAAGCAAAGCGCCGCGCCGCGGAGTATGCCCACTTGGCCGCCGTGGTGTCGTCCAGCGACGATGCCATTCTCACCAAGGACTGCGACGGGACGATCTTGACATGGAATCACGCAGCGGAACTTATGTACGGCTACCGCGCCGAGGAAATCGTCGGCAAGAATATCAACGTCATCATTCCCGCTGACCGCTGCGATGAATTCCTCGAGCTGGCGAGAAACATACGCCAGGGCGGTCATGTGCGAAGGTTGGAAACGGTGCGCGTGACCAAAGATGGGCAACACATTGACGTGGCGCTGAGTATTTCACCCATTCTCGGCGAGGACGGCACGCCGGCTTTTTTCTCCGCCATCGAGCGCAACGTGACGGATATCAAGGAAGCGCAGCGCAATGTGCAACGTTTGAACCGCGACCTGGAACGGCGCGTTGCGGAGTTGCAGGCGTTGATCGATGTGGCGCCGGTTGGGATCTCGATTGCACTGGATCCATCGTGCGAAACCATCACCACGAATGCCCTCGCTGCTCGGATGCTGAGCGCCAACGCCGGCGACAACGTATCGCTAAGCGCCCACGGCGGCCCGAAGACCGCTTACGATGTGTTTTCGGAGGGTGTGCCGCAAGCGCCGGAACTGCTGCCGATGCAACGCGCCGCCCGGAACGGAACGGAGGTTCGTGGCCAAGAGCTGCATTTGTCGTTCGCGGACGGCCGCGAAATAGACATCCTGATGAGCGCGGCGCCCCTGCTTGACGAGGACGGCAAACCCCGGGGGGCGGTCGGCGTCTTCGTCGACATCACCGAACGCAAGCATGACGAACTGCGTTTGCGCGAACAGGCCGAGCAGCTCCGTGCCGCAGACCGCCGAAAGGACGATTTCCTGGCGGTGCTCGGCCACGAACTGCGCAACCCCCTGGCGCCGATCCGCAACATCCTCGATTTGTTTATGCATCAATCGGATCCCGATCGTGCGACACTCCGCCGTGGTTTGGACATGATGAACCGGCAGGTGACCCAATTGACCCGACTGGTGGACGACCTGCTGGATGTGGCGCGGATTACCCACGATGACATTCAATTGAAGTGCGAGCCTGTGGATCTGGCCGCACTCTGCGCGCGCTTGGCCCAAGACATGCGACCAGCCTTGGAGCGATCCAGCCAGTTCCTGCGCTTTGAACCCGCCCAGCATGAATCGCATCTGTGGGCGGATCCGGTGCGGATCGAACAGATCATCACCAATCTTCTGAACAATGCGTCCAACTACACGCCGGAAGGCGGAAATATCTGGTTGTGTGTTTCGGAAGAGCCCGGATATGCCGTGATCAACGTGCGCGACGACGGCGTCGGCATCCCGTTGCACGATCAGCAGGCGATCTTCGATCCCTTCAGCCGCACCGCAAGCAGCCTTGCCCACAGCGGCAAGACGGGACTCGGCCTCGGCCTGAGTCTGGCCCAGCGGCTGGTGCAAATGCATGGTGGAACCATCGAGGTCTACAGCGAAGGTCCGGGACATGGCAGTGAGTTCACCGTGCGTCTGCCTCTATCGCACGATATAGAGAAGAAAGAAACGTTGCCTGCTGCGCCGGCGGCCAACGGCAGCGGTCGGAGAGTTTTGTTGGTTGAAGACAACAACGATGTCAGCGACGCTTTAAAAGCCTTGCTCGAAGCGCTCGGGCACCAGGTGCGAACCGTATCGCGGGGTGAGGCGGCGATCGGATGTGCGGCGGAATTCGCGCCCGAAATTGCGTTCATCGACATCGGTCTACCGGACATCGACGGCTATGAGGTTGCACGCAGGTTGCGCGCTCAGCAAAGTCGCGAGCCCATCGTGATGGTTGCGTTGTCCGGATATGGGCGAGCGCCCGCTACCGAGGACCAGACGACGGGGTTCGACGAATACTTGCTCAAACCGCTCGCGTTTGAGCGAATTGCCGAAATTCTATTGTGCCTATAGCAACCGCCGACCGAAATAGGCTGCGGCGGCGGCCAGCGTGCCCCTGTACTACCTTGAAACATCAGGACGATGTGGCGAGGCGCACACCATGGGTGCGAAAAGGGATAGAAACCGGCTGAAGATAGTGACTGCGGCCAGCGAGCTCTTTTATGCGAAAGGGTTCAATCAGACTTCATTCACCGACATCGCGGCTGCAGCCGGCTTGTGCCGCGGCAATTTCTACTACTATTTCAAATCCAAAGACGACATCCTGTCGGCAGTAATCGAATACCGCCTCGCCGGCATGCGTGCCATGCTGGCTGAATGGGATCAGCAATACACCAACCCGCGGGAGCGTTTGAAGCGTTTCGTACGCACGCTCAGCCATAGCGAGGAGGACATATTGCGCTACGGATGTCCCATCGGTTCGCTCACCGCGGAGCTCGCCAAGACCCAATTGCATCTGCACGGCGAAGCCGCAAAGTTGTTCGATCTGTTGCGGCAGTGGCTCGAAGCGCAAATCAGTGAATTGGGTGAACGAAGCCAGGCCCCGAAGCTGGCGTTGCACGTCCTGGCGCTGACGCAGGGTATCAGTCTCATCGGCAACGTCTACGCCGATCCGGCGTTCCTGCAGCAGGAATCGGCGCGCCTCAATGCTTGGATCGACGGGGTGTAGAAAACGCACACTAAATTTCGGATTTTGCACTATCCTCGTATCAAGTCCCGTGAAGCCCACGTACCCGGCCGCCAGGGAGGTGGCAGTGGATCCTCGCGCATTGTTGAACGTCTTGATTGAATGCCGCGGGCTGCCTCCGGACACGGATCGGGGGCGGCAGGCGCAAACCCTCGCGGCGTTGCTGTTGGTCTTGCTCGTGGCCGGTACGCTCGGTCTCACCTTGCAACTCCTGTACGGCGTGGGCATATCAAATCTCGAGCCCGTGTTCGTGCATGGCGTTCCGTTGCTATTGATCCCCTATCTATGGGTGCGTGTCGGCCATGTCCGCAGCGCGGCTTGGTTGACGATCCTGATTCTCACCCTGATTCCGACCTGGTCGTTGTTGACCGGCGGCAGCCCTCAGTCGGCGGCGTATTACATACTGCCGATCGTGCTGGCAGCCATCGTGCTGCAGGAGACCGCGGTCGCCTGGCTTACGCCGTTGCTGCTCGCCTGCATCATTGTCGCGAACCGGGCGCTGATGGCACGGACCGGTTTCGTGCCAGCGCTGATCGAGCTGTCGGCCCTGGTTTTAGTGGTCGGGGTGTTGGCGTTGATCGGCGTGCATTACCACAAACGCATGACGCAAGCCGGCCGGGCGGTACTCGCGGAAAGCGAACGCAACTTTCGGGCGTTGGCGGAAAACGCCAGCGACGGAATTTTCGTCATCCGTGAAGGCATTATCGTGTTCGTCAATCACCGGGCCCTGAGATTCAGCGGCTATACGGCCGACGAAGTTCTGAATACACCGATGATCCGATACGTGCACCCGGACTACCTGGCGCTTGTGGAAGAGCGCTACCGCCGCCGGCTTGCGGGCGAAGAAGTCCCAAGTCGTTATGAGTTGTGCGTCGTGGGTCGCAACGGTGAGCAATTGGCGGTCGAAGTCACAGCCAGTATGACGACGTGGCATGGAAAAGCGGCGGACCTGGTGTCCATGCGCGATATCCGCGACCGCATACGCGCCGAAGCGCAGATGCGCAAACTATCCGGAGCCCTACAGCAAGCCGCCGACGCGGTGATGATCACCGATCGCAACGGCGTGATCGAATATGTCAATCCGGCGTTCGAAAGCATCACCGGTTTCACACGTGACCAGGTCATCGGCCATACGCCGGCGATCGTCAAGTCAGGGCGCCAGGGGGAACGGTTCTATAACAAACTATGGGATTGCATCAGTCGAGGCGACGTGTTCACCGACGTATTCATCAACAGACGCAAGGACGGCTCCCTTTACTACGAAGAAAAAAGCATCACGCCGCTCAAAAACGAACAGGGTCAGATTACGCATTTCATCGCCACGGGCAAAGATATTACCGAACGGATGCGGACCCAGGAGCGTCTGGAGCATCTTGCCCACCACGATTCGCTCACCGGCTTGCCGAATCGGGTGTTGTTTCTGGACCGCCTGAAGCAATCCCTGGCCCGCGCCCGCTGGAGTCATCATGTAGTGGCGTTGATGTTCATCGACCTCGATCGCTTCAAAGGCGTGAACGACACACTCGGCCATGATGCCGGTGACGAGCTGTTGCGGGAATTGTCCGGCCGGCTCAAACAAAGGCTGCGGGAACGCGATACCGTGGCCCGTTTGGGAGGGGATGAGTTTGCCGTACTGCTTGATGATCTGGAGACGGAAGGCGAGGTTGCCGATCTGGCCGATCAGTTGCTGGCGGGCTTTCGGGAGCCGTTCCTGATCCTGCAGCGGGAATTGTTCGTGACTGCGAGTATCGGCATCAGTCTGTTTCCAGACGACGGCGAAACGGTCGGCACATTGCTCAAAAACGCCGATATCGCCATGTATAAGGCCAAGGATCTCGGCAAAAACACATACCAATTCTACGCCGCTGACATGAGTACGCGCGCGTTCGAACGTTTGACGCTGGAAACGAGCTTGCGGCGCGCTTTGGCGCGAAAACAATTTGAGCTCTACTATCAACCACAAGTGGACCTCGAAACCGGACACGTGATCGGGTTCGAAGCACTACTGCGCTGGAACCATCCGGATATGGGGTTGGTGTCGCCCGCCGAGTTCGTGGGTCTTCTGGAAGATACGAGCCTCATACTACCGGTCGGCCGCTGGGTATTGCGGGATGCGTGCATGCAGGCGCAGGCCTGGTGTGCGGAGATGCCTGAGCATTGGTGGGTGACCGTGAACGTGTCCGGACTGCAGTTGGGCGGCGGAGAGACATTCCTCAAAACCGTCAACGAAGTACTCGGCGAAACCGGCCTCGACCCGGCACGTTTGGAAATGGAGATCACCGAAAGTGTGTTGATGCACGACACCGATCGCGCGCTGAAGACGCTGGAAGCGCTCAACGACCGCGGCGTGCGACTCGCCATCGATGACTTCGGCACGGGCTATTCCTCGCTGGCCTATTTGAAGCGTTTTGCTATCGACACATTGAAAATCGACCGCACGTTCGTTCGCGACGTGCCCGACGACGCCGACGACCGGGCAATCGTGCGGTCCATTATCGCACTGGCGCACAGCTTGAATCTGCGCGTGGTGGCGGAGGGGGTCGAGAGCGAACGGCAGTCGGATTTTCTGCGCCATCAGGGATGCGAGGCCGCACAGGGTTATCTGATCTCGGCGCCGCTTCCGGCTACGGCGATACCGGAATTCGTGCGCCGCTGGCACGACGCCGGCGCCCGCCGCGCCTGAGCGCGGTTTTCCCTGCCGGGCCCACCCGCGACGGGGGCTGGGGCGCGGAAATGAGTCCAAACCGGGATCGTGTTAGAATAGGGCATCACTTTGCCGGGTTATCTTCAGGGTATACCCAGAATCTTCTCATCAAAACAAGCACATAGCCATGTCAAAACTGGAACAAACGTTAACAGACCGGATTCTCATACTCGATGGCGCCATGGGCACCATGATCCAGAGCTACAAGCTCGAAGAGGCCGATTATCGAGGCGATCGCTTTCAGGATCACCCTTGCGATCTCAAGGGCAATAACGACCTGCTGTCGATCACCCAGCCAAAGATCATCCGCGATATTCATACCGCCTACCTCGAGGCGGGGGCCGATATCGTCGAGACCAATACCTTCAACTCCACCTCCATCGCCATGGCGGACTACCAGATGGAGTCGCTGGTTTATGAACTGAACAAGACAGGCGCGCAGTTGGCGCGGGAAGCAGCCGATGCCGTCAGCGAAAACACACCCGGCAAGCCGCGCTTCGTTGCCGGCGTGCTCGGCCCCACAAACCGCACCGCGTCCATCAGCCCGGACGTCAACAATCCCGGCTTCCGCAACGTTTATTTCGACGGGTTGGTGGAAGCCTACACCGAAGCCACCAAAGGCCTGCTGGACGGCGGCTCCGATCTGATCCTGATCGAAACGGTATTCGATACCTTGAATGCCAAGGCCGCAGTGTTTGCGCTGGAAACCTTATTCGAGGAACGCGGGGAACGTACGCCGGTCATGATCTCGGGCACCATCACCGATGCTTCGGGACGCACGCTGTCCGGGCAAACGGTGGAGGCGTTCTATAACTCCTTGCGTCATGCGCGGCCCATCAGCTTCGGGTTCAATTGCGCACTGGGCGCCAAAGAGCTGCGCCAGCACATCGAAGAACTGGCGGGATTTGCAGAGTGTCGCGTCAATGCGCACCCCAACGCCGGGTTGCCGAATGAGTTCGGCGAATACGATGAATCGCCTGAAACCATGGCCAAGGAAATCCGCGAGTGGGCAGAGAGCGGTTTTCTCAATGTCATCGGCGGCTGCTGCGGGACGACGCCGGCCCATATCAAAGCCATTGCCGATGCGGTTTCGGAGTTCGCGCCGCGGCAATTACCGGAACGCGATTACCGCACCCGGCTTTCGGGCCTGGAAGCGTGCAATATCACCGCCGATTCGCTGTTCGTGAATGTCGGCGAGCGCACCAACGTCACCGGTTCGGCGAAATTCAAAAAACTGATCCTCAACGACGACTACGACGCCGGATTGGATGTTGCCCGCAAGGACGTCGAAAACGGCGCGCAAATGATCGACGTCAACATGGACGAAGGCATGCTCGACGGTGTCGAGGCCATGACCACGTTCCTGAACTTGATTGCCTCCGAGCCCGATATCTCCAAAGTGCCGCTGATGATCGACTCGTCCAAATGGCACATCATCGAAGCGGGTCTGAAGTGCGTGCAAGGTAAAGGCGTCATCAACTCCATTTCCATGAAGGCAGGAGAAGAGGAGTTTCTGAAGGAAGCCCGCCTGGCGCGCAAGTATGGCGCCGCCGTGGTGATCATGGCATTCGATGAAAAGGGTCAGGCGGATACCTATGAGCGTCGCATCCAGATCTGCGAGCGCGCCTACAAGCTGCTCACCGAGCAAGTGGGCTTTCCGCCCGAAGATCTGATTTTCGATCCCAACATCTTCCCCATTGCCACGGGGATGGAGGAGCACGACAAAAACGGCGTCGACTTCATCGAGGCAACCCGCTGGATCAAGAAGAACCTGGCCCACGCACTGGTTTCGGGCGGTGTCTCAAACGTCTCGTTCTCGTTCCGGGGCAACAATCCGGTGCGCGAAGCCATTCATGACGTGTTCCTTTATCACGCCATTCATGCGGGCATGGACATGGGTATCGTCAATCCGGGGCAGCTCGGCGTCTACGACGAGCTCGATCCCGAATTGCGGGAGTTGGCCGAAGACATCGTCCTCAACCGTCGTCCCGACGGTACTGAACGCATGATGGAAGCGGCCGAGCGGTTCAAGGGCACCGGCGGCGGCAGCAATGCCAAGAAAGAAGATCTTTCCTGGCGCGAACTGCCCGTGGCCAAACGTCTGGAACACGCGCTGGTCAAAGGCATCGACACCTACGTCATCGAAGATACCGAAGAATGCCGTCAGGCATTCGACCGGCCCATCGAGGTGATCGAAGGACCGCTGATGGACGGCATGAACGTGGTCGGCGACCTGTTCGGGGACGGGCGTATGTTCCTGCCCCAGGTGGTGAAGTCGGCGCGGGTCATGAAGAAGGCGGTAGCCTATCTGATCCCCTATATCGAAGCCGAAAAGGGTGAAGGTCAGCAGACCAAAGGCAAGATCCTCACCGCGACGGTCAAAGGCGACGTGCACGACATCGGCAAGAATATCGTCGGCGTAGTGCTGCAATGTAACAATTTCGAAGTCATCGACCTGGGCGTGATGGTGCCGGCACAGAAGATCCTCGACACCGCACGCGAGGAAAACGTCGACATCATCGGCTTGTCCGGTCTGATCACGCCGTCGTTGGACGAAATGGTGCATGTTGCCAAGGAAATGCAGCGTCAGGGTTTCGAGATTCCGCTGCTCATCGGCGGCGCGACCACCTCGCGTATTCACACGGCAGTGAAGATCGAGCCGCACTATGCAAACGGTCCGACCATGTACGTGAAGGATGCATCCCGCGCCGTGGGCGTGGCCCAGAACCTGGTCAGCACGACGCTCAAAGATCCGTTCATCGCCAAGACCAAGGCCGAATATGCGGAGGCCCGCGAGCAGCACAAGGGCAAGAAATCCGCCACCAAGTGGCTGAGTCTGGAACAGGCCAGAGCCAACAAGACTAAGATCGACTGGTCCGGCTACGAGCCGGTGCGGCCGCAGCTTACCGGCGTTCAAACGGTCGACGATTTTCCGCTGGAGGAGATTGCGCAATTCATCGATTGGACGCCGTTCTTCCACGCTTGGGAATTGAAGGGCAGCTATCCGCGCATTCTGGAGGATGCCGATAAAGGCGAGGAAGCCAAGAAGCTGTTCGCAGATGCCAAGGAAATGCTCAAGCAAATCATCGACGGAAAATGGCTCAAGGCTCGGGCCGTGGTCGGCATGTGGCCGGCGAGTCAGGTGGGCGATGACGATATCGAACTATACGCCAGCGACGACCGTACCGATGTCATGATGCGTTTGCATCACCTGCGCCAGCAGACCGAAAAGCCGCCCGGTCGGCCGAACCAATGTTTGGCTGATTTCGTCGCGCCCAAGGACTCCGGTGTCAAGGACTATATGGGCGGCTTCGCTGTCACGACCGGCCTTGGCATCGAGCAGAGGATAAAGGACTACGAAGCCGATCACGACGATTACCGCAGCATCATGCTCAAGGCTCTGGCCGATAGACTCGCGGAAGCCTTTGCCGAACTCATGCACTTGAAGGTGCGCAAGGAGTTATGGGGCTACGCATCGGACGAGCAGCTGGCCAACGACGATTTGATCAAAGAGCAGTATAAAGGCATTCGTCCGGCGCCCGGCTATCCCGCATGTCCGGAGCACACCGAGAAGACGTTGCTCTGGCAATTGCTGGACCCAGAGCAAAACGCCGGGATCGAGCTCACCGATTCCATGGCCATGTGGCCCGCGGCGGCTGTGAGCGGTTGGTATTTCGCCCACCCGGAATCAAAGTATTTTGCGGTCGGCAAAATCAACCGCGATCAGGTGGAAGACTACGCCCGCCGCAAAGGCATGAGCGTTGAGGACGCCGAACGCTGGCTGGCTCCAAGTCTCGGTTACGATCCCGATGAAACCACGCAAGAGGCGCCTAAGAAAGCGGTCAGCTGAGCCGGGCGGGCAAACCGCGAAGCCTCAAGCGACGACATCAACCGCTCGCAATGAAACCCGTCTCGCCGCGATCGGTGGGGCGGGTTTTATTTTTCATGCTGGGATCGATTGCAACGCCCCCGGCTGCCCGGGGGGTGTCAGCCCGCTTTACTGTCCGCGTCTCCAAGCGCTCGGTCGAAGATGCTCGGCGCGCGATAAGCTAATGAAAAAGAACGAAAATATTTCAGGCGGCGCGGGATATGCAGGGGTTCTGCCACCTGGCATTACGCGGTCAACGCCGATGAGGGAGGTCGTATGAGCCCGAGCAACAACGAATCGCGCCACGATAATCTGCATACCTTCGGATTCGCGGTTACCGGCGCCAACCGCGGGCGAACCTTCGTCTGGGTCGAAGCCACTTCGCTGGAGGCCGGCCGCGCCCGCCTGGCGCCTCTCTTTCCTGGCTGCAGCCTCGCTCATCTCGCCACCGACGGCCACCGGGCACCGCCCCACATCTGACGCCTTTGCAGGTCAATCGTCAGTCTGCGATCGAAACGGGACGACCCAGGTTACGCAGAGGTGTTCGCGGATTGATTGCCTTCCGGCGCCGTTTACCTGCCGGCAGAGCTTGGCTCACGACTGGTGCTGGCGAATGTGCGCTTCCAGGCGGATGATCTCCAGCTGTACTTCTTCCAAGTGGGGATCAACGGCCAGCGCGGCTCGTAACGCCTTTACGGCTTCGGGGAGTCTACCCAATTCGCGCAGGCAGAGGCCGCGTCCGGACAGGGCGCCGAAATGGCGTGGTTCCAATTGCAAAACCTTGTCGATGTCAGCCAGGGAGTCTTGGTAGCGGCCCATGAGGTAATAGGTGGTTGCGCGGCGATTCCATGCCTCTGCGTAATGGGGTGCATGATCGATCAGCGCAGTGAAAATCTCGACTGCTTCCGGATAACGTTTCGCTACGAGGGCCTGTACGCCGCGGCTCATCATGTCGCGGGCCTCGGGGTCCCCGGTGTCGTACCACACGTGCCAAATGCCTGCTTGCAGAAACGCGATCTTGCCCGGGTCTTCGGTGCGCAGCAGTTCCCGAAACAGGGCATCCAAGCGTGGGTCGGTCTGGTCGGCCTGCACCGAATGCGATACGGCGCACGCCAGCAACATCAGTGGGAGCAAGCGCGGGCGCATGTTGCCTCCGTCGAAGCGGGGTTCCTAGAGTGTAGCCCGTGGGCCGCCGAATGAAACTGGCGCAGCGTCGCACGCTTCCCTGGCCGTCAGGCCGCGGTGCTAGCTTTATCGCGGGTGTTCAACTCTGCTGCGCGGGCCATTCCAGTCCTTGCGCAAGCTGTTCGACGAATGCATCGGCAGGCATGGGCTCGCCGAAAAGAAAACCTTGCACATGCTGACAACCATAGCGCTGCAGAAAGTCCAGCTGTGCCACGGTTTCCACCCCCTCCGCCACCACCATCATGCCGAGGCTGCCGGCCATGGCAATGATCGCGCGCACCAGATCGGAGTCGTAACGGTCCTCGGGCACCTTGAGTACGAAATCGCGGTCGATTTTCACCAGATCGATCGGAAAACTCCGCAAATGGTTCAAGGACGATTGTCCTGTGCCAAAGTCATCCAATGCCACCCGCACGCCCAGCGCCTTGAGTCTGGCAAGCGCCGACTCGGCACTGCTGAAGTCGCGCACCAACGTGTCTTCGGTGATCTCCAATATCACCGTGTCCGCCGGAATGAGCGAATCGGTAAGGGTCGCGGTCAGCATTTCCATGAACGACTCGGAATGGAGCAGGCGGGCGGTCAGATTCATGGACACCGCTTCCAATTTCAAGTCCTGCTGCGCGATCTTTTCATGCAGCAGCTCGATCTGGCGCACCACCCAGCGCGTCACCTCGACGATCAGGCCGGTTTCCTCGAGCAGCGGCACGAATTCGCCGGGCGACACGGGCGGGCGGTCAGGTGGCAGCCAACGCAACAAGGCTTCACATCCGCAGATCGTGTGTTGCTGGAGGTTTATTACCGGTTGGAAATACAAGCGCAGCTGCTGGCGTTCGACAGCCTCACGCAGTTCGGTTTCCAACTCCAGGTTGCGCTGCACTCGCGAGGTCATGTCGGCGGAGAAAAAGCGAAAAGTATTGCGTCCCAGTTCCTTGGCGCCGTACATGGCCAGGTCGGCATCTCGAATCAGCGCGTCGGCGTCGCGTTCATCCAATGGGCACAATGCCACGCCGACCGAGCAGGAGATGTGTAGGGTGCGGCCGTCGATGATAAATGGTGTCTCGAATACGGCTACGATTTTCCGAGCGATTCCTTCGAGTTGATCGACGTGGGTGATGCCTTCCACGATCACCGCAAACTCGTCGCCGCCCAGTCGGGCCACCGTATCGCCGGTGCGCATGCCTTCCCACAGCCGATCCGCCGCTGACAGCAACAACCGATCCCCAATGGCGTGACCCAGACTATCATTGATCTGCTTGAACCGGTCCAGATCCAGAAACATCACGCCAACGAGGTTTTGGTTGCGTTCGGCGATGGCCAACGCGTGCTCGAGACGATCTCGAAACAACGTTCTGTTGGGTAACTGGGTAAGAGGATCGTGGTGGGCGATATGATCGAGTCGCGCCTGTCGACTGCGCACCTGTCGGCGCATCTCATTGAACGCGGAAACCAGCTGCGACATCTCGCGCGCAGTTGCCGCGGGCGCCGGCAATCCTGTGCTGCCGTTGGCTTCGGCTTGCAGTGCACGCGTCACGTGCGCGATGGGTTCGAGCAACAGCCGGTCGAATAGGAAATAGGCCGCGGCAACGGCTGCCACCCCCAATGCCGCCATGATGACGACGAAGGTCGACATTTGCTGGGCGATTTTTGTCCAGAGTGTTATGTCGCGTGCAGAGCCGACGCCGAGTTCCAGTTCGAGTTCGGAAAGCCGTTGCTCGATGCGTCTCAGAATGGGGTCCAGACGAAGTTGCACCGTGCGCAGTTCTCCCACCCAAATCTGACCAGCCGCGCCGTTGACGGCGGCGTTGCGAACCGCTCCAGCGTCCACAGCCGTCGCCGGCCTTTGGGTACCCATCCCGCTGCCGGTTTCACCGGGAATCGGCGTTCCGGCTTGTGGTGGGTTCCGTATGGCGCCGGCGGGGCCCCGCTCGGAAGGCTCTTCGATTGCCCGCCTCGCCGGCTGGTTGATCTCGGGAGCGGAGCGAACTCCCTCATCGAGCTCCGCATGCACCCGGAGCAGCGCTTCGACCTCCTGCCGCAACAGCTCCAGATCGGTGCGCAACGCCCGCAGCAAGCGCAGAATGTCATCGTCCTGACGCACCCATTTGCTGTTGGCGAGTCGCGCCCAGGCCGCGTCCTGGAGAGCCAGGTGTTTGCGCACCGCTTGTCTCTGCGCCGGTTCGGGAGAAATCAGGAAGCGCTGCACCCGGCTCTCCAATTCCCGCACTTGGTCGGACAAATCGTCCACCGCTGCCGTTGCCCGAGTACGCGTCTCGATTCTAGCCAGCTGACCGCTGGTAATCGTGCGCACATACCACCAGCCGCCAACGGCAACGCCGATCAATAACAACGACAGCAACGTTGCACCCAACAGGTAGCGGGCGCGGAAGCTGCTCAATCGCGAAAGCCGTCGCGTTGGAGTCACGGTGAGTGCAACGACCTGCGGTGCCCGTCAATAGTCTTCATGCAACACCAGGCGGATGATGTGACGGTGTATATCGTAGTCCGAGTCGTGTGCGACTCGCAGCCCGGTCAAACCGGCCCGGTGTAGCAAAGCACGACCGCCCGGGTCTGCGTCCATGTTTGCGAGGATGGATTGAATTTGCTTTGCCAGTCGCGGCGGCATGTGTGCGTTGACCGCCCAGGGCAGGTGGGCCAGCGGCTCGCTCACCGCGAGCAGGCGCAGTTGATCGGTATCGATGGAATTGCGGATGCTCGGAAACTCAAACACGAGGTCACCAGCGCCGGCTGCTGCGGCTTGGCGGTAATACACAGCTAGGCACGCTTTCGGCGGCGTCAGTGCGAAGCGGGTGATGTAATCGGAGTCTTCGAGCCCGGCTTCGCGCAACAAATAGCGCACGACGATGTGACTGATCATTGCGTTTTGGCCGCCGCCGAACACGATCTTGCGCCCGCGCAAAGCCTCGAGCGAGTCGATGCCACTGTCGGCTCGGACTATGACGGCCCCGGAAATCGTCGAACGACCGAATTCTTCATTTTTGAGGATCACCCGGTAGCCGTATGCGGCGTGGGAGCGGACGTAGTGATACTGGTTGTAATGGACGATGTCATAGCGTCCTGCAGCAACGTTTTGCCAAAACGAAAAGAAATCGTAGCTGGTCTCGAGACGCACTTCCCGGTGCAGCCGGCTGCCGAGGTAGCGGGCGATTGGGGTGAAGGCTTCGCGGGTGGCATCGGGGCTTCGGCGCGGAAATACGCCGAGCACCAGCGGTTCCCCGGCCGCAGGCAGTAGTGCTGTCCAAAATAGCGCGGTCCAAACGAGTATCCATCTCGCCCATGCGCAAACTCGACACGGCAAGCTCAGCCCCCAGTGCACTGCGGTGGTACTGCGCCAAGTATAGCTGTTACCGCGCAGACGATTGCCGTGCGTGTGACGACACTGGTCCGAGCCGCCCGCCGGCTCCGAATCAAGCGCTGCGCAGCGCTTCAACACATAGGATCAGCACTCTCTCCGCCAGAGCGCTGGCGGTTTGGTCCGGCAACGCCGCCCCGTCCGCGCGCGCCTCCTGCACTTGCTGGACGATGAAGTCGAGCTGCGCGCCGAATCGATCCGGCAGCGCACCGGGGACAATCCGCGACAAGTGGGTCGCACAGGCGCTGTCCAGTCTTTGCTGCAGCGGCCTCGGGCTGGTTGCCAATACAGACAGCGCGCCGATCAGCCGTTCCAAAACGTCGGTCGAGACCATAATGTTTTCCGTTGCTTCGGCTTGAAACCATTGGAATGATACTCTGTCGATGATGCGGCCTCACGCCCCGGCGCGTATATTCGGACGCTACTATCTCCAAACATTCGATGGGCCAAGAATCAGTCCAAGGTTGCCATGGCGGTTGAACCGGAATTTTTGACAACGCGGGAGTTGGCTGCGCTGTTGCGCGTGAAAGAGCGCAAAGTCTATGAGTTGGCCGCCTCCGGGGAAGTGCCCTGCCGGAAAATCACGGGAAAATTACTGTTCCCCCGTGCGGAAATCGAAACCATGCTGCGCGGTGCACCCGCTGCGGCTGCGATCCGCAAAGAGCCACCCAATGTAGTAGTCGGCAGTCACGACCCCTTGCTGGAATGGGCCTTACGCGAATCTGGCAGCGGTTTGGCGGCATTCCTGGACGGCAGCCTGGACGGTCTGCGGCGTCTGGAGCAGGGCGAGGCGGTCGTGGCCGGCATGCATTTAGTCGAGTCCGAAGACGGCACACAGTTCAATGTCGATCATGTGCGTGAACGGATGGGCGCCGAGCCGGTGGTGCTGCTGGAATGGGGGTGGCGTGAACAGGGATTGATCCTGCCGGCGAGCAATCCGCTTGGTGTGCAGCGGTTGCGCGACCTGCGCCAGCGACGTTTCGTCCCCAGGCAAAAGGACGCCGGCACCCACGTCTTGATGCAGCGATTGGCGGCTGCGGAAGAATTGGCGCTTGAAGAACTCGACTTGCTCGACCCGCCGGCACGCAGCCAGACGGATGTCGCGGCTGCGGTGGCCAACGGCAAGGCCGACGCGGGACTTGGGCTGGCTTGCGTGGCGTCTCAGTTCAAACTGGCATTCGTGCCTTTGATCCGCGAGCGCTACGACCTGCTCATATACCGGCGCGCCTATTTCGAGCCGCCTTTTCAGCGCCTGTTGCGGTTCTGCGCCAGCCCGGCCTTTGCCGAGCATGTACGTGATCTGGGCGGCTACGATCTGTCCGGGTTCGGACAGATGCACTTCAACGGACCGTAATGAACGCTAATCAGTCAGTGCCAGCATCACATCTGAAGCCTTGATTACCACTGCTGCCGGTTTGCCCTTTTCCAGGCCCAGCCGTTCCACCGATCCTACCGTGATGGTCGATGTAACGATCGTGCCGCCGCCAATATCGACCTCCACTTCGGCTGCAACACTGCCTTTGTGGACACGCACGATCGTGCCATTGAATACGTTACGCGCGCTGATCTTCGTGATGCTCATGTCCGTCACCTGGTCAAACAGGGGCGCCGGCCGTACCGGCGCCCGAGGTTGCAGAATGATCTATCGCTTGGCGTTCGGATGGAATAACTGCTGCCCGTCCACCTTGTAGCTCGCAATCACCGCCTGTCCTTCTGGTCCCGTGATCCAATTGATGAACTTGCGCCCGGCTTGCGCTTTGACGTTCGGATACTTCTTCGGATTGACCAGGATTACCCCATATTGGTTGAACAGCTTCGGATCTCCTTCCACCAGCACCTTGAAATCACCCTTGTTCTTGAACGCGATCCAGGTGGCGCGGTCGCTGAGTGTATAGGCCTCCATGCCGACAGCGGCGTTCAGGGTAGCGCCCATGCCGGAGCCCGTTTCCCGATACCATGTGCCGCTGGCAGATTTCACGTCCACGCCGGCGTCCTTCCACAAGGCTTTCTCTTTTTTGTGTGTGCCACTGTCATCGCCCCGTGACGCGAACTTGGCCTTGGCGTCGGCGATTTTCTGCAGCGCCTTCGGTGCGTCCTTCATACCGCCGACGCCGGCGGGATCGGATTTGGGACCAACAATCACGAAGTCGTTGTACATGACATCGTAGCGTTTGACCCCATAGCCTTCCTTTACGAACTTCAATTCCGCTGGTTTGGCATGAACGAGCAACACATCGCCGTCGCCATTCTTCGCATTTTTGATCGCCTGCCCGGTGCCCACGGCCACCACCCGCACCTCGATGCCGGTCTTGTCAGTGAATTTCGGCAACATGTAATCCAGCAGCCCCGAATTCTGCGTCGAGGTCGTGGATTGCACGACAATGAACTGGTCCGCAGACTTCGCTGGCGCCGCAACGCTGAGCAGCAGCGTTATAGCGGTGGCAAAAAAACCTTTGATCATGGCAACACTCCTCTGGTTTTCGTGGGGGGTGGATTCAAACCAGGATGCGGCCTTCAAGGAAGGCGCATGCGGCTTCGCTCTGGGGTTGTGCAAAGAACTGCCCAACTGCCGTGCGCTCGGCCAAGCGGCCGCTTTGGACAAACAGCACTTCGTCGGCTAACCGCTGAGCCTGGCCGCGGTCATGGGTCACCAGCACGATCTTGGTACCGGCGCGCACAGCGGTATGAATCAGCTCTTCCACCGCTAGAATCGAGGCGGGATCCAAACTGGCCGTGGGTTCGTCCAGGAACAGGACTTGCGGCTGCGTGCTCAAGGCGCGGGCCATCGCCAGGCGCTGCTGTTCGCCGCCGGACAACACCCGCGCCGGACTGCGCGCGAGGTGTTCCAGGTGCGCCAGCCGCAGGACTTCCTGCAACCGCGTCTCCCGTTCGTCGCGGCGAACCCCGGCAACCGACATGGCATAGCGGATGTTGGCTGCCGCAGATCGACGCAACAGTACCGGGCGCTGGAACACCATGGCTTGCCGGCGCTTCATCTGACGGTCGGCGGCGCGACCGTCCCAGAGGACCTGGCCCGCCGTCGCTCGCAGCAAGCCGTGCAGCAACCGCAAAAGGACGCTTTTGCCGGCGCCGTTGGGACCCATGATCACGGTGCGCACACCAGCGCTCAGGGTCAGATCGATACCATCGATCAAACGTTGCCCTTGAATTTCGAACACCAGTCCCCGCGCTTCCAAGGGGAGCACGCTGCCGCGGCCATCGAGTTCCGTGGATGCGGTGATTGCGCTGCAAATGGCCTCAGGCATAGGCGGTCCTTGTCGCCGTGGATCGCACTGCCATGACCGCAGCGTTTACGCCCACCGCGAGGCTGATGAGGATGATCCCCAATGCCAGGGCAAGCGCCAGGTTGCCCTTGGAGGTCTCCAGGGCAATGGTGGTCGTCATGACCCGGGTGACGTGATTGATGTTGCCGCCGACAATGATCACGGCGCCGACCTCGGCAATGGCCCGGCCGAAACCGGCCAGGGCGACCGTGAGCAAACTGTAGCGACCGTCCCACAGTAGCGTCGGCAGTGCGCGCCAGGGACCCACGCCCAAAGAGCGCAATTGCTCGTCGTATTCCCGGTTCAGGTCCTCCACGCCCTGGCGACTGAGGGCGGTGACGATCGGGCCCACCAGGACCGCTTGAGCGATGATCATGGCGGCAGGGGTATAGAGCAATTCCAGCACCCCCAGGGGGCCGGCGTTGGACAGCAGCAAATACAGCAACAGCCCGACGACCACGGGCGGCAGACCCATCATGGCGTTGACCATGATCACTACGACGCCACGTCCCGGGAAGTCACGCACTGCCAGCGCCGCCCCAAGCGGCAATCCAATCACGCACGCGATCAGGACCGCACTGAGACTGACCTTAAGCGACAGGATCACAATCTCGGCCAACTCCGGATCGCCCGAGAAGATCAGATGAAAGGCCAGCCCGAAGGCTGAACCGAAATCCTGCATGGTGGCGCCCCAACCCTACTTTGACTATGAGGAATCTGTCATTGTTATGTGTATTTTTCACACGATAGGGAAAATTTAGCAAATTTCAGGAGACGAACCGCGGCTCACGGTCGGGCGGGCGAGAAATGCGGCGGGTCGGGGAAAGGCGGGGCGCCGGTCGGCGTCGAGCGGCCGCGGGCCATGAGTACTGGGTGGTGACCAAGATGGGGCCGGCGGACAGACGCGTGGCGCGCTGTTGCCGGCCCCGGGTACGAACTCCCCGGCAGGCTCCGCTCAGTTGCCCTCGTGGCGGCCGGAGTTCAACCCCAGGTTCAGGACTTGAAGGTCGCTCGCCTCGATGATCCTACCGCGGTAACCCTGGTTGCTTACCACGCGTTTGACTTGATCGATGCGCGGATCTGTGACGGTCGTGATATGAGACAGCAGCAGGGCCCTGGGGTTCGCGGTCGCTGCGACTTGGCCCATGCGGGTAGGTGTCGTGTGCAAGGCATAGAACACCGCATCGACGTCGGGATCGGGGATGTCATCCATGATCGCCGTGTCATAAATCAGCAGGTCGGCACCCTGGGCGGCGGTGATCATGTTGTCCGTCTGGGAGTTGGTGTCGCCGGAAAACGCCAGGGTTTTACCCTTGTATTCGATGCGATAGGCCAAGGCCGGCGCGGGCCCGTGATGGACCCCGATTGCTTTGACCACCAAACCGTCGGGTTCGCTGAGGATGGTACGCATGCCTGCCTGAAGGTCCGGTGAGACATCGTGAGCCTGATAGTCGAACTGACCGGCGCGAATGGCACGGGTAAACACGTGCAGGTAGCGATCGACGCCCTCCTGGAGACTGAAGTGCTTGTCGGCGAACTCGCTGGTTGACGGATACTGCGCCGCCGTGGCCTGGGGGAATGCGGCTGCCGGAAATGGAATGCCGTTGGCGTCCGGCCCGAAAATGCGGATCGGCGCGGTGCGCCCGGGGGGGAACGGATAATGGCCGCGGGCGTGGAAATAGATGGTTTTGACCATCGCCGGCAAGTCGCTCATATGGTCGATGTGCAAGTGGCTCAGCAACACCAGGTCCAGGTCCTTGACGTTGATTCCGGCGGTGGCCAGGTTTTTGAAGGTCCCGCTTCCCGCATCCATGAGCACGCGAGGTTGGCCATCGGTGAAGATCAAGTAGCCGGCGCTGGCGCGGCCATCGTCGTTGGCTGCCGGGCCTCCGGAGCCCAATACAAGGACGGATAGCGGCCCATGGATGCGGCCTACGATCTGGGTACCGCGCGGGCCCTGTTCGTTGGCGTACACGGTGCTGGCCGCAGTGGCCAATAACGTGACCAGGGCGAGTGATGCCAGGAAACGAACTGAACGATATAAACTCATGCGACCCTCCTGTGGTCAATGGGGTGACGATTTTTCCATCCGACGCAGCTGCACGCCGGGATGGTTGGCCCCGATATGTGGGAATCTCCCAACTTAGACTACGAGAATCAGGTGGCAAACCCATCGTCCCGACGTCGCTGCCGGCCGGACCCCAAAGGTGGACGGGGAGCACAAAAACGCATATATTACATGCGATTACGTTAAAAGATAGGAATACATTATTATTGCATTACACTACAATTAATCTTCCCTAGGCGCTGCCAGGACCACGAATCCTCGGTGCCCGAGGGTTGGTAGACGGAACGACTCAGGACGCTCTTCGTTGCGCACGAACGCGGCGCATCCGGCCGCAGCGGCGCCGCTGCGGCCGGACTTACCTCAACCTTCCGGTATTCCTAGGTCTGACCGGAAGGACAGGCGCGCCACTGCATGGCACGCCAACGGGGTTGGGAGGGCCCTGGGGCACAGTCGGCAATGGGCGAACGCGGCAGTGTGCAATCGTGGAAATGCAGCGCGCTGCTGCGCAGTCCGGTTACGCTCGGCGCGACAAAGACGGCATGCCGGGACAGCGAGCGAGCCGGATTGCGATGCGGCACTATCGGCAGCCGTGTGGACGCAATGACGGTGGGGCTGGCCTAGGGTCGGGGATTCCACTCAGCCACGCACGTAGAAAGCCGGCGTTACCGCCGGCTTTCCGGACTGCAGATGCTCAGCCCGAGATGCGCAGTTCGTTGGTATGTACTTCCCGAACGCCATCCACCGAATGGGCGACATCATGGGCGTAGACTCGCTGACTGTTGTTGGGTACGTAACCGCTCAGGTATACGACGCCATTGTGTACCCTTACGTGTACGTCCGAAGCGTCTATGCCGCGGGTGTGTTCCAATGCTTCATGCACCTCATCATGAATCGCTTCATCGGCGGACGAAACGGCCGGCGCTGTACGAACGTTTTCGTCGCTGTCCGCTGACACGACGCGCAGCCGGTCGACGTGGACATTCCGCACACCAGGCACCGAATGGGCGACTTCATGGGCCATGCGGGTTTGTTCTTCGGTCGGTACCGTGCCGGTCAAATACGCCTCGCCGCCGTCGACGCTGACATTGATGCGGGATGCGTCGATATCCGGCGCCCGTGCGAGTGCGTCACGCACATCGTTTACCAAGCTTGCATCCGCTTCGGCGCGACCGTACGCGGACGCGGTCGGAGCGTCGTCACGGTCGAGCTCGTGGGCATACACAGCCGAGGTGCCGAGGGCCGCGGCGAGGGCGGACACTAGAACGCTACGTCTGATTTGTTTATTCATGAGTTGCCTCCTTGGCAATAGTCTTCATCCATTCACCTTCTCGTGCAGGCTAGACCAGGGTGGCGCGCACGCGGTTGCAAACTGTTGCACAGGTTACATTTGGAAATATGCCGCTCGGTGCGTTTTCGGGCGACGGCAACGGGGACTTCTCGCTGCTGTGGGCGTTGTCATGCACGCCAGAGCCGTTGGTCGCGGCGTCGGCCGTGTTTAGCTTTTTCAGCCAGCGCTCGCTCGGTATGGCCGATTGCCTCCCACTGATGAAGCCCGTCGACTGTGGCCGCGCCCGAGCACAAGTTTCAGAGTGCCCGGACGCGATTCCAGGTGAACCGGCCGAATACAAGTCAACGGTTCGACGCATACCGTCGGTTGTAATCGCTGATCTGGGTGTTGATTGTCCAATAGTCGTAGATCACGCCGATCAGGAACAGGCCGGCGGTCAGCAGATAGATCAGCCCGCTCACCCATTTCTCCAGGTAGAACCGATGTATGCCGAATACGCCGAGAAACGTGAGCAGCAGCCACGTGAGGTCGTAGTTCTTGGGGCCGGCGAAGTAACGGAAGTCGGCGTCGCGGTCCATGGACGGGATCAGAAACAGGTCGACGATCCAACCGATGAAGAATAGCCCGAAGGTGAAAAAATAGATTGTGCCGCTGACCGGGCGGCCGTAATAGAAGCGGTGCGCGCCGAGAAATCCGAAAATCCAGAGCAGGTAGCCGATCGTCTTGCTGTGGGTGTTGTTAGGTGTCATTGGTGGAAGTCTCGAGTTTGTCACGCCGATGGCAAGGCTGGCGCAGTACGTCGACTTGTAACGCGGGTTCATATAAGCGCTGCAAACGACTCAAGGCGCGCCGGGTGAGCATCAATCTAGTACAAAGGCAACGCACGCAGACCCCGCAATGTTCGCAGTTCGGAACGCCGGCGTCTATGCTAACGCTCAGAGAACCAGCGGGTGGTCGCGATCAACAGCGAAAGCGCAAACGAGGGAAGGGAGGGTTCCGCTTGGCCGGAGCTCGACTTCGCCGCATGGCGTGAAACCTGCGAAACATTGCACCTGTGGACCCAGATCGTCGGCAAAGTGCGCCTGGTGCAAATGCCGTGGCTGAATCACTCCTGGCACGTGACGTTTTCGGTCTCGCCGCGCGGTTTGACGACCGGAAACATTCCCTACGGCTCGCGTTCGTTTCGAATTGAATTCGATTTTATCGACCACCGGCTGACAATTGAATCCAGCAACGGCGGCCGCCGTGCGTTTGCGTTGGTGCCCATGAGCGTTGCCGCATTTTATCGGGCACTCATGTCGGACTTGGTTTCGCTGGATCTGGCGGTGCGCATTCACACCTTGCCCAATGAAGTGGCAACGGCAGTACGGTTTCCGGACGACGAAGCCCATTGCCACTACGATGCCGGATATGCCTGGCGTTTTTGGCAGGTGTTGTTACGCAGCGAAAAAGTGTTTACTCGCTTCCGGGCGTTGTTTTGTGGCAAGTGCAGTCCGGTGCAGTTCTTCTGGGGCAGTTTCGACCTTGCCGTGACCCGGTTTTCGGGCCGAACTGCGCCGCTCCACCCTGGCGGGATTCCGAATCTACCCGACCGAGTCGCCCAAGAGGCTTACTCTCACGAAGTCAGTAGCGCCGGATTCTGGCCCGGCGGGGAAGCGCTGCCGATGCCGGTATTTTATTCCTACGCTTATCCGGCGCCGGCAGGCTTTGCCGACGCCCGGGTGTTCCCGGCACAAGCTTCCTATTCCCAGAATCTCGGCGAATTTTTATTGCCCTATGACGCCGTGCGGACCGCCGCGGCACCGGAGCAGGTGCTGATGGGTTTTCTGCAAAGTACCTACGAAGCAGCGGCCGATCTCGCCGGCTGGCCACGCAGCGAGTTGGAAGTCTAGGGTCGGACAAGCGCTAGCGCGGACCTTTAGTGCTGGCTCTCGCGAATGTAGTAGCGCGCTTTTTCGACTTTGTTCACACAGTTGGGATATTTCTCGAATTGTTTCTGCACCGCCGCCGCCGACAGCAGACTGGCGGCCTTGGCCCATTCCACGGTGCCGGAAAACCCTTTCGCTTTTGCCAGATCGAGTTCGTTGCTCGCTAGGTTCAAGCCCGTTTCGCACTGCCTGGCGAGACTGGGGCGGTCGGGCCGTCCGGCACACGCTGTAAGCAGCGAGGCCAGTGCCAGCGCAGCCACCATTAAACCCAAGGATCGTTTTTCAATCATGACTTGGCCTCCATACTGGGTTTGCAACCTGCCCGTCTCGGGCGCGATGATCCGGCCCATGATACCGCGGACTCAACGGTGCCGCGCCTGCCGAGACAAATCGCCCGCGTATCCGGACTGCGCAATCGGGCGGATTGCAGCTGTGCATCCGACATCCATGTCACATCAGGGAGCATCATCATGCAAGCTACAGCAGAATTACAGCTGGTACCCATCGGCGCTGGCGTATCAGTGCGCAAGGAGATCGAGCGGGTGATCGCCGTTTTAACGGAATATGGACTGAAAACCGAGACCCACGCGTCGGGGACCGACGTCGAAGGCGAGCTCGATCGCATTCTCGATGCGGTCAAGACCGTTCACGAAACCTTGCATCGGGAAGGCGCGGTACGGCTACTCAGTTACCTGAAGATCGAAACCCGGACCGACAAGCCGCCCACCCTGGCGGGCAAGCGGCTGTCGGCATAGCGTCAACGGCATGATGCGCGAGTAAGGGCGACCGGTTTACCAACCCCAGATCACGCCTTCGAGCAGTAAATTGATGTCCTTGAACTCGCCCGGCTGGGTGGGCACGAACTTTTTGGCATTGCGTGCGAAACGTTCGAAAATGCCGTGAGCCGCTTGGGCGCCATCGCCGGTCAGTGCGCCGATGATCTTTTGCTTCTGCTCGTCCGTCACGTTGGGGCCGGCGGAAATCGACTGATTGGGATACTTCGCGCTGGTGGAGAGGATTTTTACCCCGGCGCGTTGCTCGTCAGTGAGAATCTTGTCGTAGAACTGAGTGCGCACCACCGCCGCGCGACATTTACCTTCCTCCATACCCTTGAACACACCCGGCACGCCTCCCTTGGCCGGCACGATCACAGGCTGGCGGGCCGGATTGGGGAACTGGCGGATCACGGACATGGTGGCGAGATTCGGAGGTGCCAAACCGCAGATGCGGCGGCCGGCCAGGTCTTGTGGCGAGTTCACGCCGTTGTCGTCCGCTTTTGCAAGCAGGTGGAACACCAACTGTCCGGGAAGTCGTACCAAAGGCTGGTGCTGCACGTGGGCCATGCGCCAGGAAGTGAAATGGGGACCGTCGAAGACCAGGTCGTATTTGCCTTCGCGCATGGCGCGGGTATATTGCGGCCAGCCCTCCGGATGCTGATATACGACCTTCGTACCCAGCAGCTGGGTGAGGTAATCCGCCAGCGGACCGTAGATTTCCTTACCCTTGACCACGCTTTCCCGCGGGGGGGCGGTAAATATCAGGTCGGCGCGTGCAACCCCCACGGCGAGCAGCAGGGTCGCCAGCACGGCTGTTCCGAGTTTCATAAGGCTCATCGCTTTCACAGAAACGTCCTCCGATCCATTCTTTTGATTTATGAGAGAAATGAGTCCGTTGTCGTATCAGTGGCGACGTCCGGGCGGCAAGGCGAATCGGCCGGCTTCCATCCCGACCGCCGTTGATATTCTCCCAGGTCACGATCCGGCGCGGCGCGAACAACGGCTCTGCCGGCCTGCCGGAAGCCTGATTCATGATAACGGCAAATTTCGCCAGCACTGAAGTGTTCGCGCCGGTGAGCCATGCGGCGCGCGGATCCTAAACTGGGCTCTGACTGACGGCCCACGGAAGGAGCGGAATACTATGCGCAACCTGGACCCAACCGATACATCCGAACACGATCCGCAAGCCGCCGAGACGGCGCTGTTGTTGATCGACGTCATCAACGATCTTGAATTCGAAGGCGGCGAACGTCTGCTGGTGCATGCCCTGCCGATGGCGCAGCAGATCCGTACGCTCAAAGCGAACGCGAAACGGGCTGGCGTCCCGGTGATCTACGCCAATGACAATTTCGGCCGCTGGCGGTCGGATTTTCCGGCCCTGGTGCGCCATTGCACCGAAGATCAAGTCCGCGGCAGCCCGGTGGCAAAGTACCTGGCCCCCGATGACGAGGACTACTTCGTGCTCAAGCCCCGACATTCGGCGTTCTTTCAGACCAATCTGGAATTGCTACTGCAACACCTCGGCGTCCGCCGTTTGATCCTCACGGGGATGGCCACTGACATGTGCGTGTTGTTCAGCGCCAATGACGCCTATATGCGTGGTTTCGAAATTGTCGTGGCGTCAGACTGCGTCGCCGCGGAAGACGCCGAGCAGAACGCCCAGACTGTGGCGCTCATGCAGCGGGTGTTGAAGGCAGAGGTGATGCCGGCAGCGCAGTTACGGCTTCGGAGCAGGGTTGAGCGCTAGCATCCGGACGCGGAGGCGTCTGTCGGCGACGGCTCAATCCTCATCGTTTTCCGGAGAGATCTGGGCGTAATTCAAAGCCGCGACCAAGGCGATGCCGCCGATCATGTTGCCGATCAGAGCCGGGAGCAGATAGTTCAGGATGGTCACCTTCCATGTCGCGATCCCCGACAGAAGCGCGTAGAAAGCTTCGCTGGAACCGGCAATGACGTGCGGAAACTCGCCGATGCCGATGATGTAGGTGATGATGATGATCACCGATACCCGCGCGGTTTCCGCGAACGGCAACAACCACACCATCAGCGCCACCAGCCAGCCGGCAAATATCGCTCTTACCATCGTGCTCCAGAAGCCACCGGCAAGCGCATGTTCGGCGATGGACCGCAACGCTTCGGTAGGGTGTGATTCGAACGGCGTGGTCAGATGCATCGCCAAGGCAAACAGAAATGTACCGATCAGGTTCGAGACCAGAACTACTGCCCACAAGCGCATGGTGCTCAGCGCAACCCTCAGCCTTTGTTCGTGCAGAACCTGCAATACCGGCGTCAGTGTGTTTTCGGTAAACAATTGCTGGCGCCCGAGAATGACAATCAGAAACCCGACGGTGTAGCCGAATTTGGTGACCAACGGCTGCCACGGTGCTGCCGGAATGCCCGCGTGCAGAAGCGCTTCGGTGATGAAGGAAAAACCCATCGACAAGCCGGCGGCCAGCCCGGACCAGAACAGTGCCGCACTCGGCCGGGCCAGCTCATCCTGCGCCTGGCCGCGAATGGCCTCGAATACCACGGCGGCACTGGGCGCCGCCCGCGCAAGCGCTTCTTCCTTTTCCTCCCCGGAAAGGGCGTCGCGAGGTTTATGGTCGGACATGAGCGCCTCCTGTTCGATGCCGCGCGCGGTTGGGCCTGGCCCACTGCTGACGATAGTTCGCAGGGCGCGCCGCGCCATGGGAGCAGAATGGCGATGGGTAGTCGACGAGATCACGCCAGGTCGGGAGCACGACGCTTACCGACATGGGTCAGCGTAGCGACACTTCAGCGAGGCAGCGCTGCAGGCCGGATCCTAACCGTCGGCCGGTTCGACAAGAACGCATTCTTCTTCTTGTGAATCAAGTGTATACAGCACCACTGGGCGGCGCCACAAACGATAGACGTATTCGAGCACCTTGCGCGCCCGATTCAGATCCAGACCGCGGCCATCCACCTCGTGCTGATGGCGCAGCACCAGGGTGCCGTCGTTCTGCATTTCCGTGACCGCGATGGTCGGGGCGCCGAAATTGAATTTGGGCTTGAGAATGGTTTCGTGCACGGCGTCGATATCGCGGTTCAAAACCCGGATCTCGCCATCCTCGTGGCTGGAATAGGTAAACAGTTTCAATCGCTCGGCCAGGTTTTCATCGAGGTGGTTGCGTACGAAGCTGAAGTCGTCGTCCTCCGCCCGGACCTTGCGCGCGTAATCGAGATCCTGGTTTTCGATCAATTCCTCCCAAATCGAAAAGCCGAGGTGATACGGATTGATTTTCAGCGCGACTTCTTCGTCGCCCCCATAGGGGCGTACCACGTCTGAATGCGCTTTGATGGCGTCGAGATAGACCTGGTGAGGCAAAAAGTCCGCTTCCCGGAGCAAGCGCGCATGCCAATATGAAGCCCAACCCTCGTTCATGATCTGGCAGGCGAACACAGGATAGAAATAGAACGACTCCGCCCGCACTGTCAGCAGAAGGTCGCGCTCCCAATCGTCCAATTCGGGACCGTAATGGGCGATGAACCATAACAAGTCGTATTCCGGATACGGGGGTATGGGCGGGCGGCTTCGGCGCTCGCTGGACGAGCGCTCGCGCGCGTTGCCGCTGTCGAGGCGCTGGTAACGCTGTTGGAATTCGTCGACAGCCGGCGCGCCCTCAACCGCTGAATGCTCCGGATACAGCGGGCGGTCCAGCGGCTTGTCGGTATCGATGTGCTGCTCCAGCGCCAGTGCGGCGTCGAGCGCGGTTTCCACCTGCTGCGCGCCGTGTTCGTCGATTGCGTCGGTGATGCGCCGTGCGTGGGCCGCAGCTTGTTCGACGATATGGTAGCCGACCTGTTCCTGGCTGCGTTTGAACAGTGCGTTGTTCTTGGAAAAATCGGCGTGACCGAGTACATGGGCCGTCACCAGGGTGTTTTCTTCGAGGCTGTTGTTGTTGGCGAGATAGGCGCGCCCGGGATCGCCTGGAAACACTACTTCGAACAAACGCGAATGGCCCATGCGGTGCTGGACCAGTTGGTAGATGTAGCGCAAGCCGAAAGACCAGTGAGGCATGCGGATTGGAAGCCCGTAAACGGCCACTTCCATCATGAAACTGCCGGGCACCACTTCGAAATCGACCGGAAAATAATCGAGGCCGTGGCGCTTGGCCAGGGCGTCGAGCTTGCGGCGGTATTGACCGAGTGTCGCCGGCATGATGGTCTCTAGGCGGCCTCGTGGGCTTCGTGGGAGAAGAACTTGCGAATCCCTTCCCAGATGTCGGACTGGTCGTTCAATGAAAACAGCCCCGTCGCCGCGTCGCGCCCAGCCAGGTGGCGGAACAGCTGCGCCGTCGGCGTCATCAGCGGCTGGCGGTGGGGCGGGTCGATCTCCAGGTAGCCGATGTAGTTGGTCGCCGTGACCAGTCGCTCCAGTGATTCCAGCGCCGGGACCTGGTCTTCGGCGAAATTCTCGCCGTCCGAGGCATAAAAGGTATAGATGTTGAAGCGACTGGGATCGTAGCGCTCGGCGATGATTCCGTTTATTGCCTCGAAAGCGGTGGAGGCGACCGTGCCTCCGGAACCTTTCACCTTGAAAAATTCCTCCTCCGCAAATTCCCACGCTTGGGTCGTATGGGCAATGAATACCAGTTCGATGTGTCGGTACTGGCGCCGCAGCCCTTGCACCACCCAGAAAAAGAACGTCTTCGCCAGCTTGCGATCCGGGTCGGTCATGCTCGAGGAGACGTCGAGGGCGAAGAACACCACTGCTTGGGTGGACGGACGATCCCTACGCACCAATTGCCGGTAGCGAAGATCGTCATTGGTGAACAACGGTCCCGCCGGTTGTACGGCGCGGCGTTTGATCGACTCTTTGATGGAACGTCTACGGTCCAGGCGCGAGCGCGCACCCCGCCGGTCCCAACCTTCCCGGGTATAGTCGCTCTTTTCGACGGCGCCGGCCTTGGCGCGCAGATTGGGCAGCTCGAGCTGTTGCCAGAGCCAGTCGACGATGTCGTCGACCTTCAGTTCGATGGAAAACTCCAGCCCGCCATCACCATCGCCGCCGCCGCTGCCCGCTTTGCCACTGCCTTCGGGAGCTGCCGGCCGCAGCACGTCGCCCGGTTCGACCTTGCCCTGACCGGCGCCTTGTTCGGACTCCGCGTCCCGCAACCGAAACCGATAATGTTCCAGAAACCGGACCTGAACCCGTACTTTGCGTTCGCCGTCGCCGCCGAGAATGTCCGAGCCGGAAATCAGGTCGGGCAAATTCGCACGAACCGCATCCCGGACTTTTTCATTGTGGCGCAACCAGTCGCGCGCGCCGCGCGAAAACAGTCCGTACCAACGCCGATTATTGTCGCCGTCTTCGCCATCGCCATCTCGGAAATCGGTTGTGACCATGCTTACCTCGGTGTACGCCAAGCGCCACGCGCGGTCTTACTCCTGGGACAGCAACGTGGTCACGTAGTTCAACGCCTCCTTGGCGCTATGTTCGTCGTAGCCGTATTCACGCACCAACCTTTCCTGCACCGCCGATATCTTGCGCTGGGCTTCGTCATCGGGTCGAGCCGCGGAAGTGATCAGCCGCAGCACGTCGCGTCGCTCGTCGAACAAATATTGCTCCACGGCTTCGTGCAGGCGGGGATGACTGTCGAGCGTGAATTTGTCTCCGGCCTTGTAAGCCACCATGGCTTTGCGCACCACCTCCTGGCGAAACGAATGTTTACCGGAATCGGACACTTTGATTTTTTCCTCGACCGAGCGCAAGAACCGTTCATCCGGCGGTCTTGATTCTCCGGTGATCGGATCGTTGACCTCGCGCTGGTCCAAAGAGGCTTCGACTTCGTCGAGGTATTTGTCCAACAATTGCTGCGCTTCCTCCTCGAAGGAGGCGAACAGCGCGCGGTGCACGTCCTCCTTGACCCAGCGGTTGTAGAAATCCTTGCGGGTCAGCACCAGAAAGTCGGTCCACTGGCGTTTTTGTTTGCTGTCCATGCGTGCGTCGGACTCGATGGCATCCTTGAGCGCCAGAAGTACTTCCATGCTGGTGAGACTTTGTGCATCGGAACGGGTTATCGCGTTGGAGATCGCATTGATCACGAACCGGGGGCTGACTCCGGTCAGACCCTCGTCCGAGCTTTCGGCGTGTATGCGTTCGGCTTCGGAATCGCTGAAACCCTCCACCGACTCGTTCGCGTACAGGCGTAACTTTTTGGAAAGGTCCAGGTCCTGACGTTCGGTTTTCTGCAGCCTGCTCAGAATGGCGAACACCGCAGCGACCTTGAGCGCATGGGGATCGAGGTGCACATTCTGAAAAGCGCCGGCGGCCGACACCAGTTTCTTGTAGATCCGCGCCTCGTCTTTGTACGACAAGGTATAGGGAACCTGAATGATGACCATACGGTCGAGAAGCGCTTCGTTTTCGCGCTCTTGCAGGAATTTGTGGAATTCCGCCAGGTTCGTGTGCGCGAGAATGGTTTCATCCAGGTAGATCAACGGAAATCTCGATACCTTGACGTTCTTCTCCTGGGTCAGGGTCAGCAGCAAGTACAGAAACTCGCGTTTGACCTTCAGGATTTCGATCATCTCCAGTACGCCGCGGCTGGCCGCGTATACGGCGCCCGACCATGACCACGCGCGCGGATCGCCTTCGTCGCCGATTTCGGCCACTTTCGAAAGATCGACCGAACCCACCAAGTCGGCGATGTCCGCGGTGGTCGGGTCGTGGGGCGCATAGGTGCCGATGCCCATGCGCCCGGCTTCGGAAATGAACACCCGTTCGACCGGCACTTGCATGAAGTCGCCGTTGTACTCGTCTTCGAGCCGCGCCCGGCAGTAGGGACAGATTTCGCCTTTGATCTCCACGCCGTAGGTATTCCGGAAGTCGGCGCGCAAGCTGTGCGGTACCAAATGCAGCGGCGACTCGTGCAACGGACAACCGGCAATGCCGTACAGCGCACCTTCGTCGGTGTGGCTGTATTCTTCAAGGCCCCGTTTGAGCAGAATCACGAGCGTGGACTTGCCGCCGGAGGGCGGTCCAAGCAGCAGCATCAGCCGGCGGCCGACGTCGGAACCCGCGCTCGCTGCTTTGAAATATTCCTCGACCCGGCGCAACGCGGCATCGACCCCGAACAGTTCGCGCGCGAACAGCGCATTCTTGGAAGTGGGCACGTCGTCTTCGGCGGGCTGCTTGGTGTGGTACCAGCGCAGCATGTCCCACATGTACTCATGACTGGAGCGCGTGCATGCCTGAGGATTCGACCGTACGACATCGTCAAGGAACTCGCCGAATGTTCCCGTCCAGTGCCGTGCGTGGTGGGCTTTCGTGAATGCAGTCAGCGCATCGACGAAATCGGTGTGCGGCTGCGAATCAGATTCATTCCTTCCTGCCATCGGGAACCTCCGCAAGGTCGGACCGCGAAAAGCTGAAAGCTACATCACTCTGTATAGAAGCAAACAACAAGCAGCGCGAGTATGCAAACGTTACTTTGTTACTTCGCAATTTACACTTTGTGTGTATTGTGCAATCGGGGCGGATTGGTTATGGTGATCGAATTCGCGCATTCACGTGAATTCCCGAGCTAACTCCGATCAGTGCCAATCACGCATTGCTTTGGCGTGCGCAGTATTGCGGGCGAACGGCTGCCCACCGCTTAATACGGATGCGCAAGTGTTCTCCCGAATCAAATAGATAACGAGATTGTGGTTATGAGGGCGAAATTATCGCACTTCGCAGAAGTGCCGCGTCAATGCGAATGCAACTCGCCGGCCTGCGCATGCGCTAGAATCGTTTGCAGCGCATGCACGCCCGCGGGCTTGAGCAGGTGGTGATCGAAACCGGCCGAACGGGATTTGGCCACCGTCGCGTCGTCACCATAACCTGTCAGCGCAACGATGGTCAGGTGCGAACCGTACGGTAGACTTCGCAGCGCACGGGCGACGGCGAAGCCGTCCATCTCGGGCATGCCAAGATCGAGCAGGATGATATCCGGTCGAAAGTCCCGGGCGTAGGTGAGCGCGTCGCGCCCCTTGTATACCGTACGTGCCTCGTGGCCCAAGGCTTCGACCAGCAATGCCAGGCCATCCGCTACTTCCTGGTTGTCGTCGACCACCAGCACGCGGCTCGCGCTGCCGCCGAACGCGTATTCCTCGGGCATCGCGGTGCGCGTGGTTGCCTGCGCAGCCAGGGGTAGACGTACGCAAAATTCGCTGCCGCTCCCTGGGCCATCACTGTGAACCGCGATGTTGCCGCCATGCATATGCACCAGTTGCCGGGCGATGGTCAAGCCGATTCCAAGGCCGCCTTCCGCGCGATCGATGTTGCGTTCGCCCTGTGCAAAGAGCTCAAAAATCTGCTTGATCTGGGCGGTATCGATACCGATTCCGGAGTCGCGCACCCGAAACACCGCCTCGCCATCTTCTTCGATCAGGCTCACGCGAATGTTGCCGCCGGGATCGGTGTACTTCGCGGCGTTGTGAATCAGGTTGCTGAATACTTGTGCCATTCGCGCCGGATCTCCCTCGACCGACAGTGCCGAGCGCGGGTGGTCAAGGTCAAGGGTATGGTTGCGGGTGCGTAAATCAGGTGCGACGGTTTCCAAAGCATTGTGTAAAGCGCTTCCGGCGTCGAACTGCTCTGCCTTCAGCTTGATCTTGCCGCTGGTGATTCGTGCGACATCGAGCAAGTCGTCCACCATGCGGCTCAGCATCCCGGTTTGGCGATCCAGTATGGGGATGATCTCCGCGCTCTTTTGCGGTTGCAGTTGCATGACTTGGGTGGCATTGCTGATGGCGGCCAGCGGATTGCGCAATTCATGACTCAACATGGCCAGGAATTCGTCCCGCTGGCGTACGTCCCGTTCGGCCGCGAGCAGCAGATCGCGCACCTGATATTGACGGCTGCGGGCCTGAAGCGCGGCACGTACGGTGCTGACCAGCGCCGCTACACGCACCGGCCGGTCCAGGAAAGTGACCGAATGCAAATGTTCGAGCCCGCGCACGGCGCGCAACTCGTGTGGATCGGCGATTCGAGAGTGAGTAATGATGCTGACAGGGAGATCCGACCAGGCGGGCTGACTCTCCAACAGGGACATCAAACTTGCCACCGCGTCGGTGCTGAACAGCGCCTCGGCGGCGACCAACAACATGCCGGGCGGATTCTGAAGCGCCGTTGCGACCAGATCTTCCAGCTTGGTGAAACCTTCGCTATAGAATCCGGCGCGGCCGAGGACCGAGGTTGCCATGGTCACGTCACGTGGCAGAGGCGACATCACCAGCACTCGCGCCTCGCTTGCGCTTGCTTTGGGGTCGGGGTCTTTCGGCTGCGATGTCATTCAGTATCCATGCTGCGCAGTTTGTCGCCGACAAAGCGTGGGACGCCCGTCAATACCCCTTCGAATTCGCACAGCGGCGCCCCGACGCGCACGCCCTCCGAACCGATCATCAGCTCACGGACCGAAAACTCGTGGGGGCCGGTACGCTGTTTGAACACCGAAACCGCCTTTCGGACTTCTCCGAGGCCCTCAAAATAGCGCAACAAGACTAGGGTATCGGCCAGGAAACTGAGGTCGGCCGGGGTTTGCACGTTTTCGCCCACCAGCCCGTGTTGCACCAGGGTCATAAGAACGCTGATGCGTTGACTGCTCAGGAAACTGAGCAATTCGTGCAGGTGCAGAGTCAGATGACGTTCGTTCGGCATGGCGTAGAGGTAACCGCTCAGACTGTCGATCACCACCATGCGCAGCTGGCGGTCCGTGGTCAGCGTGCGCAGATTATGGGCGAATTCGCCTGGAGACATCTCCGCCGGATCGACCTGCTGCAGCGTCAGCAGTCCGTTGTCCAGATGGGGCTGCAACTTCTGGTCCAGGCCGGCGGCGCGATCCAGGATGGTGTCGAGATTCTCATCGAACACGAAGAACACCGATTTTTCGCCGCGTTCGGCGGCGGCGATACAGTAGTTCAAGGTCAGGGTCGATTTGCCGGTGCCGGCAGGTCCGATGATCAGCGCACTGCCGCCCCGCTGCAGGCCGCCGCCCACGAGCAGGTCGAATTCAGGAATGCCGCTGGAAATTCTCTCGTCGGTGCGCTGCGCCGGCGAATGGGAGGCGGCGACCAATCGGGGATAGACACGTAATCCGCCGGTGGACAGCCGGCAATCATGATAGCCGCTGATATGGGAGACGCCGCGTATCTTGCGGACATGCAGTCGGCGCCGCGCCGGGCCGTAGTCGGGCGCCACGGATTCCAGGGTAATGACCCCATGGGCAAGACTGCGCGGTTGAAACAGGCTCTTGTCTTCTCCCAGTTCATCGATGATCAATACCGTGCAACCGCGCTCCGTCAGAAAACCGCGCAGGGATTGGATTTGGCGCCGATAACGCAGCGGGTCGTCGGCCATCAGCCGAAGCCCGGACAGCGTGTCCAGGACCAGGCGTTGCGGCTTGAATTTTTCGACCGCCTCCAAGACCCGGTTGGTCGCCTGGCCCAGTTCGACCTCGGACGGATGAAACAACGTATATTCTTCCCCCGGCGCGCCTTCTTCCCCGGTGTCGGGAAACGAAACGATGTGCAGGCCGTCGGCCGACCAGCCGTGGGATTCGATGACTTCGTGCAGCTCTTCCGACGTTTCGGAAAGTGAGATGTAGACGACGCTTTCGCCGTTGCGCACCCCTTCCATACAAAACTGCAGACCCAGTGTGGTTTTGCCGGTGCCGCTGGCGCCTTCGACGATATACAGTCGTCTGCGGGGCAGGCCGCCGCCCAACACCGCGTCCAATCCATCTATGCCGGTACCCGCGCGGCCGTTTGAGGAGGTTCGTTGCATGGCGAAATCTCGTAGTAATTTAAGTGACGCAGGCTGTTGCAGGTTAGTGCACTAATTCGTATTTTCCCGCCTGGCGCGCGCAAGAGCTTCCGAAAAAAGCTTATACCGTGCTTTTTCCGGGATCAGGGGCAAACGTAGCTGCTGTCCGGCCTGACTTCTGCGCTGGCATTCGGCCAAAAGTCGGGAGTCCTGCACGGTACCACGACGCTGTCCGCTCTATGGCTTCGCGGATCTCCGCACCAATATTACGGTTAGGGGCCTACGGCTGCAGAATTGGCGCTCGCGCGTCGGCTGCAATTCAAGTTCGGCCCCGGCTCTGCGATAATTCCCGGATTGCTTCTTCGCATCGGATCCTTACGTATGTCCCGATCGTCGTTCGGCCGGCGGTGGCTCGCGCTGCTGGCGGCTCTGGTATTGCTGGCAGGGTGCCAGCGTGACCAATCCTGGCATTTGAAGAACGTCTCCGGCCTGCTCCCGGATCTGCGGTTTACGCTGCAAAGCACGGTGGGATCGCCGGTGACCGCCGAACACTTCCGCGGCGACGTGCTGCTGGTGTACTTCGGCTATACCCACTGCCCCGACGTCTGCCCGACTACACTGGCCGAGTTGCGCGCGGCCATCCAAGCCCTGGGTGCGAGCCAAAACCAAGTGCGCGTGCTGTTCGTGAGCGTCGATCCCGCTCGCGACAGCCTGTCTGTGCTACAGGACTACGTGCATTATTTCGGACCGGAATTCGTCGGTTTGCGCGGTACGCAAGCGCAATTGGAATCGCTGACCAAGCGCTATCGCGTAGCTTACGAGGCCGATCCGCCGAACGCCCATGGCGACTACGCCGTCGCCCACAGTAGCGGGGTATTCATTTTCGACCGCAAAGGCGAGGCACGCTTGTTGGCCACCGGCGCCGATTCGGCACAGGCGATCGAAGCCGATTTGAAGCGCCTGCTAGCGGCGGGCTGAACCGATGCCCCAAGCCGTGTCACACCACGAAAGTGCTGCTCCAACTGGGGCGGCCCACCCGTATCGCATCTGGCCCGGGGCCGTGGGGGCGATGGTTGCATTGGCGGCGCTCGCAGCGCTGTTGTGGTCGCAGCATTGGTTGCGCGCGGTGCTGCGGTTCCTCGAGCCCTGGGAGCCCTCCGCGATAGCGCTGATCGCCATGGCGGTCGCCGTGGGGCTCTACGTCTTGGGTTGGGCGCGAAGCGCACGCACGGGCGTTGCGATTGGCGTCGGCCGACACTTGGCCTTTGCGATCGGCATGCTGCTGACTTACCTGGCGCTGCAGTCGCGGGTGGATTATTACGCTCAGCACATGTTCTGGATCCACCGTCTGCAACATTTGGTGCTACATCACCTCGCGCCGCTGTTGCTGGTATTGGCCGCGCCGGGTGCACTGCTCGTGCGCGGGTTGCCCGCCAGGTTGCAACGCGGCGTGGAGCGCCTGGCGAGCAATCCTGTCTTGAACGGTGTCTATCGAGTGCTGCAACAGCCGATTATCGCCGCACTGTTGTTTGTCGGCCTGATCTATTTTTGGCTGTTTCCCACCCTTCATTACGACGCCATGCTCAGCGCGCCGCTGTACCACGCCATGAACTGGAGCATGTTCATCGACGGATTGTTGTTCTGGATGGTGATGCTCGACGGCCAGCCCAAATACCGGGTGCGGCCTTCCTACGGCGTGCGGGTGGTAATCCTATGGCTGATCATGATTCCCCAGATTCTGCTGGGCGCCTACATCACCTTCCACCATTCCGACCTTTATGACGTATATGCGGTATGCGGCCGCGCCTGGGACACTGATCCCTTGTTCGACCAGCGCATCGGCGGGCTGATCACCTGGATACCGGCAAGCATGATGAGTGTCATCGCCGCGATCATCGTCCTGCGCATGTGGCGTCACGATCAACGTGTTTCTGCAAACGGTCGTGTCTGAGGGCCGTTGCGCTTCCGCCTGCGGCGCGCTTCTGGCATGCTTAGGCCATTACAAGGGGTGCGCGACGGCACGGCACATAGGCGCGCTTCCAAGCTTCGGGGGGAGTAAATGGCGAGCGAACGGCGGCACTATCCAAGGGTTGCAACCGACTTGCCGTTGGAGCTTCTCACGGAAGGGGGCGAAACGGCCCGCGGTACCATTTGCAATCTGTCTATGGGCGGTGTCGAAATCAGCTGCGATCGAGGATGCGCGGATCGGATACTGCCCAGCGGCCATCAGGCCTTTCCAGGTCAGCCGATCAAGGCGCAGTTGCGGCTGCAACTGCCCGCAGCGGACGGGGATGTCACCGCGGTTCAAGCGAGCGGTGAAATCGTGGTATCGCGGCGCATGTCCCAGGATGAATTCCGCGTCGGGATACACTTTCTGAATTTCGACGGTGACGGCGAGCAGGCGGTCGAACGCTACGTCCGAGCCCGCGCGCGCTGAGCCAAATCAGCGCCGGTCAGTGCAACTTGATCTCCGGATGCAAGCCACGCCGCAACCGGTTGGCGATATTGAGCATCACGGTGCGTACCAGGCCGTGCAAGGCGATCTGGTGCATCTGATGCAGGGATAGATACGTCAATCGAGCAAAAAACCCGGACACCATGACACTTCCGGTAAGATGTCCCATCAGGCTGCCAACCGTACTGTAGCGTCCCAGCGTGATCAGCGAACCGTAGTCGCGGTAGCCGTAGTCATCGGTGGATTTGCCCGCTATGCGACGGCTGATCGCGCGCGCCAGGTAAGAAGCTTCCTGATGCGCGGCTTGGGCCCTCGGTGGCACGATTGCGCCGCCGTCCATCGGGCAGGCGGCACAGTCGCCCAAAGCGTAGATATCGGCATCGCGGGTCGTCTGCAGGTTCTTTTGCACAACCAGCTGATTCACCCGATTGGTCTCGAGGCCGTCGATTTCGTACAAAAATGCCGGCGCTTTGATTCCAGCGCACCAGACTTTGATGGCCGCGGGAATTGTTTCACCGTCGGCGGTGATGATTCCGCTTTCGTTGACTTCCACCACGCGTTGATTGAGCCACACGCGCACGCCCAGCCTCTCGAGCTGACGTTGAATGGCGCCCGACAATCGTTGCGGCAGAGCCGGTGCCAGGCGCCCGGATGCCTCGACCAAATTCATGTGAATGTCCTGCTCGGGTTTGATCTCGTCCAGGCCATAGGCGGCCAATTGGCGCGTAACGCAGTGCAATTGCGCGGACAGTTCGATGCCAGTCGCGCCGCCGCCAACGATGACCACGTCGAGCTGGCCCGGTTGAATGGGCCGGCCTTGGCTATGGGCGCGCAGCAGTGTACCGAGCAGATGCTGCTGGAAATCGGCTGCTTCTTCGGTGTTATCCAAAAACAGGCAGTGCTGATCGACGCCCCGAATCCCGAAATCGTTGCTGACACTGCCCACTGCAAACACCAGCAGGTCGTAGGGGAAACTGCGCCGCGGTGTGATTTCCAGCCCCATCTCGTTATACGTCGGCGCCACGGACACGTGGCGTGCCTGCCGATCGAGGCCGTCGACCCGGCCGAGTCGGAATCGGAAATGTTTGCGATGGGCTTGCGCCAAATATTCGAGCTGATGTTCGCCGACATCCAACGTGCCGGCGGCAACTTCATGCAGCAGCGGTTTCCAGATGTGGGTCCATGAGGCGTCGATCAATGTGATTTCGGCGCGATCGCGTCGTCCGAGGCGCTTTCCGAGTTTGGTTGCGAGTTCGAGGCCGCCAGCGCCGCCGCCGACAATGACGATTTTGGGGGGGCTGCTCGAACCACCGCTCACCGCTCGCTCCTTTGCCACGGGTAAAGCAGGCATGATACCGCAACCGCCGGTGCCTGCGCGAAACCGCCGATTAAAACACAACCTGAGCGCGAGCGCTGCCATATCCGCGATATCGCTCGACGCCAAAACATATTACGATCCGGTTGTTTCCAAATAATCATAAAGGAGGCTGAGGTCATGGCCACGGGTATCGTTTTTGCCCTCATCTGCGCCGTTGCGGCACTGGTGTTCGGTGTAGTTTCCATTTTCAAACTCATCGCAATGCCCACCGGGAATGACGCCATGCGGCGTATTTCGCTGGCGGTGCAGGAAGGGGCTTCGGCGTTCCTGCGGCGGCAATACTTCACCATCGGTATCGTCGGTGTGATTCTGTTTGTCATTATTCTCATCGCCCTGGGGTGGAAGACCGCGGTGGGATTTGCCATCGGTGCCGTGCTATCCGGCGCCGCCGGTTTCATCGGCATGCAGGTTTCAGTGCGCGCCAACGTGCGTACCGCTGAAGCGGCGCGCGGTGGTCTCAATGACGGCTTGCAGGTGTCATTTCGTGGCGGGGCGGTCACCGGGATGCTGGTGGTCGGTCTCGGCCTGCTGGGCGTGGCCGGTTATTACGCGGTATTGGGTGGCTTGACCGAACCGGGCCAGCCGGTGTTGCTGGCGCCCCTGGTAGGACTGGCGTTCGGCGGCTCGTTAATCTCCATTTTCGCACGCTTGGGCGGTGGCATCTTCACCAAAGGCGCCGATGTCGGCGCCGATCTGGTGGGTAAGGTGGAGGCCGGTATTCCAGAGGACGATCCTCGCAATCCGGCGGTGATTGCCGACAATGTCGGTGACAACGTCGGCGACTGTGCCGGCATGGCGGCCGACCTATTCGAGACCTACGCGGTTACCATCATCGCCACCATGATCCTGGGCGCGTCGACTTTTACGGATTTGGGCGTGCAGGCGGTGGTATACCCGCTGGTGTTGGGCGGCGTGTCGGTACTGGCGTCCATTGTCGGGACTTACTTCGTACGGGTGCGCGAAGGCGGCAAAGTGATGAACGCCCTGTACCGCGGTTTGATAACCGCCGGGGTGTTGTCGGCCATTGCCTTCCTCCCGGTCACCTATTGGATGATGTCAGGTTCCAGCACCTACAGTGCATTGAGCATCTATAGCGCGAGCTTGGTAGGTCTGGCCGTGACCGCGGCACTGGTGATCATTACCGAGTACTACACCGCCACCGAGTTTTCACCGGTGCGCAGGCTCGCCGAATCCTCCACTACCGGGCACGGTACCAACATCATCGCTGGCTTGGCGTTGTCGATGCGTTCCACGGCCGCGCCGGTGCTCGTGGTCTGCCTCGGTATCCTGTTCTCCCATTGGTTCGCAGGACTGTACGGCATTGCAGTGGCGGCCACCTCGATGTTGTCCATGGCCGGGATTATCGTCGCCCTTGATGCCTACGGGCCTATCACCGACAACGCGGGCGGCATAGCGGAAATGGCGGAATTGGACGCCGCGGTACGCCAGACCACCGACACACTCGACGCGGTAGGCAATACCACCAAGGCGGTCACCAAAGGGTACGCCATTGGCTCTGCGGGCCTCGCCGCGCTGGTGCTGTTCTCGGATTACACGCGCGAGTTGGGCGTCCACATGGGGCACACCCTGACCTTCGACCTTTCCAATCACCTGGTGATCATCGGACTGTTCATCGGCGGTTTGGTGCCGTACCTGTTCGGCGCCATGGCGATGGAGTCGGTGGGGCGGGCCGCGAGTGCAGTGGTCGTGGAGGTCCGACGCCAGTTCAAGACCTTCCCGGGTATCATGGACGGTACTCAGAAGCCGGAGTATTCGACCGCGGTGGACATGCTCACCAAAGCGGCGATACGGGAAATGATCCTGCCTTCACTGCTGCCGGTATTGGTGCCGGTATTGGTGGGATTGCTGCTCGGGCCCCAGGCCCTCGGTGGTCTGCTGCTCGGCTCCATCGTCACCGGACTTTTCGTTGCGATTTCCATGACCACCGGCGGTGGCGCCTGGGACAACGCCAAGAAGTACATCGAGGACGACAACCTGGGGGGCAAAGGCTCGGAAGCCCATAAAGCGGCGGTGACCGGCGATACCGTGGGCGATCCCTACAAGGACACGGCGGGGCCGGCGATCAATCCATTGATCAAGATCATGAACATTGTCGCGCTGCTGATCGTGCCCTTGCTTTGAACGATGCAGCGACCGGTTGCGCCTAATACGGTGCAGCCGGTCGCTGCCAACCGGAGCGCACCGCCATGCCATTCGTCAATATCAAAATCACGCGCGACGGCGCCACGCCGCAGCAGAAGGCCGAACTCATCGCCGGCGTCACCCAATTGCTGGTCGACATTCTCGGCAAGAACCCGCAGACCACCCAAGTCCTGATCGATGAGGTGGATACCGATAACTGGGGCATCGGCGGCGAGTCCGTGACAGCGCGCCGCAATCGACAGTAGTCGCGTCAGTAATGGCGGGTATGGGAATGACTTTGGCGGTCGCGAGCGTCCGCCGAGCCGGAGCAGTCGCTACTGAGGGCGGCGATTTCGCCTTCGATCCATTCCACGATACCGGTCCAACATACGACTTCTTTGGCGCCTTCGCCGCGGCCGAGTTCGTGCCCTCCCATGCCCTGCTGCGCGGCATTGATGTAACGCTGGCTGTCGGGCACGTGGCCTACAACCGGCACGCCAAGAGAGCGCAGAAATTGCTCCAGATTCTCGAACGCGCGGGTGCGCGGTTTGATGCGATTGGTGACCGCGCCGATGCGGGTGCGTCCGGACCACTGCTTTTCAATATGAAAAAGGTCGTGAACGAAGTCTGCGGTTGCAGCCATGTCGATCGGTGATGGCAGTACCGGAATCAAGATCACGTCGATGTCACGCAACCGTTCCGTGAGTTGCATGCGTTCGAGCCCCGCCGGCGTATCGATCACGATGCGCCCGGCGTCGTGGGGGAAGCGCATCTGCCAAGCGCGGGTAACACCGCCGCGCGGTGCGCGGTGGGCGGACACGCCATGAATGGAAGGCAAGTCGTCGGGACGCGCGTGTAACCAACGCATGGCCGCGCCGAGCGGGTCGTAATCGAAGATCGCCGTGCCGCAGCCCATGTTGGCGTAACGGCTGGCAAGATTGGTGGCCAAGGTCGTCTTACCGCAGCCGCCTTTCGGGTTCATGACCGCGATACGGCGGATACTGCTGCAATCCATCGAGTCCACTGGCAATCGTCCGGTCTGGGTCATAGCGATTGAATTCGGTAAGAGAATGCGTGACAGGCAATCCTGCTCGCTGGCGGCGTTACCTGCGGCGTCCGGGACTTACTGCCCCGGTCCCGACGTCGATGATCCCAAGGATGCGCGCGGCGGTCAGGGCAAAGACTATCAGCGTACCGAGAGGGATGCCAGACGCCAGCGGCGGAATATGTGTCGCGAAAAGTGGACGTAAATTGTTGCTTTTGTCCTGCCTTCAGGTTTCGAGGCCGACCGTGAACATGGATTCCAGGTCGTGCCTGGAGTAGCTGCGAAAGGCGATCAAGGTCTCGGTTTCGACTACGGCGTCGATCGCTGCCAGATGCCGGGTTACGAGGTCTGCAAGGTTTTCATTAGCCTGGACTCGGATCAGCGCTACCAGATCGTAGCGCCCTGCCACGGAATAGACTTCGGAGATGCCCTCGGTCTCCGACAACTGCTGCGCGACCTCGTTGACTTGGCCGCGCCGGACGTTCATCAGAACCACTGCTGTAACCATACTTGCTGACTCCGGGTTGGCGGTGCGCACCAGTGCGCCCCGCCTCAGTATAGGTGAGTGAGGGTAATTCCCGCCGCCGGTTGCGTAGCGCGGGTTTTGATGCAAACGCTCGTATTTCTTCTAGTATTCCAATATGCCCTGACACCTCGTACGGGATGGCCCTTTGCCCGATCCCGCCAAGGAGAATTGTTCCATGCGTATTTTGATCATCGCGCTAATGGCTTCTTTGCTCGCCGCGGGGCCCGCCTGGGCGGGCCCCATGAAAGAGGCGCCGGAGCCGCTCAAGTTCGATATTTCGCAGACCGTGGTGAAAATGCCACTTGCGGACGGCGTCTCCGTCGACGAGGCGATCCAGTTCCTGCAATCCAAGGCCGCGGAGCTGAACATGAAGATCGTCGCCCATCAGCCCGTATCGCAAGAGCTCAAAGCCCGGGGTATCGATTCCGGGCCATTGCACATCTTCCAGTTCTGCAACCCTGAAGATGCCTACAAGATGGTGCAGAACAACGCGCTGTTCGCGGCCTACATGCCGTGCCGCATCGCATTGGTCCAGGATTCGAAGGGCAAAGTCTGGTTGATGATGATGGACCTCGACATTCTCATCAACAACGCGCCGTTGACGCCGGAACTGCACGATATGGCGGTCCGTATCAATAAGAATCTCATGGAGATCATGAAAGCCGGGGCAACTGCAGGCTTTTGATAACCGCTCGCGTTTTGCGGGTAACGTCGAACGCATTTACATCTGCATCTGTCGAAGTTGCAGCTGATATAATAAACGCTCCAAAAACAAAGTAGTTGGCGGAGTTGGCGCGAATGTTGGATGGTATGCTACAGATTCGCACGCCTAGGGAGGGGAAATGAAACCAATAATGAGTATCGCTCTGCTGGCATGCGTGGCTGCCCTGCCGGCGAGCCCCCTTCGAGCCGCAGGTGAGCGAGTGTCCCCCGCCTCGGATCCGGTAGTTTCTGCGGCAATCCCGGGCATGCCGAACGACTCAGCTTCCGCCACCGCATTCGCAAGCAGGGTATGCCGCGTGCCGGCAGGATCCCAGTCTGAAATGTCCGAGATGAGCGCGTTCGAACACTGGCAGGGGGCAGCTACTGCACCGGTTGGTCATAGCGAGACGCTCGTGTACGGCGCCATGCTGCAGGATGTTGCGCTCGAGCCGGTGGTGCAAACGCGCTTGAGCGTTGCCCCGCAAGCCGATACCGACGCGGACACCGATTCCGCGACGGATGATTTGCAAGTCCGGGAGCGCCGCCGAATGTTCTTGCTCGGACTGGCGATACTGTTGAACATCAACGCCAAGCAATAGACCCCCCATGACGCAAATGCGATGCGCCGCCGGTGAGCGCCGGACGATCGCAAGGACGGCGGCTGGCGGCCGGTTCTCCCCCTAAGCGCCAGGCGTATGTCGGCTCCGTCCAAACTTCCTATTTTTGCGGCACTTGCCGGCAATCTGCTGATTGCGGTGACCAAGTTTATCGCGGCATCTTTCAGCGGAAGTTCGGCGATGTTTTCAGAAGGCATCCATTCCGTGGTGGATACCGGTAACCAGGGCCTTTTGCTGTACGGGCTGCGTCGCGCCCAGCAACCGGCCGATCCACGGTTTCCGTTCGGTCATGGCAAAGAAGTGTATTTCTGGAGCTTTGTGGTTGCGATTCTGATTTTCGCGTTGGGGTCCGGAGTGTCTATTTACGAAGGCATTCACCGTTTCTCGAATCCCGAGCCGATGCAATCGGTGGCAATCAACTACACGGTGCTTGGGCTGTCGATGTTATTCGAAGGCACGTCGATGTTCTTTGCATTCCGTGAGTTTTCCAAGTCGAAGGGGAACTGGAGTTACCTCGAAGCGGTGCATCGCGGCAAGGATCCGTCCCTGTTCGTGGTGCTGTTCGAAGACAGCGCGGCAATCCTCGGGCTGGGAGTCGCGTTCGTCGGGGTGGTACTCAGCGACCAGTTCGGTTGGCACTGGGCCGATGCCGTGTCGTCCATGATCATCGGCGTCATCCTCGGAATCACCGCATTTTGGCTGGCGCTGGAGACCAAAGGCCTGTTGATCGGAGAAAGCGCCAACCAAGGCGTGGTGGAGGGCATTCGCAAAATCGCGTCCGGGGTCGAGGATATCCAACATGTGCACGAGTTGTTGACAATGCACATGGGACCGCAATACGTGCTGGTCAATTTGAATGCGGAGTTTCGGCCCTCGATGACGGCAGCCGAGTTGGAGCAGGTGATCGCGCGTTTGGACCGAGAGATCAAAAGCGCCTATCCGATCGTTAAGCGGGTGTTCATCGAGGCGCAGTCGTTCGCCAGCGAGCATTCAGCCGGAGGCAAAAGCCCCACTTGAGCCTACCGCATTGGGAGCGATCGGGTTTCGTGCAGTTCAAGCGGTGTCGCGACGGGCTATGAGCATCCGTGTGAGGCCGTCGGGCGGGTCGCCAACGTATCAGGAACCGGCTGCTTTTCACGAACAGCGGGTGAAGGACTTGAATACCCCCACCATCGTATCCATGAACTGCGTAGTGTGGGCCCCAATGATGCTAAACTCTATAGGGCTTTCAAGGAAAGCGGGAAACTAAGTCCTTGAAGGGAGGGGCGCTGAACGCATGTTATTGCTCGCTGTGTAAGGTGGGAATCTAATGACGCTCGAGGGCTCTCGGAGTTGAATGTCGATGGAAAACCGAAGTAGTAACCGGGTGCCGGTCACCGGCTTGGTGCGTATCCATGGCGACGGTCGAGTGGTTGACGCCTACGCCCGGGATTTGGGTCTGGACGGCATGCTGGTAGAAAGTAATGCCGATTGGTTGCAACAGAATGCCGCGGTGCAAGTCGAGCTGTCCCTACCGATCGAACAGAATCACCGTACCTACCGCGTTCGGGCTTTTGTGGTGCAGCAAAGCGGCGGCGGCACACGACTAACGTTCGCCAACCCGGATCAGGAGATGTTGGAATCCACGGTGGCGGTGCTGCGCAGTTCCCGTGATCCCAACGGTTCCGCGCCCATTACCCTGGGCACACTTCCCTGACCTGACGCCTGAACAAAAAAAGCCCCGCCGTCCGGCGGGGCGATTCAGAACATAACTGAACATCTAATTGTGCTAGTGCGCAGCGGCTCCCGCTGCCTGGTACAAGTGCCGTTGTCCGTCGGCAGCGCTAATCCGAGCTCGTCGCACTTCTGGCATACCGCGACTTTTGGGGTGCTTCTAGGTCGGCTGCGGATTGCCGATTCCCCGAAAGAACGCTCGACGCCTGTGCATTCACTATGCACATGCCATGCCAGGAGGGGCGTTCAATAGCAAACGCCTTGTAAAACCGGGCTTGACGAGGCACAAACCACCTGCCGGAAAAATTGGGTGTAAAGCCGCCTGACGCCGACCGTGCTGTACGCATATGAGCCCTATGACTTTGGTTATAGGGGAAAAACTTATATCAGAAGTTTTTACACCCGTTATGTCACCAGGCCGGTGACATCACCATTCGGCCCCCAGCGGTGCATCCGTGAAGCGGGGGAAATAAGCGGCAATGAAAAGCGCTTCTGGCCCTGGGGAGGTGTCCTCGGAGCGGGTGGCGCAGTGTAGTATATCTGCCAGCTTTCGCATGCAAACTCTTGAATTCTTCAATAAATATGTGGTGTTTCGTTGTCAGCATACTTTACAGGTGTGTAACATCGGCGTTGCAGGCGCCCCTCGCGTGCAAATAAACGATCGGAAATACATAGTGTTAACTATGTTGGCCTGGCCCTTGCATCAAAGCAACGCAACAGGAAAGCAGTTCTGACAGGATCGAAATCTGAGGTGCGAATATGACGAACGGTAACGCTATTTCATCCGCCTTGCGTAAGGCAGCGTTGGGGTTGTGCGTGCTGGCGATGCCGCTGGCTGCCATCGCGGGACCCATTATCGGCGATGTGCCATTGGGCAAAGCCGTCACCGGCGGCCGCATGTTCGTGGGAAGCGACGGCAATGTGACCGCTACGTTCATGGGCGGAGACGCTGCATACACCAGCTCGTTGTTCGTGTATTCGCCATCGTCTCATTCCGGTGAGGTATTCAACTCCAACTCCGCGGTCGGAACCCAGGTCAATATCGGTTCTTTTGCAGCCGGCACCGAACTGGTGTTCGGCTATTTTGTGAACAATACCGGCAAGACCTACTTGTCGGGTCCGGCCGCGGCGAACGGCGACGGAGTCGCCCATGCCCGCGCGACCACCACCTACGACGGCGCGTTGGATCAGTACATGACGATGGTCGGTATGGAGGACCTATGGGGTGGTGGCGACGCCGACTACAATGATTTCCAGTTCCTGCTATCGAATGTGGTTGACCCCGTCAACGGATTGGCCGCTGTCAGCGCTTCGGTGCCTGAACCGGCTCCGTTGGCACTATTGGGAATCGCCGGCCTGGTATTCGGGTTCATGGGGCGCAGAGCTCGCAAGACGCGCTAGGCGGCCTTCCGCCGGTACGCGCGAAAGGCCCCGCTTCGGCGGGGTTTTTTGTGTCTAAGTGTCGCGTTTCGCACTCGGGCATCTCCGACCGCGCTTGAACTACGCTTGGGCATTATGTCCCGGCGCGCGGAGCACCGAGCGATGAACTGGAACATACAACGCTGCTTGACCGTAGCGCTGGCGATTTTGCCGGCAGCATGTGCTCCGGTTTCCGGGTGGGAGCGCGCAGACGCGCCGGCGGACCTGGGACGTCTGCAATTGAACGAGTCTCTCACCATACCGGCGCACCGAGGGTGGCTCTACGTGCAGGGCGGAAAAATTTATCAGGACAGCGGTTATATTTCGTTGCAGGGCCTTGACCAATATTATCCGAACTGTCGCCTCGAGCTCCGCAGCGCCAATGCCGATCCGGTCGTCATAGCGCCCCAGACATTCCGTATTGTTGCAGTACGCCACGATCGTGACTTCGTGCAGAGATTTCCAGTGAAGGTGGCGTCTTTGAATTTACGCGCGGCTGCTGCTTCCGGTCCGGTGATCATGGCGACTTCGTTCTACTTGGAGTCGGCGCAGCAGCCGCAGGTTTGGCGTTTGCGTTGCGCGCATTGGGAAGACCCATGGGATGCGCAGTACCTGACCACAGCCCAGATCCACAAGGCAGTTGGAAAGGTCTTCACCTTCACACCTCCCTGAGAGGTTCGTCAGCGATACTTTCGGTCCGGGTTCCCTTGACCACCCCAGAAGCCATGTCGATGATGTGCCAACGCGCCCTATGTACGAGCGCCTCCAATTCGTCCACACGACGGTGCCACCATGGACGCGCTGCGCAAGTTATTCGAGCATGATTTCATGCCGCACGGGGTGTGTTATTCGTGGCGCCCCGACATTCTTTGGCTGAACGTCGGGTCCGATGTCGTGATCGCAGCGGCATATTATTCGATACCGCTGGCGTTGTTTCTGTTCGTGCAGCGCGGCCGTGATCTGACGTTCCGCCGGATGTACTGGCTATTTGCCGCGTTCATCCTGTTTTCGGGCGCGACCCACATTCTCGGCGCGGTCACAGTTTGGGATCCGCTGTACCGTCTCCAAGGCTGGATGAAGTTTTTGACCGCGGCGGTGTCAGTGGCTACCGCGATCCTGCTTTGGCCACTGTTGCCGCGTGTGCTCGCGCTCCCCAGTCCGGCACAATTGGCGCGCAACAATGCGCTGTTGCAGGCTGAGGTAAATGAGCGGCAGCGGCGGGAAAGCGAACTCGTGGAATTGCAATCCAGCCTCGAGCGCACGCTGGAGGAGCGAACCGCGCAGCTGGCGCGCTCCAACCGCCAACTCGCGTCTCAGGCGCAGCGCCTGACCGAGGCCGACCAGCGCAAGGACCGCTTTCTCGGGGTGCTGGCCCACGAACTTCGTTCGCCGTTGGTTCCGATTCGAAATGCCGCCTTTCTGTTGAAGGAACAAAGCGCAAACGAACCGCGACAAATCGAGCGTGTCGCAAATCTGATCGAGGACCAGGTGCGCCAATTGGCGCGTCTGATCGACGATCTGAGCGGCGTGCAGCGCATCGTCGACGGCGAAATCGAACTCCGGCCGCGGGCCATCGATACCGGCGAACTGATAACGTCGGTCGCGCAAACGATTGGGCCGCTGATCGACCAGCACGGCCACCGACTCTCCATCTCCATGCCTGAACGCCCGCCGCAGATCGAAGCCGATCCCGTGCGCCTGCGGCAAGTACTCACCAATCTGCTCACCAACGCGGCGCTCTATACCGACGCCGGGGGCAATATCCAATTGCAGGTGCAGGAAGAGGACGGCGAGGTGGTGTTTCGGGTCCGCGACAACGGCATGGGTATTCCGGAAATCGACTATGAGTCGATGTTCGAGATGTTTACCCGCACCGAGCGATCTATCGAACGGGCGAAGTCCGGTTTGGGGCTGGGACTCGCGGTCGTGCGCCGTTTGGTGGAGCTCCACGGCGGCAGTGTCAGCGTTCACAGCGACGGCATCGGCAAGGGCAGCGAGTTCACCATTCGGTTGCCGGCCGCAGCGCGGCTGCCTGGTGCAGCAAGCGACTCGGATGTGCCCCGCCACGATTTGCGCGGCTTGAACATTCTGGTGGTTGACGATCACAAATTAACCGCAGACAGTTTGTGCGAGGCGTTGCGCCATGAAGGCGCCACCGCACTTCCCAGTTATAGCGGCACAGAGGCGTTGGCGTCGCTTGCTGCGTCTCTCCCCGACGTGCTGTTGCTGGATCTCGGCCTGCCCGATATGCCGGGCGAGAAGGTGGCGCGGCAAGTGCGCACTCGATCGGGACATAATGCGCCCTTGATAGTGGCGCTCACGGGATTTGCCGAAACACCGCGTCCTGAGGACGGCTTCGATTTTCACTTGGTCAAGCCCGTGGCGCTGCCCGACTTGTTGAAAGTCCTGGCCGAACGGCGCCGGTAAAATTCACCTCCGACTACCCGCCGCGCAACTGCGCCAGATTGCGGAACTGGTCCAAGCAACCGGGATTGCTGAGCGCGTCGACGTTGCTTACCGGTTGTTCATGTACCACCGCTCGTACCGCCAGCTCGGCGATTTTGCCGCTGCGGGTTCGCGGCAATTCCACGACCTGAATGATTTCGGCCGGTACGTGGCGTGCAGTGGTGTTGGTCCGAATGACCGTTCGTATGCGATGCTCCAATTCCGGATCCAACGCCGAAGTCTGTTGTAGCACTACGAACAGAATGATGCGTTCGTCGCCTTGCCAGCGCTGGCCGATGGCCAGGCTTTCGAGTACTTCGGGCAGCGATTCGGCTTGCCGGTAGAGTTCGGCGGTCCCGATGCGCACGCCGCCGGGATTCAAAACGGCATCGGAGCGGCCGTAGATCATCAGGCCGTCACGTGCGGTGAGTTCCGCGTAGTCGCCTTGGGCCCAGACGCCTGGATAGCGATCGAAATACGCGCTGCGGTAACGGCTGCCGTCGGGATCGCCCCAAAAGCCGACTGGCATGGAAGGAAACGGTTTGCGGCATACCAGTTCGCCCTTGCTCTTTCGGATCGACTGTCCGCTATCGTCCAATATCTCGACCGCCATGCCGAGTCCGCGACATTGCAGTTCGCCGCGATAGACCGGTTGCATGGGGTTGCCCAGCGCGAAGCAGGATACGATGTCGGTGCCACCGGAGATCGATGACAGCTGCAGATCGGATTTGATGTCGCGGTACACGAAATCAAACGATTCGGGCAGCAGCGGGGATCCCGTGGAAAGCAGACACCGAAGCCGGCTCAAGTCATGGCTGGTCCTCGGCCGCAGCCCGGCCTTTTCGATCGCGGACAAGTATTTCGCGCTGGTTCCGAATACGGTCAACGCCTCCCGTTCGGCCAGGTCGAACAGCGCCCCTGGACCCGGGTGCATGGGAGATCCGTCGTACAGCACGATGGTCGCGCCGCGGGCCAGACCGCTCACGAGCCAATTCCACATCATCCAGCCGCAGGTGGTGTAATAGAACAATCGGTCGTCGCGACCGATATCGGTATGCAGCGCATGTTCTTTAAGATGCTGTATCAGCGTGCCGCCAGCGCCGTGGACTATGCATTTCGGCGTCCCGGTGGTGCCGGAGGAAAACAGGATGTACAGCGGATGGTCGAAAGGCAATTGCGCGAAGTCGATTTTACAGGCGTCGAGACGCAAGGCATCCCAGGTCAACGCGCTTTCGAAGTCGATCGCCGCCAGATCAACGTTGGCGTGTAAGTAAGGGCATACCACAGTGCGGGTCAGGCTCGGCAGGCGCGCGACGATTGCGTTCAGTTTTTCCAAACAGTCGACCGACTTGCCCTTGTAGTAATAACCGTCGGCTGCGAACAATACCTTGGGCGAGATTTGCGCAAACCGGTCGACGACACCGGCTTCGCCGAAATCCGGCGAGCACGAAGACCAGATTGCGCCGATGCTGGTGGCCGCGAGCATGGCGACGACGGCCTCCGGGCAGTTGGGCGTCAGGGCGGCTACGCGATCCCCGGAGACGACGCCGATTCGGCGCAAGCCGGCAGCGACCTGCGCTACGGCTGCGTACAGTTCGGCATAGCTCAGCGCGCGACGTCGACCGCGCTCGTCGGCGAATACCACCGCTTCTTGTTGATCGCGATAACGCAGCAGGTTTTCCGCGAAGTTCAACCGCGCACCGCGAAACCAGCGTGCTCCCGGCATGCTTTCCGGGTGCTCCAGGACGTTGTCCCAGGGCCGGCTGTGCTGGATGCCGCAGAATCCCCACACTGCGGGCCAGAACAAATCCAGATGCTCTACGGACCACCGGTACAGGCCGGCATAGTCCTCGATCTGGGGGGCCCATTCCTGGCGCACGAAGTGCAGAAAGGCGTGCATCCGGGATTTTTCGATCCGCGCGGCGGAAGGTGTCCACAGAGGCTTGCTCATGGAGTCAGCCTGTGTTGTGCTTGCGCTGCCCATGGTCTCGTAGGATACGAGCCTGACGCCGATTAGCAAATGGCCGCCACACAATGGATCTACGTAAACGCTCCGCGCCCCGGGTTCAGCTCAACCTGAATGTGCGTGGAATGTCCAATTCGGCAACCCTCGCCATCAATGAACGCTGCGCGGAACTGCGTCAATCCGGCCGGGAAGTGTTCCGCCTCGGACTGGGTCAATCGCCGTTCCCCGTCCCTGCATCGGTCGTCGCCTCGCTGCAGGAAAATGCCCACCAGAAAGACTATCTCCCGGTCAAGGGCCTACCGCAGCTGCGCCAGGCAATCGTCGATTATTATCTGCGCACTGAAGGTTTGCGCTACTCCGCGGACTCGGTGTTGGTGGGGCCCGGCACCAAAGAGCTCATGTTCATTGTCCAAATGGTGTATTACGGAGACCTGGTCATTCCCACGCCCAGCTGGGTGTCCTACGCTCCTCAGGCCCACATCATCGGGCGTCACCTGCGCTGGATTCCGACCGATCCGCGCGACGGACTCGGCGTGACGCCGCAAGCGCTGACAGAACTGTGCCGCCAGGATCCGGAACGACCACGGCTGTTGATTCTGAACTATCCCGGCAATCCAACCGGCAGCGCTTACGCCGTCGAGCAGCTGGAGGCTATAGCTAAGGTCGCGCGCCGCTATCGCGTGTTGTTGTTGTCCGACGAAATCTATGGCGGACTGCATTTCGAGGGCGAGCATGCTTCCATCGCACGGTTCTACCCCGAAGGCACCATTATCAGTAACGGTTTGAGCAAATGGTGCGGTGCTGGCGGCTGGCGCCTCGGTGCGTTCGTGTTTCCGGAGTCACTTGGCTGGTTGCTCAAAGCCATGGCGGCGGTGGCCAGCGAAACCTTTACTTCCACGAGCGCCCCGGTTCAATATGCGGCAGTGCGGGCATTCGAGGGCGGTGAGGATATCGAGGGCTATCTGCGTGATTGCCGCCGCATTTTGAAAGCGCTGGCGCGGTTCGCGTGGCGGCGTTTGAAGTCCGCGGGCGCTGTCGTGATCGAACCGAAAGGGGCGTTTTATCTGTTCCCTAATTTCGACCCTTTGCGCGAACGTCTGCGTGCGCGCGGCATCGACAGTGGCGAACAGCTATGTGGCAAAGCACTGGACGAGACCGGTGTGGCCATGTTGCCGGGAACGGCATTCGGCCGGCCTGCGAACGAGCTTTCCGCACGCATCGCGCTGGTGGACTTCGATGGCGCGAAAGCCTTGCAGGGCCTGCGCGCGTTGGCTCCCGAGGCGCAGTTGGAAGACGATTTCCTCCTCCGGTACTGTACCAAGGTGGTGCAAGCGGTCGAGCGTTTGTGCGATTGGCTGCATTGATATAATCATTGCCGCTCCCCGGTCGGTGGCGCGGACCAACACGATTTTTTTGATCACGATTCCGAGGAGGTAATGATGGCCCAAACCGCATCGACCATGCTGGAACTCGGGAGCGCGGCGCCGGATTTCCGCCTGCCGGACTCAAGCGGCAAGCGTGTATCGTTGCAGGATTTTCGCGATTCCCCGGCCTTGCTGGTGGTGTTCATGTGCAATCATTGTCCGTTCGTGAAGCACATTCAGCGGCCACTCGCCGATCTCATCCGTGAATTCCAGGCGCGCGGTCTGGCGGCAGTGGGTATCAATTCCAATGACGTGGCCAACTATCCGGCCGACGCGCCGGACAAAATGGCGGAAGAGGCGGCCCGTGTTCCCTACTCGTTCCCCTATCTCTATGACGAAACCCAGGAAGTGGCGAAAGCCTATCGTGCCGCGTGCACCCCAGATTTCTTTCTGTTCGACGCCGACCGACGACTGGCCTACCGAGGCCAATTCGACGATGCCCGCCCGCGTAACGCCGAGCCGGTGACTGGCGCCGACTTGCGCCAGGCGCTCGAGGCCGTGCTCGGGGGGCAGCCGGTGAGAGGGGTGCAAAAACCCTCCATCGGGTGCAATATCAAGTGGGCCTCAGGCAATGCGCCTGACTATTCGGTTGGCTGAAGCCTGGAATTAAATCGGCCGCTCGAGAGTCTAATAATAACGTATTCGGCTCTGCATTGAGCCTCGTTTGCCTCGTTGTTCGGGGCTGTTTAACAAAAGGAGAATGGAAATGACTATTTTGCGTACTTGGTTTGTCTCACTGATGCTGGTACTTCTGCTGGGGGGCGTCGGCGTGGTCAAAGCCGCTGACATGGAGCCGGCGCACAAGGTGGTGATCCAAGTGAGCACGGACGACGCGGGGACACAAAAACTCGCCTTGAACAACGCGGTGAACGTGCAAAAAGACTTCGGCATTGACAACGTCAAAATTGAAATCGTCGCCTACGGTCCGGGGCTGAGTCTGTTGACGGATAAGAGCAAGCAGGCGCAGCGCGTCGAGAGCCTGGCGACCCAGAACATCCGCTTCAGCGCCTGTGCAAACACCATGAAGGGCATCAAGAAAAAAACGGGGAAAGAACCGAAACTGATCCACGGCGTTCAAGTGGTGCCAGCGGGCGTAAGCAGGATCATCGAGCTGCAGGAACAGGGTTACGCCTATATTCGGCCGTAATCAGAAGTCGAACGCGTAGCGGGCATGCCGCCCGCTACGCCGGCGTGCTTTCCGATTCGGACCAATCCTCCCGCTTGACTCGTTCAATATGCCGGCAGCAACTCATTGCAAACGCGCCGTCATCTGGTGGTTGATGTTGGCGGGCGTCGCGTTCGGTGCGCACGCCGAAGATGGGCGAGTTGCTGAAGCGCGGGAGTTTTTTGCGCGTTACCAACGACTGGAGCGGGCTTTCGATCCGGAGCTGGCGTCTCTTTACGCAAAGGATTCGGTGATCTGGGTGACTCGAATCTATACCAACCATGTCGTCCGACAGCTCAAGATTCCCGGTGACCTCTACCGTCAAGTATTACGTGAAAGCATGGAGCAAGCGGAACAACGCGGCGACTACAACGAATACAGCGAACTTCGCTTTGAACCGCAACCGGATGGTGTTCGTATTCGTGCTACGCGATACAACGCGTGGCGCGACTACAAAAGTCCATATGCCGCATTGGTGCGGCCAGACGAAGACGGCAACTGGCGGATCATTGACGAGTATTTCGAAACCCGGATTCCACAGCGCGCCGAGGAATAACCGTTCGCGTGCCGCGACTACTGGCAATCGCCGATCCGTTTTCCTTCCATTTTCTGCGTCATGCTCATGGGCCCCATGCCCTGCTGTTGCATGGTCATGTCGATCTGACCTTGAAACGTCTCGCCGTGATAGACGATCTTGCCGTTGCCGGTGGTCTGCATGTTGTCCGCTTTACACTCGATGCGCCACGTAACGGTACTGCTGCTCACATTCTGATCGACAACCTTGCAATCCTGACCCGAGCTGTTGGTCTGCGGCACCATATCCGATTCGCGAATGCATTGGCGTGTCGTGACCGGCGGCATCTGCATGGGCACCCCTGCCATTTCAGTGCGTACTTTCGTTTCCCATAAACCGGGTTTCATATTGGGGGCGGCGCTGGCGTCCGCTGCGCACAACAGAAGTGCGCAGCCTGCGCCGGCATAGCGGAAGAATGGGATCATGATCTGTTCACTCGAAGTTGGGCGACCCTTGTAACGCTACCAGAAACATTCGGCGAGCGCATTGGCGAGCTCGCCGCTGGCGGGCCTATCCCCCTCGCCTAACCTGGATTCAATGGCAGAGCGGGACTCGCATTATCGCTTTCGATCCACATGGACTCTCGACGAGCCCCTCGGTGCGGTATGGGCGGCGCTGGCCAGCCCGACAACGTGGCCGCGGTGGTGGCCGGGATGCGTGATCGTTGAATCGTTGAGCGGCCAGACCACGCCGTGCGTGGGCAACTGCTACCGCTTTTATTGGCGGGGAGCGCTGCCGTATTGTCTGGTGATCTGCATTTGCATCACGCACCTGGATGCACCTAAACGCATGGGGGGCGATGTCGAAGGTCCCATCGAAGGACGCGCCGAATGGCGGCTGTGGGAAGATCGTGATCGTACAAAAGTCAGTTTCGAGTTTTCGGTGTCCGGCTCAAAACCCTGGATGCGCTATGTGGCCCCTGCCGCACGGCCGCTGTTTCGCTGGAATCACGCCCGGCTGATGGCCAGCGGCGAGCGCGGACTGCGCCAGTGGTTGGCCGAGCACGGTGCCACGCGCCGCAATTTGGATGCCGGGCTGGGCTAGCCGGCATGCGTGTGCTGCTCATTCTGGGTCACCCCCGGGGCGAAAGCTTCGGCGCGGCCCTGTTCGACGCGTTCGGCAGCGGCATGACCGAGGCGGGGATCGAGCACCGCAAGGTGCGCCTGGGTGACCTGCAATTTGATTTGAATGTTCGCTGCCCATCGCCGGCGGACCAGGAGCTGGAGCCGGATCTCGCCCGGATGCAATCACTGATCGACTGGGCGGATCACCTGGTGTTCATCTACCCCACTTGGTGGGGCACTGCGCCCGCCCTGTTGAAAGGGTTTTTGGACCGGGTGCTGACCCCCGGGTTCGCTTTCCGCTTTCATGACGACGGCAACTGGGACAAGCTTTTGATGGGCAAGACTGCTGAATTGCTGACCACCATGGATACACCGCGAGCGGTCTATCGCTGGATATACGCCGCACCGGGACATCGGGCAATGGCGCGCGCGACGCTGGGGTTTTGCGGCGTGCGCACCGTCCGCGTGCATTCGTTCGGCGTTGTCGAACGGTCCACATGCGAGCAACGCCGGTGTTGGCTCGCCGCCGCCCGAGAACGGGGGGCCGAACTTGCCGCGGGACCGTTGTCGCGGAGCCAACGGCTCAGGGGCCGCGCCGCGGCTTGGTTGCGGGCTCTACGCCTGCAATTTTATCCCATGACCTGGGTCGCCTATGCGGTCGGAGCCTTGCTCGCGACCCAAAACGAAACGATGCACCGAAGTGCATTCTGGATCGGTTACGGCTGTCTGTTCGCCCTCGAAGCGGCAACCGTGTTCAGCAACGAATATTTCGACTACGACAGCGATCGGCGCAATCAGCATCCGGGACCATTCAACGGCGGATCCCGGGTGCTGGTGGACGGCGCGCTGGATTTCAAACAGATGCGTGGCGGTATCGCGTTGGCGCTGGTGGCGTTCGCGCTGTTGTACTTCTGGGCGCTTGGCAGTGTCCCAGCCCAGACGGGGCCGGTAACTACGGTGCTGGCGGTGCTGACGGTGCTGGCACTCGGCTACACGGTGCCGCCTCTGAAACTGTCCTATCGTGGTGGTGGCGAAGTCGACGTCGCGCTGACCCACAGTTTGGGCGTGCTTTTGTTCGGCTTCGTGATGCAAGGTGGTGCGGTTTTCGCCTGGCAGCCATGGCTGGCGAGTCTGCCGCTGCTGCTGTCGGTGGTGCCGTCGATTACCTTGTCCGGCATCCCGGACCGCGATGCCGACCGGGCAGCCCGCAAATGCACCATGGTCGTGCGCATCGGGCCGGGACGGGCCCTGCAGGTGGCGATAGCGACGACGTTCGGTGCGGCGGCCGCGGCACTGTTGGTGGACGGACTCGGATTCGAGCATCAGCTATACGGGATGGCCGCGTGGCTGGCGGCCGTTCACGGCGCGCTGCTGTGCGTTCTATTGTTGAGGCGCCTGCGGGAACCGGAATCCCGCCGGCATTTCAACGGACTGATGGCTGCATCGCTGAGTTATGTTCTCTGGTTTGGCCTGGTGCCGCTGTGGATGCTCGGTTGACGCGTGAGAACGAGTCGCGCAATCTGTCATAGGAACGCAGTACCGAACGGCACACCATGGTTCACACATGCTCCGATACGAAGATGGAGAGGCGCTTTATTGGGATCCGGCGCACGCGGAAGTCCGGTTTAGTGTCAGCGGCGACCGACGCACGCTCTTGTGCCGATTGGAGGCGGCGGCACTGAAGCGCTACGGTGCCGATCCGGACCGTCCCGAAACTTGCTTGGTCGCCGCCCGAGAGCGCTTCGATCACTTTACGCACCGCATCAGCGATAAATTGGCGCTGGGTCTGGTGGAAGCCGACGGGTCCGTGCTGGTACGTGCCAAGGACTGGTGACGTCCGGACCGGTGAGCGGACGCAATAGCGGCCCGCATCATGTTCGCGCGCGAATCGACAAAGATCACGCATGCAAAAAGGTAATCGAGTGGGAAAAATGCAGGACGCCGCATGGATGGAGCGCGAGAGCGCTGCGTCGTTGCGGCGGCTGATGCCGCGACTGGAGGCGCGCTTCGAAGAGCGTACCGATCCTGCGGAGTGGGATGCGTATATGCAGCGGCTGCGACGCCATTTCCCGCGCCTGTTTGCGCGGCTGCATACCCTCTACGGCCATTACTACGATTTTTTCTACCACCTGGAAAGCATCCTCGCCTCAGCGACCCAGATGTGGTTGGAGCGACCCGACGAGCTCAAAGCCCTGGACGCGTGGCGCGCGGCCGATCCCCATTGGTATTCCTCCCACCGTATGGTGGGCGCCATGTGCTACGTCGATCTGTTCGCCGGCGACCTGCAGGGGCTGCGTACCCGCATTCCGTACTTGACCGAACTCGGTATCAACTATCTGCATCTGATGCCGGTGTTCAAAGTACCCCAAGGCGACAATGACGGCGGTTATGCCGTAAGCAGTTACCGCGAGGTGAATGACAAGTTGGGCACGATGGAGGAACTGGCTCAGCTGTCCACCGAATTGCGCCATCACGGTATCTCCCTGGTCCTGGATTTCGTGTTCAACCACACCGCCGACGAACATCAATGGGCGCAACGCGCCCTCAAAGGCGACCCCGAATACCAAGCCTATTACCGCATGTTTCCGGATCGCACAGTGCCGGACCACTTCGAAAATTCGATCATAGCGGTGTTCCCTGATGAGCATCCCGGGTGCTTTACCTACCGCAACCGCATCCGCAAATGGGTGTGGACCACCTTTCACAATTACCAATGGGATCTCAATTACGAAAACCCTGTGGTCTTCAACAGCATGTTGGAGGAAATGTTGTTTTTGGCCAACCAGGGGGTCGAAATCCTGCGCCTCGACGCGGTTGCGTTTCTGTGGAAACGGGTCGGCACCAATTCCCAGAACCTCGATGAGGCCCACGACATCATCCAAGCGTTCAACGCCCTGGTGCAGATCGCCGCGCCGGCGATGGTGTTCAAATCCGAGGCGATCGTGCATCCGGACGAGGTGCGCAAATACATCGGGCAGGACGAGTGCCAGTTGTCCTACAACCCGCAGCTCATGGCGCTGCTGTGGGACGCGTTGGCCACCCGCGACGTTCGTGCATTGCGTCATGCCATGGACCGGCGCTTTCAAATTCCGACCGGTTGCGCGTGGGTCAACTACGTTCGCTGCCACGACGATATCGGCTGGGCCTTCTCCAACGACGATGTTGCCGAAGTGGGCTTCGAGCCAACCGCACATCGCCGCTTCCTCGCCGACTTTTACAGTGGCCGCTTCCCGGGCAGTTTCGCCCGCGGCGCGCCTTTTCAGGAAAATCAGGAGACCGGCGATGCGCGCATATCCGGGGCCTGCGCTTCGCTCGCGGGTCTGGAGAAAGCGCTAGAGGAAGACGATTCCTGGCAAGTGGAATTGGCTATCCGCCGGATACTGCTGCTGCACGGCGTGATCATGACCATCGGCGGCATACCGCTGCTGTATCTTGGCGACGAACTGGGCACGCTCAACGCCTACGGATACGAAGGGGATCCGGCGAAACTGGGCGACAGCCGCTGGTTGCACCGATCGGCGTTCGATTGGCAGCGGGCCGAGCGGCGTAACGATGCCGACTCCGTTCCGGGCCGAATCTACCAGGGTTTTTTGCGCCTGGTGCAATTGCGGCAGCAAAATCTTGCATTCACGCGCGCCGAAACCGAAATCGCCGACACGGGCAATCAACATGTGTTCGGTTATTTCCGCACCCATGACGGACATAGTGTTTTCGTTCTGGCGAATTTCAGCGAGGCGCCACAACGGCTCGACGCGCGGCGATTGCGATTGCTGGGTCTGCGCAAAACCGTCAGCGATCTGATCGCCGGCCGCACAGTCACCGCCGCCGCCGAACTCGTGCTCGAACCCTATCAATTCATGGTGCTTGCGGGAGCGGTCAATCCCAATGCTTGAGCGTGCGAGAGCGGCGCGCGGCTGCTATTGCCGGGGCGCGTCCTAGCTTTGGTGCCCGTGTGCTTCGCTGCCGTGTTCGTGCTCACCAAACTGCGCTTTGAATTTCTGATACTGCTGCGGCGATATTTCCGGCATCGACTTCAGAAACGCGACCACGCTCCACAATTCCTCGTCTTCATCGACCTGCCCCCAGGCAGGCATGCCGGTCATCTTGATGCCGTGTTTGACGATCCAGAACAGCTCGGGAGCGCTCCATTCACCTTCAGCCTCTTTCAAGTCCGGTGGTTGCGGGGTTAAACCTTGCCCGACTTCGCCGCGCTTTACGCCCGGCGCGCCGTGACAACCTTCGCACATGGCGGAGTAATGGCCCGCACCCCGTTCAACGCTCGCCTGATCGAATTGTGGTGCCTGAATGTCCTGCGCACGGGCCTTGACCGAATTCTCCATGGTGGTGTGAAACAGCCATTTGCCAAGTGCAGTGTGAGGACTGCTCGCGGCGACGTTATAGAAACCGCCATACACGACAATGAGGCCAAGCAGCACGATTACCGCTAGTGTCGCGATTACGGTGCCGAATATGCGCATGTCACTATCCTTTTTGTTCGTAGATGAATTCGACTGACCTACTTAGGATAGGTCCGGGCGCCGGGGGCGCAATTCAGCGCTATCGCCGCGCCCGGGCGCATTCGGGAATAGCGGTACGAACGGCATGGGACGGTCGTCTATTCGGCCCCACGCGCGCGCGTCCGGGCGCGTCAGCGGTTGTTCGCTGCCGTCGTGCCGCCCAGCAGACTCGCTGCCTCGTCGAAGCGTGCGCCGATGTCGGCACGGTCGCCGCTGTCGTTCGCTTGTCCCATAGCCGCGCCATGAATTGCTTTGGCGTGGCGCAGCAGTACCGTGCGCGCATGGATGTCGCTGACGGTCGGCGCGAGAGCTGTGATTGCTTCCAACATGCGAATCATGACGGCGGGATGCGCGGCGCCGTTTTGACGGATTTGATTGAATGCGATATCGCATACTCCTTCGAAGTCCACCGCCTTGACCAGCACCCGTGGCACGCCTTGGTCGTCGCGCAGGATCCGGGATTGAGCGCTGCGCTCTGATACCAGTGCCAGTCCGGACGCCAGTTCCTCGACGCAGGACATCGCCGTGAACGGGTCGTTGATGCCGGGTGATAGGGCGCGCACCGCGATCTCCACCAGCTGTTGAAACGCAAACTCGATATCCTGCACCAACGTGCGGTGATGACCGAAGCTCATCGCCTCGTGCACGGGCGCAATGTCATCGTGTGGTACGCGGTCACGGGGAAATACGTCGCACACGATGTTGCCTCGGATAACGAAATCGCCCGGTTTATGTCGCAGACGAATCATGACGTCGTGGGTTTTCGCCCACTTCACAAGCGATTCGTGATCCACTGCCTGAACAATCCCGCGTGCATCGGTCGAAATAGGCGCGGCGCCGTTCTCCAACAGAGCCTGCAACCGTTGCCATTCCGCTTCGTCAGTGCTCTGATCGGCGGCGGACGCCGGCAGTACGCGTTCGACGATCGACTCGAGCTCGTGCCGCACATTGGCGATCACGGTATTGGCTTGGATGCTTTCGGCAATATGATGAATGAAATGTATCAGCATGCCGACGCTCAACACGGCGAACACCATCGCACCGGTCGTTCCCAGGTGGGGCACGAAGGCGTCCGGTGCGCTCGCTTGCACCGTGCGCAGTACCAACAGGCAATACACGAAACAGGCGACGAAAACACCAAGCGCCACTTGATTGCTGCGGTCGCGCATGAAGTTGTAGAGCAGACGCGGGCCGAATTGGGAACTTGCGAGCGTAAGTACGACGACGGTCATCGAAAACGTCAAGCTCACGATCGTAATCATGGCGGTGGCGATGGTGGACAAGATCGACCGCGCCGATTCGGACTGTCCGAGGAACAACCACGACGGTCCGGAACCGATCTGAAACCGGTAGTGCAAATCGGCGGAGACCAATCCGAACGCGAGCAATATCGCCCCGATGACCAGCAGGCTTGGAATGAACCAATAACTGGAACGCAGCTGATCCCAAAATTTGAACAGACGGATATTTTCCAGGAAATTCACGGCAGTCTTCAGCTGCGATCGCGGATGATCTCTTTTGGTATGGAGAATGGATGGCTTCAGTTTAGTCGGCTCACGCGCGAATGCAGCTTTGGCGGCAGTCTGTGCTAAGCTGGTGCGCCTTGTTACCCCCGGTTTTTCCACTTCCCTTTGAATCCGGCTCCACCATCGGGCTCTAGTTATGGATTTCGAACAGGCGCGGCAGCGCAGCGAAGAAAAGCTCGCACACCGGATCGAGGACATCCGTCGCGGCCGCGGGCCGCAGGCGTTGGAGCCGTTTGCGAAAGCCTACCTCGGAATGTTTCTCGAGATAGACGACGAAATTGACCCGCCCGAACGCATTGAACAGCTGGCGGCCGAACCTCTGGCTAGCGCCATTCGTGCCGGCTTCATTGCAGTATTGGCGAGCAAGGATCTGCCAACCCCTGCGGACATCGGCAGCCGCTTCGCCCGCGGCGAACGGTTGGCGCTCGGTTACGTCGTCCTGGCGGGCGTGGAGCTGTTGGCGAGCACGGATCGGTCGGCGCTGTACGACCTTGCGCCTGAGACATTGGCGACGGCCCTGTGTTTCAATTACATCAATACACCGAGCCATCACTTCGACTGGGTGGCCGATTTGCTGAGCGCGCGCGCCGACGTCTGTGCTTCGGCACTGGGCGATCTTTGGGATGCATTGCTGCCCACCGTTACCGATCACCTACCGGGGTTGCGGCAGGTGCTGCGTGAGCCCGGTGCGCAGTCGTTGCGCCGCCGCTTGGTGCTGCCGGTGTTGGCGCGTTGGAAGCATTGCAAGCCGACTGTGTTGCGCGAGCTGCTGTTGGTGGGTTTGCGCTGCGCCGACCACGATGCATTGCTCGACTTGGTGCGTGCGACCACCGCGGATATCGACGAGGCCGACGTCAAAAGATGGATCTATTGGCTGGCCTGCGCTTACATGTTGGCGCCGGCCGAGTTCGAGCAGACTCTCACGGAGTACGCGGGACGCTGGCGCGAGAAGACGTTACCGTTGTTGGATTTCAGCGTTGCGGTATTGGCTCAGGAGCAGGCTAGTGAACTCCAGATCGGGCCTGAGCAGATCGCGCTTTTATTGCGTATCATCGCGCCTACCTTTCGCCGCAACTCTCCCTTGACAGGTGGCCTCGATGCGGTTTCGGCGAAAGTGATGGAGCTGTTCGAGCGACTGGCAAACGATTCCAGCGACGCTGCCGTGCGCGCTGTGCGCGACTTGCAACGAGTCCGCGTAATGCGTGTCTATGAAGATGTGATCGAGGACGTCGCGTCGCGCCAGCGGAAATGAGGGGGTCGCCGGGCGGCCGCAGCCACCCGGCGGCGTCGCTTATTTCTTGTGTTCGCGGTGTACTTCGGGGTCGAATTCTTTGGCCCGTTCTTTACCTTTTTCTTCCGCGTCCGGATCGTCCTTAGCGTTGCGCGCTGCGGGGTCGACTTTTCCGGACTCGACGAACTCGCGGGTTTTTTCGTCGTAATGCCGGGCCGCGTCGCGATCGCCTTCTCCTTGATTCTTTGCCATGAAATGCCTCCTTTCGGTTGTGGTCAATGCCGCATCCAATTGCGATGCAGACTCATTCCAGTGTCCTTTACTCCACTGTAGGCGACCGCGCTCGACGATCAAGCCGACTGGCTGGCATGCCGGCGGCCGTTTGCAATACTGGTTGCAAGCGAGGCGTATTTGCCGTCCGGCGCCGCCGATGCGTCGCCGGCTCGACTAGGAGGAGATCATGAATGCGAAACGAATCCACATAACGATTGCGCCGATCTTGGCGCTGGCCGTTTGGAATGCTGTGCCCGCCGTCGCCGACGAAGGGTCGGCGGCGAACATCACCACTCCTGAGAGCGGCGATTATGCCAATCGTACCGATTTGCCGGGTAACCGCAGCGAACAAACCAGTGGCGTGCCGTCAGCGTATGCATTCGAAAGGCTCGACAGCAATCACAATTTCACGATCAGTCGCGGCGAAGCACAAGAGTCGCAGGCGCTGAGCGCGCGATTCGATCAAGTCGACCAGAATCACGATCTGCAAATCACACCCGCCGAATTCAGCGCTTTCGAGATTCAGCAGATGCAGTCACAGCAAAGTCATGCGCAACCGGACGTCAAGCCAAAGTCCGATACAGCACCGGCTGCGGCAGCCACGTCTGCCACGCAAGGCGCGCGCGAAGATCAAATAAAACCGAACTGAGCGGCTCTGGCCGCCCGAATCGCTCAACGCGGCAATGCGTCGGGAACACCGATCGGTCGTTGCAGCCAAGCGCGGAAGCGTTGATTGATGCGCGGGTAATGCTGCGCCCACCATGCCGCATTCAAGCGCAGCGCCGAGGCGAAGTTGCGCGGGTCAGTGGGGAGCTTGGCGCGCGTGCTCGCGTCGATCTGCGCCAATGACGATACGCGCACAGGGCCGTAGGCGATATGGCGCGCCTGCGCGGCGAGTTGAGCAGGTGCCGTGGCAAAGCGGATGAAATCCATTGCCTGCTCGCGATTGGGGTCACCTTTGGGAATCGCCAGCAGGTCGATATTCCATATTTGATGATTCCAGATCAGATCCAATGGCGCCCGGCGCTGGTCGATCGCGTCCTGGATGCGGCCATTGTACGCCGTAGTCATCGCGACGTGCCCGGATTCGAGCAGGTGGGGCGCTTCGGTGCCGGACTTCCACCACACCAGCAGCGGCTTGATCCGATCCATCACCGCGAACGCGCGGTCGAGGCCCTGTTCGGTTCCAAGCACGTCGTAGACCTGCTGCGGATCCACCCCGTCGGCGATCAACGCCCATTCAAGATTCGCTTTCGGAGTCTTGCGCATTCCCCTCCGACCGGGAAAACGCTCGATATCGAAAAAGTCGGCGATGGTACTGGGCTTCCGGTTGCCGAAGCGGCGCGCATCGTAAGCAATGATCGTGGACCAGACCACGGTGCCAACCGCGCATTCGGTCAAGCTTCCAGGGAGGAAGTCCAGTGCCGCGGCCGTGCCGTCCGGGGCGGCGGCCAGTTGCGCTGGATCGATGGTTTCCAACAACCCTTCCCGGCAACCCCGTATGGCATCCGATAGCTCGAGGTCGACCACGTCCCACTTCACATTCAGCGAACGTACCTGATTGCGGATGTTCTCGAGTCCGCCGGTATAGTCCAGAACATCGATGCCGATGTCGTGCCGTCTGGCGTAGGGTCGTACGAACGCCAGCATCTGGCTTCGTGTGTAGGCGCCGCCCCAGGAGACCATGGTGAGATCATCCGCGGCGCGGGCGCCACCGGCCGCGAGTGTCGCTAGCGCGAGGCCGCTGAAAACGGTGATCGCGCGCAGTAACGAATATGGCATTACCAGTAATATCCGACGTTGACGTTGAAGCGCGTATCCCACCCGGTGCTGTCGCCGCCGCCGGCGAGCGAACCGTTGCCGAAATACGCCATATTGCGGCCGCGAATGAGATCGATATAGGTGAACACCGGCCCGGTACCGATGCCGCAACCGACCGTGTGCAGGTACGAATCGTCGAAATCGCTGTTGTCCTTGATCAGCCAACTGAAATCGCTGTAGCAGGTCAATACGTCCACCTTCGGCCATTTCACGGGAACGTTGTAAGCGACATTGGCGACGGCGAACGTCCCGCCGGCGGCGATTTGATAACTGCCCCCGAACGCGCCGAGGGTGATGGCGTCATCAGCTACGCCAGCCGGATTGCGGGGATTGTATTGATATCGACCAAGCTCCAACTGAGTATTCCAACGTCCGCAATGACTGTCGACGTGGCCTGCAGCGGCCCAATGATTTCCCGACTTGCCCGTGTCCTGGTTGTTCAGTTGTCCCCATTGTCCCGACACGCCCACTTCGTGCGCGCAATCGCTGTCGGCGCCGAAGGTGTAGGCGAGCCGCGCATTGACGGTGTTGCTTTCCTGATTACGCGCAGGGCCGGTGGTGACCGGATCGTAGGAATAACGATCCAGATTGCTGGCGTCGCCCAGTTCGGCATTCTTGAAGAACGCGCCTTGGAAGTTCCACGGGCCGCGTTCGAGTACGTATTTGATACCGGCGTCGTAATCGTCGGCGAGGCCCAAGTAGTACGGCACACCAAACCAATAATTGTGTGCGGCGTACGGGAGAAGGCCGAAGGGTACCTGGGTGATCCCCGCTTGCACCTGGCCGCGATCGCCGAAGTCGTAACCGACCCAGCCATGGTGGATGGTATTCATGTACGGGTAGAACCGGTATTCGGCGGATACCAGGAAATCGTCACGCTGGCCTTCGACGCCGATGCGAAACAAATCCAAACCGGCGTCACCGCGCCGGGTTTGCAGATTGTCATCGAAATCCTTCCAGAAATAATTGAAGCGCACGGCGCCCACGACTTCGATATGATCCGTGCCTGACTTCATCTCGCGTTCGGACACCGCATCTTTGGTCGCCTCGATGTCTTCGCGGCGCTGCAATTGGGCCTCGAGGTCGTTGACCCGTTGCTTGAGCGCTTCGAGCTCGTCCAGACGCGTGCGCAACTGCTGCAGTTCCAGACGCAGCGCCTCGGTGCTCGAGGCCGCGCCCGCAGCCGCTGGCAGGGTCAACAAGGCGGCCAGTACGGGGGCGCAGATGCTGGTTTTGGCGATGTGCGGCACGGGCAAGGATCCATGCTTGGCGGTGACTGTTTTCAGTGTAGGGTAATTTCGGGCCGGTGTGGGACGTCGCGTTCGACCCGAGTTTTAATTACACTTCAAAGATTTTCCGCGCCCAAGGAGCCAAGCATGAGCACTCCACAATCGAACGGCAAGTCCATGACGCTCGTGGATTTCGTCAATGCCGCCAAGGCCCAGATCGATGAAGTACCGCCGCAGCAGGCGCAGCAACTGATCCGCGAGGAATCGCAATTGCTGGTGTTGGATGTACGTGAACCAAGTGAATATGAACAAGGACATCTTGCGGATGCGGTGTTGATCCCCCGTGGAATTCTCGAGGCGGCGGCAGACCCCGCGTATCCCAAACACTCCCCGGTGCTTGTCGAAGCCCGGAATCGTCCGGTGTTGTTGTATTGCGCTACCGGCGGTCGGTCGGCCTTGGCCGCGGTGACTCTCAAGCAGATGGGATTCGGGCAGGTCTACAACCTGGATGGCGGCTTCGCGCGCTGGGAGCAGGAAGGGCAGCCGGTGGACCGCTCAGCCGGTTAGCGCCGAACGCTCAGCGCGGCGGCCGGACGCGATCGGCCTGGCCGCCGCAGCGACGTCGGATCAATGACCGCCGAGCGTGTACAGGCCGGCCTGGTCGATCGCGTCCAGCGCCATGATGTATTCAGTGCTGGCGCCCGAGCGCAACAGGCCGATGCCGCGGCGGTATGGCAACGTGCCGGCCGCCTGAATGACGTGCTGGCCCTCGATCGACAACGCGTAATCGACGAAGCCTTTGAGGTCCGGATCGTCGGCGTAATTGGGTGGTGCCACCAGGAACAGAATGCGATACAGGTGGTAGTTGCCGGCCTTGAGGTTGTCCATGGTCGGCTGTTGGCCTTCCAGACTCAATATACGCACCTTGCGGTGGCGGCTGCTGCTGATCCCGCTGACGGCAAGGCCATCGGGATCCTCTTCAATCGCCTTTTCGATTTTGCCTGAAGAAGCCAATACCTTGGCGCTGGTCGCAAAATCCTGATCGGCATTGTTGAACAATTGCTGGCGCAGAGTCAGACCGACGCCGGAAATCTTCCCTTTGCGGATATAGAGATGGATGGGCCGGCTTTCCTTGGCTCCGAGTTGCTGCCAGTCGGTGATCTTGCCGGTCAGCACATCGCGCAACTGGCCCATGCTGATGGAATCGATTGCTTTGTTATCCTTGTGGGCAATGACCACCAGCGCGTCCCAACCAATCGGGATGATACGCAGATTTTGTTCCGCGCCTTCGATTTGCACGCTGCCGCCCGCCTCGCGGTGCACCAGCGGCAGGCGACACGAGCCACCGAGGTTGCTTTGCGTGGACGCGACCTGGCGCAGACCCTTGGTTGCGCCGCCGCCATCCAATACGATCTTGACGCCGGTCTTTTTCTCGTAGGCGGAGGCGAGATCTTCCATGAAACCTTTCTTGGAGATTCCGCAGCCGACCCAGTTCAACACCCGGCCTTCGGTCGCGAAGGCAACGTTGACCAAACCGGCCAACAGCGCGCCGACCGCGGCCAGCAGTACGAGCTTCTGCTTTATCATGGCGATGTCCTTCCGTTGAGCGCAGCATGGCGCTGCGTTCCGGCCCATCAGGGCATAAGCTGGCGCCCGCGGCGCCGCTTTCGGGCTTTTGTCGTCCTGGTAGCGGCTCCAGAAACACAAACTTGAGCGCGCGTCGGGCGGCGGCCCTCGAGATGTGTACTAGCCTGTTTCGAATATCGGCTGGCTGTGACCACGGAAGGAGATTCGGCATGCGCACAACCATTGCGACCGCATTGACATTGACGCTTCTGGCGGGTGGCGCCTACGGGCAGACGCCCAGCGGTGAAAAAATCGTCAAACAAGGCAATGGCAAAGGCGCAGTAGCCTGTTCAACCTGCCACGGTCCCGATGGTGGCGGCAATGCTGCCGCGGGCTATCCCCGACTCTCGAGCCTCAGCGCAGGTTACATCGCCAGCCAGCTGCAGGCGTACCGCAGCGGTTCGCGCAACAATCCAGTGATGAAGCCGATCGCATCGGCCCTGAGCGACCAGGAGACCCAGGCGGTTGCGCAATATTTTGCAAAGCAGACCGCTCAGGTCGCTCCGGAAAAAGCCAAAGACGTGCAATCCTTGCAGCAGGGCCAGCAACTGGCCACTCGCGGCGACTGGGGTCATACGATTCCTGCCTGCGAAAGCTGTCATGGTCCCGACGGCAACGGCGTCGGGCAAGTGTTCCCCGCGCTGGCAGGACAGCACGCCAGTTACATCAAAGCGCAGATCGAAGCGTGGCAGAACGGTCAGCGCAAGAACGACCCGAACCAACTCATGCAGACGGTGGCCGAGCGCTTGAAACCGGAACAGACCGCAGCGGTCGCCGCTTATTTCGCCAGCCTGAAGCCGGGCAAGTAATTCAGTATCAAGGAGCACGAGGATGATGGGCAAACCAGGGATGCTACCGCTGACTGTATTGTTTTTATCGGTGTCTCTCGCCGGCAGCGCGTGGGCGCAGCAGTCGGGCGCCGCTAAGGAAAAGGATTTTCAAGCGGAGTTGCCGCAGACGCCGCCGGACGCGAACCAATTCAGCCCGCCGGACGAGAGCGCCATTCCAGACAATCAATTCGGCGAAATGGTTCGCCTAGGGCGGGACCTATTCGTTCATACCCAGCAGCTCAAAGGCAAGTACGTCGGCAACGGATTGAACTGCGTGAACTGCCATCTGGATGCGGGCCGTTTGGCCAACGCGGCGCCGCTCTGGGCGGCGTACCCGATGTATCCGGCGTATCGCAAAAAGAATGACAAAGTGAACACCATGGAAGAACGCATCCAGGGCTGTTTCCGCTACAGCATGAATGGCAAGCCGCCGCCGGCGGGCAGCAAGGAACTGACCGCCATGGTGACGTACCACTACTGGCTCGCCACCGGCGCCCCGGTGGGCAAGGCGCTCGAGGGGCGCGGTTATCCGAAGTTGCAGAAAGCCGCCAAAGAGCCCGATATCGATCGCGGCCGTAAGGTGTACGAGGCCAATTGTGCGATCTGTCACGGCGAGGGCGGCCAAGGGACTTCAGTGGCTGGCAAGTACGTATTCCCCCCGCTATGGGGCAAGAACTCGTTCAACTGGGGCGCGGGTATGCACCGGGTCAATACCGCGGCGTCCTTTATCAAAGCCAATATGCCGCTGGGCAAGCCCAACAGTTTGACCGATCAGGAAGCCTGGGACGTGGCAGCGTTCGTCAACAGCCATGAACGGCCTCAAGACCCGCGTTTTAAAGGCAGCGTTGCCGCTACCGAGAAAGCGTTCCACCAGCATCAATGCTATTACGGCAAGACAGAGCGCGACCATGTCCTGGGCAAGCAGGCGTTCGCCAATCCTTTGAAATAACCGTGCGTTCGGTTCAAGGACGCGCGCATCGCGAGCCAGGAGTGAAATTGCGGCCGTCCGTTGTCCCGGCCTCAGGATGCGTGCGAGTCCGAATTCACTGGAAGTGACTGCATGGAATTATTGCTCGACCCCCAGGCGTGGTTGGCCTTCGCCACCTTGACCGCGCTTGAGATCGTTCTCGGCATCGACAACATCATCTTCATCGCCATCCTCGCAAGCCGACTGCCTCGCGCGCAGCAACAGCGCGCTCGTGTCGTCGGACTTGCGATCGCCATGTTGACGCGCATTGCGCTGCTGCTCTCGTTGACGTGGATCATGCGCTTGACCGTGCCGTTGTTCGAGGTGCTCGGCGAAGCGCTGTCGGGGCGGGACCTGATTCTGATCGTCGGCGGCTTGTTTTTGTTGGCCAAGAGCACCGTCGAGATTCACAAAACGATGGAGGGCGACGGCGATACCGTCGGTGGCGGTCAAGCGGCGAGCTTTGTGTGGGTCGTGCTCCAGATCGGCGTGCTCGACATCGTGTTTTCCCTGGACTCCGTGATCACCGCCATCGGCTTGGCGGAACAGGTGGTGGTGATGGTGGCCGCCATCGTGGTCGCCGTGCTGGTGATGATGGTGGCGGCACGGCCGATCGGTGGGTTCGTCGATCGACATCCGACGATCCGGATGCTGGCGTTGAGCTTTCTGGTATTGATTGGGACGGCGCTGGTGGCGGAGGGCTTGGACCTGCACATTCCCAAGGGCTACATCTACTTCGCCATGGCGTACGCAGTACTGGTCGAGATGTTGAACATGCGCATGCGTAAACGCCGGGACGCAGCGCATGCCTAGTGGGTGGAGCGGCCCGCCGGGCGGCGGGCCGGTGACCATTCAGCGGCCGGAGCCGCCGGAGTCGGGATCGCTGTCCTCGAAGGCGCTGAATTCGGATTCGTCCAACTTGCCATCGTGATTGGTGTCCGCCTCGTCCCATTTCTGGGCAAGTTCGTCGTGCTCGCTGGCTTCCTCGCGGCTCACATACCCATCCTTGTTACGATCCATGTTTTGAAAGCCGTATTCGTAGGCATCGGCGTCGGCGCCGTAGGCGGCCCCTTTCTCGGGTTGCATGCGGGTCGCGGCATGCCCTCCGGTCGGCGTCTTGTCTTGTTGCTGAGAACCAGCATACACGGGCGCGCTGAGCGCGACGGCTGCTGCCAAACCGGTGATCAATATGGATTTGTTCATTGCGTACCTCCTGTGTCAATCATCGGCTCCCGAACCGGCCCAGAGGCCGGTTCACCTTGAGCAATGCACCTTCGACTATAGAAATGCCAGCCATCGCCGCAAGATTACATGAGGGCCGGCGCCGCACCGCGCACCGGCCCCGGCTTGACCACTTTGAAAAGCGGGGACTAGACTCGAGCGAAGCGGCGTGCTAGGCGCGGCCGCTGGTCCTCAGGCGGGAGACCGCAGGTGCCGATACAAATCGCAGTACCGTTACCAGTGCAGCCGCCGCCGGCGTTACGGTCCTGGGTCACCGCCATTTGCGCCGCGCTGACGCTGGTGATAGCGGGCTATCTGTTTGTCATGCCGCGCACCGCGGATGACCTGGATTCCCTGCGCTTTCCCGCGGAGTCCGCCGGTCGCATGCTCGATCGGCACCTGGAATTCTATGAAGGCTATGACCGCATCGCGCCTTGGGAGCAGGCGTTCTTCAGCGCCTTGTTCGGCGATCAGCGCGAGGTGCAGGCGGAAGCGGTCGGCATCTACCGCGAAGTGCTGCGCTATTTCCGCGACCATCCCAAAGATTCGACTCCCTGGGCTGCGCTGAATACCCGTGCTCGATTGCTGGTAACTTTGGCCGAAACCGGCCAATACGCAGCGCTGTCCGACGAACTCAGCGACATGGACCAGACCCTGGACGAGGAAGTGTTGGGGGAGGCCATCCGGTTCGCCTACGCCGTCGGCACGACCGATGCCGCCCAGGATGAAATCCTTTACGGCGCGCGGCTGTTGCCTTTGGGCTGGGCCGCGGACCGACTGCAGATGCGTATCGCCCAGCGTTTGGGCGAGGAGCGCAACCTCGAACTGGCCAGCCAGCGGCTGATTGCCCAAGGTGCCCGGTGGCGGGCCCGGGTCTTGTGGCTAGCGGCCTCGGTGGCCGCCGTGATGATCGGCGGGGTGCTGATCTGGTCCCGCCGTCGGCAATGGCTGCTGCAACCGGAAGCCTGGAGACGCGGCGCCCTGGCACGGCCGTGGAGCCCCAGGGCGGGCTTGGGCGTAGTGGTGCGCGCGGGGCTACTCGGGCTGCTGATCTCGGTCACCGTGAGCATGCTTGCCGGATCCTATTTCGAGCCGGGTGTATGGGCGCTGTGGAGTTCGTTGCTGGCATCGCTGCCCATGCTGTGGTTGATCCGCCGCCATTTGCTCCGCCCCCGGGGGCTGGATCTGGTGGAGGCTTTCGGGCTGTCGCTGCGAGGGGTCGGGATCACGCGCTTCATGCGCATTACGCTGGCGGTACTGGCCTTGGAGTGGGCCGGCTCGCTGTTGATCGCTTGGTTGGGATGGAAGTTCGGCTGGCAGGCCCACTGGTCGGAAGGCCTCTATGAACGCGCGATTTTCGGCCCCTGGCAAACCGCTGTGCTGAGCGGTGTGAACGTTGTGCTGTGGGCGCCGATTTTCGAGGAGATCGGCTTTCGCGGACTTATTTTCGGCACGCTAAGGGCCCGTTTCACACCGCGCACGGCAATGCTGCTGAGTGCGCTGCTATTCAGCGCCCTGCATCTCTACTCCCTTACCGGTTTCCTGGCCGTGTTCTGGAGCGGGCTGGTCCTGGCTTGGGCCTATCACCGCTTCGGCAGCCTGCTGCCCGGCATGGTGGTGCACGGCGCCGGTAATCTGCTGGCCATGAGCACCGTATTCCTGTTCTACCGCTGACAGGCGCTTTGCCAGTGCGCTAAAGCCTTCTCTCATTCGGACGTTATATCGGGTACCGCCGTTTCGCCGGCGCGCCGTGGTGCGCGCGGTCCCCGGCACGGGTCTTGGGAGGAATCATGAAGCTTACGGTAGCGAGCGACCACAATGCCGAGTCGCAGGATAAACCCATCGTATTGGTAGCCGATGATTCCCGCGTCATGCGGGTCGCGCTCACCCGGATTCTGAAGGAACAGTACAGCGTGCTCGAAGCTGAGCACGGTGAAGACGCCTGGGCCAAACTCAGTGCAGAGCCTGGCGTCCAAATGGTTTTTTCCGACCTGTCCATGCCCGAGTTGGATGGGTTCGGGTTGCTGGGCCGGATTCGCGGTTCCGAGCAGCCGCGCATCCGCGAAGTGCCGTTTATCGTCATTACCGGCAACGAGGACGATCAGACGGTGCGGGAGAAAGCCATGGCCGGCGGCGCCACGGACTTTATTCTCAAGCCATTCCAGTCGGTGGAGATCAAAGCCCGCGCCAAGGCTCATGTCGATCATTTGCGCAAGCTCGGCGCCGTCTCCCAGGCCCTCGAAGTCAATGCCGTGCATGACGACAGCACCGGTCTCGCCAACCGGCGCCATTTCGCCCAGCGCGGTCAGGAAGCATTGGCATTCGCGGCCCGACAACAGTTGCCCGTGGCCGTGGTGCAGATTCAGTTGGACCGCTTCCAGGCGCTGCGCCAGGCACAGGGGGAAGAAAGCGCTCAGCAAGCGTTGCAGATCGTAGCCGACATTCTGCGCTCGCGGACGCGCACCGAAGACACCGTCGGTCATTTCGGTGATGGTTTGTTCGTACTCGCGAGCCCGGCGGCCGACCAGGTGGGCGCAGCGCAACTGGCAGGACGCATTGCCGAAGCGGTTACCGGTGTACGACTCGGCACCGGCACCGACAGCCAGCATCTGACGGCCAGCATCGGAATCGCAGTGGCGGCGCCGGGTTCGGCGGGTAGCGTGGACGACCTGCTGGGCCGCGCCGAACGACTGCTCGCCAGCGCAGTGCGCAAGGGTGGCAACACCGTGGTCGCCGAAGACTATGTGCAGGCGCTGCTGCCCGAGCAGGGGACGGCGCCAAGCGACGCACAGCTCAAGGGACTCGATGCGTTGCGCGCACAGTTGCGCAGTCGCGAGCAGGAGTTGGCGCAATTGCAGACCAAATACCAGGACCAGGAACGCTCACTCGGCGAAGCGTTGGAATCTGTGCGGGCGCAATCCGAGACCCAGCGCGCCGAAGTGGAAAGTCAACAAGCGGAACTGACCCAGGCACGAAACGAATGCCAACGCATGGGCGGCGACCTGGAGCGTGCGCTCGCGGAACTGGAGAGCTTGCGCTACGAGGCCAGCACCGCCGAGTCCGCTCGCGCCGAACTTCAGCACACCGTGGACGGGTTACGCGCTCAGTTGGAAGAAACAGCGACCGACCTCGACGAGCACCGGCAGCGGCTGGAAAGCGAATTGAGCAACCGCCACGCCGTGGAGTCGGAGCTGGCCAAGCTCAAATTGCAGGATTTGGCGCGGCGCGAGGCGGCCCAGAAACTCGCCGACCACACGGCCGAAGCCGCCCAGCGCAAGCTCGGCCTGGGCGCGCGCCTGCGTAGCCTGTTCGGCCGCCGCGCGGCCAGCTGAGGGGTTCGCAGGCAGGGCTATACTCGTCGCCAAAGAAGCCCGGCAGTCGCCGGGCGTGCGGAGCGGGCCTATGCCGACGTTGATCAAGTCCCCTACCAAGGTCCAGGCCGCCGGTCGCAAGCCGAAGCTGATTGAGGAATTCATCGGCCTGGTCAACAGCGACACCGACGGCGTGAGCATCGCGCGCATGCACAGCCCCGGAGGCTGGGCTGAGCCGGGACAAACTCCGGAGTTCGATGAGTTCAGTCTGGTTCTCCGCGGCACGTTGCGCGTGGCCAGCGCCCGCGGTGTAGTCGACGTCGGAGCCGGTCAAGCGGTGATAGCGCACCGTGGGGAATGGGTTCAGTACAGCACCCCCGAACCCGAGGGTGCGGAATACGTCGCCGTCTGCATCCCCGCATTCTCCACCGCAACCGTACACCGCGACGCCACCTAGCGATGATCAGACTGACGCCACCTAGCGATGATCAGACTCATGTGCCGCATCTATGCGGTATGCCCGCGCTCCTGGCAGGGTACTTGGGCGGTTCTACACTGCTGGAGGACATACGATATGTGCCCCGGCGGTGCCGGAATCATGAATTAGGAGGTGGTTATTATGGATATACGCAAGTTGACGAAGGCGCTGGGACTGCTGGCGCTGACCGCGATGTTTGGGTTGGCGGCGTGCAACACCATGGAAGGCGCGGGCCAGGACATTCAAAAGGCCGGCTCGAAAATCGAAAAATCCGCTGACGAGCACAAATAGGTTTTTGGGTTGAGGGGGAAGCCGGCTGGGACGCCGGCTTTCCATTCTGCGCCGAGCGCAGTGCTCGGCGACGTCACACCGGACCTGCTTTCTATAGCAGCTCCGTTGGTATTGCCTCCCCCGCCCGCCACAGCGATGGTAGACTGCAGCGCTTAACCGTTGTGGTTCGCTGCTCGGCGTTGCTTTGCAACGCGGGCTCTGGCCTGGGTCGACCCGTTGAATCCAAATCCATCGACGTCACGCGACTGGCGCCGCGCGTTGCTCGTGGTTGCTTTGATCGTATACACGTTCGCTTTCCTTGGTTCCCGGGGCCTGTGGGATCCGGACGAGGGCCGCTACAGTGCCGTCGCATTGCAAATGCTGCGCAGCGGCGACTGGATGCATCCGCACCTGCACCCCGAGCACCCGCACTACACCAAGCCACCTCTTACTTACTGGGCGATAGCGGCGGCCGTTAAAGCCTTCGGTCACAGCGAATGGGCCGTGCGCACCCCCGGCGCGCTGGCGTTTCTGGCGACGCTCGGTCTGATCTACTGGCTCGGGGGCTATTACGTACCCCAGCGCCGATGGCTGCCGGTGCTGGTCTACGCGACTACCTTGCTGCCGTACATGGCGTCCGGCATCGTCACCACGGACACGCTGCTGGTGGTATGGGAAGCGCTGGCCGCGAGCGCCTTCGTTGCGGACCTGGCGCAGCCGCGACGGCGTTTCCAACTGCTGATGTGGACCGGTTTCGGGCTGGCGTTTTTGACCAAGGGGCCGCCGGGGTTGTTGCCGTTGCTGGCCATGGTGACATTTGCGTTGGCGCGCAAGGACTGGCCGGTTCTGCGCCGGTTGTCCTCTGGCGCCGGCTTGGCGCTGTTTGTCGTGACTGGGCTCGGCTGGTATCTCGCGGTGGTATTGAGCGCGCCGCAGCTCTGGCATTATTTCATTCATTACGAACTGATCGACCGGATCGCGAGTGCGACCCATCACCGGCACGGGGAATGGTACGGCGCGTTTCTGGTCTACTTGCCGACTTTTCTGCTCGGTGCCTTGCCTTGGAGCTTATTGTGGTTGGGGCGCTTGGGGAGACTGCGCCCGAGACGCCTTGCCGACAGCGGCGTGGGTTCGATGGCACCACGGCAGCAGTTCCTGTTGCTGTGGTTCAGTGTACCGCTGCTGGTGTTCGTGCTGTCCCGTTCCCGCCTGCCATTTTACGTGTTGCCGTTGTTTGTGCCGCTTTCGCTGCTCACCGCGCAGGGTTTGCCGGGTTGGTGGTCCAGCCGGCGTCGGGTGGCTGCTGCGGCAATCGCGGCAACGGTGCTGCTCCTGCTGGCGGGGCGCTGGTATGGCGCCCGGATCGAACATAGAGCCGATGCGCGGGCACTGGCCGACGCCATTCAGCGCCAAGTGCCAGGCAAGGTCGATGAACTGGTGTTTGTCGACAATGAGCCGCTGTACGGCTTGAGCTTCTATTTCCATGCGCCGGTGGAACATGTCTGTCTGCACGAAGACTGCGATCAGCCGGGGCCGGCGCAAGACGAGCGCTTGGCGGCGGAGTTGGGACACGACCAGGGCCGACAACTATTCCTTGCGCGCGCTGAGCTGGCCCCGGAAGTGCTGCGCCAAGCCCGCGCGCAGGGTCGCACGGCACGCAACTTGGGCCAGGTTAGAGGTATGAATCTATTGGAAATAACCGGGCCCGTGCGGCGCGGGGAGAAAGCCGCTCGCTGAGCGGCGGGATGCGGCGACCGCCCGGGCTGCGGTATCATCGGGCTTTCTCCGCAACCCGCAGCCCCCATGAGCGACGATTCGAAAAAATACCAAGGACCGACCCACGATGGTGCGCAGCGCGCATCTCCGTATCCGGTCAGTCGATTGGCGCCCGCCATGGAACTGGTGGATCTCGCCCAACAGATCGCCGAGGCCGACGCCATGCTCAGCACCCGTGTCAGCGCCAAGCTCAACGTGATCGCAGATCAGGTGAAGGTGTTGCAGGCTGAGGCGCGCGCGGTGTTGGAAGAGACCAAGCGCGATCAGGATCTGCACCGCGTCCAATGTAACTTCAAGCGCCAACCGGGGCGCATCTACCATCTTTACCGGCGGTCGGATGGCAGCCGATATTTTTCCATGTTGTCGCCCCATGAATGGCGTGACGATCCTCCCCATGAAGCGATCGGTTCGTACCGCTTGGAAAGCGATATGTCTTGGACGCCGGCGGAAGAGCTCGACCAGCCGGATGACACCCGGGCGCTGGTGCAGCGACTGCTGGCGCAAAAAAGCTTTGTCTGACTCTGCCCGCGCTGGTCACGCGAATTGGTAGCTGCCCGGTGCGCGCTGCTTGGCCGCGAACATTGCCTTGTCCGCCTTGGTCAGCAGTACACCCGGCTCCGCGCCGTCCTGCGGATAGACGCTGATCCCGAAGCTCGCTGTGACACGCCGCACGGCGCCGGCAACCGATAACGGTTGCGCCAAACTCTGGGACAATTTGCGCGCCACCGCGGCCGCGTCCTCGCGATCGGCGATGTCTTCGATCAAGACTGTGAATTCGTCTCCGCCAAGCCGCGCTACCGTGTCGCCTTGGCGCACGCCGGCGCGCAAGCGATCCGCAATCAGCCGCAACAATGCATCGCCGGCGTCGTGACCGAGGCTGTCGTTGATCTCCTTGAAGCCATCCAGATCCAGAAACAAGATAGCGGCCTGCGCCGCGTTGCGCCTTTGCAATCGCATGCTGGGTGCGATCCATGAATAGGTTGCGATTGGGTAAGTCGGTGAGTCCGTCGTGGTGGGCCAGATGCAGCAGCCGATCCTGGGCCTCGACGCGTTCGCTGATGTCGCGGCCCGTGGAAACGAAATGGGTGATCCTGCCGCGTTGGTCCTTCAATGGCGTGATGGTTTTCTCTTCATGATACAGTGAACCGTCCTTGCGCCGGTTCACAACGGTGCCCCGGTATCCGTTACCGGCCAAAATCGTCTGCCACATGTCCCGGTAAAAAGCCGGGTCGTGATGACCCGATCGCAGGAGGTTCGGCTGCCGACCCACAGCTTCGGCGCGCCGATAGCCACTGATACTTTCGAATGCCGGATTGACGAATTCGATGGTGCCGTCTCGGCGGGTGATCACCACAGCATCGGCAGTTTGATCCAATGCGCTCGATAGAGTGCGCGACGTCTGCACACGGGGTGTCAGCAAGCGGATATTCGAACACCGCGTCGAAGTGACCCCGATTCCAGAACGAAAGTGCGCGCGCCGTCTCGCCGCTTTTGTCGAGTTCAGCGACAAATGCATAGTCGGTATGCAAAGTTGCAGCCAGATTTTCGGTCAGGAAGTGCAGGAACTCGGTCGAGCTTCGACCGTAACCGGCGTCGAGTACCTGGGTCACGGTACGTTCGAGTTGTTTACGCCTGCTGATGTCGGTTCCGAACCACACGACCGGACAGGTTCCCGAATCGGTTCCCTGATTCGATGCCAAAACATGCATGTCGAACGACTCGCCGCTGCGATGCAGGGCGCGGACTTCGATTTCCGGTGTCCCTCCGTGTTGTGCGGCAGTCATCAGTTCCGCGACTTGGGCGCGCACTTCGGCAGGGAAAAGACTCAGTATGCTCATGCCGCGAATCTGTGAGCCGTCGTGGCCGAAGAGTCGTTCAGCGCCGGGGTTCCAGAACTGGATCCTGCCGGTGGCATCGGTCTCAATGACCGCGGTGTGTGCTTGCTGCAGGAGACGTTCGCCGAGTTCGCGGCCACATTCCCGGTCGCGTTGTCTGCGCGACAAATGGAGGGCGCGGGCCCATGCCCCTGCTGCGAGAAAGGCCAGTGTCGCCGCCGAAACGGCGATTGCCTCGGGCCAGCGTTCGTCAGGTGCTAGCCCGACCGAGGACCGCCGGTGCAGCGTTCACGCGAGCGCGAACACCAGCGCGCACGCCGCCGCGATGAACGCCCATGGAGGTTTCATAACGACCTCTACGACAGCGCGGCGACCGGTCTTCACGGCGGATGGACGGCGAAAACCGGCGATCCCAAGGCCGCGGGCTCCTCTTGCGAAAAGCATAGCAGCGACCGACGGAATAGCGCCGCCGCCGCGTTCGCAGGGACTGACTTCAGGCGGATCGGTTGGTACTGGCGCTTGGCGTCGCGCTCTTGCTGTAGTGCAGGTGTTCGGGCGCTACGGCGCCGCCGGAAATAATAAACGTCATCGCTTCATCGATGGTCCATGTCGTCGAAATGAGCCGTTCTACCGGTACGATTTCGAGATAGCCCGAGGTGGGATTTGGAGTTGTGGGTACGTACACCGCAGCCAAGTCCTTGCCGGTGTCCACGTCTTTGATCACACGGGTGACGAATCCCACGGCCTTCATGTCCGATGACGGAAATTCCACCAGGACGACCCGTTGTACGTTTTCAGGCTTCTGTTGCAATGCCGCAAGCAGCTTCTTGGTGCCGCCGTAGATCGTTTGTACGAGTGGAATCCGCGCCACCAGGCGATCGAACAAAGCGATCACACGGCCGCCGATGACGCGGCTGGCAGCCCACCCCAGCAAATACAACGCCACCACGGTTACGATGATGGCCAGCACTGATTGAAACCACGGTTGCAACAGCCATTGGGCGAGGGACGGGACGTGTTTGTCCAGGGTGTTGGCGAGCGCGCGCACCCATGGCATGCCGAATTTGGAAAGCTGGGTAAAAACGAATTTGAACACCAGCCAGGTAATCCAGATTGGAATGGCGGTGAGCACGCCGGCGATTAGATATCGCTGAGCGTGGGATGAAAAACTTTTGCGGTCGTCCGGGCTCATGGGCGAAAGCTCCTGTGATGTGCGCCGATTTCTAGCACGCCGCCGGCATCGCCCACAACAACGCCGAGGGCCTGGCCCACTATAGACTGCGATGAAGGCCCCGGCGCCTGATGCTTGCAACGCCGAACTCGACTCCGTCGAACGTGGCGCGGGCAAGCACGGTGCAGCCATTGAGTCCGAACGACGACGGATCGAACGTTGTCAAATAGGCAACGGCGGTCACCTGATGCTTGACGGCGGTAAGAATTTCGCGCACTTGCGGCCGGTGATCCATTGCCGCCGCCCACATGCTTCGGCGCTATTCATCGCGTCCGCGACTGCTGCTCAGTAGCCTGCATGTCGCTTTGCTGCAACGGGCAACCGCCGCGTTGTCGGCGTATAGTATCGACGACCGGCTGCATGGGATTCGATGTCGCCGAGCAGGGTCGGGTTGCAGCGTTGGCTGCCGGCCCTTGCTGTCATTCCGCTCCATGCGCAGAATCTTTGGTACCGGACTGACCACGAAAACGTGGGTGACGCGATTGTATCCGGTCATGATCAGAATTTTCGCTTAACCCAACATACGTGCACCGCAAACATGACCCGAGCCGATCATCCTATCGCCGTGCAGTCCGATCACCCCAGGCGGCATTTCCGAAACGCCGACCGGAGCTGACGCATGCACCACCTCGCAACTTCTGCATCCATTGGTGCTGAGCAGGTGAGCCCGGTCGCTGGCATCGCAGCGGCAACTCGACAACGAGGTCTCCACCCGGTCGGTGCCGGATCGAATCGGGTCGGAGATGACAATGTTTGCGTGCGGGAAAAGTGGCGGCTTCTGGGTGGCGAACCTGGGCGCGTCTCGCCGGGGCTGGCGGCACCGGAAGTGGAATGTTCGAAGCTGAGTCCGGCCGTTCCGCGGCCGCCGTGTGGTTGCTGAGTCATGGCTCGATATCGCGTACCGCAACCGCCGGCCTCGCCCTACATCACGCCGCAGGGCGCAGAGCGTCTGCGTCGGGAACTGGACGATCTTTGGCGGGTGCGTCGGCCCCAGGTGACCCGCGCGGTCGCGGAAGCTGCGGCGCAGGGCGACCGTTCGGAAAACGCAGAATACATCTATGGCAAGAAGCAGCTGCGCGAGATCGACCGGAGGGTGCGGTTCTTGCGTAAACGCCTTGAGATCCTGCGGGTGGTACACGAGCCGCCGCGGGATCGCTCCCGGATTTACTTCGGCGCGTGGGTTCGGCTCGAAGATCAACATGGCCGCGAAAGCGTGCACCGGATCGTCGGTGCCGACGAGTTCGATCCGAAACAGGGCTGGATCAGTCTCGACTCGCCGGTTGCCAAGGCGTTGATGGGCAAACGCGTGGATGACGAAATACAAGTGCGGCTGCCGAACGGCGACGTCGAGTATGTGGTATTGGAAATCGGCTACCAACCTCTTGTGTGACGGCGGGAAATCGAGATGAGTGAGCAACGGCGAGACGACATTTACGCCCGCACCCACGGGCATCTGGTCGACTTTGTCTTCGACGAGCGTGTGGCGCGCGTGTTTCCCGACATGATCCGGCGTTCGATCCCGGGGTATGACGCTCTGTTGCCGCTGCTGGGGTTGTTCGCGGAAAACTTCGCGCAACCGGACAGTCACTGTTACGACCTCGGTTGCTCTCTGGGCGCGTCGACCGTGGCGCTGGCCCGGCACGTCGACGTCCCGGGCTGCAAGATCATCGCCGTGGACAACGCGCAGGCGATGGTCGACGGTTGCCGCGAAAACATCGCAGCGCAGTTGCTGGCGGTGCCGGTGGAGGTTCACTGCGCCGACATTCGCGCACTCGCCATGGAGCGGGCTTCGGTGGTGGTGCTCAATTTCACTTTGCAATTTCTGCCGCCGAACGAGCGGCTGGCGCTGCTGCGACGCGTTTACCGGGCTTGCCTGCCGGGGGCGGTGCTGGTGTTGGCGGAAAAGATCCGGTTCGACGACCCCGGGCGCCAGGCATTTGCCGAACGTATGCACCTCTTGTTCAAACAAGCGAACGGCTATTCACAATTGGAGATCAGCCAAAAGCGCAGTGCGCTGGAAAACGTGTTGATTCCCGACAGCCTCGCCGTCCATCACGCGCGCTTGCAGGAAGCCGGCTTCGCCGCCGTACACACCTGGTTTCAGTGTTTCAACTTTGCCGCGGTGGCTGCCATCAAATGATCGATTGCAGTGGCCTCGCCGAGGCGCTCGCCGGAGGTCCTCTGGCAGCATGGGCCGCGCAATTGCCGGACCAGGTGTTCCAGGCTTTGGATCCGGCGCGCCACGGCGAACTGGCGCAATGGCGACAGTTACTCGAGGAGCTGCCGCAGGCGCAGCCCTCGTCCGTGGTTCTGGACCAGCCGCTGGTGCGCATCGGCAGCGCGCGGGACATGGCGCCGGAATCCAGAAGACAGCTGGAGCAGGCGTTGCAAGCGTTGCATCCGTGGCGCAAAGGCCCGTTCGAATTGTTCGGCATCCATATCGATGCGGAATGGCGCTCGGACCGGAAATGGGCGCGCTTGGCGAGGGCGATTGCCCCCCTTGACGGGCGGTTAGTACTCGACGTCGGTTGCGGCAACGGCTACTACGCTTTGCGCGCTCGCGGTGGCGGGGCCGCGCGGGTAGTCGGCATCGATCCAGGTTTGCGTTACGTGATGCAGTTCGAGTTGCTGCGGCGTTATCTCGGCGCCGTTCCAGTGCACGTGCTGCCACTGGGTATCGATGACCTGCCGTGCGGACTGGGCGCCTTCGATACCGTTTTTTCAATGGGCGTCCTTTATCACCGGCGCTCGCCCATCGATCATTTGATGGCGTTACGCGATGCGCTGCGCCCCGGCGGTGAGCTGGTGCTCGAGACCCTGGTGATCGAGGGCGGTGCGCAAAGCGTGCTCCTGCCCGCCGCTCGCTATGGGAAAATGCGCAACGTCTGGATGTTGCCGTCGGTGGCGGCATTGGAAGGATGGCTGCGGCGTTGCGGCTATTGCGACGTGCAGACTGTCGACGTCACCGCGACCACCGTAGACGAACAGCGCAGTACACCCTGGATGCGGTATCAATCATTGGTGGATTTTCTCGATCCTGAAGACCCCAGTCGCACGGTCGAAGGACTGCCGGCGCCCCGGCGAGCCGTGGTGTTGGCGCACACTCGCCAATGAACACAGTTGCCGCGCGTGCCCAGCGGCGCCGGAATCCGTTGGAGCACGGTCGGCGCTGTCTCGGCGTCCCTACGTACTACAATCTCGACAGGCCGCCGCACACCGGCCAACGCAGACATATCCCATGGAGGACTAAAGATGAAGCGACTATGGCTCGGCGCATTGATATTGGTATTCGGCCTCACGGCCACAGGTTGCAACGCAACCCTGCAGACCCAGGCTAAATCTCTCGCCACCGAGCAGGTAACCTACACGGCCGGCGGTCAAACCATGAAGGGCTACCTGGCATACGATGCCAGCATCAAGAAAAAACGGCCAGGCGTGCTGGTGGTGCATGAGTGGTGGGGACTGAACGACTACGCCCGGAAACGCGCCGATATGCTGGCCGGCCTCGGCTATACGGCACTGGCCGTGGATATGTACGGTGAGGGGCGCACTGCGGATCACCCGAAACAGGCCGGCGAATTCGCCACCGCCGTACGGCAAGACTGGGAACAGGGCAAAGAGCGGTTCATGGCTGCGCTGAAGTTGCTCCGGGAGCAGCCCAGTGTGGATCCAGACCACATCGCCGCCATCGGCTACTGCTTTGGCGGCGGGGTAGTGCTACAGATGGCCCGCGAAGGGGCGGATCTGGACGGCGTGGCAAGTTTCCACGGTAGTCTGCCGCCGATCGGAAAGGCCGCCGAACCCGGCCAAGTCAAAGCCCAGGTTCTGGTTTTGCACGGCGCCAAGGACAAATTCACCACACCCGAACAGCTCCAGGCCTTCAAAGACGAAATGAAGAACGCCGGAGTTGGTTACGAGCTGGTGGTATATCCCAATGCCATGCACAGCTTCACCAATCCCAAGGCGGACCAGTATGCTGCGAAGTACGATCTGCCCCTCGGCTATGATGCCGAGGCCGATGCCGATTCGTGGAACAAGCTCAAGGCGTTTCTGAAGAAGGTGTTCAACTCGAACTGAGCACCATAGGCGGCGCCCGAGCAGCGCCGCCTATGGGTCTGTGCGGTCAATGGGCTCGATGTTCGGATCGAGGCCCGAAGCGCAATAGCGTCGCCGGCGGCCGCTCCGGAGCGGTGCCCTTTTGACAGAATTGGTTCGCATCCCGCAGTGCCGCGACCATGCCCCGCTCTCCCGCGAACGACTGCCACATCATGCGATAGATCTGGTAGCAGGCCGCCAGTGGCGTGGAGGCGCGCTTGCGCTCCATGTCGATGCGCCATTGTAGGCAGCGCAAATGGTGCTGGTTGCGCTCCGGGGCGCTGGCGATGAAGTCTTCGATTACGGCGCGGCGCCGTTCTTCGAAGCCATGGGGATCGGAGCGGGCGAGTTCAGCCCATTCATCGAATTCCGCAATTCGGACGTTTGCCTCGGACATACAATTTCTCCAGCAGCATTGGGAGGGTTGTTGTCCCGGTCTTAGCAAGTTCCATGCGGGCTTCATTTTTGCGATGCAACAACAAACACTTAGGCGGTGACTGCGACGCTGTCGGGGGATGCTGACAGCGCAATGTGTAAAGGAATTCAACACCCATCCCGGCTGATGGGACGCAGCGCTCACGCGGCTACCGGGGGGTCTGGTAAACTGCCGCGTTTCCCGCTTCCGGAGTGCCAAATGCCCATAGTCGAACGTATCGCACAGGAACTGGCCGTCTCACCGCGCCAAGTGCAAAGTGCCGTTGATCTTCTGGACGAAGGCTCGACGGTGCCGTTCATTGCCCGGTATCGCAAAGAAGCTACCGGCGGGCTTGATGACACCCAGCTGCGTACCTTGTCCGACCGGCTGGTCTATCTGCGCGAACTCGAAGACCGCCGCGGCACAGTGCTCAAGTCCATTGACGAACAGGGCAAACTCAGCCCCGAACTCAGGCGGGCGATCGAGGGCGCGGAGACCAAGACGCGCCTCGAAGACCTCTATCTGCCCTACAAGCCCAAACGGCGCACCAAAGCCCAGATCGCCCGCGAAGCCGGATTGGAACCGTTGCTGGAAGAGGTGTTGCAGTCGCCCGAGGCCGATCCTTTGTCGCTTGCGGCGGTCTATGTCGATGTCGAAAAGGGGGTGGCCGATGCCCAGGGCGCATTGGACGGGGCCCGGCAGATTTTCATGGAGCGCGCCGCCGAGGACGCGGATTTGCTGGCGCGCTTGCGCGATTACGTGTGGGACCACGCCACCTTGGAGTCCCGAGCCGCTGCGGAGCTGCCGAACGGCGCCGAGAAGTTCTCCGACTACTTCGAATATCGCGAAGCGTTGCAAAGCATTCCATCCCATCGAGCGCTCGCCCTGTTCCGCGGGCGAAAGGAAAAAGCGCTGCGTCTGCAACTTTTGGTGGCGGGGCAGGAGGAAGACGCCGCCAACGGCGGCTTCGGCAGTTGTGAAGCGCTGATCGCGGCACGCTTCGCGGTAAGTGCCGCACAGCCATGGCTCGCTACCACTGTGCGCTGGAGCTGGAGTGTGAAACTGGCGCCGACATTGGAGCTCGAGTTGATGGGGCGCTTGCGGGAGCGGGCCGAGGAGGAGGCGATTTCGGTATTCGGCCACAATCTGCGCGATCTGCTGTTGGCCGCACCCGCCGGGCAGCGGGCCACCATGGGTCTGGATCCGGGGCTGCGCACCGGGGTCAAGGTGGCGGTGGTGGACGCCACCGGCAAGTTGCTGGATACGGCGACCATCTATCCTCACCCGCCGAAGAAACAATGGGATCAGGCACTGGCGGTGTTGGCGCAATTGGTGCGCAAACACGGTGTGGCACTGGTGAGCATCGGCAACGGGACGGCGTCGCGGGAGACCGATCGTCTGGTGGCGGATCTGCGCCAGGCTCACCCCGAGCTGCAGCTGGCGTCGATGATGGTGAGCGAAGCCGGCGCCTCTGTGTATTCGGCGTCGGCTTTCGCGGCTCAGGAATTTCCCGATCTGGATGTGTCGCTCCGTGGTGCCGTGTCCATTGCCCGCCGGTTGCAGGATCCGTTGGCCGAACTGGTGAAAATCGATCCCAAATCGATCGGGGTGGGTCAGTACCAGCACGACGTCAGTCAAGTGCGCCTGGCCCATACCTTGGATGCGGTAGTCGAGGACTGCGTCAACGCCGTCGGCGTCGATGTCAACACGGCGTCGGTGCCGCTGCTGACCCGGGTCGCCGGTTTGAGTGCGGGGCTGGCGGAGAATATCGTCGGATGGCGCGATCAGCACGGCGCCTTCCGCGACCGGCGGCAGCTGCTGGAGGTGTCGCGGTTGGGACCGAAGGCTTTCGAACAGGCGGCGGGGTTCCTGCGCATCCGCGACGGCGACAATCCGCTGGATGCCTCGGCGGTGCACCCGGAAGCCTATCCGGTGGTCGAGCGTATCGTGGCCGCTACCGGTCGCGGCGTCGGTACGCTGATCGGCGACGGGCGCTTTCTCGGCAGTCTGGCTGCCAACGACTATGTCGACGAGCGTTTCGGTGAGCCGACCGTGCGCGACATCCTCGCCGAGTTGGAAAAACCCGGCCGCGACCCGCGCCCGGACTTTCGCAGTGCGAGCTTTCGTGAGGGCGTGGAAAAGGTCGCCGATCTGCAGCCCGGCATGATCCTCGAAGGCGCGGTCACCAATGTCACGAATTTCGGCGCCTTCGTCGACGTCGGGGTGCACCAGGATGGGTTGGTGCATATCTCGGCGCTCGCTGACCGTTTCGTCAAGGATCCGCGGGAGGTGGTCAAGGCCGGCGACGTGGTCAAAGTCAAAGTAGTCAGCGTCGATTTGGAGCGCCAGCGCATCGGCCTGTCCATGCGACTGGGCGATACAGCCGAGCACAGCGGCGAGGCCCGGCCGAAGCCGTCGCGTCGGCCGGCTGCCGGCAAGTCCGGTACCGGACGCCAGAAGCCCCGTGAACCGGCGCCGCCAACGGCGATGGCCGAGGCGTTTGCGCGCCTGAAAACCAAGCCCGGCAACGGCTGATGCACCGCCTTGATGCCGAAATCCCGTCACCCGGCGCGACTTCGGCGCGTATTACACCTGCCGACACGGCGGCGAAATTTTCAAGCGATTGATATGGCTACAAATTATCAAGTTGGCACAAGAACTGCTTAAGCAATCGCGATGGTGTTGTAGCGCCATTTCTGTCTCCTCCTTCTCACGGGTGTCGTTTACGGCACCCGCTTTTTTTTGTGGCACTTGCATCGGCGACCCCGGTTGGTCAATCTGCGGCCTTGGTGGAGCAGTGGTGAATCCCGGCAGTCGATGGCGAAGGAAACCGTACAGCGGGTGGCGATCTGGTCGGGGCGTTTGCGCTTCGCCCACTGGGTGATGGCGTCGGCGTCGATCGTGCTGCTGCTCAGCGGCTGGTTGTTGCACCGAGCGCCCACCTTGGCCCTGCCGCTGCGCGAGGCCCACTTGATCTCCGGCTACGGGCTGGCACTGGCGCTGCTCTTGCGCGGTTATCTACTGTTGTTCGGCCGAGCCGCGGAGCAGTGGCGGGATCTGCTGCCGCGCGGTCCGCAGCTGCGCGCAGCGGCGCAGACGCTGCGCTTTTATTTGAGTCTGGGACGCGCGCCGCTGCCGGCCTGGTATGCGCACAATCCGCTTTGGTCACCGGTGTATCTGGCGTTGCTGGCGATGTTATCGTGGCAGGCGTTTACGGGTTTGGCCCTGGACCAGGTATTCGACGCCGGCCTACGATCTTGGCGATGGCATAGCGCATTGACCGAGCCCATCGCCATCGTGATTGCCCTCCACGTCGCGGCAGTATTCGTGCACGACCTCAAGGGCAGTGGCGCCGATACTTCGGCCATGATCGGTGGCTATCGCTGTTTTCGAACGGGGACGCCCGGGACGCCGGTGGTGCAGCAACATACGGTGTCGTTGGATACTTTATTGCGCGACCGAAAAAAATCCGGCCCGCGAGGCCGGTAGCGGGTCTCTCCTTTCACCAACACAGTGCGTGTTACAAGTGCGTGCCGCGCCGGGAAAATGCAATCCATGTATCCAATCCAGCCGGCCATCGTTTTGACCTTCGTCGCCTATCTGGTGCTGATGCTCGTCATCGGCTGGTTTGCTTGGCGCCAGACCAACGATCTGGCGGATTACATTCTCGGCGGCCGCCGGCTGAGCTATTGGGTGGCGGCCTTGTCCGCCGGCGCATCGGACATGAGCGGCTGGCTGTTGCTGGGGCTGCCTGGCTATGCCTATAGCGCCGGGATGGAGGCGGCCTGGTTGGCGACGGGATTGTTGATCGGGACCTACCTCAATTGGCGCATTGTCGCGCGCCGCTTGCGGGCTTATAGCGAAGCGGCGGACAACGCGCTGACGCTGCCGGAGTTTTTCGAGCAACGGTTCGCGGATCGCACGCGATTGTTGCGGGTGATTTCGGCGTTTTTCATTTTATTGTTCTTTCTCTTTTATACGAGTTCCGGATTGGTTGCCGGCGGTAAGCTGTTCGAAACCGTGTTCGGTATGCCGTATCAATATGCGGTGGTCGCGGGTGCGGCAGCGGTGCTGGCGTACACATTCTTCGGTGGTTTTCTTGCCGTCTCCTGGACCGATGTTGCTCAGGGTCTGCTGATGCTGGCGGCCTTGATCGTGGTGCCGGTTGCGGCGATCGGCGCGCTCGGTGGCTGGGACTCGATGCTCAGCGAACTTCAACGTCGCAGCCCGCAGGCACTGAATATGTTCTCGGATCACGACGGGAACCCGCTGACTTTGGTGGCCATCGCTTCGCTGCTCGGTTGGGGGCTGGGTTATTTCGGCCAGCCGCACATCCTGGCGCGCTTCAAGGCCATCCGCAGAACGGCCCAAGTTCCCGCTGCCCGGCGGGTGGCCGTCGCCTGGTCGGCGCTGACCCTGATCGGCGCCACGCTGGTTGGGATTGTCGGCAGCGTCTACCTGCAGCAACCCCTGCGCGGTCCGGAGACGGAAACGGTGTTCATGGTGCTGGTCAGCGTACTGTTTCATCCGCTGGTGGCCGGGGTGTTGCTGGCGGCGATCCTGGCAGCAATCATGAGCACTGCGGATTCGCAGCTACTGGTGTCGTCCTCGGCGTTGGCGGAAGACTTCTACAAGGCTCTGTTCCGACGCCAGGCGCAACCGAAAGAGCTGATCGTAGTGGGACGGGCGGCGGTGGTTGTGATTGCGTGCCTCGCCACGTGGTTGGCCCTCGACCCTCACAGCCAGGTGCTGGACCTGGTGGCATATGCCTGGGCCGGCTTCGGGGCCGCATTCGGGCCGACGCTGTTATTGGCGCTGTTTTGGCCGCGCATGAACGTGGCCGGCGCACTGGCCGGTATCGTCGTCGGCGGCCTCACCGTGATGGTGTGGCGCGGTCTGCAAGGCGGCTGGTTCGATCTCTATGAACTGATCCCGGGGTTCGTTCTTTCGATGTTCGCGATCGTGGCGGTGACCTTGCTGACGCCGCCACCGAGCCCGTTGATTATGGCGCGACACTTCGCGGTGGCGCGCCGAGCGCACTATGAAGTGCGCTTGAAGTTATAACGGTCGGACCGTCGCATCCGGCGGCCCCGCGGCCGGTGTCGGTCTGTGCACGGCATGTAGCGGTAGTCGGCGGCCCGGGGGCTTTCGTCGCAAGGATTGCGGGTTGGAGTTGGGCGCAGCCATGCCCTGCCTCCGGACCTGTAGTCCGGAGGCAGGTGAAAGCCACTACGGCTTGATGTACGCGTATCCTTGCTGCTGCAGTTCGCCGAGGGTCGCGACGCCGGACGGCACCACCTTGGCGTTCATGCTCACCTTTTCCGCGTCGATCTTGCGCCCACGCAGGGTGTTGTTGCAGACCTCGAACTTTACGCCGCGGTTGGCAAGCCCCTGGACCGTCTCTTCGTAGCTCTTGCCTGCCTTGTCCGCCCAGCCTTCGAGCAGGAAGTCGATGCCCTTGCCGTGAGTGACGACAATGATTTCGACGTTCTTCTCTCCGACGGCGTTGAGATGGTTGGCAACGTTGCGGAGTGCCGCACCGGCGCCCTCGGCATCATTGATGTGGTACACCACTTTCTGGGTGTGATAGCCGTTCTCGGCCGGCTGGCGATCGTCGCCGGCGTAGGCCATGCTGGTTACGAGTAGCAGCGCAGCCAGAGCGGCGCCGCGAAAGTTCACGATATTGGTAGTCATTTCGTTCATCCTCCGAGCACGCGGCACCATGCCGCGGCTGACATCTTGGGTTTGGCCCGGGATTTATGGGCTTTGCGATGAGACTACGCAAATCTTGTTTTGAATCGTGACGATGGGTATTTTCGCGCGCAGGCGCGGGAACTTTTTCGGCGGAATGTGTTCTCATCCGCCAGGGCTGCGCGCCCTTTATTATCGATCGTGCATCACGGGGCGCATTTCGAGGAGGTCGTATGAAGGCGCTGTGGCAAGTATCTGTCGGGTTGTTGATTGGAATGTTGTTGCTGCCAATGGCGCAGGCGGGCGGCTTGACCGATATGCAGGGCCATGCTCACAGCATCTCCGACTACACCGGCAAAGGAAAATGGACGGTAGTGATGATCTGGGCGTCGGACTGCCTGGTATGCAACAAGGAAGCGTTTCACTATGTCGACTTTCACACTTTCCACAGTGATAAGGACGCGCGTGTGCTCGGGATATCCATGGATGGCGCCAACGGCATCGCCGACGCCAAAGCGTTTATTGACCGCAATTCAATCAATTTCCCCAACCTGATCGGTGAGCCCGAGGAAGTCGCGGGCCTCTATACCGAGGCGACCGGCCAGTCATGGCGCGGGACGCCGACGTTCTTGATCTACGATCCCACGGGTAAGCTGCGCGCGGAGCAGGTCGGTGCGGTGCCGACCGAAATGATCAACGACTTCATGGCCCGCAACGCCGCGAACTGAGCTCGCCGGTCGGACCCAGGTCCCGGCTCACCGCCCGCGGGCGGTGCACGCGGGGGCCGGCGGCCGTTATCATGGCGGTTTCACCGCCGCCAGCGCCCGTGACTGCAAAACCGCTCGATTGGTCCTTCCAACTGCGCGCTGAAGCAAAAGTGCTCGCGCGCCTCGGTGCGCCGCTGATTGTCAGCCAGCTCTCCCAAGTCGGGATGGGCTTTACCGACACCATCATGGCCGGACGTCTCAGCGCTTTGGACTTGGCGGCAGTGGCCCTGGGCAGCAGCTTGTTCATGCCGGTGTATCTGGCATGTGTCGGAGTGCTGCTGGCGCTTTCTCCGAGCACTGCACAGCTGGTGGGCGCGGCGGCACAAGAGGAGATCGGACCGCTGTTCCGCCAAGGGCTGTGGCTCGCCCTGGCCTTGGCGCTGTTGGCAACGCCTGCAGTGGTCGGGATCGGCGCCGCCATGGCTCCGTTCGCGGTAGCCGCGAACCTGCGTCCGATCACTCAGGCCTATTTGAATGCCATCGCCTGGGGGATGCCGGCCGTGTGCCTGTATCTGGCCGGGCGCTATGTCGCCGAAGGGGTGGGCCAGACGCGGCCGATCATGTACATCCAGTTGGCGGCACTGCCCTTGAACGCATTCGGCAACTGGGTGCTGATGTTCGGGCATCTCGGTGCGCCGCACCTGGGGGCGGCGGGAGCCGGCTGGTCCAGTGCAGCCGTATTGTGGTGCGACGCGCTGTTGATATCGGCGTATCTGGCCTGGCAACGCCGGTTTCGTTACTTGGCACTCTGGAGCCGCTTCGAGGCGCCAGATCCGGCCGCTCTGCGGCGGTTGCTACGATTGGGCGTGCCCATCGCCTTGACCATCGTGCTGGAGGTGGGTTTGTTTTCCGCGGTCGCTTTGCTGATGGGGCGGCTCGGTGCGGTGGCGACCGCGGCACACCAGGTCGCTTTGAACTATGCCGCGCTGATGTTCATGATCCCGCTGGGACTGTCCATGGCGGTTACCATCCGGGTCGGACAATTGGCGGGAGCGGGTGCGACCACGGCAGTCCGCCGCGCCGGCTATGTGGGTATGGGCATGGGCGCGGCGCTGATGGGCGTCTCGGCATTGGTCATGGTTGCGGCACCGGGTTCCATCGTCGCCTTGTATACCGACGACGCCGCGGTGTCCGCATTGGCGGTACAGTTGCTCGCGATCGCCGCTTTGTTTCAGCTGTCCGACGGCATCCAAGTCACCGCCATGGGCGCGCTGCGCGGGCTGAAGGATACGGCCTGGCCGTTGGCGGTCAACATGGTGTCCTACTGGGGGATTGGGCTGCCGCTTGCCTGGTACTGGGGGCTGCACCGCGGCCTCGGGGCCCGCGGCCTTTGGTATGGCTTGGTATGCGGTCTGACCTGCGCGGCACTGCTGCTGGCGGTGCACTTCGGTCGGCGTACCGCGCCTCGGTACGCGCTCAAACGGCGCTGAGCGGCTCCAGCGCTGCGACCACGACACGATGACGCGATTCGATCTTCCTGCCCATATCGTGTGCTTGTTCCGCAGACAGCAACGCACGCGCCATGCCGAAGACTTCACCTTCTTCTTCCTGCATGTGATGAGATAGTACATCCGTCAAGGCGGAAAACTTCGCGGTCCAATTGTCATCGGTGACCGGTACGGTTTCCAATTCTTCGATCAGCGAATTCAGCACATGATGCTCTGCAAATGCTTCCAGTGCCTCGCCGCGGATATCTTTATAGGTCCGTAGCACTGAATAAAAAACCGCCTCTTCGACTTTGTTGTGCGCCCAAAGGTTGCGCTTGAAACCGTCGAATAGTTGTATTCGGGTTTTTTCGGCGCGCGACGTTGTGTCGCTAAGCTGTTCGAGCGTACTTCTGGTCAAGTCGTGCTGACGTTTGATGACCTCGTAAACGTCCATGCCTGCCTCCTTGCAGAATGCTGTCCATACTGAACCGCGCCCTTGAGGAGAGGGCGTAAAAGGTGTTGCAGTTCAGTTGGTTTGTTCGATGATCTGAATTTCAGGGTAGTACGGCCGGCAAAGGGTTCCAGTTACGATCTCAGTAAATGCGAAACCCGCCGTGCCGACGACGTATACGGTAATCGATCCAGGCATAGCCCGCCCACGCACCCAGGACGAGAGCCAGCACGCCGGTGCCGATCAACCAGCTCAATGGGACGCTCTGTTGCTGCGTTGCGACGCGCTGTTGCAGTCGCAGATTCTGAGATTGCAGCCGTTCGAGTTCGGTGCTGCGTTGATCGCGGGAAACTCGCAGCTTCTGAAGCTGCGTATCCGCATCGGAAGACGCCGTTTTTAATTCGTCGAGTTCGCGGCGCGTGCGCTGCAGTTGGGCTTTGAGTTGTTCGTTCGCGGCTTGGACTTCGTCCAGCATCAGCCGCGGTGGTTTTTCTTCGACGAGATAAGCCGATTTCACCCAACCTTCGGTTCCGTCGGGAGTGCGTACACGGGTGAAGTATTTGCCTCGCTCCAATGCCTGCAACGGCGTACCGCTCACCAATGTGGCGAGACTGTCCGCGTTGGCTTCCGGCTTGGCATACAAGCCGAGTATCAACTTGTCGGTCACGTACAGCGTGTCTTGCGCCCATGAGGCGAGTGGTAGCGAACAAAAAGCAAAGATGACAGCGACGACGACGCGGCGGCTCATAGCGACAGCCTGTTCCAATGGTCAGCTCGGTGTGAAATGCATGAGAATGGGTTATTGCAACACTGTAGCTGACCGACGACAAGCGCGAGCCAGTCATTCTGTGGACTGATCGGCGAACATGAAAGAAGCCGGCCCGGGAGTGGGCCGGCAATCATCGAGAATGGAGAGTCGTCAAGCAAGGCGCAGGGCCTCTGTCAGAGGCCACTGCAGTCATCGGCAATCGGCAAAGCCACGTGCAGCGACTGTGCAACTGCGCAGCGTTACTTCGGGATGGTGATCTTCGCTGCGGCACGCAATTGTTGCAGGCGCGCTTGCAGGGCCTGTTCGCGACGCGTCTCCAACAGTTGATCGCGAATCATATCGTGCACGTCCGCCAGGGACGCCTGGATCCCGGGACGACGTGAGATCAACTGCAGTATGTGAATGCCGCCCGGCCCGGCGTGGGGATCGGATACCTCGCCCGGCTTGAGAGCCGCGACGACCGGGGCCAATTCGCCCCCCAGATCTTCGGCATTCACGAATCCCAGATCGCCGCCATCCCGGGCGCTGATGTCAGTGGATTGTTTGCGCGCCATGTAGCTGAACTCGGCGCCGTGCGTGATTTTTGCGCGGATCTGCTCAGCGAGGGTTTTGGGGTCGGAGCCGGCTGCTTGCGCGAGCAGGATGTCCTTGATGTGCAGCAAATCGGGGCTGCGATACCGACCGCGATTGGCTTGGTAGAAATCGCGGATATCGGAATCGCTCACTTCCACTCCCGCGTACACCTCCTTTTGGAGGTAAGCCTGAATACTGAGATCGTGCCGCAACCGTTCGGCGATGAGCTTCTCCGTCAACCCCTGGGCCTGCAAAGCGTGCTGAAACCGTTGTTCGCCGCCCAGTTGGGTGCGCAACCGCGCCACTGCCTCCGCTACTTGGCTGTCGGATGCTGCATCGTGCTCGCGCGCCGCCTGCCATAGCAATTCGCGCTCGATCAGGCTGCGCAGCAACGCGTCGCGCAGTTGCGGAAATTGCGGTGACTGCCGCAGCAAAGACGGGTCTGCGCCCCGGCTGGCGGCGAATTCCTGCAAAGCGTGCTGAAGGTCTTCCGATGTGACGGGCGAGCCGTTGACTTCGGCTACGGCGGCGGCGTTCGCAAGCGGCCCGAATGCCAGCAGCAGCGCGAACAACAGTGGTGTAAATTGCATGATTGGGCTTGCCGTTTTCATATACTAGGCTCCGAGAGCGGATGGAAGATTATAGACGCATGGGGTTGGCGGGATGAAGGGCGGCAACTGGTTGACGCGAAACCTCGGCTTGCTATGCCTGCTGCTGGTGACCGCGGGGGCTCGTGCCCAGGTCTACGAGTTGCTGCCGGCCGAATCCCAGGTGCGGATACTGGTGTACAGCGCCGGTCCGTTGGCGAAGCTGGGTCACAATCACGTGATATCGGCGACCGAAATGCAGGGCGAGATACAATACCAACCCGATGCGCCGCAGGCGTCGCGATTCCGACTGCAGTTCCCCGTCTCGGGCTTGATCGTGGATGACCCTGACGCGCGCAAAGCGACAGGTTCCGCGTTTGCGGCGACACCCGATGACGAAGCAGTGCGTGCTACGCGCGCCAATATGCTTGGCCCGGACGTGCTGGATGGGCAGCGCTTTCCCCAGATTCGGCTACGCTCGGAATCGGTCGATGGCGCTTTGCCCGACATCGACGTGCGTCTGAGCATGGCAATACACGGCGTGCGGCTTGAGATGGTGGTCCCTGTGCGGGTGCGGCAGCAGGGTTCCCGGCTGTATGCATCCGGATCGTTCAATTTCGACCAGCACCTTTTCGGTATCCAACCTTTGCAGATCATGTTCGGCGCGATCGCTGTGCAGGACGAACTTACGGTGCAGTACAATTTGGTCGCTGCGCGCTTATCGTCGCGGTAGGTACCGGCCTCAGTCACCTGTCATCAGGAGAAGCAAGTATGAAATATCGCACACCCATGACCGTCGCCGCCCTGTGCGTGGCCCTGGTGACCAGCGGCTGCGCCACCGACCAATACGGTCGCACCCGGCCCATGACCGACGCCGAAAAAGGAGCCTTGATCGGCGCCGGGGTCGGTGCCGCGGTCGGGTTGGTCAGCAAGGACAAGAAGAACGTCCTGATCGGCGCGGTCGGTGGCGGCATCGCCGGTGGCTTGGTCGGCACGTACATGGATAAGCAGAAGCAGGATTTCGAGCGGGTATTGCGCCCCGAAATCGATGCCGGACTGGTGTCGGTGGATGCGTTGCCGCAGAACCAACTGCGAGTCACCATGACCAGCGAAACCTCATTCGACGTCGATTCGGCACAGATCAAGCCGGGTTTCTATAGCACGTTGGATAAGATTGCCGATGTGCTCAAGCGCTACGGCAAAACTCAATTGGCCGTGGTCGGGCATACTGATTCGACCGGTAGCGACGCCTACAACCAACAGCTGTCAGAGCGCCGTGCCCAGGCGGTGCAGCAATACTTCTTATCCAACGGCGTGATACCCGAGCGGGTCAGCGCATTCGGTCGCGGCGAAAGCCAGCCTCGTGCTTCCAACGCGACGCCGGAAGGTCGGACATTGAATCGTCGGGTCGAAATCATTATCACGCCCATCGTCGCGCAGTGATTGTTGCGCGGACAAGGAGGCAGGAAACATGGAATCGAAATTGAACAAGCAGCAATTGGAGCACTTGCGCGGGACGTTGAGGGATCGTCGCCGTGAACTGCTCGACGAAATACGCGCCGAACTGTCGGAATCCGACGACCAAAGTTTCCAGGATCTTGCCGGGCGTGTCCACGATAACGCGGAAGCTTCGGTGGCCGATCTGCTCTCTGACCTGAATCTTGCGATTATTGATCAGCACATCGGCGAGTTGCGCGCGACCGAGGAGTCGCTGGAGCGGATGGAGGAAGGCGCCTACGGAACGTGCGTCGAGTGCGCCAAAGCCATCGGCTACGAGCGACTGCAAGCCTATCCCACCGCCACCCGTTGCATCGAGCATCAGCGCCTATACGAAAAGACCCATGCCGGTGAGGAAGCGCCGCGGCTTTGAAGGGAACGTCTCAACGCAATAATTGTTCCAGTAGCCGCACCCGTGCGCGCAGGCTCTGGACTTCATCCAGGAGCTGCAAGGCTAGCACTGCGCCGGCCAGGTTCAGGTCCAGGTCCCGCTGCAGACGCAGCGCCGTGCGCAGACGGATGATATCGTTGGTGGAAAACCGCCAGCTGCGCGGTTCCCGGCCCTGCGGCTCGAGCAGGCCTTCACTGACCAGGTCCAACAACTGATCGACCGCCAGATCGCAGCACTCGCAAACTTCGCCCAGGCTCAGCTGACGTTCTTCGGCGATCACGACCAGGGTGGTGTTCGATGCCTTGGCCATTTCAAACCCCCAGATGCTCGCGCGGATTGAAGGCGGCTGCCCGCGCCAGCTGTTCGTAGGCTTCCCGTTGCGCTTGCGACTCCGCTTTCGGCGCATGGATCTGCAGTACCAAGTATTGGTCCCCCGGCGGACTGCCTGGCAGCCCGCGGCCCTTGAGCCGCAGCTTCTGGCCGGACTGCGCCCCAGCCGGGATTTTCATCTCCACCTTGCCGCCCAAGGTCGGAACCGGGATCTTGGCGCCCAGCGCCGCTTCCCACGGGGTGATCGGCAGGCTCACGTACACGTCGCGTCCTTCAGCCTGGAACACGGGATGGGGCGCCAGCAGAATCTCCAGGTACAGGTCGCCGGCGGGGGCGCTACCCGCGCCCGGTGCGCCCTGGCCCGCAAGCCGTATCTGCTGGCCTTCGCGCATCCCCGGCGGAATCTTCACATTCAAAGTGTGTCCACGGGTCCGCACGTGACCATCGGCACCGACTTCCGGTACTTGCAGGGTAATGGAGCGGGTGGCGCCCCGGTATGCATCTTCGATATCGATTTGAACCCGAGCGTGGTGGTCTTGCCCGCGAGCGCCGCCACGCCGGGCGCCTGCGCCGCGAAAGCCGCCGGCGCCGAACAAGGACTCGAAGAAATCGCTGAATGCGCTCGCGTCGGCGCCGTCGCGGAAGCCGCCGCCGCTGAACTCAAAGCCGCTGTCCCACCCCGGGGGTGGGCGGAATTCTTCACCGCCGCGATGGCCGCCAGCCAACAATTGATCGTAGGCCGCGCGCTTCTCCGGGTCCTTCAAGACCTCGTAGGCTTCGCCGACTTCCTTGAACCGGGCTTCCGCCTCCGGTTCTTTGCTTACGTCGGGGTGAAATTTGCGCGCCAAGCGCCGATACGCGCGCTTCACGTCGTCCTGAGAACCGTCGCGCGCCAAGCCCATGATATCGTAGTAATCCTTGAATTCCATCGACCGCGCCTATCCCCGATTGGCGAGTAACTGTGCTATAGCATCGGGTCCGATGTGGCCAAATTCAAGTCGGAGGGCGAGGGCGGCACGCGCGGTCTTGAGGGTTACGGCGCCACCGCAGCCGCAAAAAAGGCTTCGCAACCGGCGAGCGGAGAGACGATGCCTGCCACCAAGCGGCAGACACCAGGCGCATAGGAATTCTCGCCAGCCAGGAACAGTGCGCAACGGCCGCAGCTGCGATCAGGCTCGCTACTTTCGCGGTATTGCATCAGGTCCCGGGGAACCTTCTGGTCGGCAAGTGCCGGGTTATCCACGCTCAACACAGGGATAACTTCAGTTCCACCCAACAGCGCAGCCCGGCGCAACCGGGCGCGTCGGCTCAGCAATTCTCGTTCGGCTTCCGTCATCGACGCCCTCCTTGTCGGGCGGCGGCTTACGCGCAGGGGCCGCCATTGACCAAAGACTAGGCGTATCGGACTTCGCGTCTTCATTTGGGGCGTAGTTTATGGAAGACAGGCGCCCACACCTACATTATGTTGCAATCCGTAGGGCGCTATAATTCCCTCACCTTACAGCGCGTGTGGCGATCAACATGAATAGTACTTTGCAACAAAGTGTCGCCAGCCAGCGGGAGGCGCTCGAGACGATGCTGATTGCGCCGCTCGCGACATTGGCTGTCGAGGCGAGCCGTGTCTGGGGCGATCGTGCAGCGTTGAATCGTGTGCTGACCGAGGCGATCAGCGGGTTGACGTATTGCAAGTTTCTGTATGCGGTCGGTACGGATCGCGTCCAGATCAGCGACAACGTCAGCCACGCCGGCCTGATCACCAAGGACTTTGGCCGCGATCGCTCTTCGCGACCGTACATGGCGCACTTACCGCAACACGATCTGGTGCTTTCCGAAGCGTATGTGAGCTTGAGGGCCCGGCGTCCGTCACTGAGTGCGGTACAGGTCGTGAAGCACGAAGACGGACATGTGCTCGGTTACATCGGTGCCGATTTCGATTTGCGCGACCTGCCGATCACCCGCGAGCTATACGAAGAACCGTCCCATTGGCGGCAAATGAAGGGCGACCCCGCGATTCGCGGCGCGGTGTTTTCGCAACGTCGCAGCGATAGCATGCTCGATCACCACATCGATGAAGTGCAGGCTGTGCTCGAGGAATTGATCATCGACCGTGGCGTCTTCCATGTCACCGTTCATTTTTCCAGCAACCGCGCTGTCGTGTACCTCGTCTCCGACCCCTATCGCTACCGGTTGCTCGACATGGATGCGCTTATCGATCCGGATATGTGCTTGGCATACCCACGCTGCGAATATCCGCCCGAGGCGGTGGTGCCCGCCAAGAAAGTGCGGCCGATCCTGGAACGTTTGCGGGACCTGCGTTTCGTCGACGAGAATCTGTATCTACGGGCGGGCTCGCTCAACATTTTCAACGGACTGGTCGGTCTTACCTTCTCCTGCGATGGTTCGCACTACGTGCCATGGCAGGAGCTGCTCGCCAAGGAAAACGACTTCTGGATCGGCGTACCGGATCTGCAGCACGCCTGATCCTGGGACGGACAATGCTTGAAATTCCTCATCACGCGCTGGAACCGGATACGCTGACGGCGTTGATCGAGGACTTCGTTACCCGCGATGGAACCGACTACGGTGCCGACGAGGCGTCGCGGTCGAGCAAAGTGGCGCAGGTGCGACGACAGCTCGATCGCGGCGAGGCGGTGATTACCTATGACGCAGAAACAGGGTCCTGTGCATTGCACGCACGAGCCGAGTTGACAGGATGAATGAACCGGGGACCGGATTCGACGCCGCATCGGCAGAGGATCTAGCGGCCGCGTTCGAGGCGGTCGTGTCGCAGTTGCTGGCGGTGTGCAAAGACACCGATGAGGCGGCCGCTGACCTGAATCTCTATGCCGCCGGATTGGCGCAACTCAGTCAAGTACTGCAACGCGCCCAAAGCCGGCCGGATGAAGCGCGCCCGTCGGCGTTGTCGGCGGATGAGGTCACCGAGCTGGGCACATACGGCCATGGCTTGCTCGACGGCTTGCGCACCAGCCTGCCGGAGGCCGCCGGCGAGGGCTTGTACCGCCGGTTGGAGGAATTGCAGATACCGCTGGCGCTTTGGATCCTGCGCCACGGTGGCGGCTGGGATGAATGGGAGTCTTTGACCAATGCCTTGGCAGAAGTCGCCAACCGCGTGCAAGCCCACGACCGTCTGCGCCGCTTGAGCGAGGTAATGGGAGAGGTGATCGAAGCTGCGCCGGCGACCTTGCGTGGCGACCGCGAACGCCTGGATCCGGGCCGACCCTGGCGGGTGCTGCATCTGAACCGCGCCATTGTCGCGGCTCGATCCCTGGACGTCGACGCCATGGAACCGGCGTTCGACGCGTTATTGGCCCGCCTGCCGGAGGATGCCGGAGCGTTTTTCAACGAAGGCGTGCGACGCATGTCGCAAATGGGTGCGCCAAGCGAGGTGCTGGACTGCTTCGACCGCTACCAGCGCCGCGCGCCTCCGCCGATCGCCCATTGATCGGCGCCACTGCGCCGCTGTGTTACAATCGCGTCCGGCCGCGCGCCGATCTGACTCCCGTTCTGCAGCACGTTTCCCAATGACCCAGGCATTGTCGATCCGCAACTTGACCAAGACCTACCGCGGTGGTCTGCAAGCCTTGAGAGGCATCGATCTGGATGTCGAGCAAGGAGACTTTTTTGCTTTGCTGGGCCCCAACGGTGCCGGTAAGTCCACTGCCATCGGCATTGTCACTTCACTGATCAACAAGACCGATGGCAAGGTCTTGGTGTTCGGCCACGACATCGACACGGATTTCCAGAGCGCCAAGACCTGCATCGGTCTGGTGCCGCAAGAATTCAATTTCAACGGCTTCGAACCGGTGATCGAAATCGTTGTCAATCAGGCGGGGTATTACGGCATTCCTAGGCGCCAGGCTTTCGAGCGTGCCGAACGTTATTTGAAGCAACTCGGGCTGTGGGATAAGCGCCGTGATATGGCCCGTGCGCTGTCGGGCGGTATGAAACGCCGCTTGATGATCGCCAGGGCGCTGGTGCACGAGCCGAAGTTGTTGATCCTCGACGAACCCACCGCCGGGGTCGATATCGAGATCCGCCGCTCGATGTGGACTTTCCTGCGCCAGATCAACCAGCGTGGTACGACCATCATCCTCACCACGCACTATCTAGAGGAAGCCGAGAATCTGTGTCGCAACATAGCCATCATCGATCACGGTCGTTTGATCGAGAATACCAGCATGAAGCGCCTGCTGGGGCAACTGGACATGGAGACTTTCGTATTCGATCTGGCGCAGCCGTTGACCGTACCGCCGAATCTCGACGGTCACCGGGCAATGCTGGTCGATGATCACACCCTGGAAGTCGAAATCTCCAAGCGCCAGGGGGTCAATGATGTATTCGCGTCCCTGAGCGCCCAGGGTGTGAACGTACTGTCGATGCGCAACAAGACCAATCGCCTGGAACAATTGTTCGTCCATCTGGTGGGGGATGGCGAAGCCGAGGTACACGGCTCGTGACATTCAACGAAAAATACATTGCGTTCAAGACCATCGTCATCAAGGAAGTGCTGCGTTTCGCGCGCATCTGGTTGCAAACGGTATTGCCGCCGGTGATCACCACTGCTTTGTACTTTTTGATTTTCGGCCACCTGATCGGTTCGCGTATCGGCACCATGGGCGGATACCCGTACATGGAATTCATCGTCCCGGGACTGATCATGATGGCGGTGATCACCAATTCCTATTCGAACGTGGTGTCCTCTTTCTACGGTTCCAAGTTCCAACGTCACATCGAAGAACTGATGGTGTCGCCCATTCCCGAATATCTGGTGGTGCTTGGATTCGTGTCCGGTGGCCTGGCCCGAGGATTGGCGGTGGGCGCAGCCGTGACGGCAGTGTCACTGGTGTTTGCGGATTTTCGCATCCTGCATCCGTTCATCATGCTCAGCGTGGTGATCCTGACTTCGGTGCTGTTTGCACTCGGCGGTTTCATCAATGGTGTATTCGCCAAGAGCTTCGACGACATTTCGATCGTTCCTACGTTCATCCTCACCCCGCTCACCTATCTCGGCGGTGTCTTCTATTCGATCAACATGTTGCCGGAAATCTGGCAGAAACTGTCCCTGATCAATCCGATTCTGTATATGGTAAACGCATTCCGCTACGGCATCCTCGGTGTTTCCGACATCAACATCGTGCTTTCCTACGGCATCGTCCTGGGATTCATCGCCGTATTGTTCGCCGTCAGTGTCATGATGCTGCGCAGCGGTTACGGCGTCCGCAGTTGACCGGACTGGTGTTAAACGCTGCGCCAGTATGGTTAACTACGCCGGGGATGGGATCCGAAAACAACGTTTTCTGAGGGGGTCGCTATGACTCAGCGATACACTGAGACCGTCGAAGAGGCGGCACGGATCGCGCGCGTCGCGCTGCCATGGATCAGCGAACAGAATCTGCCCGCCAGGCCCGATAATTACGCAGTCGCGTACGAGTTTCTATCGCGTCGCAATCCGGAGTTATGCGCCGAGGCGGAGCGCGCGTTGAATGGAACTCATCCTGCGACACAGGAACTCATGGACGACCTGTTCCGAAAGTATGTCTCGGGCGACCTGCAGGATACCGTGGTGGCGGGAGTACGGGACGAATTGTCGCGGATTTTCACCGAGGCGCTGTATGCACTCTCAGCCGGGGGCGACGGCCTGGCGCGTTACAAGCAACGGTTGATGTACGCCACTGAGCGTTTATCGGACCGCCTCGACCTGGGCGCAGTGCGCGGTGTGATCAGCGAGATGATCGCCGAAACCCGCCGCATGCAGGCCGCTGGCGAGCAGGTTCAGTCGCATCTGGAATCCACTTGCGGCGAACTCGAGGCGCTGCGCCAGGAATTCCAGCAGGTGCAGCACGAAGTCACCCGCGATGCGTTGACCGGCGTGTTGAACCGCCGCGGACTGGATCGCGAACTTTCCGTTTACGTCGAACAGGGGCTGTCGGAAGGCGGATTTTCCTTGTTGATGGTCGATGTCGACCACTTCAAACAGTTCAATGACAAATTCGGCCATGTGGTCGGCGATGAAGTCCTCAAGTATGTCGCTCGCGCGCTGGCGAAAAATACGCGCGGCGGAGATCTGTTGGCCCGTTATGGCGGCGAGGAATTCGTGGTCGTATTGCCGCATACCAGCCTCGCCAACGCGACCACTGTCGCGCAGAACATCGTCAAGGCGATCCGCAGTTGCGGACTGACCCACAAGTCCAGCGGCACCAAACTTGATACCGTGACGGTATCCGTGGGAGTGGCCGCTTTCGGAGACGGGGATACGGCATCGACTCTGCTGGAGCGCGCCGACTCCGCTCTGTATGCCGCCAAACAAGCGGGCCGCGACCGCGCCGTTTCAGAAATCGAGTTGGCGTCCACCTGACGCTTGCAGCGCGCGTCTGCAGTCTGGTCCTGTGCCACGCGGTAGGACGCCCTGCACGGGGTTGAGTTGTGGAGGAGCCGTCCACGGAGCCGGGGAACGGAGAACCCGATCCGTCTACCACCGATCAGGTTGCATTGGGTTCGAGCGCCTGCCGTGCCGCTTCCCGCAGTTGGTGTTCCTCCACTGCGCCTGCCACCAACCGCCGGCCGAATACGTATGTGGGGGTGCCGGTCACGCCCAATTCCGCCGCGTGGCGTAGATTCGATTCCAAGCGTTCCCCGTAGCGAGGTTCGCGCCACGCATCTTCGACCTTCACCGTGGGAATGCCGCTGGCAGCGGCGATACCACGCAATACTTCGACGTCGCCTATGTTCCGGCCTTTCCGGAAGAATGCATCGAACAATGCTTCGTGGAGCCGATAGAACGCCGCGCTACCCGCTTGCTTGGCGGCTTCGGCCAACAGCAGCGCCCGATGGGAATTGGTAGTAAAGGTGCGTTCGCAAAACTGCAGATCTTCCGCAGTGGCGAGATGGTCGAGATTTGCCATCAGCGCGTCCCATTGCGCCGGCGCATAGCCAAGCGCCGTTACCGGCATGCCTCCGGCAGGAGTGTCGGGGTGGATCTCCATTCCGCACCAGTTGATCTTCAGGTCGTAGCAGTCGTTGAGTCGCAATAGACGTCGACTGCCGATGTAACAGAACGGACAGATGTAATCCGAGAATACGCTGACCCTGAGTTCAGGTTTGACGGCCATGGGATTCGCCTTCGCTGATCGGCGCGGCGGCGTTCAGTGCAGAATCACGCCGATGCCGAAATGGACGTTCGAGTCCCCTCGCTGCGGATAGGGCGTTTCCTTGGGCCAGAGGTGCAACTGCGCTGCTTCGACTACCGGATATTCGTAATCGGCTTCGCCCACTTGCCCGTGCTCTACCCGGGTGATGGTGCCGACAACGGTCAGCAAGCGCCCGGCGGCATAGTCCACCGGCTCCAGGTAACCTTGTTGGGACAGCAGAAAGCGGCCTTGCGGGGCGGCCCCCCGATCCGGTTCACCCCCGCTGTCCAGCGGATATGCCAGCACTTCCAACTGCGTTTGCTGGCGCAAGTTGCGTGTTTTCACGATCACGCCGCCCCACTGGACGCGCCGACCGGTGCTCGAAGGCGCAATCGCCACCGCGGAGCGGGGGGTAAGCGACTTGTCGACGCCGGCGGTATCAAATGTCGGTGTGGTTGCGCAACCTGCCAGCGCAAGCAGGCAGACGGTCAACGCGGCCAGTCTACGCATGGGTTGTTCGCTCACCAATAATAGGGTGGCCGGTGCCACCACGGAAACGGATACCAGGGATCGTACCAGAACGGATCGTAGTCTCGAGCCCGCGGCTCGGGACGCGGTTGCCAGAGAAAGTGCTCCTGCGCCTGCACCACCGGATAGCGATAAGGATATTCGCCGATTGCTTTGGTTTCGATACCTTCGAAGCGGCCGCGCACGGTGATTTCACGGCCGACCTCGTATAATGCCGGGTCCAGAAAGCCCGGCACCCGGGCGAGAAATCGTCCCAAGCGCGACGATTCGACCTCCAGCGGACTACCGTCGCGGCCGAGCGGGCGGGCGACCACCTCGAGCACGGTTTGCTCGCGGCGGTTTTCGACATTGGCGATGATGCCGCCCCAGCGTACCGTCACGCCGAGCAAATGTTGTGGATCGGCGCGGGCTTCGGCAGGACTTACCGCAGCGGTCGGCGGCTGACGGATGGATTCCGGCACTTCGCTCACGCAGCCGCTGAGCAACAGCACGGCCGCCAACGCCGCGGCCCGTCGGCGCCAATTACCATGGTGACCACGCTGAAGCAGCATCGATTGCTGAAACATCTGCCCGCCTAAAGCTGTTTGCCGACCTACACCCGCCACCTTAGAACCGATTGCGGCAGTTGTCGCGCATGGCCGGTCGCGTCACAGCCCGGGCTTAGGAGATGCGGCGCAACTCCGGCGCGCCGTCGGTGTGCCCGTCCACTTTGTCCTTGAGGTCGTACAATGCCGCCTGCAGGGTTTCTTCAACGGTGGGATGGTAGAACGGCACGGTAAGCAGATCGAATACCGTTTTCTGCCATTGCACCGACCAGGCCAGCAAATGGGCCAGGCTTTCAGCTTTCGGCGCTACCAGGGTGCCGCCCAGCAAGCGGCCGCTGTGCTTGTCGGCATAAATGCGTACGACCCCTTTGTTCTTGGCCATGATCAGGGCCCGGCCCACCGGACCGAGCTGCATTTCGCCAATGACGGTGGTTTCCGGGTCGAGTTCGTCCAGCGATGCGCCGACCACCGCAATGTTGGGGTCGCAGAACGTGATGGCGAGCGGCGTCTTGCGCCGAAAGGCCTGCACCTGGTCGCTGACTGCGTTGACGCCTGCGATGCGCCCTTCGTCGCCCGCTTCGTGCAGGATCGGCCGCGAGCCGGTAACGTCCCCGGCAATGAATACGGGCAGATCGCCCACTTGCATCGTACTGGGATCGTGTTGAGGCACCCCCCGGTCGTCCAGTTCGACGCCCAGCTTGGCGATATCGAGACGCTCGAGGTTGGGCGTGCGTCCGAGGCTTGCCAGAATGCGGTCCACCAGTACTTCCCGGTCGCCGCTGCGAATGCGCAACTGTTCCCCTGCGATCTCGATGTCCGCCGCCGCGCCCAGCCAGATGTCGAATTCACCGCCGAGAATGTTCAAAGCGGTTTTGTTGGCGACTGGATCCTGCAGTCCGGCGATGCGGTCGGCTTGGTCGATGCCCGTGACCCTGACACCCATGCGCGCCAATGCCTGCCCCAATTCCAGTCCAATGGCGCCCAGACCAATGACGGCCAACGATGCGGGTAGCTGCTCTAGCTCGAAGAAATCATCAGTGGTGATCACGCGGTCGCGGAATTTCTCCCAAGCGGCGGGTACGACCGGACGCGAACCGGTGGCGATGATCACCTTATCGGCGTGCACAATCTCGCCTTCGACGTCGAGTATGTTGGGCTCGATGAAGCGCGCGAAACCTTCCATGAACTCGGCACCCATCATGTCGGTGCTGCCTTCGAGCACGCGGTCGACGAAAATATCGCGCAAATCGCGTACGTGTTCCATGGCTTCCGGCAAATCCATTGACAGCGATTCGCTGCCTTCGATCCCGTGACGATCGAAAATCCTGCGGCGATGAAAATCTTCGGCGACCTGGATTGCGGCTTTCGAGGGCATGCAGCCGACCCGGGCACAGGTGGTACCGAGTTCTCCGCCGTTGATCAATACCCAACTGTCGGTGTGCTTGCGGACTTGTCCGAGGGCATAGAGTCCGGCGCTGCCGGCGCCGATGATGGCTACGTCAACCTTGCGTTCCATGACCAATCCTTTTGGCTTGCGGGTACGATGGGGTATCCAGCCGCGCCCGGATCGATGTCGGACGGATGAGAAACGCCAGTATAAGTCAGACCGGCGCCGCGGCCTAACCGCTGGCGACTGTGGCCCGCAGGGTGCCGCTTTCGACGCCGAGCTGCAGTTTGCCTTCCAGCAGGGCCCTTAATGATTCACCAACCAGTGCTCCGCGCCAGCCGTGCAGCACGGCCACATCGCCATCCCCCTGCACCAATTGCGCCAACGTGCTGCGGGTCGCGAGCATTGCCGGACTCAGGGATTCCTCGGCCGCGCGCAGCCGCAGCACGGCCATCATGGCATCGACCAAAGCCTCTTGTTGCGCCGATAGTTGCACCCGCGGCTCCAGGGTCGGCAACTGTTCAGGCGCGATCTCGCGGCCGGCGGCGATCAATTGCAGCAGTTCATCGCCAACCCGTTCGATCTGGGTTTTTTCCAGGCCGCGTACTCGTTCCAGGTTCGCGCGCGAACTAGGATTGCGGCGGGCGAGTTCGACCAACACTTCGTCGCGCATTACCCAACGCCGCGGGCGATCCAGCTCCATGGCGCGGCGTTCTCGCCATGCCGCCAGCCGTTGCAGCACCCCCAACTGCGAAGGTTTCAGCCGCCGCGCCTCCTTGACCCGCAGCCAGGCGGAATCAGGGTCCGGGGCGTAGGTCGCTGGATCTGCCAAAGCGCGAAAATCCTCATTCAGCCACTCGCCGCGCGCGCGCGCCGCCAGTGCCTGGCGCTGAATTTCGAAGATCTGGCGCAGGTAAATGACGTCATCCGCCGCATAGCGTAGCTGTCCGTCGTCGAGCGGGCGCTGACTCCAGTCGGTGCGCGTATGCGCCTTATCCAAGGTTACGCCGAGTTCCTGCTGCACCAGCGCCGCATAACCGACCTGATCGTTCTGGCCCAGCAGCGCCGCGGCGATCTGGGTGTCGTACAGTGGGGCAGGCACGCTACCGCGCAGGTGATAGAAAATCTCCAGATCCTGCTTTGCGGCGTGCAACACTTTCAAAACGTCCGGTTGGTAAAGCAGATCCAGGATGGGCGTCAGATCGTCGATCTGTAATGGATCGATGCAGAACACCTCATCGGAAGAAGCGAGCTGCAGCAGGCATAGCTTCGGGTAGTAGGTCTTTTCGCGCATAAACTCGGTGTCGACGCACAGGTAAGGAGCGCGTTGCAGCGCGTCGCGAACCCGAGGTAGGTCGGCACCGTGTTGGACATATTCGAATTGCTGGTTCATGTACGACTCGTTATGCGCTTGATGAGCACGCATTGTATCGCTTGGCGGGCGTGTTCCGCCAAGGATTGTGGTACGTGAGCGACTGGGTTCAGGGGTCGAGGCGTTGCCCGACGAGCATCGCTTCCGGTACTCTGCACTTGATCGCCGCTGGCAACTCCAGGCAGATGCCAGGTACCGGTCGGACGCTAACCCACAAGACGTTGAGCTTGAGATTCAAGTCGGCAAATACCACCACCCGGCGGTAATGCTCCAGCACGCCTTGGATTTCCGCAATCGTAGCATCCAGTATCGGACGGGGCTTGGTACGCAAGCGTGGTATCAGCATCATGAAATCACTGTATGGCCGGCCTTCGGTGTCACGGGTGGGGACGCGCTTCCATAACGGCTCCGCGGGATCCAGCTTGGCAGCCGTACGAACATGGAAATGTTTCATGCCAGACCTCCGCAGCAGTTCTCCTCAAGCATATAGAGCGGAGGACGGTTTTCCAGTCGAAGGGTCGATGTTCGCGGGCGACGTCAGTTCCGCGGCGAAGTTTGTGACGAAGTTTGTGACGAAGGCGACACCGGTGAAGTCGTTAGTCCTGCGGTGAGCGCAAACCGCATCGCCTGTTCCATCGGCATATCGACCGCGCGCAGCCGATCCCGCGGCAGGATGGCGGTGTAACCGCCGATCTGGTAACTCATGGGCAGGTAGACCGCGACCGCTCCCGGAGCCGCCAGGCCCGCGGGTAGGTCCGAGAAGTCTTCGCGCATTACGAAGCCCATGACTTCGAAATCAGTATCCCCAATGCGCACCATCACAGGCTGATGCACACGATCCGCGCCGGATTTCGCAAATAACGTGAAAAAATCCCGCAGCGAACCATAGACGGATTTGATCAGCGGAATCCGATACAGCAATCGCTCCGCCCAGCCGACCAGGGCCCGAACCACCCACGCGTGCATCAGAACGCCCACCGCGAGAATGAGTAGCAGTGCCGCGGTGAGCCCCATCCCCGGCCAGTATAGGCTGTCCGGTAGTACGAGTTTGAGCAATGTGCCCAACAGATGCTCGGCCGAAGTCGCGAACCAATACAGCACATACAAAGTGAGAAATACCGGCAACACGGTCGCCATGCCGGTGAGGAATGTTTTGCTGATTGTTTTCATTTGCCTCTTCGCAGATCTGCGTCTACGACGCGTCCAGCAGTGCGCGGATTTGGTCACGCAAGAAATTGTTCTCTTCTTCCATCATCTTGGTGCAGATTTCCAGCTCGCGTCCGACCAAGTCCAACATCTTCAGCTTTTCATCGCAACGCTGCAGATCCAATGTGTTGCCGATAGCGCCGTGCACTTGAACCCGCAGCGCCTCGAGCACTTGAGCCTGACGAGCAAGCATTTCCGGGAAATCGATGTTCTCGTCGTCCATTTCCGGCGCAGCTTCGGGGACTGGTTTTGCTGACGGCGTTGCCGGCTGCGACTGAAGCAGTGCGTTCAATTGCCGTCCCAGTTCCGAAAGCGCGGGTTTCGAGGCCTGCTCGCCGGCGCGGGCGCGCGTCAATTCAAAACTCAAACAGGCATTGCGTATCTGTATCCAAATGCGCTCCTCGTCCGACACGCTATCCACAGATGCCTGTCCTAACGCGGATTCGAGATAGGCGACCGCGGTTTGGCGGCAGCGCAAATGTGCCACCTCCGATTCTGCCTGGCGCATGCGTTTACGAGTGCGATGCAGTCTCCAGATCCAAATTGCCAGCACCACGACGGCGAGAAGCAACGCCTGCAGCAGGCCCAGCAACAGATACAGGTTGATTGCCACCATTGCTCAGTCCTCGGCGGTCTGTGCCGCATGGTCCGCCGCGCTTCGGCGACGTTGAGCCAACAGCAGCACGCCCCCGACAATGATGGCGAGAATGCCGTTCGCGACTATGAACCAAAGCAACACGCGGCTGAATGACAGTGGTTTCGATTTCGGAGTTTGTGCCGTCGGCTGCGGTACCGAGGAGATCGGATTCGCTGCCGGACGCTGCGTCGGCGGCGCTATGACAGGCGCTTCTGGAATCGGCAGCCGTATCGGCGGCGGCACAAACGACGGTGTGCCGCGGCCCGGAGCCGAAGCGCTCGCAACCCCCGGTACAACTTGGATGTGGCGCCGCAAGTGGCGCTCGAACGTTGTGCTGCGCGCATAAAGGGTGAGTTGCATCGCGCCCGCCTGGTTCAAGGGTATCTGTGCCGTGGCCGCGCCGTCCGCACCGGGTGAACTCAGCGCGATGGACTGTCGGCGTCCATCTGCCCATTGCAACTGCAATAGGAATTCGGTGCTCGCCAGCACTTCGGGTTTGAGCAGCCGCTGGCCTTTGTCCGTCATCCACGCCTGAAGGGTCAGGATCTTGCCACGCTCGAATTGGTTCTGCTTCAGGTCGGTCACCAGTTCCAGATCGGTGACGACATACGCTCTGTTGTCGTTTTGATCGGTGATCAGGTGCCAGGTGCCCGGCTTGGGTGAAGGAATGGTGATGAGATCGAAACTTGCACTATGCATCCAGCGAACGGTATCCGGATGTGCGCTTTTGTCGATTTCGCCGTCGGCGGGATCGCGCAAGCGCACTCGGCCGTGTTGTGCGTGCGGCGCGACTATGGTGATTTCGCGGATCGAGTCATCGACCTGGAATTGACCGCCGTCGACCGCGAGCATGTTGGGAGATTTTGCATTTTCAAAGATTTCCGCGAAGGCGTCGTGCAATCCCGATTGGTCTTCGATCAATTGAAACACGCCGCCGCTGTCAGTCGCGATGGCCTGCAGCAGATTGGTGTCGGATTCACGAGTAAAAGCAATGCTGTACACCTTGATGCCTTGCTGCCGTAGCGCCGGCAACAACCCTTCCTGCAAGCGCTTCGTGAGTGCGCGATCCTGGGCAGCGTCGCCGGTATCCATGTGGCCATCGGAGAGCAAGATCAGATAGCGCGGAACTCCATCGCTGTTCGATTCGCCGAGCAACGATATGCCGGTTTCCAGGGCCGCGTACAGATTGGTGTAAGCACCTTTGGAAGAAACCTTTTCCGCTCCGGTGAGTAGCGTTCTCCGGCCATCGGCATCGACCTTCGTGAGACGTACGATCGGATAACCTTGGTCGCTGAAACTGGCAAGCCCTGCGCGATCGCCGCCGTCCAGCAGCGAGACGAACATCTGCGCAGCCGGTACCCGCAGGCGTTTGGGGTCGGTGTGCTTCATGCTTCCGGAGCTGTCGAGCAGGAGTACGGCGGAGATTTGCGCGCGTTGGTCGGCGCAAGCGGCCGGCGAAGGACCGATGAACAGCGAAAGGAACGTGATGCCCAACCACAACGGCATCAGGATGCTGTTTCGCGGTGTACGGAATTTCGTTGCTGGCGCCGGGTTCAATAACAGAGCCATGGTTTTCGTTGTAAGGGCTCAGTATAGCGGAACCCCGGTCGCCGCGTACCAATCTCAAGTGAGCTGGCGGGGGTCGAGCAGAAGCGTCAGCTCTGCATCGGATAGGTCGGTCATTTCTCCCGCTACTTCGCGGATCGGCCGTCCCTCCGTGTACGCGCGTTTGGCGATGGCGGCGGCCTTTTCGTAGCCGATGATCGCATTGAGTGCAGTGACCAGTATGGGATTCCGGTCCAACTGCGCTTCCATGCGTTGGCGCTGCGCGGTGAATCCGGAAATGGCTTTGTCCGCCAGCAAACGACTGGCGTTGGAAAGCAACTCGATGTTCTGCAGCAGGTTGTACGCGATGACCGGAAGCATGACGTTGAGTTGAAAATTGCCTGCCTGGGCGCCGATGGTGACGGTCAGGTCATTGCCTATGGCCTGGGCACAGGCCATGACCACCGCTTCCGGAATCACCGGATTCACTTTGCCCGGCATGATGCTGCTCCCCGGCTGCAGCGCAGGTAAGCTGATCTCGGCCAGCCCCGTGAGCGGGCCGCTGTTCATCCAGCGCAGGTCGTTGGCGATCTTGGTCAAGGCGACGGCCAGTACCTTCAGTTGGCCGGAAAGCTCCGCCGCCGTGTCCTGGCAAGACAGCGCTTCGAAGCGGTTCTGTGCCGTTGTGAATTCGATTCCGGTCATGTCGTTGAGCGTGCGCGCGACGCGTTCACCGAACTTTGGGTGCGCGTTGATGCCGGTCCCCACCGCGGTGCCGCCCTGCGCGAGCTGCGACAAGCGTGGCAACGTGCCTTCGATGCGTTCGCGGCAGTTGCGAATCTGTCGCGCCCAACCGCTCAATTCCTGCCCCAGTGTGATCGGCATGGCGTCCATCAGGTGGGTGCGCCCGGTGGTCACCGTGTCGCGCAGTTCGTTTGCGCGCGACTCGATGACGCTTTGCAAGTGCTCCAGCGCCGGAAGCAACAAGCGACCGGTTTCGATCCGCGCGCTGACATGGATTGCGGTGGGAATCACATCGTTGCTGCTTTGGCCGCGGTTGACGTGATCATTGGGGTGCACCGGGGATTGCAGGCGACGAGTGGCGAGTGTGGCGATGACTTCGTTGGCATTCATGTTGGTGCTGGTACCGGAGCCGGTTTGAAAAACGTCCACCGGGAACTGCGCATCCCACTGTCCATTCGCTACTTCATGCGCTGCGGCTGCAACCGCCTCGGCGATCTGCGCGGGCAGCTCTCCAAGTTCGCCGTTGACTTGCGCCGCGGCTGCTTTGATGAGGCCCAGCGCGTGCAGAAACGCACGCGGCAGCTGCAGCCCGCTGACCGGGAAATTGTTCACTGCGCGCTGGGTTTGGGCCCCGTACAGGGCGTCGGCGGGCACCTGGACTTCGCCCATGCTGTCGATTTCAGTGCGGGTTGGGGATGGATCGCTCATAAATTTGCTCCTGCCTGGCGGATGCGCGCCGGCATGCGACGAGACGAATACTTCGTGTTCCGCGTGCCTTCAGTGGCGACGTGATTATAGGCCCAATAGACTCGAAACCGCTCCCCCGGCGCAGCCGGGTCCGGCCCGCCAACGTGCTGCTGCTCGCCGTTCGCGCCCGGCCGGACGCGGCCCAGCGCGTGGGCTGGGCTGCGCGAGCAGTTGTACTACAATTCCCCGTTCCAGGTTCCGCCGTGCGGTGATTACCGGATTTTTCCCGACGAGACACTATCCGGTTGAAGGCTACTTATAACCTTGTTCTTCATGTGCGGTTCAGTTTACGGAACAACACCATGACTATCAGCCCAACGGAAATCAGATTGCACAGCGCTTCGCGCATGCTCGAACTCGAATATGAGAGCGGCGAGCGCTTCGAATTGTCCTGCGAGTACCTGCGCGTATTTTCCCCCTCGGTGGAAGTGCGCGGGCTAGGCGAGCTGGTGGTGGAAAAGGAGGACGTGGCGCTCGAGGCCATCGAGCCTGTCGGCAACTACGCCGTACGCCTTTATTTCGATGACGGCCACAAGAGCGGCGTCTATTCCTGGGAGCATTTGTATGACCTTGCCGTCAACCAAGCACGCTACTGGCATGAATACCTGGATCGGCTGCGCGTTGCAGAGCTGCCCCATCGATCGTTCACTTGAGCTTTCGCGCGCGGCACCGTGATGGATCTGTTGCCCTACACGGTCTCCTGCCCATATTGCGGCGAAGCCCTCGAAGTGGAGCTGGATTTGTCGGCGGGCAGCCAGCGTTACATCGAAGACTGCCAGGTGTGCTGTCAACCCATCGAATTCGTCGTTGAGGTCGACCCCGCAGGTGAACTCGCGGCGGTGAACGTGCGCCGCGATGACGACTGAACCGCGGTGAATCAGGCCGCGGCGCCGCTGCGGTATTGTTCCTGCGCTTCGCCACCCAACGCTTGCAGCAGCTCGGGCAGCAATTTCGACAATTCCAGGGTCAGGAGCGCGAACTGGGCATCGAAAAGTGCGGCGCGGTCGTCGTTTTCCACCCGATCCAATTCTTCACCGATCACATCCGCAAAGCGCAGCCGCCGCAACGACAGATCGTCGTGTAGGACGAAGTTGAGCCGCTCCTGCCAATCCAGTGCCATACGGATGACCTGCTTACCGGCGCGCAGATGGGCGCGGATTTCGTCGCTGGTCAGATCCTGGCGTTTGCAGGCGATGCGCCCGGCCTCGTCGTCAGTGTCCTGAAGCTCGCATTCGTCCAATACGGTCCAGCCCCGTGCACTGCTGCCGTCTGCCAGCCAACGGGTCATGATGGCGCTCGGCGCATCCTGGACCGCCGGCGGCTGCACCGGCAGGCTGTCCAGGGAATCCCGAAGCAGCGTTACCAGTTCGTCGGCGCGATTGCGATTGGCCGCATCGACCACCAACCAGCCATTGCGAATGTCAATGTAGGCCAGCGTCCGCTGACTGCGAGTGAACGCCCGGGGCAGCATGGTCTGGACCAGTTCATCGCGCAACTGGGTGCGTTCTCGTCGCCCCACCTTGCGACCTTGCTCAGCCTCGATGTCCTGTACCTTCGCGTCCAATTCCTCACGCACCACGGCTGCCGGCAGCAGGCGTTCTTCGCGCCGGGCGCACAGCAGCGTGCAGCCGGCAGCGGCGTGGGTCAGTGCCTGGCCGCCGTCCAGGGGCGCGGCCCAGCCATAAGTGGCGGGCTCCAGTGGCCCGCAAGGGCGAGCGGCATGGGCGGCGAGCCGCTGCTCGAGGTCTTCTGCATCCAGGGACAAAGGGCGGGTTATGCGATAGAGCTGCAAATTGCGGAACAACATGATTCACCGACTTGGATCTACATGGGGCGGCCATTATGAACAATGCGCAGCCGCGGGACCAGTGATGGGCGCCCGTCCCGCGAAAACCGGGGTGATCGCAGATCGGTTTGTGTTCAGTTGCGGTTCAGGCCACACTTGCTATCCCTGTTGGCACCGAAATCAAGTCCTGGTGGAGAAACGAATGAATTCCATGCGACATGTGCTTGCTCTTATCCTCGGCGTGGCCGCCGTTCAAGGAGCCGCGTTTGCTGCGTCCACCGATGCCAAGGAGCTGGTGCAAAGCCAATGCACCTCCTGCCATGGCACCGAGGTGTACACCCGCGAGGACCGCCGCGTGCAGTCCCTGAAAATGCTCGAGGCCCAGATCAACCGCTGCACCATGGCGACAAGAGCGGGCTGGGACGATGAACAGAAGGCAGCGGTGGTCAAGTATCTGAACGACAACTACTACCACTTCTCGAAGTAAGCTTTACTGCAACAGCCCGGATAGCGCTGTGGCGATTCCAAGGAAGGAAAAAAATCCGACCACATCCGTGATCGTCGTCAGCACGATGGAAGACGATTGCGCCGGATCCTGACCAAAGCGGGTCAGGGCAATCGGAATCAGCGCGCCGGCGAATCCGGCGGCCACCATTGATAGCACCATCGCCATGGCGATGATGGCGGCCAGACCCCACGAACGACTCCAGATGAATACGCCGATCGCGGTGGTTGCCGCGACCGCAACGCCATTGAACAGGCCGACATTGACTTCTTTCCAGACCACCTGGGGCCAATGTCGCAGGCCGATCTCGCGCAGCGCCAAGCCCCGCATGGTGACCGCTAGTGCCTGGGCACCGGCGTTTCCCGACTGCCCGGCCACTACCGGCAGCAATACCGCCAGCGCAGTGAACTGCGCAATCGTGTTTTCAAACAGTCCGACCACCGCTGCGGCCAGAAATGCGGTGAGCAGGTTGATGTGCAACCACGGTAAGCGCCGGGTAACGGCAAAGCCCACCCGCGAGAGCGCGCGCTCCTGTTTGCTGACACCGACCATGGTTTGCACGTCGAGCGAGGCTTCTTCCTGCACAGCAGTCACCAGGCTCGATTGCCGGATCACGCCCAACAGACGGTGATTGAAATCCACCACCGGCAATTCCGGCATGCGTGCGTGTTCCAGCTGCTGCACCACTTCCTCTTTAGGCGCGGTTGCTTCAACCCACGAGGTAACTGGGCGGGCGACGCTTCCCAGATGTTGGTGCGGCGCGGCGAGCAGCAGGTCCTGTAACTCCACCCGGCCGCGTAGCCGGCCGTCGTCGTCCACCAGAAACAGACTATGCAACTCCCGGGGTGGATTGCGTCGCAGCCGCTGCTGGGCTTCGCCGGCGTTCAACTCGGCCCGCCATGGCTGGACTCTCGGGTCCATGATGGCGCCGGCGCTATCGGAGGCGAACTCCAGCATGCTTTGCAGTTCCCGCTGCACACTTTCGCTCAAACTTGCCAGGTAGTGCCGGCGCGGCTCGAGGTCGAGACGCGCCAGCAGCGCGGCACTCCGGGCCGGTTCCAGCTCGGTGAGTACGCTTCGCCGCAGTTCCGGTTCCAGCGCTGAGAGCAGTTGCTCCTGGGCTTCCAAGGTCAGGTAGGACCAGGCGACGGTCAGTTCGGTGCCGGCCGCTGAATTGAGCAGTGCGGCTGCCTGTTCAGGGCCGAGGTCTTCGATCACGACCGCCGCCTCGCGCGGATAATCCAGCAGGAAACGGCGATCCAAAGTGCGCGCGGCGTCTTGCGGCTCCCGATTCACGAGCGGTCCCGGAAATCGGCTGAGTTCCACCATGCGAACAGCCCCCGCATGACCCCCGACGCAGTGGCGCAATAGCCGTCTGTGAATACTTCCAAGGCCGTAAGCCAAGTGTTTTCGTGGTCGGTACGGCCCCGGTTCTGCGCAAATTGCAGGGCGCCGAGGCGCAATTCGCCGATGAACTCACCGTTGGCTTCCACTACCGGCAGTTCGCAGGCCGATGCCCATCCGCGGTGTCTGCGCGCGGCGTCGAGGGACATGCGCGCACTCAATGGTTTGGGGAGCGGTTGCATCAAACTCGCCAACGCTCGCTCCGGTTCGGCGTGCAGCAGCGCACTGATGTGCACCGCGCCCTGCAGGCGACGCAACTCGTCAATGACATAAATCCGGTGCACCGGGCGTTGCGGATTGCGCTGCAATTGCTCACGCGCCTCGGCGTTGAGATGTTGCCCGGTGAGCACCTCGATCTCGGCGTCGGTCCAGGCGCCTACGGTTTCTTCGGGATAACGTCGCAAGCGGCGTATTCGCAGTGCATGGGTCGCGGAAAGATGCGAGTAGATCGCCTCGGTCCGGGCGTCGTCCAGCGGCCGCAGTATCGCGCCGGCTTGAGGCGCGCTCAATTGCATCAGCAGTGCACCGGCCGCGTTCGGTTGCAGCTGCAGCAAGCAGCGACCGGCGAAATACGGCAACATCGCGCCCAGCACCGGGGCGCCCAGACGCGCGGGCACGTCCTCGAGCAGCGCGGCGACCGCTTCGGCGTGCAACCGCTCGAGCACTCGCGCCGCATCGTTGGGGTGGTTACGCAAGTACTCGTGGGTCAAGCGGCTGCTGGCGCGGTTGGACATTGGGGATCCGTCGCCTCGACGATCAGTCCGCGCGCTTGTCGTTGCCCATTCGCAACGTGCTGGGCAATTCATCGAACAGCCGCGCCGGCAGGCTGACCCGCCCGGAGGCGGTTTCCAGCACTACGGTCGTCGCGGTGAACTCCAGTACCTGGCCCTCATAGTCGCCGACGCGAATGGTCTGCCCGACGGCATACAGTTGCCGCAAATTGCGCGCACCGAACAGATTGCCCACGAAAGTGCGCGCGCCCAGGCTGACCGCCAGCGCGATACCGCCCAGCAATGCCGCAGCAACCACGGCGGCGATGATCATCAGGAACGTGACGTCGATGCCGATCTGATCGGCGCCAGTGACCACTGCGGTCAAGACGATCACGCCCTGAGCGAGGCGCGCCAACATGGTGCGCTGGGTGGCAGCGCCGGGCGCCGCGGCGGCGATGAGATCTCGGGCCAGGGCACCGGCCATGACGCCGGCCACTATGATCAGCACGCCCGCCAGCAAGGTCGGCAAATACGCCATTACGCGGTCAAGCCAATTGGTGAATACCGTAAGACCCAGTGCATGGGTGGCGGCAGTGAGGAACAGCAGCATGACCAACCAGAACACCAGGCTGGCGACAATGCGCTCGGAGCGTTCGGTGAGGGGATCGCCGCGACGCGAGACCCGCGATGCAGCGCGCCGGCCGAGGCGAACCAGTCGAATAGCCAGGCCGCGCAGCAGACGCGCAGCCAACCAGCCGATGAGTAAAAGGGCCACTGCCCCGAGCAACCCGGGTAAATGAGCTACCACAGCTTGCGCGGTCCGTTCGAAGACGTCCGCGACGCTGGCGCCCCAGTCGGAATAGTTTTCCATTTCACCTCCCTGGAGAGACCGCGCTCCCGGCGCGGACTCAGGAGGTAGGATACATCACTGCCGCGGGTTCCGCCGGATGTGCGCGTGGTGAAACAAACGTGGATTATTGTTAACGAAGCGGCGGATGATACGATCACCGAGCAGCGAATCGCCGCCACGAACGTAGTGATACCCGATCCAGGCGGCAATGGCGGCGCCTCCTGCATCCACCATCAGGTCGGTCATGGTGTCGACCAGCCCCGACTTCTGCATATTGAGACCGAATCCGATGTCCATCAAGAACTCGAAAATTTCCCAAACGGTGCCAACGCTGAGTGCGAACACAAAAGAAAACAACGCCACGTAGACCGGCGCCATGCGTACCCGCTGACTGCTGTAGAACACATACACGAGCAGAAAACCGATCAGACCGAACATGAGCGCGGAGACGCTGTGCAGCAGAATGTCCCACCACCAGAAGCGTTGATAGAAATCGCGCACTTCTCCCAGTGCGAATGCGGCGTACAGGAACAAACAATTGATCAGTGTGAACTCGATCGGCAATCGGACGCGCAATTGTCGAGCGACTACCGCGGGGAAAAAAGTCAGGCCGAATATGATGGCGGCGGTGAATGCCAGCAACCAACGCTGTTGTTGAAGTGCGCTCAGCAGCACCAGTAGAATGGCGACCTGGAGTATTAAAGCCAGCCACACCTGCAGCCGGTCTGCCCATTCCAGGGGCCACAGCCACTCCCGCACGTTGTCGCGCAGAGTCACCAAGTCGGCGCCGCCGCGGACAGCTCGGATGGTCGCCGGCCTGGATGGGCCGGCGACTCCGCAACTTTCCTACTGGGAATAACCGAAGGAATCGTCTTCAGCATATTTGGGCAGGGGCACGCCGGCGATGCGGCTGCCTTGGGAGACGGGGCCATCAGGGAACAGGCGGTACAAATGTTTGCGCCCTCCCTGTTGGGAAAATCGTTCATCCAGCAGATCGGATAACTCGCGACCGCTTTTCGCACGCCCGTGCTGCGCGTAATGCTCGCGAATAAAGTTGATCACTTCCCAGTGTTCCGCTTCCAGTTGGATGTTTTCCTCTGCGGCCATGGTAGCCGCTTTTTCTCGGTCCCAGTCTTCGATATCCTGCATACGATCGACGACTTCCGGATCGTGTGCGGCCTGGTCGCGAATCATTTGATTGATGTCCGGCATGTAATTCTCCTTCCGTCTTGCGTTGACTGGAGCGTGGAATATCCTGCGGGATTCGCCAAGTGAGTATAGGTAAGCGCGTCAGTGGTGCAATTACATCCATATCGGCACTGTAACTTTGAGTATCGTTTTATTTCCGCTTCGAGGCCTTTGGATGCTGCAGCAGCAATCGCCGCGCCCGATCGCGACGCATTGCTGCATGGATCGGCCACCGTGTTTTTCTACATCATTGTGGTTGCGATTATGCGCACACCGCGTCCGTAGTCGGCCTGAAGTCCTGGCCCATGAAAGGTCTTGAACGAACATGCTGACGGTCAGCGATTTGGAATTGCGGCGCGGTCCGCGGGCACTGTTCTCCCGGGCGAGCTTCATCATTCACCCAGGATGGAAAGTCGGAATAACGGGTGCCAACGGCAGCGGGAAATCGAGCTTATTCGCGCTGATCCGTGGCCAACTGCAGCCTGACACCGGAGCGTGTCAATTGCCAGCTGGTTTGACACTTGCCCACGTGGCTCAGGAGATGCCTGCAGTATCGGGCAGTGCTTTGCAATACGTGCTCGACGGCGACCGTGAACTGCGTCTGGTACAGGCGCGACTTGAAGACGCGCAACAGCGCGACAAAGGCGCCGAAGTCGCGCATTTGCATGATAGGCTGCACGCGATCGACGGCTACAGCGCGGAGGCGCGTGCCGCTCGTCTTCTGGATGGTCTGGGTTTTCGCGCAGATCAGCTTACCGTACCAGTGCGCGAGTTTTCCGGCGGCTGGAGGATGCGCCTCAATCTCGCTCAGGCGCTCATGTGCAGGTCCGACATGTTGTTGCTGGACGAGCCGACCAATCATCTGGATCTGGACGCGGTGATCTGGTTGCAGGGCTGGCTGCGCGCTTACGTCGGTACACTGATGCTGATTTCCCACGATCGCGATTTTCTCGACGAGGTAAGCGATCACATTCTGCACATCGATGGCGGCACCATCGCGCTATACAACGGCAACTATTCGAGCTTCGAACAGCGGCGCGCGCAAATGCTGGCCATGCAGCAAGCGGCGGCGGAGAAACAACAGCGCGAAGTGGCGCACATGGAAAGTTTTGTGGCCCGGTTTCGCGCCAAAGCCACCAAGGCCCGCCAAGCGCAAAGCCGGATCAAAGCCCTGGAGCGGATGCAGCGCATCGCGCCGGCGCATGTGGATTCGCCGTTTTCTTTTCAGTTCGACACGCCCGGGAAACTACCAAGTCCCTTGATGCAGCTCGAGCGCGTCGACATCGGCTATGGTGACATAGCTGTGCTGCGCAAAGTGGTACTGCCGATCCTGCCCGGCGAGCGGCTGGGCTTGCTGGGCGCAAACGGCGCCGGCAAGTCGACCTTGATCAAAGCCATGGCCGGTGATCTTGCCCCTCTGGCGGGCGAGTTGTTGCGTCCCAAGGATCTTCGAGTCGGCTACTTCGCGCAGCATCAACTGGAACAGCTGGATCCCGCCGCCAGCGCACTGTTGCATTTGCAACGTCTGCAGCCCGACGCAGACGAGCAACGCATGCGGGATTTTCTCGGGGGATTCGGGTTCTCAGGCGACGCTGCACTGGCGCCTGTACGTCCGATGTCGGGCGGCGAAAAGGCGCGTCTGGTACTGGCATTGCTGGTGTGGCAGCGGCCCAATTTGTTACTGCTTGACGAACCCACCAATCATCTCGATCTGGATATGCGCTTCGCGCTCAACGTCGCCTTGCAGGATTTCGAGGGAGCCGCGGTGTTGGTTTCCCACGACCGCTATCTGCTGCGCACCGTATGTGATCGATACATGCTGGTTGATCGAGGCGCGGTGACCGAGTTCGATGGCGACCTGGAGCAGTACGCGACGTACTTGAATGCGCAACGTCGCACCGTATCGGAGACTGCGCGCCCGGAGGGCGGTGCCGAGGGCGAGGATCGGCGACAGCGTCGACGCCGGGAAGCGGAACAACGGCAACGGCAACAGCCGCTGCGTAAACGGTTGCAGGAACTGGAGGCGGAAATGGCGCGGGTCAGCTCGCGGCGGGCCGACATCGAGCACTGGCTGGCTCAGCCTACGGCATACGACGAAGACAATCGCGAGCAATTACAGCGGCAAGTGCGTGAACAAGGCGAACTCGGGCAGAGGCTCGAACAACTGGAACATACGTGGATGGAGGTGGGCGAGCAGCTCGAAGCCTTGCAGCGGTCCGAGTGATCGCCTCGCCATCAGTCCGCCCGGTCGAAGCTCAGCAACAGCTGGCCGGTGGTCGGTGGCGCGTCCTGATCCAGATGCATGGTATGGAGTTTAAAGCTAGCAGGAGGCTGCAACGCCGGGCCGCGCGTCAGCGTGTCGAACGGTTCGCCCGCCAACAACATCGGCACCAAGCTCAAATAGATACGATCCAGCGAACGGCCGGCGAGCAGGGTCTGCATGATGCCGGGGCCGGCGACCGAATAGATGCTGGTTAAGCCTTTCGAACTCAGTGCATCGACCAATTCCCGCGCACCCATCGGCCCGTCGGCTTGCCGGACGTCAATACCCGAATCGCGCAATGTGCCCAACCGGTCCGCGTCGGCATCGGCATCCGTTAATGCCAACAATCCACCGGGAAGAGAGTCGACCACGTCGGATGGAAAATTCAGCCGTTGACTGAGTACGGCGGTCAGCGGGTAGGGCGCCAATCCGCGCTCGGCACGCCATTGAGCGAGGTCTGCGTATTGCGGGTCCGCGAGGGACAGCACTTCCCGCTGACGGCCCGCGGCGACCGCGCGCAGGTGACGCGCGGTCGTGAGCATGACGTCGCATTGCGCCAGCAATTCCATATACAGGCGCCAGTCGCGGCCGTTGGCCAGTGCCGCAGGCACGCGCCGGCGGCCGCCGTTGGCGCCGACTTCGGATATGTGTCCGTCCAGGCTGGTAATGAAATTGGTATACACGAACGCGCGCTCCGGTTGCGCGTGTGAGCGAAGGTCGTGGTTCAAATACAGCCCGCGAAGCGGCAGCGCCTCATTGGTGGGATACAAGCGTGTGACCGGAGCATCCATGGCGCCCGCTCAGTGGAGTGGCTCGGTGCTAGGCGATTGCGGACTCGAGAAAAGAATCAGCAAATGGGTGCCGCTTTCGGACGCGGGCGGCAAGGGCTCCGCTTGTTGCGATGGGTGGACACCAGCGATGTATGGGCCCCTGTACTTGCCCATTGACAGATCGCGCATCATTTCGCGGGAATTGATCTGGCCGGCATGCATTGCGGCCATACGGCGTGCCAGTCCATTGCGCGATTCCGCTTGCGACATGGGATAGTTCCCTTTCATGTTTGCCCAGCCTATCGCTTGCGGCGGCGAATGCAAGCCGGGAGTCTGTTTGCGAAAATGCGCCCAACACGGCCCACTCGTGAAGCCGCAGCCTTGTGACGCCTAGCGGGCATGACGGCTCGCGGAATTACGGGCCCGGTCGACATTCCACGCCGGTCGCGCGGCCGAATCTTCCCGCGGCGCCTAAAGTCGCCGCATGCGCTACCGACAACATGGACCATGGCGGAACATATCGTTCCGTGAAGGAGCGTCCCGTGTCGGCAGTGGAGTTGGTTCGCGATCATATTCAACTGGTCTCGTTGCCGGAAGTATGCATGCAGGTGCAGGCAGTCGCGGACGATCCTCTCAGCACGGCCGATCAAATGGGCTTGGTAATCGGACGGGACCCTGCTCTTACGGCACGTCTGCTGAAATTGGTCAACAGCGCATATTTCGGATTTCCCGCCAAAGTCGAAACGGTGACTCGCGCCGTGGCGCTGGTGGGCGTGCGGCAATTGCGCACTCTGGCGTTGGCGGTCTCGGCAGTGGAACTGTTCGAGCGCGTGCCGGCGGAAGACGTGAGCATGGTGTCGTTCTGGAGTCACAGCATCTATTGCGGTTTGCTGTGCCGGGAATTGGCGTCGGCTTGCCGGGTGCTGCACGGTGAACGTTTGTTCGTCGCAGGCTTATTGCATGACATCGGACGATTGATGATTTACGTGCATCGCCCGGGCGAGGCGGAACGAATCCATCGCCATGTCGACGCCACCGGTACCAACCTCTGTACCGCTGAGCGTCACGTGCTTGGCTATGACCACGCGGAATTGGGCGGCGTATTGCTGCAAAGCTGGCGGCTGCCCGAGGCGTTACAAGCGGCGGTGGCCTTTCACCACGATCCGGATCGCGCGTCTAGCGGCGCGCTGGAAGCCAGCATTGTCCATATCGCCAACGCGGCGACTCACGGCTTGGAACAGAGCGCGGGAGAGCCGTCGTACTACGATCCCTACGGCCCGCTGCTGAGCGCACAGGAGCGGGAAGGTGCAAGTGTTGTCGATCGCGGCGCGCTGGCTTCGATTGCCGAGCCGGTCTGGGAACGTACCGGCCTGACCGAGGAGCGCATTAGCGAAGCCATGCGCCGGGCTTCGGAGCGCTTCGACGACGTCCTTGATCTGCTTTATCCGGTGCCCTGACTTGTTTCATGCGACCGTCACCAACTCCGAGCTGTACACGTCTTGGATCGCGTGCAGTAGTTCGACGCCCTGCTCCATGGGCTTTTGAAAGGCTTTACGCCCCGAAATCAGCCCCATGCCGCCGGCGCGCTTGTTGATCACAGCGGTGCGCACGGCCTGATGCAAGTCGTCCTTGCCCGATGGGCCGCCGGAATTGATCATGCCCACGCGCCCCATGTAGCAATTGGCCACTTGATAGCGAACCAAATCGATCGGATGGTCGGTCATCAGTTCGGAATACATTTTCGGGTGGGTCTTGCCGAATTGCAGTGCTTCGAAGCCGCCGTTACCCACTGCTTGTTTCTGTTTGACGATGTCGGCCTCGATGGTCGCGGCTAGATGGTTGGCCTGACCGGTCAGATCGGCCGCAGTATGATAATCGACTCCCTCGTGCTTGAAGGCGCTGTTGCGCAAATAAGCCCATAGCACCGTTGCTAGCCCCAGCTCGTGGGCGTAGGCGAACGCGTCGCTGACTTCCTGAATCTGGCGCCGGGACTCGGGCGAGCCGTAATACACGGTAGCGCCCACAGCTACCGCGCCCAATTCGTAAGCCTGGTCGACGTTGGCAAACAGGGTCTGGTCATGCACGGGCGGGTAGCTCAGCAATTCGTTGTGGTTGAGCTTGACGATAAACGGGATGCGATGGGCGTAGCGGCGGGCGACGCTGCCAAGCACACCCAGGGTGGAAGCGACTGCATTGCAGCCGCCTTCCATGGCCAGATGAATTAAATTTTCAGGGTCGAAGTACACCGGGTTGGGCGCGAAAGACGCGCCGGCGCTATGTTCCACGCCCTGGTCTACCGGCAAGATGGACAAATAGCCGCTGCCGGCCAGACGACCGTGGCCGAACAATGCCTGCAGGCTGCGCATGACCCGAGGTCGGCGGTCACTGACGCTGACCACCCGGTCCAGGAAGTCGGGTCCCGGGAGATGCAGCAACTTGCGGTCGACGCCGTGGCAGCGATGGTTTAGCAGTGAGTCTGCTTCTTCACCGAGCATTTCTGTGATATCCACAACAAGTCTCCTGCGACGGAAGCTGTTCGCTCAGGAAATGCGATTGCTGTGGCAAGCGTAGCTCGCAGGCTGCGGTATCGGAACGGCGCCGCCCGGTGCGAGTTAGAAATATTTCTCGATGGTGAAATGCCCGGGTTCGCGGCGGCGGTTGCGTTTCATCCCGCGCGCTTCCAGCAATGCACTGGTATCGCGCACCATGTCGGAATTGCCGCAGATCATCACTTGCGAGGTGTCCGCGGCGAGCGTTGCGCCTGCGGTTTCTTCCAAGCGCCCGTCTTCAATGGCATGGGTAACGCGCCCGCGAAGCGCGCCGTCGCAGTCTTCCCGGCTGACCACGGAAATCATCCGGAACTGGTCCGGGTGTCTCGCGCCGATTCGTTCGATGGCGTCTCGATAGGTGAGCTCCGGCACCGTGCGCACGCCGTGTACCAGGATCACGTTTTCGAACCGGGACCAGGGGTCGTCGGTGTTCAGGATCGCCAAGAAGACGCCCAGCGCCGTTCCGGTCGACAGCAGCCAAAGGTTCTTGGCGTCCTGAATTTCACTGAGAGTGAACATCCCGGCGGCGCGCGCCTGCACCCACACTTTGTCGCCGACTTCGAGGTGGTCTAGACGCGTGCTGAGCGGGCCGTCCTCGACCGTAATTAGATAAAACTCCAAGGGCCGGCGATCGGGCTCATTGACGTACGAGTAGGGCCGGGCAACACGCTCGCCGTTGATATCGAGCGCCAATTTGGTGAATTGGCCCGCGCGATAGGCTTCCACCGGCGCATCGACCTCGATGCTGAACAGGCGTTCTGTCCAACGGGTTTTTCGTACGACTCGACCTTCTACCCACGCCGACATGCAAAGGCTCCCATTTAGTCCAGGCGCATATAGTTGAGTAATTTGATCAGGATTTCAACCGCGACCGTCCCGGGTTGGATCAGGTTCAGCCCCCGGCGAGGGCGCGGATACCCGTCCAGAGCACATTCAGCTGGTATTGGTATGCGCTGCCGATGGCTTGGGGCTGCGAGTGCGCCAGTCCCAGCGGCACGCCGTAAAACAAAGCCACCAATCCCACCATGGCCGAGCGCACGTGGGTGTTTGCGGGCAGTTCCCCGCGATCGATGGCGGTTTGCAGGTGATGGGACAAGAGCTGATCCATGCCCGAAGCGGTGAACCGGTCCATACCGGCAAGCTGCGGAAACGCCAGCAAGCGTTCAGCTCTGCCGGGCTCCCCCGTGCGTTGCCGGCTGCGATTGCGGGCCTGGTGCGCGATCACTTCACCCATGACCCCCGGCTGGGCCTGGATCTTGCGCGCGGCCAAGCGAAATATCTCGGCGATGGCAGCAAGTCCTGACGGCGGAGCTTCAGATGCCGCCAAGTGCCAGGCGATTTCGAGACTCCACAATTGAGTGTGGTAAGTCAGAATATCCGCTTTTTTGGGGAAATAGTTGAAGAACGTCGCCTCTGATACTTCGGCGGCCGCGCACAGTTCCTTCACCGAGATTTCGTCCAGGGGGCGCTGCTCGATGCGTTCCAATGCTGCGTGTAGCAAGCCCAGCTTGGTGCGCGCGAATTTACGTTCCCGTAGCGAAAGTTTGTGGGATGGAGGCAGCGGCATGACAGCGGTCTCGGATGCGGAACACATTAAGCACCACAAAAAGCTTATGCTAAGCACGAAAATTAGTGCATGCATAATAGCACAGTATATCTGGTAATAAAGGGGGATTTGCCCCGAATGAACAGGGTTATATCGCCCGTTTTTCGCTCGAGCCCAAATGCCGCGTCATTTCACTTCAAACATATCAGTCACTTGCGAATGGCACAAATCTGGCAGAGTAGAATTCAGGATATTGTGCCTTCCAGGGAGCGGTGAGCGCGCGTTGCGTCCGGCCCGTTCCCGTAGCTCCCTCCGAGGGATGGGTAGTGATGCATGCGAGCAGTTCCAGCAAGCAAGAACTTCGGGTCCCGCGTTGATCCCTTATCTTCGCGCTGGTTAAATAAGGCGTCTTCCCGGCCAGCTGCCAAGGAGAGTATTCCGTTGCTTTACCGGCCCCTGTGGCTGCTGACCATGACCATCGGCGTGGTGCTGGTCTTGATGCTGGGCTTGTTGCTGTACAGTTCTTGGCGCAATGCCGAGCAGCTGCAGCCTGTGCGCGAGCATCTCCAATACCTGGCGGTCTTCGAAAGCACCGGTGAGCAGGTCAACGAGCTACTGGCGCAAGCGCTGGCGAGTGCGCGGCAGCCCGATGAAACCCAACTGAGTGCCGCGCTCGATAACGTGCGCTATCTGCGTAAACGGGGGGGCTTGGCTGCGGATACCGCCGGCTGGCTCGCCGAAGCGGAACGCTCGCTTGCGCATCTCGGCAAGCAACCGGAACAGGGCCTGGAGCAGGCCCGAGCCGCCTTGCACCAAGCTCATTTCGACGAGCTCATGGCGCAGGAAGAGGTCGTGCGGCATTCGGCTCGGGTTTCCGAATCCGACACTCGTACAGCGATTGGGCTGGCGATCCTGATGCTTCTCGCGACGCTGCCGCTGCTGGTACTGTTGCGCAATCGGGTTTTGTTTCCGTTGCACAACCTCGGATATCTGATGCGGCTACTGGCGCGCCAGGACTACAGTTCGGCGCCGACGGCTTCGGTGGACCCGATGCTGCGACCGCTGTTCGAGAACTACAACCATATGGTCAACCGTTTGATGGAACTGGAGACGGAGCACTCCAGCCGCGAGCGTTCGCTGCGCGACGAAGTCCGCGCGGCGACCCGACTTCTGTTACAACAACAAAGGCGCCTGGCGCGGTCGGAGCGCCTTGCCGCGGTGGGTGAAGTTTCTGCCAGCGTTGCCCACGAACTGCGCAATCCCCTGGCTGGCGCGCAAATGGCCTTGACGAACCTGCGGCGCGACTTGTCCGACCCGGATGCTGTTGAACGCATCGACTTGGTTTTGGGTGAATTGAAGCGTATCACGCAGCAGCTGAATGATTTATTGCGCCAGGCGGCGCAAGATCCGGAGCCGGCGTCTGTGCTACGGCTGCACGACACGGTCGATCAACTGCTGGCATTGTTGTCCCACCAGCTCGGTGACCGTCTGCAGTTGCGCAATGAAGTGCCGGAAGATTTGCGTTGCAGACTGCCGGAAGGGGGCGTGCGCCAGGCGCTGTTGAATCTGGTGCAGAACGCCGCGCAGGCGATCGGCGATCGAGACGGGACGGTGAAAGTGTGTGCGCGCGTAGATGGCGGGCGTATCCTGATCGATGTTTGCGACGACGGCCCCGGCTTCCCCGATCAGCTTCTGGAATCGGGTGTGCGGGCATTTGCAAGTTTTCGGCCCGGCGGTACCGGTCTGGGGCTCGCGACGGTCCGGCGCTTCGCGCGGGACGTCGGCGGCGATCTCGAATTGGCCAATCTGCCGCAAGGGGGCGCCTGCGTGACTTTGAATCTACCGGCCAAGGATTGCGATGGCTAATTCTCTGCTGATCATCGAAGACGAAGCGCTGTTGGGCGCGGAGCTCAAGCGCCATTATGCGCGCACCGGCTGGGATGTGACGCTCGCCGATAGCATTGCCAGCGCCCGGCACCAAATCGTCAGCCAAGGACTGGCGCCTTTGGTGGTTTTGTCAGACATGAGTCTGCCAGACGGCAATTCCCTGGATCTGCTTGACGAACTCCGTGAGCAGGAACGTGGCTCGGAATGGATTTTTCTCACCGGCTATGGGTCCGTGCCGGATTCGGTACGGGCGTTGCAGCTCGGCGCCTACGATTTCCTGGAAAAACCGTGTGATTTCGAGCGCATCGACGTGGTGGTGGCCGGAGCCGCGCGCAGCGCAAAGGCGCAGCGTCGCTTGCACGATCGCTTGGCTGCGGCCACCTCGCGCTACAGTCCCGAATCCTACGTCGGCAGCAGCCCAGCGGCGCAGAACGTGCGCAACATGCTGCAAAAGCTGACCCAGGTCCCTTACACCGCGATCGTCATTACCGGCGAAACCGGCACCGGAAAGGGCGTGGCGGCCCGCGTGCTGCATCATTGCGGGACGCGCCGGGAAGGTCCGATGATCGAGATCAATTGTTCGGCGCTACCACGAGAATTGTTGGAGTCGGAGTTGTTCGGTCACGAAGCGGGCGCTTTCACCGGCGCCAAGGGGCGGCGGCGCGGGCTGATCGAGCAGGCGGATGGCGGCACCCTGTTTTTGGACGAAATCACGGAAATGGACCTCGACCTACAGTCGAAGCTGCTGAAGGCGATTGAAGATCGACGGTTTTACCGAGTGGGCGGTGAACGCGAAATCAAAGTGGATGTGCAAATAACAGCGGCCAGCAATCGCGATCTGGACGCGTGCGTCAGAGACGGTAGTTTTCGTGCCGACCTCTACCATCGCCTGAGCGTATTCAAGTTGGCGTTACCACCCCTGCGTGGTCGTAAAGAGGATATTACCGATCTGATCCCGTTGTTCGTCGGAGAGTTCAACGCCAAGGCCGGCAAGAACGTACGCGTCATCCCCGATGAAGTATGGAGCCGGGTGCGTGGCTACGATTGGCCGGGAAACGTGCGCGAGCTGCGCAACGTGGTGGAACGCTGTGTGCTGTTCGCCGACGGTGAGGAATTTCCGTTGCAATGGCTGCAACTCGGCGCCGCTGCACCGCCGCCCCACGAGGCCGCTGCTGGGGGCGGCGGAGGGTCGGATTCGGGCGCTGACGGTTTGACCATCCCGCTCGACGGCAGTATGGCCCTGGACGACATGGACCGTTATATCATCGAGACTGTGCTGGTCCGTACCGATGGCAACGTCGCCGCCGCCGCGCGGGCGCTGGGCACCACGCGCGACACGCTCCGCTACCGTATCCGCAAGTACGGCTTGCAGATGGAGAAAGCGTGAACAAACGGGTGATTACACCCGGATAACCTGGGTCAAATCCCCCGATTCTTCCCCTTCTCGATACCGTAGTCGAGTCCATTCCTCCTAATTTCAGTGGTTTATGGCTTTGGCACTGATTGTGCACTTACGAAAGCTATGGATGCCTTCATCGCGAAGGCAACTCCAAACGGAGTCAGATCCGGTCACTTTCATTCAGAGGGAAACAGGAGTTCTTCATGGATACTAAAACCATTCGCAACATTTCTGTCCGCAAGCTGGCGCTGGTGGGTGCGGTGGCCGCATGTATGGCCGGTGTATCCGCGCAAGCGGCCGACAACCCGACCAAGCAGGGCTATGTGCTGAGCAGCAACGGATCCGTGGTGCAAAGCAATTTCGGCGAATGTGTGCACACCAACTCGTGGAAGCCGGACATGGCGATTCCTGGTTGCGACGGCTACGTCGAGAAGGTCGAGCCCGCGGCCGCCGGTCCGGAACCGATTCAGATGGCGGCCGTCACACCTCCAAAGCAGCCGACTTTGGAAAACGTCACCCTGAACGTGGAAACCTTGTTCGAGTTCGACAAGGCGACGCTGCGTCCTGAAGCCCGCGAGAAGCTGGACCAGATCGCGAACCGCCTGGGTAACTACCCGGTGGTGACCGACGTGCAGGTTCTGGGCTATACGGACCGCATCGGTACCGACAAGTACAACGAGGACCTTTCCCGTCGTCGTGCGCAAGCCGTGGCCGATTACCTGGGTTCGCGTGCCCAGGCCGGTCAGAGCAACATGCAGGTCGAAGGCAAGGGCGAAAACAACCCCGTGGTCACCTGCGAGAACCAGGGTTCGCGGGATAAGCTGATCCAGTGCTTGCAGCCCAATCGTCGGGTAGAAGTCAATATTTCGGCCCGCGAGTACCAGTCGAAGTAACGCGCACAGATGTTGAGTAGTACGCGCGTGCGCGCAGCGGTATCGGCATGCGCCCTGGCACTTTGCCTGGGCGCGTTGTCGTATCCCGTTTTGGGGGCCGACGAATCGGAACGCCACTCTGATCTGTGGCTGAAGGCGTCGCTGGTGACGACCTATGCGCTCAATCAGCACCTCAATCCGTTTGATATACATGTAGACGTCAAGGAAGGGGTCGCCACGTTGAGCGGTGTGGTCGATAGCAGTGTCGACAAGGACCTCGCCGGAGAGTTGGCGAAAGGCCTCGACGGAGTTCGTGATGTCGATAACCGATTGCAAGTCAAAAGTGACAGCGGTAATCGCGAACGCAGCGGCTTCATAGAACAGGTTAACGACGCGAACATCACCGCCAAGGTCAAGTCGCAGCTTTTATGGAACAGCAATACGCAGGGACTGCGCATGGACGTGGACACCCAGGATGGCGTAGTGACGCTGCGAGGTGAGGTGGCATCGGCCGAGGAGGCGGAGCTCGCAGCCCAGATCGCTCGCAACACCAGCGGTGTCAGGGAAGTGGACAATCGACTTGAGGTCAATCCCGAACAGCAGCCGATCGAGCGGCAGGCGGAACAGACCGCAACTAACCTGAAGGGCGATTTGAGCGACGCATGGATTACGACAAAGGTTAAAACGTCATTGCTTTACAACCGCGGTATCGATGCGGCATCCATTGATGTGCGTACGGAAAACCATGTGGTTACGTTGAGCGGAGAAGTCCGCGGTAGTTATGAAGTCAAGCGCGCCGGGGAGATAGCCGGCGGAATAGTCGGCGTGCGTCGCGTGCAAAACGACTTGCGTATTACCAGCGACCAGCACAACTGACTCGCTGAACAAGGAACCACATTGGCATGGAGATCATTTTCATACAGCCGATTGTGGCGCTCATCGCGGGGATCTTGATCCTGATTTTCCCGTTCGCTGAGCTATATCGTCGCAGCCTACGTGATCGTTACGGGAATTGTGGGGTTGCTCGGCTGGGTCTGGCGAGCCCGAGCAGCTGCGGCATGGTAAACAAAAGCAACTAGGAGAGAACTCTCATGTGGAAAACTGCTGTATTCGCATTGCTGTTGTCCTTCGGCGCGGCGGGCGCACTCACTGCGTGTGACACCAACGAGGGGCCTGCCGAACAGGCCGGCGAGAAAGTTGACAATGCCGTGGAGCACGCTGGCGATAAGATGGAACAAGCAGGCGACAAGGTTGAAGAAAAGGCCGACGAAGCCAAGCAATAACCCCGAGCGCGTCCGCGATGCCGGGTGGCGATCGCGGACGCATCGGTGCTTGCAAGTCAGATCTCGAATCGAATCAACGGCACGTGCATTTCCTCGGCACTGCCCCCCCCATGCACGCCCATCTGCACCACTTTCTGTTCTCCGGGCAAACGGTCCCGGATCACCCACCGACCACGCATCAGGATCAGGTAATCGCCGATGCGCTGGCTGAGTTCGTTGTGCGCGCTGCCGGTTCCCAGCAGGTCTGACGCGAGCAATTGCGACCGGCTCACCAGCACGCATTGGTCGGCCAATTCATTCCTCACATAATGTTCGAAGCGCCGAGCGGCGTCAGTGTGCACATAGCAGAACGCAGCGCGCGGCTCGCCGCACAGCGGCAGCGCCAAGCAGTGGCCCAGTTCCGGGTGCTGTTCGATTTCCAACGTGAATTCGGTGGCAGTGTCGATATGGCCGTGATCGGCGCACATCAATACCAGCGTTTCGCCGTCTCCCGCCGTATCCAGGAATCGATCCAGTTCGATGCCCAGGTCGGCGAAATGGGCGACTGCCGCCTCGCTTCGGGTGCCGTGACGATGGCAGAGGCTATCGAGCTCCGACCAGTAGGCATACACGTAGCGTCGTGATGCTGGAACCTGCAGAGCGTTGCGTATGGCGGCGAAATAGCCTTTCAATTCCCGATATGGAAATCGCCGCGCGCCTCCTGTAGTCGCGCGACTGTAATCGGAATCCGCGATGTAATGGGGTGTGACGACCGCACAAGTCGCTTGCATGCGTTCGAATACAGTGGGCCACTGGAATATCTGCAGCGGATCAATGCCTGCGGCGCTATAAGCAGGTCCCCCGATCCGCGGTCGAAAAGGCAGTACCGTGGCGACGCTGCCCAATTCCCGCAGAAATGTGAACCAACCGGTCAGGCCATGCTCGTAAGGGCTCATGCCGGTGAAGTAGCTGGTGATTGCGCTGGCGGTGGTGCTTGGGAATACCGATGTCAGCCGGGCGTGGAGACCGTCGGTGATCACGTTCGGTGGCTGGCGCTGCAGGAATTCGAAGCCCAGCCCGTCGATCAGCAGCAGCACCACATTGCGGTAGCGGGCGACTTCGGCGCCAGTGAGCGCCGTGCACTCGGGGTGCAGCGCGTTACCGCCCAGGCCGGCCACTAAACTGCTGACCAGGTTGACGATACCGCTGCCGCTGTAGTCCGGCGCGGAAGGGATGTCCGCGAGCCAAGCGGCGGCCGGTGTGGATGGTTCTGAAATGCGCATGGGTCGACCCTAAGGGTTTCGGCGCCCGGCGCCAAGGGTACCTGCCGTTGCCGCGCGGACGGCCCCGCCGGTGCGGCTTCGTATCAGTGCGGCTCGGCGCGCGCGACGCACCAGACATCCACTCGCCGGGCGCCACCGGCGCGCAACGTGCGGGCCAGCGCTTGGACCGTGCTGGCGGTGGTCATGACGTCATCGACGATAGCCACATGGGGCGCCGGCGCAGGGCCCTGCAAACGGAACGCACCCCGCACGTTGGCGCTTCTCTCGCGGCGGTTCAGCAAGCTTTGGCTGTCGGTGGGGCGAATGCGCGCGCAACACCGGCACGCCAGTGGAATGCCGAACAGCCGCGCGGCGGGCCGGGCTAGTTCGATGGCCTGATTGAAGCCTCGCTGGCGTTGGCGGTCCGGGTGCAAAGGCACTGGAACCAAAGCGTCCGGTGGCGCGAGATTCCGGTTCAGGACCGCGCGCGCCAACAAATTGCCCAATAAGCGGGCGAACTGCAGCTGCTGATTGAACTTCAAACCACAAATGAGCGCATCCACGGGACGCTGATAGTGGAGGGCGGCAATGGTGTGTTGAAACGCGGGCGGCCGGCGCAGACACGAGCCGCAGACCCGGGCATCGGCGGTCGCCAACGGCCGCGCGCAACGGGCGCAAGCGTGGCGCAGCCATGGCAGTTCCTGTTCGCAGTTGGAACACAGGTCCTGTTGCCCTTGGACGCTGCCGCCGCACAGCACACAGCTGCCGGGGAATAGCAGCGCCTGTACAATCCTTGTACAATTGTTCACTATCGATATCCCTATCGGTTGACAGACGGCGGCGACCCGCTACCATGGCGCGGTTTCCCGGATGTCGCCTTACCCGGTACAGCGTAACGAGGTCCCGTTCCCATGATCGAAGCCACTGCCACGGCCGCCACCACCCATATCACCGGGCGGTCGGCCCGCCTCGCGGCGTCCCTTTTCAATTACGGTTGCATTGCGGCCATTTTGCTCCCGGTGCCTCTCGGACTTTTGTGGCTGGGCGGTTCGATGGTGGTGTACGCCATGAACCGACATCATCCCAATCCCAAGGTGGGCGATTATACCCAACGCATGGCCTATGTGTTCTACGGCGTTGCCGGGCTGTTCGTAGCAGTGGCCATTTTCTTCTCGGGTACCTCCTGGGTGCCCTACGCCGTGGCCTGGGTCATCGGCGCCTTGGCCGTGATTCCGTTTTCGCTGCTCGAGCTGTGGCGAATCCGCCGGGAGTGCTGGGAAGATCTGTATCTCGAAAGCCAACCGGAGCAAATCTAATGACCGCAGCCGCGCAGACCGCACTCGCCGAACTACGTCACGACTGGAGCCGCGGCGAAGTGGAGGCGCTGTACGCTCTGCCGCTCAACGACTTGCTGTTCCAGGCGCATAGCCGCCTGCGCCGCTACTTCGATCCCAACGAAGTCCAGATCAGTACATTGCTCAGCATCAAGACGGGCGGCTGTCCCGAAGACTGCGGTTATTGTTCTCAGAGCGGTCACCACCGCGGCGTGGAGCTGGACCGGGAGGCGTTGATGTCGCTCGAAGACGTGGTGGTTGCGGCACAAACCGCCAAGTCCCACGGCGCCAACCGGTTTTGCATGGGCGCCGCTTGGCGCAGTCCCCGTGCCCGGGACATGGATGCGGTGCTGGAAATGGTGCGCGAGGTCAAGGCGCTGGGTATGGAGACCTGCATGACCCTGGGGATGCTCGAACCTCAACAAGCCGATGCGCTGCAGGCGGCAGGGCTCGATTACTACAATCACAACCTCGACACGTCGCCGGAGTATTACGGCGAGGTCATTACCACTCGCACCTACCAGGATCGCCTCGATACATTGCAGCACGTTCGCAACGCAGGGATGCGCGTATGTTGCGGGGGTATTGTCGGCATGGGTGAGGATCGGCGCGACCGCGCCGGTCTATTGCGGCAACTCGCCAATCTCGCTGAACATCCCGAAAGCGTACCGATCAATCTCCTGGTGCGCGTGGAAGGTACACCCCTGGCGCACGTGGATGATCTCGACCCACTGGAATTCGTGCGCACCATTGCAGTGGCGCGCATTCTGATGCCGGCATCCCGGGTGCGGCTCTCTGCGGGTCGCACCGAAATGAGCGACGAACTGCAGACGTTGTGCTTCTTTGCCGGTGCCAATTCCATTTTCTATGGTGAGCGCCTGCTGACCACCGGCAATCCCGGTGCCGACCACGATCGGCAGTTGTTCGAACGGCTCGGAATCCGGCCCGCCCATTGATCCGCGGGCCGGGCGGGACGCGGCCGTGAAAGACCTCGAGCAAGCGCTCTGCAAACGTCGCGCCGCGGGTTTGTACCGCAGCCGGCGGGCGATCGACAGTCCACAAGGCCCCGTGGTGCAGCGCGGCGGTCGCGAATTGCTGTCATTCTGCAGCAATGACTACCTGGGCTTGGCCGTCGACCCGCGGCTGGTCTGCGCGTTGCAAGATGGGGCCGCGCGCTGGGGAGTGGGCAGTGGCGCTGCGCATCTCATTAACGGTTATACCGCCGCCCATCGGGCCCTCGAAGAGGAGCTCGCCGACTTTCTCGAGCGGCCGCGCGCGTTGCTCTTTTCCACCGGCTACATGGCCAATCTCGGAGTGGTATCCGCTTTGGTCGGCCGCGGCGATCAGGTGTTGGAAGATCGACTCAACCACGCATCGTTACTGGATGCCGGGCTGGCCAGCGGCGCGCGCTTCGCCCGTTTCCGCCATAGAGACACAGCGGATCTGAAGCGGCGCATCGACCCCGCATCCGGCGAACGGCTGATCGCCACGGATGCAGTGTTCAGCATGGATGGCGACGTTGCGCCGCTGCCGGTGCTGGCGCGCACCGCCCGTAGCCACGATGCCTGGCTGATGGTGGACGATGCCCACGGCTTTGGCATGCTGGGACGGGAGGGGCGCGGCGCCGCCAGCGAATTCGGTTTGTCGGTGGAGGATGCGCCGATCCTGATGGCGACCTTTGGCAAAGCCGTCGGTACGTTCGGTGCCTTCGTTGCCGGCAGCGAAGCGCTGATCGAGACTTTGATCCAGCAAGCGCGTACCTATGTCTATACTACGGCGCCGCCCGCCGCTGTCGCCGAAGCGACCCGGGTGGCCTTGCGTATCGTCCGCGACGAGTCCTGGCGCCGGGAACGGCTGCAGACATTGATCGCGCGATTCCGCGCCGGCGCACAGCAGCTCGGTTTGCCGGTACTGGCATCGAACAGCGCCATCCAGCCGCTGCTGATCGGTGACAGTGCGGCTGCCCTGCAGTTGGCGCTCGACCTCGAGCAAGCGGGACTGCTGGTGGTCGCAATCCGTCCGCCGACCGTGCCCGCGGGCGGCGCCCGATTGCGCATCACCTTGAGCGCAGCCCACCAGGACGCCCATGTCGATCTGTTGCTGGACGCCCTCGCCAGCGCGCGCGCAATCGAATGAAGAGCGCCTGCAAACTGCATGTAGAATGCTCCGGTGCCGGCCCGGAGCTGGTGTTGGTGCACGGCTGGGGCGTACACGGTGCGGTTTGGGGCGACTTGCAAAAAGCGCTGAGCCTCACTTGGCGGGTACACATCGTCGATCTACCGGGGCATGGGTTCAGTGCCGATTGCGGGCGCTTCGGGCTTGCGGATCTGGCGCGCCACCTCGGCGATGCGCTACCGGGACCGCGGGTCTGGGTCGGTTGGTCTCTGGGCGCTTTGGCGTGCCTGCAATTGGCCCTGACGCGGCCCGGGCAGGTGCGGGCGCTGGGCCTGCTGGCAGCGACTCCGCGTTTCAGTGCCGCGCCCGACTGGCTGCACGGCATGCCGCCCCATGTGCTCGAAACCTTTGCCGATGAGCTGGAGCATGATTCGAGAGGTACTTTGATGCGATTTCTCAGTCTGCAGGTGCGAGGAGCGGCGCAGCCGCAATCGACGTTGAAAAACCTGCGCCGGCGGTGGGCCGAGCGACCTGTGGCGCGTCCGGCCGCGCTGCGGGCCGGGCTGGATATCCTGGGTGGCGCCGATTTGCGCGGGCGGTTGCCGGAAATCGATTGTCCGGCGGTCGTCGTTGCCGGCAGCCGGGATCGCGTGGTGGCGCCCCAGGCCAGCGCCTTGCTTGCGCAGCAGCTTGCAGACGCGCGGCTCCATACCATCGACGGCGCGGGTCACGCGCCGTTCGTCAGCCACGCCGACCAAGTGAGTCGCTATCTGAACGTCTTGGCGCAGCGCCTTGTTGCATCAACGAACGACGGGGTCGGCGAATGACGCTGCAGTCCGACCCTCGTCATCGTCTGGACAAGCGCTTCGTGCGACGCGCGTTCGAGCGAGCTGCGTCCACCTATGATACCTGGGGCGTATTGCAGGCCGAAATCCGCCAGCGTTTGCTGGAGCGGCTGGACTATATGCGCCTGGAGCCGGGCCGCATACTCGATGTCGGTAGCGGGACCGGTCATGCCGCGACAGTCTTGGCGCGCCGTTATCGTGGCACGCAGATCGTGAATCTGGACCTTTCCGAGTCGATGTTGCGTCTGGCCCGTAGCAGACTGCCGCGATTTCGTCCCTGGCAGACGCCGCAGCGTTTCATTGCCGCCGATGCCGAGCGCCTGCCCCTGGTGCCGCGCTGCTGCGATTTGGTGTTTTCCAATCTGGCGTTGCAGTGGTGCAATGATCTGGCCGCTGCACTGGTCGAGTTCGGGCGCGTATTGCGCCCGGAGGGGCTGGTGCTGTTCAGTACCTTCGGCCCGGATACCCTGACCGAACTGCGCCAATGCTGGGCGGACGTGGATGGGAACGTACACGTCAGCCGTTTTGCCGACATGCACGATATCGGCGACGCCTTGCTGCAGGCCGGATTCGCCGGGCCGGTGGTGGATGCGGAACGTCTGACCCTCACCTACGATAACCTCGAGGCGCTGTTGCGGGACTTGAAAGGAATCGGGGCCGTCAACGCCACCGCCGGGCGCAGCCGGGGTTTGACCGGCAAGGCGCGCATCGCGGCTCTGGGCGAAGCTTACGAAGCTTGGCGGACCGAGGGTCGACTGCCTGCGACCTATGAAGTGGTCTACGGTCACGCCTGGGCGCCGCAGGCGTCTACGCGCACGCAAGTCCGTACCGATGGCCGTGCCGAAGTGGCGCTGCCGCTGCCGAAATCCGAACACAGGCGCTGAATCGCGCTGCTTTCACCCCACCACCAAAGCGAGCCCCTAATGACCCCAGCTGGATTTTTCGTGACCGGAACCGATACCGGAGTGGGCAAGACCGAAGTTACCGCCGCCCTGTTGCACGGTTTGCGCCAGCAAGGAATGCGCGTCGGCGCGATGAAGCCCGTCGCTTCGGGTTGCCAACGCCAAGGCGAGCAGCTTCGCAACGCCGACGCCGTACGATTGCAGTCGCTGTGCTCCGACCAAACACTGGGCTATGAGCGGATCAATCCCTACGCCTACGAACCCGGTATTGCCCCCCACATCGCGGCCCGCGATCGCGGCGAAGAAATCTCCATCGCCGAACTGCGTGAGCGCTTCCGCGCCCTGGCGAAGGATGCCGACTGTGTACTCGTGGAGGGGGTCGGCGGTTTCGAGGTGCCCCTCGGTGAAGTGGAAACCACGGCCGATCTGGCCCGGGAACTGGATCTACCGGTCATTCTGGTGGTCGGCATGCGCCTAGGTTGCCTCAATCATGCCCTGCTGACTTACGGCGCGATCGCCCGAGTGGGCCTGCCGTGTGCCGGGTGGGTGGCCAACTGCGTCGACCCGGCTATGGCGCGGGTGCAGGAGAATGTGGACACGCTGAGATTGCGCTTTGCGGCGCCGTTGCTCGGGGTCGTGCCGTGGCTGCCCACTGTCGAAAGTGAAACCGTCGCACCTTTCCTGGACATTGCGGCCTTGCAGCATGGCGTATTTTGAGCGCGCACCGGAACGTGCCAACTGAAAAGTTGCTGGTTCAGTCCATGAAGAAAATTTATGTCCGAGTAAAGTGCATGGTTATTAGAGGTGAATAATTTTACTGCCAAAACAGTCAATTAAATAGTTGATTGATTTATTATGGTTTTAAAATATCAGTTTATAAGCATTTTCTTTAATAATTAGAGATTATACTGCGGATACCCATTTTTAATTGCACCCCCTATTGGCATCGGGTAGCATCCTGCCCGGATCAGCGTAGCCTGCTTCACGACTGCCCGGAGACCGTGACAAGGTCCCAAGGTTTGGCATAAGTGGTTGCTACTGAAAAGAATAATTCCGGAGCGACGACCCGCATCGTGGTGCGGCCGAACCGTTCCATGAGTTGGCGCGAGGTGCAACTGACCTACGCCGCCATGGTCGCCGTGGGGTTGGCGATTGCAGCGAGTTTGTCATTGGCCGGCGCATGGCTGGTATTGCCATTTGCGGGGCTGGAATTGTTGGCGGTCGGTGTGGGGTTATACCGATGCGCACAGCGTTGCGCCGAGCGCGAAGTCATCAGCATTGATGAGGGGGTCGTCGCCGTGGAACGCGGACGCTACCACCCGGAGCAGCGTTTAGAGCTGCCGCGCAGTTGGGCGCAGGTGGGGTTGCAGAAGGGAGCATTGCGCGGCTATCCCAGTCGTCTGCTGATCCGGTCGCACGGCAAGGCGGTCGAGGTCGGTTCGAATCTCGTCGAGTACGAACGCCGGCTGCTCGCGCGCGAACTGCGCGATTGCTTGAGCGCCGCGCAACCTCGCGAGTTTGCCTGACCCATAACGAAATCGAAACGCGAACTATAAGAACTACTACTTGAGGAGTGAAAACGGCATGTCGGTTAGCAACCTGAAGAATTCGGTGGCACGCCTGCTAGGTCCGGTGTTGATGTTGAGTGCCGGTACCGCATTCGCGGAGGAACTTCGTTTCAACTTTCAGGACCCCGTAACCCCGGGGGCGCATGAAATCCTCCAACTTCATATGCTGATGTTCTGGATTTGCGTCGGTATTGCGGTGGTCGTGTTTGGCGCGATGTTTTATTCCGTGTATGCGCATCGTAAATCCCGAGGCGCGGTTGCAGCCGAGTTTCACGAAAACACGAAACTCGAGTTTCTCTGGACCGTGGTGCCGTTCGCAATTCTGGTTGCGGTTGCGATTCCGGCCACCAAGACGCTGTTGCAGCTTGAGGACACCAGCAAGTACGACCTCACCGTGAAGATCACGGGTATGCAATGGAAATGGCAATACGCGTACATGGATGGCGACAACGATGACTCCAACGACGTGGTCTTCGTCTCGCACATCAATCCAGACGATTACAAGGCGCGCGATTCCGGCGCTGATGTAACCAAGATCGATCATTATTTGCTGAACGTCGATCAGGACCTGGTGCTCCCGGTCAATAAGCGCGTACGGTTCTTGATTACCTCCAATGACGTGATCCATTCCTGGTGGGTGCCGGCATTCGGCGTCAAAAAGGACGCAATTCCAGGTTATGTGAACGAGACTTGGACCGAAATCCAGCAGCCCGGTGTGTATCGCGGACAATGTGCGGAGTTGTGTGGTAAGGATCACGCATTCATGCCCATTGTCGTCCACGCCGTCAGCGATCAGGAATTCAAAACCTGGATGGCGAAGAAGCAGACCGAAGCCGCTGCAGCCGCGGCCGAGGCGGCTTCAAACAAGACCTGGAGTAAAGAAGAACTGATGGCGCGCGGCGACAAGATTTTCCACAGTACTTGTGCTGCGTGTCATGGTGCCAACGGACAAGGCGGCGGACCCTTCCCGGCACTGGCCGGCAGCAAGATCGCAACCGGTCCGGTGGCCGGCCATCTGGATATCGTGATCCACGGCAAGCAGGGTACGGCGATGGCGGCGTTCGGCACGCAGTTCAACGACCTGGAGCTTGCATCGGTCATCACATACGAGCGTAACGCCTTCGGCAACAATACCGGCGATGTGGTCCAGCCGGCAGACGTCAAGGCAGCACGGTAAAGGCGCAGCGCGGAGGAGTTAAAAAATGAGTACCACGACTACCTATGAAGCTCATCACGAAGAACATCCGAAGGGTCTGAAGCGTTGGCTGTTCACAACCAATCACAAGGACATCGGTACCTTGTATCTCTGGTTTGCGTTCACCATGCTGCTGATCGGCGGGACATTTGCGTTGGTCATCCGCGCCGAGTTGTTCGAGCCGGGTTTGCAGATCGTGCATCCGAACTTCTTCAACATGATGACCACCATGCACGGTTTGGTGATGGTGTTCGGCGCCATCATGCCCGCATTCGTGGGCTTGGCGAACTGGCAGGTTCCGTTGATGATCGGTGCGCCCGATATGGCGCTACCGCGCATGAACAACTGGAGCTTCTGGATTCTGCCGTTCGCCGGCATCATGTTGATTGCGCCGATCTTCATCGGCAATGACTTCGCCAGCGGCCAGGGCCCGGACTTCGGTTGGACTTTCTACGCACCGTTGTCGCTTCAATACGACAAATTGGCTTACTTCGTGTTTGCCATCCACCTGCTGGGCATTTCGTCCATCATGGGCTCCATCAACATCATCGCTACGATTCTGAATATGCGTGCCCCCGGCATGACGTTGATGAAGATGCCGCTGTTCGTATGGACTTGGCTGATTACGGCCTTCCTGCTGATCGCCGTGATGCCGGTCTTGGCGGGCGCCGTAACCATGTTGCTGACCGATAAATACTTCGGCACCAGTTTCTTCAATGCGGCCGGCGGCGGCGACCCGGTACTGTTCCAGCATGTGTTCTGGTTCTTCGGGCATCCCGAGGTGTACATCATGATTCTGCCGGCCTTTGGCGTGGTGTCGCAGATCATTCCCACCTTCGCCCGCAAGCGCTTGTTCGGTTACAGCTCGATGGTGTATGCCACGGCATCGATCGCATTTCTGTCATTCATCGTCTGGTCGCACCACATGTTCACCGTGGGCATGCCGGTGGCGGGTGAGCTGTACTTCATGTACGCAACCGTGCTGATCGCCGTCCCAACCGGGGTGAAGGTGTTCAACTGGATCACTACCATGTGGCGGGGATCCATGACCTTCGAAACCCCCATGCTGTGGGCGATCGCGTTCGTGTTCCTGTTCACCATCGGCGGACTCTCCGGCTTGATGCTTGGCGTCGTCCCGGCTGACTTCCAATATCAGGACACCTACTTCGTCGTCGCGCACTTCCACTATGTACTGGTAACGGGTGCGTTGTTCGGCATTATCGGCGGCGTCTATTACTGGCTACCCAAATGGACCGGGCACATGTACAGCGAGACGCTGGGCAAGTGGCACTTTTGGCTGTCGGTGATTTCCGTGAACGTAACGTTCTTTCCGATGCACTTTTCGGGGCTCGCCGGCATGCCTCGCCGCATCGCGGATTATTCGTTGCAGTTCACCACCTTCAATGAAATCTCGTCGATCGGTGCATTCGTGTTCGGCTTTTCGCAATTGATGTTCCTTTATCTGGTGATCAGCACGATTCGCGGTGGCAAGAAAGCGACCGATCAGGTTTGGGAAGGTGCAGATGGCCTCGAGTGGACGCTGCCTTCTCCGGCGCCTTATCACAGCTTTGCGGTCGCACCGGAGGTGAAATAAGGTGCGGCGAACCCGGTCCCGCTGACGTGGGGCCGGGATTCGCGGCTTGTTTATGGGTGGTCGCAACGAACAGGGCAGGCGAGCGGCGCGCAAAACCATCGTCTTGTTGATCGTGGTCGTGGTGGCGATCTACGTGGGCTTCTTCATATTGCATTCGGTGACTTGATGTCCGACCCCAGTCGCAGACAAGCCAACAGTCGGATTGTACGACGGGCGCTGTTGCTCGCCGTCGGCATGTTCGGGTTCGGCTATCTGTTGGTGCCCATGTACAGCGCAGTCTGCGCCGCGCTCGGCCTCAACGGCCAAACCCGGCAAATCTCGGCTGACGCCAGCAAGGATATCGTGGTCGATCGGGATCGAGTGGTGACCGTGACACTGGACGCGAATACCAACACAAACCTGCCATGGCACTTCAAGCCGCTGTTGCGGCGAGTCGAGGTCCGCCCCGGCGAATTCACCCGGGTAGAGTACGAGGCCAGGAATCTGTCCGGAGCCGACATTGTCGGCCAGGCGGCGCATAGCGTAACGCCGTTGGGCGCCGCCAAATATTTCAAAAAGTCGGAATGCTTTTGCTATCAGCAGCAGCCGCTGCGGGCGGGCGAATCCAAGCGGATGCCGGTGGTGTTCATAGTGGATCCGAAACTACCTGCCCATATCAAAGAGATCACGCTTTCCTATACGTTTTTGCGTGCCGACCAATATGCGATTGCAGACTAGAGGGCTTGCTGCGGAACCGATTGCGAATACCGGTTCCAAAGCAGGACGCCATAACAAATAGAAATTAGAAAATGCCAAAGAGAGGATCGATCTATGTCTGAAGCACACGGTGGATATTACCTGCCGGCGCCAAGCTTTTGGCCGCTTGTCGGGTCAATAGGACTGTTTCTGACCACCGGCGGGTTTGCGTATTTTCTGGTGGAGGGCGGAACCAGTTGGATCATGATCGCCGGTTTGTTGGTCATTGCGTTCATGATGTTCGGCTGGTTCGGCACTGTAATCAAGGAAAGCCTGTCCGGGGCCTATAACGCCCAGGTCGATCGCTCGTTCCGGATGGGAATGGCGTGGTTTATATTCTCCGAAGTCATGTTCTTCGGTGCCTTCTTTGGCGCCTTGTTCTATATCCGCATGTTCGCCGTGCCCTGGCTCGGTGGTGCCGGTAACAATTACTCGACTCACGAATGGTTGTACCCGGCGTTTTCCGCCACGTGGCCCACTTCCGGGCCTGGAGAGGTCGGCGGCGGATTCACGGTCATGGATGCCTGGGGGATACCCGCGCTGAACACCCTGATTCTGCTCAGCTCAGGTGTGACCGTAACGTGGGCCCATTGGGGTCTGAAAAAAGGCAGCCGCAGTCAGCTGGTCCTGGGCTTGTTGGCAACCGTGATACTCGGCTTTACCTTCCTGGGCTTTCAGGCTTTCGAATACCATCACGCCTACACCGAAATGGGCCTGACTTTGAAGGACGGGGCCTACGGCAACACGTTCTTCATGTTGACCGGGTTTCACGGACTACACGTGACCATCGGCGCCATGATGTTGCTGGTCATCATGTTGCGCTCCATGAAAGGACATTTCTCCGAACACCATCATTTCGCCTTCGAAGCCGCCGCATGGTATTGGCATTTCGTGGACGTGGTATGGCTGGGATTGTTCATCTTCGTTTACTGGCTGGTCTGAAGATTCAATATTCCGGGTTCGTGCGGGTCGCCGCAATTGCGCTGACTCGCACGGCGCGGGGATTCAATCGGAGGCAGTCGAACTGGATCTCAATTTTCCAAGCCAATTGGGGCGGTATCGAATCCCGATTGGCGACATGGTTCAAACGGGGGGATGGGGTTGAATCCACCCTGTAGCGGCGCCGATCAGCAGTAAAATGAACAGCGCAAGCGACAGGCCTATACGCCAAGTAAGGGATTTGACCGTGCGGGTGGACTGTCCCTTGTCCCGGATCAGGAAATAGAGCCCCGAAAACAGCGTGCTCAGGATAATCAGCAGTAACAGAACGACCAGAGATTTGAACAGCATGATGATCCGCGCGAAGGGAACTTGAACGGGCAGTATAGCAGTGTGAAGGTAGCCGGCGACAGTCATGGCCGTGACCCCGGCGCCCACATACGATGGTTTCCGGATGCGTATTGGTAAATACAGTTTTCGACCGCGCCTGATCCCGACGCTGGTCACGTTGCTATTGCTTCCAGTATTGATCTCTCTCGGGTTTTGGCAGCTGGGACGCGCCGATCAGAAATATGCGGCGCGGGCACTACGTGAACAGCGAATGAGGCAGCCACCGCGCGCGTTGTCGGCGACCGATGCCGACGTCGAGACGATGTTGGCGCGGCACGTGAATACTAGCGGCCGTTTCGATCTGCAGCATCAGTTCTTGCTGCAGAATCAAGTATACCAGGAGCAGCCCGGCTACCAGGTTTACACGCCATTGCGTCTCAGTGGTGACGTCGCAGTGCTGGTGGATCGCGGTTGGGTCGCGGCGCACCCGGGAACGCACGACCAGCCGGACCTGAGCGGCGAGACGGAGCCGGTGTCGTTCACAGCCGTGGTGGATACACCGCCGAGCATCGGCCTGAAACTCGGGGTGCCGGACGCGGGCGCGCAGCAGTGGCCGCGACAGGTCCAGTATCTGGATCTGGATTGGGCACAGCGCCAGCTCGGTTACCGGTTGCTCCCCTACGTGCTGCTGCCGATCGATCTGCCGGCACGTGGTATGGTGCAGAACCGTACGCCTGAACACATCGGTGAGCGGGGAATGCCACCGGAAAAACATATCAGCTATGCCGTGCAATGGTTTGCATTGTCGTTGGCGCTGATTGTGATCTACATCGCGGTCAATACCCGCCGCAGCTTCGAGAGCACTGGGCAGAATGATGGCAACAACGACTCAGCCGATGCGCCGCACTAGCGGTTTTCCCTACATTCCGATGTTGATCGTAGTGCTGTTCCTGGCGCCGATGATCGGCGCCTGGGTGGCGTTCAAATATTTTCCGGAGCAAATGCGCGCCCTGGGCGCCAACAACTACGGCCAGTTCATCGAACCGCTGCGCAAGATCGAATTGCAGGGACTAAGTGCGGAAGACGGCACGGCGCTCGAATCCGGCTTTCTTGACGGCAAGTGGACTTATCTCTACATCGATGGCAGCGACTGCGATGCACGGTGTCAGGCCGCACTGTACGAAATGCGTCAGGTACGGCTGGCGCAGGGCGACGAGCGCGACCGCTTGCAACGTCTCTTCGTAGTAACGGACCGTAGCCACACGGCCCAGCTGCGGGAGTTGATACGACAACAGTTTCCGCGCCAGAGCATGGCGTTCGCCGACGATCGAGCCCGCACGGCATTGGCCACAGCGTTGAAACTGGACGAGGGTAAATCGCCCCTGTCGGCGGGCCGCATTTACGTGGTCGATCCGTTAGGACGCGCGATGATGTATTACGAACCGGTCCAGACCGCAAACCGCGCCCAGGTGCTCGAGAAGGCAACCGGCATGCGCAAGGACATGGCGAAGCTACTGAAGAATAGCAAGACGAAATGAGCGGATATACACCACATTCCTGGTTCGGCCGCATCGCGCTGCTGGCCACCGCGCTGGCGCTGTGTGTGGTGGTGTTGGGCGCCTATGTGCGTCTGTCCGATGCGGGTCTCGGTTGTCCCGACTGGCCCGGTTGCTACGGTCGTCTCGCCGTTCCCGAAGCGCCTGAGCACGTGGCGGAAGCGGAGCGCGCGTTTCCCGACCGGCCTGTCGAAGCCGCCAAGGCTTGGAAGGAGATGGTGCATCGCTATTTCGCCAGCACGCTCGGCCTGTTGATCGTCACCATGGCCATCATCGCGGTGCGCAACCGGCGGCGCCAGCCGAACCAGCCGCTTTCGCTGCCGCTGTTTCTGGTGGCCCTGGTGGTGTTTCAGGGCATGATGGGGATGTGGACCGTTACCTTGTTGCTCAAACCGCTGATCGTAATGGGCCATCTTTTGGGCGGCATGGCGACATTATCGCTACTGTGGTGGACTTGGCTGCGCGAGCGCGGACCGATGATGCCGGTTCCCGCCGCGGATGCCGGCCTGCGCACCTGGGCACTGGTGGCGTTGGTGTTGGTGGCTATGCAAATCGCGCTGGGCGGTTGGACCAGTTCCAACTATGCCGCCCTGGCCTGCACCGAGTTTCCAACCTGTCACGGCGGCCAGTGGTGGCCGAACATGGATTTCCGCGAAGGCTTCGTGCTCTGGCGCGGCATCGGCGTCAACTACGAATACGGCGTGCTGGAGCATCCGGCGCGGGCGGCGATCCATATGACCCACCGTATCGGCGCACTGGTGGTGGCACTGGCCGTAGGCGGCCTCGCCCTGCGTCTGCTCCGCAGCCGCGCCGCGCGGCTGCGTAAAACCGGAATGCTGCTCGCGGCCGTGCTGGTGCTGCAGATCGGATTGGGTATCGCCAACGTATTGCTGAGTTTGCCATTGCCGGTCGCGGTCGGCCACAACGCGGGTGCAGCACTGTTGCTTTTGACCGTGGTATTGCTCAATCATCAACTGCGGCCGTTGCCCCACGCTGCGCGCGAAACCGTACGACAAGACCGGAGCGCACTGACGCCCGGCGAACCTTTAAGAGGATGAGTCCATGCGACGCGGCTTGACCGAAACCATGCAGCAAACGAGCTTGCGTTCTCCCACGGCGTTGTTGCCCTGGCGCGATTATTACGAGTTGTGCAAGCCCCGGGTCGTGGCGCTGATCGTATTCACCGCCATCGTGGGCATGTTTCTCGCCACCGATCCGCCCGGCATGGTGCCGTTATGGACCCTGCTGTTCGGCACCATCGGTATCGGTCTTTCCGCCGCGTCGGCGGCGGCCATCAATCATGTGGTCGATCAGCGGGTCGATGGCATCATGAACCGCACCCGCAACCGGCCGTTGCCGACCGGACATGTGCCGGCTCGCAGTGCTCTGGCATTTGCGTTGCTGATCGGGATCATCGGCTTGAGCGTCCTCTGGTTTCTGATCAACCCGTTGACTGCGGCTTTGACGTTCGTGTCGCTGATCGGCTATGCGGTGATCTATACCATGTTCCTCAAGCGCGCCACGCCGCAGAATATCGTGATTGGCGGTGCCGCCGGCGCCGCGCCCCCGGTGTTGGGATGGACCGCCATGACCGGCAGCGTCGACCCCCATGCATTGTGGTTATTCCTGATCATATTCGTCTGGACCCCGCCGCACTTCTGGGCGTTGGCCATTTATCGACGTGACGAATACGCCAAGGTCGACATCCCCATGCTGCCGGTAACCCACGGCACTTCGTTTACCCGTCTGCACGTGCTGCTGTACACCGTGCTGTTGGTTGTGGTGACGGTAATGCCGTTTCTGACCCGGATGAGCGGGCCGTTCTACCTGGTCGGCGCCTTGGCATTGGGATGCGGCTTTCTCTATTACGCATTCGCGCTTTGGCGCACGGCCAGCGACCGGCTGGCGATCAAGACCTTCGCCTATTCCATCGTCTACCTGATGGCCCTGTTCGCGGTGCTACTCGTCGATCACTACGTGCCCCGCTTCCTGGCCCTTTTCGGCTGAGATCGGGGCCCGCGCCGGATCCGGGCGGGCCGTCCTGGACTTACGATCCAGCCCGTCATAGAAGCGCGATTTTCACTTGATCGCGCTTTGTTTGGCATATTAGAATATTCTGGATTTCCCTGGGCAGTTCATCCCCCGTACCCAGCGGCCCCGGTTGCCGCTACACTTCGGGGCCCGTTCGGCCGCCTGATGACGGGCGGGCCGCGGACACATCCGGCCGCAAGGCCACGGCAGAAAGATAACGGAGCGAGGCGAGGTATGGCACAGGCGATCGCGTCTACCGAGCAGTACAACTACGACATCGTGCGGAAATTCGCCATCATGGCTCTGATCTGGGCGGTGATCGGCATGTCGGTCGGGTTGTACATAGCGTTGGAGCTGGCGTTTCCGGCTTTCAATCTCGATATAGCCCAAATCACCTTTGGCCGCCTGCGACCGGTACATACCACGCTGGTGGTGTTCGGTTTCGGCGGTAGCGCATTGTTCGCGACGTCCTATTACGTCGTTCAGCGCACCTGTCAAACCCGGCTGTGGGGTGATGGTCTTGCCAATTTCACCTTCTGGGGTTGGCAGGCGACGTTGATATTGGGCGCCATCAGCTATATGGCCGGTTACAGCCAGAGTCGTGAATACGCGGAATTTCCCTGGCCGATCGATCTCCTGATCGCGGTGATCTGGGTCGCCTACCTGGCGATTTATGTCCAGACGCTGCGCCGTCGCTCCCAACCTCACATCTACGTCGCCAACTGGTTTTATCTGGGCTTCATCCTGGCCACCGCGTTGTTGCATATATTCAACAACCTCGCTGTTCCGGTGGGCATGTTCAGTATGGAGTCCTATAGCGCTTTCTCTGGCGTGCAGGACGCCATGACCCAATGGTGGTATGGGCACAACGCAGTTGGATTCTTTCTCACCGCCGCGTTTCTGGGGATGATGTATTACTTCGTGCCGAAGCAGGCCGGCCGTCCGGTGTATTCCTACCGCCTGTCGATCATCCATTTCTGGGCCTTGGTGTTTCTGTACATGTGGGCCGGTGCCCACCATTTGCATTGGACGGCGCTACCCGACTGGACTTCCACCTTGGCGGCGACCTTTTCGGTGATGCTGCTGCTGCCGTCGTGGGGTGGCATGATCAACGGCATCATGACCTTATCCGGCGCTTGGGAGAAACTACGCACCGATCCGATCATGTTGTTCCTGATCACGGCGCTGTCCTTCTACGGTATGTCGACTTTCGAAGGGCCGCTGATGGCACTGAAGAGCGTCAACGCGCTGTCCCATTACACCGACTGGACCATCGGTCACGTGCACTCCGGCGCGCTGGGCTGGGTGGCACTGATTACGTTTGGCTCGCTGTACCACCTGGTGCCGCGCTTGTATGACACCAAGATGTTCAGCAACCGTCTGATCTACGTGCATTTCTGGTTGGCGAGCATCGGCATCGTGCTGTACATCACTTCCATGTGGGTTGCCGGAATCGGGCAGGGACTGTTGCTGCGCGGCTTCGACGAGTACGGCAATCTTGCCTACAGCTTCATCGAGACAGTCGCATTTTTGCACCAGCCGTATGTCTGGCGCGCCCTGGGCGGCGCATTCTTCCTCTCGGGCGTATTGGTGATGATCTACAACATGGCGCGCACGATCTTCCGAGCCAAGCGCGAGGCGGCAATCCTCGACGCGAAACTCGCCGCCAAATTGGCAAGCGCCTGATCCGCCCGGAGTCATAGCGATGAAGCATGAAACAATCGAAACCAACGCGGGCTGGTTGATCGCGCTCACACTGGTGGTGATCAGTATCGGCGGTCTGGTGGAAATCGTGCCCTTGTTCTTTATCAACGGCACAGTGGAAGAGGTGAAGAACGTTGACGGTACAGACGCCGTACGCCCGTACACACCGCTGGAAATACGCGGCCGGGACATCTACGTGCGCGAGGGCTGTTACCTGTGTCATTCGCAGATGATCCGCCCGTTCCGGGACGAAATGCTGCGCTACGGTCACTACTCCCTGGCAGCCGAATCACAGTATGACCATCCGTTTCAGTGGGGTTCGAAACGCACCGGTCCCGATCTGGCTCGCGTTGGTGGCAAATATTCCAACGAATGGCACGTGCAGCATCTCACCGCGCCCCGTTCGGTGGTTCCGGAATCGATCATGCCGAACTATCCGTGGCTGCTGAAAACCGAACTCAGCTATTCCGACATCGCCGATCGTATGAAGGCGCTGAAGAAGGTGGGCGTGCCGTACTCACTAACAGACGAAGAGTACCAAGCCAACGTCAAACGTTTCGGCAAAGATGTGGCGGAAAAGTTGAACATCGTCGATGCCGAGAAAAATCTTCTGGCGCAGGCGGAGTCAGGTAATTACGACGGCGACCGTTCGCGTCTCACGGAGATGGACGCGTTGGTCGCGTATCTCCAGGAACTGGGCACCATGGTGGACTTCAGTCAGTATAAAGAAGGCCATTTCGCGGAATTCCGCTAAACCGGCTTTCGCGAGGCGGGGTGGATGGGATGTTCGATTGGCTCGGATGGATTGCCCGCTTGGAGAACAGCAAGACCGTCGCGGTGGTGCTGTTCTTCGTGGTGTTCTGTCTAATCCTGTTGTACGTGTACACCGGACGCAAGCGCAGCGCGCGACTCGAATCATACAAATACATTCCGTTGGACGATGACGACGACCGAGAGCCGGGCGTCGACCGCAAGGTGAAAGAAAATGGCCGAGGCGAAGACGACAAAACATCACCCTAATGCGGTGCAGACCACGGGTCACGCGTGGGATGGCGACCTGCAGGAGTTCAATAACCCGCTGCCGCGCTGGTGGCTCTGGGCGTTCTACGCGACGGTCGTGTTCGCAGTCGTGTATTGGATCATTTACCCGGCATGGCCTGTCGGCAATACCTATACCAAGGGTCTGTTCAACAGCATTACGTATCACGTGGGCGACAAAGCAGTCACCACCCATTGGAACACCCGGGCTCGCTTGGTCCATGAGCTTCAGGAAGGAGAGGCCGCGAAGAAGCAGAAGCAATATATGAATCAGATCGCAGCCGCCAGCTACGACGAGATTCTGGCCAGTCCGAAGATGATGGATTTCACCCATTCGGTCGGCAATGTGTTGTTCGCGGACAATTGCGCGGCCTGCCACGGCGCAGGTGGTCAGGGCAAGGTGGGTTTGTTTCCCAACCTGGTGGACGACGCCTGGTTGTGGGGCGGATCGGTGCAACAGATCCATACCACCATCTCGGGCGGACGTCAGGGTTTCATGCCGTCGTTCAAGAACACATTCACCGAAGCACAGCTCAATCAGGTTGCCGAATACGTTCTGAGCCTGTCCAGACACAAGGTCGACCAAGGTCTTGCCGACCAGGGCCGGGTGCTGTTCCAGGGGCAGGGCGGCGGTTGCTACTACTGCCATGGCAAAGACGCAAAGGGCATGACGTCCCAGGGTTCGGCGAATCTTACCGACAGTATCTGGACCATCGCCGACGTACCCGGTCAAAAGACCGATGCGGCTAAGCGCGAAGTGATCAAACAGGTTGTTCGCAACGGCGTGCATCGCACGATGCCGACCTGGAAGGGTCGTCTTTCGGATACCGAGATCAAATTGCTCACCATCTATATTCACGACCTCAGCGGAGGCGCGCGCTGAGCGCGCTGGCGCTGCAGGTTTGCCGGGAACGGGATCAACGCGATATTGCGCTGATCCCGTCTGGGCTTCGCTGAGCCGGAGTGTCCCTTCGGCCCACAGTCACCGGCTACCGCCGGTAACGAACGCGCACACGCGCTGCATCGGACATGGCTGACAGCCGTACCCAAGATTCTACGTATCAGGCCCGTATCCCGATCTTCCCGAGATCGGTGAAGGGCAAATTCCGATCGCTCAAATGGATCGTGCTCACGGTTGCCTATGGGGTTTATTTTTTGCTGCCGTGGCTGCACTGGGAGCGGTTATCGGGTCCCTCGCAGGCGGTGCTGTTCGACATCCAGGCGCGGCGCTTTTATGTCTTCGACCTGGTGGTTCATCCCCAGCAGATATTCTGGCTGGCGGGAATTCTGGTGATTGCTGCGCTGTTGCTGTTCTTCGTCACTGGTATCGCAGGTCGCGTTTTCTGCGGCTATTTCTGTTTCCAGACGTTGTGGACGGATGTATACATCCTAATTGAGCGTCTGGTTCAGGGTGAGCGTCCCGCGCGCATACGCTTGTCCAAGGCGCCCTGGAGTGGCGAGAAGATCTGGAAGCTCGGCGCGACCCACGCAATGTGGTTGTTGGTGGCGCTCGCCACCGGAATGACATTCACCTTGTATTGGGGGGATGCGCACCAGCTTGCAGTGGACATGCTGACGGGCAACGCACCGTTCCCCGCTTACGCCACGACGCTCTTTTTGACCGCGACAACCTATGTGATGGCGGGTCTCGCGCGTGAACAGGTGTGTACCTACATGTGTCCGTACGCGCGCTTCCAGAGCGCCATGTTCGACAAGGACACGTTGATCGTCGCTTACGATAGGGCGCGCGGAGAGGCCGGAGCCGGGCGCGCCAAGCTCGCGCGGGATCGCAAGACACGGGACCAACGCCAAGCGCAGGGGTTCGGCGACTGTATCGACTGCGGTTATTGCGTACAGGTTTGTCCAGTCGGTATCGATATCCGCAATGGCCTGCAATATCAGTGCATTTCATGCGCCCTATGTATCGACGCGTGCAACACCATCATGGACTCCATGAAATGGCCGCGCGGGCTGATCGGTTACGACTCCCAGCGCCACCAGGAATCCGGCGAAAAGACCCGGATTCTGAAACCCAAGACCTGGGGCTACGGCGCGATTCTGCTGGTGGCTGCCAGCGCGTTGGCGTGGAACATCACGTCTACCGCGCGCCTGAATATCAGCGCGCATCAGGTGCGTCAGCCGTTGTATGTGGTGTTGTCCGACGGCCGCATCCAAAACAGCTACGAGCTCAAGCTCAACAATTTGACCGATAAACCCGTGCGGGTGATTGTGCATCTGGAAGATTTGCCCGGCGCCGAACTAGATATGGGTAATTTCGACCACGTCGTGCTCGATCCGGAGCAACGTCTGCGCCTGCACGTGCGGGTACGGATGCCGAGGAACGAGGAGCTCGAACAGGTACCGTTCGAGTTTGTGGTCACGGCGCCCGAGAACGCGGATGTTGGACAATTGGAAGAGCGGGCCTACTTTTCCATGCCGCGGCGCTAGCGCGCGAACCGATAGCCGCTGTCGAATTGGCGGTCCGTGCTCGGTTGCTGGCCTGCAGAGCACGCCACGATATGAGCGTTAGGTAATCAAAATGCCGGGTATGTTGGTGACACTTCCGGTCGGGATCGTATTGATCGTCCTCGGCTTCGTTCTTTTGTATCGTTTTACGCCTTTGAATGGCAAGCACGCCGCGGCAGTGATCGCGCTGTTGGCGTTGGCGGCGTATCTGCCCGTGGTGCTGATCAGGTGGCCCGGTTCCGATGTATTCGCGATTCACCTTGCTTTGTACATGGTCACCGCCTATATCCTCGGCATCATCAGTTCCCAGCGCGACTCACGTCTAAGGGCGACAAGCGGCCCGCAGAAGTGGTTTCACTGGGGACCGGCGCTCATTGTCATCTTCTTTTCCGTGATCGTGGCGATGGACTCTGTGTTCGTTACGATGTCGCTCCAGGGGATGCCGGAGGCATTGCGTGACGTGTTTCTGCCCAAGCCCACCGGCGCGCGTACAGCGCAGACTATTTTCCCTGGTATCGTGTCCGACCACTACTTTCAAAAGGAAGAACAGTTCACCGAGTATCTCAACGCGCTCGAAGCACAAAAGAAGTACGGCTGGAACGTGCGTTTCGGCTGGCTGATGAATGAGCCTGAGGCAGGACACAAAGCGCTATTTCAAGTGGTAATCGATCAAGCGGACGGCAGTTCGCTGCGCAATGCCGAAATCCACGGCACGTTCATGCGTTCGTCCGACAGTCATCTGGATCAATCGTTCGTGATGGACGAGGCGACCCCTGGCGTGTACCGCATCGCAATTGCACTGCCGAAGCCGGGCCGTTGGCAGTTGCAGCTGGATATCGATCATGGTGGCAAGCATTACGAGCTGAAATCGACCACCACGGTCCATGCCGAGAACGAGGGCTGAGACAGCCCCACGCTATCGGCTTGCTGCACCGGGGATGGCGGCGATTAGAATGAAGCAGCTGCATCCGATCCACCTTCACACGGTCGAATAGTCATTGTGAACGACCAAGCCCAAGCGGACTGTTTTCACTGCGGCCTGCCGGTACCTTCGGGGAGCGCATACGAAGTCGAGGTCGACGGCAAACCGCAGCCGATGTGCTGCCCGGGTTGCCGGGCGGTCGCGCAGGCCATCGTCGACAACGGCCTCACCGATTTTTACCGCTACCGTACCGGACAAAAACGCGGCGCCGAACTGGTGCCCGAGAGCTTGCGGGAACTGGAGCTGTACGACCGTCCCGAGTTGCAGCGCACCTTCGTCCGCGAGGTACAGGGTGCACAACGCGAAGCGGCGCTGATACTCGAAGGCATCGTCTGCGCGGCGTGTGTGTGGTTGAACGAGCGGCATGTAAGCGCGCTTCCAGGCGTGAAATCGTTTCGGGTCAATTACGCCACTCACCGCGCAAGTCTGGTGTGGGACGACAGCCGGATACACCTGAGCGACATTCTCAAGGCCATAGCCGGGATCGGCTATGTAGCCCATCCTTTCGATCCCGGTCGCCAGGAGCAACTACAACAACGGGAGCGTGCCGCGGCGCTCCGGCGTTTGGCCATCGCCGGGCTCGGCGCGATGCAGGTGATGATGCTCGCCATCGCCATGTACGCCGGTGACTACTCGGGCATGGACGACGATCTGCGGCAATTCATGCGTTGGATCAGTTTGATTATCGCCACCCCGGTGCTGCTGTATTCGGCCCAGCCGTTTTTCGCCAGCGCCTGGCGCGATCTGCGCCGCCGAACACTGGGCATGGATGTGCCGGTGGCGTTGGCGATCGGTGCTGCCTATGGCGCCAGTGCCTGGGCCACCGCTAGCGGCGGCGGCGCCGTGTACTTCGACTCGGCCACCATGTTCACGTTTTTCCTACTGGCCGGCCGCTTTCTGGAAATGAGCGCCCGGCACCGCGCCGGGCAGGCGGCCGAAGAACTGATCCGGCTGCTTCCGGCCACCGCCACCCGCGTGCTTGATGACGGCGGCAGCGAAGTGGTTTCCGCAGCCGAACTTCGTCCCGGGGATCGGGTGCTGATCCGTCCCGGCGAAACCGTGCCGGCGGACGGTGCGGTGATAGAGGGCCGCAGCTCCGTGGATGAGTCATTGTTGACCGGGGAAAGCATGCCACGGACCCGCGGCCCGGGGGACAAGATAGTCGGTGGCACCGTCAATGTGGACAGTCCGCTGCACGTAGCGGTGGAACAGGTGGGCGTCGACACGGTGCTGTCATCGATTGTGCGGTTGCTGGATCGTGCGCAGTCCGAAAAGCCCCGAATCGCGCTGTTGGCCGACCGGGTCGCCGCCTGGTTCGTGCTCGCATTGTTGGTGTTGGCGGCGGCGGTGTTTGGGTGGTGGTGGTTGCATCGGCCCGAGGATGCGTTCTGGATCATGCTCTCGGTGCTGGTGGTTACGTGCCCCTGTGCCCTGTCGCTGGCGACCCCGGCGGCGCTGACGGCAGCCACCGGGCGCTTGACGCGAATGGGTGTGTTGACCACTCGCGGCCACGCCCTGGAAACCCTGGCGCGGGCGACACACATGATTTTCGACAAGACCGGCACCCTGACCTATGGCCGCCCACGGCTGCTCGAGGTCAAGCCCCTCGGTAGCGTCGACCGCGGCCAGCTGTTGCGGCTGGGCGCCGCGCTGGAAAAGGGCTCCGAGCATCCGCTGGCCAAGGCCTTGCGGGACGCGGCGCCGGACGCACCGTCGGCGACGGCCCTGGCCGCGATACCCGGCATGGGCATGGAAGGCACGGTGGACAGCCGCCGTTATCGTATCGGCAAACCGGAATATGCAATCGGCCTCAGCGCTGAACCCGCAGGCACGCCGGCGCCGCCCGGGTCAGACGAGTTGACCTGGATTGCGTTGGGGACTGGAAACGGTCTCCTGGGTTGGTTCGGTCTGGCGGATCAGCTGCGCCCGGACGCGCTGCAATCGATTGCAGCACTGCGGGACCTTGGTTTGCAGTTGGTGCTGTTGTCGGGCGACGCCCCGCAAGTCGTGGAGCGTGTCGCCGCGGAATTGGGCATCGCGCAAGCGCACGGCAGCCTATTGCCCGCCGAAAAGCTCGCGTACGTGCGCGGCCTGCAGAACCAGGGGGCCACGGTGGCGATGGTGGGTGACGGCGTCAACGACGCACCGGTGCTGGCAGGGGCCCAGGTGTCCCTCGCAATGGGCGGCGGCACGCAGCTTGCCCATGCCAGTGCGGATATGGTGCTGTTGTCCGAGCAGTTACCGCAGATCGCCGCCGGCGTGCGCATGGCTCGCCGCACCGTGAACGTGATCGGTCAAAATCTGGCTTGGGCCGTGCTCTACAATGGGGTCGCAGTGCCTTTGGCGGCTGCGGGCTGGGTAGCGCCTTGGATGGCGGCGCTGGGCATGTCTCTGAGTTCCCTGGTCGTGGTCGTAAACGCCTTGCGGCTGGCCGGCGAGGGTAGCGAGCCACAGCAACCCGCGGCCAACCTGCCGAGTCCGTCGGCCGCCCCATGACGGCTTCGGCGCTGGAGACAGCATGAGCATCCTGTATTTGCTGATACCGTTGAGTCTGGTCCTGCTGGGGTTCGCCATCTGGGCGTTCATCTGGGCGATCCGTAGTGGTCAATTCGACGATATGGAGGGTCCGGCCCATCGTATCCTGATGGATGACGACGATCCGCGCGTACCTCATTCAAAGCGCGTTGCGCGCCAGGAAAATGGCGAGGGCGGTCCTGAGTCGAAGTAGCTATTGAGCTCAAGGTAATTATAGTAAATTTCTATCACACCGTCGGGAAATTGACTTCAGGGTCATGCTCTTGATTTGCCGTGGAATATTCCCCGGCAGCGAGTGTTGCAATCTACCCCTCTTTTGCTAAGCACTGAAAAATCAAAGACTAAGGTCTGAATTACCCTGCCTGGACCGGGCTTGCAATTTATTGCCGGTAAGTAAGAATTAGCTTGGCGGTTGAACTGAGGGGGCCTGTAATATAAGATCTTACTTATATTTACAGGCGGAGAAGTCGAAATGTTTACGTTTCAGAACTTTCCCATGGCGATCGTCATCGCGTTGGTTACCATCGCATGGCTGAGCTTCTTCTCGGTAATCGTCAGTTAAGTATTTTGAGTATCGTTTGCCCCTTTGAAACGGCCTCCTGGTGGAGGCCGTTTTCTTATGCGAGGCTGTGAATTGTGCGACGCACAATCTGGCTGACAAATCCGATCAGGCAGCCAAAGATCCCTTGAGTTTTTTCAAGGCATTGGCTTCCAGTTGGCGAATTCGCTCGGCGGACACGCCATACTGATCGGCCAACTCCTGCAACGTGGCCTTGGGCTCTTGTAGCCAGCGCCGCATCAGGATGTCCCGACTGCGGTCCTCCAGCTCATCCAGGGCTTCATGCAGCTGCTCGATGTTATGGCTCTGCAGGTCGCCACGCTCGACCGCCAAAGCGGGATCGGACTGGTGGTCGCTCAGGTAGGCGGCAGGCGCGTACGACGCATGGTCGTCGTCGTCATCCGGGCCGCCGTCGAAGCCGATGTCCTGGCCGGCCATACGCGATTCCATCTCCAATACCACTTCCGGGTTGACCCCCAGGTCCTGGGCCACCTGTTCCACTTCCTGTCGATTGAACCAGCCCAGACGCTTCTTGCTGGAACGCAGGTTGAAGAACAGCTTGCGTTGGGCCTTGGTCGTGGCGACTTTGACGATGCGCCAGTTGCGCAGGATGAATTCATGAATCTCGGCGCGGATCCAATGAACTGCGAACGAAACCAGGCGTACGCCGACGTCGGGATCGAAGCGCTTCACGGCTTTCATGAGCCCGATATTGCCCTCCTGAACCAAGTCGGCAAGCGCCAACCCGTAGCCGCTATACCCGCGGGCGACATGCACCACGAAGCGCAGATGGGACAATACCAGGCGACCGGCAGCCTCGACGTCGCCACGCTCACGCAAGCGCACTGCCAGATCGTGCTCTTCTTCGGCGCTCAGGATCGGAAACCGGCCCACGACCTGCAAATAATGCTCCAGGCTGCCTACCGGTTGCGGTAGTGTCATTGAAAAATCTTTTGCAATCAAAGCGTTCTCCATTTGCCCTTAACCTCCGGCAGATGCAATTGCGGCCATTTTAGCACTCGAAAGTCAGGAGTGCTAATGGTATGAACATTAAACCGCGGAGGAGTTCCCGTGTGTCGACACAGAATAGTCGCCGAGCGTGGCGATGCGACCGCGGGAAACGGTTTTGTCGCGCTATTTCAAAATGTTGCAGCTGTTATTGGGAGGCGCTTTCCCGCGCTGGGTCGGAGCCCACCACCATGGCCGGTGCCGGGGAAGGGCCGGAGCTGTATTCGACGCCGCTCTTGGAGTACACGCAGATCCGATTGCGGCCGCGTTCCTTTGCCGCATAGAGGGCCTTGTCAGCCAGTGCCAAGAGCAGATTCAACCCTTGATTGGGGTGGTCCAGGGTCGATGCCATGCCGATGCTGATGGTGATCTGGACATTTGCGGGGTACAACTGTTCCACCTTGCGCCGCAGGACCTCAGCCTTGGCGTTGGCTTCGCGGGCGCTGCAACAGGGCAGGATGACGGCAAATTCCTCGCCGCCGAAGCGCACGATCAGCGCGTCGTCGCCGAAGCTGCTGTTGAGCAGCTCGCCTAGGGCAGCCAGGACATGGTCGCCGGTGATGTGGCCTAGGTTGTCGTTGATATGCTTGAAGTGGTCGATGTCCAGGAGCATGGCCCACAGCGGCTGGTGATCCGGGTCGCCGACGAACTGCTCGCCATGGTCCAGCAGATAGCGTTTGCTGCGCACGCCGGTGAGGCTGTCGGTGGCGGCGATCCGGCGCATTTCCTCGGCCTGCAGCTTAAGGGCGGTGAACTGCTGCTTGATAAGCAGCAGGGAGCGGATGCGCGCCATCAGAATTTCTTCGACGATGGGTTTGGTGACGAAGTCGTTGGCGCCGGCGTGGAAAACCTCCGCCTGTTTTTCCTCATTGTCGGCGACCGTGACCACCAATACCGGCATTTCCTGCTGCGAGTAGTGCAAGCGCGTACGGATGGCGTGCAGCAGGTCGCCGCCGGTCAAGTGCCCCATGAGATAAAAGTCGGTGATGACGATGTCGAAGGTATCGTGGTCGCCATTTGCCGAGCCTTGCTCCAGCAGCTCCAGCGCTTGTTCGGCGCTTGCCGTATGGGTGATCTTCAGGCCATGCTTTTCCATGATGTGGCAGGTCACCATGGCGGCGGTACGGCTGTCCTCTACATACAGGATTTTACCAACCAGCCCGGAGTTTCGGCGCGTAAAGGATTTGATGAATTCCACGAAGGCTTGATAGCCGAGGGACTTGTCGAAGTAATCGGTAACGCCGGCGGCGAAACCTTCGCGCAGCAACCGCGAGTCAGCGTCTCCGGACACCACCACGATGGGGGTGTAGTGGTGCAGCTCCGAGCGCCGGATGTCCCGCGCCAAGTCCAAGCCGTCCATGTCGGGCAGCATCAGCGCCGTCGTGATCAGGTCGAACTGTCGGCTTGCCAGCAGCTCCTTCGCCTCGCTGGCGTTGGCGCAAGTGACGATTTCAGTGCGACTCATCTCGGTGCCGAGAATGCGCGCAATAATGGTTCGCGACACTTCCGAGCCGTCAATGACCATGATACTGGTTGGTTTTGATTTCATTCCCTGCCCCAGCTATCCATGTTTACAGTAAGGTTATAATACTGCCGCGCGTCCGAGCGGCGGTCGAGCATTTTGTCGGCTGAAATCGATTTCTCTATAGGCCGCTCCGATCAGGTGGGTTCGATAGCCGACAAGTGGCGGCTTACCGCCAGCCAGGAGCCGCCCAACCCCAGCAGGATGCTGCCCCCCAATAACACCGTAACCGTCGCCAGATCGAGCGCGGACAGAGTGAATTGGCTGCCATACAAGCCCGCCAACCGGTGCACGGGCCCGGCCACAAGGCCCAGTGCCACTACAATCAGCAACCAGGCGATGATGCCGCCGAACAGCCCGTACCAGACACCGCTGTAGAGAAATGGGCGCCGAATGAAGGCGTTGGTGGCGCCGATGAGCTTGGTGATGATGATTTCGTCGCGTCGGTTCTGGATGTCCAGGCGGATGGTATTGCCGACGATCAGCAATACTGCCAACGACAGCAATGCCGCCACCACCAGCACGCCGCGTTGGGCGATTTCCATCATCGTGTACAGGCGCTTGACCCATTGCAGATCCAATTGCACCAGGTCGGTCTGCGGCAAGTTGCGCAGCTGCTCGACGATTTCCTGCACGCTTTGCGGATGACTGAATTTTCGATCGGGACGCAGAATCAGCACGGCGGGGAATGGATTCTCGTCGAGCACGTTGAGCGCTTCGCCGAAGCCGGACAAATCCCGGAATTCGCCCATGGCGTCCGCGCGGCTCAAAACCCGAACGCTGTCGAACTCAGGCATGGCGCGTAGCTTCTCGCCCAACGCTTTGGCATCGGCGTCTTTGACGTCCAACTTCAGGAACACCGAGATCTGGGAGCTTCCGTCCCATCCGCCGCTCACTGCCTGCAGATTCTGCAAGGTCACATACAGGCCCATGGGCAACGCCAAGGCGATCCCGATCACGGCCGCCGTCATCAGGCTGGTCACCGGGCTGCGATACATGCGCCCCAGGCTGTGCACGAGCACCTGGGCATTGGAAAGCGCCCAGGCGTCCAGTCTTGCGCGCCACGGCGGCCGCGAACCCAGAGCCTGGCCGCCGCGCTGGGCCTTGCGCGGACGCTGGGTGCGGCGCTTCACGCTGGCACCTGGTCGCGCTCGTCCAGCATACGACCCTGCTTCAGAATCAATATCGGATGGCGCATGCGGGCAATCAGTTCCAGATCATGGGAGGCGATCAGCACTGTCACCCCCACCTGATTGAATTGCTCGAACAAGCTCATGATTTCCCGCGACAGTTCCGGGTCGAGATTACCGGTGGGTTCGTCAGCCAGCAGCAACGGCGGCTTGTTCACCACGGCCCGGGCGATGCCCACCCGCTGCTGTTCGCCGCCGGACAGCGTCACCGGATACTGGCGCTCCTTGCCAAGCAGATTGACCTTGTCCAACGCGGCGCGCACCCGGCGGCCGATTTCCTGGTGGCGAAAGCCGGCGATGACCAGGGGCAAGGCAATATTGTCGAACACGGTGCGGTCGTGCAGCAGGCGATGATCCTGGAAAATCATTCCTACCTTGCGGCGCATGTACGGGACCCGGCCCGGGCGCACCGCACCGAGATTCACATTATCCACCAGCGCCTGGCCGCGAGTCGGACGTTCGATCAGCGAAATCAATTTCAGCAGCGTGCTCTTGCCGGCACCTGAGTGACCGGTGAGAAACGCCATTTCGCCGCGGCGCAAATGGAAGTTCACGCCGATCAGCGCATCGTGTCCACCGGGGTAGCGTTTACTGACATTATGGAACTGGATCATGATGACAACGGCGTTGCGGCTGCGGTCGTTGCGGGCGCGCAAAGACCGCAGCGGGTTGCGAGTACGTTGACTCTCCCGTGCCTGTGTCGGGCCGCAGAATGGCCGTCCAGGCGATTATTGTTCGAATAACGCGTCGACAAACTGCTGCGCATCGAATACCCGCAGGTCTTCGAGCTTTTCGCCGACACCGATGTAGCGGATCGGCACTTGCAAACGTTTGGCGATGGCGAAGATGATACCGCCCTTGGCGGTGCCGTCCAGTTTGGTAATGGCAAGACCGCTCAAACGCACGGCATCGTGAAATTGCTGCGCCTGCGACAGCGCATTCTGACCCGTGCCGGCGTCCACCACCAGCAGTACTTCGTGCGGGGCCGCGGCATCGAGTTTGGCCATCACCCTGTGGATCTTCTTCAATTCCTCCATCAAGTTCGACTGCGTGTGCAGACGTCCGGCGGTATCGGCGATCAGCACGTCGATGTTGCGCGCGCGGGCAGCTTCGATGGCATCGTAGATGACCGATGCGGAATCGGCGCCGGTTGGTTGGGCGATCACCGTGACACCGTTGCGCTGTCCCCAGGTCTGCAATTGTTCGACCGCGGCGGCGCGAAACGTGTCGCCTGCGGCCAGCATCACCGACAGGCCGTCGGCTTGAAAGCGATGGGCCAGCTTGCCGATGGTGGTGGTTTTGCCGACACCGTTGACGCCGACGACCAATACCACGAAGGGCCGTTTGCTGCGGTCGATTTGCAGTGGCGTGCTGCATGGTGCGAGCATGGAGGCCATATCTTCGCGCAGAGCCGCAATCAGTGCTTCGCCGTCTTTCAGCTGCTTGCGCGAGACGCGTGCCGTCAGATCCTTGATAATCGCCTGGGTTGCCTCGACACCGACATCGGCTACCAGAAGCTGGGTCTCCAGTTCCTCCAGCAGGTCGTCGTCGATTTCCTTGCGGACCTTGATGAGTTCGCGAACATCGGTATTGAGTACCGCACTGGTCTTGGCGAGGCCCTGCTTGAGGCGATCGAACCAGCCGCCGGATTTGCTTTCCTGAGGCGCGCCGACGTCGGGATTTTTTTTACCTTTGCGGAAACTGAACATCGCGATTTTGGTCCAAGGACGGAATACTGAAGTATTCTATTATTCCTCTTCATGCTCTGAAACACGAGGCCGAATTCTCCATGATTTATCGAATCCTGGCACTATTGCTCATTGCGCCCGCCGCAATGGCCGCCAACGACGTCCATGAGTTCACGCTCGATAACGGTCTCAAGCTGATCGTAAAAGAAGATCACCGTGCGCCGGTTGTGGTCTCTCAAGTCTGGTACAAGGTCGGTTCCAGCTATGAGCACAACGGCATCACCGGTATCTCCCACGTGCTCGAACACATGATGTTCAAAGGAACGCAGAAACACCCGCCGGGCGATTTTTCCCGCATCATCGCCGCCAACGGCGGTCAGGAAAATGCTTTTACGGGCCGTGACTACACGGCGTATTTCCAGAGCCTGCAAAACGATCGACTGAAAGTCAGCTTCGAGCTGGAAGCCGACCGGATGCGTAACCTGTCATTGGCACCGAAGGAATTCGACAAGGAGGTCCATGTGGTCATGGAAGAGCGTCGTTTGCGTACCGAGGACGACCCGCAAGCCTTGACCTACGAACACTTCAACGCTTCGGCATATATGGTCAGCCCCTATCGTCATCCGGTGATCGGCTGGATGGAAGATCTGGTGAATCTGAAGGCCAGCGACTTGAAGCCCTGGTACCGGCGCTGGTACGCGCCCAACAATGCAACCCTGGTCGTGGTTGGCGACGTGCAGCCCAAAGCGGTCCTGGCGCTGGCGAAAAAATACTTCGGGCCGCTGAAACCTGAACAACTCGACCCGGTGAAGCCGCGGCGTGAACCGCCGCAGATCGGCGAGCAGCGGCTGATGGTGCGCGCCCCGGCGCAGCTGCCTTATCTATTGATGGGCTACAAGGCACCGGTGGTCGGCGGCGACGGCCCGGAATGGGAACCCTACGCATTGGAAGTGTTGGCTGGCATCCTCGACGGCGGCGACAGCGCGAGACTGGCGAGCCAAGTGGTGCGCGGCTCCGGTATCGCGGCCAGTGCCAGTGCCGACTACAGCCCCTACAGCCGATTGAGCGTCATGCTGATGTTGGATGGAACGCCCGCGACCGGACAAGACGTGGCAGCCGTGGAGAAAGCATTGCGCGAGCAGGTGAAACGTCTGCGCGACGAGCCCGTCAGCGCCGATGAGTTGCAGCGAGTGAAAGCGCAGGTGGTTGCCCACGACGTTTATCAGCGGGATTCGTTGTTCTATCAGGCAATGCAGATCGGAACCCTCGAGACCATCGGCTTGGATTGGCGTCTAATGGATCAGTACGTGGATCGGATCAGCGCTGTAACCGCAGAGCAGGTTCAGCAGGTTGCGCGCAAATACCTCACAGACGAGCACCTCACGGTCGCGGTACTGCAACCTGAAGCCGGGGCTGCGCCCGCCCGTCGCCCTGCGCCGAGCCATCACCTGGGAGGCGCCCATGAAAGTTGAGTTGCGAGCACTTCCCGCATTTTTGCTGCACCTCGGCGGCGCTGTGGCATTGCTGTGGTCTACCGTTGTAGCGGCCGTGCCGGAGATTCAGCACTGGCAGACTGAAAGCGGCGCTGAAGTCTATTTCGTACCGGCCCCGCAATTGCCCATGGTGGACGCGCGCGTCGTCTTTGCTGCCGGCGCCGCCCGTGACGGCGATAAGCCCGGTTTGGCGTCGCTGACCAACCGCATGCTGAGCATGGGCGCCAACGGTATGAATGCCGATACCATCGCCAGCAAATTGGAACGGGTCGGGGCCGCCACCGGCCAGGGCTCCGAGCGCGACATGGCGTGGGTATCCCTGCGCAGTCTGGTGGAGCCGAGCAAACTCGATCCCGCCGTCGAGGTGCTGGCGCAGATGATGGCGAAGCCGGATTTCCCCCAGGAGGATTTCGAGCGCGAAAAGTCGCGTACCCTGGTGGCATTGGAACAGCAGCAGGAATCGCCGGCCGCGGTGGCGGAAAAGGCGTTCTATGAAGCGGTCTACGGCGACCATCCATACGGGCATCAACCGCTGGGCACCAAGGAATCGGTGCAGGCACTCAACCGCGCGGATCTGCAGGCGTTCCACCAGCGCTTTTATGTGGCTCGCAACGCCGTGGTCGCCATCGTCGGCGCTCTGGATCGGGCGGCAGCGAAAAAACTTGCGGAACGTTTGGTTGCAGGACTGCCGGCGGGCGAACATGCACCGACACTGCCGGATGTACCGGCGCTGCAGAAGGGCAAGACCGAACGCATCGCCCACCCGTCGACGCAGACCCATGTGCGAGTTGGACAACCCGGCATCAAACGCGGCGACCCCGATTATTTCCCGCTGTATGTCGGCAACTATGCCCTGGGAGGCGGCGGACTGGTGTCGCGCCTGAACGAAGAAGTGCGCGAGAAGCGCGGATTGTCCTATAGCGTGTACAGCTATTTTTATCCGATGGCGCGCAAAGGACCGTTTCTGATGGCCATGCAAACGCGCAACGACCAGACTGATCAAGGCCTGAAAGTGTTGCAGGACACCTTGCGCGGTTACCTCAAGCAGGGCATTACTGCGGACGAGCTCAAGGCGGCGAAGCAAAACATCACCGGTGGCTTTCCGCTGCGCATCGACAGCAACTCCGACATGGTCGAGTACCTGGCCATGATCGGCTTCTACAAACTGCCGTTGGATTACCTGCAGCGTTTCGATGATCGCATCGAAGCGGTCACCCAGAAGCAAATCAATGATGCCTTCCGTCGTCACCTCGATCCTGAGGATATGGTGACCGTGATCGTCGGCGGCGGGCAGTGAGGAAGGGTCCGCTGTGCGCCAAGCCCGGCGAGCCGCGTAGCAGGCGGTGAGCCGACGCGGGGCCAAATCCTCGGGCGCGGGCCGGTCCCTTGCCGACCGGGTGCGCATCATCGGCGGTCGGTGGCGCGGCCGGCGGGTGACATTTGCGCCGGTGGCGGGATTACGACCAACGCCCGACCGGGTCCGGGAAACGGTGTTCAATTGGTTGGCGCCGCGCCTGCAAGGCGCTGCGGTCCTGGACTTGTTCGCCGGCAGCGGCGCGTTTGGTTTGGAAGCCTTGTCTCGCGGCGCGGCCTCCGCCGTGCTGGTGGACAGCAACCGCGAAGTGGTGACGACACTGCAGGAACAGGGCGCACTGTTGGGCGCACAGGGTTTGCAGGTCATCCCCAGCGACGTCGGCGCCTATCTGCGCACGGCGCCGAGCCGGTTTGATGTGGTGTTCGTCGATCCGCCCTATGGTCGCGGATTGCTCCCTGGCTGTTGCGCAGCCTTGCAGCAGGGTGGCTGGTTGGCTCCGGGGGCGGCAGTCTATCTCGAAGCGGAGGCGGGATTCGATCCGCAGCCGCTGCCCGCCGAATGGGAGTTGATCCGCAGCAAACAGGCCGGCCAGGTCGGTTACCACATGGCGTTGGCGCGGCAGTAGCTTGCGCGCCGCCAGCACCCGCGCCGTCATCGTCGCAACTGACGGTCCCTAAAGCATTTGCGGTCACCGTGGCGACCGGTTCAAACTGTGCCCGTCGCTACCGTGGTGAACTGCTGATGCCTGCCATTACCGCTGTGTACCCCGGAACCTTCGATCCGATCACCAACGGCCATTCGGACCTGGTGCAACGGGCGGCCCGATTGTTCGAACGGGTCATCGTCGCCATTGCGGCCAGCCCCAATAAGAAGCCGACCTTTTCCAGCGAGCGTCGGGTGGAATTGGCGCAGTTGGCTTTGGCTGGACTGGAGAACGTGCAAGTGGTCGCATTCGATACTTTGCTGGCCGATTTCGTGCGCGAGCAGCAAGCGGGCGTAATCCTGCGTGGCCTGCGCGCCGTATCGGACTTCGAATACGAATTTCAGCTCGCCGGCATGAACCGCCACCTGGCGCCGGGCGTGGAAACGATTTTTATGACCCCGGCGGAGCGCTACACGTTCATTTCCTCGAGTCTGGTGCGTGAAATCGCCCATCTCGGCGGCGATGTTGCCGCATTCGTCCACCCTGAGGTCGGGGCTGCGTTACGTAGTAGGATGCGCTAATATATGCGTTTGAAATCTGCTCGATAGGCCCGGTCGGGTCGGCAATGCGGGGAGCGAATCATGGCGCTGATGATCACCGACGAATGTATCAACTGCGATGTGTGCGAACCCGAGTGCCCGAATAACGCTATCTCCCAAGGCGACGAAATCTACGTGATCGACACCGGCCTGTGTACCGAGTGCGTAGGGCATTACGACACCCCGCAATGTATCGACGTCTGTCCGGTGGATTGCATACTGACCCACCCGGATCATGAAGAGACCAAAGACGAATTGATGGACAAGTACAAGCGCATCCAGGGCGAAGTCGCCTGACCTGGCGAGCAGCACGGCCCTGCGTCGCAAAAAAGCCCCGACAGGGGCTTTTTTTGTTGCGCCGGCGGTTGCCCTTTACACTGACGGGTGTCCGCAACCACCAGGATCGATTTCCCATGCTGAAACGGTTCCGCACAGCGCTGTGTGCTTTGCTCTGGATCACGGGTGCCGGGGCGGCGCCGCAGCCGCCGGCCGCGGCCGTGGCCAGCGCCCATCCCATCGCTACCGCCGCAGGCCAGGAGATACTCGCCGAAGGCGGCAATGCATTCGACGCGGCGGTCGCGGTGAGCGCCACCTTGGCGGTGGTGGAGCCGTACAGTTCCGGATTGGGCGGCGGCGGATTCTGGTTGCTGCACCGTGCCCGTGACGGCAAACAGGTCATGATCGATGGCCGCGAACGTGCCCCTGGCAAAGCCACCCGCAACCTTTACTTGGATCGCGATGGCAAGGTGGTGCCGCAACTTTCGGTGGATGGCGCGCTGGCTGCGGGTATTCCCGGCGAGCCGGCGGCGCTGGCCTACCTGGCGCAACACTACGGCCGCCTGAGTCTCGCCCAATCCCTGGCACCGGCGATCCGTGCCGCCCGCGACGGCTTCGCTGTCGACGAACATTTTCGCCGCATGGCGCGGTTTCGCTTGCCGGTGCTGCGTCGCTCACCGCCCGCCGCTGCCGTGTTTCTGTTGCACGGGGATGTGCCCCCTGCCGGCCACATCGTCCGGCAGGCGGATCTCGCCCGCACTCTGGAGGCGTTGGCCCGAAACGGTCGCGCAGGATTCTATGAAGGCGAACGCGCCCAGCGGCTGGCGAGCGGCGTCCAAGCCGCCGGTGGCATCTGGAGCGTCGACGATCTCAGCCAGTATCAAGTGGTGGAACGCCAGCCGATCCGGGGCCGGTACGGCGATTTCACGGTGATCAGCGCAGCGCCGCCTTCCTCCGGCGGCGTGGTGCTGCTGGAGATGCTCAATGTCCTGGCGGGCTACGATCTGAATGGCGTGCATCGTTCCACCCGCGACCACCTGGTGATTGAAGCGATGCGCCGTGCCTATCACGACCGGGCGGAATATCTCGGCGATCCCGATTTCGTATCCATGCCACTGGATCTGCTCACCAGCCCGGATTATGCAGCCGGTTTACGTGCCGGCATCCGCGCCGATCGGGCGACTCCCAGCGATGCGCTGGCGGCGGTGATCGGCCGGTCGGCCCAGGGTCACCACACGACCCATTTCTCGGTGCTCGACCGGGAGGGAAACCGGGTCGCCGCTACGCTTAGCATCAATTACCCGTTCGGCGCGGCCACTATGGTGCCCGGTACCGGCGTACTGCTGAACGACGAAATGGATGATTTTTCCAGCAAGCCGGGCGTGCCCAACGTCTACGGTCTGGTGGGCGCGGAGGCCAACGCCATTGCACCGGGCAAGCGGCCACTGTCGAGCATGTCGCCGACCTTCGTCGAGAGCAAACGCGGCGTGGCAATTTTCGGCACGCCCGGGGGCAGTCGCATCATCACCATGGTATTGCTGGGCTTGCTCGATTATGTCCATGGCGGCGAGGCCGCTGACATGGTGACCCTGGCGCGGTTCCATCATCAATACCTGCCGGATCAGGTGCAGTTCGAACCCGGCGCCTTCGATGACGCTGAACAGGCCGACCTGGCGGCAATGGGACACAACTTGGCACCGTTGGACTCCACCTACGGCAACATGCAGGCGATCACCTGGGACTATGACGGTGCGGTGCGCGCGGCCAGCGATCCGCGCGGCGTCGGCGCAGCGCAAGTGTTCGCCGCTCCCTGAGTCCGGCAGGGCACTCGGCGCGCTAAACGCTTCCGTGCCGGTGGACCGCTTCAGACGTAGTGCTTGGCGCGTTTGATACCGGCGCGCCGGTTGCGTGCCTGCTGGGTGACCACGCCCCGCAAATGAAATGTGCCGTTGATTTCCACGTCGGGATATCCATCCCGCAACGCCACCAGATACTGACGTCCCTCGCGGATCACGAATTGGCGCATGGTGGTTTCGCCGTCGTGGTCGCAGACCACGTACGCGCCGTCGAAAGCCGGTGCGTTCGGATCGACGATAATCACGGCTCCGTCGCGAAATTCGGGCTCCATGCTGTCGCCGAGAACTTGCAATGCAAAAGGCGCCTTGGCCGAGCAGCCGCCGCCGCTGTCACCCAGGGTGTCGGACATGATGACTTCCTCTTGCTGGCTGTGGTTCATGGAGGCGCCATGTTACTACGGAACGCGGATTCCGCTCCAGGCCTCAACTCCATGAATCCGTTAAGGATAAGGGCTTCAGCGCTGGCAGGCGGGACAATAGCAAGTGGCGCGCTGACCAATCCGGATCTCCCGCAGCGCCGTGCCGCAGCGGCTGCACGGCTCGCCGCCTCGCCCGTAGACCAGGAGTTGGTGGCGAAAATAGCCCGGTCGGCCATCGCTGTCGAGGAAATCCCGTAACGTCGTGCCGCCGGCGTCGATGGCTTTCAGCAGCACCGCGCGAATGGCTTCCACCAGACGTGCCAAGCGTGCCCTGGAGAGCCGCCCGGCCGCGGTCGTCGGGCGAATCCCGGCCGCGAACAGTGCTTCGTTCGCATAGATGTTGCCCACACCGACTACCACGCGGCTGTCCATGATGAAGGTTTTCACCGCTTGGCGCCGGCCTCGGGCGCGACCGTGCAGATAGTCGGCGGTAAAATGCTCGGGATCGAGGGGCTCGGGTCCGAGTTCGCGCAACCGCGGATGCTGTTCCACGGGCTGTCGGGTCCAGAACACCGCCCCGAAACGGCGGGGATCCCGCAGCCGCAGACAGAGGCCGTTCTCGAACACGATGTCCAGGTGATCGTGCTTGCCGGGCGGCGTGGCGGCCGGGAGTACGCGCAGGCTGCCGGACATGCCCAGGTGCAGGATCAGGGCGCCGTTGCCGGTGCGCAGCAACAGATACTTGGCGCGCCGTTCGATGGCATCGATTCGCTGGCCCGCCACTGCGGATGCCAATGCCGGGTCCACAGGCCAGCGCAGGCGCGGGTCGCGCACAATGACCGCGTGCACCCGTTTGCCGCGCACATGAGGCTCGATGCCGCGACGGGTGGTTTCGACTTCCGGGAGTTCTGGCACCGGCGCATTGTAGCGGAAGCGGCGCCTTCAATGGCGGCGGCGCGCCATCAATACGATTGCGCCCAAGGCCGCGATCAACGCCGGCAGCAGGAACGGAAAGCCCCAGGCGACCAGGGCCAACTGCCGATCGCTCAGCTCCAGCCGCAAGTCCGCCGCCTGAGCGCTCGTCACCCCCACCAGCAGATCGTCATGGTCCAGCCAATTCAACAGGGCTACGCCGAGATCGAGATTGGCGCCGTTGGCGAGATAGGCGTTGGACAGGAAATCGCCATCGCCCACCACGGCGACCCGTTGTTCGCGTGGTCCGAATGCCCGGGTCAGGGTGAATCCCAGAGGCAGCGGCCCGCGACGTTCGCCGGTCTCGGGATTGAAACGCAGCGGTTGTGCCTGCAGGGAACCGGTCTCGGTCCAGCTTTCCGCGTCGGAGCGCAGCAACGGGGTGGCTTGCCAGCCGGTTCCCGAGTCGGCCGCCAGCGCTGCGGCCACCGGCAGCAACACCGAGCCCAGGTCGGACACGCTGAGAGACGACCCGCGGGCGAGCTCCGCGACCAGGAACGCCGGGTTGGCGACACCGAGCTGCGCCGAGCGGGCGCTCAGGACGATGCCCTCGAGCCAGTGTATGCCGAGTCCCTGCGCGAGTGCTTGCAAACCCGGCTGGTCGCCGGGGTCTCCCAGCCACAGCACATCACCGCCGCGCGCCAGATAGTTCAGCAGCGGTTTGAGTTCCTCGGGGCGCCACTCGGATTGCGGCGACGACACAACGAGCACACCGGTATTGTCCGGAATGACGGCGCCCCGACTCAAGTCCAGCGTCTGCACGTGCATCCCCCGCTGGGCGAGCGCCGCTCCGAAACGTTCGAGATCGTGGTTGGCTTTGCCGCGCGGATCCCGTTCCCCGTGGCCGCTGACAAATACGATCCAGGGTTCCCGATCCGTGGCCAGTCGCAGCAGCGCGGCGCTCAGGTGCGCCTCGTCGGCGACCCGCAACTTCGTCTTGCGGTCGCGATAGTGCAGGAGTAGTTCGCCGCCGGCGGCGATCCCCTCGGCGCGCGCTTGTTGCGGCTTCTGTTTCGGATCCACGAATTGCAGCGCGATGTCTGGCTTGACGCGCCGGTAAAGTCCGATCAGTTCCGCGATCGTGCGATGCAGTTTCGGATCCGGCGCGACGAACGCTGTGATTGCGATCGGGCCGTCGAGCTTGTGCAGCAGATCCCGGCTCGACGGCGACAATGTGTGGCGTCCGGCGGAGGTCCAGTCCCAGCTTGCCGGCCAGTGCATGCTGGCCCATGCCAGCGTTACCGCGATGGCCAGTGCGGCGGCTGAAATCGCCATTGCACGCAGCTTCACGCTGTGCCTCGCAGCCGCCGAACTTGTACGCTTGCCAACACCAATGGCAAGCCGATGGCGAGGCCGAAGTAAACCAAATCGACGCTGTTGAATTGGCCGCGCAGGAGCGGTTCCAGATGCGCGAAGATGGACAGGTAGGCGACCGTGCGGTCCAGGACCTCGAGGCCTGTGGTGCCGAGCAGTTCGAACAACCAGAACAACAGCAGCGCGAACAGCGTCGCCGCGCCGGCGACCGCAGGCGTTGCGGCGAAGGTCGAGATCCAGATGCCGATCGCGGCATAGGCCGCCAGGGCCAGGAACGCCCCCAGCCACGCGCACGCGGCCAGTCCCCAATCCAAGTTAGCGGCGTCCCACAGGGACCATGCCATCGCCGCCGACGTCGCCAGCATGAGCGCGATCAGCGCCAGCACGGCGAGGTATTTGCCCAGAATCAGCTGCCGGTCGCGTATCGGTGCCGCTGCCAACAACGGCCAGGTGTTGCGGCTACGCTCGGCGCTGAACAGTCCCATGGTAAGTGCCGGAACCAACAGCAAGGCGACGTAGGTGCTGCTGCCGAACAGCAACGCGACCACGTTATAGGTAACGCCCGCTTGCGGGCCTTCCACCACGGGATGCGATTGATAGGCCTGAATCAAGCGATAGAAGATCAGGCCCTGCGCCAATCCGTTTATCGCCAATACCGACCAGCCCAAGGGCGTGACCAACAGCGAGCGCAGCTCTTTGCCGATGATGACGCGGATCACTCGCCCACAGCCTCGGCGCCGCGGGTCAGGGCGATGAACGTTCGTTCCAGGGTTTCCGCTTGCGGGGTCAACTCCTGCAATTCCCAGCCTTGTTCCACCGCCCGTCGGGCGAGTTGCGCAGGACCGGATGTTTCGACCAGATAGCGACCCGGGCTCAAGGCAGTGACCGGCGCGTGCCCGGCAGCTACGCTGAGCGCGTCGGGCCCGGGATCGTTTCCCAGCGCGATGAGCACCGCGGGAATGCGAGCGCGCTCTTGCAGGGATTGCTGGTGCACGAGTCTGCCTTGGTGCAATACCGCCACCCGGGAGCACACGGTTTCCACTTCGTTGAGCAAATGGCTTGAAAGGATTACCGCGCTGTCCCGGCTGAGGTCACGAATCAATTCGCGCACTTGCACGATCTGTACCGGATCGAGTGCCACAGTGGGCTCGTCGAGCAGCAGCACCGAAGGGCGGTGAACGATCGCCTGGGCGAGACCCAACCGCCGGCGCATGCCCTGGGACAGCGCTTGGATGCGACGCCGGCCTACGCCATCGAGTCCGCAGCGCTGTCGCGCCTGTGCCGCCGCTGCGCGCGCTTGCCTGGCTCGCATGCCAAACAGCCGGGCGCTGAGTCCAAGCTGTTCGTCGACGGTGAATTCAGGGTACAGTGGCGCGACTTCCGGCAGGATTCCCAGTTGTTTGCGCCCCGCTGTCGAGCCGGGCCGCAACGGCTTGTTCTCGATACGGACCACGCCGGCGCTGGGTTTCAAGATGCCCGCCAATAAACGCAACGTGGTGGACTTGCCGGCGCCATTCAATCCCAGCAGACCGAGAATTTCGCCGCGCCGCAATTGCAGATCGATATTCTCCACGCCGCGCGCGTTGGCATAGCGAAACGCGATTCCTTCGGCTTCGAGCAACACGTCAGCGGTCATGTCGGTATGCGTGATTCAGGGCTGTGCGGTTCACCGCAGTGCGGTTAACATCGCCTTAGGAACGACATCGGACAACTATACCGGGCGTGGTGGTCCCATGCATAGCGCAAACGATTATTGTCATCCCGAAGTTGAAGATCAACAACGTCGCCAAAGTCGCTTGGAATTTCTCGACCTCGGCCCTTGCGATCGGGCAATTGCACGGCGGTTGCAGGAATGGGTCGTCAGGCCGCATCTTGATTCAATCATTGCGGCGTTCTACGACCGGCTCATGGCAAATCAGGAATTTCGCGACATCATGGCGCAAGGGTTCGATATCGCGGTGTTGCGTCAAACCCAGTCGGACTATCTAGCGACGCTCGGTATCGACTTCGACAGTGCCGCCTATTTCGACCGCCGGATCCGGGTCGGGTTGGTGCACGAGCGCGTCGGTGTGCCTTTGAGCCTTTATCAATGCGCATTTCGCCTGGTGCAGCAATTGCTGTTCGATCACATCACCATCGCGGTCCACGATCCGACGGACCGTGAAGTTCTGCGCGCATTCGCACTCAAGATCACGACTTTGGACATGTCGCTGGCGATCGAGGCATATCACTCGGTGCGGATGCAATCTTTGCAAGGTTCGCTGCAAAAGCTGGGCGCGCAGGAGCGCATACAGCGCGCGTTGGCGCAAACCGACGCGTTGACCGGCCTTGCCAGTCGCGCGCGGTTTTCCCAAGAGTTGGCAGAGGCGCTGGCGGACCCGGCCAACAGACAATTGTGTCTGGCAATAGCGGACCTGGACTTTTTCAAGCAGGTCAACGACCGGTTTGGGCATCTGGCCGGTGACGCGGTGCTGCGCGAAGTCGCCGCGCGACTGCGTGCCGGGTTCAGGGATTTCGACCTGCTGGCGCGCTACGGCGGGGAGGAGTTCGTCATCATTCTCGACCATGCGACGAACCGTCAGGCCGTGGAAATCTGCGAGCGCGTTCGCCAGCGGATATCGGCAACGCCGGTGGCGGTCGCGGGATTGCAAATCCCCATCACGGTGAGCTTCGGCATTGCGCGGGCGCTGGCGGGCGACAGCCCAGAGACCTTGTTCGAGCGCGCAGATCGCGCGTTGTACGCAGCCAAGGACGCGGGACGAAACCGCGTATGCAGCGAAGCGCATGCGGGTCGGAATTGACACGGGTGGCACGTTCACCGACTTCGTGCTGGTCGATGCCGGCGGCCTGCGCGTGCACAAAGTGCTGTCCACGCCCGAAGCGCCAGAGCGCGCCATTCTCCAAGGGCTAAACGAACTCGGCGTCGACCCGGCGAGCATGCGCCTGGTGCATGGTTCGACCGTCGCGACCAACGCAGTGCTGGAGGGTCGGGGTGTGCGCACCGCGCTGGTCACCAACCGCGGCCTCGGGGATTTGTTGACAATCGGTCGTCAGGCGCGCAGACGACTTTACGATCTGCAACCGCGCGCGCCGGCGCCGCCCGTGCCAACGGAGCTTTGCCTGGAGACAGGTGGCCGTATAGGCGCCGATGGTAGCGAGGTCGAGCCACTGACGGAACAGGATTTGCGTGCACTGCAGCGCGAACTGCAACGCCTGCAGCCCGAAGCGGTGGCCATCAATCTGCTGTTTTCATTTCGTGACGATCGGTTCGAGCGCGCCATAGAATCGGTGGTGCCGGCCGGTGTATTCGTGTCCCGCTCGTCCGCGGTGTTGCCCGAATACCGGGAATACGAACGCGGCGTGGCGACATGGCTCAACGCCTGGATCGGCCCGCGCGTCGCCGGTTATCTGCAACGGCTGCGCCAGGCAACCGCGCCCGCGCCGATGGCAGTCATGCAGAGCTCAGGCAGTACCATAACCGCCGAACAGGCCGCCGGGCAGGCGGTCCGGCTATTGCTGTCGGGACCGGCGGGCGGCATGCTGGGCGCGCGCTTCGCGGCGGCGGCGGTAGGCCGCGAGCGTTTACTGACTTTCGACATGGGCGGCACGTCTACCGACGTGGCGCTGATCGACGGCGCCATCGAACTAACCAGCGAGGGCCACATAGGCGACCATCCGGTCGCCGTGCCCATGGTGGACCTGCACACCATCGGTGCCGGCGGCGGATCGATCGCCGAAGTGGATGTCGGCGGTCTGCTGCAGGTCGGGCCTCGCTCTGCCGGTGCCGATCCGGGGCCGGCGTGTTATGGCCGGGGCGGCAGGCGCGCGACGGTAACCGATGCCAACCTGGTCCTTGGCCGATTGCAGGCAGGATCGTTCCTGGGCGGTGCCATGGAGTTGGACGGCGCCGCCGCGCGCGCCGCAGTGGCGCGTGTCGCCACCGCTCTGGGGTGCGGTATCGAGCAAGCTGCGGAAGGAATTGTACGCGTCGCCAACGAGCACATGGTCAACGCCCTGCGGGTGATGTCGGTGCAGCGGGGTGTGGATCCGCGCAGGCTCACCCTGGTCAGTTTCGGCGGCGCAGGGGGTCTGCATGTGTGCGCATTGGCGGATGCGTTGGGCATTGGCGAAGCCTTGATCCCGGCGTATGGTGGCGTGCTCTCGGCGTTGGGCATGCTGGTGGCGGCACCGGGACGGGAACTGTCGCGCACCGTCAACAGCGAGCTGGCGCGACAGTCGGACGCGGCGTTGGACGCCATATTCGCCGAACTGGTTGAGCAGGGCCGGCAGGCTTTGGTCGCCGAAGGGGAGCCGGCAGCGCAGCTGCACGCGCAATGCGACCTCGATGTGCGCTATCTCGGGCAGTCTTTCACCCTTACCGTGCCGTGGCGCGGAATGGAGCGGACGGCGTCGGCGTTTCACGCCGCCCACCAGGCCCGCTACGGCCACCGGTTGGATCAGGCGCTCGAAGTGGTCAATCTGCGGGTGAGCGTCAGGGGATCCTTGCCGTCGTTGCGCTTGCGCGCGCATGCGCTCAAGTCCCAACCCGAACGGCCCGATAACGTGACCTTGCACGGAATCGCGAAGCCGGTAAGGGTGTGGCAACGAGCGCATCTGGGTGCGGGCGACCGGATACCGGGTCCGGCGCTGGTCACCGAAACGGTGGCCACAACTTATTTGTCTGCGGGCTGGCTCGCCACCGTGCACGACAGCGGTAGCCTTATTTTGACTCGGTCCTAGTTCACATCAGGGACCCGACGGTTTCGTCGGCCCACTCTGTGGCGTGCATATAAATGTCCGTGAGATCTTCCCGGTCGAGACCGAGACAATCGAGTTGCTGCCATTCGCCGCGTTCGTAGTGAAGCACTGTGGTCAGCAGTTTGCCAAGTTCGCCTTCCCGGCCCAACAAGGCTGCATTGACGTCGGTGGCCAAGGGCAGCGCCGCGACCAACTCTTCCATGGGCATATCCATCAGCGCATCCAACGCCGAGAACAAGCCGACCGTGAATGCTGCGTCGCGGTCCGGTGTGCCCAGAGCCGCGGCGAGGCGTTCGCACATCTTCGCACGCACCAACGCGGTAATCACCAGTGCCACTGGATTGTCGTCGATGCCGGATAACGCAATCAGGGTCGCCCAACCTTTGATGGCGTTGCGTCCAAGGTAAATGATGGCTTGCCGGATCGAACTGATTTCGCGGCGGCCGAAGAATACGGCGGAATTGATATAGCGCAGCAGCTTGTAACTCAGGGTGACGTCTTTGACGATGACCGTTTCCAATTCCTCCAGAGTCGTTTCCGGATTTTGGAGTATGGACAACAGAGTCAAAGTCGTGATCCGATTCGCCGGCAGGCGTTTTCCTTGCACGTTGTTCGGGCGGCAGAGAAAGTAGCCCTGAAAATAATCGAACCCCAGCTTCTTGCAGAAGGCGAGTTCGTCTTTGGTCTCGATTTTCTCCGCCAACAATTTCACGCGCTCGTTCCTGAGCAGCTTTACATGATCGCGCAAACCATCGCGTTCCATGGTCATCAAGTCGATTTTGATGATATCGGCGAGATCCACCAGCCTTTGCAAATGCGGGTGATACACAAAATCGTCCAGCGCCACCAGATAGCCCCGGTCGCGGAGGACTTGCACGGAGTCGAGCAGGGCATCGTCCACCACTACGTCCTCCAGGATCTCGACCACCATGCGACCGTCGGTAGGCGGCAGGATATCGTGATTGAGGATGCAATTACGGGTCAAATTGATGAATGCGTGGTGCTTGCCCACCAGCCGTTGCAGGCCGATTTCCACGACACTGTTGAGGATAACCTGGGACGAGGCCTGATCGCCGTCGAGCACGTTGGCGGACGCGGAGTCGCTACTGCGGTATAGCAACTCGTAGCCCATGACCCCGAGTTCTTGGTCGAAGATGGGCTGCCTACCTAGGAAGAAATCGGGCATCGTAATTACTTCAATTCTGGTCGTACAACGGCGAGGTACGGGCTCCATTGTTGTATCGGCGAATGGCATCGGGACTTGAACCGACCCCGGGGCGCCCCGATATCCGTTTGAGACGTGGGCCCTGGACTGGAAAATGCCCTTGCTCTATAGTTTCAGCCACGGACAAGCACCAGTGCGTCCGCCCGGTTCGCTTTCATCGAGAGTACCCCCATGCTTGATAACATCCTGGCCTTCCTCGCAAACGGCCTGCTGAAATTCTCCGTCTGGGAGATCGCGTTGACTGCGTTGGTGATGGTTCAGATCACGATCGCCAGCGTCACGATTTTTCTGCACCGCCACCAGGCGCACCGAGGACTGGACCTGCATCCGGTCGTCAGTCATTTCTTCCGATTCTGGTTGTGGATGTCCACCGGCATGGTCACCAAGGAATGGGTCGCGGTGCATCGTAAGCACCATGCCAAATGTGAGACCGAGGAAGATCCGCACAGCCCGCAAGTCGAAGGCATTGGAAAATTGATGCTGGACGGGGTAAGCCTCTATCGCATCGAAGCCGCGAAGCCGGAGACACTGGAACGTTATGGCCACGGAACGCCCGATGACTGGCTGGAACGCAACTTGTACGCCCGCCATCCCGTGATCGGTATCGGCCTGATGTTGTTGGTGGATGTTGCGCTGTTCGGTGCACTGGGTATTACGGTCTGGGCAGTGCAGATGCTTTGGATTCCTTTCTGGGCGGCTGGTGTCATCAATGGGCTCAGTCACTGGTGGGGCTATCGCAACTACGAATCCCGGGATGCATCCACGAATCTGTGGCCATTGGGCATTTGGATCGGCGGCGAAGAGTTGCACAACAACCATCACGCCTTTTCCAGCTCGGCGAAGTTCTCCAGCAAATGGTGGGAGTTCGATATCGGCTGGTTCTATATCCGCACCTTGTCGCTGCTGGGGCTCGCCCGCATCAAGAAAGTTGCACCCAAACCGCGGGTAGAACCCGGCAAGGATCTGGTCGACCTGGAGACGCTGCGCGCCGTGATCACTGCGCGCCTGCACGTTACCGCCGCGTATGCGCGAACCGTGATCCTGCCGGTGCTGCGTCAGGTTCGTCCGCAGATCCACGGTCCGCGGCAAAGCTTGCGCAAGGCGAAAGCGCTGCTGGTCCGGGACCACAGCCTTATGGACCAGCACGAACGCGAAGTCCTGGAACGAGTGCTCAACAGCAGTCAGGAGTTGGCCACCGTGTATCGCTTCCGCCTGCGTCTGCAGGAGATCTGGGGCCGGGCTTCGGCCAATCACGAGGCGTTGACACATGCCTTGCGGGAATGGTGCAATCAGGCCGAGGCCACGGGCATTCAAGCGCTCGAGGATTTTTCACGCATGTTGCGCGGCTGGTCGCTGAAGACCGCCTGAGGTTTCCGCCCTACCAACAAAAAACCCGCCAATCGGCGGGTTTTTTGTTGGTCATCAGGAAGTCCTATTTGATCTTGGCTTCCTTGTACATCACGTGCTTGCGGACCACGGGATCGAATTTCTTCATTTCCAACTTGTCCGGGGTCGTACGCTTGTTCTTGGTGGTGGTGTAGAAATGGCCGGTACCGGCGCTGGACACCATCTTGATCTTGTCACGCATGATCGAGTCTCCTTAAACCTTTTCGCCGCGGGCGCGCATGTCCTGCAGCACCTGGTCGATCCCGAGCTTATCGATGATCCGCATACCCTTGGAGGAGATGCGCATGCGCACCCAGCGCTTTTCACTCTCCACCCAGAAACGCCGGTTGTGCAGATTGGGCAGGAAACGCCGCCGGGTTTTGTTGTTCGCATGGGAAACGTTGTTCCCCGAGATCGGGCGCTTGCCCGTCACCTGGCATACTTTCGACATGGGTGGCTCCAAAAAATTCGAATCTATCCGCAACGGCGGACGAAGACCGGGCATTTTACCGGCTCCCGCAAGCGGAGACAAGCGGTGATCACAGCAGCCCTCGCTCCGCCAGGGATACCACTTCGCCGTCGCCGACCACGAAGTGGTCGAGCAGGCGGACGTCCACCAGTTGCAGGGCGTCCGCCAGGCGCCGGGTGAGGTTGACATCCGCTTGGCTTGGCTCGGCCACGCCGGAAGGATGGTTGTGGGCTACGATCAGCGCCGCGGCATTATGGTGCAACGTCCTCCGCACCACTTCGCGGGCATGGACGCTGGCGCCGTTGATGGTGCCTTGAAACAGCTCTTCGAAGGCGATGACCCGATGCCGGTTGTCCAGGAACAGGCATCCGAACACCTCATTGGCGCGATGACGCAGACAGGCGGCTAGATAACGCCGGGTATCGGCGGGACAGCTCAGCACGGTGCCACGGTGCAGTGCAGACGCCAAGTGGCGCCGGCCCATTTCCAGGGTTGCCTGCAGCAGTACGTACTTGGCGTCCCCGAGCCCGGAGCCGGCGCAAAAATCGCTGCGCCCGGCTTCCAGGAGTGCCCGCAGACCGCCGAATTGTTGCAACAGGTCCCGCGCCAGATCGACCGCGGTTCTGCCGCGTACGCCGGTGCGCAGAAAAATCGCCAACAATTCGGCATCGGATAGCGCCGCAGCGCCTCGTTGTAACAGCTTTTCGCGCGGCCTTTCGGCGACCGGCCAATCCGTAATGGCCATCACGACCTCCTTGTCGGCAATGGGGAAGGCTATTCTACGCCGGGAAGCTGGCGGCGTGCATACTCCTTGGCCTTCGGACTTGGTAAACTCGCCGGGCCATGAGCAGCTTAATCAACAAGCGCGTATTGCTGGGTGTGACCGGCAGCATCGCAGCCTACAAGAGTGCCGAACTCGTACGCCGGTTGCGGGACGCGGGCGCTGAGGTGCGGGTGGTCATGACCACCGGCGCCGGGCGCTTCATCACCCCGCTGACCCTGCAGGCCTTGTCGGGCAACCCGGTGCGCGACGCACTTTGGGATCGGGAAGCCGAATCCGCCATGGGCCATATCGAGCTGGCCCGTTGGGCCGATCTCGTGCTCGTGGCCCCGGCTACTGCGGATTTTCTCGCGCGGCTGGCCCATGGACGTGCCGACGACCTCCTGGGCGCCCTCTGCCTGGCGACGGAGTCGCCGCTGTTGGTGGCGCCGGCCATGAACCACGTCATGTGGCAGAACGCCGCGACCCAGGCAAACTGTACTCTGCTGCGAGCGCGCAAGGTGGAATTCCTGGGCCCGGACGAAGGTTTCCAGGCATGCGGCGAGCAGGGGGCGGGCCGCATGCTGGATGTGGATGCCCTGGTGGCTGCGCTGGCGCAGCGCTTCGAGTCAGGTCTGCTGGCCGGAAAGCGCGTGCTGCTCAGCGCGGGCCCCACGCGCGAGCCCGTCGACCCGGTTCGTTACCTGAGCAACCGCAGTTCCGGCAAAATGGGCTTTGCGCTGGCGGAGGCGGCGGTGGAAGCAGGGGCTGCGGTGACGCTGGTGAGCGGCCCGGTGACATTGCGGACCCCCGCCCGCGTGCAGCGAATCGACGTGGAAACTGCGGCGCAGATGTTCGATGCCATCGTCGCCCGGGTCGGGCACTGTGATATTTTCATCAGTGCGGCTGCCGTAGCCGACTATCGTCCGCACCAGGCGCAAGCCGGAAAAATGAAAAAGGCGGCGGTGGCGCAAACGCTGCAATTGGAGCCGACCACCGACATCCTGGCGCACGTCGCGTCTCTGCCGCGACCGCCCTTCACGGTCGGTTTTGCGGCCGAAACCGAGCGCGTCGTGGAATACGCCACCGGCAAGTTGGAACACAAACGCCTGGATATGGTGGCGGCCAACCAGGTCGGTCCCGGCATCGGCTTTGACAGCGATGACAACGCTTTGGAAGTGATCTGGGCAGGCGGCGCGGTGAGCCTGCCGCAAAGTTCGAAACGGCAACTGGCCCGAAAACTCATGCAAGTGGTGGCAGAGAGATACAATGCAAAAAATCCAACTCAAGATTCTTGATCCCAGAATCGGGACTGATTTTCCGCTTCCGGATTACGCCACCGACGGCAGCGCCGGCATGGATTTGCGGGCGCTCCTGGATCAGCCCCTGCGTATCGCGCCGGGCGAGACCCATCTGGTGCCCACCGGGCTGGCAATTCATATCGGCGACCCAAGTCTCGCCGCCGTGTTGCTGCCCCGCTCCGGGCTGGGACACAAACACGGCATCGTCCTGGGCAATCTTGTCGGCCTGATCGACTCCGACTATCAAGGTCAACTTTTTGTTTCCTGTTGGAACCGCGGCAGTGAAGCCTTTACTATCGAGATTGGCGAGCGCATTGCGCAAATGCTGTTCGTGCCGGTTGTTCGCGCGGCATTCGATGTGGTCGATGCATTCGACGACAGTGAGCGCGGCGAAGGCGGCTTCGGCCATACGGGCCGCGGTTAACGGCCACTCAGCCGACGCCACGCCGATTCAATCGATTGCACCGTTACCGTCCGCCCGGGAAATCGAATAGTCCCTTTTGTTGCCGTGCTGGCCGAAGAGAAGAACGATTACATGAAATTGTCGATCAAGGGCTCCAAAGCGAAATCCGCAACTTCCACGCCCTCCTCCAACCGCTCCGCCACGCCGGGCCACACCAGCCTCGAAGGCGCATGGAGCATCGCCTTTCTGGTGGCGCTGATATTGTTCGCGGCGCTCGGATATTTGGCCCACAAGCGTTTCGCTGATCAGGATAGCCGGGTCCGGGCGGCTCAACTCAAGCAGTTGGCGGCCGGCTATGCGGGTCAGCTCGACGCATATGTGCGCCAACTGACCGAGAGCATCGATTACGCGGCGAAAGAGCCGACACTGGCAGCCGCCCTATCCAGCGGTAACGCCCAGACGATTGCTGACAAGGAGGGGGAGCTGAGTTATTTGTTTCCGTCGGCGATCCGGCTGCGGTTGCTGCCGGCCGGATTCGATACGCCGGATGAAAACGCGTCGCCGCCCTTGAGCTACGCCTGCCTGGATATGATGCAGCGTGCCGAACACAACGAAGCGCCGCCGGCGGAAGTACATCTGCCAGGCACCCCTCAACAGCACATCGATTTCGTGCGCGCAATCAACAGCAGCGGCGGCCAAGTGCTGGGCACGCTGTTGGTAACGATTCCGGTCCAAGCGTTGCAGCAGGCGCTCAAACGCGTGCCGCTGGACGGTGGCTATCTCGAACTGCGGCAACCGATTGGCGAGAATCGCAACGTGGTGCTGGCCCGCGCCGGTGCGGCGCCCGCGCACCCGGGGAAACCCGGCGCCAGCCTGCCGATTCGCAATACATCGTGGCAGCTCGGCTACTGGCCGCCCGTTGCGGGGGGCGGTGACGGAATGCTGTTTTGGGCGATGTTTGGCGCTGCGGCGGTGCTGTTCGGTATCGTCACGTTCCTGTTGTACAAAGCGGTGGCATCGGCATTGATGCGTGACCATGTCACGATGATTCGGCTCTGGAAAGACGCCGCCGACGGTACTTTAGCGGCATCCTACGCGGCGAGTCTGAAGAATGACCGCGGTGCCATCGCCCAGTTGCACCATATGGCAAGGGATTCCGGTGGCAACCGGCGGCCGGACAAGTCTGTCGCCAAACCCGAGACAGAGGATGCATTCGCCGATCTGAGCTTGGCGCCAGACGCACTTGCGGTGCAAGAATTGGAACCCGAGCCCGCGGCTGCGGTATCGGCGAACATCTTCCGCGCATATGACATCCGCGGCGTCGTCGGTGAGACGCTTACCCCGGAAGTGGTGTACGAAATAGGTCGCGCAGTCGGTAGCGAGGCCCACGAGCGCGGCCAGCAAAAAGTGATCGTGGCGCGGGATGGACGCTTGTCGGGGCCGGAGCTGGGCGCAGCGCTCGTGCGCGGCCTGGTTGCCAGCGGCCGCGAGGTGATCGATATCGGTCGTGTGCCGACCCCGGTGCTCTACTTCGCTACCCATTATCTTGGCAGCGGTTCCGGCGTCATGTTGACCGGCAGCCACAATCCGGCCAACTACAACGGCATGAAGATCATGCTGCGTGGCGAAACCTTGCACGGCGACGACATCCAGTTGCTGCGTAATCGGATTGAAACCGGAAATCTGCTGAGTGGCGAAGGTTCGGTGCAGGCCATCGATGTGTCACCGAGCTATGTCGACCGCATCACCGGAGACGTGCGACTGGCGCGGCCGCTCAAAGTGGTGGTGGACTGCGGCAACGGCGTCAGCGGCGAATTGGCGCCGCAACTGCTTCGCCAACTGGGTTGCGAAGTAATCGAGCTGTTTTGCGAGATCGACGGCAACTTTCCAAACCATCATCCCGATCCGGGTAAGCCAGAAAATCTGGTGGCGTTGATCCGCGCGGTATCGGATCAGGGCGCCGACGTCGGACTGGCATTCGACGGTGACGGCGACCGGTTGGGTGTGGTCGATTCGGAAGGCAAGATCATCTGGCCGGATCGGGTGTTGATGCTGCTGGCCTTGGATGTATTGCTGCGTCAGCCGGGCGGACAAATCATCTATGACGTCAAATGCACCCGGCATCTGGAGCACGTGATCCGCGAGAATGGCGGTGAGCCGCTGATGTCGGCCACCGGGCACTCCCTGATCAAAGCCAAGATGATCGAGACCGGGGCGTTGCTGGCGGGTGAAATGAGCGGCCATATCTTTTTCAAGGAGCGCTGGTTCGGATTCGACGATGCGCTTTATGCCGGCGCCCGATTGTTGGAGATCCTCGCGGCCGAAAATCGCAGCTCCAGTGAGTTGTTCGGCGAATTGCCGGAAAGCGTGAGTACACCGGAATTGAACGTCTCCATGGCGGAAGGCGAGCACTTTGCGCTCATGCAGCGCCTGATCGCCAATGCCCGGTTCGGCGGCGCGCGCATGATTACCATCGATGGCCTGCGGGTCGAATTCCCCGACGGCTGGGGGCTGGTGCGAGCCTCCAATACCACGCCTTGCCTGGTGCTGCGATTCGAGGCGGACGACGCCGAAGCCTTGCGCCGAATTCAGGACGAATTTCGCCACCAACTGTTGGAGCTCGACTCGACCTTGGATTTGCCGTTCTAGCGCAGCGCATCGGAGCCCGCCGACATGACCATGGATTCCGCTCATGCAGTGAATTTCGCCAGGGTGCTGACCGAGGCGCTGCCGTACATTCGCCGGTTCGCGAATAAGACCATCGTCATCAAGTACGGCGGCAACGCCATGGTGGACGACAAACTCAAAAGCGGTTTCGCCCGCGACGTCGTGTTGATGAAAACAGTCGGCATGAACCCGGTGGTGGTGCATGGCGGCGGCCCACAGATCGGCAAGCTGCTGGAGAAGATCGGCAAGCAAACGGAATTCGTCCACGGCATGCGGGTCACCGACAGCGAAACCATGGACGTAGTGGAAATGGTGTTGGGCGGATTGGTGAATAAGGAGATCGTCAGTCTGATTCACCGACACGGCGGCAACGCCGTCGGACTGACCGGCAAGGACGGTGATTTAATCCGGGCGCGCAAATTGCGCATGACCCGCGGCGGCACCCAAAGCGGCGAGGAGATGCTGGACCTGGGTCATGTCGGCGAAGTTGATAGCATCGACCCGAGCGTTGTGAACATGCTGGTCCACGGTGATTTCATCCCGGTCATCGCACCAATCGGCGTGGGCGAAGATGGTTTTTCCTACAACATCAACGCCGACCTGGTGGCCGGCAAAATGGCGGAAGTGCTGAAGGCGGAGAAATTGATTTTGCTCACCAACACCGGCGGCGTGCTCGACCGGGACGGTACGCTTTTATCAGGACTGAACGTTTCCCAAGTGGACGCGCTCATCGCAGACGGGACCATTCACGGTGGCATGCTTCCGAAAATTCGCTGTGCCTTGGATGTGGTACAGTCCGGCGTTCGCGCGGCCCATATCATCGACGGTCGCGTAGAGCACGCCGTACTGTTGGAGTTGTTCACCGATCGAGGCGTGGGAACACTGATCCGCTCATCGGGAGCTGAGCGCTAAGGTTCGATCTAGTCGGTTCGACTTGAAGAGTCGCGCGTCAACGCTGCGACATCTCGGCCTTGATCGTGCGCCAGCGCTGAATGTCCTGTTCGTACTGTTTACGGATTTCCGCCTGTTCGCCGCGTTTTTCTTCGATGTAGCGGTTTGCATCGCGGATTTGCCTACGCACCTTTAGAATCTCTTCGCTCACAGCTTTCGGTACGGTGCGGCCCGCGCGTTCGGCCTGGGCGGCTTGCTTCACCAGCTCGTGCTGCTGTTGCTCCAGGTGGTCAATGGCGTTCTGACTGACATGGATGAGGTTCTCCACCGCCAAGATCCTCGAATCGCGCGCATGCACGATGTCGGTTTCGCTGTGAAAGGTGTTCAACAGCATGCGGTCGTAGGCGAGTTGTTCCTTTTCCCGGCGCTGCTGTTCCTGTTGCTCGCGCTGTTTGCGTTTCTCCTCGGCGATTTGTTGCGCGGTTTTCGCGGCCTCGATCTGATCGACCGTCATGCCGCGCTCATTGAGGATGGCTTTCGCCGGGCGCGCTTGATCCGCGGGGACCTGGTCGCTGTAATGTACATTGCCCTGGTCATCGGTCCACCGGTACAGATGTTTACCCGCCCCCTGGGCGCCGAAGCCTGAAGACGGCAGTGCCATGACGACGAGGATCGGAATGAGTTTGAGCAATCGAGTGTGCATGTCGGGTAGCGATTTGACTCGGTTTGGCGAACGATAACGCTTATTACGGCAACATAACAATCGGCAGCCAGCCGCTATCCTTTACTGGACCGGTCCGCTTGGACATTACCGCACAGATACTGCTGTTCATCATCGCGCTCGCGGCAAATGCGTTTTCGGCGTTTTCCGGTGGCGGCGCCGGTTTGATCCAACTGCCGGCGCTGATTCTGCTTGGGCTGCCGTTCACCATCGCTTTGGCCACCCACAAGGTGGCCAGCATCGCGTTGGGGGCGGGCGCGACACTACGGCACTTGCGTGATAGCCGACTCGAGCGGCGCTTCACCCTGTTTATTCTCGTCACCGGCCTGCCCGGCGTTGTACTGGGCGCCAACCTGATACTCGGTATACAGGATCGGGCGGCCGAAGTGGCATTGGGCGTGCTGACCGCGGCGCTCGGTGTTTATTCCTGGTTGCAACCGGAGCTCGGCCAGCAGCACCGGCCCAGTCACCGTGATAGGCGTGGATTGGTCCTGGGCGGTACCGGATTGTTCGCGATCGGCGTGTTGAACGGCGCCTTCAGCTCCGGTTCCGGCTTGTTCGTAACGCTGTGGCTGGTGCGTTGGTTCGGTTTGGATTATCGCCGTGCCGTAGCCTATACGCTGATCCTGGTTGGGCTGTTCTGGAACGGCACGGGTGCCTTGACCCTGGCGCTGCAGGCGCCGATCCAGTGGACTTGGCTGCCGGCATTGTTGCTCGGTTCTCTGTTCGGCGGCTATATTGGCGCCCACCTATCGATCATAAAAGGCAACCGCTGGGTCAAACGGGGATTCGAAATCGTAACCTTGCTGGTGGGCGCGAAACTGATCGTCGGCTGAATCGCTGTCTCAGGTGTCAACGCCGTAGCGCGAGCCGTAGGCGCTGATCGCTTCAATGTGTTGGTGCAATTCGTCGTGATCGCGCAGAAAGGCAAGCACGTCCGCCAGACCGACGATATGGATGACCTGCAAACCGAACTGCTGCTCCACTTCCTGGATCGCAGAACGCTCCCCCTGACCCTTTTCCTGCCGATCCAGTGCAATTGCGACCGCCGCGGGTCGCGCCCCGGCAGCTTCGATCAGCGCCACCGATTCGCGCACCGACGTGCCGGCGGAAATCACATCATCGACAATCAGAGTTCTTCCGGCCAAGGGGGCGCCGACAGTCGTGCCACCCTCGCCGTGGTCCTTGGCTTCCTTGCGATTGAACGCATATGGTACGTCGCGGCCATGATGGTCGGCGAGCGCGATGGCGACCGCGGCCGCCAACGGGATGCCCTTATAAGCGGGGCCGAACAGCATGTCGAATTCGATACCGGAAGCCTCGATGGCGCGGGCGTAATAACGCCCCAACTGCGCCAGACTGGCGCCGCTGTTGAATAGGCCGCTGTTGAAAAAATAAGGACTTTGCCGCCCGGATTTCAGGGTGAAACTGCCAAAGCGCAGTACGCCGACGCGGATTGCGAATTCGATGAATTGCCGTTGATAGTCTTGCATCGGTTGAGGCCGGTAGCGCTGCGAACATGGAACGCATGGGAGGAGGCGTTACTGTACTGCATGCCTCTGCGGTGGTCCAGGTGTGCGCGCACGTTCACATGCACCTGCGCTTGGGCTAGGATGCGGGGCCAGTGCAAACGACCCGAAAGTACGCATGCGAATCATTTCCGTGAACGTCAATGGCATCCGCTCTGCCGCACGTAAAGGTTTTTTCGATTGGATGAAGCGCCAGCGCTCCGACGTGATTTGCCTGCAGGAGACGCGGGCGCAGGAGTCCCAGTTGGAAGATCCGGTGTACCATCCCCGCGGCTGGCACGCGTATTTCCACGACGCGCAGAAAAAAGGCTACAGCGGTGTGGCGGTTTACAGCCGTCACCGACCCGAACGGGTCATTCCGGGAATCGGGTGGGCGCCATTCGACCATGAAGGGCGCTACTTACAGGTGGATTTTCCGCGCTTGAGTGTGATTTCGTTATATATGCCTTCTGGCACGTCAGGTGACCAGCGGCAAACGGTGAAGTATCAGTGCATGGATCGGATCATGGAGCACTTGCGCCGGTTGCGGCGTAAGCGGCGCGAATTCATCCTGTGCGGCGATTGGAACATCGCCCACAAGCAGATCGACCTGAAGAACTGGCGCTCCAACCAGAAGAACTCGGGATTTCTCCCCGAAGAGCGGGCATGGATGGATCGCCTGTTCGGGGAGGCGGGCTTCGTCGACGCCTTTCGGGTGGTCAACGACGCGCCGGATCAGTACACCTGGTGGTCCAACCGTGGCCGGGCCCGGGAGAACAACGTCGGATGGCGTATCGACTACCAGGTTGTCACGCCGGGCCTGGCGGACAAAGTACGCGCTGCATCCGTTTATCGCCGCAGTTGGTTCTCCGATCACGCACCCTTGACCATCGATTACGACTGGCCCCTGACCGGGCCGTGATTCCCTCCGCCGCTGAATCGCGGCTGCATCCCAGTCATTTGGTCCTCGAACCGCCTCGGCAATTTCCGCTTTCCGGTTTTGTCGACCCGTTCCCTAAACTCCTCGGCGGCGGAGCCGATGTCAATGTAGAGCCGGCGGCGCGGGGTCGTCACCTTCCGAACGGGTATTGTCAATCACCGACGGTGACGCATGATGGAGCACGATTCGCCAGCCTTGTCCGGTTTCGATGAATACGTTGGTCGCCACCAAAGGCGGACGCGGTCGGCTGTCGCCGTGCAGGAAGATCGTTTCCAGGACGGAATGGATCGCCAGGGACTCGGATTGCCGAATCTGTTGATGTTGGATTCGAAAGTGCATGCGATGATCGCCGGCAAACAGCTGCCGCCAACTCTCCCGCACCGTGCTTCGGCCCTGAAGCAGCTTCCCCATGGGATGGGCGCAGGCGATGGTTTCATCGTCGGCCCACACCTGCATCATGGCTTCCAGGTCGGCACTCTCGAATGCCCGGTAGAACGCTTGTTCGGCTTCGTCGGGGGTTGAATACACAGACATCTCCTGAGGCCGGTATCAATAAAGTCAACGGGCTATGTTAGGCCAGCCTCACCAGGCGCCGCAAACCGCCGCTACGGGCGGATTCGTCCCGCCGGTGTGCTGTGAACCAGCCCACATTCTGTGACCGTCGGCTGGGATATAAATGACAGGCCGATCAATGATTTCAATTGGCATCGGGCCCTGTCCCGAAGCGCTATCGATACGAGAACAGCATGGCTGCAGCACGTCAACAAGTGAACAAACAAGCGCTCAAAGCCCTGGTGCCCCTAAACGGGTTGTCTCATTCCCATTTTGACGAATTGGTAGCCAAATCCGAAGTCAAGGATCTGCCAGCGGGTCGGTTTCTGTTCCGCGAGGGTGACCGCGACGGACTGACTTATTTCCTGCTCGCCGGCGACATCGCCTTGATGCAAGGCCGAGAGGCGAAGCAGACGCTGAGCGCGGGGAGCAGCGAAGCCTGCCACCCCATCGGCCATACGCAGCCTCGGCAATGGTCGGCGAAAGCGCAGAGCCGCGTCAGCGTGCTGGCGGTGGACAGCGGTCTGCTGGACGTGCTGCTGGCCTGGGACCAGGCCAACAGTTACGAAGTCACCGATATCCAGTCCGAGGACGACGAGGACTGGATGACACGCATGTTGTCATCGGAGTTGTTCCAGCGCTTGCCCGCCAGCAACATTCAACAAGTGCTGATGCGCATGCAGGAAGTGGAGGTCGAGGCTGGTACCAGGATCGTTACCCAGGATGAGGAGGGTGATTACTATTATATCGTAAAGCACGGAACTGCCGACGTAACCCGCAAACCTTCCTCCCACGCCAAACCGATCAAGATCGCCCAGCTGCGCGACGGAGACAGCTTCGGCGAAGAAGCATTGCTGTCGGGCGGCGCGCGCAACGCCAGCGTCACCATGGCGAGCAATGGCGTATTGATGCGGCTTGCAAAATCGGATTTCGACGCCCTGTTGCGAGAGCCCCTGATCGATCAGGTCGACTACAAGGAAGCGCAGGCGATTGTGAAGCAGGGTGCCGTGTGGCTGGACGTGCGCCTTCCCGGCGAGTTCGACAACGCCCATCTTCCCGATAGCAGCAATCTGCCTCTGGCTGCGGTGCGCGATGCAAGCGCCGAACTGAATCCCTCGCGGCGGTTCATCGTTTGTTGCGACACCGGCACACGCAGCGTCGGTGCAGCTTTTCTGCTCAGACAGCGCGGCTTCGATGCATTGGTGTTGCGCGGCGGGCTGAACGCGGTACCCCATGAACACTTGCAGCGCGCCGAAAGCGCACTGCCCGCATCCGGCAGCGCTGAGATCATAAAGTTCAACTCGCGCGACGAGCCGCAAGATACGCTCGTGCAAGTCAGCGAAGCCGCCGCCGCGACAGCCGGTACCCTCTCGCAGGCCGATCAAGAAAAAACCACAGCCATTCGCAAAGAACTTGCGTCCATTCAAGCGCAGGTCAACGAACGCCAGGAGCGCATCGCCACCTTGGAGCAGGCGATCCTCGACAAGGAAAAGGAGCTGCGGGCACTTCACCGTTCATTTGAAAACGCCGAGTCCATGGGTGAGGACCTGGAGCGCGTGCGCGGTGAATTGGATCAGGCCCGGCAGCAATTGGCGCAGCAGCATTCCCAGTTGGAGGAAGCGCGCAATATCGGCGCAGAACGCGAACAGGAAATCATGGCCCTGCGCGACCAGGCCGCCGAGTTGCAGCAACAGGTCCAGCACGCTGAAACGAGCCGTGCCGAGCACGAGCAACAGCGCGCAGCGCTCCAGTCTCAGCTCGATGCGCTGCGGCAGAGCGATGCCGAGCAGGAACGGCAACTGCGGGATTCGCTGCAGCAGACAGAAGCAGAACGGGACCGTGTCCGCGCCGAATTGGACGATCGTCAGCAAACTTTGAATAGATTGGAGTCTCAGCTCGAGGAGCTGCGCCACGGTCGATCCGAGCAAGAAAGCGCAGCCGCAGAGCAACGGCAACAGACCGAGCTGGAGTTGCAGGACCTTAAGCAGGCGTTGCAAGATTTGCGCGCCGAGCGCGACGCATTGCGCGCCCAGATGGAGACCGTGCGCGGCGAAGCCGATGCCGCACGCAGGGAGCTCGAAAAACGACTTGAGGAATCCTGCGAAGAAAATACCGAATTGCGCCGGCAACTGGACCGGCAGGTCGAAGAACTGCGTGCTTTGCATGAACACGAACAGGGCGAACTCAGCGCACGCTTGCAGGACCTTGAAACGCAGTTGCAAGCCAGCACTCAATCGCTGGCCGAGCGCGAGGCGGCCGTGGCCGATCTCGACGCCCAAATCCAACGCGTCCAAAGCGAGCGCGATACGGAGTTGCAACAGGCCCGGGATGAATGGAACGCGCGGCGCACGTCCCTCGAGGGTGAGGTGGCGTCCCTGCAATCCCAAGAGCAGAAGCTCGCGGAAACGGTACAGCGACTGGAACGTGAACGGGACGCTTCGGCGGACGAGCTGCAGACTCGGATCAATGAACTGGAAGGCGAATTGCGCACCCGCGATCAAGCGTTGGCGGAGGCCGGGCAATCCCTGGCCGTGTTGCGCGAAGAAGTTGAAAGTCTTCAAAACGCGCGGGCCGATGTAGAGGAGGCGCTGTCGGCGCGCGAACAGCAATGGTTGCAGTCCGAACAGGCGCTGCGCGGCGAACTCGAACAGACGCAAACCCAAGCCCAGTCTCTCCAGACGGACTTGCAGCAGCTGCAGGAACGGGAGGCGCAATCCGAAGAACTCCAGAGCCGTATTCTGGTACTGGAGCGCAACCTGGCGTCCGGTGCAGCGGTACTGGCGCAACGGGATGCCGCGCTTGCCGACGTGGAAACCCAATTGATTGCGTTGCAGGAGCAACATACCGCCTTGCGCTGCGATTTCGACGCGGCCTTGGCTCGTGAAAGCCAATTGCGCGGTGAACTCGAACAATTGCAGAAGGACCGTGCCGCCACCGGAGACGAACTTTCGGCCCGCATCCAGGAGTTGGAAGCAACCCTGAGCGCGCGCAGCGAAGCACTGGATGAGCAGAACACGGATCGGGAACGCCTGAAGGCGGAACTCGATGAGTTGCAGACGCAATATCAAAAATTGCAAAACCAGCGCGACACGGAACAGAAGGAATGGCAAGGCCTGCGCGCCGAGATCGAGCAACGTGCCGTGGCTGCGGAGTCCGAAGCGAATGCTGCGCAGGACACACTGGAACAGGAACGGGTTGCACTGCAAAGCCAGTCCCAGGCGGAATCGGAGCGCATGCAACGTGAGTGCGCGCGCCTGGAGCGCGACCGCGACGACGCGACCCGGGCACTGGAAACGGCCCGCGAGGAACAGGACCACCGTAAGGCGGAGCTGAAGGAGTTGCAGGACGAGCGCAAGAAGCTCAAGGAGCAGGTCGCCGAACTCGAAAACTGGTTGGTCCGCGCGGAGCGCAAGCGCGATGACCATCAGAGCGCTCTGGAAGCGCGCGAGCAGGAATTGGCCACGCTACGCGGCGAACTCGACGAAGCGCACCGTGAGGCGCACGTCGCGCGGGAGCGTGCCGCCGCTTTACAGGAGGAGGTCGATGCCGATGGAAGGCAGGCCGACCAACGCAGCGCACAGCTCAGAGAAGATGCAGCGAGCGCCCGGGCCGAGTTGCGCAATCTGGAGCAACGTCTGGAACAGGCCGAGCGCAGTGCCGCGCACGCGCAGGAAGACCGTGCAAGCGCCGTACAAGCGCACGATGAGATCAAGGACAACGTCGAGAGCCTGGAGCAGGAACTGAGCCAGTTGCGTGCTCTGTATCAGGATGCCGCGGACGAAGCGGCGCGTGGGCGGGAAGAATCGGAGAAGCATCTGCGGGCGCTGCGTGACGAAGAATCGCGTGCGCGGGAGCGGTTGGCTGAAATAACAGCCGAACAGAATGACACCGCGGCGGCGTTGCAGGCCCTTGAGCGCGAAACCGACTCACTGCGCCACGAACTCGATCAGACTCGTGTGGCGTTGAAGCGTGCAGAATCGGAGTCCGCGCGCCTTGGCAGTGCGCTGGAACAACGGGAAGGTTTACAGTCACCGGCGGAAATCGAAAGTATCCGCGAGCTGGCGGACCAGGAGCTGCGCCTGGCTGCCGGCGAAATCGCCGGGCTCAAGGGTGAGCTGGAAGAGGCCCGGCATCAGGTTCGGCACTTGGAAGCGGAGGTCGTGCTGATCCGGCAGCTGGACGGTGGGTCCGACTCCGCGCCGCGCGCCGGCAGCGACATCCAGTTGCAGCTGGAAGAGCGCTTGGCGCAATACAAGCGGGACGCCGATGCGGCGCTGGCCGGTGTACGGGAGCAGAATGTCGCACTGCAAAGTGAACTGCAACGCTTGCAGCGAGCCTCGGGGGCGAGTACAGACGATCTGCCCGCGATGCGCGCCGGCGAACCCTCGGGCCGCCAAGCCGGACGCCGGCAAGAGCACAACGTCGAGACCGACCCCAGTGGGCCTGCGTTTCCATCGCCGGAGCGCGCGCGTCGCGGCACACCAGTCTGGCTTACCTTGTTGCTGGCGTTATTTGCCGTGGCGGGTGGCGCAGCCGCCTGGTGGTTCTGGCAACAGTCGTCGCACGCCTCGCCCTCCTGGGTGCCCGGCAATGCAGTCGACGAGGCCCGGTTCCCGGCGAAACAGGTGGCGCCACCGCCGCACAGCGAGCCGCCACAATCGCCAGTGACGCTCAAGCAGGCTCCGGCGCCGGACACCCAACCCGACGTTGCCGAGGCGGCGCCGATGCGTCCCGGTCGGACCTATCAAGACTTCCTCGACAACGGCGCGCTCGGCCCGGTAATGGTGCAACTGCCGGGCGGCCGTTTCACTATGGGCAGTGCGGAAGCCGCCCCGTATTTCGACGAACGTCCGGCTCGCGCGGTGACCTTGAAACCTTTTTCCATCGCCAAATACGAAGTCACGTTTGCGGACTTCGATCGATTTGTCAAAGCCACCGGGCGCGAGCTGCCGCCCGACAACGGATGGGGTCGCGATCGTCGGCCCGTGACCGGAGTCAGCTGGACCGACGCCAAAGCCTATGCCGATTGGTTGAGCGCCAGCACCGGTCACCGTTACCGTCTGCCCAGCGAGGCAGAATGGGAATACGCGTCCCGCGGCGGTACCGAGACCTTCTATTGGTGGGGCAATGATGGGGACGGAAGCAAAGCCAATTGCTTCAACTGCGCTGGCGAATGGAGCGGCACCAAGACGGCTCCCGTGGGCAGTTTTGCAGCCAATCCCATGGGCTTGTACGACACCGCCGGCAACGCCCTGGAATGGGTCCAGGACTGTTATCGCGAAACCTACGATGGCGCGCCAAAAGACGGCAGTGCGGTGGACTCGACAAACTGTACCACACGCGTCGCGCGCGGTGGCTCGTACCGCTCGGTATTGGACAACCTTCGCAGCGCCCGTCGCGCTCAATACAATGCGGATACAAGGCTCGATCAGCTCGGTTTCCGTCTGGTGCGAGAGCCCTGACACGCCGCCATATCCCTCCCGGCATCGCTCTTGACTCCGGCGGCCAGTGCCGTATCGTGCTGTCCCTGTCATGGCTCGCGTACTGGGCATCGGCATCGCCACCCTCGATATCGTCAACTTCGTCGACCACTATCCTGCCGAAGACGAGGAACTGCGCGCGTACGATCAGCAAATACGGCGCGGCGGAAACGTCACCAATACGTTGGCCGTGCTCAGCCAGCTGCAACATCGATGCGCGTGGGCAGGGTTATTGGCGCAGGATGCCGACAGTCGGGTCATTGCTGAAGACTTGCTCGGACATGGCATCGACATGGCTCGTTGCCGCCGGGTCGCGGGCGGGCGCACACCGGTTTCCTACATTACGGTAAACGGCAGCACCGGTTCGCGCACCATCGTCCACTATCGCGATTTGCCGGAATTGGAACAGCGGGATTTAGCACCGATCAAGGCGCATGAATTTGACTGGCTGCATTTCGAAGGCCGCAATATCGTCGCCACTCGGCGCATGTTGGACGGGCTGATCCGGAACGGTGTTCCTGCCGGTCGACTGTCATTGGAAATCGAAAAGCCCCGGCAGGGCATTGAGGCGCTGTTCCGCGGCCCGGGAGTGCTGGTGTTTTCGCGCGCGTTCGCCCGGGCGCGGGGATACGATTCCGCCGAGCAAGTGCTGCAATGGGCCCGTCCGCAGGCGCCGCGCGCAGATTTGCTGTGTACCTGGGGCGACCAGGGCGCCTGGTGCCTGCCGCGGGACGGGGATTTGATCCACGAGCCCGCCGTGCCCGTGGCCCGGGTAGTCGATACGGTGGGTGCCGGCGATACTTTCATCGCCGGTATGATCCACGCACGCCTGCACGACTCGCCTTGGCCAACAGCCTTGGCGGCCGCGAATGCCTTGGCGGCACACAAATGTGCGCAGTTCGGGTTTGCCGGCCTTGGAGTCGAATCGCGCTGATTATCGCCCAATTGGAACGACATGAACGCCCACTACACACTCTGTCAGTTGATGCAGCTACCGGACCCGGGCGCCAAGGGCCTTTACCTCGAAGAACTCGATTTGGACTTGTTCGTGGTCCGCAGCGGTGGAACCGTGCGTGCCTATCGCAACCGTTGCCCACACACAGGCGCACCCATGGAATGGATGCCCGACCAGTTCCTGAATCTCGACGGCGATTTGATCCAATGCGGCATACACGCTGCGTTATTCCAGATCCATGACGGGCGCTGTATCGCCGGTCCTTGCGTCGGCCAGTTCCTGCAGGCGCTGCCCCTGGAAATCCGCGATGGCGCTGTGATCTTGATCCGACCCGGCGCGGGAGTGCGCGATTGACCGCGCGGATAACTGCGTTGTTTCCGATTTGGGCGGTATTGTTTGCCGTGCTCGCCTATTGGCAACCGCACGTGTTTCGGGGCTTGGCGACGGCGATCGTGCCGCTTTTGGCCGTGGTGATGTTCTGCATGGGCATTACGCTGACCCCGGCAAGCTTCGCGGACGTAGGCAAGCGCCCGGCAGTGGTCGCGCTCGGCGTGGGGCTTCAGTTTCTGCTGATGCCACTGCTGGCATGGTTGATCGGTACCGCCATGGCGTTGCCGCAGACGCTACTGGTTGGATTGGTGCTGGTAGGAAGCTGTCCCGGCGGCACGGCCTCGAACGTGATCTGCTATCTCGCCCGCGGAGACGTGGCGCTGTCGATTGCCTTGACCGCCGTTTCCACCTTGCTGGCGGTCGTGGTGACGCCTGCACTGACGTGGCTTTATGTCGGAGCGCGGGTCCCGGTGCCGGTAACGGCTATGCTGTTCAGTATGCTCACGATTGTCATTGCGCCCGTGGCTGGCGGTCTGGTCGCGAACCACTGCTGGGGCCAGCGCCTGGCGGCCATCAAGAATATATTTCCAATGCTGTCGGTATTCGCAATTGCCCTGATTATCGCCATCGTCGTCGCACTCAAGCACGATCAGCTGGCGGTGCTCGGACCGCCGGTGGTACTGGCGGTGATACTGCATAACCTGAGCGGACTCGGGCTTGGATACTTTCTGGCGCGGGGTTTCGGTCTCGACCGGCGCTTGAGCCGTACGCTGGCGATCGAAGTGGGTATGCAGAACTCGGGACTGGCGGTTGCCCTGGCGAACCAATTTTTCAGCGTCGCCGCCGCGTTGCCTGGCGCCTTGTTCAGCGTTTGGCACAACGTGTCGGGTTCCGTGCTGGCCGCGATCTGGTCGCGGCGTACGGCACGGGAGTGTACGTGATGGTGGACGCGCCGGATTCCACCGCGGCACTGGAGCTGCAGCAGGTCAGCAAGTGTTTCGGTGCCAACGTTGCAGTCGAAAACGTCAGTTTTGCCGTTGCACGCGGCAGCATCTGTGGCTTGCTCGGCGGAAACGGCGCCGGCAAAACTACGACATTATCGATGCTGCTCGGATTGCTGCTGCCGACTAGTGGGCGTATTCAGGTCCTGGGGCAGGACATGCTGCGTCATCGCTACCGCGTATTGGCGCGGATGAATTTCTCCTCGCCTTATGTGGACCTGCCGCAACGGCTCAAGGTGCGGGAGAACCTGGTCGTGTACGCCCTCCTATACGGGATACGCCGGCCGGGGCGCCGAATCCGGGAACTGGCGGAGCAATTGGGTATCGGTGCATTTCTGAAGCGGCCTTACGGCAATCTGTCCGCCGGTCAGCGAACTCGTGTGGGGTTGGCGAAATCGCTGCTGAACCGACCCGAAGTATTGCTACTCGACGAACCTACGGCATCGCTCGATCCGGATAGTGCCGATCGCATACGCAGCTATCTGCGCGACTACCAACGCGACACCGGCGCCACCTTATTGCTGGCGTCTCACAATATGGTTGAAGTCGAGCGCATGTGCGACGACGTGATCATGTTGCGCCGGGGGCAAGTCGTCGACCGCGACCACCCCGCGCAGTTGGTGAAGCGCTACGGCCGCGAAAACCTGGAGCAGGTATTTCTCGATATCGCCCGCGCCGGATCCGGCGCGCGCCAAAACGCCCATGATTGATCTGCAAAACGACTGCGGCGTGTTTTCGATGCGCCGTGTCGGCGCCATGGTGCTGCGAAATGTCTACCTGCTGCGCGCCTCCTGGCCGCGGGTGCTGGAGCTGGTGTATTGGCCAGCGGTGCAAATGATTTTGTGGGGCTTCATCACTCGCTTTTTGGTGACCAACAGCTCCTGGGTCGCCCAGGCATCGGGCGTTTTGATTGCGGCGGTATTGCTATGGGATGTCATGTTTCGCGGCAACCTCGGCGTTTCCCTGGCTTTCTTCGAGGAGATGTACTCCCGCAATCTCGGCCATTTGTTCGCCAGCCCGCTGCGACCCTACGAGCTGGTGAGCGCACTGCTATTGATCAGCCTGTTGCGCACCACCATTGGCGTCGGCGGTGCCGCGTTACTCGCGATTCCACTGTATGGGTTCTCGATTTTCGACTTGGGTCTGCCGTTGCTGGCGTTTTTCACCAATCTGCTGATCATGGGCTGGTCCATCGGCCTGCTGGTGTCGGCGTTGGTGTTGCGCTACGGATTGGGAGCGGAGAGTCTGGCGTGGGTGGCGATATTCGCAGTTGCGCCGATTAGCGGGATTTACTACCCGATATCGGTGTTACCCGACTGGCTGCAGGTCATTGCCGCCGTTTTGCCGTCGAGTCATGTCTTCGAAGGAATGCGTTCAGTGTTGTTCGATGGACAATTTCGCGTGCAATTGTTGGTCAACGCGTTGGCGTTGAACGCAATTTACATCAGCGTTGCCGTGGGCGTTTTCCTGTGGGTATTCCGAACGGCGCGCCGCAAGGATCTGCTGCTCCATATCGGCGAATAAACCCGCAGGGTTCAGTTCCGCTCCATGGAGCGTACGAATGCTTCGCAATCCAGTTGCGCCAGGTCCGGCGTTAATTCGCGCGCTGCGGTCGTGTCATCGGCGAACCGATGCTCTTGCAGCTGCGGCAGCACCTCGGTAATGGCCGGCGTGCGGATCTCGGGCACCTGCTGGCGGCGGGAATGTGACGACGGCGATGGAGCGTGCAACGCGTTTTCTTCCGTTTCGCCGCTGACCAGATCGAAGACTGTGATCATCGCTTTTCCCTCCTGGGAAAGTGGATATGCAGTTTCGTCTTGCTTCACTGTTAGTATCGGCTTGCGGACGGATCAGTTGAGGACCCTTGGGTTCAAGGGTAGGCGACGGATATGACTGCGCAAAAGCGCCATGCGAAGTACCGCCCCCTGCGGCGGAACGTGCCGTCGCAGGGGGTTGCTTGCGGTTGGGGAGGAGATCAGGGAAAGGCTGGGATGGTCGGTTCCGAACCTTCCAGGTGGGCTTCGTGGTGGGTCCGCACCAAATCGCAGATCGTATCCACTCGCTCTTTCGGGGTGTCGACCATCAGGAGCACCTCGCCTCGCGCCAAGGCCGGTTCGAAGCTGCGAAGGCGGGTATTGCGGACATCAGTGGAAATCATGCCCGACGCCCAGGCGCCGACTACCGCACCCGCTATGGCGCACACCAGAATCACACCGCCGCTCATCATGCCGGTTGCCGGCAGCAAAGAGGCGATCGCCCCTGCCAAGGCCCCCGTGATACCGCCCACCGTAAGACCCATTTCGACGCCGTGGATCACGTCACTGCGTTGCAACAAGGTGGCGGGTGGCAGGTCTTTGATCGGGATATCGTCCCGGGCGAGCACGTGAATGTGATGATCATCAATCCGCGCCAACAACAATTCGTTGACGATCTGGCGGGCGCTTTCCACTGTCGGCAGCAGAAAATAGAGCCGTCTTCTCATACCCACCTCCTTCCCGTTTGGGGAAACGTGGCCTGGAGAATCAAGGACTCGATTGCGCAACTATAGATCAGAGGAGGGAAAACTTCCTGGACCTTCAGGCGACCAGTTGCGCCGCCATTAGGTCCAGTACCGAGGCGCTCTCCAGGACACTGATCAGCACCTGGTCGGCTTGCTCGACAGAAAGGCCAAAGTCGGCCAACAGCGCCTCGGGCAATTCGGCCGATTCCGCGTCCCCCATGCCGACCCGATGCAGCAGCCGATTGGCGAGCAACACCAGGCCGGAATACACGGAGTGCACGCCGTTGTAGCCGGGGTGGTGATGTTCGCGAACGGCGACCACCACCTCCGGCGGCATATTCCAGCGTTCCAGCAACCAGGTGCCCAGCTCGGTATGGTCTATACCCAGCACGCGCTGTTCCAGCTGTACCAGCGGCACGTGCGGATTTTGTTCCACTTGGCGGTTCAGCCAATAGAACTCGGCCGGGAACAGGTGTCCCAAGAGCAGGATGCCGAAGTTGTGCAGCATTCCGGCCAACTGCGTTAGGCCGGGCTTGGGGCGCAAGGCGGCGGGCAAGGACTTGCCGAGGGCCTGGGTCAAGACGCCGGTGTAGATTGCGTGCCTCCAGAACGCCGCCAGTCCGAGAGGCCCGTCACTGGTATTGCGGAATGATCGCCCGACGGCAATTCCGAGCAGCAGATTCATGGTCAGGTCGTAGCCCATGACCAGTGCGATCGCATCCTGGGTGGAGTCGATCTTGCCCTGGTAACCGAACAAAGGCGAGCGCGCGTAGCGGACCACTTGCGCCGACAAGCTCGGGTCCAGGTCCACGATTTGTCCCAGGGCGCGCAGATCGGCGTACGGATTGTCGCGCAGCTGCAGTATGCGTTGCGCCATTTCCGGCATTGCCGGCAAGTCGCGCAAATTCTCAAGCTGGGCGCGGACGCTACTGCGCAAGTCCGCCTGCGGCTCGGCATCGGCCGGTATCTCGACCAAGGGTTTCGAGAGCCCAGGGGCATGCCAGACGTTCTGGACCCGTTCCAGGTCTGCGCGGCGCATGCGGATCAGTTCGCTGTGGCTCGCTTCGAAATAAACATCTTCCTCGCTGTCGCCAGGCGCAATCACGACTTTTAGATCGTAAGCGGCCGCCAGCACCGGCACCAGATCGGCCGCGCAGTCGGGAAACAAAGCCGCAGTCTGGCGCGGGTGCAGCGGCGACAGGTCTCGGCTCAGCTCGAGGTTCAGGCCCGCCAAGTCCAATACATGGTCGGACGGGTAGACCGCAACCACTACACCGCGTCGGTCCCGCAACGCTTGCGCACGCAATAAATTTGCCGGCGCCAAGTACGCGGCCCGCGCTGCTTCCTGTGGAGTTTCGGTCCGAGGATGCGCCACGACATCGTGTGCAACGTAATGGGCATCGATAAATTTCGCGATGGTCGCCGGCAGGGCCATAGGAACCGCAGTCGCTCATGGTCGTAGCGTCCTGTATCGGTTCCGCGCGGACAATCTTGAGGCGATCGTTCGTCCCCGTACCGCGTCCGTGGGCCGGTTCACAAAATCAGCGCTGCTCAGCGCTCGAATTCGTCCAGCGGGTTTCCCCAATCGAGATGGCGATTGCTTTCCAGATCGACGCCGTAGTCGTCGCGATCGATGTCCAGGGAGCCGGACCAATCCTCCGGGGGTTCCGCCGCCTCGAGCGCCAACTCAGGCCAAGCGTCAGCATCCAATTCTTCGACCGCGCCGTCGAAGTACTGAATCTCGATCGTACCTTCATCTTCGTCTAAAGCGACGATTTCGAATGTATTGCCGCTTTCGTCCCTGTACCAATCCCCGATACCGGGTAGCTGACCGATCGGCATAAGCGACCTCCAAACCAAGCATTGCGAATTGCGACCGAAGCCGGCGTCGTGGCGCCCGGAATCGGTGCAATGACGTACGCTATGTTATAGGACGTGCCTCACCGACACGCAAGGCGGGCGATTTGTGGACCGAATGTGCGCTGGTTCACATCGCCGTAAGCACGTCCGGCTATGCTTATTCGAAACTGCGCCGCTACTTGAGTAGGTGCGGAAACAATAACAAAAGCAGTCTCCTAGAAAGGCAAGTCATGAACGATTCAGCTACGGTTACCGAGACGGAGCAGTTACGCCAGTTCGTACCGCTATTCAGCCTGTCCGACGAGCGGCTGCGCGAACTGACCGCCCTCGCCAGCCATGACGTCATCCACGCCGGCGTGCATTTGTTTCACCAAGGCGATGTGGACAATCAAACATTGTATCTGGTGCGGGGCGAAGTGCGGTTGCTGAATGCCGAAACCGGCACCGAGCAACTGGTACGCGGCGACACCGCCGCGGCCCGTCACCCCCTGGGCGACAGCCAGCCGCGCCGCGTGTCTGCAGTCGCGGTTACCGAAGCTGAAGTGCTTCGAATCGACAACAACGTCCTCGATTACATGATTACCTGGGACCAGTTGGGTGCGCTGGCGACCGCGGATCGAAACGCGAACGACGACGGTGTCACCGACTGGATGTCGCGAGTCGAACACGCGCTACCGTTTCGCAATATTCCGGGCGCGAACATGCGCGATCTGTCCGAGCGCATGGAACGGCTCTCGGTCGATGCAGGCGATGTCGTGGTGCAGCAGGGTGAAGCGGGGGATTACTACTATCTGATCGATGAGGGCCAAGCGCGTGTGACGCGCCAGATTGAACTGGCAGAACTCAGTGCGGGCGCGAGTTTCGGCGAGGAGGCGTTGATCGCCGATACTGCGCGCAATGCCAGCGTGACCATGACCACCGATGGCACACTGTTGCGCTTGTCGAAGCACGATTTCGATCAACTGTTGATGGAGCCATTGCTCAGCTGGCTGTCGCCGGAGGAAGCGCGCGAGCGTGTCAACGACGGCGCGCGCTGGCTGGACGTACGCCATGGGCGCGAATACGCCCATTATCGCCTGCCCAACGCGCTCAACGTACCACTGCATGAATTGCGCCAGCACGTCGATCAATTGGACCGGGACAAACAGTATATCTGCTATTGCAAGACCGGGCGTCGAAGTTCCGCCGCTGCTTTTCTGCTCACACAGTCGGGATTTCAAGTGTCCGTATTGCGCGGCGGTCTGCAGGTACTGCCGGTGTGGATGCGCGGCGGGGATGGTGATTGAGGAGTTTCAGCGCCCTCAGAGAAACAGCGTCAGCACGCCGGTGTAACCGTACAATTTATCGTTGGCGATTTCGCCATTGGCGAAAAATCCCACCAGGGGTACATCACCCAACGCATCCTGCACCGCGCGAAGTTCCTCGGAATTCTCTCCGAACAGGTGTTTGCCGCGGCCGATGCAGGAGAAATACAGCGCGCCTTTGACCGGCCCGGTGGCGCGCCGTTGCAGGGATGCCAACGCACGGTCGAGATCCTCCCAAGCGCTGCTGCCGTCGCGACGACAGAACATCACCGGCTGGCCGGTCTTTACGGATTCGCCGATCACCAACTGGCCGTGATTGGGATCGAAACCAAGCAGGTTGCGGACCACGTAATCGCCGGTATCCGAGCCTTCGATTGGCAGGGCGATGAAAATGTAGCCGCCGACCCGGCGCAAATCACGCGCCAGCACTTCGCCGATATCCTGTTTGAAAATCTCAAGCGCCGGCTGATTATCCAACGTGGTAATCACATTCTGCTTCGCTTCACTGATGAGGTGTTGCGGGCCGATAGGCGTACATCCCTGGCTCAGCGACGTGGCGACTGGAACTCGTTCGGAAAATACGACGCCGGAAGCGCCGCCCTCGCACAGACCGTTGGCATACTGCGGAAAATTGCCCTGTGACGAGCTCAGTCCGCCGACCAGATACGCGCTTGGCAGCGATTGCGCCAGACGCGGAATCAATTCCGGAATCACGGCCGCGCGTGGGTCCCCGTGGACAACGGCAAAATGCGTGCTGTTGCCCGCAATCCAATGCTCGTGTTCGCGGAACAGGTTGCCGAGATCCGAATCCAGGGTGGGGAATACTTGAAAGGCGTTTTCCGGAAACGCGCCCACCATAAGGGCTGCCGCCGGACCGTCATAGTATTCGTGATCGTCGCAATTGATGCCGAGTCCGACGGTGCCGACCCAGTTCTCGACGCCGGTACTGGCGCGCAAATGTTCCGCCAGCGTGCCGAGTTCGTCGGCCAGCCCGTCGGTGACATACACGAATCCCAGATTCGCCTCCGGGGGCACGCTACCCAGCTTGGCTAGGCACAAACCGGCAATCTCTTGCCAGTCCGAGCCTTCTGCGCATGCTGTGAGAAAGCGCTCCATAAGGGGAACCGGGGAGGGCGGGACAATGCTCCTAACTGCAGTTGTAGTCTGCCCCGAAGCGGGAAGCAACCGGATGGCTCGGCCTGGAGGCCGGGCACGACACCAAATTGTCGTACCCGGCCTCGGCTCAGGCAGAGCGTTTTTCTTCGAGCGTCTGCTCGATGATCGGGGCCAGGATGATTTCCATGGCGAAGCCCATTTTTCCGCCAGGCACGACGATGGTGTTGCGCCGTGACATGAACGAGCCGTCCAGCATGGAAAGCAGATAGGGGAAATCGACGCTGTATTTTTTCGGGTCGCGGAACCGGATTACCACGAAACTTTCGTCGGGCGTCGGAATATCGCGGGCGATGAAAGGATTGGACGTATCCACTGTCGGCACGCGCTGGAAGTTGATGTCCGAGCGCGAGAACTGCGGCGTAATGAAGTTCACGTAATCGGGCATGCGGCGCAGAATGGTGTCGACGATGGCTTCGGCACTGTAACCGCGTTGGGCGTTGTCGCGGAAGATCTTCTGGATCCACTCGAGGTTGACGATGGGCGTCACGCCGATGAGCAGGTCCACGTATTTGGCCACGTTGTGCTCTTCCGTAACCACGCCACCATGCAGGCCTTCATAAAACAGCAGGTCGCTGCCTTCGGCGATGTCTTCCCAGGGTGTGAACTGCCCCGGGCCGAGATCGGTGCTCAGGCGCTGATTGTGGTGTGCGGCCTCTTCGTCGCTGTGCAGGTAATAACGTTTCTTGCCCTTACCCGTCGCGCCGTATTCCTTGAAGAGCTCTTCGAGCTTGTCGAAACGGTTCGCTTGTGGACCGAAATGGCTGAGCTGCCGCCCTTCCTTGGCGAACTGCTCGATCGCCTTTTTCATTTCAGCGCGGTCGTAGCGGTGAAAACTATCTCCTTCGACTACTACCGGGTTGATGCCTTCGCGCCGGAAGATGTGTTCGAACGCTACCTTGACGGTGGTCGTGCCGGCGCCGGATGAACCGGTGACCGCGATGACCGGATGTTTCTTCGACATGTCAGCTCCTCGAAAAACGATTTGGAAATTTTTTATCTGCTGCCGGCGTACGCTTGCGCCCGCAGGTTTGAATTCAGCGTCCTCGACTCCGCGGCGCACAAAGCGGCCGTCCGGGTGCGGCGGAACGGACTATTGAACCATTTTTCCACTGGCGGGCTCAAGGCGTGACTCGCAGAGCGGTTTTGTATCCATAGAAAAAAGGCTTCTATTCAATGCCATACCCGATTTTACCGTCCTCGCGCGGGCGTCGGTCGCGGGGTCCCCCTGTGTGCGAACCCAACCCACAATTCCGTACCGCATCGGCGCCGATGACGGGTGCAGTGGCAATCAATTCGGCCAAGAACGTGGTGGAAAGTTACCTGATCCCTGGGTATCAGCATCCCGTTCCCGCAGCGCGACTTGCATTTTTAGCCGACGCCGCGTGAGGGCAGGCTCGCGATGCAGGCAACTCGGCCGGGCACTGTTTCGGTACAATAGCGGTTTCCGGTCAACGTCGAATCCTCCGTGAGTCAATCCTATCGCCTGTTCGCCACCGCGCCGCGGAGCGTTTCCGATCTACTGGGTGCCGAACTCCGGGCGCTGGGCGCCACCGTGCACAAAGAGGAAACCGGCGGTGTCGATTGGGAAGGTTCGCTGAGCCAGGCCTACGCCGCCTGCCTGTGGTCGCGCGTGGCCAATCGTATTCTGCTGCCGATCGGCCGCTTTCAAGCTGCCGATACCGATGCCCTGTACGCCGGGGTGGGTGCCATCGATTGGACGCAGCATCTGGCGCCGGACGGAACCTTGGCCGTGGACGTGAGCTTGCGGCGCAGCCCGATTCAACACAGCCGCTTCGCCGCCCAGCGCACCAAGGACGCGATCGTCGACCAACTGCGGGCCGCAGACGGCAGCCGGCCATCGGTGGCGCTGGTGCGGCCCGATGTCCGCATCAACGTCCATATCGAGCGCGACCAGGCCACCGTCAGCATCGATTTGTCGGGGGAGAGCCTGCATCGGCGCGGCTACCGATTGGCGGGGGCGCAAGCACCGCTGAAGGAGAATCTGGCCGCGGCGATACTGTTGCGCGCCCGCTGGCCGGAGCTTGCCGCTCGCGGCGGCGCATTTCTGGATCCCATGTGCGGTTCCGGTACGCTGCCCATCGAAGCGGCGCTGATGGCCGCTGACGCGGCGCCGGGTCTTGATCGCGATTATTTCGGTTTTCTCGGTTGGCGAGGTCACGATGAACCCGCTTGGCAGCGGTTGCTGGACGATGCCGTGGAGCGCCGACACGCGGGCATGACGCAACTGCCGCAAATCCTCGGGTATGACGCGGACCGCGACGCAGTGGCGGCCGCTATCGACAACCTGGAACGGGCCGGTCTGCGCGGGTGCGTCCATATCGAACGTCGCAGCCTCGACCGAGTCGAGGCTCCGGACTCCGCTCCCGGACTGGTGGTGACCAACCCGCCCTACGGGGAACGACTGGGCGAGCGCGAAACACTGCAGCCGCTGTACGGCGAGTTGGCCGAAGTGTTGAAGACGCGATTCTCTGGCTGGCGCGCTGCGGTGCTGACGGGCAACCCCGATCTCGCCAAGGGCATGGGCATCCGGGCGCGGCGCTTCAATGTGTTGTTCAACGGTCCGATCGAATGCCGGCTGCTGCATTTCGATCTCGAACCGCGTTGGTACGTGCAACCGGGGCCGCACAAGATTCGTCCTGCCGAGCCATCCTCGCTGGGGGCGGGGGCCGAGATGCTCGCCAATCGCCTGCGCAAGAATCTCAAAGAGCTCGGTCGCTGGGCACGCCGCGAGAATGTGCACTGTTACCGGGTCTACGATGCCGATTTGCCTGAATACGCACTGGCCGTGGACCTCTATCAGTCCGAGGCGCTGTGGGTACATGTCCAGGAATATCAGGCGCCGGCCACCGTAGACCCGGGCAAGGCGCGCGCTCGACTGCGGGAAGGCCTGGCAGTGACTGCAAAGGTGCTGGAGGTACCCGAGCACCGACTGGTGCTAAAGGTGCGCAAACGCCAGAAAGGCGCGGCGCAATATGAAAAACAGGGTGAAAGCGGCCAGTTCATCACGGTGCAGGAAAACGGCCTGCGATTTCTGGTCAACCTTTCCGACTATCTCGATACCGGCCTGTTCCTGGACCACCGCTTGACGCGGAAATTGATCGGCGACCTGTCCGCACAGCGCGACGTGCTCAACTTGTTCGCCTACACGGGCAGCGCCAGTGTCTACGCCGCCGCCGGCGGAGCGCGCAGTACGACTACTGTCGACATGTCCGCTACGTACCTCGACTGGGCCAGGCGCAATCTGGAACTCAATGGCTTCGTTCAGGACCGGCATGTGCTGGTGCAGGCCGATTGCGTGACCTGGCTCGCGCGTCAGGTCCGCGCGCCCCAACGTTTCGGGGTCGTATTCCTCGATCCTCCGACGTTTTCGACTTCAAAGCGCATGGAGGAAAGTTTCGATGTGCAGCGCGATCACGTGCAGTTGCTGCGCAACGCCGCGCAGCTGCTGACCGCCGACGGCGTGCTGATATTCTCCAACAACTTCCGCAAGTTCCGCCTCGACGAGGAAGCGCTCGCCGAGTTGATCATCGAAGACATCTCGGCGGCGACATTGCCGCGGGATTTTGCCCGCAATCCTCGAATCCATAACTGTTGGCGCATCACGCGGCGTTAGTCGGTCTCTGATTTCGAGTCCGACGCTCGGCCGCCGTCACCCGCGTCCGGCTTTTCGTTCAACAGCCGGGCGAGAAACGGTTGACTGGCTTCGCCGAAATAGATCGATCGATGAGGGAACGGAATCTCCACGCCCTGTTCGTCGAAAGCGGCTTTGATCCGGCGCTGGAACTCGCGCCCCACTTCCCACTGTTTGATGGGCTTTGTTTTCAGTCTTCCTTTGATTACCACGGCGGAATCGCCGAATTGATCCAGGCCGAAAATTTCCGCATCTTCGATCATCAAAGCGCCGTAATGTTCGTCCTCGCGCAAGTGCTGCGCCACTTCTTTGATGATGCCGCTCACACGGTCCACGTCCTCTTTGTACGCGACGCCGAGATTGAACACATACGCCGACCATTCCTTGGTCATATTCGACATGGTCGTCACGGTGCCGTTTGGAAATACATGCACCGTGCCGGCGAGATCGCGCAGCACAATGGTGCGAAAATTGATCGCTTCCACAAGACCGCCAGTGCCGTTGATGACCGCGACATCGCCCACGCGCACCTGATTCTCGAGAATCATGAAGAATCCCGAAATGACGTCCCGAACCAGATTCTGGGCACCGAAGCCAATGGCCAAGCCGACGACCCCGGCGCTGGCGAGGATGGGGCCGATATCGAGACCGAACTCCCGCAATATAATCAGCAGTACAATGATCCAGAGCATGATGATGATGCCCTGGCGCAATAATCTCACCAAGGTTTCCGCACGTTTGGCCGATTCGGTCGGTACTTCCCCGGATTCCTTGCCGCGTTGAAGCAGGCGGTTCTCGAGCCGTTTCAGCAATGCCTTGACGACCAACAACGCGATCCAGAACAGCACCAGAATCAGCAGCACCCGCAAGGCGCTGAACATGAGCTGTTCCCAATCGATGTGTTCGATGATTTTTGTTAGCACATCCACGTTAGGCTCCGATCTCGGCGAAAATTATCAGGGTAGTATAAGGGCGCGTTGCGCTGAAGGCTGCATCGTCGACCGCACCGGATCGCTGCGGCCTCAGGGTTTGATCGAAGCGGCCGCGTGACGTTCGCGTTCGCGCTTAACCAACTCGAACAACCGCGGCGCGACTTCTTTGCGCACGGGGTTTACCACGAACGGGTAGATGTGGTGGGGTTGTGCATCGACTTCACGAAACCGATGGCACCTCACACAGCGGTTTTCGTAGGTGCAACCCGGCCATGGTTTCGCGGGAATGTCACGCACCGAAGCCAGGGGTCATACTCCATCAAGTGAAAATCCTTTGCCGAGGAGGGGGCGGCGAATCCTTGCGCACCAGTCCGCAACAATACTCATCCGAAGATGGTGCCCCAAACACATATCCGGCGAGTCGGTTTGCAAGTCATGGCGGCAATGTGGCGGAGCGGCCAGCGGGTCAACCCCGCCCGTCAACGACTGCGTTCGAAGATCAAATCCCAAACTTCGTGTCCCAACCGTATACCGCGACGCTCGTATTTGGTGACAGGCCGATCGCCGCGCAGGGCGAATGAACCGTCCGGTGATTGGTTGCGCAGATCATTGCATTCCGTAAGCACCTGTAGCATGTGTTGCGCGTAGGGCTGCCAGTCGGTCGCCAAGTGAAAAATGCCGCCGGGTTTGAGCTTCGATGCTGCCAGGGAAACGAACGGCGTCTGCACGATGCGCCGCTTGTGGTGGCGGGTCTTATGCCACGGATCGGGAAAGAACAGGTAGATGCCATCCAGTGCGGCGTCACCGATATGCTCGCTCAGCACCTGAACGGCGTCCTGGCAACTCACGCGTACATTGTGGAGTTCGCGGCTCGCCACAAGTTGCAATACCGAACCCACTCCGGGGCGGTGCACTTCGATGCCGACAAAATCATGTCCGGGGCGCCTGGCGGCCATCTCCAACAACGCCAGCCCCGAGCCAAAACCGATTTCCAGAAACCGGGGCGCACGCCTGCCGAAACACTGTTCCAGATCCCATCGGCCCGGAACCTGGTCCAATCCGTATTCGGGCATCAGGTTGGTCAAGGCACGACGCTGCGCGTCGGTCATCCTGCCTTCGCGACGGACAAAGCTGCGAATCGGCCGCTGCGGGGTTTCTGGCGACATCATGGGATGCCGGCTGCGCGGCTACGGCCGCAGCAACAGCGGTTGTGCGCTGCCAGCGGAGCCGCCGGCGCTTTCAGAAGAAAGTGCCGTCGATGGGCGAGGAGGCCGATGCGAAGCGTTTACGCGGAATGCGCCCGGCAAGATACGCCTCGCGCCCGGCCTCGATCGCTTTCTTCATCGCCGACGCCATCAATACCGGATCCTTTGCGCCGGCGATGGCGGTGTTCATCAATACGCCGTCGCAGCCGAGTTCCATAGCCAGAGCGGCGTCGGAAGCAGTGCCGACTCCGGCATCCACAAGGATCGGCACCGTGGCATTCTCGACGATGGTGAGGATATTGTATGGGTTGCGAATGCCCAGTCCGGACCCGATGGGCGCCGCCAGCGGCATTACCGCGACACAGCCCATGTCTTCGAATCGCTTGGCGATGATCGGGTCGTCGTTGGTGTAGACCATGACCTTGAAATCGTCGGCGATCAATATCTCGGCCGCTTGCAGGGTTTGCAGTATGTCGGGGAACAGCGTTTTTTCGTCGCCGAGCACTTCCAGTTTCACCAAGTCGTGACCGTCGAGTAATTCTCGGGCGAGGCGGCAGGTGCGCACGGCGTCTTCAGCGGTATAGCAACCCGCCGTGTTGGGCAGAATGGTGTAGCGGCTCGGCGGTATGACTTCGAGCAAACTGGGTTCATCGGCGTTCTGGCCGATGTTGGTTCGGCGAATGGCAACGGTGATGATTTCCGCGCCGCTCGCTTCCGTCGCAAGCCGGGTCTGTTCGAGGTCCTTGTACTTGCCGCTGCCGACCAACAGACGCGAATGATAGGCGACCCCGGCGATGATCAACGGATCGGCGCTGGCTGTGAGTTCGGGTTGCATGATGGTGGACATGACGGCTCTCCGAGCGCAAAGGGCTAAGGGCGTTGCGGCTGTTCAACCGCCGCCGATGGCGCGTACGATTTCGACCCGGTCGCCTTGCTGCAACAAATGGGCGTCGTAGGTGCTGCGCGGCACGATTTCCAGATTGACCTCGACCGCCACGCGTTGGCCGGCAAGGCCCAGCAAGTGCACCAGCGCCGCCGCGCTGGTGCACTTGGGTACCTCACGTTCCTCGCCGTTGACGGTGATGCGCATTGCTGGTATTCCGTGGTCGGGCCCGTAGCCAAAGGGCCATTTTACAACAACTATGTACCGATTTTCGCCCTCAGGATCAGGACATGCATTCAGGTACCGAGGACGTAATCACCGCGGACGCGGCGGTGACCCTCGACGGATTGTTTCGCCAGCGGCTGCATCGTTCGCCGGACCGGCCCGCCTATCGCAGTTTCGACAAGGAGGCTAAACAGTGGCGGGATGCCACCTGGGCCCAGACCGCCGCAGAAGTCGCGCGCTGGCAGGAATCCCTTTCCAAAGAAGGGTTGAGACCTGGTGACCGGGTCGCTCTCAGTGCCCGCAACTGCTGGGAATGGGTACTGTTCGAGCAGGCCGCGCTGGGACTGGGCCTGGTCGTAGTGCCGCTATACACGGATGATCGTCCCGACAACGTCGCCTACATACTGCGCGATGCTGCCGTCAAGGTACTCATGGTGGGTGACGCGGGCCTGTGGCGCCGCTTGGCGCCGGCGATGCAGGATATCGAACATCTGCGGCGCATTCTGATTCTGGACTGCGAACGGCGCCCGGCGCCGAGTCCGGCGGACGAGCGGGTCATCTGTGTGCGCGAGTGGCTCACCAGCGGCGATTATGCCCTGCACGAGCGCCATGGTGCGGCCGACGACCTGGCGACGATCGTCTATACCAGCGGGACCACCGGACGTCCGAAGGGCGTCATGTTGTCCCATCGCAACATTCTGGCCATCGCCCACAGCGCGCTGGCAAGCTACGACGTCTACCTGGAAGACGTGCTGCTGTCGTTTTTGCCATTGTCCCACTCTTTCGAGCGCACCGTCGGCTATTACCTGCCGATGATGGCCGGTGCGACGGTGGCCTTTTCCCGTTCCATACAGCAGCTTTCCGATGACTTGCGCCAGGTTCGCCCGACGGTGTTGATCGCGGTGCCCCGTATATTCGAGCGCATCTATTCTCGTATCCAGGAACAACTGGCGAAGAAGTCGGCTGTGGCCCGCTCCTTGTTCCGCACCACAGTGGCGGTGGGCTGGAAGCGTTTTCAGGTGCAGCAAGGCCGTCGAATGGCGGGCCCCGCGTTAGCCATGTGGCCGATGCTCGATCGCGTGGTGGCCCGGAACGTACGGGCGCGCCTGGGCGGTCGCACCCGGTTGATCGTCAGCGGCGGCGCGCCGCTGCCGCCACAGGTGTCGCGCACGTTCATCGGCCTTGGCCTGCCGATCGTGCAGGGCTACGGGATGACCGAGACCAGTCCTGTGGTCAGCGGCAACCAACTGCATGACAACGATCCCGCCAGTGTCGGCAGACCCTTGCGCAATGTGGAAGTGCGGGTCGGAGCCCATGACGAACTATTGGTGCGCGGACCCGGTGTCATGCTCGGATATTGGAACAATCACGCCGCCACCGCCCAGACCGTGGACAGTGACGGCTGGCTGCACACCGGCGATCGCGCCCGGATCGAAGATGGCCGGATTTATATCATCGGCCGCATCAAGGACATCCTGGTATTGTCCAATGGCGAAAAGGTTCCGCCAAGCGATATCGAAGCGACAATCTGCAGCGACCCGCTGTTCGAGCAGGTCATGGTGGTTGGAGAAGGCAAATCCTACCTGAGCGCACTGCTGGTGCTCAATCCGGATCTATGGATCGAATTCTGCGAACATCTGGCGCTGGACCCGTTCGCGACGGCCAGCCTGACCGATGATCGTGTTCAGCGGAAACTGTTGCTACGGATCCGCGATCTTATGCACGACTTCCCCGGTTACGCCAAGATTCGGCGCGTGCGTGTGAGCCTGGATCCCTGGAGCGTGGAGGACGGCTTGTTGACGCCCACTTTGAAAGTCCGCCGCAATGCGGTCACCGAACGTTTCAGTCAGCAAATCGAAGCGCTTTACGCCGACGATTGAGGCATCAACGCTGGATTTCGACCAACGCGCCGTCGGGTACCTGTTGAAATAGATCGATGACATCACGATTGCGCATCCGAACACAACCGTGGGACGCCGGCCGTCCAATGCGTCCTTCTTCGACTGTGCCGTGTATATAGATATAACGCTGGTAGGAATCGATTCCGGGACCCGCGTTGACGCCGGGCTCCAGCCCTTTCAACCATAAAATCCGCGAAGTCACATAATCGTCGTCAGCGGCGCGGTCGTCGTTGATAATGGTCACAGTGCGCCCTGTGTCCCGCCGGGCCCGAAACAGCGTACCCAACGGCGCGCCGGCGCCGATCTTGCGTGCCACCCGGTGTACCCCCAGCGGGGTCTGCTGGCTGTTGCTGCGGTTGCCGATGCCGAACTGGGAAGTCGAGATGGGCCAGCTGCCGAGCGCTTGGTCGCCCCGGTACAGGCTCAACCGCTGCGACGAGACATCGACGATTACCACCACGCCACCCGGTGACGGGCCAAAGCGCTTCTCCAAATCCGCCAGATGAGCCGGGGTTGCGGAAGCATTGTCGGTGGTTGCGGACATGGCGGGCTGCGCGGCGATGCTCGATACTGGGGTCGACAGCAACGCCAATAGCATAACAACAAAAAATCGTGACACGGGGATAGTTGCCGGAATCTGAAACGTGCCCCTACAATAGGCGAGCAGCATGGTTCGATGCAACGCGTGCTGCTGTCGGGTCTTTCCCGCGGGTGTAGTTCAATGGCAGAACGGCAGCTTCCCAAGCTGCATACGAGGGTTCGATTCCCTTCACCCGCTCCAATGCCAAAGAAGGCCGCCCATCGGGCGGCCTTTTGCGTGGCACCGGGTATCGCGCAGTGGCGCGCGTCTTCAGGTGGCCGGGCCCCGGCGCGGCGGCAACAGACTCTCGCGTGCGAGATGCTCGTGAACCTGCGAAGGATTGAGCTTGCTCAAGTCTTTTGCCAGTTCCACCGTGCGAATGCCATTCAAACGCGATTCCATCGCGCTGCGCAGGTGACCCAACATGCGTTTCTGCGATACCAGGACCAGATCCGAAGCGCCGCGCGCCTGGGACAGGCGACAACATTCCTGCGCCACGTCGTTGGCAAAGCGGCGGTCATATTCTTCCTGATGCTGGGTGCGGTGGTCGTCGTAGCCATGGGCCGGCCCGCCGATGCCGGCACGGTTGCGGCCCGTCTTCGGCTCGCTCCAGAGCTGGTTGCCGGTCTCACGGTGTTGTGGATTTTGCAGGGCCTTCAATTCCACCAGATTGGGGCCGGACTCCAGTTCTGGAAACTGCGGTTCTTCGAGTGTGAAGAAGCGGGCGCGAGCGCCATTGGCGACAACCACGCAGTATTGATTCATAGAGACGTCCTCCGTGATGTGAATGCGCGCGGGGCGCGCAGGGCAACAGACCGAGCCCCACGGCTCGGAGTAGCGAATCGGTTGAAAGCGGTGCGACACACCGTGCGAGGCGGGCGCGCGCAAAGGCGTGGTGGCGGTGCGCGGCGCTGGCAAGGAAGCCGGGGGCATAAGCAAATCGCTGTCTGGCTGTCTATCCTTATTATGATTATGAACCTAAATCCCGGTTTGACCAGCATCCGCGCAATCGCAATCGATCGTCGTTTCATCCCCGCCGATGGTGTAACCTAAATCAAACGAAACAGTATCTTAGGCCGCAGCTGCGGATGCGTGCCCAGCAATTTCGCGGCCCACACGAATCACGCCCCAATGGAGCCGGAGCTCAATGAAAAAAATCCTAAAAACCCTCGGCATAATCGTCGCCGTCCTGGTGCTACTGGTAGTCGTTGCGGTGGTGGCGCTGACGCTGTTTTTCGACCCCAACGACTACCGTGACGACATCGCGCGTTATGTCAAAGATCAGACCGGGCGGGAGTTGAAGATCGACGGTGACCTGTCTTTATCCTATTTCCCCTGGATCGGAATCGAAATCGGCAAGGTCGAGCTGGGTAATGCGCCAGGCTTCGGCCCGCAACCGTTCGCCCAGGTCACAAAAGCGGGGATCAAAGTGCAGTTGCTGCCGTTGTTGCACAAAGAATTGGTAATGGACAAAGTGATCCTCGACGGCTTGCAGCTCCATTTGGCGCGCAACGAAAAAGGCGTGAGCAACTGGGAGGATCTATCGAAGCCGGCGCCGGAACCCAAGCCGGCGGAACCGGCGCCTGCGGGTGGAGGTCCGGGACTGGCACGTTTCGATATCAGCGGAGTCGATGTCAGTAACTCCAATCTCGAATGGGACGACCGGCAAACCGGCAGTCACCTGGCGATCCGCAATCTCAACCTGACCACCGGCCATCTCGGTGGCGGCAATCCGGTTCCCGTGTCACTCAAATTCGATTTCCTGCAGGACCCGAAGGCGCCGCCGCGACATTTCGATTTGGACGCGAAAGTGGATTTGAATCTGAATCAGGGCACGTTGGCGGTAAACGATCTGCACGGTGATTTCGCCGGTCTGATCGATTTGAAAGCGCAGGTGCGCGGACAGGGCTTGAACGACAAGCCGCAGTTCACCGGGCATATCGAGCTCGGTGAGTTCGTCCCCCGGAAAGTCCTCAAGGAACTGGATGTGCAGTCACCGCAAACGGCGGACGAGACGGTGCTCGGCAAGGCGTCCCTCGCCACTGACTTCAAGGCCACTACTGAGAGTGTTGCGCTCACCGGACTGGTGGCGGCGCTGGATGACACCAAACTCCAAGGCCAGTTCGCAGTGGAGAATTTCGCCACCGCGGCGATGCGGTTCGACCTGAACGTGGATGAAATAGACGTCGACCGTTACCTGCCACCGGCGGATAACTCGTCGGCGCAAAACAAGACGGCGGGCGCGCCGGCAAGCGAGTCCGCGGGCGCGCAAGCCGCGCCACAAGCAGAGCCGGATCTGATCCCTGTGCAGACATTACGCGGCTTGAATCTCAACGGCACTCTGAAAATAGGCAAGCTCAAAGCCTATAACCTGCATTCGGAGCAAATCGCGATGAAGGTTACCGCGAACAAAGGTGATGTGCGCATCAGCCCTGCCAGCGCCAAGCTCTACGGTGGCACGTACAGCGGCGACACCCATATCGATGCGCGCGGCAAGCAACCGGTCATTTCCGTGGATGAAAAACTGGCCGGCGTTCAGGCGCAACCGTTGTTCAAGGATGCGGCGGACAGCGATCTGATCAGCGGCACGGCCAATCTGAGCGCCAAGCTCAACACCACGGGCGCCAAAATGTCGCAGATCAAGCGAGGACTGAACGGCGACATCGCCATGGCGTTCGAAAACGGCAGTGTCAAAGGCATCAATATTCCGCAAATGATCCGCAAAGCCAGCGCCGCAGTGCAGGGTCAAGCCGCGCCTGCCGATGAACCCCAGCAAACGGACTTTACGGCGTTGACCGGCACGGCCAAAGTGCAGAACGGCGTCGTCAACAATCAGGATTTGAACCTGAAAAGTCCGTTGCTCCGCGTGGATGGCAGTGGCACGGCGGATCTGGTCAAGGAGCAATTGGACTACACGGTGAAAGCGGTGATCGTCGCAAGCCTGCAAGGTCAGGGCGGCGCCACACTGGACAAGCTCAAGGGTGTGCCAATCCCGGTACATATCGGCGGCAGTTTTGCCGACCCGAAATTCAAGGTCGACGTGGCACAAGCCCTGACTGAAGAGCAGAAGCAACGTCTGGAGAAAAAGGTCGATGAGCAAAAAGACAAATTGCGCGAAAAAGCCCAGGACCAGCTTAAAGACAAATTGCCGGGCCTAGGCGATTTGTTCAAGCGCAAATAGCGCGCCGAAGCAGCGGTTGCTGACATGTTATCCTGTGCGCCATGACTGCAGTGGCATCATTCAGCGCGCGGGTGCTGTCGTGGTTTGATCAGCACGGTCGCAAGGATCTGCCCTGGCAGCGAAACCCAACCCCTTACCGGGTCTGGGTTTCGGAAATCATGCTGCAACAGACGCGTGTACGCGCCGTGATCGGATATTACGAACGTTTCATGGCGCGATTTCCCGATCTGCGTTCTTTGGCCGACGCGCCGGAGGACGAAGTCCTGCATCTTTGGTCGGGGCTGGGCTATTACGCCCGAGCGCGCAACCTGCACCGCGCCGCGCAATTGGTGCGGGATGAGCATGGGGGCCGGTTTCCCTGCGATTTCGACGCCATTACCCGATTGCCGGGTATCGGCCGCTCCACCGCGGGCGCCATCTTGGCGCTGTCGTTCGGCGAGCGGCATGCCATTCTCGATGGCAACGTGAAGCGCGTTCTGGCGCGGTTTCATGAAATAGAAGGCTGGCCCGGGCTGCCTTCGGTGGCCGCGGAACTCTGGTACGTCGCGGAACGCCATACGCCCGAAGTCGACGTTGGCCGATACACCCAGGCGATGATGGATCTGGGCGCTACGGTGTGCGTGCGGAGCCGGCCGCGCTGTCCCGAATGTCCGTTGCACTTGGATTGCGGCGCCCGCCGATCTGGGCGTACCGCGGCTTTGCCGCACTCGAAGCCGCGAAAACAATTGCCGGTCCGTACGGCGAGGTTGTTATTGCTGCGCGATGAGCGTGGCGCCATTCTGCTGGAGCGCCGCCCGCCCAGCGGGATATGGGGCGGGCTGTGGAGTCTACCGGAATGTCCGCCTGGAGAAGATCTCGAACAGTGGTGTGCAGTCACATATGGCTGCAACGTCTCGCAAGCGCGGACCTGGTCGACCGTGCGCCACACGTTTACTCATTTTCATTTCGACTTGGTCCCGATCGTGGTCCAGGTGGCCGCTGGCGGCGGTGCCGCGCGGGAAAGCGAAGATCAGATCTGGTTCAACGCCGCCCAGCCCCAACGCTTGGGTTTGGCGGCACCGGTCAAGCGCCTGTTACAAACCTTAAAATTGGATTTCGAAGGAGTTCTCGAATGACTCGGACCGTGCATTGTGTAAAGCTCGATAAGGAAGCCGAGGGTCTGGACCGGCCGCCCTACCCCGGCGATCTCGGCAAGCGCATCTACGAAAATATCTCCAAGGAAGCCTGGCAGATGTGGCTGGGCCAGCAAACCATGCTGATCAACGAATACCGCCTTTCGCCGATCAATCCGGAACATCGCAAGATGCTCGAAGACCAAATGGAAAAATTCCTGTTCGGTGAGGGAGCGGAAACCCCCGAAGGTTATACACCTCCCGCAAAATAAACCGCCGCGCGCTGGTTCCTCAATCGGGAGGCCCTAAACTGGCACCAATGGCCGGCCGGGGAGGCGGAATCATGGTGACAAACAACGCTTCGCAGCACGGTCGGTCGGAACGTAGTTTGAGAAAGCTGCGGGCGCTGGCCCGGTTGCTCGATAATGCGATCCCGTTGCCAGGGGGGTATCGCATCGGTCTGGACGGGTTGATCGGCTTGATTCCTGGTTTCGGCGACGCGGTCGGTGCCTCGTTGTCGGCGTATATCATCTTGCGGGCGGCGCAGATGGGCGCGTCTTGGGCGACGTTGCTGCGTATGACGGGGAATGTGCTGATCGACGGTTTTGTCGGCTTGATTCCGATTCTCGGGGATTTGTTCGATTTCGCTTGGAAAGCCAATCACCGCAACATGGTGTTGTTGGACGAGGCGTTGCAGAAACCGCCGGCCGGCGGCACTCCCGAACACCGCCTGCGCCTGGTCGCCATCGTGATCGTGGCGTTACTCGGCGGCTTGGTGATTTTGTCGATCTATCTGTTCATCAAATTGCTGCTGGTATTGTTCGGCGCCCATTGAGGCGCTGCCCGTGCAGGCCTCGCGTACACCCATCAGCGAGTCGATTCAGTCCCGGTTTCGTATTTCTTCAACAGGATGCCTTCGTCGCCGCAGCAACTGGCGGCGCATTTCTTCACGGCGTGCAACTGGGCCGAATCGCCGTCCAGATACGCATCCACCGGCAGATTCTCCCCGGCACAGTCACAGCCCTTGTCGTCGTACACATAGACATTTTGCAATCCCGCCGTGCGCGCAGCATCGTGCGCCTGCCACAAAGTCGCGGATGGCGTCGGTGGCACATGGGCCAGTTTGTAGGCGGGGAAGAACTTGGTGATGTGCCAAGGACTTTCAGCTCCGAGATTTTCGCGAATCCAGACGGCAATGTCCGCTAGTTCCCGCGGGTCGTCGTTCTTGCCCGGAATGACATTGGTGCGGGTCTCGACGTGGATGCCGAGTTTCGCGGCGCGGGCAATGGAGCCGAGCACCTGCTCCACCTTGGCGGTGGGGCAGATCTCGCGGTAGAACGCGTCGCGCAGGCTTTTGACATCGGAGCAAAGCACGTCCACATGCGGCGCCATCAGTTCCAGCGCTTCGTCGGTGACGTAGCTGTTGGAAACGTACACGGTGTACAGGCCGGCTTCGTGGGCGAGCACCGAAACGTCGAGCACGTACTCCAACCACACCGCGGGTTCCGAATAGGTGAAGGCGATGCCGTCGGCCCCATGACGGCGCGCGGCCTCGACCAACTGTTCGGGCGTCACGTACGCGGAGGTCGACGCGCCCCGCGCCAGATCGTCCAACGCGGTCACTCCCCAGGAAATCTCCAGATTATGGCAACCGCCGCAGCGGAAGTTGCAACCGTAACTGCCGACCGACATCACGCGGGTGCCCGGGCGATAGTGGCGTATGGGCTTGTCTTCAATGGGACCGACGTCGATTGCGGACAAAATTCCGTATGACAGGTTGTAGAGGGTTCCGTTGCGATTGACGTGCGCCTGACAGAATCCGCGCTGTCCATGCCGCAGTTTGCAGCGCCACAAACACAGATTACAGCGCGTCGTGCCGTTTTCCAGGCGTTCTTGAAGACGGGTCTCGATCAGCTGATACTGTTGCGGAGCGAGCGTTTGGTTCGACATTGGGACGGCTGACCTCTATGGCGGACCCATCACCCTAATGCAGCCGGTTTGCCGCCGCAACCACGGTTTGAACGCGGTGGTTGAGCCCGACCAGCCGGTCCCATGCGGCAATCTCCTTGACTCCCGATACTTCACCCGGTTTAATTACGCCCTTCCCGGCCAGGTAGCTCAGTTGGTAGAGCAGGGGACTGAAAATCCCCGTGTCGGCGGTTCAATTCCGTCCCTGGCCACCAGTTCCTCCCGCAAGTTAGCCGTCCATCGGCAACCCCCGATGCCCGCGCCAGTCGCGTTTCCCGCGGGGGCTCGTGCGCCGCCGCCCTGGGGGCGCGGCTAGGGTGTTCTGCGGGCCGTGAGGCTTTTGGCTATCGCATAGAGCTCATTCTGATCGACCGGTTTCGAAATGTGGGCTTGATAGCCGGCGTGCAAGGCCTCGCGGCGGTCCTCGCGGCCGGCGAAGGCCGATACCGCCACCGCTGGCAAATCCTTTCCCGAGCGGCCGGTTGCGCGGATCCGGCGGATGAGTTCGTAGCCGTCCGTGTCAGGCAGTCCGATGTCACTCAGCAGAAGGTCAACCGTATTGCGCTCGATGGCAGCCAAGGCTTCAGTCGCGGTTGCCACCGCCGCCACGATTTCCGCTCCTGCGCTCTCGAGCAGTTGTGTGAGTATCTGCCGCGCATCGATCTCGTCGTCCACCAGCACAATACGCACGCCCTGCAGCAATGAGGCGCTCAGGGCGCAGAGCGGTGCGCTGGGGGTCGTCGCGACGTGAGTGGACATCGGAATCCGGATCGTGAACGTGGCCCCGTGGCCTATTCCGTCACTCTGCGCCCGCACCTCGCCGCCGTGCAGTTCGGTGAGCTGTTTCACGATCGCAAGGCCGAGCCCCAGGCCGCCCGAGCGGCGGGTGGTGGGGGTTTCGATCTGTTGATAGAGCTGGAACAGCCGTGGCAGGAATTCCGCAGCGATGCCGATGCCTTTATCGGAAACGTCGACTTCGGCGAAGGTCCCCCGCGCACGTAAACGCACTGACACTTCACCGCCCTCCGGTGTGAACTTCACGGCATTTGAGAGCAAGTTCCAGACAACTTGCTGCAGTCGATCGGCATCGCCGCGCACGGTGACTGGTTCTGGCCCGAGCTCGGTGTTGAGCGTGATCCGCTTCGCATCCGCGGTCGGCCTCATGGTGGAAATCGCGGCGTTGATCACCCCCTGCAGGTCCGCCGGCCTCAAGTCCAGACGTAGTTTACCGGCCAGCACCCGGGAGACATCCAGCAGGTCGTCGATGAGCTGGCTCTGCGACCAGGCGTTGCGCTCGATCACCTCAAGTCCGGTCTGGAGCGCCTCGGGGAGGTCGCTGCGCTGGCGCAGCACCTGAGTCCACCCCAGAATCGCGTTCAAGGGCGTGCGAAGTTCGTGGCTGACGACGGCAAGGAACTGGTCGCGCGCAGCGTTGGCCTGTTCGGCAGCTTGGCGTCGGACTTCCTGCCGGCGGGCGCGCTCGCGGGCGGAGAGGTCGGTGGCGACAATGCCAAACCGATTGGCGCCCTCTTCGGGCAGGCGGTTGAGCGCGAGTTGCACGGTGATCGCCTCGCCATCCGCGGTGCGAAGCTTGCACTGACCGTGCGCTATGCCTCCCGCCGCTGCTTCCATCAGGCTTGTGAAATCCTCTCGAGATTCATCTTGGACGAACGGAAGGATCGAATGGCCACGCACGCGCTCGAGGGGCTGCCCTACCAGATCGGCGAAGAAGCGGTTGCAGTAGACGATCGTGCCGTCTACCGCGACCGTGAGGGCGCCCTCCTGCATCTGCTCGACGAACATGCGAAACGGCTCGTCCGGGCTCTCGAGCGTATAGACCTGCTGACCGCCAAGCCCGTCAACGACCACTGCGTCCACCTCACCGGCGTGAATCGCGGCCAACGTTTCCTCTGCCTCTTGCAGGCGGCGCTGCAGCCCCGGGTCGAGGCTGTCTTCCTCTTTAGACATTTTCGAGTCCGAGACTGGTGAGGATACGCTCCTCGGTGAAGAGTCCGGTGATGCGCAGGACCGGCTCGGGCGCGCGGCGAATCAACGCCGGCGCCGCCGCGACGGAGGCTTCGCGCGTGCGCTCCGGCTGTTGCTGGATGTCGATGACTTCGAGCTGGTAACGCGATTTGAGGTGCGTCTCGCACACGCGGCGAACGAGCTCCAGCGCAGCGCCCGAACGGGCCGACTGTCCCTGTACGAAGAGCTCGAGTACGATTTCCCGCGTGTTAGTCTCCATGCCGAGTCAGCCCGGTCCGAATTCCTTTAGATCCAGGGCGACCATCGCCCGATCGGCGTTTGACAGATCGCCAATGACGCGCTTGACGGGTTCCGGCACCCGGCGCACCAGCGTCGGGATGGCGAGGATTTGATCGGCCTTGGCGAGTTGGGGCTCGCGCATCAGATCGATCACTTCGATTTCATAGCGCCCGGCGCCGATGTACATATCGCACAGGCGTTGCAGGTTCGCGAGGGCGGTGCGAGACTTCTGATTCTCGCCCGCGACATAGAGGCGCATGGTCCATACGCCATCATTTTGGGTCGAGGGGCCCGATTGATCAGCGGTCATTTCATTCTCCAGGTCCAACGGACCAGTTAATTCAATCAGCTCGTCTTGCTTGTGCCCCGGCGCTCGGCCATGGCGTTACGTTCGCGCTGAACCTGCTCCTCGGTTGCCTGTTTCTCGGCGATAGTCCGTTGTAGCTCCGCCTGCTGCGCTTCGAACTCCTCGCGCAACGCCTGGATCTGACGCTCCATGGCCGCTCGCTTGCGGTTGAGTTCGAGCTTTTTGCGCTCAATCGTCTGCTCCTGCGCCAGGCGCGCAGCGCGCTCGTTGCTCTCCTGCTGTGCGCGAGCGGAGCCGGTAAGCACGCCCTCGGGGCCGATGTAGACCTCTAGCAAGTCGACGCCGTTTTCGGTGATGACGAATTCACGTACCTGATTTGAGTGGGCCATGCCGCGGGATTTGAGCACGTACAGCCCCCGGTTTCGCTCCCCATTGGCTTCCACACTGTGTACCAGCAGCCAAGTGTCGACGATAGAGGAAATGGCGACATCGGTCTTCTCCTGTGCCTCACCGCCGCCATTCAGACTGGTGAGTACCACAGTGATGTTGTGCATCTTAAGGAAGTCGATCAGCCGTACCATCATCAGGTGAGCTTCGTACCGATTGCCCGAGGAGGTGAGATTGCCGACCGGGTCGACCACTACGGCCTGCGGCTCGAACTCCCGCACATGCTTGTACATCAGCGCGAGGTGTGTCTCCAGTCCGTGGGCTGTCGGTCGCGCCGCCACGAACTTCAACAGCCCAATGCGGCGGTGCCGGCCCAGGTCGACGCCGATCGTCGCCATGTTGCGGACGATCTGCTCCGGCGATTCTTCGAAGGAGAAATAGATGCAGCGCTCGCCCTGGCGGCAGACGGAATCTGCAAAGTGTGCCGACAGGCTGCTCTTGCCTGCGCCGGCGGTGCCGGAAACCAGCACTGTGCTGCCGCGATAGTAGCCGGGCCCGCCCAACATTGCATCGAGCGCAGCGATGCCGCTACTGACGCGCTGTTCGCTGACCGCATGCTCCAGTCCGACCGAGGTGATGGGCATGACCGTGATCCCGTCCTCGTCGATGAGAAACGGATACTCATTGGTACCGTGGATGGTGCCGCGGTACTTCACCACGCGCAGCCGGCGGGTGGAAATCTGGTCGCTGACGCGGTGGTCGAGCAGGATCACGCAGTCCGAAACGTACTCTTCGAGTCCATGGCGGGTGAGGGCCCCTTCGCCTCGCTCTGCAGTGATCACTGCGCTGACTCCCTGTTCTTTGAGCCAGAGGAACAGGCGCCGCAACTCCGAACGCAGAATGCTGTAGTTCTCCAGGCCACCGAAGAGGGTCTCCAGGGTATCGATCACAACCCGCTTCGCGCCCACGGAGCGGATGGCGAGTTCCAGCCGGATGAACAGCCCGTCGAGATTGTATTCGCCATTCTCCTCGATTTCGCTGCGCTCCACTCGGATGTGATCTATGGCGAGCTTGCCCGTCTCCAACAGATTCTGAAGGTCAAATCCAAGAGATGCGACATTCTGGGTCAGATCATCCTCGGTCTCCTCGAAGGCAATGAAAACTCCCGGTTCGTCGTGCTCAAGAATTCCGCCGACCAGAAACTGCATGCAGAAAAGCGTTTTGCCGGCGCCGGCGCCGCCGCAAACCAAGCTCGTTCGGCCCCGCGGCAGCCCCCCTTGGGTGATGTCGTCGAAGCCCGGGATTCCTGACGGGGCCTTGGCCAAGGTCGGCAAGGCGCCCCCCTTTAATCCGGCGGCGTGTACTCGTTCGTTATTCATGGCGTCGCCTTATGATGGAAATGCCCCGGATCTCTGTCGCACCGGCAAACTCGGGACCGCAACCGGCCCGGGAAACGTGCACGTATTGCGCTTGCGGGCCGACCGTAACGTCGCCGACCGGCCGCGCGAAACCTCCTGGTGCTGGGCGAATTTCCCGCGCGCTGATCGCAACAGCATAAACATTCAAAACGTGAGTTCCAAGTTGGTTTTCAAAAGGCTTTGGCGCGGGGGATTTTTGGAATTTTCGCAGCAACGGGCCGGATGGAGCCGCAGCAGGCGGCTCGGTAATCCCAAACGCCTGGTCGCGAGGCACAGCCTTGCGATCCTTTCCCAAATATTCGGATGTTTTGGCACGGGGTGCTAGATCGTTATAAAAAAGATGGTTAAATCTCGGCCTTCTGAAAGGTCCACGAACTATCCCCATGCGTGTGTCCTTATCTATAGTGAGTATGTGCCGTCGCGCTTCGCGGATGGGGATGATTCGAAAATGCGCCGGATATTGCTTTTGCAGGACCGGGGTGACCAATCAGATGATGCGCTTCGCTTGCGGGATTGGGAGATTGTGCGCGCCGATTCGGCCCATAACGCCGAACGTATCCTGGCGCGCGCGCCGGTGCGCGTGGGGCTGCTCGCGCTGCACGCGCCCAAACCGCCGCCCTGGTGGGTCGAAACCGTGCTGGCAAGCTACAAATTCGTGCGCTGGATCGCGTTGGTAGACCGGGAGGCCCTGCACAATGCGGTTACCCGGCGGCTGATCGCGCGGCGTTGTCACGACTTCCACACTCGCCCCATCGAATCACAGCGACTGCAGTGGGCCATCGGTCACGCGTACGGCATCGGCGGTTTGACTGACCCATTGGGAACGGATGCAGCCTCCGCGCACCCGCCGGATCCATTCGGCGAAAGTCCAGCCATGGCGGCGTTGCGGCGCTACGCCGATCGCTTTGCGGCTACCGATGCACCGATCATGATTACCGGCGAGAGCGGTGTGGGCAAGGAGCTAGTGGCGCGCTACGTGCATGCCCATTCCAAGCGTCAGGGACAGCCGTTCGGCGTGATCAATTGCGCGGCGATTCCCGTCGACCTCATGCATACGGAATTGTTCGGCTATGAACGCGGCGCGTTTACCGGCGCCAACGAACGCAAGATCGGGCGCATCGAGAACGCGGAAGGGGGCACGCTGTTTTTCGACGAAGTAGCCGAACTCTCGCTGGCGCAGCAATCGACGCTGCTACGGTTTCTCGAGGAATCAGCGATCGTTCGCGTCGGTGGTCACCGTGTCATCAAGACCGACGTGCGCGTCATCGCGGCGACCAACCGCAACCTGGAACAAGGCGTCGCAGAGGGGTGGTTTCGCCACGACCTGTATCATCGATTGAATGTGCTGTGTTTGCGGGTGCCGAGCTTGCGCGAACGGCGGGAAGATATCGCGGTGCTCGCGGCCAAGTTCGTCGCCGACTGCAGTAGAGAAATGGGAATCGCCAAACGCCTGAGCCGGCGCGCCCTGGACCTGCTGGTGGCGAACGATTGGCCGGGCAACGTGCGTGAACTGCGCAACCGGGTGCGACGGGCCGTGTTATTAAGCGAGCGCGAGTCGCTGCAACCGACCGATCTCGGTTTGGACACCTTACACTACGACGGGGTTCCGCAGGCGATTTCGCTGGACGAAGCCAGGCTCGCTGCCGAGCGGTCTGCCGTGCAGGCGGCTTTGCGCCAGTGCAATGGCAATCTGTCGCTGGCGGCACAAGCCCTCGGAATTTCACGAATGACGCTCTACCGACTGTTGCGACGTCTGGAGACCGGGGTACGGACTTAGCGCGTCAGTCGGCTTTACACCGCCTCTTTTTCCCAAGCCTGCGTTTTATAACGGGAATACGTCGCTGCTTACCATGTAGCGATAAGTTTGCCCCCGGTTTGTACCAGAACCGTGACGTGAATATCACCGTTTACACTACATGCCCTCAGATAAAACAGCTACTTATAACCATGGCACGTTGCTTGCTCGGCAACACAGTGGAGAATTGTCCGCGTTTTTTTATGGAGAGCAACATGAAAGCGATTTGGCGTGGGATTGGTGGAATGTCGGTGGCCGCGGCGCTGTTAGCGTGGAGTGCGCCGTCTTCCGCCTTGGTTTTCAATCTGGACTGCATTATCAGCGGCGCAGGGTGCGCAGCGTCGGCTTCCTACGGCACGCTCACCCTGACGGACAACGGTAACAATGTCACGATTTCAGTGGATTTGGCGGGTAACAATCTACAGAAGGTATTGGAAGCCCAGCTGAACTACGACGATTCGATCTTTGGGCCCGCAGACGATTTCGGCACGACGGCCGACACTTCGCCGCCGCCCGGCGCTACTAATGGCGTACTGGAAGGCGAAAATGCGATCAAGCCGGACGGCTACCCAGGGTTCCTGGATCTGCAGGTCCCGGACTCGGGCAGCGTGCAGCCGAACAACGTCGAGCCGTTCGTGGATAACATTACATTGACCGGGTTCGATCTCGATCCGAGTAATTTTGACTTCAAAGATACGTTGAATGCTATTTTCGCCGCGGTGCATATAGGCCAATGCGGATCGGCAGCTTCGGCCTCTGGTAGTTGTGAGCCGGGTATTACCGGCACCAATTCGATCTGGGTAGGGTCGCTAACCCAGAATGGCGGTGGCGGACCGCCGACGGGCATACCGGAGCCGGGCAGCATTTCGCTGTTGGCATTCGGGCTTCTCGGCTTGGTGTATGCGATCCGGCGCAGAAGCCAACACTGAAATCAAACTCTATAATGGATAAAAAGCCGGCCCGTCCTGGGCCGGCTTTTCTTTGCGCTTGGCGACGTACAACTACTTGTTGTGCCCTTTGCCGCTGGTCTTGCCGCCGTTGCTTTGGCTCCCTCCGGTAGCGACGGTGACAGACTCCGACGCCGAGGCGCTGTTGCCCGCGTTGTCGGTTGCGCGAACGCTGATGGTGTGGCTGCCGGCGCTGCTCTTGCGGGTGTTCCAGCTGCAGGAAATGGAGGCGCCGCCGGCCGCGCAGCGCAACGCGCCGTCGACCAGCACCTGCATCTGCGAGACTCCACCGGCGTCTGCGGCTGTGGCCGAGATGCTGACCGTGCCGCTGACCGTACTGCCGTTGCCGGGACTGGTGATGCTCACGGTCGGTCCGTTGGTATCGGTATTGGTATTGCCCACGGTTACGGCGACTTGATGCTGGGACTGGTTGCCTGCGGCATCGTAGGCGTAGGCGACCAGCGCCAGTTCGCCGTTGTTTGCGGTGCTCGAATCCCAGCTGAACTGATAGGGCGCAGTGACATCGCTGCCGACCAAACGGCCGGCCGCATAGAGATCGACTTTCACGACCCCCACGTTGTCCTGTGCGGCGACGTCGACCGGCACCAGCCCAGACACATTGGCGCCGCTGCCAGGAGAGGTGATGTTCACCGAAGGCGACTCGGTGTCCACCGAACCCATCGCGAGCGCAGCCTTGACCGCGGCCGCGGCGTCGATCCGACCGTTACCATAGTACGTGTCGTAGCCTGCAGATCCCAGGTCCACGGCGCTGGACTTCAGCGCATCTTCGATTTGTGATGGCGCGAGGCTGCTGTTGGCCGACTTGATTAACGCCAGCACGCCGGCAGTGGCGGGACTCGCGAACGAGGTTCCGGAAACCGACGCGTAACCGCCACCGCGGGACGTGGTCCAAATTCCGGCGCCGGGGGCGGAGACGTCCACGTACGAGCCGTAACTGGACCAACTGGTTTTCTGGTCCGAGTTGTTGGTTGCGGACACCGAAATCATGTACGGATTGTTGCTGTAACCCGGGTTCGTGCCGCTGTTGCCCGCGGCAACTGCGACCACACCGCCCTTGCTGTTCATATACTGCGCGGCGCTCGAGATCGAAGAAGACGAGGTGGCGTCGTAACTGATATTGGCGACCCGGGCGCCGTGATCCGCAGCCCAGGTGAGACCGGTGGCGATATCGCTGAAATAAGCATAACCATCGGTACTGTTGGTGACTCGAACCGGCATGACGCGGGCGCTCCAGGCGATCGATGCCACTCCCACACCGTTGTTGGTGGACGCCGCGACGACGCCCGCGACGTGGGTGCCGTGACCGTTGATATCCGAACTGTCGAAGCCGCGGTCGACTGCGTTCCAACCCGAGACCATGCGTCCCAGCAGGTCCGGGTGCGTTCCGTCGACGCCGGTGTCCAGGATCGCCACCGTGACGCCCGATCCGGAAACCTGATCCCAGGCGGTCGGCGCGTTGATCTTGGGCAAATGCCAGGCGCTGGAATAATACGGATCGTTCGCTGTTTGCTGCAACTGCAACGCCCGGTCGATCTCGGCGAACTTGATCTGGGGATTGTGGGACAGCGCGCGTGCAACCGCCGCTTCGGCCTGCGGCGGCACGTTGACCACGTGTACGTTGATGTGTTCGATGCGTCGAGCGACGCCATTGGCTCCAGCCTTGTGCAGAATCTTTTGCAGGTCGGCGTCGCTGAGTCCGGCGCGTGGTTGTACCAACACACGTCCCGGTGCCCATGCCGGTGGTGCAGCGACGGCAATTCCGGACGCCGAGGTCAGCGCGCCGGCAGTCAAGAACAATACGGTACGAATGGAATTCAACATGGAAACCTCTTGGGCCGTGGTTCTGGGTCGGAAGGACATATTTGGTTGCAGCCATCCTATCGGCCACGGCGCAGCAAACGGCAGGTAACAGCACACACCCAATACGGACCTGTTTCACATCACCGGGGTTTTGCGGGTGGCAAACGGAGTTTTCTAGAACACGATCACACTCGACGGCCCGCCACGGCTGTTCGTCGATCCGGGGTGGACGCGGTGACGGATTCGGCATTGCGCTTGCAGCCGATGTTAGAATGCCCACTTCGTTGCTCGACTTTCGACCGTCCCGCATGCCTTCACCGTTCGATTCCATTCGTCATGAGATCTCCTGCGCCATGGCAGTCGATCGCCCTGTGTTGCTGCGAAAACTCGCGCAAGCGCAACAACGCGCCGCGGCCGGCAAGCCATTCGATCGTGCACTGGCGCAGCTGCAGCAGCGGCTGCGCGAATCCAGTGAGCGCCGATCGCGGCGCATTGCCAACGCCCCTACGCCGCAATATCCGGACGAGCTTCCGGTCAGTGAACGACGCGCAGAGATCGCGGCTGCAATCGACGGCCATCAGGTGGTAATCGTTGCGGGCGAAACCGGCTCCGGCAAGACGACTCAGCTACCGAAAATCTGTCTGGAGCTGGGCCGCGGAATGGACGGTCTGATCGGCCATACCCAACCGCGGCGCATTGCCGCGCGCAGCGTCGCAGCGAGGGTGGCGAGTGAATTGCAATCCGAACTTGGCGGCGCTGTCGGTTATCAGGTGCGATTCCACGATCAACTCGGCGCTGACAGTTACATCAAGCTCATGACCGACGGCATTCTGCTGGCGGAAATCCAGTCCGACCCGGAACTGCGCACTTACGACACTTTGATCATCGACGAGGCGCACGAACGCAGCCTCAATATCGATTTTCTGCTGGGTTACTTGAAGAACCTGCTGCCACGCAGACCGGATTTGAAACTCGTCATCACGTCGGCAACCATAGACACCCGACGTTTCGCGCGACATTTCGACAACGCCCCGGTCGTGGAAGTGAGCGGACGGACCTATCCGGTGGACGTGCGCTACCGGCCGTTGGCGACCGGCTCCCGGGATGCACCTGAACCGGACCTCAGTGCGGCGATCGTCGCTGCAGTCGACGAGTTGGCTGCCATCGGTCCCGGCGATGTACTGGTATTCCTTCCCGGAGAACGGGACATCCGCGAAGCCGCGGATGCGTTGCGCAAGCATCATCCGCCGCACACGGAAATCCTGCCATTGTTCGCGCGCTTGTCCGTGTCGGAGCAAAACAAGGTTTTCCATCCGCACGGCAGCCGGCGCATCGTGCTCAGCACCAACGTCGCCGAGACTTCATTGACTGTGCCCGGCATTCGCTTTGTGGTCGATACCGGTCTTGCCCGCGTCAGCCGCTACAGTCACCGCAGCAAGGTCCAGCGCTTGCCGGTGGAAAAAGTCTCCCAGGCATCATGCAATCAACGGACCGGTCGCTGTGGCCGGCTTGGCCCCGGCGTCTGCATACGTTTATTCGACGCGCAGGACTTCTCCGCCCGGGCATTGTTCACCGAGCCGGAGATCCAGCGCACCAACTTGGCGGCTGTGATTTTGCGAATGCTGGATCTGGGGCTGGGCGCCATCGATGAATTTCCTTTCGTCGATGCGCCGGACCGCCGGTTCATCAACGACGGTTTTCGTTTGTTGCAGGAATTGAGTGCCGTCGATGGCGACCGTCGTCTTACCGCGTTGGGCAAGCAAATGGCGCGTTTGCCTGTTGACCCGCGCATCGGCCGCATGCTGTTGGCCGCACGCGATCTGGGTTGTTTGCGCGAAGTATTGGTGATCGCCAGCGCCCTTAGTATCCAGGATCCTCGAGAACGACCGTCGGACGCACAAGAGCAGGCCGACCAGGCTCATCGCCAGTTTGCAGACCCGCGCTCGGATTTCGGCGCCATATTGAATTTATGGACCTTCTATCACGAGCACGCCCGGCATCTGTCGCGTAACAAATTGCACAAACTCTGTCAGCAAAATTTTCTGGCGTTCCGCCGTATGCAGGAATGGCATGAACTGCACCAGCAGTTGGCAAACCAACTCAAGGACATGGGCCTGCGCCCCAACCAGGAGGAAGCCGATCGGGATAGCCTGCACCGCGCGATACTGACCGGCCTGCTGAGCAACATCGGGCTGCACGTCGAGGACGGCGAATACGTCGGCAGTCACGGCAAACGGTTTCGGATTTTCCCCGGCTCGGCGGTCCGAGGCCGGCCGAAATGGATCGTGGCGGCCGAGTTGGTGGAAACGGTGCGGTTGTTCGCACGCACTGTCGCCGTCATCGATCCACGCTGGATCGAGCAAGCCGCCGGGCACCTGCTGCGACGCCATTATTCGGAGCCGCACTGGGAGAAACGGGCCGCGCAGGTCGCAGCCTACGAGCGGGTATCGCTGTACGGCTTGGATGTCGTGTCGCACCGCAAAGTCAATTACGGACCGATCGATCCGGCGTTGGCGCGCGAGCTGTTCATTCGCGAAGGACTGGTGGCGGGTTCATTGCAATCTCGCGCTGGATTCTTCGAACATAATCGCAAATTCGTCGCCGATATCGAACATCTCGAAGACAAGACCCGGCGTCGCGACCTTCTCGTGGACGAGCAGACGATGTTCGAATTCTATGACGCGCGCATTCCGGCTGGCATCTACAGCGGGCAGCGGTTCGAGCGCTGGCGCCGGGAGGCCGAGCGCAAGCAACCACAGTTGTTGTACTTCGATCGTGAGCAGTTGCTGCGCGAAGATGTCGGCGTGTCAAAGCAACAATTTCCCGATCACCTGGAGGTGAATGGCTTGCAATTGCCGTTGCATTATCGCTTCGAGCCGGGGCATCCCGCAGATGGCGTCACCGTGGACATTCCTCTCGGCTTGTTGAACCAGCTTCCGCAAGCGCGTTTGCCCTGGCTGGTTCCGGGGCTGTTGGATGAAAAGATCGCGGCGCTGATCAAGGCGCTGCCGAAAGCCTTGCGGCGCAATTTCGTGCCGGCACCGGAGTTCGCCGCCGCCTGCAACCGGGCGATCGAGTTCAACCAAGGCGATCTGCTGTCGTCGCTCAGTGGCGAGTTACAGCGCATGACCGGAGTTGCCGTACCGAACTCCGCCTGGGCGGCGGAAATGGTGCCGGATCATTTGCGGATGAACGTACGCGTGCTGGACGAGTGCGGCGAACCCATCGACAGCGACCGCGACCTGAACGCGCTCAAGTCACGTTTGGGCGGGCAGGCGGAAGCCCAGTTCATTGAATGGACAGCAGCCGGTATCGAGCGCGAGGACGTTGCCGATTGGGACTTCGGTGATCTTGGCGATCCGATAGAACAGGCGTGCGGCGGCCAGGTATTGCGGGTCTATCGGGCACTGCAGGTGGAGGGCGATCGCATCGCCTTGCGGGCGTTCGATACGGCGGAGCAGGCGCGCGTCGCGATGCAGCATGGTGTTTGCGCCCTGTACGCGCGGCGCGAGCGCAAACTCATGCAATACCTGCAGAAGAACATGCCCGGCGTGCAGCAAATGTGTTTGATCTACGCCGCCCTGGGCCCGTGTGATGAATTGCGCCGCGATTTGATTGACGCGAGCGTTTGCGAGGCGCTATTCGGACCGGGAGAGACGATTCTTACCACGTCGGAATTCCAGCAGCGCAGCGCCGCCGCAGGCGCATCGCTGATCGGCCTCAGCAACGCGTTATGCGCCTGGATCGGCGCGGCGCTGCAAAGTTATCAGCGGATCGCGACCGGCCTCGGCGACAGGGCGCATGCCCCGCCCCCATCTGCCGGCGCCGATATCGAGGAGCAGTTGCGAAACCTCGTGTACAGAGGTTTCGTCGCCGCCACCCCCTATGATGTGTTGGAGCATTATCCGCGCTACCTCAAGGCGATCGAGCGGCGTATGCAGCGATCAAGGCAAAATCCGGCTCGGGACCAGCAATTCCAGGAGCAATTCGCGCCGCTGTGGGCGGCTTGGCGCGAATCCGGTGCCGGGCAGCGGCTTGAGCCGCGCTGGCTCGCGTACCGCTGGCGATTGGAGGAGCTGCGGGTATCGCTGTTCGCCCAGGAGTTGGGCACTGCGGAAAAAGTCTCGATCAAACGGCTCCAACAGGAGCGCAGGGGACTGGGCTAAGTGACATAAGCCCGTCGAATACGTGCTTTTGTGCGGTCTCGCACTCCGTCGTGTTAAAATAGCCGATGTCCGCACGGAGCCAGGCGGCTTCCGGGAACGATCTCCATGGATAACTCCAATAAGGTGCAGCAGTGCGTCGAGGCCCTGTGCCAAAGTGGCTGCGACGCCGTGCGCGCGACGATTCACGCGTTGGAGCGCGGCCTTTCGGTCGTCCAGACCGACGCCATGTCGGATCAGGAACGCAACGCGGTGCTCTGCGAGTTGAAAGCGATCATGTCGGTCTACGATGCACGTGATGCAGGTCAAACAAACCGAGACCAATCGTAGTCTGGCGAGGCGCAGGCGAAGAAGGGCGGATTGAGCATCGAGGCACGGCGATTGTATCGCAACGGTCGCATACACAAATCGGTCAGACGGCCGCCGGCTTGTTCAATGAGACAATGGGCGGCTGCGGTATCCCATTCGGAAGTAGGGCCGAAACACGGGTAGAGATCGGCGCGGCCTGCTGCGACCAGACAGGACTTGAGCGAACTTCCCATAGTGACGGTTTGGTGCGGACCCAGATTGTTCAAGAAGCGATGCAGTCTCGGGCCACGCCGCGCCCGGCTGACCGCGATTATCGGTGGCTCTGACCAGTGTGCGCGGGTGTGTATGCGCTCGGATGGGCCATTCGCACGCTGATGGAACGCGCCGGCATTGGTGGCTGCGAAATAAGTGGCGCCGCCGACCGGTACATGGATGACGCCGAGTACCGGCCTGCCGGCCTTCATCAATGCGATATTGACCGTGAACTCGCCGCTGCCGCGGATGAATTCCCGCGTGCCGTCCAGCGGATCGATCAACCAATACCATCTCCAGCGGCGGCGCTCATCGAGCGCAGCAGGGGCGGCCTCTTCCGAGACCACGGGCACATTCGGCGTGAGTGTGTCGAGTCCGGCGCAGATTGCGTAATGGGCTTCCATGTCGGCGTCTGTAACCGGCGTATTGTCGGATTTCTCGCGCACGCCGTAGTCGCCCTGATAGATCTGCAGGATGCGGTCTCCGGCCCGCTGCGCGACGGCGATTGCGCAGTCCAGCAGGGCCGGTGGATCGATGTCACGCGGCTGGCGCATGTTCAAGTCGTGCTCGAGCCAGAAACAGCGCGGCGATACTGCGCGCTTCGCTGAAATCATCACGTACCAGCAGTGCATCGAGTTGATCGAGTCGCCAGGGAATCACTTCGATACGCTCGGGTTCGTCGCCCTCGGCCTGGGCTTCGTAAAGCTGCTGCGCCAGAACCACATGCGTGGTGAAATCGAAATAGCCAGGCGCCATGGTCAGCGAATGCAGATGCTCCAAGCGCTTGGCGCCGTAGCCCACTTCTTCCATCAATTCCCGGTTGGCGGCCGCAAACACATCTTCGTCCGCCTCCACCAGGCCCTTCGGCAGGCCGATTTCGTAGCGATGCACGCCGGCCGCGTATTCGCGGATCAGCAATACCGTATCGGCGTCGAGCATGGGCACGATCAGCACGGCACCGCGTGGCGATCCCACCAGCCGCTCGTAGCGCACTTCGACGCCGTTTTGGAAGCGCAGGTCTCGTCGTTCGATTTGAAACAGTCCCGTGCGGGCGATGGTTTCCGTATTTAGGATTAGGGGCTTTCGTGCCATGGATAGAACTCGTCTCAGTGCCGCCGCGCGCAAACCGGAATGTGATATGGTTCTTTTTTGCCTATGTCCCTGAGCCGAGTTTCCGGCGAAACGGGGTAGTTGGCAAGCGCGTAGCGAAATTTCTCCGCGCCGTTGAGACGCCTCGCCCCGGCCCGTTCATCGGGGCCGCTGGAGAAACCGAACATGGTGGACTGGAAACAGGTAAGCAGCGTATTCCTGGATATGGACGGCACGCTGCTAGACTTGAATTTCGACAATCATTTCTGGCAGGAGCATGTGCCGCTGCGGTACGCCGAACAGCATGGGATGAGTACCGAGCAGGCAAAGCGCGAACTCTACCCGCGGTTTCGCTCGGTGGAAGGTACCATCGACTGGTACTGTGTCGATTACTGGACCCGGGAACTTGGTCTGGACATCGCATTGCTCAAAGCGGAGGTCGAACATCTGATCGCCGTCCATCCTCATGTGACGGATTTTCTCGACCAGGTACGGGCGGCGGGCAAACGCGTGGTCCTGGTGACCAACGCCCACCAAAAGAGCGTCGATCTGAAGATGGCGCGCACGCAATTGAGCGGCCATTTCGATCGGGTCATTTGTGCCCACCAATTCCGGATACCGAAAGAGGAAGGAGGATTTTGGGAGCGGGTACGCGAAGTGGAACCCTATCAGCCGCAAAGCACGCTGCTGGTTGACGACAACCTGGCAGCACTACGTTCGGCTAAAGCTTACGGCATCGGCCATCTGCTTGCGGTACTAAAACCCGACACGCGGGGACCGGAAAAAGACGTGGCCGAATTTGCCGCGATTCGCCATTTCACCGACATCATGCCGATTCAATAGTCGCGCCGATCAACGCTCCCACCGTTTGAAACGCTTCTTGCAATAGGCGCGCAACGCCTCGTAACCGTCGAAAAATAATTCGAAGCCCTTCTCCGCCGGTTCGTCGTACTCGCAAAAATCGTTGTCGTAGTCGCGACAGATTTGAGGCCGACGCTCGTAAATTCCGCATCGTCCGTCGGACTGCAGATGCGTGCAAGGCGTGCGGATCAATAGATACCAGCCATCCTCGTCTTTGTACAGATTTACGTTCGCATGGGAAATCTGCCAGAGCAAATGCTCGAAATCGTATTTGGAGCGTGGGGTGTCGACCTGCTGGGTGAAATAGGTGCAGCACAAGGCGCCGGTACAAAAGCTGCACTTGTTTTCGGGCGTCATCTTTACCGGTATTTCGCGCATCATCTGAGTCATGTATCGAGTGTCGCTGCCGTGCATGGAGCGGCCATTATATCAGAGTCGCGCGCGGCCAAAGTTCAAGGACCATCCACGTTTTCGAATTCGAATCGTTGCAGATAGGTCGTTTCGTGCATTGCAGAGCCGACGCGTCCCGTTACCGAGCGATTGCCGGTGCGCACTGCGATACGTGCGCCCGTGCGCAGGGTTCCGGTTGGCGCGACGACGTTGGCGGGCAGACGCAGCGCCGGAACGCTCGGGAATAGCAATGCCGGTGCGCCCGTTCCTTCATGTTCACAGTGAACTGCGCGCGGATTTCCCGGGACCAGTTCAATGCCCATTTCCACTGAGTGATCGCGACCGGCGCGCACCCAACGCACAATCGCGACCGCCAAGCGTGGGGCGCGCGGATCCGTGGTTGCGGTAATGACGGCGACGGCGTCACCGACGCGCGCATCACCATGCTGCTGTCCGTAACTGGCGAGCAGATAGCCGCTGACGCTTTCGTTGACGATTTGCCACGGTTCCAGAATGTAGGAATGCTCAGCGTCGCTCTCCAAGTCACGTACCTGGATATCGGCTTGGGTTTGGGCCATCGCATCGGCGATGAATCCGCAGCCCCGCGAGACGTAGTAGTGGATCGATTCGATGCCGAACGCAATCCAGGTCCCGCGCCGGGTTTCGCGGCGCGGCGCGCGCCGTTGGCGGGATTGTTGCATTTGCGGGGCGATGAGTGCCAACAGGCGCATGGACTCGTCGTCTCCCTGCAGGGCTTCGCCGGCCGGTTCCAAGGCCGGGCGCAGATCGAACAGTACAGCGCTTTCATAGCCATAGTCCGAGTGCGCGTGTGCGCAGAGCACGGGCGGGCCGTCGCCGCCGCGGTCGATGACGTAACATCCGTCGGAGCCGTTTTCCTGAAACGGATGGATTTCTGCCGCCGGCGCCAACCGGGCCAGCAGTTGGTACAGCTTGCTGGCAGTGCCGCTGGGTAAGCGATAAGTGTCGGCAACACTGAGCATGAGGATGCGCTGATACAACGGGCCAATTCCGGTTTCACTCAGAACCTCCTTATCGAGCTGCACCGGTTGCTGCAAGAGTCCCAGTTGTTCGCTCAGCAAGTGGATCTGGTGCAGTTCCAGATATGCGAACGTAGGCGCCACCTGGTGATTGCGGTAGCTGTCGAGCAGGGTGAGCACCGTCGCTTCCATCGCGCGGAACAGGGAGACATGCAACAGGGGTTCGCGCTGCGGCGCCGTGCCATACAGTTCACGAACCAGCAATTTGTAACCGTTGGCCAGTTCGCGGCAGAGCGCGGCACCGCAATCGCGCGCCATTACGCGTTGGGACGGCGTGATTGGTTGACTGCGCAGCGCTTGTTCGTCGAGGCCGTCGAAGATTTCCAGAAAGGTGCGACGATACAGCTCCAGCAACCGAACCCGCGTCTTGGCCGGCATGGGTTGGAGGTTGGTGGGGGCGAGCGCATCCAGCACGGCTTTCGCAGACTGGCTCAAATTGAGCAGCGGCAGCTCCTTCAACCAGGCATCGACCCGTTTAGGATTGAGCTCGACCGCAGGATTGCGAAAGTCGTGCTGTTTCGGGACTTGTAATAGCAGCGTCTGGGGCACGCTCGTGATTCGCGGTAAGGGACCTCAGGGGTGTAGCTTCACTATCGACCGGAAGACCGGCGACTTTATCGGGGCGACGGCCGCCGCGCCATGAAGCTCAACAGAAACTCCAGGCATTCCAGGCGATCGTAGGCCTGTTGCAGGCTATCACCCCAGACGGTGACGCCGTGGCCGCGGATCAGCAACGCCGGGACACGAGGGGGTCGTTCCCGGAAGCGATGGCCGATGGCGTCGGCGATGGCGTCGACGTCGACCAGGTTGTCGAACAGCGCCAGCGGCGCGTCGGGGTTCTGGTCCCAGATACCAAGACCTTTGAGTATTTCCAATGCCGGCAGCTTGATCTCGTTCTGATCCGGCGGCGCAAGCTCCGAAACCAGACTGGCGTCAATCGTATGGACATGGAGGCACGCGCGGGCCTCGGCAAATAAGTCGTACACCGCCCTGTGTATCGCGGTTTCCGCTGAAGGTTTCATGTTCGGCCGTGGACATTGATACACGCGGCCATCCTGAACCCCCACTTCCAGAAAATCGTGTTCCTGTAGGCGGCCTTTGGGCAGTCCGCTCGCGGTGATCCAGAACCTGCCGCTGGTGCTGCAGGCGCTGAGGTTTCCCGCGGTGCCCGGCATCCAGCCGCGTGCGTGCAGATCGCGAGCGATCGTCGCCAACGCAGTGCGGGCCGGCAGGTTGTCCAGTGTCTCAGCCAACGGTGTCCTCCTCGTTCTCCTGCAGCGTCCGGATGATATCGAAAAAATCCTCGAACGGTGTGACCGCCCGATGGTTCTCACGCAGGTATTGCAGAAGCCTGTCTCTTGCGAAAACGCGGTCCGCCGCCTCCACCATTTCGAAATCCGACAGGGCGTCGCCGATGGCAATACGCGTGTCGGTTTCATAGCTGCGCAGGATCCATGCCTTGGGCATCGCTTCGCGAGGATGGTCATGCGCCAAGCGCAACGCCATGAGAGGACCGCTGCAATCCACGTCCAACGCATGCACAGCTTGAATGCGATGCCGCCACGGCGCCAGACGCGCTTCGATGTAAAATCCCAGCCCTGAAGACACCACCACGAGCGGAATCCGGCGTTCGGCAAGAAATCCGGTCAGTTCGCCGAAGCCGGGCCGCAGCGGTTCTGCCGCGGTGAACTCGATGATCGCCCGGCGCTGGTCCGAAGGAATGGCCGCCACCAGTGCGGTCACTCCTTCGCGCAGCGTCATGGTGCCGGCATCGAGTTGCGGCATGATTTCCTGCGCACGCTCAGGCACGAAGGCGTGCAGCACTTTGCGAAAGGTCTCATTGACAGTAATGGTGCCGTCGAAGTCGGTGAACACCATGCACCGGCATGCATCGTTCATCGGCTTCACGAAGGTCGTTTCGGCGCACCGCCCCATTTTTGCAGGGCCACCTGCAGCGCTCCCGCCTCCACCGCGTCCGCACGCAGCGGTGTGCCTTGGCGCACGCATTCCAACGCCGCAAAGAACGCCTCGACGCCGGCGCGCGCACCGTCCGGATGGTCGAATATCGCGCTGCCGGCATTGAGTACCACATCATCGCCGTATTCGCCGAGAGCGGCGCCTACGACACCGGGATGAATGCCGGCGGATGGCACCGGCATCGCCGCAGGACGCCCGTCGGCGGGTTCCCGTAAGCGATCGCGAATCGCGTACTGGGTGTCGGCGGGGAATGGCAAGGAGCCGTAGTGGGCCGGGTGCAATACCGCATCGGCCCCCCCGTAGCGCATCAAAGTGCCCAGCAGGACGCTGTAGTCGAACCCATATGCGCTGCTGCCATCGGCTGCGCCGCCGATCGCCCCGGCCAGCGCCGGGTGCGTGAAAACAGGCACGTTCACCGCCGGGTCGGCAGCCAAAGCCTCCAGCGCGGGGTATCCGTAAGCGAGTACGTTCAGCAAGAATGCGTTGGCGCCCGCGTCGATCAAATCCCGGGCACGTTGGCAGATACGTGCGACCGGCCCGGTAAGGTTGACCGCGTATAGGATCTCCCGCCCCGTGTGCGCTTTGGCTTCGTCGATCACCGCGCGGCAGGCGCGAACCCGCTCGATGGTCGGGCATTCGGGCAAGTCGCCGAGGATTTCGTCATCCTTGATCAAATCGAGCCCCGCAAACGCCACTTCGCGCAGCAATTGGGCGTGATCGTCCGCCGATAGGCCCAGCGCCGGCTTGAAGATGGCCATGAACAGCGGCCTTTCGCGGACCTCGGTCAGGCGCCGCAGCCCGGCAATACCGAACTTGGCAGGGGTTCCATAGCCCTCCGGCAATTGCAGTTCCATGACCCGCGCGGGGCCTGCGAGGCTGAATTTGCCGAAGATCATGGTCAGCAAGGTCGCCAAATCGCCTTCTGTATTGGCTTCCGGAAAGCCGATCCAGGCCAGCGCGCCGTCGGCGTCGCTGCGCACATCGAGGACGGTGCCCAGATGGGCACGCAGCCGTTGCTCGCGATCGGCGAATTGCGCACCCCAGGAGCCCGCGGTCTGGCCAACGGCGATGACCCGCGCCTGCTTTTCGGCGTCGACGCCGGCCGGGAAACGATAGGAGACTCGGATCACTGCTTATTCGAATTGCAACGCGCGGTCGGTGTAGTGGGGCGTCCAGCCGCTTGAATCGATGAAGTAACGGACGGCTTTGATGCGTTGCGAGTCGCCCAGGGTGAACCAATGTTCGGTATTTGCGGGGACGTTGATATAGTCGCCCTCGCTCACTTCCAGCATGAACTGATCGCCGTTGCCTTCGACAAAGCCGAAATAGCCGCGGCCGCAAAGTACATACCGCACTTCATCGTCGCTGTGGAAATGGATCTTCTCGAATTTAGCCAGCATCTCGGCCAAGTTCGGAATGTCTTCGTGGATGACGATCATATCGCGGGTGGTGTAGCCGGCCTCGTCCTGCAACTCGCGGAAGCGCGGCTCGACGCACTGCAAAAGTTCTTCCTTTTCCGCATCCGACAAGGACGGCTTGTCCATGAGCTTGCGCGCGCGATCGGTCTGCGGTGCGGGCCATTCGCGCAGCGTAATGCCGAGATCGGCGAGCCGTTCTCGAATGCGGGTGAATTCGAACTCTTCACTGCCGTCGGGGTAAACGATTTTGGCCACGGTGATACTCCTGGAACCCGCTCACTGGCTCCCGCTGCTGGGACGGCTGCGGCGCCGGCGGCTGGAGTTGCGGTCGCCGCCGCCTTTGGTTCGGGAGGAATCCCCCCGTCCCCGGGGTTTGCTCGGACGCTGGACCCGCACCGGAGCTTGCGGGCTGACCAGCAATTCCTGACCTACCGATTGTACCGGGATCTTGATACCGATGTACTCCTCGATCTCCGGTAACGAATAAGCGTAATCCTCGCATGCGAAGCTGATCGCATCGCCCGCGGCGCCGGCGCGGGCGGTACGGCCGATGCGGTGTACGTAATCTTCGGCATCCTGGGGCAGATCGAAATTGAACACATGGCTCACTTCCGGAATATGCAAGCCGCGCGCGGCGACGTCGGTGGCCACGAGTACCGGCAGATCGCCGCTTTGAAATTCCCGCAGCAGCCGCAGCCGCTTTTTCTGCGGCACGTCGCCGGTCAGCAGCGCCGCGCGGATGCCATTGCCTTCCAGATAGCCCCATACCCGCTCCGCGACCCGCTTGGTATTGACGAACACGATCGAGCGGCGGGGATCGCCGTGGCGCAGCAATCCCAGCAGCAGCGGGATCTTTTCATTGTTGGCGGTGTAATACGCGGTTTGGGTCACATTGTCGGCCGTGACCTGCTGCGGTGCGATTTCCACCACTTCCGGAGTATTCATGTGTTCATAGGCGAGTTCAGTCACCCGGTAGGACAACGTCGCCGAGAACAGCATGTTGAGCCGCTTTTCCGGCGGCGGCATGCGCCGCAGCAAAAAGCGTACGTCCTTGATAAAGCCCAAGTCGAACATGCGATCGGCTTCGTCCAGCACCATGACCTGCAGGGCCCGCAGGTCGAACACGTGTTGCTTGAAATAGTCGATGATGCGACCCGGCGTACCGATGAGTATTTCTACGCCCGAAGTCAGGGTTTCCCGTTGGCTTTCGTAACCGGTGCCGCCATAGGCAAGGCCAAGACGAAAGTCCAAATGCTTGCCGAGACTTTCAGCGTCTGCATGGATCTGCACCGCCAGTTCGCGGGTCGGCGCGAGTACCAGAGCGCGGGGCTGATTCGGTTTGCGGCCCTCGTCCTGCGGGTTGGTCAACAAGTGATGAAAGATCGCCAGCAGAAAAGCGGCGGTCTTGCCAGTGCCGGTCTGGGCCTGGCCCGCGACATCGTGGCCCTTCAGTGCCAGCGGTAGCGTTTGCGCCTGAATTGGCGTGCACTTGCTGAAGCCGGCATCCGCAACGCCCTGTAAAAGTTCCGGCTCCAGCCCTAGTTGGGAAAAGGTCACTTCGCTAAGATGTTGATCGCTCATGGCCGCACAGCATATCGTAAATCCCGGCGTGGTGGGACTTGCAATCACCGACGTCTTGGGCTCAAATTGACCCATTCTGCGGTCGGTTAGCCGCCTACCCAACCAGTCATCCATCGCGACGACGGCCACACCGATTGAAATGAGCCGCCGCGAAGGGACGTCCATTTCAAATCCGGATGTGTCCGTATGCGATCTGCGAGCCCGTTTCCACAGCGTTGGCTTACGCTATGCCCGGTGGGTAGTACAAGCCGAATTGACATAAACGGGAGGCATTAAGAGTGAGCGATAATATCTTGTATGTGAGCGACGACACCTTCGAAGAGGAAGTGCTCAAGTCGGACCAACCCGTGCTCGTGGATTACTGGGCTGAATGGTGCGGTCCCTGCAAGATGATTGCCCCGATCCTGGATGAAATTGCCGAGGAGTACGCCGGCAAGCTGCGGATCGCCAAACTCAACATCGACGAGAATCCGGGCACGCCGCCGAAATACGGTATTCGCGGCATCCCGACCCTGATGTTGTTCAAGAGCGGTAATGTCGAAGCGACCAAGGTGGGCGCCGTGTCGAAATCGCAACTGACGGCGTTCATCGACAGTAACATTTGATTGCCCGGGTCCAGCCCCGTCGGGGGCTGGACCTTTCCCATACATCGTGCTAAATTTGGAATCGCAGTTCGTATAACGACGTAAGCTTTTCTCCCTTTAATCAGATCATCTCCCCGGTACACGGTCCTGGCTCCGCCCGGCTCCCGTATGTGTTCCGACCCGTCTACTCCTGTCCATAAAAGAACGCCTGCACATGAATCTGACTGAGCTGAAACAAAAACCCGCGTCTGAGGTGGTACAGATCGCGCAGCAAATGAATATCGAGGGCATCGCCCGCTCCCGCAAGCAAGATGTCATCTTCAGCATCCTCAAGGCCCACGCCAAGAGCGGCGAAGACATTTTCGGCGATGGGGTGCTCGAAATCCTCCAGGACGGCTTCGGCTTTCTGCGCTCCGCAGACAGTTCATATCTCGCCGGCCCGGATGACATCTACGTATCGCCCAGCCAGATTCGGCGTTTCAATCTACGTACGGGAGATACGGTCTCCGGCAAGATTCGGCCGCCGAAAGAGGGTGAACGTTATTTCGCGTTGCTGAAGGTCAAGGAAATCAATTTCGACACGCCGGAAAACTCCAAGAACAAGGTGTTGTTCGAAAACCTGACGCCGCTGCATCCCACCGAGCGCATGCAGCTGGAGCTCGGCAACGGCAGTACCGAGGACATTACGCCGCGGGTGATCGACTTGACAGCACCCATCGGCAAGGGCCAGCGCGGCTTGATCGTGTCGCCGCCCAAGGCCGGTAAGACCATGTTGTTGCAGAACATCGCCCAGAGTCTGACCAGCAATCATCCCGAGGTTTACCTGATCGTGCTGCTGATCGACGAGCGGCCGGAGGAAGTCACCGAGATGGCCCGCTCCGTACGCGGCGAAGTCATTTCCAGCACCTTCGACGAGCCCGCCAGCCGCCATGTCCAGGTCGCTGAGATGGTCATCGAAAAGGCCAAGCGGCTGGTCGAGCATAAAAAAGACGTCGTCATTCTGCTCGATTCCATCACCCGCCTAGCACGTGCCTACAACACGGTGGTGCCTTCTTCGGGCAAGGTGCTGACGGGCGGTGTGGACGCCAATGCGCTGCATCGGCCGAAACGATTCTTCGGGGCGGCGCGCAACATCGAGGAGGGCGGCTCGCTGACCATTCTCGCCACCGCCCTTGTGGAGACCGGTTCGCGCATGGATGACGTGATCTACGAAGAGTTCAAAGGCACCGGTAACATGGAAATCCACCTGGACCGGCGCATTTCCGAAAAGCGCATCTTCCCCGCCATCAACATCAACCGCTCCGGTACCCGCCGCGAAGAACTACTCACGGCTGTGGATGAGTTGCAGAAGATGTGGGTGCTGCGCAAGCTGCTGCATCCTATGGACGAACTGGCGGCAATCGAGTTTCTGCTCGACAAGCTCAAAGACACCAAGACCAACGCCGAATTCTTCGATTCAATGAGACGCTGATGGGCCGCCGCGACTTGCGGCAGCAGCGCTATTCGTGAGCGACGGGCTTTACGCCCCAAACACGTTCGGCGTACTCGTTGATGGTGCGATCACTGGAAAACCGTCCCATTGCGGCGACATTGAGTATCGCGCGGCGATTCCATTCCTCCGGCTGCGCATACAGTCGCGCCACACTTTCCTGCGCTTTGAGATAGGATTGGAAATCCGCCAAGACCAGGTACGGGTCGTTGTCGAGCAGCCGATTGACCAGCGGCCGATAGCGATCGGGTTCCCCGGCGCTGTAGCGGCCGGCTGCCAACTGCCGCAGGATTTCGTCCAGGACCGGATTTCGTTCGACATAATCGCGGGCCCGGTAACCGCCGCGTTGCTCGCGCCCCACTTGGTCGGCGGTGAGCCCGAAAATGAAGATATTCTCTTCCCCGACTGCTTCCCGAATCTCGACATTGGCGCCGTCTAGGGTGCCGATCGTCAGCGCACCATTGAGCGCGAGCTTCATATTGCCGGTGCCGGATGCTTCCGTTCCCGCCAGCGAAATCTGCTGCGACAATTCGGCGGCAGGAATGATGTCGCCCGCGGTGCTGACATCGTAATTGGGCACGAATATCAGACGCAGCCGGTCGCGGGTACGCGGGTCGGCGTTGATGACCGCCCCGACATCGTTGATGGCCCGAATGATGAGCTTGGCCATCGCGTAACCGGGCGCCGCTTTGCCGCTGAGAATGATCGTGCGCGGCTGGCGGAAAGATTTCGGCGAGTCGCAAATCCGATTGTAAAGCGCGATGGCGTGCAGCAGATTCAGTGCTTGGCGTTTGTATTCGTGAATCCGCTTGATCTGGACATCGAACAGCGAATCCACCGGCACCGCGATCCCAAGCCGCGCGTGAATCAGTTGCGCGAGACGGTCCTTGTTGGCACGTTTGACTGCGGAGAATGCCGTGCGGAAGTTGCTGTCCGCCGCGAGGCTGCGCAGTTGGCCGAGCCGATCCAGGTGGGTGATCCAGCCGTGGCCGATGTGCTCTGAAATCAAGTTGGATAGTTTTCGGTTGCAGTGATGCAGCCAGCGGCGCGGGGTAATGCCGTTGGTGATGTTGATGATCTGCTGCGGCTGCACAGCATGAAAGTCGGCGAATATCGTCTGCCGCATCAAATCGGTGTGAATTGCGGAGACGCCGTTCACGGTGTGGCTGCCGACCATGGCCAAATGGGACATGCGGATCCGGCGTTCGCCCTGTTCGTCTATGAGCGACAGGCGCCGGATACGGTCTTCCTGCCCGGGGAACCGGCGCCGTACATCGTCCAGGAATCGCTGGTTGATTTCATAGACGATCTGCAAGTGCCGCGGCAACATGCGTCCAAACAAGTCCAGAGGCCAGGACTCCAGTGCTTCCGGCATGAGGGTGTGATTGGTGTAGGAAAATGTCTTGCGAGTGATGGACCACGCCTCGTCCCACGGCAGTTCGTGCTCGTCCATCAGCAGGCGCATCAATTCGGGAACGGCGACCGCGGGATGGGTATCGTTTAGCTGGATGGCGACCTTGTCCGACAACGCATCGGCCATGTGTCCTGCGCTGAAGAAATCCTTGAGTATGTCCTGCAACGCCGCACTGACGAAAAAATATTCCTGCTGCAAACGCAGTTCCCGTCCCATGCTGGTGGTGTCGTCCGGATACAGAACTCTGGAGAGATTCTCCGAGTCGTTCTGTTCCTCCACCGCTTTGATGTAGTTGCCCTCGTTGAAATAAGCCAGGTTGAAATCGCGCGAAGCCTTGGCGGTCCAAAGACGTAGATGATTCACGGTGTTGTTGGCATAGCCGGGTATCAGCATGTCGTAGGCCATGGCCATGACCTCGTCGGTGTCGACCCAGCGCTGACGGGTGGCGCCGTTACCCGCGTCTTCGGTGATTACCTTGCCGAAGAAGCGCACCGGAAACAGCACTTCCGGGCGCGGGAATTCCCATGGATTGCCGTAGCGCAGCCAATTGTCGGGATGCTCCACCTGCTGGCCGTTTTCGATGCGCTGGTTGAACATGCCGTATTCATAGCGAATGCCGTAACCGAATCCCGGCAGCCGCAGGGTCGCCATGGAGTCCAGGAAGCATGCCGCCAGTCGCCCGAGTCCACCGTTTCCAAGGGCCGCGTCCGGCTCGGTTTCGACCACCGTTTCGAGGTCGGCGCCTGCGGCCTCGAGCGCTCCGCGAAACTCATCGGTAGCATCCAGTTTGGTCAAGTTGTCGCCGAGCATGCGGCCGATGAGAAACTCCATTGACAGGTAGTACACCCGCTTGGGGCTCGCGGCTGCGTAGCTTTGTAGTGTTTGCAGCCAGCGCTCGACCATGCGATCGCGTACCACATAGGCGGCGGTGTGATACCAATCATGGCTGGATGCGGCGTTGGGTTTCTTGCCGATGCTGTAATGCAGGCGTTCGAAAATCGACGACTTCAGGGAGGCCGTGTCCAGGCCCAAGTAGGAGAATTTCAACGTCCCGCGCTTGCTGCTCATCGTCGGTTCCCGGCAATGTATTGATTTGGTGTTGCGACCGCGCCGGCGCCGCGGGCGTCGGTTGCTGGAATCGCGCTAGAAGGTCGGGTCTCGGTCTGTCCGGTGCGCACCTGTCGCCGACGTCACATCGAACTCGGGGTCGGTGTTGCTGCCTGAACCCGTTGCGGAGCCTCGCGTAGATCGAGAATGGTTTTCAGGACCTCGGGGTCGTCCCAATCCCTGCCGCCCACGGCCTGGTACACGAGATGCCCTGACGGGTCGACCACATAGGTGGTCGGCAGACCGCGAATCGGAAACCGGCTGACGATTTCGGCGTCCTCATCCAGCAGCAGCGGAAAACTCACCGGGATGTCGGCCAGAAACGTATATACAGTATCGAGATCCTCGCCCACATCCACCGCCAGGATCACTGCGCCTTTTTTTTGCAGTCGTTGCCATGCGCGTTCCATAGACGGCATTTCGCGGCGGCACGGTGGACACCACGTGGCCCAGAAATTGAGGACCACCGCTTGGCCACGATAGTCGCTGAGGCGATGGGATCTCCCATCGAGGTCTTTGAGGGTGAAGTCGGGCGCCATCGGTTTGTTGGGGATGGGCGACAAGAGTTGCGTGTCCGCGTACGCAGCGGTCACGGCAAGCATCAAAGCCCCCGTCCACAAGTCGCGCAATAACCCGATACTATTCATCACGTTGTGATCTCCGCTGCCATATCGTTGTCGCCGCAAACCATGCCGGTCATCTTGTCGTGCTGGCGCTGGCCGTCGCTGTACCAAACGATCTCGACGTTCAGATCCTCGCCAGGCACGACCGGGTAGCCGGTCATCCCCATGTTCCAATCCCCTGGTAAGAAGTTCTGCACGGCGGGAAAAAACCCGTTGAAACGCAATCCGCGCGCGTTTCCCAGTCCCGCCCGGGCCCATTCCTGCTGCCACGACTCTTTCAAAAACAATGGTTCGAGCCACGCCGCGTTAGTACCCGCCATTGGTGCAAGTCGACATGCACCTTTGGGCTGCCGGGAGGATACGTGTTGTGGACAATGGCCTGGAACAGGCAGCGGTCGGCCAAGCGGGACGCCGTTTTGAGGTCGAAACCGCGGCCCAGAAAAAACGCCTTGGTCCGGTCCGGCAGGCGCGGGATCGATTGTACGCGGATCCCGTCCGCTTCAAAGCGCCAGTCTGCAAGGCCGGTGCGCGCATCAGTGAAGCGCGCGTTTCTGCTGCCAAGGCCCCGTGGGAAGACACGGCGAGACCCAGCAACAACCAGCACAGCCCCACCCGCGTCACGAACCGCTATCCGCGGCACTGCAAGCCGGGCTCTGCGCCAGTGGACCCGGCGGTGGCCAAGCGAAGGAAAAGGCATAAACCATTCTTTTATAAGCCATTAATGAATTAAATGGACTGGTATAATGAATACCGTAAGTCTAATGTAGACCCTATTGATTAGCGGGGACCGCCGTGGAAGTGCCCTCTCTGGCGATGGCGCGATAGCCAATGTCGCGCCGCCAAAACGCGTCCTGCCAGCGGATCTGATCCACCAGGCTATAGGCCCGCCGCTGAGCCTCCGACACGTTATCCCCCAGGCCCACGCAACAAAGTACGCGACCGCCGTCGGTGACCACGCCGCCTTCGCTTTCACGCGTGCCGGCATGGAACACTTTGGCGTCGGCGGGGTCGTTTTGCGGAAGACCCTGGACCGGGTCGCCGCGGCGATAGGCGCCCGGGTAGCCGCCGGCGGCCATCACCACGCCCAGCGCCGGCCGCGGGTCCCACTGTGCCTGGCAGCGGTCCAGGCGGCCGGCTACGGCTGCTTGACAGAGCGCCACCAGATCCGACTGCAATCGCATCATGATCGGCTGGGTCTCGGGGTCGCCGAAGCGGCAATTGTATTCGAGCACCTTGGGCAAGCCTTGTGCGTCGATCATCACCCCGGCGTAAAGAAAGCCGGTATAGGGGATGCCTTCGCTGGCCAAGCCGAGGACCGTCGGCGCGATGATTTCGCTCAGGATTCGCTGGTGAACCTCGGCGCTGACCACCGGCGCCGGGGAATACGCCCCCATGCCACCGGTATTGGGCCCTGAATCGCCATCGTCGCGGGCTTTATGGTCCTGGGAGGTGGCCATGGGCAGGACGCTGGCGCCGTCGACCATGCAGATGAAACTGGCTTCCTCGCCGGTGAGAAATTCCTCGATCACCACCCGGCTGCCGGCAGCACCGAATGCGTTGCCTGCCAGCATGTCGCGCACGGCGGCTTCGGCTTCGGCTTTGCTCTGCGCCAGAATCACACCCTTGCCGGCCGCCAGACCGTCGGCTTTGACCACAATCGGCGCGCCGTGGTCATGGATAAACGCCAGGGCCTGATTGAGGTCGGTGAAGACGCCGTAGCGGGCGGTCGGGATGCCGTGGCGGGCGAGAAAGTCTTTGGCGAAGGCTTTCGAGCCCTCCAATTGGGCCGCCTCACGGGTGGGGCCGAATATGGCCAGTCCGGCGTCCCTGAAGATGTCGACGATGCCAGCCACCAGTGGCGCTTCGGGGCCCACGATCGTCAGGTCGATGCCCGATGTCTGGGCGAAGTCCAAGAGTCCGGGAATGTCTTCGGCACCGATATCGACATTGCGCAGCCCCGTTTCGCGCGCGGTTCCGGCATTGCCGGGCGCCACGAATACGGTTTCCACTGCGGCCGATTGTGCTGCCCGCCACGCCAGCGCGTGCTCGCGGCCCCCGCCGCCTACGATCAATACCTTCATGACTACTCCTAACCGGGTTGGTGAGGACAAAAACGGCTCAATTTAACGATCGAGCGACCGCTATCTTAACAGGACCACGAGAAGGAAGGCTTAGATGGCGGTCAATCCCGGCCAGCGGACGAAATTGATGACGCGGATCATGGGTCAACCGGTTAACCGGGCGTTGATGGCCAGTTTCGTGCTGGTCGCAGTAGTGCCGTTGGCGTTGCTGGGCATGAAATTATACCGCGCGGCCTGGGACGACGCCTGGCGCGAGATCCAGGAGAAGCATCAGCTTCTGGCCCAGAACCTCGCCGCACCCATTTCGATCTATGTAGAGGACCACCGTCATGCGCTGGCGTTGCTGGCGTCTTCGCTCGAGCAGCCGGTCCAGGGCGAAGACGTGCCCAAGGCGCTGGAAGAATTCCTGGGGCGCGCGGCGTTGCATCTGCGCGGCTTTCGCTCCATCTCCCTGGTCGATACAGACGGAAGGACGCTTTACACTTCCGATCCCCATGGCGCCGTACCGGGGCGCGCCGACGTGTTTGCCGACGAATCCTGTTTCCTGCGCACGCGCGACCAGGGCGCGGGGGCTTTGTCCGGTGTCAAACCAAGCCCGCTCACCGGGAAACCGACGGTGTTGCTGTCGCAGCCGGTCCGGGATGCCCAGGGCGGCGTCCGCGCGGTGCTGTTGGGCGAATTGCGGATCGACCTGATCGAAAGGCTGCGCCGCAACATTCGTTTCGGCAAACGGGGCCATTCGGCGATCGTCGATCAATTCGGCCATGTCGTGGCGCATCCCAATCCGGACTGGATGGAAGACATGCACGACTTGTCCAGCTGGCCGATCGTCAAAGCCATGATGGCGGGCAAAACCGGCGTCACCGAATTCTACTCATCGTTCGTCAAACAGTCGATGGTGGCTGGATATGCCAGCGTGCCCGGAATCGGCTGGGGCGTGATGGTGCCGCAGCCGAAAGCGGAAGTGGAAAGCCGCGTCGCCGATCTGCTCTGGGCGGAGTTTGCCTGGGGCGTTTTCGGCTTGGTTCTCGGTCTCTTACTGGCGCTCGCGCTGGCCCGCTGGATTGCGAATCCGCTCAGGCGCCTTGCGCTGGCCACCAATGATCTGGCGGAAGGCGACTTCAAGGGCAAGCTGCCTCCGGCGCCGAGCCATGCTCCTCGGGAAGTGCAGCAGTTGGCCCGTGCATTCGCCACAGCCTTCGACCGTATCGAGGACTCGCGCGCACGCTACGACGGCTTGAACAGATTGCTGCAACACCGTGTCGACGAGGCCACCCAGGATTTGCGCGATGCCAATATCCGATTGGAGGATTTGGCGCGCAAAGATCACCTCACGGCATTGACCAACCGGCGGCATTTCGAGGAGGTGCTGGTTCAGCGGCTCACAGTGCATCGCAAAGCCGCACGCTGCATGTGCGTACTGCTGCTGGACGTGGACAATTTCAAATACATCAACGATGCCTTTGGCCATGCGGCCGGGGACGCGGTGTTGATCCAATTGGCGCACCTGTTGGCCGAACACGCGAGCGACCACGAACTGGTGGCCCGCTACGGCGGTGATGAATTCGTGCTGCAAATGGATTGCATACCCGAAACTGGCCGCCATCGGGCACGCAACATCCTCGCATCCATTGAGCGCCACTCGTTTCGCTGGCACGACCAGGACCTGCCTTTGACGGTGAGCATCGGCCTGTTGTGCACCCATGGCGAGGAAGCCGAGGGCGCGGACGCCGGGCTCATGTTGCGGCGCATCGATCAGGCGCTATACCGCGCCAAAGATGCCGGCAAGAACCGTTTGGTCGAAGTGGATGAATTGCGGGCCGGCGCGGGGGCCTGAATACCGATCAGTGTCGGAAATGGCGCATCCCGGTAAACACCATTGCGATACCATGCTGGTCGGCGGCGTCAATGACTTCCTGATCCCGCGCCGAACCGCCTGGCTGGATCACCGCAGTGACACCCACTTCCGCCGCTGAGTCGAGGCCGTCGCGGAACGGGAAGAATGCATCGGAAGCCATAACCGAGCCGTTGACTTCGAGGTCTGCGTCTGCGGCTTTGATGCCGGCGATACGCGCGCTGTACACCCGGCTCATCTGCCCCGCGCCTACACCGATGGTCATTCCGTCTTTGCAGTACACAATCGCGTTGGACTTCACGAACTTGCACACCTTCCAGGCAAACAACAGGTCTTCGAGCTCTTTGTCGCTCGGCGTGCGCCTGGTGACCACGCGCAGGTCGGCAGCGGTGACCATGCCCAAGTCGCGATCCTGTACCAACAGCCCGCCCGTGACTCGTTTGTAGTCGAAGCCCGGCGTGCGCTCGCGCTCCCAGTTGCCGCAGGTCAGTACCCGCACGTTGGGCTTTTTGGCCAGCACGGGCACGCATTCCTCTTCCACGGCCGGCGCAATGATCACTTCAACGAACTGCCGGTCCAGGATGGTGCCTGCGGTCTCTGCATCCAATGGTCTGTTGAAGGCGATAATGCCGCCGAATGCAGATGTGGGGTCGGTCTTGTACGCGCGCTCGTAGGCTTCCAGTTGCGTTGCCGCGATTGCCACGCCGCACGGGTTGGCGTGCTTGACGATCACGCAGGCAGGTACTTCGAATTGCTTTACACATTCCAACGCCGCGTCGGTGTCGGCGATGTTGTTGAATGACAGTTCTTTACCCTGGATCTGGCTGGAGGTCGACACCGAGGCTTCGGCCGGGTCGGGTTCGACATAGAACGCCGCTTGCTGATGGGGGTTCTCTCCATAGCGAAGGGCTTGTGCCATCAGGAACTGGACATTGTAGGTATTGGGAAAGCCCTGCGGTTTGCCGTCGGCGCCGATGGCGCCGAGATAATTGGCAATCACGCCGTCATAGTGGGCCGTGTGTTCGAATGTTTTCATGGCCAGGGCGAAGCGGGTGGTGTCCGAGACCGCGCCGCGGTTTCCCTGCATTTCGTCCAACACCAGCGCGTAGTCCTCGGCATCTACGATCACGGTTACAGAAACATGATTCTTGGCTGCGGCGCGCAGCATGGTCGGTCCGCCGATATCGATGTTTTCGATCGCAGTAGCCAGATCGCAGCCCGGTTTTGCCACGGTCTGTTCGAAGGGGTAGAGGTTGACCACCACCAAATCGATCGGCTCGATGGCATGTTGCCGCATGACCGGCTCATCTTCGCCGCGCCGTCCGAGAAGTCCGCCGTGGATTTTCGGGTGGAGCGTTTTCAGACGACCGTCCATCATTTCCGGGAAGCCGGTGTAATCGGAAACTTCGGTGACTGGGATCCCGTTGTCTGCCAGCAATCGGGCCGTGCCGCCGGTGGATAGGATTTCGACTCCCATGCCGTGCAATTTGCGAGCGAAATCGACAATGCCGGTCTTATCGGAGACGCTGATGAGTGCGCGCTGAATCTTGCTCATAATTGGTGCGTTCTGTTGGGTCGGACCCTGGCGGGCCGTTGAAAGTACCCAGGGTCCCCGGGGCGGATCGTGGCCGCGGCCCAATGGCCGCGGCCGGTTGCAAAGATTAGTCGTTGAGTCCGTGCTGGGCGAGTTTTTTGCGCAATGTGCTGCGATTGATGCCGAGCATTTTCGCGGCGCGGGTTTGATTGCCCTGTACTTGCTGCATGACCGTTGCCAGCAACGGCTTTTCGACTTCCGACATCACCATCTCATACAAATTTCCCGGGGCATGTCCGTTCAGATCGCGAAAGTAGGTTTCCACAGCGCCTTTGACGAAACTCGACAAACATACGTTGTCGGTCGGAAACGCTGCCACCTGCTCCTCGCTGCTGGCCGCTGCCTGGGGAGCATTGGAGTAGCTCATGCGGCGAGACCCTCCTGGTCGGCAAGACGGTCGAAGAAGTCGCGCGTCATTGCCAGTTGTTGTTGTTTTGATTCCACCCGATTGACGGCATCACGAAATACCGCGCCACCGCGCTGGCCCTTGCTGTACCAGGAGATATGTTTGCGGGCGATGCGCACCCCTGTGTGTTCGCCGTAGAACTGGTAAAGATTCTCCAGGTGGCCCAGCATGATGTCGCGAATCTCCTCCACCGGGGGCTCGGGCAGCTTTTCCCCGGTAGCGAGAAAATGTTCGATCTCCCGGAAGATCCACGGCCGCCCCTGGGCAGCGCGGCCGATCATCACGCCATCGGCGCCGGTGTGCGCGAGCACCTGTCTGGCCTTTTCGGGAGTGTCGATGTCGCCATTGGCGGTCACGGGAATGCGTACCGCGCTTTTAACTGCGCGAATAGTGTCATATTCCGCCTTGCCTTTGTACATGCAGGCGCGCGTGCGCCCATGCATGGCCAGAGCGCAGATGCCTGCATCTTCGGCGATGCGGGCGATGCGCAGCGCGTTACGGTTTTCCTTGTCCCAGCCGGTGCGGATCTTGAGCGTCACGGGTACGGCCACGGCCTTGACCACGGCGTCGAGAATGGAGGCAACCAGATCCTCGTGACGCAGCAGCGCGGAACCGGCCAATACGTTACAGACTTTCTTGGCAGGGCAGCCCATATTGATATCGATGATCTGCGCGCCGGTGTCGACATTGTAACGGGCTGCGTCGGCCATCATCTGTGGATCCGCGCCGGCGATCTGCACGATGCGCGGTTCCACTTCGCCGTCATGGTTGGCGCGTCGCTGGGTTTTCTTGCTGCCCCAGAGCAATGAATTCGACGATACCATTTCGGACACGGCCATGCCCGCGCCAAGTTGTTTGCACAGCTGACGGAAAGGCCTGTCGGTTACACCGGCCATGGGCGCGAGTATTAAATTGTTGCGTAGTTTAAAAGGGCCGATCTGCATGTCTGCACGCCCGTTGTCCGTCTAGTCGTCGCGGTGTTGAACGGCGGACGAGCAATAATACTCTCAAAGGGGGGCGCGATAAAGGCGTCTTGATGACCGAATTAAATCAAAAAATTTTACAATCGAAACGTTGTTCAATAAAACGCGAAGCTATAGCTGTTGACATCGACAAACGGTCGTGTCACTTCGATCAGCGCCGTTACCGGGGTGCGCGGCACCATGCCTTGCTCTGTGTTGATGTTGCCACGCAAATATTCCGCCGGCCGAAATCGGCGCAACGCGACCGTTTGTCCGCGCAAGTCCGACAGTTTCACTTCGAGAATCGGGAACGGCTGCGTGAATTTTGCGATGTTCACGAACGTCGCCTGAATCAGCAGCGCGCCACGTACATCCGGATGCTCGCTGACTTCGCTCGACAACATGCGCAGCTCGGCGAGGTTGCGCGCATACGGCACGTCACAGGGTATCGCCGCCGAGAGGATACCGCACATGTCCGCCAGCCAGGGGCGCGACTGCGGAAACCGGGTGACCAGTTGCGCGCGTTTGAAATAGGCGTACTGCAGCGCAAGGCACAGTGCCAGCACGATTATCGCGATGCCCCATGCCCATCCGTGGCGTCGGGCGCCGCGCTCGTGGAACTGCTCGAAATCTTCCAGCAACACCGCGGGGATCGGTTCTGCCGCCGGTTGCGGTCGTGCATTGGTGTCGGAGTCCGATTCCGGCATCTGCGCTTCGATTGGTGTTTCAGTGGGCGCCTCGGTCGCCGCTACAGCAACTGGTTCCATTGAATCGGACTCGGTGCGTCGACTGGTGTTTGCGTCCGGATCGGCAATCAACGCGGCGCGCGCGTCGAATACCGAGCCGCACTTGCCGCACCGAGCTTTTCCGCCGGCGGCGTTAAGCTGTTGCTCGGTAATCAGAAATGCCGTCTGGCATTCGGGACAACGGGTGCGCATGATGGGTTGAGGCGATCCTGTGTCGATGTTCGCCGGAGCTTTGGGCGCAGCGCACACGGCGGCGCTGATACGTCAGCCTGGCACCTTATCCGATCTGCGCACGCCGTCCAAGCGCGCCCAGCCGTCGCGCAATTGCGGCGCTGACATTTCGAAGTTGGTGGAGTAGCACTGCAGCAACCCGTCCACTTGCTCGCCAAGGATCCCGGACATCACAAGCTTGCCGCCGGGTTTTACCAGCGTTGCAAAAAGCGGCGCCATTTGCAGCAGCGGACCGGCCAGAATGTTCGCCAGGAGCAAGTCGCCAGGCTGGTGTCGGTACTGTTCGGGCAGAAAGGCGTCGATGCGTTGGGCGACGCCGTTCTTGTGGGCATTGTCCATGGTTGCCAGAAGCGCTTGCGGATCGTTGTCCACCGCGTCGACGTGATGCGCGCCCAACAACAACGCGGCGATCGCCAGAATTCCCGAACCGCAGCCGACATCGATCACCGAGCTTTCGCGCGGCGGATGTGCATCCAGCCACTCCAGACACAATGCGGTGGTGGGATGGGTGCCGGTACCGAACGCCAGACCCGGGTCGAGGCGCAAGCTGATGGCGTCGCGCCGAGGTGCGGTGAAACCCTCGGGCACGACCCATAATTGCGACCCGAAACGCATCGGCTGGTAACCGTCCATCCAGGCGCGGGTCCAGTCCCGGTCTTCCAGCGGATTGACATGCAAAACCGGCGCTTGCTCGAGATCCAGCGCCTGCTGCAGCGTGAACCCGATCAATCGGGGTTCGGCGTCGGCCGCGAACAAGCCGGTGACCCGTACGCGTGGCCATAGCGGCGTCTCGCCGGGTCCTGGCTCCAATACCGGATTGTCGCCGGCGTCGGACAGAGTCACGGTCGCCGCGCCGGCATCCACCAGCGCAGTCTCATATGCCTCCGGCAGCGCGTCGCGGGGCAGGTCCAGTGAAATTTCCAACCAGGGCATGATGGGGTCCGGAGCCGGCGCGATCTCCGTTGCCGGCCAGTGACTACAATCCCAGCTTTTTCTCGAGATAATGAATGTTGGTGCCGCCGCGATGGAATGCCGCGTCGGTAATCAGATCCTGATGTAATTCGATATTGGTGCGAATGCCATCGATGACGATTTCGCTCAACGCCTGCCGCATACGCGCCAGGGCGATGGCGCGGGAATTGCCATGTGCCACCAGCTTCGCGATCATGGAATCGTAATTCGGCGGCACGCGATAGCCGTTGTAGATATGGGTGTCGATGCGAATGCCTGGACCGCCGGCCGCATGATATTGGGCGATGGTGCCGGGGCAGGGTAAAAACGTCTTCGGATCTTCCGCGTTGATGCGGCACTCCACCGCGTGGCCCCTCCAGCTGATGTCTACCTGACGCAGCGACAGCTTCTCGCCCGCGGCGATCAGGATCTGTTCACGGATGATGTCGACCCCGGTGATCATTTCGGTAACCGGGTGTTCCACTTGCACGCGGGTATTCATTTCGATGAAATAGAACTCGCCGTCCTGATACAGGAACTCGAAAGTGCCGGCGCCCCGATAACCGATGTCGCGGCAGGCCTGGGCGCACACTTCGCCCATCCGCGAGCGCTGTTCCTCGGTGATGCCCGGAGCCGGCGCCTCCTCGATGACTTTCTGGTGACGGCGCTGCATGGAGCAGTCCCGTTCGCCAAGATGAATGGCGTTGCCGTGCTCGTCGGCCAGCACCTGGAATTCCACGTGGCGCGGCGTTTCCAGATACTTCTCCATATATACGGTATCGTTGCCGAAGGCGTTACCGGCCTCCATACGCGTCAGTGCCACGGCGTTGAGCAGGCTGGCTTCGCCATGCACCACCCGCATGCCGCGACCGCCGCCGCCGCCGGCGGCTTTGATGATGACCGGATATCCGATCTCGCGCGCCAATCGCAGGCTTTCATCGCCGTCATCGCCCAACGGGCCGTCGGAACCGGGAACGCACGGTACGCCTGCGTTCTTCATGGCGCGGATTGCGGAAACCTTGTCACCCATCAGGCGAATGGTTTCCGAGCGCGGACCGATGAATATGAAGCCGGATTCCTCGACCCGTTCGGCAAAGTCGGCGTTTTCCGACAGGAAGCCATAACCCGGATGGATGGCCACGGCGTCCGTGACTTCCGCGGCACTGATCAACGCCGGGATATTGAGATAGCTTTCGGCCGATGGTGGTCCGCCGATGCAAACGGATTCGTTGGCCAGGCGTACGTGCTTGAGATCGCGATCCGCGGATGAGTGTACGGCGACGGTTTTGATGCCTAATTCGTGGCAGGCGCGCAGGATGCGCAAGGCAATCTCGCCCCGGTTGGCAATGACGATCTTTTCCAGCATCGGTTGATGAACCTGCAGCAATGGTTACGTGGATGAGCGCGCGGAGGGGCGGCGCTATTCAATGACGAACAGCGGCTGGCCGTATTCCACTGGTTGACCGTTTTCAACCAGGATCGCGACCACGGCCCCCGCCTTATCGGCTTCGATCTGATTGAACATCTTCATCGCTTCGATGATGCAGAGGGTGTCTCCGAGATTGACCCGCTGGCCCACTTCCACGAACGACGGGCTGCCCGGAGAGGGTGAGCGGTAAAAAGTTCCGACCATTGGCGACAGCACCTTGTGGCCGTCAATTTCCTCGTTCGCGGGTTCCGGCGCTGCCGCGACGGTCGACGGCGCAGGGGCGGCCATGGGAGCGGGGGCTGCACCCGGGTAGGCCGCATGCATGACCGGCATGCCTTGCGGGTAGCGGCTGATGCGCACCGCTTCTTCGCCTTCGTGGATCTCGATTTCTGCAATGCCCGATTCTTCGAGCAGTTCAATCAGCTTTTTGACCTTGCGAATATCCATTGCGCTGTTCCTTGATGGCCGAACCTGGTTCGGTCCGTTGTTATGCCGATTCGGCCAAATGCCGAATCGCGGCCTGTAGCGCCAGTTCGTAACCTTGTGCGCCCAGTCCGCTGATCACGCCGATGCTGATGTCGGAGAAGTAGGACCGTTGACGAAATTCTTCGCGCCGGAAGACATTGGACAAATGCACCTCGATGCAGGGTATGTCCACGCCCAAAATGGCATCGCGCAGGGCGACGCTGGTGTGGGTGAACGCGGCCGGATTGATGATGATGAAGGCGACGCCGTCCTCACGGGCACGGTGCACCCGGTCCACCAGTTCATGCTCGGCATTGCTTTGCTGGGTTTCGAGTTCATGGCCGGCGGCCGCGGCCTGTTGCTTCAGGCGTTGATCGATATCGACGAGCGTGACATGGCCGTAGACCTGCGGCTCACGATTGCCGAGCAGGTTCAGGTTCGGACCGTTCAGTACCAGAATGCGCGCCATGAGCCGGTGGAGCCCTGAGTGGTTCGAGGTCGCTTTTAAAGTGCAACCTTCGGAGCGATTTTTCGGAAATTCGGCGCGTAATTAGGTCCAAAATCCACAAAATTGGACCGGCTGCCGACGCGCGCCAGTGTGCAACAATTTCCATGCATTGTCCACCGCGCACACAGGTTCCCGTCCCGTTCGCAACCGTTCGGCGCAATTGCTCGAGAATTTGGGCTTTCAGCGGTCTAGCAGCGGTTTCAGCAGCGATTCCGCGGTGGTCTTGGTGAGTTCGCCGCGGTGCACTTCGCGGATGGTGCCGTCACGGGCGATGACGACGCTGTAGGGCAACTGGCCGTAGACATTGCCGTAGGCCTTCGACACGGCCAGGGCTTCGCTTTCGCCCACCAGCACCGGATAGTTCATCTCCGCGGTATCGCGGAATTCCTCCACCAGCTGGGGCTGGTCGATCGCGACGCCAACCACCTGCAGTCCCTGGTTGCCGAATTTGTTCTGCAGGTCGATCAGCGCCGGAATTTCGCGCCGACACGGTGGACACCATGTGGCCCAAAAGTTGAGCAGCACTACGTGGTTGTCCCATTGGGCGATGTCGTGCTGTTTGCCGTTGAGATCTCGCAGTGAAAACGACGGGCGGGCAGTGCCTGTTATCGTGGTGGCCGCCTCTGAACCCGCCGCGCTCGGTGGTAACGGCGCGGGTGAGCGGGTGGCATGTTGCAGCCAAAACCCGCCCGCCAGCCCGGCAATGCCGACCGCAACCGCGGCAACGATGGTCGCCGACCGGCGCACTAGGGACCCTTCACAACGCGCTGCAAGAGTTCGAGAAACTCGTCAGCGGGTTTGTAACCGTAGAAGTTCATGGATTTCATGGGTCGTCCGGCTGCGTCGAAGAAGAGCAGCGCCGGCGGCCCGAACACATTGAGCCGTTGTTTGACCGCACGATCGGTTTCGTCGTTACCGGTGACATCCACCTGCAAAGCGGTGAAATGCTGCCCCATGTATTGCCGTACCCTCGGATCGGAGAATGTGCCTTTTTCCATGCGTTGACACTCGGTGCACCAGTCGGCGTAGAAATCCACCATGGCCGGTTTCCCGGCCGCTTTTGCCTGGGCGAGCGCCTGATCCAACTGCGCCGCCGTCTCGACCCGACGGAACAACTCGCCGTGCGCGGCAGCCGCGGTCTCGGCGCCGGCAGCGGGCCGCATGGCGACCGCTGGCGATTCGAATTGGATGGGCCGCAGTATGTCGCGGTTGTCGGCAAATGCGCCGAGCAATGCCAGCACGCCCCAAATCACCAACACGGTGCCGACACCTTTCCAAAGCACTCGCCAGCCGTTCGCGGACTCGGTCAGCGATTGCGTGGCGCCCATGAACACGCCGGTGACGATCAGCAGCACGGCCCACAGATACAGCACCGGGACCTGTGGCAGGATTCCCAGCAGATACACGGCGACACCGAGCAGCAGCACGCCGAATACATGCTTCACCGTATCCATCCAGGCGCCGGCGCGAGGCACGAGAAATCCGGCGCCGAAGCCGATGGCGATCAGCACTACGCCGGTACCGAGCGCCATGAAGAACATGGTCGCGCCGCCCAACACAGGGTCGCCCAGAGAGACCGCGAGCCCGAGCACAGAAATCAGCAACGGCGATACGCAGGCGCCGACGATCGCGGCCGACAGCACGCCCATGATGAACACGCCGATCACGGTCCCGCCCTGCACTTTCTGGCTGCGCTCCTGGAGCTTGGACTGGATACTGGACGGCATCTGGATTTCATAGAAACCGAACATGGACAGGGCGAGCAGCACCAATATGGCCGCGAATATGCCGATTGCCCACGGATTCTGGAAGTAGGCCTGGAGCTGATCGCCGGCCTGTCCGGCGAGGATACCTGCTGCGGTCCAGGTGACGGCCGTGCCGAGCACATAGACGATCGACAGCACGCCGCCGCGCATGGTGCTGGACTGCTCTCCCGCCTGACCGACGATGATCGACGACAGAATCGGGATCATCGGCAGTACACACGGCGTGAAGGTCAGCAGAAAACCGACGCCAAACGCACCCAGCAGGGTCAGGATCACGGTCTTGACGTCCAGCGCGGGCGGCTTCCCTTCCGATGCCGCCGGCTCGGACTGACTTGGCGCCGCGTCGACTGCTGCCGCGCCACGTTCCGCGGTGGCGCCCGAGGCAGTGCCGCCGCCACCCGCGCCGGGCGTGTAACGGACCGTGTGAGTCTGGGGCGGATAGCACAATCCCTTTTCCGAGCAGCCCTGGTAGGTGACATCCACGGCCACCGGTGGGGCGGCATTCCCGCTCTGGACGGGTACCGTGGCGCTGAAGTCGTCGTGAAACACCGTCATGCGACCGAAGAACTCGTCGTCTTTGATCTGCCCTTCCGGCAATTCCGGTGTGCCAAGACTCACGCTCTGGGGAGCGTCCTTGAGTCTGAATTGGATCTTGTCCTTGTAGAGGTAATAGCCGTCGGCAATTTTCCAATGGGCCACCAGATTGCCGTCTTTGGATTCGCTGCTGAGAGCGAAGGCTTGGTCTGGCGGCAGGAATTCACTGTCATTCTGAGCAAGGCCGAGACGGTCACCGAGCTGCTTGACTTCGTCGACCGCGTCGCCCGCTGCTTTGGCCGCCGGTGCCGCGCTGGATGCGGCCGGGAGGGATACCTTCACGGTCGTCTGATAGGGCGGATAGCAGATGCCCATGTCCGCGCAGCCTTGGGCCTTGGCGGTCAAGCTCAACGTATTCGCGGCATCGCGGGTGCGCTCCACGGGGATCTGGATCTGGACCTGATGGCGATGGGTTTCGACTTCGCCGAAGAATTCGTCCTTTTTCTTTTTCCCCGCCGGAATGTCCGGCTTACCCAGCGTGATTCCGCCAGTATCGGAAACGAATTGGAACTTGTTTTGGTACAGGTAGTAACCGTCGGCGATGGTCCAGGTGCCGATCACGGTATTGGCATCCTTGGCTTGCGCCGAGAATTGGAATGCTTTGTCCGGAGCCAGGGGCTCGTCGGCGAGGCCGTAGTTTGCCGCCGCGACCACCGCCGGGATTGCCGCCAATGACAGCAGCCAAGCCAATACACGTGTCTTCATTCGCTCATTCCTGTCATTTGATCGATCCAACCCAAATACCCGGCCAGGCCGCCCACCAGTGGGACCGCCACAATTTCCGGAAGTTCGTAGGGGTGCAGCGCGACCAGGCGCTGCTGCAGTTTTTGGTAAACGCCTTGCCGGGTCTTTATAATCAACAACACCTCTGCATCGAATTCGCGTTTACCCTGCCAGCTGTACACCGAGGTCACCTGCGGCAGGATGTTGACACAGGCGGCCAGCCGTTCATCCACCAGCGCCCCTGCAATATGCTGCGCGACAGCTTGATCCGGTGCCGTCGACAGCACGATAAGGTGTTGTTCTGGCATTGTATTCCTGTTGATACAGGCGAGGCCCCCAAGGGTAGCGCGCGCCTATCGCCTTGTCACTGTTGTTTTACACGTCGTCCGGAGTGTCATACCGCACATGAGTCTGCGAACCCTTTTACTGCTATTGTTTGTCGGCCTGCCACTGGCTGAGATCTACGTGCTGGTGCAGGTCGGTGCCGCCATCGGCGGGATCGCCACTGTCGCCTTGGTGGTATTTTCCGCGGTTCTTGGCAGCCTGCTGGTGCGCCACCAGGGATTTCGGACCTTGCAGGAAATTCGCCGCAGCCTCGACCGGGGCGAAGCGCCGGCCATACCGATGCTCGAAGGCGGCGTGCTGGTGATCGGCGGTATTTTACTGTTGATTCCGGGGTTTATCACCGACCTGATCGGCGCTCTGCTGTTGATCGCACCCCTGCGCCGAGCGATGATCGTGCGCTTCGTGAGCAGGATTTCCACCCCGGGCCGCCCGCCGGGGGGCGGACCGCCGGAGCCTCCGGCTCCGCCACGCACCATAGAAGGTGAGTACCGCCGCGAAGATTGAGTGCCCGCGAAAAATTTTCGTGCCCCCCCGCCTTGACTCCGCAGGTTTCGCCGTTATTATTAGCACTCATTCTGGTTGAGTGCTAAATTCTGGCGCTCCATCAAGAAGAAACAAGCACTTATGATTCATACAGCTTCATCGCAAGGAGAAATGCTCGATGAATATTCGTCCACTCCATGACCGCGTGGTCATCAAACGAATGGAAGAAGAACGCACGACGGCGGGCGGCATTGTCATCCCCGACAGCGCAGCCGAAAAGCCGATTCGCGGCGAAGTCGTCGCCGTAGGCAAGGGCAAGATTCTGGAAAACGGCGACGTGCGTCCTTTGGATGTGAAGACCGGCGACAAAGTACTGTTCGGCAAATATGCAGGGACTGAGGTCAAGGTTGAGAGCGAAGACCTGCTGGTCATGCGCGAAGAAGACATCATGGGTGTCATCGAGGGCTAACGCTCTTTCGACCGTTCACGGAAATCAGAGCCAACCGGATTCAAGAGGAACACGGAAATGACAGCGAAAGAAGTCAAATTCAGTGATGACGCGCGCCATCGCATGGTGCGCGGTGTCAACATTCTCGCCAACGCGGTGAAAGTCACCCTCGGCCCGCGTGGCCGCAACGTTGTGCTGGAGAAGAGTTTCGGCGCGCCCACCGTCACCAAGGACGGCGTCAGCGTGGCGAAGGAAATCGAACTGGCCGACAAGTTCGAAAACATGGGCGCGCAGATGGTGAAGGAAGTGGCTTCCCAAACTTCCGATGTCGCCGGCGATGGCACCACCACCGCCACCGTGCTGGCGCAGGCAATCATGCGCGAAGGCCTCAAGGCCGTCGCTGCCGGCATGAACCCGATGGACCTCAAGCGCGGCATCGACAAAGCAGTGCTCGCGGCCGTCGAGGAATTGAAGAACCTGTCCAAGCCCTGCGCGGACGACAAGGCGATTGCCCAGGTTGGCACCATTTCCGCCAACTCCGACGAACAGGTCGGTCGCATCATCGCCGATGCCATGGCCAAGGTTGGTAAAGACGGCGTCATCACAGTGGAAGAAGGCCAGGGTCTGCAGAATGAGTTGGAAGTGGTCGAAGGCATGCAGTTCGACCGCGGCTATCTGTCGCCGTATTTCATCAACAACCAGCAGTCGATGTCCGCTGAACTGGAAGATCCGTACATCCTGCTGTACGACAAGAAGATCTCCAACATCCGCGAACTGCTGCCGGTGCTGGAAGGCGTCGCCAAATCCGGTCGTCCGTTGCTGATCGTGTCCGAAGACGTCGAAGGCGAAGCCCTGGCGACTCTGGTGGTCAACACCATTCGCGGTATCGTCAAGGTCTGCGCTGTGAAGGCACCGGGCTTCGGCGACCGCCGCAAAGCCATGTTGCAGGACATCGCGACCCTGACCGGCGGCACCGTGATTTCGGAAGAAGTCGGCCTGTCTCTTGAAAAGGCGACGCTGGAGGATCTCGGCAGTGCCAAGAAGGTGCAGGTGACCAAAGACGAAACCACGGTCATCGACGGCGCCGGCAAGAGCGACGACATCGAAGCGCGCGTCGCCCAAGTGCGCCAGCAAATCGAAGAAGCAACTTCCGATTATGACCGCGAGAAGTTGCAGGAGCGGGTCGCCAAGCTCGCCGGCGGCGTTGCGGTGATTAAAGTCGGTGCCGCCACCGAGATGGAAATGAAAGAGAAGAAGGCCCGCGTCGAAGACGCATTGCACGCCACCCGTGCTGCGGTCGAAGAAGGCGTGGTGCCCGGCGGTGGCGTGGCCATGGTGCGCGCCGTGCAGGGCTTGAAGAAGCTCAAGGGCGATAATCACGACCAGGACGTGGGCATCGACATCGCCCGCCGTTCCATGGAAGAGCCGCTGCGGCAGATCGTCGCCAACGCCGGCATGGAGCCTTCCGTGGTGCTGAACAAGATCGTCGAGGGCAAGGGCAACTACGGGTTCAATGCAGCCACCGGCGAATACGGTGACATGGTGGAGATGGGTATTCTCGATCCCACCAAGGTTACGCGCTCGGCACTGCAGAATGCCGCATCGGTCGCCGCCTTGATGATCACCACCGAGTGCATGGTGGCCGAGGCGCCGAAGGATGAGAAGGAAGGCGGCGCGCCCGACATGGGCGATATGGGCGGAATGGGCGGCATGGGCATGATGTAAGTCCAGGCTGTTTCGAAGCCAGACAGAACCCCCGTCATTCGTGGCGGGGGTTTTTTCGTTTCTGCAGGGAATAATCGAGCGTCGCCCGCGTCCTTACTCAGATGAATGCGAGCCGCGCCAGCGGCGCGCGATAATAACGACCGGGGAGGAGAATATGAGAAATCGCGTGCGCGGCGCGCAAGTGGCGGCCGGTGTGCTTGCAGCGCTCGGTCTCGCCGGCTGCAGCAGTGTCGTCAAGGAACAGCGCACCACGACCATCGACTCCGATCCAGCCGGCGCGATTGTGCTCGCCTCCGGCGTCGAAATAGGCGCCACGCCCGTCACCGTCCGTCCGGACGAAGTCTTTCCGCCGCGCTTCGTCGGTTTCGAATACCGTGCTTCCGGCACGCTGACGGTGAAGAAGCCCGGCTGCAAAACCTTCAGCGAGCAGGTGAACGACGCGGTACTGTCGCGCGACATTCACGTGAAACTCGACTGTGATCCGAACTACCGTCCCTCGCCCACAGCATCCGCGGAAACAAGGCCCGCGACGTCGGCTCCGGCTTCCCCGGCCGCGCGGCCGGATGCGTCCATTGCAGCCCGCCTGCAGCGCTTGGACGCGCTGCGCAAGCGAGGCTTGATCACCGCAGACGAGTACCAGCAGATTCGAAAGAAGATCCTAAACGAGTTGTGAAAAAACTCGTCACTCGCGTGGAATAAAAACAAATCCATCCACGTCTCTAACAGGAGCGGGCAGGGGAGAGTCCGTCTCGCAACAATAAGACAAAACGGAGCGAGCCCATGGATCGGGCGCTGCGATGCTCCGTTCACGCCACGTTTAGGAGGAGTTGTCATGCCGAAGTCTTGCAGGCGTGCTTTGCACGCGCTGTTGCCTCTGCTCGCATTGTTGATTCTGAGCAATGGAGTAAACGCAACCGAAATCAAATCCGACAAACCGTTCGCAGAAGCCAAGGTCGCATTGCAGATCAGCGACGCGGACCCGTCAAAGCAGACGCTGGTGCTGAACGTCGCCAACAATCTGCTCAAGTACTACGGCCCCGAAAAAGTCGACATCGAGATCGTCGCATTCGGACCGGGCTTGCGTTTGCTGTTCGACGAGAACGAGAACAAAGGCCGCATCGCGTCATTGGCGAATCAGGGTGTGCGGTTTTCCGCCTGCAGCAACACCATCCACGCCATGACCAAAATCCTGGATCACGAGCCGGTACTCAACCCGAACGCCACCCGCGTTCCGGCTGGAATCGTGCGGGTCATAGAGCTGACCAGCGGCGGATACACCTTGGTCAAACCTTAAGCGCATCGAAAATAATAATTCTGGAGGAGTTAACATGCAGGTTTTCAAAAAAACGCTGCTCGCCACCGCTTACGTCGGCGCAATCGCCGGCACGGCACAGGTTCAAGCAGCTAACTGGCTGATGCTGCAAGGCACCGAGCCCGCGGGCACCGCCGCTCGAGCGAGGGTGTGGGGGTTCATTCAGCCGCAGTGGCAAAAGGACTACAGCGATCCCAACGCGGGTAACGCTTATATTCCGCCGAAACTGATCGGGCCGGATCTTAATTCACAGAATTCGTTCAACGTCCTGCGCGCCCGCATCGGAGCCCGTGGCGCCGCGCTGCCCCTGGATCCGAACGTAAACTATTTTCTGCTGCTGGAAATGGGCAACAACGCCATCACGGCACCGGGCAATGCGTTTGCGAAAGTCACCGACGCCAGCGTTACCTTGAACCATATCAAAGGCGCGCGGATTCGCGCCGGTCTGTTCAAGTACCCGGGCGCAGAGGAAGGCTTGCAGGCGATTCATGTATTCGATTATGTGAACTTCACCGAGGTCAGCAACCAGCTGTTGTTGGAGCGGTTCCCGGAACGCAGTTTTCCCGCGGGTGGCAACGTAGCGCCGCAAACGTTGCCACCACAGACGTCTTTGAATGCATTCACCACCAGCGTCGGCGCATTCCGCGATACGGGTGTGCAGGTATTCGACGCATTTGACGTCGGCAGCAATTGGGAACTGAGTTACGCCGCCATGCTCGGCAACGGCAATGGCCTGAACCTGTCGGACAACGACAACAACAAAGATGTCTACTTGTATTTTTCAGCCGAGAAGAAATTCGGCGGTAAAGGTCCGTTTGCACAGGGGATGAAGTTCTTCGGCTGGACCCAGCGCGGCAAGCGTTCCTTCGACGGGAACAACGACGGTACCGTTGAGGAGTACGACCGCAACCGCAGCGGTGTGGGCTTCAAGTATATGAAAAAGCCGTTCCGGTTCACTGCGGAGTATATGCGTGGCGAGGGTATGATCTTCCAGGGCCCGGACAAGCCCACGTTCGCGTTGGTGCCGCCTGCAGTAGGCAATCCCAACCATCCGGGCAATGGATTGAACGCGAAGGCGAAAGGCTGGTACGTGGAAGGTGGCTGGTACATACCGCACACGCAATTCGAGCTCGATGCGCGCTACGATCAATACAACCGCAACACCGATAGCCAGTTCGAGCTCGAGTTCCGTACTTGGACCCTGGGTGTGCAGTACCACTTCAACAAGAAAACCCGGTTGACGCTGGACTATGCGATTCGCGACGCGGAAGCGGTGAACTTTCCTTCCGGCGCTGGTCCGAACGCGAACCTCGATGGTGTCGGAAACCGGCTCGCACTGCAGCTCACGACGATCTTCTAACAACAACCAAGGCACCACCTCGCGACTTGAAGGGCTCCGCTTCGGTGGAGCCCTTTTTTCATCGCCACCGCTTCGCTTCCAGGTGGCAGTTCCCGGGACACGGTTCGCGCGTCCTCGGCTCCGCGCGACTATTTGTAGTCGAGCTGCGTACCGCTCTCCGGCTCGTCGTCGTCCAGCACCAGGCTCAGGGACGGCCCTGACGACAGGTCCTCGGCAAGTCCGACCGCATCGGGAGTCGGGCCGCGGTCGCTGAGGCTGATGCGCAGCCGCAGGTTGTTGGCCGAGTCGGCGTTGCGCAACGCTTCCTCTTCGGTGATGTGGCCGGCGTTGTACAAATCGAATAGCGCCTGGTCGAAGGTCTGCATCCCCAGGTTGGTGGACTTCTCCATGACTTGCTTGATTTCCGCAACGTCGCCGCGTTTGATCATGTCGCACACCAGTGGTGTACCCAACAGGATCTCGAATGCCGCAACGCGCTTGCCGTCCTTGGAAGGAATCAGGCGCTGGGAGACGAATGCACGCAGGTTCAGCGACAGATCCAGCAGCAGCTGCGAACGGCGGTCATCGGGGAAAAAGTTGATGATACGGTCAAGCGCTTGGTTGGCGTTGTTGGCGTGCAAGGTCGAGATCGCCAAGTGCCCGGTTTCGGCGAACGCGATGGCGTGTTCCATGGTTTCGCGGTGGCGCACCTCACCGATGAGAATGACATCCGGCGCCTGGCGCAACGTGTTGGCCAAGGCGTCTTCGTAGCACTCGGTATCGACGCCCACTTCGCGCTGATTGACAATGCAGTTCTTGTGCGAATGAACGAATTCGATCGGATCTTCGATGGTGATGATGTGGCCGGCGCTGTTCTGATTACGGTAGTCGATCAGCGAAGCCAGCGAAGTCGATTTGCCCGAACCGGTGGCGCCGACGAACAACACCAGACCGCGTTTGGACATGATGATTTTGGTGAGCACTTCGGGCAGGCCAAGATCCTGCCATTTGGGAATTTCGGTTTTGATATTGCGCACCACCATCGCGACCTGGTTGCGCTGCTTGAAAATGTTGACTCGGAACCGGCCGACGCCGGCCTCCGAGAGCGCCAGATTCATCTCGGGCTTTTTGTCGAACGCCGCGCGCTGTTCCTCGTCCATGATGGAGTACGCGATTTCGCGCACCTGGCCGGCCGGCAGGGAACTTTTTTCGAGCGGTTTCAATACTCCGTGGATCTTGGCGCAGGGCGGCGCGCCGGTAGTGAGATACAGGTCCGAAGCATCCTTCATGACCATGATCTTGAGATAATCTTTGAAATCCATCGCCCCTCCCGTTGCAAATCGACGCCGCTAATCTCCCGAACCATCGGCCAAACCCTAAGATCCTTGACTTGGCTGGCGCCCGTTGGGCGTCGTTTGTGATGCAAATCGCTTTTGTTATCGGCGCCGTGGAGCCGTTAAGCTTGTTCGATGAAAAATGATTCCCATTTCGAATTCGTCCCCGTACCGCCCGCGGTCAGCGATAAGCTACCGGAGGCGGTGCGCGCCGAGGTGGACCGGGCCTGGAAGTCGATGCAGCAGCGGGCGACCGACCAGGGCATACGCCCGCCTCGGGATCTCGCTTTTATCGGCGTGCTGTGTCGCGTATTCGCCTGCAGCGGGTTCGTCGCAGATACCTGCGCCAGGCAGCCCGAGGTGTTGCGTGATCTGCTCGATGACGGCGATCTGCACCGCCCATATGGTCCGTCGGAATTCCGTGACCGGGCGATTCGAATGGCTGACCATGCCGGCTCCGCGCAGGCGCTGGCCCAAGCGTTTCGCAAGTTGCGCCAGCGCGAGATGCTGCGCATCGTCTGGCGCGATCTGGCGGGGTGGGCGGATCTCGACGAAGTCCTGCGCGATCTCACTGCTCTGGCCGACGCCTGCGTCGCCGTGGGCCTCGCACGGCTGGACCAGTGGCTGATTCGTGAGCACGGTCGACCGATCGGTGAATCCGGAGCGCCGGCGCGCATGGCGGTGCTGGCCATGGGCAAGCAGGGCGCCTGCGAACTGAATGTCTCGTCCGACATCGACCTGATTTTCGCGTATACCGAGGACGGCGAGACGGACCGTGCGCCAGCCCTCAGCAATCACGAATATTTTGTGCGACTCGGGCGCGCTTTGATCCAGTTGCTCGACCAGCAGACCGCCGACGGATTCGTATTCCGCGTCGATATGCGTCTGCGGCCTTTCGGAGACTCGGGCCCGTTGGCGGTGAGCTTCGACGCCATGGAAGACTACTACCAGTCCCAAGGCCGGGAATGGGAGCGCTACGCTATGGTAAAGGCACGCGCGATCGCAGGCGGAGCTGCGGGACGTCGGCTCGAGAAAATCCTGGAGCCATTCGTGTTCCGCCGCTACCTGGATTTCGGCGCGTTCGAGTCCTTGCGCGAGATGAAAGCCTTGATCATGCGCCAGGTACAACGCAAAAGCATGGAACAAAACGTCAAGCTTGGCGCCGGGGGCATCCGCGAAGTGGAATTCATCGGCCAGGCGTTCCAGTTGATACGCGGCGGTCGCGAGCCCGTGCTGCGGGTCAGGGCGATCGTGCCGGTGCTGCAGCGCCTGGCACAGTTGAATTACCTGCCGCGGTTCGTCACCGACGAGCTGGTCGCCGGCTACCGGTTTTTGCGTCGGGTCGAGAACCGCCTGCAGGCGATGGCAGACCAGCAGGTTCATTCCCTGCCGGACGACGCCATCGCCCGGGCGCGGCTGGCCTTCGCCATGGGATACGGCGAATGGACGACATTCGCCCGCGCTCTGGACCGTCACCGGCAGAAAGTGCACGCCCATTTCGAGCAAGTGTTCACGGCGCCCCAGGCGGAGGCGGAAGAACCGGGCCGGCTTCAGGACGGCCTCGCCGGGGTGTGGCACGGCTCCCTGGAGCCCGAGCAGTCACTTGAGGTACTGCGCCAGTCCGGCTTCGAGGCTCCCGCCGACGCGCTGCGACTGCTCGAACGATTGGCAGACGATCGCGCGGTACGCGCCATGAGTGCCCGCGGGCGGGAACGGCTCGACCGGCTGATGCCCATGCTGCTGGGTGCCGCCGGTGCCACGCCGCAGCCCGCCACCACGCTGGTGCGCCTGGTCCATCTGCTCGAGGCCATCGCCGGGCGCAGCGCCTACCTGGCGCTACTGATGGAAAACCCCATGGCGCTGTCGCAACTGGTACAGCTATGCGGCGCCAGTCCGTGGATTGCGCTGTATCTCACCCAGCACCCGCTGTTGCTTGATGAACTATTGGATCCCCGCAGCCTGTACCTGCCCTTGAACAAGGATGCGCTGCGAGCGGAACTGCACGCCCTGCTGGGCGATGTCGCGGCAAGCGACCTCGAATTGCAGATGGAAGCGCTCCGGCATTTCAAGCAGACCAACGTTCTGCGGGTCGCCGCGGCCGACGTCTCGGATGTCATGCCCTTGATGCATGTCAGCGACCATCTGACCCATATCGCCGAAGTCGTGCTGGAAGCGGTGCTCGATATTGCCTGGGACAGTCTCGTTGACCGCCACGGTGCGCCGCCCGGGAAGCGCCTGTACGGCGGTTTTGCCGTAATCGCCTATGGCAAGCTGGGTGGCATCGAGTTGGGCTACGGCTCGGATCTCGACTTGGTTTTTCTTTACGAAAATGACGATGATCGGCCCACTGCAGGGTCCAGGCCCCTGGAGCAGGCGGTATTCTTCGCCCGCCTCGGTCAGCGCGTGATCCATATCCTCAATACCATGACCCCGGCCGGGGTGCTGTACGAAGTCGACTTACGCCTTCGCCCCAGCGGCGGCGCCGGACTGCTGGTGAGCAGCATGCACGGGTTCAGGGACTATCAGCGCGACGACGCCTGGACCTGGGAGCATCAAGCCCTGGTGCGCGCGCGCCCAGTGGCGGGGGACCCGGCCACTGCGGATGGGTTCGCAGCACTGCGGCGCGAGATTCTCACCCGGCCCCGGGACCCGCAACAATTGCGTATCGACGTCCAGGCTATGCGTACGCGCATGCGCGCTGAACTTGGCCGTGGCAAGGGTGAGGTATTCGATCTGAAGCAGGGCGCGGGTGGTCTTGCCGACATCGAATTTCTGGTCCAGTACGGGGTCTTGCGCTGGGCTGCGCAATTTCCCGATCTGATCGCATATAGCGATAATATTCGCCAGCTGGAAGCGCTGGCGCGCAACGGCCTGTTGTCGGCAGACGAAGCCGAATCCCTGGCCGAGGCCTACCGGGATTACCGGCGTCACATCCACCGTTTGACGTTGCAGGAAGAACCAGCGTTGGCGGTCGGTGACGAATTCGAGGACCACCGCCGCCTGGTGACCGAGCTTTGGCGGCGGTGGCTCGAGGATGCGCATGAAAGCTGAAACCGACCGTCACCACAGCCGTCCGCAACGCGTCCGAACGACGTGATAAACTGGCCACTTTGCGCTCCCATGCCGAGCGCCGAACACACACGAGGAGTACGAAACGATGTCGATGGCGGACCGCGACGGTGTCATCTGGCTGGACGGCGAACTGGTGCCCTGGCGCGAGGCGAAAGTCCATGTCCTGACTCATACCCTGCATTACGGAATGGGCGCATTCGAAGGCGTGCGCGCCTACAAGACCGAGCGGGGCACCGCGATTTTCCGGCTTGAGGACCATACCGATCGGTTGTTCCGGTCGGCCCACATCCTCAATATGGCAATCGGCTTCGACAAGCAGACCATCAATGAAGCGACGGCGGCGGCGGTACACGAAAACGGCCTGTCGTCCGCCTACATCCGCCCGATGTGCTTTTATGGTGCCGAAGGCATGGGTTTGCGCGCCGACAACCTTAAAGTGCATACGATGATCGCCGCCTGGGAGTGGGGCGCCTACCTGGGTACCGACGGCATCGAGAAAGGTATCCGGGTGCGCACGTCGTCGTTTTCGCGGCATCACGTCAATGTCACCATGTGCCGGGCCAAGGCCAACGGCAACTACATCAACTCCATGCTGGCGTTGAATGAAGCCCTGTCCTGCGGATATGACGAGGCCTTGTTGCTCGATACCCAGGGCTACGTGATGGAGGGGTCGGGCGAGAACATCTTCATCGTCCGCAACGGGGTGTTGTATACGCCGGATCTGACCTCCGCGCTTGATGGCATTACCCGCATCACCATCATTACCCTGGCGCGGGAGCAGGGGTTGGAAGTGCGTGAACGCCGGATCACCCGCGATGAGGTGTATATCGCTGACGAAGCGTTCTTTACCGGAACCGCAGCGGAAGTGACGCCGATTCGCGAACTCGATGGGCGCGCCATCGGTTCCGGCGTTCGCGGACCGATCACCGAGCGCTTGCAGAAACTGTACTTCGACCAGGTGCACGGCCGTCGTGAAGAGCACCCCGAGTGGCTGACGCTGGTTTGAACGCCCGTTGGGTCCGGCCTTCGGCCTTGACCCAACCTACGGCAAATGAACGTTGGATGGGTCAAGCGCGCAGCGCGGACCCATCGCGTTTGCCCACGTGGCGATGCTGGCCGATGATCCTGTTGGGTCCGGCCTTCGGCCTGGACCCAACCTAGGGCCAGACCGGGGCGAATGGGCCGACCGGACGGTGTTGGGTCCGGCCCTGGGGCCTTGACCCAACCCACGGCGAATGAATGGAGGATGGGTCAAGCGCGCAGCGCGGACCCATCGCCGTTGTTTAACGTGGCGATGTCGCCAGATGATCCTGTTGGGTCCGGCCTTCGGCCTTGACCCAACCTACGGCGAATGATTGTAGGATGGGTCAAGCGCGCAGCGCGGACCCATCGCGTCCAACTGATTGCGGAGGAGTAAACGGATGGAGCAAGGCACCATTGAACCCAATGCCAAGAATCACTATCAAGTGACCCGAAAGGACTTGCCGTTGCATTGCCCCATGTCCGGGATGAGCTTGTGGAACTCGCACCCGAAAGTCTACTTGCCCATCGAAGCCACGGGTACAGCGAAGTGTCCGTATTGCGGTGCCGACTACACGCTCAAGGACTGACGCGGGTTGACGCTTGCGCAGCAGCGGCCCGCCACGCCCGGGCGGCGCCTGACGGTGTGGCGTTTCACCGACGGCAAGCCCGGCCACGACAACCAGAGCCGCGGATTGGTCGCAGCGCTGGCGAAGCGCGTGACGCTGGATACTTACGAGCTGGTCCCTGCCCCTCGCCGCCGTGCCATTGGGCACTGGTTGCGGGGAGCCTACCCGGAAGCGCAACATCTGCCGCCCCCGGACCTGATCGTCGGTGCCGGCCACGGTACCCATTGGTCCATGTTGGCGGCCCGGCGCGCGCGCGGTGGCCGCATCATTGTCTTGATGCGGCCGAGCTTGCCTCTCGGCTGGTTTGATCTATGCATCGTTCCTGCCCACGACCGACCGGCCCAAAGGCGGAACGTGATCACCACGCTTGGCGTTCTCAATCGGATCCAACCCGCCGCCGACAAGGATCCCAGTTCGGGGTTGATGTTGATCGGCGGCCCGTCGCGTCATTACGGATGGGACCAATCGGGCTTGCTGGAGCAGGTGCGCGGAGTATTGGGACGGCGGACCTTGCATTGGACCATCGCAACTTCGCGTCGGACGCCTGCGTCCACTGAACAGGAGCTGGCATCACTGGCGGCGGACGACGTGCGCGTGGTGCCCGCGCGCCAGACCGACCCGGACTGGCTGCCGGAACGCTTGCGATCCGCGTCGGAAGTCTGGATCACCGCCGACAGCGTATCCATGGTCTACGAAGCATTGACTGCGGGTGCGACCTGCGGTTTGTTTGCGGTGCCTGCCACGGGACGAGGGCGCGTAGCGGCGGGAATGGAAGAGTTGGCGGCGAAGCACATGCTCACGACTTATGAACAATGGCGTCACGGCGCGCCCTTGCAGCCGCCACCGCAATTCAACGAAGCAGCGCGTTGCGCGCGCTGGATCGAGCGGGAATGGCTGAACGCAAGCTGACGGTATTGCAAGTGCTGCCGGCGATGGAGTCAGGTGGTGTCGAACGCGGCACACTGGAAGTCGCCGCGGAGCTGGTGCGGCGCGGTCATCGCTCCATCGTGGTCTCCGCGGGTGGGCGACTGGTACCTGAACTGGAAGAGGCGGGCACGCGTCATGTCCGCTGGCCGATCGGCGCAAAGTCACCGACTTCGCTGCGCTACGTGCGGAAGTTGAGAGCGCTGCTTCGTGAACAAAACGTCGATATCCTCCATGCACGTTCGCGCCTCCCTGCCTGGATCGCATACTTCGCCTGGCGCAAGCTGGATGCCGACAATCGGCCGGCGTTCGTGACCACAGTGCATGGGTTCTATAGTGTCAGCCGATACAGCGCTATCATGACGCGCGGGGAGCGGGTGATTGCGGTCTCCGATGCAACAGCACAATACGTTCGCACCTGTTATCCGCGAATGGATCCGCAACGGCTGGTAGTGATTCACAGGGGCGTCGATCGCGCCGAATTCCCGTATGATTACCATCCTGACCAGGCGTGGTGGGAGCGCTGGCATCACCAGTATCCGCAACTGCGCAATTGCCGGGTATTGACGTTGCCCGGCCGGCTCACGCGACTCAAAGGTCACGAGAAATTCCTGGAATTGATTGCACATTTGGCGCGGGTGGGCCGCCCAGTGCACGGCTTGATCGTTGGCGGGGAAGATCCGCGCCGGCGCGGGTACGCCCAGGAATTGCGCGATTCCATAGCGCGACTTGGGATACAGGCGCACATTACGTTCACCGGCACACGAGACGATATGCGCGACATCTACGCCGCCTCCGATTTGGTTCTGTCGCTTTCCGGCAAACCGGAATCGTTTGGACGTACTGTAATCGAGGCCCTGAGCCTCGGCGTGCCTGTCCTCGGTTACGATCAAGGCGGCGTCGGCGAGATTTTGCGGACCGTTTACCCCGCGGGACTTGTTGGACCTGGAGATTTCGACCAGCTGCGAACCAAGACGGAAACAATGTTGGAAAACATGCCGAAAGTGCCGATGAACCATCCGTACGATTTGGCCACATCACTTGCCAAAACGCTGGACTTGTATCAGACCGTGGGTTGCGCAAGCAGTCGCGCTCGTTAACAAAGCAGATCGGACACCTAACTCGTGAAGTCGGTACGCGATGCATTTTTTCGCCTCGGTTGGCTGCTCCCCACCATCCTGCCCGTGGCGCAGATCGGTGGGCGCGCTCTAGTCAATTCGTTTGCCACGATTTACCTTTTCTGGGCAATAGCCGCTGTGGCTCGCATGCCGGCACGTATCCCACGAGCCGCATTGCTTTTGTACGTCGCGGTACCGATCGCATTTCTGGTGAGTCTTGTCAGCGCCCATGATCCCATGGCCGGATTCAAGGCCTGGTTCAAATTCACGACCCATATTTCGGTTTTCTATTTCACGTTCGTTGCGCTACAGCAAAATCCTCAAGGCGTACCAACACTCGTGCGCACCTGGGGCGTCATTTCGATAGTGGTACTGGTGCTGCTGTATCTGATTCTTCCGTGGTTCCTATTGAGTGGTCAATTCGATCCTGCTCATCAGCTCAAGGAAGACAACCTGCCGTTTCTGCTTCCTTTTGGTCTTTTCTACCTTGGCGGTCTGCGTTCGGTGCGACTCCGACTCGGCGCCCAGTTGGTGTTTTGCGCCGGAGTGCTTGGATACGTCGTGCTCTCGGAAGGCCGGGCCGCCCTGCTCGGTCTCGGCGTTGCGATATTGTTGTACGGTTGGATGGTAATGCGTGTGCGAGCCCGGCTCGCCGCCTCGGCAGCATTGTTGGTGCTTGCTGTCGGTATCGGGCTGGGGTATGCAACGTTTTTCCGTGGCATGGAACAAACCGCCTCGGTCTCGGCGGCGCTCGACCAGTTCTCAAGTGAACGTACTGCACTTTGGCGACATGCGGTGGAGCATCCGCCCCGCACGCCTTTGATTGGAGTGGGCATCGGAAACCTGAACCGGCAAAATCCGATTCTCCACGTTGGCAGTCTGGTAGTCGGACATTTGCACAATTTCGTTCTGGATGTGTGGTACGAGACCGGATTTCTCGGTTTGGCCGCGCTGCTGGGCTTTCTCGCCTACGTGCTCGCCAATGCGTTTCCGAGACGGACTGCGTCGAATGCCGACGCATTCGCATGGGCAGGCATTTTTGTATCTTCGATCGCAGCCATCCTGACAAGTGCGCTACTCAGTTTTTCATATGGGTCTCTGCCATTCGACGTGTACATGTTTATGCTCATGGCAGCGTTGCTGCATAATGCACGACGCACTACCGAACCAAAGGAAAGAGCCTCCGAAGTTGCCGACTTGGAGAGTGGTGTAAGTGATCAAAAGTAAATGGCGATGAATGTGTCCGACCCGACAACCGAGTCCCGTGCTTCGCCAACTAAGACGTTGGTGATCCAGCCGCTGCCCGGTATCGGCGATATGGTGTGGCATCTGCCGCACTTGCATGCGCTGGCCCAGGATAGCCGCGACGGACAGGTCAGTGTGTTGACCAAGCCTCGGTCGCGCGCGGACCTTTTGCTGCGTGCCGACCCGGCGATCGATCAAGTGCTTTGGCTGGAGCGCAACCCGGGAAAACACGACGGCCTGCTCGGGTTCCTGCGGCTGGTGAAGCTGCTTCGCAGCGGCAATTATGAACGAGTCTGGATCCTGCACGACAGCAGCCGGTATCACTGGGCGGCCCTGATGGCGGGAATTCCGCAGCGATTCGGATACGGAAAAGGGTTGCAGCGTTTTCTTCAGAACAGTGGCATCCGTCTGCCGAAGAAGTCACCGCGGCACCCGATCGAGAAGGCGGATTTGCTGATCGAGCTGCATGCGCTCCCGCGCACCGAATCCGAGCCGCGACTATGCGCCGACCCGGAGCTCGTGGCCGCGATCGGACAGCGCTTCGCCCATGTCCCGAAGCCTTGGGTGGCGCTGGGAATCGGCAGTAGCGAACCGATCAAGCAATGGGGACAGGAACGATTTTCGGAGCTGACACGGCAGATCCGTAAATCGCACGATGTGTCGATCGTGATCGTCGGTGGTGCGGCGGAAAGCGTGATGACCGAGTGGATCGTGGAGCAGGCCGGCAGCACCGCGCACCGCGTGTACAGCGGCACCGGTTTGCCGATCGACGAAACCGCAGCACTGTTGTCCATGTGCGCGCTGTATGTGGGTAACGACACGGGCTTCCTTAACATCGCCGCCGCTGTGGGCGTGCACGCCTTTGGTCTATTCGGAGGTTCGCCACCCCTGCGCCACTCCGAGCACATCCACGTGGTACTCGCCGATCATGGACGGGAATCGGATTATGGCAGTCGTGATATGGCGGAAATCTCGGTGGGCAATGTGATGACGCGAATCGAACCGTTTCTGGCCGGAGAACCCGTTCAATCGCGGGCGCCGGGCAGTTTTCCGGGTGCGCCATAGTCAGCATAGGATTTTTCCTCCACCAATTCCGAACCCAGAGATTGGCTCAGTCGACGCTTACTGGCTGCGCGGCGATCGTTGAGGATGTAAACGGCTCGGGCGAGATCGATGAAATCCTGATCGAATGCTTTTGCCGCTTCCTTGAGCCGTATCCGATCCTCGATATCCCAAAGCTGTTCGTTTACGGAGCGCAACTGCTGGTACTCTTTCTCGATATCGGCTTGCGCGAACGCCGAATTGGCCCATACGCGCCGCAGCAGCGCCAATTCGTTGCGCACATTCTTGAGCTTTTCTTCGTCGGTGATGCGTTCGGATTTGATTTCCAGGATGCTGACCTTATCCAGAAATTCGCCGACCGATATGGGTGTGTCGAGGTGCATGATTGCGGTCCAGTTGGCATGCGATCAATGTTGCGGCAATTGTCTTATAATCTCGCTCATTGATCCAACCGGCGATTTCCAGTTGCACTATCCTGCGCGCATCCAACGGCCATGAATCGGGCCCCATGAAAATCTGTCAGTTTGTCGCCAGCTCCGGTAGCGGTGGTCTAGAACGGCATGTCGTGGACCTGTGCAATGCATTGTCCGAGCGCCACGAAGTGACATTGATTGCCGCCGAGTCGTTTCGCAGCCAATTGCATAAGCACGTCGCCTTCGCGCCATTCCCGGCCCGCGGGTGGAGGCGTTCGCCGCGGCATTTGTGGCGCTTGTACCGGATTCTGCGGCGAGCGCAGCCGGATGTAGTCCACGCCCAAGCCAGCAAGGCGGCCGCCATGGTACGCATTCTGAAGCCGTTATTGGGCGCGCAAACGGTGGCCACGATCCACAATCGCAAACGCAGTAGCCGCGCTTTTGATGGCTATGACTGGGTGATCGGCGTCAGCGGCGATGTTGCCAGGCAAATCTCGAGCACGCGCACGTCGGTTGTGTTCAACGGTATCAACCCCCCGTTGCCGGCACCTTCGCTGCGCGCGACGGGCCAACCGACGGCTCTTGCCGTCGGTCGTCTGGTACCGGCCAAGGGCTTCGATATACTGCTCGATGCTTGGCGACATGTGGATGCGCCGCTGGCCATCGCCGGCAATGGGCCGGAGTTGCAGGGACTGCAAGCACGGATCGAGGAATACGGTCTGAGCGAGCGCGTGACGATGCTGGGGTTTCGCGACGATATCCCAGATCTGCTTCGCAGCGCGCACCTGGTGGTGATTACTTCGAGGCGTGAAGGCTTCCCCTATGTGCTGATCGAAGCGCTGCACGCGCAAGCGGTGGTGCTGTCGACGCCGGTACCTGGCGCGCTGGACGTGCTGCCCGGCGAGGCCATATTGTCCGATCCATCGCCCCACGCGATTGCCGCACGTATCAACGAAGTGCTTGCGGACCTGCCGGGATTGCAGGACCGCTTCAAACCCGTTTGGGAATTTGCGCGGCGGGAGCTGACGGTATCGGCGATGGCCGCCAAGACCGAAGCAGTATACTCGCAATTGTGCCAGGCGCCGCGGAACTGAAACGGTTGTTGTCAAATTCCATACTCCAAAGTCCGGAGTCAGCATGACGAAGCTATCGGCCTTCATTACGACTTACAACAACGAACTCACGCTCGCGTCCTGTCTCGAAAGCGTCAAATGGGCGGACGAAGTCGTGGTTCTGGATTCCTACAGCAACGATCGTACGGTGCAGATTGCCGAGCAATACGGATGCCGGGTCGTGCAACACGAATTTCTCGGCTACGGTCCCCAGAAGCAATTGGCACTCGAGCACACGCGTTACGACTGGGTCCTGTTGTTGGATGCGGACGAACAGCTATCGCCGGCGCTGCAGCAGGAGATCCGGTCCCTGATGGCGCGAGGGCCGGCTTCGGACGGCTACGAGTTGCCCCGGCAAGAACAAATGTTCTGGCGCATGTGCAGCCCTAAGGCCCGGTTGAACGGCTTCCTGCGCCTGTTCGACAAGCGCAAGGGGCATGTATCGGACATGCCCATTCACGCGGCGCCGAAAGTCAAAGGCACCGTCGGCAGACTGCAGCACCCGTTCTATCATTTCGGCGAACGCGACATTCACACCAAAGTGGAAAAGATCAATATGTATTCCACCGGGTTGGTGGCGGACAAAGTCCGCAAGGGTAAACGCGCCATGCCCTGGGTGATGTTGATCCTTTATCCGCCGGTCGCGTTTCTGCGCCTGTACTTGTTCAAACGCAATTTCATCAACGGCTGGTCCGGTTTCATCACTTCCGTGGTGGGAGCGTTCTATGTGTTCCTGAAATACGCCAAGCTTTACGAGCACGAGCAGTTTCAACGCTATGGCAATCGTCTCTTACCACCCGGTGCTCCGCCGGTGCCCGATCACGAACCGGGCCAAACGGCGCCGGACGCGCCGTAATTCAGCCGTAGGTCGGGTCAAGCGCGTAGGTCGGGTCAAGCGCGTAGGTCGGGGCAAGCGCGTAGGTGGGGGCAAGCGCGTAGGTGGGGGCAAGCGCGTAGGTGGGGCAAGCGCGTAGGTAGGGGCAAGCGCGTAGGTCGGGTCAAGCGCGTAGGTCGGGTCAAGCGCGTAGGTCGGGTCAAACGCGTAGGTTGGGTCAAGCGCGTAGCGCGGACCCAACAAACAACGTTTCGGATCACCCCCGCAATCGGGGCCAACCACGTAGGTCGGGTCAAGCGCGTAGCGCGGACCCAACAAACAACGTTTCGGATCACCCCCGCAATCGGGGCCAACCACGTAGGTTGGGTCAAGCGCGTAGCGCGGACCCAACAAACAACGTTTCGGATCACCCCCGCAATCGAGGCCAACCACGTAGGTTGGGTCAAGCGCGTAGCGCGGACCCAACAAACAACGTTTCGGATCACCCCCGCAATCGAGGCCAACCACGTAGGTCGGGTCAAGCGCGCAGCGCGGACCCAACAAACAACGTTTCGGATCACCCCCGCAATCGCAACCACGTAGGTCGGGTCAAGCGCGCAGCGCGGACCCGACAGCAGATTCGAAGAACGCCACGGGCCCGCTTGCCGGAGGCTTGCCGTGTAAGGTTTCGTACACGGCATCGGGTGTGACCAGCGGCATGCACGAGTGATGACTGCAGTGTTTCTGGTAACAGTTGATGCAAGGTAGATCGGCTTGCAAAGCGACCACGTTGTCGCCCGCCGGTTTCACTTTGCGCGGATCGGTAGGCCCGCAGATGACCACCATAGGGCGCTCGGTCGCCGACGCAAGATGCGCCGTGCCGGTGTCGTTCGCGACCACGAACTTCGCTTGACGGGCCAGCGGCACGATGTCGAAAATCTCCGTACGCCCGCACAAGTTCACCACCCAGTCGCCACTCATCTGTTCGATGCGGGCGCATTCGTCGAGCTCGTCCGGGCCGCCGATCAAGACCACGCGCAACCCGTCGGATTCATGCAACCGCCGGCCCAATTGCGTGTAGCGTTCCGCGCCCCAGCGCTTGAGATACCCGGCGGCTTGGCAACCGGGCATGAACAGCGCATAGCGGTCCGCTTGCAGATCACACTCCGCCATGATCTTTGCCGCGCGTTGTTCGTTGCGGGGCGGCACGTGAACCACCGGGCGCGGGGTTATGGTCGGAATGCCGCCTGCGGCCAACGCGGCACGGCTCTTGTCCAATGGCTTCAGCGGCACGGACTGCGGGTAGATATTGTAGGGAACGCGCTTGTCGTTGCCGATGCGGTAAGGGATGCGGCCGCCGGTGTAGCCCAGGATCGTCAGCAACGTCGCCGAACGATCGGTTGTCTGCAGATCGATGACCAGATCGTAGTGGCCTTTTCGTATCCGACGCAGCCATTCGAACATTGCTCGCACACGCCGCTTTCGCCGACGCACGTCCACGGCGATGACTTTGGCAAAGCGCGGGTCGTGTTCGAACAGCGGCACCCAGGCGGGTAGCGTATTCAAATGCAACTCGGCATCAGGAAACGCGTGCCGTATGTCTTCAAACAGGGTCGTCGCGCTGAACACGTCGCCCATGGCGCTCCATTTGATTACCAGAATCTTGCGGATGGTGGCCTGCGCCGGCAGATCTAAACGGGCTCTTTTCATGATATCAATAGATGCGCGGCTCGCCGGGCGGTCGGGTTTTGAATCGCCGGTGCACCCAAAGATACTGTTCCGGAGCCAGCATCACCTGTTGTTCGATGGCTGCGTTGATGCGCGCCGTATCCTGCTCGAGGTCGCCGCTCGGAAAGTCCGCCAGCGCGGGACTGAATACCAGTCGGTAGCCTTTGCCGTCGGCGCGCCGAATGTTGGAGAACGGCACCACGGTCGCGCCGGTCATGCGCGCCAGCCGCGCGGTACCACCGTTGGTGGCTGCTTGCACGCCGAAGAACGGCACGAAGACGTGGCCCTTGCCGGCGTAGTTCTGGTCGGGTGCGTACCACACCACCCCATTGTTCTTGAGTGTGCGGATCAGGCTGCGCACATCGTCGCGCTCGATCGCGACCGTGTATGTGCGTTCGCGCGAACAACTCATCATATAGTCGAACAGCGGATTTTTTTGGTGACGGTACATCACCGCAAACGGTACATGTCGGCGGATCAGACGTCCGCCCAGATCCATGTTGGTGAAATGGGCGCCGAGCATGATGACGCCTCTACCTCGCTGCAGGGCGTGTTCCAGGTGTTCAAGCCCCTCGGGCTGATCCAGGCCTTCGAGGGTACGATCGCTCGCCCACCAGCCGCTGGCGATTTCCGCCACCGCCATCCCCAGGGACTGAAAGTGCTGCCACAGCGCGATGCGGCGTTCACGATCGCTCCAGTGGGGAAAGCAAAGCTCCAGGTTGATGCGGGCATAGCGTTTCGGCGCCAGCGGCAGCAGCCAGACCAAGGCACCGATACCGCGGCCGATGACCAACTGGGCGCGAAAAGGCAGCCCCGCCAACAAACGTAAGACACCCATTCCCAGCCACATGGGCCAATGTCGGGGGGCTAACAATGCGCGGGGAAGCTGTGGGCGTCTGGTCACTGCGGGTCTTTGTTTGCGGCTGCGGGAATTCTACCGGCGTGCCCGGCATGTGGCCACTTCCGCGGCTCGTGCAAGCGCGGCACCCGGCGCCGTGTGCTATTATGGCCGCACTTTGTGAGTGTACCTATATCGCTGAATTATATGAAGATAGAGATCCCTGCTTTCGATGCCGCCCGGGTCCTGGTGGTCGGTGATCTGATGCTCGATCGCTACTGGCAGGGCGATACGGCGCGTATTTCGCCGGAAGCGCCGGTGCCGGTGGTACACGTAACGCAGGAAGAGGATCGTCCCGGCGGCGCCGGCAACGTCGCATTGAACATTGCCGCGGTCGGTGCCAAAGCAACCCTGCTCGGCTTCACCGGCGACGATCACGCGGCCGACGTATTGGCGCAGCGTCTTGCGGCAGCCGAGGTGCAATACTACGCCGAAAGGCTCAGCGGCGTTGCCACCATCACCAAGTTGCGGGTAATGAGCCGCCATCAGCAGTTACTGCGGCTGGATTTCGAATCGGGCTACGGCGACATCGACAGCGCAGCATTGATCCGCCATTACGACGCGGCGCTGCCGGACTGCGATCTGGTGCTGCTGTCCGACTACGGCAAAGGCGGTCTGCGCGATTGTCGTGCCTTCATCGATCGCGCCCGTGCCGCCGGCAAACCGGTGCTGGTGGATCCCAAAGGCGCCGACTTCAGCATTTATCGCGGCGCCACGGTCATCACCCCCAATCTGAGCGAATTCGAGGCGGTCGCCGGCAAAAGCGATGACGAAGCACAACTGCTGGCAAAGGCCGCGGCCATGCTCGATGACCTGGACCTGCAAGCGGTATTGATCACCCGCGGCGAACACGGCATGTCCCTGGTGCAGCGCGACTCCGTCGTGTTGAATCTGCCCACCCGGGCGCGGGAAGTGTTCGATGTCACCGGCGCCGGTGACACCGTAATCGCATTGCTGGCGGCATCGCTGGCGGTGGGCCATGACCTGGCCCAGGCGACCGCGGTTGCCAACCTCGGCGCCGGCATCAGCGTCGGCAAGCTCGGCGCCGCCACGGTGAGCGCCGCGGAACTGATCCGCGCCGCGCAGCGGGAACAGGAAACCGGCACCGGCGTGCTCAGCGAAGCGCAACTCCTTGAAGCAGTCGCAATCGCCCGTGCCCACGGCGAGCGCATCGTCATGACCAATGGCTGTTTCGATATCCTGCACGCCGGACACGTGACGTATCTGCAACAAGCCAAGCGTCTCGGCGAGCGGCTGATCGTTGCGGTGAATACCGACGCTTCGGTACGAAAACTCAAAGGCGACGGCCGTCCGGTGAACAGCGTCGAGCGCCGCATGGCAGTCCTCGCGGCGCTGGGCTGCGTCGATTGGGTGGTGCCGTTTTCGGAAGACACCCCGCAACGTCTGATCTGCTCCATTGAGCCCGACGTATTGGTAAAGGGCGGAGACAACGATCCGCAGAAGATCCCTGGCGGCGATTGTGTGCGGGCCCGCGGCGGCGAGGTGCGCGTCCTCGACTACGTCGACGACGTGTCAACCACCAAATTGATTGCGGCTATCCGGGATCCGGAACACTGAACGCAGAATCGCATTTGCGGGTCGGTTGCGGCACCCTATGCTGAGCGACCATTCGAGCCCGCAACGCCATCAACGCGATTCGCGCTTATGAGCACTGCCAACGAACAACAGATTTGCAGGACCGACGTGCTCATCTTCGGCGGCGGTGTCGCCGGCCTGTGGCTGCTCGGGCGATTGCGTACCGCGGGCTATCGCGCGCTGCTGCTGGAGACCGCACGCCTCGGCGAAGGCCAGACCCGCTACGCCCAGGGCATCATTCACGGCGGCACCAAGTATTCGCTGCAAGGCGCGATCAGCGATGCCGCCAAATCCGTCGCCAGCATGCCGGCGCGCTGGCGCGGCAGCTTGTCCGATGGCAGTGAGCTCGATCTCGGCGCCGTGCGCCTGTTGTCGGATCACCATTACCTGTGGTCGAGTTCCAGTCTGACATCGCGCATGACCGGTTTTTTTGCCAGCCGCGCCATGCATGCCCGTACCGAGTCGCGCAGCGGCGAAAAGCGTCCCGAAGTATTTCGCGATCCGCAGTTTCGCGGTCACGTCTATGCGCTGGATGAACCCGTCATCGACACGGTGTCGCTGGTGCGGGGTTTGGCCGAACCGCGCCGCGAGCGCACCCTGCAGGTGCACTGGCCCGAGGGTGTGCAGATCGAAGTGGACGAAGGGGTGCAGGTGCAATTGCACGATCCCGAAGCCGGGTCGATGCTGATTCACGCCAACTGGCTGGTGTGCTGTGCGGGCGCCGGCAACGAAGCGTTGTTGATGGCGCTCGGCAAGGATGCGCCGCAGATGCAGCGGCGTCCGGTACACATGGTGTTGGCGCGCGGCGAACTGCCGCCGCTGTACGCCCATTGCCTCGGCTTGGGTCCCAATCCACGCATCACAGTGACAACCCATTATCACAGCAGTGGCGATGCGATCTGGTACGTCGGCGGTCAACTGGCCGAGGATGGCGTCGAGCGCACGCCCGAGGCGCAAGTGGAGGCGGCCCGGCAGGAATTCGCGCAACTCCTGCCATGGGTGGATTTGCGCAATGTGCGCTGGCAGACCCTGCGGGTCGACCGGGCCGAACCGCGGCAGCGCAGCGGTGTACGGCCTTCGGACGCGTTCGTGGAACGCGACGGGCCGGTGATCACCGCCTGGCCCGTGAAAATGGTAATGGCACCGCTGGTGGCCGATCGCGTGCTGGCTGCGGTGCGCGAACGCGGCGCACGCAGCGATTGCAGCGACGAGCTACCCGCATGGCCCCGTCCCGACTACGCGCCCGCGCCCTGGGAAGAATTGCAATGGAGCTGAGAGCCCTGGGCAGTACCGGCCTGCAAGTCAGCCCGCTGGGCTTGGGCACGGTCAAGATCGGCCGCAACGAACAGGTCAAATATCCGCGGCCGTTCGATCTGCCCAGCGACCATCAGGTGCGCGAGCTGCTGGCCGTGGCCCGCGATCTCGGCATCAATCTGCTCGATACCGCGCCGGCGTATGGCAGCGCCGAAGTGCGGCTCGGCGCGTTGCTGCAACGACCGCAAGAGTGGGTCATCGTCAGCAAAGTCGGCGAAGATTTCCAGGACGGGCATTCGAGTTTCGACTTTCGCGCCGCCAGCACCCGCGCCAGCGTCCAGCGCAGCCTGCGGCGTCTGGGGCGGGATGCGTTGGATGTCGTCCTGGTACACTCCGACGGCGATGATCGCCGCATCATCGAGCAGGAGTCCGTGCTCGACGAACTGGCGCGGATGAAACACGAAGGTTTGATCCGCGCCTATGGCATGTCCACCAAAACCGTCGACGGCGGACTCTGGGCAGTCGAACATTGCGACGTGGTGATGGCAACCTTCAACGCCATCGAAACCGGCGAACTCCCGGTTTTGGAAGCAGCGGCAAAACTGAACAAGGGTGCCTTCGTGAAAAAAGCACTGCAAAGCGGTCACGCGGATTCCAGCGCCGGCGGGCAACGCGTGGCAGATTCGCTGCGCTTCGTCCTGGAGCAGCCCGGTGTCAGCAGCGTGATCGTCGGCACCATCAACCCGGATCATCTGCGCGATAACGTACGTGCGGCGGAGCTGGCTTTGGCATCGTTGCGATAGGCCTGCGCGTGCGGACCTTATACAGCATGGCGATCTATCTGCTGGCGCCGTTCGTGTTTCTGCGCCTGGCATGGCGCAGCCTGCGGGCGCCGGATTATCGCAAACGTTGGCTGGAACGCTTGGCCGTGTACGGCGCGAGCAAACCGCGTACGGCCGATGCCATCTGGCTGCACGCGGTCTCGGTGGGAGAGGTGCAGGCGTCAGTGCCACTGGTCCATGCGTTGCTGGCACACTATTCCGGCATGCCGCTGGTGCTGACCACCACCACTCCGACCGGCTCCAAGCGGGTGCAGGATCTGTTCGGCGCCAGCGTAATCCATGTGTACGTGCCTTACGATCTGCCCGGCGCGGTGAGTCGTTTCCTGCGCCGCTTTCGTCCCCGCCTTGCCGTGATCATGGAGACCGAAATCTGGCCCAACCTGTTCGCCGCCTGCGATGACGCCGGCGTGCCGCTGCTGGTGGCCAACGCCCGCCTGTCGCCGCGTTCGGCGCGCGGTTACAGCAAAGTGCGCGCCTTGATCCGCAATACCTTGAGCCACGTTTCGGTGCTGGCCGCCCAGGGTGAACCCGATGCGCGCCGCTTCCGGGTGCTCGGCCTGCCCCAGGAGCGCATTCAGGTCACCGGCAGCATCAAATTCGAACAACGCCTGCCGGCGAGTCTGCGCGAACAAGCTGAAGTGCTGCGGGGCATGCTCGGACGCGACCGTCCGGTGTGGATCGCAGCCTCCACCCACGAAGGCGAAGACGAACAGGTGCTCGACTCCTTCGAGCAGGTGTTGCAGCGCCTGCCGCAAACCTTGTTGGTGCTGGTGCCGCGCCATCCGGAACGCTTCGGCCGGGTTGCGGCCCTGTGTCGTAAACGGGGCTTCGAAGTGGCCTTGCGCAGCGAACAAGAAATCTGCGAAGAGCACACCCAGGTGTACCTGGGTGACACGCTTGGCGAGTTGCCGCTGATGTATTCCGCCTGCGATGTGGCATTCGTCGGCGGCTCGCTGACCAGCGTCGGCGGTCACAACCTGCTGGAGCCCGCGGCATTGGGGCTGCCGGTACTGGTCGGACAGAACGTATTCAATTTTGTCGAAATCACCAACATGCTGGTGGATGTGGGCGCCGCCCGCATCGTGCGCGACAGCGGCGATCTCGCCCGGCATCTGGAACTGCTGCTGCAGGACGCCAACCTGCGCCACGCCATGGGCGAACAGGGCAAACGCCTAGTGGAAGCCAATCGCGGCGCCCTCGACCATCTGTTGCAGATCATCGAAGGCATTCTGCGCGCGAACGAAAACACCGCGGCCGGCCTGGGACGCTGACGCGGCCGGTCAACCGTAGGTCGGGTCAAGCGCGCAGCGCGGACCCGACGCCCCCAACGCGAACGGGTCCGCCGACATAGAAACCGGAGCACGTCGTCACGCGGACCGTACTCGATCTGCCGACGCAAGCGTTTCCGCTGACCCAGCCGAAGCACGTCGGGTCCGGCCTTCGGCCTTGACCCGACCTACACCGTTCGTTGAAGCGCAGGGGGCAATGAACACGTAGGTCGGGTCAAGCGCGCAGCGCGGACCCGAGGCCCCAATGCGAACGGGTCCGCCGACATAGAAACCGGAGCACGTCGTCACGCGGACCGTACTCGATCTGCCGAAGCAAGCGCTTCTGCCGAACCGGGGCCGAAGCACGTCGGGTCCGGCCTTCGGCCTTGACCCGACCTACACCGTTCGTTGAAGCGCAGGGGGCAATGAACACGTAGGTCGGGTCAAGCGCGCAGCGCGGACCCGAGGCCCCAATGCGAACGGGTCCGCCGACATAGAAACCGGAGCACGTCGTCACGCGGACCGTACTCGATCTGCCGACGTAAGCGCTTCCGCCGACCCAGCCGAAGCACGTCGGGTCCGGCCTTCGGCCTTGACCCGACCTACACCGTTCGTTGAAGCGCAGGCAATGAACACGTAGGTCGGGTCAAGCGCGCAGCGCGGACCCGACAACCAACATATCGGAAACCCGTTACCGCTAACGGTCGTCGGACGGGCCCGGCCGGCGCCGGCCCTGCATCGCGCGACCAATGTTCTTCAAATCGTCGCTGTTCAATAGGTGCTGCGCCCGGTCGAGAAATTCGTTCTCTTCCTTTTGAATGTGCTCCCGATACAGCGCACAGAATTGTTCCACCAGCGCCGCGAACTGTTCCGTGTCGCCGATATTGCGCGGATCGAGCAGCATTGGTCCGACATCATTCCAGGCCGCGTCGATGCGTTCATGATCCTGGCGCAGGCCCTGCACCAGATCCGCCATTTTCGTCGAATTGCCCACAACCCGCGGGAAAATATCCTGCTCCTCATCTTCGTGGTGCAATTGCGCTGCAGTGGAAAAATATTGGTGCGCCTTGCGCGCCGCCTTCATCGCCTCGTCGTCGGCACCGCTGTGCTTGAGATGCTCGGCGAGCCGTTGCATCAGCTCGCAGTGGCCAAGCATGCGTTGATGACAAGCGCGGATCAGGCCCAGGGGGTCGCTGAAATCGGGTGCAGGTTTGGGAAACGGATCGTTCATGGGCAGACTCGGGCCTTCTGGATCGGCTGCGCTGCGGTAGACGAATGCGGCGTCGCCCGGTCGAACTATGTACGGCCGGACAGCGCCGCCCGGCCGTGGGCAGCTCAGTCGTTCACCAACCAGCGGTTGACCTCTTGCAGATCCTCGGTCGACAGGGTGCCGGCCGCCTGCTTGAGGCTCAACATGTTGGTGATGTAGTTGTAGCGGGCCTGGGCATAGTTCCGCTGCGCCTGGAACAGATCCCGTTGCGACAACAGAACATCGACAATGGTGCGCGTGCCGACATCATATCCCGCCTGAGTCGCTTCCAAAGCGCTATTGGCCGATTTGATCGACTGTTGCAACGCCTTCACCTGGCTGATCGCGGTTTCCACGCCACGGTAGGCATCGCGGGTCTGTCGCAGTGCGGAGCGGCGCTGGGTGTCGAGCTGCTCTTGTTGCTGATTCAACAGATAGGCCGCTTGCTGAGTGCGCGCATTGATACCGCCGCCCTGATAGATGGGCACGTTGAGTTCGAGACCCACCGAAGTATCGTAACGTTTGACGCCGAATACACCGCCAATCTGGCTGTCGGTGTAACCGTGGCTGGCGGTGGCGTCCACGGTCGGGTAGTGCGCTGCGCGCTGCAGATCCACTTCCTGGCGAGCCACGTCCACCGCGTACTCGGCGGCCTGCACCGCAAGGTTCTGCTGCATCGCCACTTCGGTCCAGGCTTTCATGTCCGCCGGCACCGGCAGCACCAAGGGCGTTTTCGGTGACAGCGATGCCAGATCCTCGTGGTATTCGCCGGTCAACTCCCGCAGCGCTTCGCGCGCATTGGCAAGCTGGTTCTCGGCGGAAATCTCGGCCGCCACCGCCGCGTCATAGGCCGCCTGGGTCTGATTGACGTCGGTGATGGCAATCATGCCCACTTCGAAGCGCTTGTTGGATTGTTCCAACTGCCGCGAAGTCGCGGCTTTCTCCGACTGTGCATATTCCAGCTCGGCGCGTGCAGCCAACACATTGAAATAGCCTTGCGCTGCGCGCAGCGCCAAACTCTCGCGCGCACTCTCGTATTGCGCATTGGCCTGGGCGATATTGGCGTCTGCCTGCTTCAGGGCGACGGAGCGGGCGCGGTTGTACAACGGTTGACGCAAATTCAGAGAGATGGACTTGTCGGTGGCGTAACTGACGCCGCCGGTCCCGGACTGGCTGTCGTAACGGTGGCGCGCGGCGTCGGCGCCGAGCCCGATGTTGGGCAGCAATGCGGCCTTGGCTTGGGGTCGCAACGTCTGCGTCGCCTGATAGGCGGCGAGCGCGGCCTTGATCTGCGGGTCGCTTTGTTGCGCTTCGCGATAGACATCCATCAAGTCCGCCGACCATGCGGCCGAGGTCGCCAACACCAGGGCGGGCGCGAGGATCATCGAGTACTTGAGCTTCATAGCGCTCCTTCGGAACGGTTAATAGGTCGGCATCTGCGGGTCCACGTCACGGGCCCAGGCAGCGACGCCACCGTCAAGGTTGATCACATTGGTGAACCCAGCCTGCTCCAGGTAGAACGCTACCTGCCGGCTGCGTACTCCATGATGACAGATGACCACGGTTTCCTGCTGGGGATCGAGTCCCGCAACGGCCTGGGGAATGCCGCGCATCGGCACCAACCGCGAACCGTCGATGGCGCACACCTGGTACTCCCAGGGCTCACGCACATCCAGCAACAACGGGCTGGCGCCGTCGTCCAGATGCTCTTTGAGTTGTCTGGGGCTAAAGTGGCGCATGCCACATCCGTCGTCAGGTTAGAACACGAAGTGCTGGGGGCGCTGCACGCCCTCCAACATGGGAAGCGTGGTGTCGAACAGACTTTCACTGCTCCATTCCTGTTGGCCCAGGCGGGTAACCAGCATGGCTTCCATGATCGGCGCCTCGCCCACCACCACGAACAGCCGGCCGCCAACCTTGAGTTGGCGTTTGTAGTCCTCGGGCAGTTCCGGACAGGAGCCGGTCAGGGCGATGGCATCGAAGGGCGGGTCCTGGTCCCAACCCTGAGCGCATGCGCCGATACAGAAGGTCACGTTGCGGATGCCCAGCGCCGTGAGGCGGGCCTGGGCCGCGGCGCTCAGCGCTTCGCTGCGCTCCATGGTGACCACTTTGTCGGCCAGTTTCGCCAGGCAGGCGGTGAGATAACCGCTGCCGGTGCCGATTTCCAGCACCCGGTCCGCCGGTTTCAGGCCCAGGGCCTGCAACAGGCGGCCTTCGAGCTTCGGCTCCATCATCACCTGGCCCTCACCGATCGGGATCTGAATATCGGCAAATGCCAGGCTGCCATACTGCTCGGGTACGAATTGCTCCCGCGGCACGGCGCTCATCACATCCAGCACCCGCTGATCCAGCACTTCCCAGGTGCGTACCTGTTGCTCGATCATGTTGAAGCGTGCCTGTTCGATGTTCAAATCGCTCATGCCGGTACCTTTCGCCTGGGGGCCTATTAAAGGAATCACGTGCGGGTTGATTAGGGTACGGCGTTTGCCAAAAGCGAGCAAGCTGGCGCCGGGGGCGCCGGCCCGCTGCGGGAGGTAAAATCTCGTAAAGGCGAGACCTCGTGGTCGCCCAGGCCAATCACGGCCCGATGCCTACCAAAGCGCAGCGCAGCGCGTGCTCAGCTCGGACGGCAGCGTTTTCCACCCGCGGCCGCCCGACACTGCGCCTGCGGTACGGCGACGGGATCTGCACCCGGCTGCACGGTGTTGGCAGTGTTCTCCACGCTGCGACGGATCCGCGCCCGGGCTGGACGCGGCCCTGGAGGCTGCCCGGGGCGCGGGCCGTAACAGTGGACGCTTCGGGCGCTCAGCAGACTTGGTAAGCGATGCCGCCGAACCCGTACACCACCGCACAGTTCGAACCGCGAGTATGGAACACGGTGATCGGGCTTACCTTCAGCACTTCTCCGTTCTGATCGAAGCCGTGGCAGCGCGGCTTGCTCTCAGGCTCGACATAACACTTTTCAGCGGGATTGCCATTGGCGTCGGTGACGGTCAACTCGCCGTTAGACCCGACCTTTATGAGCAGCACGGTATCGGCGGTCGCCGTCGCCACGCCGCCAGTGAGTGACATCAGCAGTATCCAGCCTATGCCGTTGAGCATTTTGTTCATGGTTGTCTTCTCCCAGCGGGACGGGACCGGAGGCGCGAGAGGGCGGCGCTCCGGTCAGTCGATCGAAATCCCCACCGTCAGGAACACGGCCCTCTCGGGTTGCACTATGGGCGGTCGTGGCAGGCCGCTTTGAAAATCCGAGTCGTAGTATTGGAACTGGTTATCGAAGGCGTTGCGCGTCTCGACGCTGACCACGCCCAAGCGCCGGGGCAGTCGGTAGCCGATCTGCGCATCGACGACCCAGAAGCGGTCGCTGGCGCGGCCGCCGGTCAGGTCGACTCGCTGGTCGAAGTACGTGGGTATCAGTTTGGCGAACAAGCCGTTCGGATGGTGATAGGTGAGGTGAAACGGCACGCGCCATGTGCGCAGCGAACTGGGCTGATTCACCGGCGCATTATCACGGTCGAACTGTTCATAGTAGGCATCGACGCCGACGGCCATGCGGGCGGTCGCCTGCCAGTACAGGTAGGCCCGATGCAGGCGCTCGGTCTGATGCTCCTGGTCCGCGGTTCCACTGCCGGTAATGCGGGGCACGTCCAGGTCGCGTGCCGAAAGCTCCACACCGCCGTAGACGCTCGCGCCCCAGCGCTGGTCCACTCCGACCCCGTAGCGACGGGCGTCGGTGCCGGTCACGTCATCGAAAAATTGTGTGAACCCCGCGACCTGGGTCGGCTCCACGGTCTGGTTGGCGGTCAACTCACGCTTCAAAGTGCGAAACGCCGCCGCACGCACGGTCGTATTCGGCGACGGTTGCCAATCCAAGCCCAGCTTGGGATTGAGCTGGCCGCGGACGATGCCCGCGAATTCGATCCGATCGGCGCTCAACCCGAGGGTGGCGCCGAGCCCCGGGGCCAGATCGAAGTAATCGTAGCCGTGCGCGTTGGCGCCATGATCCAACCTGGAAGTCTGGAAGCGTGTTTCGGCGGTCAAACGAAACCGTAAGTCCTCATCCACGTCACTCCGATAGTAACCGCCGCCCGCCACCAGACGATGCTCGCGCAGGTGTCCGCGGTACTGCAGTTCCGCGGCGGCCGTGTCACCTTGGGCGCTGAGCTGCTGCGACAGAACCAGGGGAATGACGGGGTTCAGCACCTGCGTGCTGCTGCTCGCTTGAGTGGCGCGCTGGTAGACGAACGAGCTGACGAGTTGGTTGCCGGCGCTGAACTGGTAGCGGTGTCCGAGCCGGAATGTATCCTCCTCGCGGTCTTCGCGCAGGTTGTCGGAGAAGTCGGTCGGATCGAAGCGCAAGCCAAGGTCGCCGAACTCGCGCTGGCGTTTGCGCACCTCCGCCTGAAGGCTCGAACGAGGCGAGATTTCAGTCTGCACGAACAGGTTATAGATATCATCTTCCAGGTCATTGTTGGTCCGGAAGCCGTCGGTTTGATAGTGAAACTGGCCCCCGCTCCAGGCGGTGTTGCCTTCGATCCCCGACACGGTCATTTCGTCGCCCCGGGTGCGGTGCGAGCCGACCACGCCGACGCCGCGGAACGTCATCTGATCGCGCACGAACAGCGGGTTGTATTCGTTGAGCCGGGCAACCGACGGCCCGGCGCCGCTCAGAATGTTGAGATCGGTTGCGGCCAGCGACGGCGGCACCGGCGTGAGACTCAACGGCTGGAGCAGCTGCGATTGCAGGGCCTCGCTGGCCCTGGCGAGTTCGAAGCGGCGCTGGTCGGCAAAGCTCTGCGCCAGAAAACGATGGGCATCGGCATTGGCGGGGTCGTCGCGGATGGAACGCTGCGCTTCGAACTCGGCCCGCCGGTCGAAACCGAGCTCCTCGTATACGCGCGCCTGAGCAGCCCCCCGCGCCGCCGCGTCGCGGTCCAGGGCCAGGCGCGAGCTGTACACCGCACGGTTGTCGTTCAGCTCGATGGAGCGCTGCAGATTCTGCAGCGCTTCGCCCGGCCGATTGCGCACTTGCTTCAGAATGGCGTCATACAACCACGGCGTCGGATCCCGCGGATCCAGTTGTTTGGCGAGCGCGTATTGCGTACTGGCCAAGTGGTCACGTTTTTCCTGGTAATAGGCCTTGCCAAGATAACTGCGCGGCAGGGACGCGCCGGGATCCAGGGCGACGGCGGTCTCCATTTCTTTCCGGCCCTGTAGTAGTCGCCCGCGCCGGATGTCAGCCAAGGCCGCGCCCAGCCGCGGTAGGGGATCGGCCTGGTCGAGGTCGATCGCGCGCGCGAAGCGTCGTTGCGCCAGGGCGGTTTCGCCACCGATCAAGCGGGCAAACCCAAGCACAGTGTGGCTGCGAGCCAGCTCGGGGCTGAGCCGTACCGCCTCCATGGCCGCAGCACGAGCGGCGCGCAACCGGCCTAGTGCAAGTCGTAGCTCGGCGACCCGGGCATGGGCTAGACCATTGTCCGATTGCTCTGCCACGGCACGCTCGGCGCTCGCCAATGCTTGGGGCAGATCGAACTGCGCTTGCCGCGCATATGACAATGCGATCCACGCCGCGGCACTGTGCGGCGCCTGCCGCGCGGCGGTGCGCGCCAGTTGCAGGCTGCGGTCGTCGTCGCCCTGGACCAGCGCAATGATGGCGCGCAATGCATCCAGCGCGCCAGACCGCGACGCGCCTTGTTCGGCCCGCGCGAGCGCCGCCCGTGCTGCTTCCACCTGCCCGGTGTGCAGCAGCAGCGAGGCTCGATACAGAAAATACGTTGTATCGCGTTCGGTTTCGGGCACAGCGTCGAGGGCTTGTACGGCTGCTGCGGGCTGTCCGTGCTGCATGCGATCGCGCGCCTGCGCCAAAGGGCCCGGCCCGGTCCCGGCGGGTTCCGAAGGCGCGATGACCGGCGGATAGTACAGCGCCCACGCCACCGCGTGCCGCGGACGTACCACCGCAACGGGGGACGGCGCGGTGCCCCTGCGGGCGGTTACCGCGTGTCCCGTGTCCACACGTACACGGCCGCTGGGATTGCTGGCCAGCACGCGCCCTTCGAGTACCGTGACCCGGGCGCTGTCCTCGTCGACCTCCATCGTGAATTCGGTGCCCTCGACTGCGGCGTTGACGTACGGAGTGTCGATTTCCAGACGACGAGGTGTACGGGTGATGGTGTGCAGTGCGCCGCCCAGCAATTCCAGCACCGACTGCGCCGGTTTCGGTCGAGCGGGAAATCGAAGCGTAGTGCCCTGGCCGAGCCGCAACACGGTCTCGCTGGGCAGGCGCAGCGCGGCGCGCCCATAAGGGCCCACGCGCACCAGGTCGCCGGGGCAAATGCCCTCGCCGGGCGTCGCCGACTGCCAGGTGGCGGTTTCGCTGCGACGCAGTTCCAGCACGCCCTCAACGGAGACCACTTCAGCGAGGGTCTCATCGCACGGCGGCTGCGCTACGCTCAGGCAAGGAAGCAAGCCGACCAGCGCCGTCAGGGCGCGAATTGGTAGGCGCATCGCATGCGTGACCTCCCTGTAGTTTTCCCGATCCCGCCGTCCGGAAATAGGGGCGCACGGCCCTCGACCAAGCGCTCCAACCCCCATCGCCGTAACGAGTTACATAGTTCACGGCGAGGAAAATTGAAAGCCAACCGCGGCGGCGCGCCTAGCCCACTACGAGCACACCATCCCAGGTGGGGGCCTCGGCGGCGCGCAGCTCATTCAGCCGCCGCAGGTAGAAGCGGGCTGGTCCGTCCGGGCCGAATTGCCGGTCGTAGTCTGCGAACGCTTTCGCGGCGGCGTCCCAATTGCCGCCGCGCAGGACATCCAGCGCGACTGCGAAATGTCGGCAGCGCTCGCGCAGGCCGATCGCCCCCGGCCGGGCGTCAAATCCCAGCAACTCGTACACCGTAACCGGCTCGCGTTTGCCTTTGACCAGAAAGCGCCCCAGTTCCCGGGCGATCACGCCGTCCAATTTCTCCACCACGGTCGCCGAGGCCAGCAGCTTGCAGCCCAGGTGCTTGCCCAGCCCCTCGATGCGGGTGGCCGTGTTGACGATGTCACCGACCGCCCGGTACTCGAAGTGGTCTACGGCGCCGACGTGACCCAGGGTGATGGCGCCGCAGTGAATGCCGATGCGCGTAGGCAGTTGGCGTGCGGGGTGTGCCGCGTTGAACGCCTCCGCAGCGGCCGCGACTTCGAGCGCCGCGTGGCAGGCGCGGCCGCAGACATCGGCATCGGCGCGCGCTGCGGCCCAAATGGCGAGCATGGCGTCGCCCACTACGTCGGAGATCACGCCGCCATGATGGCGCACCGGCGTGAACAGTGCGTCGTAGTACTGGTTGAGCAGCCAGTGCAGCTCAGTGGGCGGCAGCGACTCCGCCAGGGTCGAATACTGCTGGGCATCGGTGGCCAGGCACACGCCGTAGACCGTCTCCGCGCTGGGACCGACCCGCTCGAGACCATGCGCCAGGCGATCGACCACGGCAGGCGGCAGGTAATAACCGAACGCACGCCGTATGTTGTGGCGTTCGCGATGGACATCGACGTAGCGCCAGAGCACCGTACCGATTGCGGCCGCCGGTACTTGTAGCGCGAGCGGTACGAACAGCGGCAGCCAGAGCTGGTGCCGGGTAAAACCCGAAACAGCCAGCAACAGGTAGGCAACGCCGAGGGCGATCGCGACCGGTAATGCCGCGAAGGTGGGCACCAGCCGCAGCGCCACACCCAACCCCAGACCCAGCCCGATCAGCACCAGCGCCTGCTGCGCCGGCGTGAGCATGACGATGTCACTGCCGTCGAGCAGATTCGCAAAGCTGGTGGCTGCGATCTCCACCCCGCTGACATCCAGACCGCTGCGCTGGCTGTAGACGGTGTAGAAGCCATCACGCTGTTCTGGCTGGAAGTGTTCGGAGAAACCGACAAACACCGCCTTGTCCGACAGTTGGCGCGCCAGATCCGCGTTCGGCGGATCGGCCAGCAGCTGGTGATACGCGATCGTGTGCAGCGTGCGGGGCGGCCCGTAATAGTTGACGTAACGGGAGTGCGGCCCGGCGTAGAGGCGGACCAGGGTGCGCAAGCGGGCACGCACGGCAGTCGAAAGGCCCCGTTCGGTTTCGATGGTTTGGCGCACGCGATCGGCAAGCCGGGGGTGTTGCAGGAACAGCCGCCGCGTCACGCGCATGGCATTGCCGAACGACTGTGCCGCGCCGGGCGGGCCGAGGCCGTCGGGCAGCGCTGAAGCGTTCGCGCCGCTCGCGGCGATCAACCGTTTCAGCCGCGGGTAGTCAGCGCGCAGATACAACTGCAGTGCTGCGGCCGGAATCGTGGCGGTGTCGCCGATCTCGGGTTTGAACACCCAGTTCTGGCGGACCTTGGCCGGAACTTTCGGCAATGGGAATACCGCCATTGCCGCGGCATTGTCGGCGAGCGCAGGCGTCGGCGGTACCAGCTGCTCCACCTGTATCGCCGGCTGGCTGTTGGCGCCGCCGAGAGAAACCGTGTCCCTACGCAGGTATTCGAACAGCAGCACGTTGTGGGCTGCGCCGAGGGCGCGCCCGAATGCCCGATCGTCGTCAGCGTTTCGCGCTGCAGCGAAATGCATGTCGAACGCGACCATGCGGGCGCCGGCGGCTGACAACCGTTGCAGCAGACGGGCGTGCAAATGCCGCGGCCACTCACGAGGTTCGTTGGGCAGGCCGAAGCGGCGCGAGGACTCGCGGTCGATGCTGACCACCACGACAGCGGCCGGCGGCGCCTGCGGCCCTCGCAGTGCAAACAGCCAGTCCAGGCCGAAGTTTTCCTCCAGCCACCATCCCGCCGGTGACAGGCCGACCAGCACCCCCAACGCAGCCACCCCCGCGCCCAGCCATCCGCCTCGAACCCAGGTGCGTGCTTGCATGGCCCCGCCTGTAGCGGCTGCGATCGGGAAACCGGTCCGATTCGAAGTATATGCCGCGGCCGCGGCGGTTACAGGGTTGTCTGTGAATATCGCACAAAAGCCCTGCCAATATCCCACGGCGAGCGGCGACGCTCGAGCGTAGCGTTCGAACCTACAGGATGCACAGGCCGCATTCTGGTGCACACAAGGAGGGTTCGATCATGAACACGAAATTGACAACCGGACTGTTGCTCGCCATGGCTGCTTTCGCCGCTAACGCCGATGGCTACTCCAACCGCACGGCTCAAGGTCAGCCTGTATTCAGCACGGTGAAAACCGGGGCGGATGTCGCGGTGATCGGCGGCCAATCGCAGGCGCCGTCCGGGTCCGGTCGCCCGGAATACCAATGGCCAGACCAACCGTCGGACGGTCTGGACGATGGCTACACCAATGTCGACTTGTTCAAGCATGGAGAGCAAGTCGATCACGGTGGGGAAGGCTATGGACCGTGAGTCGGCGGTCAGAACTGTGCCGGCTCTGGTCGATCGATCAGAGCCGGTGACAAACGATTGCGTTCACAGGGGTTACACACACCCACGGAGTGAGACATGAACAATCAACACACTCGAACGAACGGACCCAGGGTGACGCCGGAGCAGATTGAGCGGCACATAAGCCGAGCACATCAGCTGCGCAGCGAAGCGATCGCGATGTCTGCGGTGCGGCTGTTTACTTTCACCCGGACGCACGTGCGGCGTCTCTTCAAGCTGCTGGCGAACGCCGTGCGCAGTCGCGGTTCGGTACGCGTCATCGAATCGGGCAGTCAGCCGGTCGAGCACAAGTGATAACAGGTTTCACCTTCAACTCGAGGAGGAGTCGCCATGAATACCAAACTACGGATCTTCATCTTGCTGCCGGCGCTGGCAGGTACATCGGTGGCGATGGGCGCGCCGAGCCTGACCGAGTCGCAGCTGGGCCGCCTGTTCCATCCGACGCCCAGTCAGGTGGCTCAGGAGCACAAGGGTCGGATTTTCATTTATGACGGATTGACCGAAAAGCATGTCGAGGCAAGCCTGAACCGCCAGTTCGACCGCGTCGACTCGATGATGTTCGTCAACGTGGTCAAGACCGACGAGCGCGGCGAGCCGATTACCGACCCGGACACAGAGATGCCGGTGACGGAAGATGATGGCTGCTGAGGGTATGGCCCGCCCGCGGCTTGCAATCTCGGGGGGGTGGTGCACACTTCATTAAGCACTGAAGCGACCGCCCCTCGATTTTTCAGGCCCGGCAGGGAGGAGCCCATGCTCGAACGCGTGCAGCTGTTTTCGGAGCTGGGGGAAGATCATGTCCGCGCGCTTGCGACGCACGCCGTCACCCGCACCTACCCAAAGCACGCGGTTCTCGTAACGGAAGGCGATCAGTCCGACGCCTTGTTCGTGATCGTCAGCGGCCGGGTGAAGATATTCACCGGCGACGAGCAGGGCAAAGAGGTCACCCTCGACATCATGGGGGAAGGCGAGTTCTTCGGCGAGTTGGCGCTGCTGGACGATGCGCCGCGCTCGGCTTCGGTGGTCACGCTACAGCCGACCCGCTGTCTGGTCATTTCTCAAAAGGCGTTTCGCCGGTGTCTCGCCGAGCAGCCGGAAGTGGCGTACAGATTGATCTGTGCCCTGGCGCGTCGTATCCGGGTGTTGACGGAAAACGTGAAGGGCCTGGCGCTGCTGGACGTTTACGGGCGCGTCGCGCAGACCCTGTTGCACCTGGCGCGGCCCGTCGAAGGCAGCGGCACACTCGCCATCGAGCAGAAACTGACCCACCAGGACATCGCCAACATCGTCGGCGCATCCCGGGAGATGGTCAGCCGCATCCTCAAGGATCTCGCCGACGGGGGCTATATCGCCGTCCGCAATCGCACCATCACCATCCACGAGAAGCTGCCTGCCCGCTGGTAAGCATCCCCACCGCCTCGGCCCCATGCCGCGGGTGCAGGTCGGTGTAGGTCGGGTGTAGGTCGGGTTAAGGCCGCAGGCCGAACCCGACAGCAAACCGGAACGCCCCCGCCAACCCAACCATCACCCCACCCGTAGGTCGGGTAGGTCGATGTGGGTCGGGTTAAGGCCAAAGGCCGAACCCGACACAACACCAAAACGCACCCCGCACTCAATCCCCGCGCCCCCCGTAGCTCGGGTTTAGGCCGCAGGTCGAACGCGACAAAACCCTAGCCACTCCACCCAACCCTAACCCCGCGAAAATCCCGCCCTTTCCGCCGCCCACCTTGCAAACCCGTCGTCGTTCATATAGCTTTTCCAAACGCAACAGCTGGGGGTGCCCACCCACCGCAGAGCCGGTGAAGGCGGGCTGAGAGCACACCCTTGGAACCTGATCCGGCGGAGCCCGCAGCTTCCAACCGGCGTAGGGAAAGCTGGGTTACTCCGATCTTCGAAGTGCGCCCGCCCAGGGTTACCACGCCCCCGCTGTTCCCGAATTCACGCATCCGCCAGGAACGGCGGGAGGACCCGATCATGAGCGCCATCCCCGAGGATTTCGTCCGCAAAACGGCCCAACTGTCCGAGGAAGTCACCCGGCCGTTTCCGCAATCGAAAAAGATCTTTATCGAAGGCAGCCGCCCCGACCTGCGCGTGCCCATGCGCGAGATCGAGCAATCGCCCACCCCCGCGGAGATGGGCGAAGAGTTCAATCCGCCGATCACGGTCTACGACACCTCCGGGCCCTACACCGATCCCAGCGTCAAGATCGACCTGCTCGCCGGCCTCGCACCGCTGCGCGAAGCCTGGATTGCCGAGCGCAACGACACCGAACAACTGGACGGCCCCACCTCCGACTACGGCCGCCAGCGTCAGGACGACCCCAAGCTCGCCCATCTGCGCTTCGAGCACATCCGCAAACCGCGCCGGGCCAAAGCCGGTGCCAACGTCACCCAGATGCACTACGCCAAACAGGGCATCATCACGCCGGAGATGGAGTTCATCGCCATCCGCGAGAACCTGCGCCTGCAGGAGCTGCGCAACGATCCGCGCTACGCCAAGCTGCTGCGCCAACACAAGGGCGAGTCCTTCGGCGCCAGCATCCCGAACGAAATCACCGCCGAATTCGTCCGCGACGAAGTGGCCCGCGGCCGCGCCATCATCCCCGCCAACATCAATCACCCGGAACTGGAGCCGATGATCATCGGCCGCAACTTCCTGGTGAAGATCAACACCAACATCGGCAACTCGGCGGTGACCTCTTCCATCGAAGAAGAAGTGGAGAAGATGGTGTGGTCGGCCCGCTGGGGCGGCGACACCCTGATGGATCTGTCCACCGGCAAGAACATCCACGAAACCCGCGAATGGATTCTGCGCAACGCGCCCATGCCCATCGGCACCGTGCCCATTTATCAGGCGCTGGAAAAAGTCGACGGCAAAGCCGAAGACCTCACCTGGGAGATGTTCCGCGACACCCTGATCGAACAGGCCGAGCAGGGCGTGGACTACTTCACCATCCACGCCGGCGTGCGCCTGGCCTACGTGCCCATGACCGCCGACCGGGTCACCGGCATCGTCTCCCGCGGCGGTTCCATCATGGCGAAGTGGTGCCTGGCCCATCATGAGGAAAGCTTCCTCTACACCCACTTCGAAGACATCTGCGAAATCATGAAGGCCTACGATGTCTCCTTCAGTCTCGGCGACGGCCTGCGCCCGGGATCGCTGGCCGATGCCAACGACGGCGCGCAGTTCGCCGAGCTGGTAACGCTGGGCGAACTCACCAAGATCGCCTGGGAACACGACTGCCAGGTCATGATCGAAGGCCCCGGCCACGTGCCGTTGCACATGGTCAAGGAAAACGTCGAGAAAGAATTGGCGGATTGCTACGAAGCGCCGTTCTATACCCTCGGCCCGCTGGTTACCGACATCGCACCCGGCTACGACCACATCACCTCCGGCATCGGCGCCGCCACCATCGGTTGGTACGGCACCGCCATGCTCTGCTACGTCACGCCCAAAGAACATCTGGGCCTGCCCAACAAGCAGGACGTGCGCGACGGCATCATCACCTACAAAATCGCCGCCCATGCTGCCGATCTCGCCAAAGGCCACCCCGGCGCCCAACTGCGCGACAACGCCTTATCCAAAGCGCGGTTCGAATTCCGCTGGGCGGATCAGTTCAACCTCGGCCTCGATCCCGAAAAGGCCAAGGAATTCCACGACGAAACCCTGCCGAAGGATGCGCATAAGGTGGCGCATTTTTGCTCGATGTGTGGGCCGAATTTTTGTTCGATGAAGATCACGCAGGACGTGAGAGATTACGCCGCGAAGCAGGGCATGGAGGTGGAAGTGGCCCTGGAGAAGGGGATGAAGGAGAAGGCGGAGGAGTTTCGGAAGGGTGGGGTGGAGATTTATAAGAAGGCGTGAGTTTTTCGCTCAACTTCGGAATGACGGAAAGCCCGCTGTTGCGGGCTTTTTCGTTTTGGTTTGTGGGGGGGGAAGGAAATAGGTCCGGACGCATAGGCGTCTCGAACCATTGAACCTGTAGAATTAACCAGTTATTTTGTGTCGAAATCCGCCCGCCGCTTCCGAAGCAGATCCCTCGAAAAGGGCGCGTCGACATATGTTTTCGTATTCCAAGAGCTTGAATGTCATGCCCCAGGACAAGATCGAAAGTTTCGTAGCCTATGCCTCCCAGCCGCCGCAGTCGGTGCACTTGATCCAAAAAGCCGTGGAAAAAGCAAACCAAAAGTATGGCGGTGGATATAAGCGCTGGGAGGAAAATGACGTATCGGGAAGGCCGCTTACGGCGCCAATTTTTGAAGGGTTGAGCGAAGCCAACCTGCTCGTCGCTGATGTTACAACATTAAATTTTAACGTCACTTTCGAGACTCTCAACGCGTTTCAGGTATTCCAGCGGGGACACCAGTAGATACTTATACGCATAATCCGTCCCCATGCGACCGGTGCTGGCAAAGCGAAAAGTACTTTTATTCGTACAAAAGTGCGCCAAAGCAATTAACGGAGCTCACTGGTCTTCAGGTCACGTCATTTCAAGGCCGGTATAAAGGCAGTGAGTTTTCAATATACAGAGGCCTGAAAACTGAGTAGCTAAAAAGGCAATGGGTTAACTTCATGGGATCAAGTTGAAATGCCCCGGATTGCGTCTGGTAATTTTACAGTCCCGCTGCCGCGCCCCATGTCTACCGATAAAAACCTACAACAAATCAATAACCTGACGAACTGGCGCAATTAATGCCTCTTTTTGTCAGGGCAAAGTTAATTTCGAGTTGATGGTCCTCCGCGGCGTGTGGAAACCATTGTGGAAAACAATATCCAACGGCGTGCGAGCGACTATCGCCTGGGGCGTTCAATCGCAAGCGACCATCGTTTTCTTCCCATTAAAGTCTTGCCGACTGGAGGGCGTTCATGTCTCGATTCTTTGTGCTTATTGCACCGATTATAATGTTTACTTTCTCGAGCACGGCAAACGCTGTCCTCGTCCAGCAGACAAATGCCGATTCTTGGAACTACGCAACTCGCGCGGTGGTGGAAGGCGGTATTTTGTTTTCCGGGAACCTCGAGTCTTCCTTCGGACGCTCGCCAACGGTGTCAATTCAGCGGTTCAATCCTTTGCTCGGTAGCCTGCAATCCGTCGACATGTTCCTTCAATTCCGGGCCCAGTTGTCGCTGACAGCGGATTGCTTTGGGCTTTTCTATTGTGAATCGGACGCAAGAGCAGGGGGCGGACACACGATCCTATTAGATGACCTTGCTTCGGATCTCGGTGTGTCCTTCATAGACCCGGGGAATCCCGTGCCGCCGTCGACGAGCAATGTCAGTTATGGAGCGAGCGCATCCGCTCAATGCGAGGGCGTAATCCCTTGCTCTGACTTCGGCGGTGGTGCGGACTTTCAACAGCTGTTGTTTAGTTTTGTCGGCGACGACGTGTTGGGATTTATAGACGACTTAGACGATCCCAGCGACGATGTATTCGTATTTTTTCGGCAAGGCAGGCGCGAATACACCGGCTTTAGCGCTAGCCACATGGGTTATCCATCAGACGGGAACGTCGAGCAAATCGGCGATGATAGCAACGACCTAGGGTTGTTATTGGCGGCATTGGACTTGTACGTCTTTCAAAACCAGCACGGTGTATTCTATAGTGACGCTCATATCGATTATTGGTCGAGTTTCGAAGCGAGCGTCACCTATACGTACGAGACTCCATCAACGGAACCTCCAACTTCAGTCTCGTCGCCAGACACGTTACCGCTCACGACTCTGGGACTGATGTCACTTCTACTCTTTAGAAAGAAACAAATTAGGGACGTTGGTAAGATTCGGAATTAACGGGGTCGGTGACAATTGAAAATATCAATGATCCGCATTTGTCGCCGACCCCTTTCCCTGAGCGTCTCAACGAACAGGATCTTCATCTGATCCGCAAGGCTGCACATTACTGCCAGCCGGTGGGTGATGACCGATTCCGCGAACATAGGAACAATCGGGAACAGGCCACGTATCCTGGAGGAAGGAGCTATTCGAAACAGTCGTCTGCTGTTGGACTCCAAAAACCGCGAAAACTGGATCTGAGAAGAATAATCGCTATCTGGGGTGGAGCCAAGTTGGCAAAAATATATACGGGTCAACGTTTCTTGGTTTGAAAGTGACGTTTTTGCTACTGAGCTTCTATTTTTAGGATTCACACGTCATAGGAGCCCGCAGTCATGAATCTCGATGCGCTCGAATCGATTGCCAATGCCATTGTTGGTCCCCGGAAGGGAGTCCTGGCGGCCGATGAGAGTAGTCCAACCATCAAGAAACGGTTCGATTCGATCCAGGTCGAGTCCACGGAGGAGAATCGTCGGCGATACGGCAACAATCGGGGTCGGAACACAATTAACGCTAATATACGAGACCGAAGCTTCACGTGTTATTGCAAACGCACATGACTGATCCCATCCCCGCCTGTATTGCCAAAACTGTGTTCCGACCCTAATTGTTGACCCTAATTGTTCCGTATGTTTGATACTTTTTACCGGTACTGGAGAAAGCCTCGGGGAATTAGAAGTTATGAAATAGCTTTGGATAGAGTTGGCGAGGTTTATAGTGATATTGCTGAACAAGCTGTGGAAACATCATTTTCAGTTTTCATCGTTCCACGGCCAAACCAGGATTCAGTTGAGGTGCAATTTTCGATTGAAGACGGTGCGGCTGGTCTAGATTGGATTCTTGAGTCTGAGGCCAACAAAGCGGAGCGTCGTAACGTTGAACAGTATATTTTGTCCAAAGGTTTTCATTTCCAAGAAAAGGAAATGAATAATTGGCATTATTTGCGTATCGAGCAAGGCGACATTGTCGAGCTTTGTGTCGGCATCATCAAAGATCTCTACGACGCAGACGAGGTCATTCTCAGATATGGTGGCTTCAAAGTTAGGCCACTTTCAAGAATCATGAAAAAGTGGATCACTCAATCGGGGTCGGAACACAATAAACGCTAATATAAATATAGAAGAAAACCGGTTCAGAAACGATTAATCGCTAATATTAGCCGTTAATCCACTCCGACCCCATTTTTCCCGACCTCATTTTTCTACGATTGGAACAACGACCTTTGCAATGAGGCCGACATAGACTCGGAACGCAGTCGCCGTCGTCCCCATGGAGGCGATGAAGGCGTGTAAAGGGGGGCGGAGGGATTAAATTCTGTACAGTGTGTGGCGCTGATATTATCTAGACGCAATTCAAATTCTGAAAGGGCAACGCAGAGGAACTGCAATGCCAAGACGAGCACGAAACTGTCTTCCGGGCTTTCCCTATCACTTAGTTCAGCGTGGTAACGATCGGGAGGCCTGTTTCATTGAACCGGGAAATTACCCACCCGAAAACCCATTAACGAACTCCGACCCCATTTTTCCGGGGCTCTGAGAAGCCATTCCCTTCTTAATCGCGGTTTTACTGAATTGCCTCAGCGCAAGCTCGCGGGAGACTGACGACCAGTCCTTTATTCTGTACGCATTCGACATACTGGGGTGCCGATTATTTGATCGGGCCGCGACGCGGCCAGGGGTAATAGTCAACTTGCCAAACGGCAATTGCTAATGATCTTGATCAAAACTCAACTGGTGTAGATGGCGTGGGCCTCCGGCTCTCCGCCGGTGTTCACGGCTTGGGTCGCGGGGTCTTGGCCACGCTCGGCGGCAGGATCGGCAACGTCACCTGGGGCTGGTCGCCGGTGAGTGTGCCGAGGAAGGCGGTGATGCGGTCCACCTCGGTCTCGGTGAGCTTCGCGCCAAGCTGGCTGTTGCCCATGATCGCCACTGCTTGGCGCAGGTCCCACACCTTGCCCGAGTGGAAGTACGGTGGCGTCAGCGCCACGTTGCGCAGCGGCGGCACGCGGAACACGTATTCGTCGCTGACCGTCTTGGTAACGGCGAAGCGGCCCTTGTCCCCGGGGGGCAGGATGTCTGCGCCCGGGCGTTCCACCACGCCGAACGGGGCATACATGCCGCCGCCGACGTTGATGCCGCTGTGGCATGCCGCGCAGCCCTTGCCGATGAACAGCGCCAGACCCTGCGTCTGGGTGGCGTCGAGCGCCTTTTCATCGCCGCGCAGATAGCGGTCGAACGGCGCGTTGGGCGTGATCAGGGTGGCCTCGAATACCGCGATGGCACGGCGGATGTTCTCGAACGTGAGCGCGTCGGCGCTGCCGGGAAATGCTTTGGCGAAGGCCGGAGCGTAGCCGGGAACACCCTTCAGCTGTTCAACTGCGTGTTCGGCGGTGGTGTCCATCTCAACCGGGTTCACCAGCGGCCCGCCCGCCTGCTGCTCGAGGTCTTTGGCGCGGCCATCCCAGAACTGGGCGACGTTGAATACGGCGTTGTAGACCGTCGGCGCGTTGCGTCCGCCGTGCTGCCAGCGATGTCCCAGTGAGGTCTCCTGCAGATCGACGCCGCCCATGCCGACCATGTGGCAGGAGTTGCAGGTGATGACGTGGCTTTCAGACAGGCGAGGATCGAAGTAGAGCATCTTGCCCAGCAACACCTTGGCCGGCGAAGCCGGGTTGTCAGGCAGCGCCGGCGGCTGGGTCGGAATCGGCTTGAAAAGGTCCTGCGCCTGCTTCAGTTGGTCCGACTGAGACCAGGCCGGAGTAGACAGCGCGCCGGCCAGGGCAAGGAATGTAAAGAGCGTGATCGGTCGCATTATGCGTCTTCCTTTCGCTGCGCAAGAGGGGCTTGTCAGCCGAGTGACATGGACTGCAGCGCACCCGCCGTGCATGCGCCGTGGATTCCCCTGTCGACGCCGCGCTCGGCCGCCGTTGCCGACCCACGTGCGGTCACGCGGCGACATTTCGGTCGCCTGCCGCTTCCGCCCGGGTCGCGGACACGTGTCTAAAAAAGGTCGTCCATAATTCGTCTTCTGTCAACGGGCTGATAAAAAACGAAGTGTAACCACCCACAAATATCTTCTGATCGGTTATCGTGTCATGCGTCTGGTAAGCCCAATGACATTGCTCCCAACACGCTGTGAGGGCTAGCGATTGTTGATTGGTCCGCCGATGCGTCCGTGATTGCAAACACGAAATAGGGGTTACGAAGTAGGGGTCGGCAAAAGAATCAGGTGACAGAGTTATTTTCAGCGCAGTATCGCGCGGGTCGGCATACGAAAATAGCTCCGTCTCCTTTTCACGCACTGGCCGGCACGTCTTTCGACAAACCGCTTGCCATGATGACCTCCCGTGATCCATGCCAATCAGAGATAGGGGTCAGATCCCAATTTCCACTAATATTCGGTTCACGGAAGGCCGCACCCCTGCGGAACCGAATGACGCTTGTTAGCGCGTCATCCAACAGGATAGAAGGTCCCGGATTTATTTTTTCAGCGCATGTCGCGCAGGGCGGTTTCTGCGGCTTCCGAAATAAATCCGTCCCGTTTTCGCACAACAGAAACAGGGCTTTCGAACACACCGAAAGTAGTTGGCAGCCGCTACGCGCAGTACAGCAATAGGAAAAATCGGCGCACGGGCACGCGGCGGGAACACCGGCGTCGATCGAGCGTGGTGCAATCGGAACGATACCCACCCGCCTGCGTGCGCTACATCGAACGCAATCCAATGCAGGCGAATATGGTTGGGCGGCCAGAGGCATATCGGTGGTCCCGCTATGGCGTGAATGGCTCGGGCGATGGTGGTCGGTCAAAGGCCCACGGGAATGCCTGCGTCGACACGCGTGGATGCGTGCTTCCATGCTTGCGGCGCGCTCAATATTCGACCAAATTCTTACGGGTTCCTTTTCAATCCTTCCGTTTCCTATGCTCCTTTTAATCCCGGATCAAGGAGATTAGACATGGCGATACATGCGCTACATGGCCCCTTCTCGGGACCACCGGCGGGCACCTGATATGATCCACTTGTACTCCAAGCGATTGCTCTATCCATATATCGGCGTGGTCCAGGTTGCCGAGACGGGACGGGCGCGGGCGATGAGCCCGGACGGTATCCGTTGGGCGATCCAATACGCGGTCAGTGAAGACGCGCGGCAGCAGAAACGCGAAGGATTGATCGATCAAGCTCGCCACTTCGCAATTGTGGCCACTATTGAGCATGGGCAGCTGAAACGCCGCGGTCTGCGTCCTTTCCTTGATACATCTGACGTTCGTGCGTCGATCGATGGCTTGTACGAAATGCTTAGTGAGGCGAATTTGCCGTTTCCCGCCGCCGATCGATTCGAGTATTGGCTACTGGACCCCGCGGATGACAGCCCGTTGGCGTTGTTGCACTCATGCATCCGGCGAGAGGAAATGGCATCGGTTCCCCGCGCCTCGTGGGTGGCAATGCCGGCCGCGCAACTCGAAGTTCCCGATCCGGATGCCAATCCCAACACCTATGTGCCGCCGGTGAACTATCGCTTGCAGCAAATGGTCGACGAGCGGGCAGGCCGGAAACCAAAAGCGGCTTGGTTCGAGCGTGGGGTGACCGATGACCATCGCTTCCCTCCCTGTCTGATCCGGGAAGACTGGGACAATGAACAGCAGACAAACCTTTGCGGTCGATACATCAATCGGCTCGCGCCCCGGCTGTTGATGATCCATGGGCTACCTAAAGGGGTGCGATCCCGATTGGAGCGTGCCGCGTGCGAGTACGCCTTAGAGGTGGAACAGTTCTTTCCGCTATATCCTGAAGTCGCGGACGAAAGCTTGATGAACGCTGTACGGGTCGAAGCCAAATTACGGCGCGCCGCCCAGGATTAACGGGGCCGCAGAAACAGGGGTCAGATCACAATTTCCGCTAATGTTCGACGCCCAAAGGAAAGCCCGGGTAGCAACACAGTAAACGCAAATATATTCCCACGTTGAGGCTCGACGCCGTCTAACGTACTCGCGAAGTCCAATCCGGAAGGTGCACGTGTTCAGTAGCTGAAAACCGGAAAAATCGCGTCATAGACGATTAATGGCTCATATTAGAGCTAACACTACTCCGACCCCGTTTTCCCGGCGCTGGACCCCGGCGACGGTGTTGCTGCGCGAGACCACCGAGCGTGGTTACACCGGCGGTATCAGCCAGCTCAAGGCGTATCTTGCCCCGTTCAAGCGTCTCGAACCCGAGCCAGTAGTGCGGTTCGAGACGCAGCGCGGCAAGCAGGCGCAGGCCGACTTAAAACCCGGGTCGGAACACAATAAACGCAAATGTATTCTCACGTTGAGGCTCGACGCCGTCTAACGTACTCGCGAAGTCCAATGCGGAGACCCAAACCGGGTCAGAGACGGTAGCCGCTAATATTAGCCAATAAGCCGCTGCGACGCCGTTTCATTCCGGTAACCCGACTGCCGAAATTCTCATCGCCGTTCTGAAGGTGCTGCAGGAGTACGAATCGGTGCAGATTTGCGTAAAGCTCGACAAGGACGCCGCGCAAGATCAATCGGCGGCATCCCCCGAATTTTAATCCCTCCATCCCCGTCGCGAGTCGCCAAGAGACCCTATTCGCACGCAGGCAAACCGCCCCGCCCGCCGAATTGCCCCAGGGAAGCGCGTCGCTCTTCAGTTTTCGCGTTCCCTTGCTTCTGATATCTTGGTCGTCTTCGCCGTTTACGCTCCGGGCCGGGCGTCCCGGTAACAGGAGACAATGCGCGCATGGACACATCGCGTAGCGGAAACGATCCATTGTGGTTTCTCCAGGGTGGAGGCATCAGCGGCGCCGCTGCACGCGCTATGGATTGGTCGACGACGCCCCTCGGTCCGCCCGATGGCTGGCCGTTGAGCCTCAAGAGCACGGTGGCGATGCTGCTGCATTCGCGCCATCCGATGTTCCTTTGGTGGAGCGAAGGGCTCATCCAGTTCTACAACGACGCCTACTTGCCCAGCTTCGGAAAGGGAAAGCACCCGGCAGCGATGGGGCAACGCGGCGCCGATTGCTGGCAGGAGATCTGGCCAGTCATCTGGCCTCAGATCAATGATGTCATGCGGCACGGCAAGTCCAGTTGGCACGAGAATCATCTGGTTCCGATTTTCCGCAACAATCACCTCGAAGAGGTGTACTGGACCTACGGATACTCCCCGGTCTTCGACGACCGGGGCACAGTAGCCGGCACCCTGGTTGTCTGTACGGAGACCACGGCGCGGGTGATCGGCGACCGGCGCCTGCGTTTGCTCCAGGAACTTGCCGAGCGGATGAATTCCGGTAGCGACGAGACGCCGTGGTTCAAAAAGGTTGCGGCGGTGTTGGCACAGTACCCGCACGACATTCCCTACGCGCTGATTTACCAGATGACTGCCAGGGGCGATATGGAACTGGCGGCGTCGTTTGGCCTCGATGATGAAGGGCTTGCCCGGCTCGGCAGCGAGTTGCATCCCTGCCTCACGAACCTCGCGAACGGCGACCAGACATCGGACCTGGACCAGCGCTTGCTGACATTGAGCACCGTGTTGCCGGGTAACCCGTGGCCGGAAGCCAGCCGGCAAGCCTATATTGCGCCGCTGGTCGATTCGCAAGCGGGCGCTCGACTGGGCCTGGCTGTACTCGGCACCAGTCCACGGTTGCCTCTGAACGCTCCCAATCTGCAGCACCTCGGCCACGTCGCGGAGCGTATCTCCCAGGCGGCAGCTCGCCAGCATGCCGAGCTGGAGCGCGAGCGTCTGCTGAGGGAAGTACGGGCCGAGCAACAGCGGCTGCACAACTTGTTCGCCCAGGCGCCGGCCTTCATGTGCGTATTGGAGGGCCCGGAGCACGTCTTCTCGCTGGCCAACGATTGTTATTACGAACTCGTCGGTCGAAGAGACATTGTCGGCAAGACCGTACTCGATGCCCTGCCCGAAACGAAAGGACAAGGCTTCGTTGAATTGCTCGACCAGGTTTACCGCAGCGGCGAGTCCTATTTCGGCACAGGCGTAGCGGTGAAACTCGCCCGGCATGCGGATCAACCGGCCGAAGAGCGTTTCGTGGATTTCGTTTACCAGGCATTCCGCGATTCCGACGGCGCGGTGGTCGGCATCGTCGTCCACGGGGTGGATCAGACCACCAGATACCACGCCGAGCAGGCCATGAAGGACGCTGACCGTCGCAAGGACGAGTTTCTGGCGATCCTGGCCCATGAGCTGCGCAACCCCTTGGCGCCGATCGCCAACTATGCGCAATTGTTGGAACATTGCGCCGATGACGGCGAGGCGGTGAAGCGGGCAAGCGTCGCAATGCAGAAGCAGGTTGATCAGATGGTCAGACTGATCGATGACCTGCTCGACGTCAGCCGGATCAGCAGCGGCAAGATCGAACTGCGCCGCGATCGGATCGAACTGGCGTCGGTGGTGCGTCAGGCACTCGACGCCACACGGCCATATTATGAACAGCGCCGGACGGAGTCGGTGGTCACCCTCGCGCAAGACGCGATCTATGTCGACGCGGACTCGGCCCGCTTGAGCCAGGTCATCGGCAACCTGCTCCACAATGCGGCCAAGTTCACCAACGAGGGAGGCCATGTATGGCTGAGCGTGGAACGCGAAGCCGACATGGCGGTCCTGCGCGTGCGAGATGACGGAATCGGTATCGATCCCGGTCAGTTGACCGGCATCTTCCAGCTGTTCACGCAAGCCGATACGTCGCTGGAGCGTTTGTCGGGCGGTCTGGGGATCGGTCTTGCACTGGTACGCAAGCTGGTGGAGCTGCATGGCGGCGAGGTGGAAGCCACCAGCGGAGGCATTGGCAGGGGGAGTGAGTTTGTCGTGCGATTGCCCGTGGCCGATACCGAATCCGCGCAACATGATACCCGCCATCGCGCCGCCGCGAACCCTTCGTCGGGCAAGCGCATATTGATTGTCGACGACAATCGGGACGCATGCGATTCCATGGCGCAGTTACTGCAAGTATGCGGCCATGACACCAAAACCGCATACGATGGACTCGCCGGTGTCGCGGCAGCCGAAACCTACAGTCCAGACGTCATTCTTCTCGATCTGGGCATGCCCAATCTCAACGGCTACGACGCCTGTTGGCGCATCCGCGCGCAGCCGTCGAACGGCACTACGCTATTGATCGCGCTGACCGGATGGGGGCAAGCCGAAGACAAACGCCGCACCAAGGAGGCCGGGTTCGACGCGCATCTGGTCAAACCGGTGGACGTAGCCAAGCTGGAGGGGTTGTTGGCGCTCGCAGAACAAAGGGCCGACTGACCGCGCGACGCTGCTGTCTATTCCCGTCATTTACTTGGTGAAGCCACAGCGGGATCGATGCGTGCGGCTAAAACACTGGAGCGGACATAGGGCACGCTGTGGAAGTAAAATGGGACGGAGGGATTAAAAGCTTCGGTAGATTCTACCGCGCACAAGATAGCGGGCTACGAAAACCGGGTCAGAGGCGAGGGCCGTGCCCGAATTCGGGCAATCCTTCCTGCGCGAGCTTACCCATCCACCGTTCCGCATCGTGTATCGACACGATACCCTTCGGGTGAGAATCGTCCGCGAATGGCGCAGTGAAAGACTGCTGCACTTTTCCGGGTCAGGCAAGTAGGAGTCATAGCGAATCGCCGCAGCGTTCGAACTTGGTACAGTCGGAGCGAGACCTGCTCACCTGCATGCGCCCCATCGAACTCAACCCGGTGCGTGCGCGCATGGTCGAACGGCCGGAGGAATATCGGCGGTCAAGTTACGGTATGCACGGATGGGGAGATGGAGGATGGCTGAAACTCCACGGGGAATCCCTACGGCTTGGCGACACGCTGGAGGCGCGCTGTTACGCTATCGCGAGCTGGTCATGAAAATCTCAACGAACAGAATCTTCATCTGGTCCGTAAGCCCGCACATCACTGTCAGTCGGTGAGTGATGGTGGACTCCGCGAACAGATTGAACGCCAAAACGGCGTGAAGCTTGGGCAGATGAAACGGGGTCGTCCGCCCGTATATAAGGGGATCTGGCGGAGTTTTAATTCCTCAGTCGCTTTCTATGGATGGACTGCAAAACCGGCGCCCCACGTCGGGATGGATCAATTATTCCAATCTCTACTATGATGACAAGTAGGTTGTCCCGGGCTTGTCCGCAGTCCGGAAAATGGCAGATCGGTGGAGAAGAATCGATGCAAAATCAAACGCCCCGTACTGAACTGGTGTGGGATCCACTGGTTCGAGTGATGCACTGGACCCTGGTGGTTGGATTCTTTACCGCATACTTCACCGAAGAGGATCTGCTCACCACGCATACGTGGGCGGGGTACGTCGTCGGCGGAATCGTAGTGATCCGTGTGCTCTGGGGGTTCTTCGGTCCACGCCACGCGCGCTTCAGCGACTTCATATACTCACCCGCACGGATATTCCGGAACCTGGCCGATCTGTTCGTGCCGGGCGGCGGGCGCCGGTACGTCGGGCATACACCGGCCGGTGGAGCTATGGTGATCATGCTGCTCATCGCGCTCGCGGTGACTGTCTGGAGCGGCCTCGAAGTTCTCGCGATCGAGGAGGGACAGGGACCGCTCGCGAGTGCAGTCGGATCGACAGGCGGCAGCGCGGTGCAAGTCGTCAATACTGCTCAAGCGGACGAGGGCGCGAAGCGCGAAGGAGCAGGTGGCGAAGCTGGAGAGGAATTCTGGGAAGAGATCCACGAAGTGGCGGCGAACGTCACGCTCGTGTTCGTCATCATCCACATCCTGGGTGTATTCCTCGCCATGCGTGCGCATCGCGAGAACCTTGTCTGGGCGATGATTACAGGGCGCAAGCCTCCCGAGCGCGAGCGGAAATAGGGGTCAGGTCCCAATTTCCACTAAGATTCGGTCCACAGGAGGCCGCATCCCTATTCAGCACCCAATGACACTTGTTCACAAGGAGGTGAACTGTGCCACGCAAACCACGTTTCGCGCTTCCCGGCGTGCCGCAGCATGTCATTCAACGGGGCCACAATCGCGGGTTCTGCTTCTTCGCAGAAGACGACTATCGGCTTTACCTGGATCTATTGAAAGAGGCGGCGGACCGTAACGATTGCCGCATCCACGCTTATGTGTTGATGACCAACCATGTGCACCTATTAGCTACGCCTGCCGGCGCGCACGGCATCTCGCACATGATGCAACATCTGGGTCGGAAGTACGTGCGCTGCATCAATAGCCTGTACGGACGCAGCGGTACGCTGTGGGAAGGCCGCTTCAAGGCTAGCTTGGTCGATTCCGACGCATACCTGCTGAAGTGTATGCGCTACATCGAGCTCAACCCCGTACGCGCGTGCATGGTGAGAAATGCAGGCGACTACCTGTGGTCCAGCTACCGCGCCAATGCGCACGGTGAGCCGAGTGCGTTTCGCCCGTCTCCCCACGACGTCTATCAGTCACTCGACACCGTTACGGCCGCGCGGCAACGGGCGTATCGCGAGTTGTTCGGCGCGCACCTGGCGCCCGAAGAAGTACACGCGATCCGTACCGCACTGAATCAGGGCCTGGTGCTGGGTCGGAGCGAGTTCAAGGATGAAATCGAGAGGACGACGCACCGGCGGGTGCGACCGGGGAAGCCGGGGCGACCCTCCATAAGCAATGCGGCGGAGGCCGTGGCCGGCGCTTGATGCGCGGTCTACGCCGGTATATTAGGATAAATTGGGATCTGACCCCGGTTTTTTAGGCGCCGAACATGAACGCCGATTGCAGGCTGCCGAGCACCCGGTCGTGGAAGACTCGCCGGCCGGCATCCTCACCGGCGGCGCCGGCGACCACATGCAGAGGAAGCAGGTGTTCCTCGCGCGGGTGTGCGGCGCGACCGCCGGGTGCGGTTGCCCAATCTTTCAAGCGCTGCGCCCGGGTGGACGCCGGTAGTGAAACCGTTTCTGTCAACCATTGATCAAAGCGCACCGAGTCCGGGTCGAGGGCCGAGTCGTCGAAGCGGAAGCGGCGCATGTTGTGGTAGCTCATGCCGCTTCCGATGATGAGTACGCCCTCGTGGCGCAGCGGCGCGAGCGCCCGACCGGCCGCCAGGTGCTCTGCCGGGTCCAGACCGGCTCTGAGCGAGAGTTGCACGATCGGTATGTCCGCCTGCGGGTAGATCATCTTCAGAGGAATGAAGATTCCATGATCCAAGCCGCGGGCGTGGTCGGCCTCGGCGGCAAAGCCAGCGCCGTCGAGGAGTTGCTGTACCCGCACCGCCAACTCGGGCGCCCCCGGCGCCGGGTACTCCAGTTCGTAGGTGTGCGTCGGGAAGCCGCTGTAGTCGTACAACAACGGTGGTGCGGCCTGGGCGTTTACCGTAAAGGCCGGCGCCTCCCAGTGTCCGGAGACCACCACAAGCGCCTTGGGCTGTGCCCCGAGCCTTTCGGGCACGGCGCGCAGCCAATTTCCCATGCGCAGCCAAGTGTCGGCGGGCTCCCAGTCCATGAAGAAGCAGGGACCAGCGCCATGGGGAACGAACAGCGTGGGTAACGGTTGCGTCGTCATAATAGGAGTCCTCCTGCAGGTAGTGGAAAGCAGGTATCACACGCGCAAGCCCAGGCGCCGATCGAGCGAATACTCGCCGCCGCCGCGCAGCAGGATCGCCACGGTGAGCAGCAACCACATCAGCGGATACTCGACCCCTCCGTTGCTCCAGAAAAAGCCGTTCGGCACATGCACGCTCAGGGCGACAGCCAACAGGACGGCCACCGCAGCGGCCGCGGGGCGCGTCAGCAGCCCGAGCACCAGCGCCAGGCCGCCAAAAAACTCCACCAGCCCCGCCAGAAGCGCGAACAGTATGCCGGGCTGCATGCCAAGCGTGTCACCGAAGAAGGCGCCGGTGCCCGCCAAGCCATGGCCGCCGAACCAGCCAAACAGCTTCTGTGCGCCATGGGGCATCAGCAGTAAGCCGGTGGTCACGCGTACCAGCGGAAAGGCCAACGTGCTGATTTTATCGAGAGAGATCGTTGTGGTCGCAGAACGGTTCATGATCGTGGTGTTCATCTCATAGCTCCTTAATATCCGTGGTTTGTTGTCACATTCTGTCTGTTGGAACACAAGTGCAGGATGAGGTAGTTTCTTTTTTTCCGTAAGATGGCTGAATTGGAACTCATGGTTGACGAATCGGAAACGATCGGCGGTGCCCTAGAAGACGTGCGAGCCTTCTGCGCGGTCGCAGAGTTCGGCACCGTCTCAGCGGCGGCCCGGCAGCTCGATGAGACCAAGGGGAGCATCAGCCGGCGGGTTTCCCGATTGGAGCGGCGACTCGGAGTAAGGCTGCTGGCGCGTACGCCGCGCGCGGTCACACCGACCGAAGAAGGAATGGCATTCTTCGCCAAGGCCAGAGAGGCGCTGACCTGGCTGGATGATGCGGTCGAGGGCGCGCGGCAGTCGCAGGAGGTTCCGCGCGGCCACCTGCGGGTAACGGCACCGGTCGATCTGGGAATGGATGTTCTGCCGGACCTGGTGGTGCGGTTTCGCGCACAGCACCCGCAGATCACGGTCGAGCTCCTGCTCACCGACGCCCCTCTGGATCTCGCCGCCAACCGGGTCGATCTCGCGCTCAGGGCCAGCGTGGGCGACCTGCCGAACATGGCCTACCGGGCCTCGGTGCTGACCCGGTTGCGGATCAGTCTGTATGCCGCACCGGCCTATCTCGCGGCGCATGGCAGTCCCGACACGCCCGCGGCGCTTGCCGCGCATGACCTGGTGGTATCGCGGGAATTCGCAGGCGCGGCACAGCTGCGGCTGACCGGCCACCGGGGACACACGCACGAAGTACTCGCCCGCCCCGTCATCCGCACCAGCGATTACGCCAGTGTGCTGCGTCTCACGGCAGCCGGCGGTGGTATCGGACCGGTGCCGGATCTGGTGGCGGCGGCTTCGGTGGCTGCGGGCACGGTGGTGCCCGTGCTCCCGGAGTGGAGCGTCTCCGCGGGCGCCCTCTATGCGATCAGTCTGAGTGGGCGCGATGCGCCGGCGCGAGTACGCGCGTTTCGGGATTTTATGCGGACAGCGCTGGCGAGTTTCATTTTTCCCCCGGGAAAATAAGGAGAAAATAGGGTCAGACCCCAATTTTTTTCCAATTTTTTTCGGGGTAATTTTTTTCGGGGTCGGATCCCAATTTTCGTTAACGTTCGGCCCGCGCGGAACCCGAAATCACGGGACCAAGGCAAAATACGGTCAGACCCCCAGGAAAAGAGGGTCAGACCCGGCTTTTTCCGCTTTTTACCAATTTTCGCGGAATATCTTGGCCTCGGCACTACGAGAGAAGAGCGCTGTTACGCCTATCGTGCGCTAGTCATGGAACATTTCAACGAACAGGATCTTCATCTGATCCGCAAGACCGGGTGTTACTGCCAGCCGGTGGGTGATGATGGATTCCGCGAACAGATTGAACGCCAACACGAAGTGAAGCTTGGGCAGATGAAGCGGGGCCGTCAGTGTGTAAGGGAGAACCGGAGAAGCAGCGTGAGCGCACGAAAGAGGCAGGAGAAGCCCGTACCCGGCGTCTGAGGGCGTCGGTAAATTAGTACGCTTTTATGCGTCTATATATTGACGTATGCGCAGAGGATTGTACGCAGGGCTGTTCATTCTCACGGCGGTCGCTGCGGCCGGCGGCGAAATCGAAGCACGCGATCCTATACAGTGGATCTCGCAGGCCGAGGACGCATACGAAAAGGTCGCGAGCTACACCGCAATTCTGCATAAGCAGCAACGCGTCGCCGGAGAGCTCCGTCCTGAAGAAACCATATTCGTAAAGTTCAAAAAGCCGTTCAGTCTGTACATGAAGTGGATAAAGAGCCCGCACGAGGGGAGCGAACTGCTCTACGTGCCGGGCTGGAACGGCGACCGGGTGAGGGCTCATCGCGGTGGGATCCTTCGTTTCTTCGCCCGGGATCTCAAGCCCACCGCCCCGGAACTGATGAAGAACAATCTCCGCCCGGTGACTGATATAGGCATCGGCCAGATGGTGAACATTGTCGCGGCCAATATCCGCAGGGCAGTCGCAGCAGACGAGCTCACGTTCTCCGCTCGTGGCGAAGAAACGGTGTTCGGCAAAACGACGAAAATTTACGAGATTACTTTCCCGCAGGTGAACGCCAAGGCGTATGACGCCCACCGATTTGTCATCAACCAGGATGTCGAGAGCAGGATTCTGATCCGGATCCGAACGTACGACCAGGACGGCCAACTCATCGAGAGCTATGGCTACGAGAACCTCGATCTCGACGCACACCTGACGGACGCCGATTTCGTACCAGAAAATCCTCCGAATCAGGGTTCAGATCCCAATTTCCGCTAACGTCCGCCCGCGCGGAACCCGGCGTCAGGTCCGGCAATACGATCGTCGCAACGAAAAGGCGCCGGTGACGTCTGAGAATCATTTTAAGTTGGTCACGTACATCAGTGCTTAGGCAAAGCACCGTTGCAACCACCTGGCGCGCCTATGGGACGGTGACCACGATTTTCCCGACCGCATGACCGTCGGCCAATGCCTCGTAGGCCGCGGCTGCCTCGTCCATGGGAAAAACGCGGTCGATAATCGGCGTCACAATACCGCGCTCGACCAGGCTGGCGAGTTCCGCCAGTATGGCGCCGTCAGGCTCCATCAAAAACCACTCGAACCGGACGCCGTAATGGGCAGCAAGGTCGTCGGTGTCCTGGCCCTTGATCGAAACCAGGGTCCCACCTTTCTTCAATACCTTGAAGGATCGAGTCAGCGTTTCGCCTCCCAGCATGTCGAAGACTAGGTCGTAGTCGGAGAGGTCGTTTTCGAAAGACTGCGTCTTGTAGTCGATCACCACGTCCGCGCCGAGCCGTCTGACCAGATCGGCATTCCGGGCGCTGCAGGTCGTCGCGACATGGGCGCCGATGTGCTTCGCAATCTGGATCGCAAGCGTACCGACGCCACCGGATCCGGCGTGGATCAGAACCATGTCGTCCTTTTTCAGTCGGCCCTTGGTGAGCAGGGCCTGCCAAGCGGTCAGGCCTGCCAGCGGTACGGACGCGGCCTCGGCATGGCTGACGTTGGCGGGCTTGCGCGCGAGCTCGCGCTCCTTCACGCGGGCGGTTTCGGCGATCGCGCCGGCATCGTCCTGGTTCGGGCGCGCGAACACGGCATCGCCGACCTTGAACGCGGTCACGGCTCTGCCGACCTCGATGACTTCGCCCGACACGTCGTAACCCATGACATGCGGAAAGGTCAGCGGCATCATGGCCTTCATGGCTCCGGACCGAAGGATGTTGTCGATCGGGTTCACGCTCGCGGCATGCACTGCGATCAGAACGGAATCGTCCCTCAACTCGGGCGTGTCGATTTCGCTCAGTTCGATTGGAGCGGCATAGTCGTGGATGGTCGCGGCTTTCATGGATGAGGTTCCTCGGTTCTGACCGCCCCGAGCGGGACGGTCGGTGTGCTGGGATAGCCAATCCCAACGCAGGTTGGATGAGGCGTTTGTGGTGGTTCCGCCAGACTCGTAATGGGCTACGGCGATATGCGCAGCGCCGCCTTTCGCGCTAGCGTAGCCCCTTTCGCCGACTCGACAACGCAGTAAATTTAAACTTGAACGAAAGGGCGGACAAAGAGGCGGCGGATCGCTTCGTAGGCGCCGGTATTTCGCACAAGCACTTTTCTGTTTCGTCCCCGCACCCGGTTCGAGTGAACTTTTTTTTCTCAGGAACGGTCAAGTGATTGAACGGGGAGCCGCGTGCCCCAACCTCGAAGCTAAGCTGGTCCTCAACTCCGGAGATAGAAGGCATGAAGCGTATTGCGCTGTTCCTGGCTACGAACCTAGCCATCATCATCGTGCTCAGCATTACGGCCAGCCTGCTAGGCTTCACGGGTTTCCTGCAAGCCAACGGGGTCGACCTTGACCTGAATTCGCTATTGATTTTCGCTGCCGTCTTCGGGTTCGGTGGATCGTTGATTTCGTTGGCCATTTCCAAATGGACGGCGAAACGGCTCACGCGCGCCCAGGTCATTTCCGAGCCTCGCAGCGAGTCCGAGCGCTGGCTGGTATCAACCGTGACCCGTCAGGCTCGGCAGGCCGGGATCGGAATGCCGGAAGTCGCGATATTCGAGTCGCCGCAGCCGAATGCCTTCGCGACCGGCATGACCAAAAACTCTTCGATGGTGGCTGTGTCCACGGGTTTGTTGCAACATATGGGCCGAGACGAAGTTGAAGCGGTGCTGGGACACGAGATCAGCCACATTGCCAACGGCGACATGGTGACACTGGCGCTGATCCAGGGCGTGGTGAACACCTTCGTGATTTTCCTGTCGCGCGTGATTGGTCACGTGGTCGATCGGGTTGTATTCAAGACGGAACGCGGGCACGGTCCGGCGTTCTGGATTACTGCAATTGTCGCGGAGTTGGTGCTCGGTATCCTCGCGTCCATGATTGTGTTTTGGTTCTCGCGCCGGCGTGAATTCCGTGCCGACCGCGGGGGTGCGGAGCTGGCGGGACGTCACAAGATGATCAACGCCCTGCAGCGACTGCAACAGGCGCATCCGGCGCCATTGCCGGACCAGATGGCAGCCTTCGGCATCGCCGGCGACCTGAAGAACACCCTCGGACGCCTGTTTATGACGCATCCCCCGTTGGCCGAGCGCATCGATGCTTTGCGAAGGCTCGCACAATGAGAAACCAGAGAGCTCGCGGCGATCCTCGTGACTGGTGATCTCTTGCCGTAGTCGTCATCCCGGCCAAGAAAGAGTCGGTCTAATTCATCAATCGTATAGTAACTGCGATGTCAGGAACCCCGAATATAACTGGCGCCAGAGCCGGCGTGTGAGCAGGCGCCGCAGGGGAACGCGATGTCTGCATTGGGTTGTCAGCGCGCTATGTTGCTCGAAAACCGGCCCCCGATCCGAAAGACCGCCGGGATGACCGGGATAGTCAGCGAGCTACATGTTAATTTCGGATCGCGCGAGAGTGCTTTAGCCTCGGAAATACATACGTCACGATTGTGTGGCCAAGCAGCAGTTGCACGCCGTCCCAGCGGACCTAGGGTTTAGGTAGGAACGAGATGCGTTCCTGCAAAGTCCGGAGGATGCAATGACGATAATACGCTCATGCATGATCGCGGCTGGCGGTGTGTTTCTGTCACTGTGGATCACTGTGGCTGCCGCCAAAGAATTGCCGGCATTCGAGGACCTGGACCAGAACGCGGACTTGAAGATCGATGCCAAGGAAGCGAGCGCTTGGGAGCCGCTCGTTGCGAGCTTCGATAAGGTGGATGTGAACCACGACGGCGTCGTCGATCCAGAAGAATACGTGGGTCTCGAACGCATGATGGATACCATGACCAAGCAGGGTGATCGGAGCGGCCATCAATAGATGCGGCAGTCAACGGTCGCGTCCGAAGCCGGGGCTGATTTCGGGTCGCTTGTTTGGTTGCGATCACGTCGGTATAAGAAAAGGGCGCGGGGTCCGATCCTGTGCAGCTTGCCGCCGCGCTATCGTACAGCCCATCATCCAAGGCTAAGGGACTGGTGAAGGACGCGCACTGCACTAGCTGGTGGCGTTCGCGTATCGCGTCGTCCAGCGGCCAATACCTGAGAGGATCCTAATTCCCCGGTCCGTTGTTTTCCGGAACAGCCAGGCCTACTCAGTCGCGGTTTTGCACCGAACGCCTCGTCGGCGCATTATCCTTGTATGCGAGCGTCCGTCACCTCATGGACACTTCACGCTACTCGTCCTCTTTAGTCGATTATCTTTCCATGGACCGATCAACCCTCTTTATTGCGCTAGCCTTTGTCTTGCTGTGGAACTCCGGTTTTATCGGGGCGGAATATGGACTGCCTTATGCCGGTCCGTTCACTTTATTGTTCTGGCGCTACTTGCCGCTGACGTTGATCCTTTTTATCTATTTACTCTTTTCAGGGCGTATGCGCTGGGTCGGGTGGGCAGTAGCCGCTCCGAACATGCTGGTCGGCGTGCTTGCGCATGCGGTCTGGCTCGGCTGCGTGTTGTTTGCGTTGGATAACAACATTCCCGCGGGCATCGTGGCGCTTGTGGTGGCCTTGCAGCCGCTGGCCACCGGGGCCTTCTCAGGCCTGGTAACCGGCGAGCCGACAGCTCTGCACCGGTGGTTCGGTTTGGTGGTCGGCTTCGTTGGCGTGGCGATCGCCGTGCTTGGCCGGGTTGATTTTTCAGACGCCGAATCGGTCTTTGGCTATCTGATTCCGTTGGGGTCGGTAGCCGCCATCACGGTGGCCAGCCTGGTCCAGAGACGTATGGAGATCCAAGGTAACGCAGTGCCGATCGGGCTCGATGTTGCGCTTTTCTATCAGTGCCTGGCGACCACGGTGGTGCTTGCACTCCCCGCGTTTGTCGCGGAAAGCTTCGCGGTTCGATGGGCGCCGGAATTCATCTACACGATGATCTGGCTGACCTTGGCGGTCTCCCTCGGTGCCTATGCGCTCATGTGGTTGCTGATAAGACGCATGGATGCGACAAGAGTAGCCAGTCTGTTTTATCTGGGGCCTCCCGTCACCATGTTGATGGCATGGATCGCATTTGGCGATGAATTGCGCACGTTGGACGTTCTCGGCCTGGCGGTCGTTTTGACAGGGGTGTTACTTACGCATTTGACGCTGGAACGGAAAACTAAAGAGGCCGGAGAAAACTGAGAATCGTTTGCGGTGGGCTTTTATAACGCATGGGCAGTAATCGGCGAGGGATCGAACTTTCCGCACGGAACCGTGATTTCAAGTTGAGAATAAGCGGGAACACGAAGACTCGGACCGACTGACAGGACAGCCTGATAGCGAATCAAGGGGTTCCCGCTCGGTAGACCAAAACGCAAAATGAAAAAATTACGATTACAGACTTCGCCCCACCAAATGCTCACTTTAAGGCGAGCGAGGTGTGCTGCGGACTCGACGCAATGCGAAATCTCTTTGTCCTTGGTCACGCGTTCGTTTCGTGGGAAAGGCTCAGCGATCATCGATGAGAAACAGTGGGCAGCATTTATCAAGCAAGTCGACCGCGTGGCTAGCGGTGAGAGTGAATGCGCGGAGTTGCATACGGGGAGGGCAGGGCTGTCGCTGAAAATTTACCCACAAGACCAAGTTAGATCAATGAGGTTGGTTTGTAATTTGCGTCACCCGAGTTTTCTGGACTTCGAAACCGCCATCTACGCGACGGGCGCGCAGTTTACGGTGGATAAGGAAGCCCTCGGCGCTTGGTTGCAGGAATCCGTCCCGGACGCCAATTCATAGGATTGGAGGGATCGGTGACGACCGGTTTCTACAAACGTCGCGCTCATCTTTCACGCGATCCAGTTCGCACTCGGGCGAGCAATTTCGGCGTACTGAACCTGCGCTCGGCAACCGTGTCCCGGGAATGCGGTTTCGCCTGTCGCCGCCAGCTGCGCCCCGTTTGTAACGGATGCGTTTTAAACCCCCTCGCGCACCATTTGCGCCGCCGATCGATCGCCTCTGTCCAGAGCGCGCACCGCCTCGAGCTTGAACACCCGATTCGCGGTATGAGCGCTGGATTGCAAGACTCGACTGCCCTCATGCCGTGACGGCATTGCTATTCGGATCGGCCTTGTTGTCGGGGTGCGCACCGGTGCCCGTAAACTACGCCCCGAGTTCGGTAACGACCGCGTCGGGTAAACTCGGCATCGCCGATTTCCGCTCGTTATCGAAGCAATCAATTAGATCCGCGGTGCCAGACGAACGTATCCTGGTGCTACGTTCGTCGGGACGGCTCCTCGAGTCGGTGTCCGCTGCAAACGGTTTTGCGGCCGCACGCACGCCAACGCCGCCAGCGCCGAAACTCAATCCTCCCACTGCGGATAGCCGGGGATACGCACGTTGTGCTCGCTGAAGCGGCCTTGAGCGGCACCCGTATGGCAGGCGGCGCAGTTGTTGAATGCGCCGACTTTGGGGTTACCGGTCACCATGCGCGCAGGGATCTCGTCGTGTTCACGCGTGAACCAGGGTTGCTCGGTGATGCGCGGCAGCTTGCCTGCGGTCGGATCGCGGAAGCCGCTGGGGGACGCCGCGTGATCGACGAGGTAACCGGTCAGCAGCGTCCGGGTTTCCTGGGCTACTTCGGCGTTGTCGCCATAATGATTGTCCAAACGACTCATGATCTGCCGCCAGGCAAGTGCCGGCAGTGCGCGGGCGGGATAGGGCGTGTGGCAGCTGCCGCACTCGGCCCGATAGGCCGCCGCAGGGTCGGCACTCGTAACTGCGCCCGGACTGGAGGCCGCACCGACCGCGGCGCCTGGAGCGGCGGCATTGGACCAGACCGAATTCAGCAGCAGCGCGGCGGACGCGACAGCCGTAGCGCACAAGGTCAACAAACGGGGCTTTTTCATTTGGTTCTCCTTTTCGTAGCGATCATTGCGCGCGCATAAAGCTCAGCACGTCACCCTTTTCCTGGGGGGTGCACGCCCGACCCATGGTCCACTTGCAGTTGCGGGTAAACCATTTCTCCACCTTCGCAGTATCGCTGAGCCGCTTGGCGTTGACCGATGGCGCCATGGGTTCGATGGCCTTCCCTGTGCGCACATGTTTGCCACTCTGACGCAGATCCGTGCCGTGACAGCCCGCGCAGCTACGCTTGCCTTCGGCGCCGGGAAATGTACGGGTCCACAGATCGCGCCCGGCCGAGGCATCGAACGGCCCCGCGCCCTGGCTGCGATAGTCAGCCTGCAGCGCGGTACTCACGTCGCCGGCCTGAACGGCCGGCGCTGCCAGGGTGGCAGTTATCAGCAGTGCAGTAAGTTTCATTGGGTGATCTCCTTGGGTATCACAGTCGAATTGGCGCTGGAATCGGCGCTGGCAACGCGGGAGGCGGCATCCGGTGGTGGCACGTGCATGGCCCCGTCGCGAAAGGTGCCGGCAGCGGCGTCCAGGTGGCAGGCGGCGCAGTCGGCCTTGCCGTGCACGCTGTTGCGGGCCCACAACGCGGGGTCCAGCGCGCCGTGTTTGTGTCGCCAGTAGGCAGTGGCGGTGACACGCAGCGGTGTCTGCATCAACGGGGTCGTGTGTTGCACGTACCAGGCCGTTTCAGTGGCTTGCCGTTCCGCGGCATGGGTAGTGAGAAAGGTTTTCAGGTGAGCCAACGTGGCCGCATCCAGGGCCAGGTCTTCGCCGAAGTGGTCGTGTTGGCCGTCCAGCAGCGCGCGCCAGGAACGCGCCGGCAGCAGACCGGCCTGATACGCCAGATGGCAGCCTCCGCACTCGTTGCGCCAGGTGGCGTCGTCGGCCAGCCGCGGGCCAGTGTACGGTCGGTAGGGTTCACCGGCGGGTGCGCGCAGGACTGGGTAGAAGTACAGTGCCGCTCCGCCGAGTACGCCTGCAAGCATCAGGCCCGCGACCGCTCGGTGCGGCGTCACGTCGGCCTCGCCAGGGGCATATTTGCGGCCCGTGACCATCGCGCCGACCAGGTTCTCGCGATGCACGACGCTACCCAATAAGACCCCTCCAATGTGTATGCCGGCCAAAGCCACCAGCGTCCAGGCCAGCGCCTCATGCATCTCGCGCGCGGCAGCGCCGGCCCCGAAGCCCAACACTCCCGCCAGCGGTCCTTCCTGTTCCTGTCCACCTAAAGTCAGCACACCCGTGACGGCCAATCCCAGCGCCACCGCCAGCATGCCGTACACGGCCCAACTGCCTGCGGGGTTGTGACCGGCGTAGTGGGGGGCGCGGCCGGAGGCCAAGGCGCGCAGATAACCAACGGCGGTGCCAGGCCTGTATAGAAACCGGCGGAAGCGGGCGTGACCACTGCCGACGAAGCCCCATGCCAGCCGAAACAACAACAGGCCGCCAAATGCATAGCCTGCGAACACGTGCAGGTACAGGTAACGGTCGCCCAGTGCCAGCCACGCGGCACCGAAAGCGAGCCCGAACAGCCAGTGAAACCACCGCAGCGGCGCGTCCCAGATGCGCGCCTTGAGCGTCCGTGGGCAAGCGTTGCTGGAACCGTCGGTCATCGGGGTCCTCTGCTGTTCGGTGGGCGCCGCCCTTTGCGACAGCCTTGATCGATGGAGTACACGCTACGCGTCGAACCTGAAATCAGGCTGAAAAACGGATCGGGAAACCAAAGCGCGGGAAAAAGGCGCAGGATTGAGTTCGGTACAAACTGCGGTTGCACTATTGTATAAACGCGCTCGTCGCAGCACTGGCTACGCAAAGGAACTGCGATGCCCCGACACGCACTGCACATTGTTGCGGGTTTCGAAGAATCAAACAGTTCGGATGAGCCACAACCACAACAAAAAATCCCAGCGCAGTCTGCGGCGCTCCCCGAACAGCCATCACTTGGTCTACTTATGCCGCCTGGGCGTGCGGATGACAGCTCGTGTGCCATGCAAGCGCTTGAGCGCCGATATGTGCAAGAAAAGCAGCCGCACCTACAGCGCACCGGCCTTTTTGGAGGAGCCGTCACACGGCGGCTCATCGGCACGCGGCGTGCTGTCTGGAAGCCGCAATTTGTTCCGTACCCTTGGGAGGCGGTCGGCTCAAGAAGTAGGTGGAGTGCGTTGGAGCGGCCACCGTGATTCGCCTCGAGTTCGACTTCGGTCTCGGTGCCGACCGGAGGAAGGATACCCGTTGTGGCCCGCCCCTTTTTCCTGAAGAATGCGTAACTGCCGGGCGCATGACCGCGGTTGCCACAGAAAAAGGAATAGATATGCGGCTGGGGCATTTTATCCAGGCAAACCTCGACGCAATCCTGGATGAGTGGGAGGCGTTCGCAACCACGCTGCTTCCAGCGGCGGCGGGCATGACCTCAGCCGCCTTGCGCGATCACGCGCAACAGATCCTGGAAGCGGTGGCCAAGGATCTCGCCACCTCACAAACCAGGGAGGAGCAGGCGGAAAAATCCAAAGGGCGTGCTCCGAAATTGTGGGACGCACCGGAAACCGCTGCGTACACCCATGCCACCCTGCGGGTCCGGGATGGCTTTGACATCAACCAGCTCGTCGCAGAATACCGCGCGCTGCGCGCCAGCGTCCTAAGGCTGTGGATCGATACGAGTCCGCTCGACCAGCCGGGGGTGGAGGACGTCATCCGCTTCAACGAGGCGATCGATCAGGCGGTCGCCGAGTCCGTGGGTTCGTTTCACTCCCAAGTGGAGCAGCGGCGCAACCTGTTGCTCGGAATGCTCGGGCACGACATGCGCAGCCCACTCAGCACCATACTGACGACAGCGTCATATCTTTCGGCCTTGAATGCCGGAGAGCAGGTATCGACGGCCGCGGCCCGCTTGAGTCACAGCGGCGCATCGATGCAGTCCCTGCTGGACGATTTGGTGGACTTCAACCGCACGAAGCTCGGTCTGGGACTCAAGGTGGCGCCATCCGAGATCGATCTCGCGAAGGTGGTGTCGGAGGAGTTGGACCAATTGCGGGGTGCCTATCCTGACCGCAGCATTGAGCTCGCCGTGAGCGGCGACAACCGCGGTTGCTGGGATGGCGCGCGCTTGCAACAAATGCTCCGTAACCTGATCATCAACGGGATCAAGTATGGACTTCCAAACACGCCCATTCATGTGACGACTCGCGGCGAGGATGCCGAGGTGCGCCTCGAGGTAGCGAACAGCGGTTCGGCCATCGATCCCCCGCTCCTGGGTCAGATCTTCGATCCGCTCACACGCGGCTCCGCGCAAACCGACGACAATGTTCGAGACGGTCTCGGTTTGGGGCTGTTTATCGTGCGTGAAATCGCGGTTGCGCATCATGGCGAAGTCTCAGTGCATTTCAGCGAGGGTGAGACCGTCTTCGCGGTTAGTCTGCCCCGCCGCATCGGAAACGTGTCGTCCTGAGCCAAGACAGCGGGATCAGGTTTGCACTGCGCCATACACCAGGCCCCCCGAAGCTGGAGTGCGGGGCCTCTGTGCGAAGGTCACGAGCGCGCTTTGAACCTGACGCGTGACGCGCGATTGGCGCAAACTCCTATCTGTGCATAAGATCATACGTGGCCGAACTCTTCACCTGCTCATCTCGTCGGGAGTGCACTTCAAGCCACCGGTAATGAAGTGCACAGCGATCCAGCCACCAACGGAGGGAGCGCGATGACCGGACAAACCTTGTATCACGAAGGAATGCGTCGGCTGCAGGATATCCGCGACACGCGGCGTCTTGCGGATCGGCTCGCGCAGACTATCGTTCGTTCGGCATTTTCGGACGAAGATCGTGCGTTCATAAGCGGCTGTGCCGTGGCGTTTGTGGCGACTGCCGACGCCCACGGGCACCCGGACTGTTCCTACAAAGGGGGCTTGCCGGGGTTCGTGCGGATCGTGGACCAGCGTACTCTGGCTTTTCCAGACTATGACGGCAACGGCATGTATCGGTCCTGGGGAAATGTGCTGGTCAATCCCCATGTCGGGTTGCTGTTTCTGGATTTTGAAAAGCAGCACCGGCTCCGGGTCAACGGAACCGCGCAAATCCAGCAACAGGACCCGCTGCGCGCAGAGTACCCGGACTCGGTGTTCATCGTCCACGTGACAGCCACTCAAATCTTTCCTGCGTGCCCGCGCTACATTCACAAAATGAAACTGGTGGAATACTCGCAGTATGTTCCGCGGCGGGATCACAGCACCCCGATCCCGGAATGGAAGCGCCTCGACGAATTTCGCGATGCGCTGCCAAAGCGGGATCGTCAGGACGAGTAACGACCATTGTGCTGTAACAGAGCATCGGCGGCGACGGAGGGCAACCATGTACGCGGTACCGCGCGTACATCTCAAGCGCTTGGCAAAGGCGCCCATTGAATCATGGTCATTTTGTCATCGAACCACGTTCAAGTCAGTTCCACAGCACAGGCTGCGAGTGAACGCTGCAGGTGTTGCAACAGATGCTCGAAGTCCCGATTCGGGCTAGCGTGCCAACGACTGACCTGCATGCGCTCCCACGCATCAACGACGACGCGAGAGAACGCAGCTTGCTGAGTTTCGGTGAGCCCTCTTAGGTGTCCGCCCGATAGCGTCTGCGCTCGGGCCGCGTCCAAATCGCGACGAAGGGTTTGCGTCAGTAGCTCGAGCTCACCGTAAGCCGACGGGCTCGCGTCTTCGATCAAACGCAGCACTGTGCGCACGGTCTCGGCCAGTTCCTGCAGGCTCGTCACCGGACTGCGCTCGTCCCATGGGGGCATGCTATTGCTCCTCCTCAGTTGAATGCTGCCCATGATAGCGCAGTGCTGCGGCGATTCCGGTGCGCCGGACAAAGCCGAAAAGATAACAGGGAACATCGGTCCGCCGTCAATGCTGTGCCTACACCACGGAACGAGCGGTATTCCGCCGTTTGGTACGGGGGACCACAATGGCAAAACACCGACCGAGAGTGCCTGGCCCAGAGCGGGCAATTCGACTCTTATGAGGACCTACGAAATAGGCCAACCGAGGACGGTGTGCCGGGTCAAAGCACATCCAGCGATAGCTGCGGATGCGACGTGGAGCTCGGACCGCAATCGAAACCTGCGCCTTCCACGAGCGTCGCGGTCTAGAACTGCGGGGTGTAGACGATTGGCGTTTGCTCGTGGCAAAACAAGCGCCTTCCACCGCGATTTCGAACATCATGCCATGGTTCTGGCATCATCCGGACATGAACCGGCAGCCCCGCTCACGCGGCCTGCGGCTGGCGCGTCTCGACCGACTCGGCCAACGCCCGCAACAGCGCCGAGCCGTCTCCGCGCCAAGCGCTTCCGTGCATGCACGCCAGTGTAACAGGGGCCTGACGCGCTAACTGCTCGAGCATGTCGGTGGTATTCGGAGTGTGGGAGTAGTAGTCCATCATGCTGCGGAACGCTTCGCTCGGGCCCAGTATGTCGCTTTCGACGAGCGCCGCTTTTCCTTCGCCGCCCTGGGTGAAAAGGTCACTGCACAGCAGGGTCCGGGTGACGTCATCGAACATCAGGCCGCATTCCCAGGCGTGCGGCAGATGCGGCGTGTCGAACCACCGCAACGTGTGTCGACCGAGGTTCAACGTTTCACCGTCCGCAAGTGCGAGCGCCGGCCGGTCGGCTACGTCATTGACCGAGACCATTGCCGCGACGCGGCTGCAGACCGGCTCCGATTCAGGTGCGTGTGCGAGAAACTCGTTGAGCGCGCCGCATTCGTCAGCCTCGAAATGCGAAAATCCGATGTAGCGAAGCTTTGGCACAGGCAGCACTCGACCGACGGCCTCCTGGACCAGCGGAAACATACGCCGCGGACCGGTATGAAACAGCATGGGATGCTCATCGAGCAGCAGGTACTGGTTGAAGCTGAAGTCGCCCCCCGCCGGCAATTGGACGGGGGTGTTGATCCGGTAGATGCCGTCTGCGATCTCCTGGATATTGGTACCGGACTGGGTATTGGTAATCACGGTCGACCTCCTCGGTGCGGGTGTGTGCAAGGAAGTGTAACGACATGCCCGATCGTTACACTTCCCATGTGCAGGAGGTCGGAATATGCTCGCGCCATGTACGCTGCAGACATCGAATCCGGACTGGAGGACGCCGCGCTGGCGTTGCGTGTGGCCCAGGCGGCGCCCGCCACCGACGGTGCCGCCGAAGCGGAACTGTGCCGGCGCTTGGCGCCGCGCGTGCGCTTGTACGGTTTACGCCACCTGGGCGACGAAGCAGCGGCCGCGGATCTTATGCAACAGGTTCTGTTGATGCTGATCGAACGCTTGCGAGCCGGCGCGTTGCGCGACCCGCAACGCTTGGCTTCGTTCGTGTTCGGTATCTGTCGCATGGTAGTGCTCGATCTGCGACGGGGGCACGCCCGCCGTGAACGCCTGCTGGAAACCTACGGCGACGCGCTGCTGCCTCCGGATGCGCCCCCGCCGGCGTTCGACCACGCGCGCGTGGTCCGCTGCCTTGAAATGCTGCCGGAGCGGGAGCGAACCGTATTGTTACTGACCTTCTACGACGAACTGTCGGCCGAGATATTGGCAAGCGAACTTGAACTGAGTCCGGCGAATGTGCGCGTTATTCGGCACCGAGGCCTCGAGCGCCTGCGGGCCTGTGTCACCGGAGAGACTGGATGACTTGCGACTCGCAATTGCCCTGGGACGTGCTGCTGGCCTACCGGTTCGGCGAGCTTGACCCGGATGCAGAGGCCGAGGTCGAGCAACACTATCTCGGCTGCGCCTCCTGCGCTCTCCGTTTGCAGGAATTGGCGGCACTCGCGCTCGAGGTGCGTGCAATAGCCCGAGCGAGCGGCGTGAGCGTCGTGGTAAGCGATCCATTCGTGCGGCGGTTGACGGACAGCGGTGTGCAGGTGCGCCAATATTCGGTGCCATGGAATGGATCAGTAAACTGCACTGTCACGCCCGACGACGATTTCGTGGTCGGGCGCCTGGAGGCGGCCCTCGGCGAGGTGAAGCGCGTCGATATGCTCTACCTGGACCACGACGGAAAACCTGTTGCGAGGCACGACGACGTTCCCTTCATCGCGGACAGCGGAGCGGTTGTCATTTCTACGGATATCGGCGCGTTGCGCTCCCTGGCGGAGACGACCTTGCGGTTACGCCTGCTTGCGGTCGACTCGAGCGGTGAGCGTACTCTTGGTGAATACCGGTTCAACCATCGACCTTCCGATTCCAAAGGCTCATGACAATGCAGCGACTCGAATATCGAACTCGGCCGACGAGACAGCTTCCCGTCCGCGCGAAACATCAACGGATCGCCACGGTACGCTGCAGCGGGCGGATGGATTCAGCCGTTACTCAGGCCGACTGAGCTAACCGGTACGCCGGACCGCAGGCGTGTATCGCCCGCGGTTACCGTCGGTATCGGGCGTAGCCCTGCGCGCCAGCCAAAAGATCTCGTCGTACACCGCCCGCAACTCCGGATCAGCGGGAGGATCGTAGATTGACGCCGTAGTCGGCATCGCGTCGCTATCGCGCAATGCCTTGCGGACAGTGTTCTCTAACGAATCATTTGATTTTGGGGGCACGGCCGACTCCTGTTCGGCGGCTAGAGGGTGGTCGGAATGGTGACGTTGCGCAAACAGCTTCCGGCCGAATGAAAGTATTAGCTCGAACACATTGCATAGATGTGAACAGCTTCACGCTTTTCACCGCGCCCGAATAGTGGGGTGTAGTCCGCTGGCTACAGCTTGAGGCTAGATGCAGGCCAAAATAAGCCGGAACTTAAATACGGGCACACTTACCGCCAAAGTACAAGGAAAACGCGTGGAGTGTATCCACCGCACAAAAATTCGAATGATCGAGCCTTCGGAAGAGACCAGTGATTACCCGGGGCGGGGCCACGATAGGCGGACGGTGAAAGACTGGAAAGTTGCCGGATAGCGCGCAGTTTATGAACGTTCCGTATTTTTCATGCGGCACCATCGCTCAGCGATATCAACGACCCGCTTTAATCAGATCGCTCCCGGTTGCTGGAAATGCCATCGACGGAATGGCCCGCAAGCGCGTAGCTCGCATCAAGCGCGAAGCGCGGACCCGACACCGAACGCACGCATGGGGCTACCGCGCAATCCGTCCCAGGTGCGTAGGTCGGGTCAAGCGCCAAGCACGGACCCGACACCGAACGCTTGAGGCCACTGCGCAATCCGCTCCAGGTGCGTAGGTCGGGTCAAGCGCGAAGCGCGGACCCGACACCGAACGCTGATGCGGGCACTCAGAAGAAAATTACCCCATAGACGAGCCTCTACTTCCAAACAGAACGGCCACAAAGCGTTCAGTCAGCGGCGTCCTCCGCAAGCCGGGCGTCGCGAACCGCCGTGACATTTACGCGCCAGGCCAATACATTCTCGAAATTGTCCAACAGGTTGGTCGGGATGCCATCGAGCATGCCACTGGTCAACCAGTCCAAGAGCCAGTAGAGCTTGAGGTCGGCTACGGTCAAACCAGTGCCCACGACAAAGCCGGTTCGACCGTTGGCCACTAACAGTCGTTCAATGCAGCCCAGCCAGTAAGGCAACGTCTCTTCCGCCAGTATTTGGCGCATTGCCAGTTTTCTGTCGGTATCCGCTTCATGCAGACTGGGCGCGAGCAGGCAAGCGATGTCCTCGGCGATATCCATGGCTTCGTCCACTTTGAGGGCTTGCATCGGATCATCTGCCGGATACAGATCGGTCAGGCGCCCGACGAAACGCAGGATGGCATTGCTTTGGGCGGCGCAGACTGGGCCATCATTCGTTTCGAAGTCCAGCACGGGCAGGCCACCAAAGGGAAACTCGCCCTCGGCGCGACGTTGCCCAAACTGATCCATGGGCACCTCTTCATCGCGAAACGGAATACGGCCGATATGCAGGGCATCGCGAATCGCTCCGGCGCGTCCGGCAAATGGGAAATAACGAAGGCGGAGGGACCTGATCATACTCATGCGTGATTGCGCTGCTCGTAAAGTGGGTTAAGGAGGGAAGACGGTTGCGGTACCCATATATAGTAGCTACCTGACACAGAAAATGACTGATGACTATTTTGGCTACGCTATCGGGAAAGTGCGGCGGGCTCCGGCACCCCCCTGCGCGATGCGTTGCCCGACCTAGAACAATTCACGCACCATCATGAATGCCCCGATCGTAAACAGCGCGCCGCCGCCCAGTTTTCCGATCCACGCGCCGTCGGACACAACCTTCGCCACGAACACGAAACCGCTCGCCCGGCGGGATCATCCCGTCCAGGAGAAAGGCGCGAAGTGTCCGTTGCGCGAGCCGCTGGTATCGTCCCAGTCGATACCGAAGCCATGCATGTGGCTGTCGGTGGCAGTAGCCAGGGCAAGGCGCGTCGCTACCGGATGCAATACATTGTCGAGACAAACGGGTTCGCCTTCCGCCACCGCGCTGGGTACTCCGCGGATAGACTGCTCGATCATTTCCCCAGCTCCGGTCGAGCGATTCAGGCCATCGATATCGAAGCGGATCGGCCGCCTTTCCACGCCTGCCACTTCGCCCACCAGCGGCCCCAAGGCAGCCATGGGGCCGCCCGCTTCGCCGGTCGCGATTTGGCTTATAGCCGCTGTTTGGGCGTCATTCGCATTTTCGTCGATGATCAGCCCGACTTTGAGATTACCGTCCGCCATCGGGCCAGGGGAGTACAACAGTACTGCGAACCCGAGCCCGTCAAGTTTCACATCGTCCTTTTGCCCGGAATTGATTCGCATCACGATGGCGGCTTTGCAGTCGCCCTCGGTAGGCCTGGCTGCCAAGTTCGACCCGATACAGGGACAAATGAAGTTGCAGTTGCAGGTCTCCATGTACTCGCCTTCAATATGCCAGCCGGTCATATGCGTCACCCTCCAGTCGTTCCGCCAATGGCGGAGCATTGATACAAACTGACGCAACAGGACGCACGCTCGAGGCGCTCGGGTGCCTGTGTGTCTTCGAGAAACGTAAAACCCGCGTGTGCGGGACGGCTGGATCAACTTTAGACGGTTTGCAAACGTTTTTCCCTAAATGGATATAGATTTGTTTTTTAGAACGGCGGCCGGGGGCTGGAGGTAAGCGCGCATAGCGACCCCGAGTAACGCTTTATCGATAGTATGGGAAATCCGGTTCGAAACCGATTTGCGGGACGAACGAGTTTTTCAGCTAAACGCGGTTAATCACCAGCCTGGCACCGGACTGCCTTTCCGAATTGACAGGATCATGAGCTTCTTGCGATTCTGTTCGCAGAAGGAAATGAATGGGCGTCCAAGCCCGTTCATCGTTGAACCGGCGGATTATCGTAAGCCTAGAATCGCCACTGCCCCACAACCTGCCCGCTCGCGGCGGAGTAGCCCGAAGCCCAATCGCCGTCCAGCTGTACCGACAACGAAAAGCGTTCGGTCTGCTGGAAACTCACTTCCGCGCCGATGTTGTAGCGGTTCCGCGCGAGATCCTGTCCGGGCGTCGTAAAGGCTGCGCCACCCCCGGTGAAGGTGGCCGTCGTGTCGACGCCTTGGTCTTTGAACTCATGGCGCCACGCCGCGTGAAGCGAGGGTGTTACCGTTACACCGTTGTGCAGCGTAAGCGCCGTCGCCAGTTTGACGCCGATCACACTGCGTAGCCGGGTCGCCGATTGCTCTTCCACGTGCAATGCCAGTGCGCCGCCGCTTTGCTCGGTATAGCCGTCCTGCTTAAGGTGGTCTGTCTCGATGCCGGCAAGGGGGGTGACAGTGACGGTATCGCGAATCGTGATCGGATAACCGGCGGTCACCCGGGCGCCATACTGGCTCGCATCGAAGTCGGCATTGGCGATCCCGGCGATGCCGGTGTTGCGCGCATTTTCGTACTGATGACGGGCGTACGCGACCATGCCCTCCAGATAGCACGGGCCGAAGTTGCGCGTTCCGTAGCCGGTAAGCTGGTAGGAGTTGATCTCGCTGCCGTCCCCGACCCGAAAATCTTCAAGATCGAGATCGGTATTCGCATAGGAGACGGCCGCGCCAATGATTCCTGCGTCGGATACCAGCGTATCGGCACCGATCGCGATTCCATGGGTCTTGGCGTTGTAGCCGGCGTAACCAGCGTCCATATCCTGATCGTTACGGCTGGCGAATGCTTTTGTCCAGACGGCGCGCCGTTTGGTCTCAGCGTTGAATAGTCCACCCAGATCCCCAATAGCAGCCACTTTCACCTTCCCTGCCTTCAGGTCCTGGACCCAAGCGGATTCCAGGTCCTCGGTTCGAATCCGATCTAACCGCAACTGTACCGTGTCAAGAGAGCCGCTCAGGTTCGTGCTGGCCATGGTGGAGTAAGCGTTGCTCGTGACCGGCGCGATGCGGTTCAGCGCGGCAGACTGTTCCGCAGGGCTGAGACTGGACAACACGCCTATCGCCGCCGTCATTCCGCCTGTGGATTCTCCGTTCAAGCTATCCAGAACCGAAGCAGTTGAACGGCTGATTGAAGTGGATTGCTCGACGAACAATGGATCTGGTGTTCCGATGACCGTTGCGTCCAATGTAACCGTGCTCGATAGGATGACCGAGTCGCCGGGGGCCCACACCGAAGTCGGCGTAGAAATCGGGACGTAGGTAAATGTATAGGAGCCGGCGCTCAGGCTCGTGAACGTGGAGCCCTGCCATGCGTAAAGGGTCCCTCCGTAGGTGCCGACCAACGTGCTCCCGTCGGAATAGAAGTTGGTGGTGCCGTCGATCAGTCCCGTGGGCTTTGTGGTCGCGAGCAACGAAAATGGTACGGTGGCGGAATACGAATTCGGACCGGTTACCTGCAGACTTCCTTCGGTGTAGGTGACACCGGTGTGGTACGTGCCGTACCAGAACGTGACGGAACCAGCGCCGGCATTTTCGTAGCCTACCGAAACAGTGTGTGCGAACGCTGCGGGCGTCGCGAGGAGGCTGGACAGAAGGACCGCGGAGACCGCGCTTGCCAGAGGGGAAACGGAAAACTTTTGCATGTCAAGGATATCTCGCGTTTATTTTTGCGGTGATGGTATACAAAACAAATGTCACTCGTTTAGCGGACACGTGGCGCCGATCTTTACCTTACCGAAAGCGGGCCCTTTGCTCGCGCCAAAAGTCACGAAAAGTCCTTCCGCGTTGAGTCTCGTCAGTGCGGAGCTCCAGCGGGGCAGTAGGTAAGCCATGCGCAGCCATGCAGGCCGTACAACGCGCTTGAGCGCGCGCGCGAGTGGAAGCGCCGGCAGATCCTTCGTAACTCAATTTGCCCGCGGGGGGGTGGTGGTATTGTTCAGAAATAGGCCAGGCGCGCGACGAACCACAAATCACAGAGTTACAGTCAGGATAAAGCGCGCCATTCGCTGCCCAAATGCGACGATGGCATGTTCCATCGAGTATGACGTCTACACTCTTGGTTCTACCGATCACCGGACAAGAGCAGGAGCCGCCGCGGATGCAGACCACGCTTATCATCAACGGAGAAGCACACACGCTCGACGCGGACTCACGCACGACGTTGCTCGACGCGTTGAGAAACCGCCTGCATTTATATGGCACCAAAAAAGGCTGCGATCACGGCCAGTGCGGCGCTTGCACCGTATTGCTCAATGGCCGGCGTATCAATAGTTGCCTGACACTCGCATGCATGCACGACGGCGACCAGATTACGACCATCGAAGGGTTGGGCGCAGCCGATGCGCTGTCGCCGCTTCAGGCAGCATTCATACGCCATGACGGCTTTCAATGCGGCTACTGCACACCGGGACAGATCTGCTCGGCGACATCGATGCTCGATGAAGTCAAGGCCGGCTGGCCCAGTCACGTCTCGCCGGATCTTTCAGGCGCGCTTCGCCTGACCGCCGAGGAAATCGCAGAACGCATGTCGGGCAACCTTTGCCGCTGTGGCGCGTACTCCAATATCGTCGATGCGATTCTCGAGGCGGCTACATGAGGCGGTTTGTGTATTCCCGTGCCGAATCCATCGAGCAAGCGATCGAAGCCGCTGCGGCCGGCGCCACCATCATTGCCGGTGGCACCAACCTGCTTGACCTTATGAAATTGGAAGTGATGGCACCGGCGAAGCTTGTCGACGTAAACCGACTGGCCCTGAATGAGATCGAGGAACTGGACGGCGGCGGTCTGCGCATCGGCGCGATGGTCCGCAATAGCGATCTTGCCGCTGACACCCGGGTGCGTGAGCATTATCCGGTGCTGTCACGTGCGTTGCTTGCCGGAGCATCGGGACAGCTTCGGAACAAAGCGACTACGGGCGGAAATCTGTGCCAGCGTACGCGCTGCTATTATTTCTACGACACGGCGATGCCGTGCAACAAGCGTGATCCCGGATCCGGCTGCCGCGCGATCGGCGGCTTCAATCGCATCCACGCAATCTTGGGCGCTTCCGAGCATTGCATCGCGACCCACCCCAGCGACATGGCGGTTGCGCTGCGCGCGCTGGACGCCGCGATTGAGATCGCGCAGCCGAACGGCGCGCATCGCACCGTGTCGATCTCGGACTTCTACCGTCTGCCGGGGAACACTCCGCACATCGAAAACTCACTCGATACGGGCGAGCTCATCACCGCCGTTACGCTGCCCCCTCCCCTCATGGGCGAACAGCGGTACCGAAAGGTACGCGACCGTGCATCCTATGCTTTCGCGCTGGTTAGCGTTGCCGCAATTGTTGCATTGAACGATGGCGCGATTTCGGAGGCATCCTTGGCATTCGGCGGCATTGCGCCCATGCCCTGGAGCAATGAGCGCATCGCGGCCGCGCTGATCGGTAAGCCACCCTCCCTGGAGCTGTTCGACCAAGGGGCGGATGTGCTGCTGGCAGAGGCCAAGGGGTACGGGCACAACGACTTCAAGCTCCCACTTGCGCGGCGCACATTGAAAGCGGTGCTGGCCGATGCGACCGGCTTGGGAGCGCGCCCATGAGCAAGGTGTTGACCATGGACAAACCGGACGAGCGACATGTCCTGGAGCGTACGGCTCAGGGCGTTATCGGTCGCCCAATCGACCGTGCCGACGGACCGCTGAAGGTAACGGGCGCTGCGCCCTACGCGCACGAACACCCGTTGGCCGACATGGCTTACGGCGTTTTGGTGCGCGCGACTGCTGCGAAGGGCAAACTCGCCCCCATCGATGCAGGTGCAGGGCAAGGGATGGATGGCGTGCTTGGGGTTTGGTCGGATCCGCGCTTTTTGAGAAACGCCGCGCAGGGCACTGCAAACCAAGCGCCGGTGCAGGGGCCGAACGACATCGCATACTTCGGCCAACCGGTGGCCCTTGTGGTGGGGGAAACCTTCGAAGCCGCACGTCACGGCGCGCTCACCCTCGAGTTATCGATCGAAGGCGAAGACGCGGTGGTCGATCCCGAGGCCGAGGGCGCCGCCTGGGAAGAGCAGAACTCCGGCGTCGACCAAGGCGACCTTGACGCAGCGATGAGGCACGCCGAGGTCTGGATTGACCAGACCTACCGAACGCCCGGCCACGCAGCGGCGGCGATGGAGCCCCACTGTTCGGTGGCGACATGGAACGGCGATGAATTGACCTTGTACGGTTCCTACCAGATGCTCAACTACAACGTCAACGAACTGGCCGATTCGCTCGGGGTGGATGCGCGCAAAGTTCGCATGCTGTCGCGCTACGTTGGCGGCGGGTTCGGTTCCAAACTGGGAATTTCGCCCGAGGCGGTTGCCGCGGCGATCGTGGCGCGTGAACTCAAGCGTCCGGTCTGCGTCGAGATGAGCCGTCAACAGGTATTCGAAGGCATTCTGCGGCGCAGTGAGACGCGCCAGCGCGTTCGCCTGGCGGCGACCAAACAGGGAAAGATCACCGGGATCGGACACGAGAGCCTGGTATCCAACCTGCCCGGCGAGTCGTTCGCCGAGCCGGTACCGCAGTCGACGCATTTTCTGTATGGCGGTGAACACCGAAAGATTACGCTCACCTTGGCGCGCAATCATCGGCCGCCCGCCGGCTCGGTGCGGGCACCGGGCGAGGCGGTGGGTATGCCAGTGCTCGAGAATGCCATGGACGAACTGTCCGAAGCCCTCGGCATGGACCCCATTGAACTGCGCAAAAGAAATCTACCCGAGCGGCATCCCGAAAAGGACATTCCCTTTTCCAGCCGCAAATATGCCGAATGCATGGACGCAGGGGCCAAGCGTTTCGGCTGGTCTGCGCGCAACAGGACGCCGGGCGGCCAGCGCGAGGGCGAGTGGCTGATCGGCCTTGGGATGGCGGGCGCCAGCCGGGTCAACATCACCAGCGAGGCGACGGCGCGCGTGACTTTGCGGGCCGATGCTACCGCGCTTGTCGAATGTGACATGACCGATATCGGAACCGGCACCTACACCGTGCTCGGTCAAATCGCCGCCGAGATGCTTGGACTGGCGCCGGACAAGGTGACGGTGACGCTGGGCGATAGCAAACTGCCGAAAGGTCCCGGCTCGGGAGGCTCATGGGGCGCATCGTCCACAGGTTCGGCGGTATTGACGGCCTGCGAAGCGTTGCGCGCGAGCCTGTCTAACAAGCTCGGTTGCAGCGCCGAGCAACTGTCGCTGAAGGACGGCGAGGCGATCATCGACAAACAGCGCACGGCGCTGCCCGACGTGCTGGATGGCGCGGATATGGTAGAAGAGGGCAAATTCAAGCCCGGAAACACGAAGAAAGATTACGCTCAGGCTGGGTACGGCGCCTATTTCTGTGAAGTCGCCGTAAACAGCGTCACTGGCGAAACTCGCGTGCGACGCATGCTCGGCGTGTACGCCGCCGGCCGCATTCTCAATGAAAAGACTGCGCGCTCACAGTGTATCGGTGGCATGACCTGGGGCATCGGCATGGCCCTGACAGAAGAGCTGGTACACGATGCTCGGGACGGCCATATCGTCAATCGCGACCTCGCGGAGTATCACGTGCCGGTCAATGCCGACGTCCCGCAGCTCGATGTGCTGTTCATCGAAGAGCGCGATGACGCCGGCTGCCCGCTACAGTCCAAGGGAATCGGCGAGCTAGGCTTTTGTGGCGCCGCTGGCGCGGTCGTGAATGCCATTTACAACGCGACCGGCGTACGGGTGCGCGATTATCCGGCGACACTGGATAAAATTTTGGCGCAACTCTGAACACGGCGAGCGCATTGCATCCTCATGTCACCGCGCTTTCAGTTGTTCAAGCCGGCTACGCATCTTGTCGCCTTCGGCCGGCGCGATCTCCTTGAGTGCAGCGATTGCATCGTTGATAGCGGCGTTTCGGGCTTCGTCACGACATTTTTCGAACTGGCGTAGCAATGCCTGCCAATCGGGCCCTTTGGGGTAGCTGTCATCGCCCCACCATTCTACGGCGTGTTGTTCCGGTGTCATTGCAGTTCTCTGATTCAGTTTCGCTTAAGCATAGAACGCTCGCCGCGCCGGGCCATTGCGTGCGACAGCCGAACCCCAGCTGACCGGGTAGTGTCCATATCCGAAGTTGACGAGGAGTAGGGCAGCTCCGGCTTTTGGGTTATCGTAAGCTGAATCGTTATCGGAGGGCCGGGACTGTTCCCAAATTATGCCCGGTGCTGCCAACGAATGCCCCGGGGCGAAGCCAGGCGATGTGTTGCGGATTGGTGTTGAGTGGGAGGAACTTTGAGCGTTCAAGTGGACCGTATGGCGGATTCAGCACACAAGGCTGGCAGGGCAGCGGAGGCGATCGTCTCCATCGCCAGCCTGAATAAGACGTTCCGGTCCGGACTCCACGCGCTTAAGAATATCGACCTGGAAATTCGGCGGGGCGAGATCTTTGCCTTGCTCGGGCCCAATGGCGCCGGCAAAACGACATTGATCGGGATCGTCTGCGGAATTGTGAACCCGAGCTCCGGTAGCGTGCACGTGGGCGGCTATGACGTGCACCGGAATTACCGGATCACGCGTTCCATGGTCGGGCTGGTCCCACAGGAACTACACACAGGCATATTCGAAACGGTCTGGGATACGGTGCGGTTCAGCCGCGGTGTGTTCGGATGCCGGCCTGACAACCGATTCCTGGAACGGCTGCTCCGCGATCTGTCCTTATGGGATAAGCGCAACAATGAAATCATGACACTTTCTGGTGGTATGAAGCGCCGGCTTCTGATTGCGAAGGCGCTCTCCCATCGGCCCAGCGTATTGTTTCTGGACGAGCCCACTGCCGGCGTGGACGTCGAATTGCGACGCGATATGTGGGCACTGGTGCGGAGATTGCGCGACGATGGCGTCACAATAATATTGACGACCCACTACATTGACGAAGCGGAAGAGATGGCTGACCGGGTCGGGGTCATCAACAGAGGCGATTTGATTTTGGTCGAGGCGAAGCAGTCCCTGATGCAGCAGCTCGGTAAAAAGCACATGACGCTGCAACTGCAGTCGCCCCTCACCGAGATTCCGCTCGCCTTGAACGGATGGGATCTGGCCCTGCGCAACGAGGGCAGCGAACTCGAATTGACCTATGGCGCAGGTGAGGAACAGGAGTGCATTCCCGCGCTGCTGCGCCGGATAGGCGAACTCGGTATTGAATTCCGGGATCTCAACACTCGACAGAGTTCTCTCGAGGACATATTCGTCAATCTTGTGAGCGAACGCACGTGAGCCTCCAAAATTTCAATTTCTATGGCATCCGGGCCATCTACAAGGCGGAAATGGTCCGCTTCAAGCGAACGCTTTGGCAGAGCCTCGCGGCACCCGTTATTACCACCGTGCTGTACTTCGTGGTTTTCGGCGGGGCCATCGGTGGGCGCGTGGGTTCGGTGGATGGTGTCAGTTACGGCGCTTTCATAGTCCCTGGACTGATTATGCTAACGGTGTTCACGGAAAGTCTGAGCAATGCGTCGTTCGGCATCCATATGCCGAAATTCACCGGCGCCATCTACGAGCTGCTTTCAGCGCCGGTTTCGGCGGTGGAACTCGTGCTGGCCTTCGTCGGCGCCGCTGCGACCAAGTCGGTAATGCTGGGCGTTTTGATATTCATGACCGCCAGCTTGTTCGTCTCGATTCAAGTGCAATATCCGGGGTGGATGATTTTGTATCTCATATTGGTCGCAGTGGCATTCAGCCTTGCTGGATTCATTATCGGTATTTTGGCGCGGGGCTTCGAAGAGTTGCAGTTCGTGCCCTTGCTGATCATCACGCCGCTCACCTTTCTGGGTGGAGTATTCTACTCGATAGATATGCTGCCGAAGCCGTGGGACACGATAAGCCTTTTCAATCCGGTGGTGTATTTGATCAGTGGATTTCGGTGGACCTTCTATGGCGCCGGGGATGTGCCGCTGTGGGTCAGTTTGGCGGTGATCGCAAGTTTGATCGGGCTCGGTCTCGTTCTGACATGGTGGATCTTTCGCACGGGCTATCGCCTCAAGACCTGAAAGGATGCAACGGCACGGGCAGTTTTTGAACGAAAGCCGGTTGCCACGTCCCATCACCATGCACGTCCGGCGTCGCCCGCCTCACCGCACTCTCCGTTCGCGGGGCTTCCGGCGACGTCGATACGGTAATCAATTCAAGCAAACGCGCATGGCTGCCGAGCGGCGGATCGGCGTGAATCGTGCAAAGGGGCGGAGAAACCTTGTAAAGCCATTCGAAGCACGGTACGCGGTCACCAATCGCGTGCACATCAACGGCAGCGGTTGTACGGATCAAACTTCCGCTGCACGTCGTATCCTGGCCTCTACCCGTGCAGCGGTCAGAAGACCGCCGTCTACCACTTCCGGATACAGAAGATAAAACCGCTCGACGTCGAACACGTGGCTGCGGGCGGCATGTTCCAAGCGGTGGCGGATCGAGCGGGGGAGGCCGTGCATCATCAGTAAGCGCGGCGCGAGCCGTTGCAGATAACGGTCGCACAACTGCTGCTCCGACTCATCCTCCCAGTCTTCGCGGATCAGGCAGGCGGGGAAGTCGTCTGCTGTAGTGAGTGTGCGTTCGAACCAGGCGGCCCTTGGTTTCTTGCCCGCCCGCTCCTCGACGAGCAACTGCAGGCGATAGTTCACCGGCGGCACGTACGAGCCGCCGTCGCTTACCGGGCTGGGCACGTCGAGCTGCGCCGCGGGCATGGCGATCCATCCGGGTGGCAACGGTGCGCGCGGGATTTCCTTTTCGTCTGTACACGACTGCAAGAGTGCGAGCGGCCGCTGCTGATCGGCATCGAGAAGCCAGTACTCAAAGCGGTCCATAGCCGGGAAAGGAACGCGCGCAGCGCTCACTGCTTGATAAAGAGCCTGAATCGTTGACTCGACGTAGGTGGGATCGAGGAAAGGGTGGAGTGGGAGCGGTCGCAAGTTGGCCTGGTCAATGGTCGCCACCAATGAATAATGCGGACCGGCATTGGCGTCCGCACGACGCATGCGTGGGCTGGCTTGCTCGCCGAGCGCATGTTGGATTGCCCAATGCGTGCCGTCGAGACTGACGGCTCGTGCCTGTTCGAATTCAGCGACCTGTACTACGCCAACATAGGGCGTCAACAATCGCCTGGAATACATTCTGATCATCGCCGATGTTCCCACCCGGTGACTACGATCTACCCAATCTGGAAGCGGACTCCAAAGCTATCCGCGACTCAATCGGGCCAAGCGTCCAGACGACGATAGCAGCCTTCCCTTCATCATGAGAAAATTCTTCCTGCCATGATAGAATTTTAAAGACTCTCCACTCAGTATTGATGAGGTATATATTTTGACATCCAACAAGGGTCGGGCTTACTTCGCATTTGTCGGCTATCATTTTGATCCCGGTGAGATTACGCGCTTGCTCGGGGTAGAGCCCACCGCGGTCAATGACGCCGGTGCAAGAAGCGGCCTCGATAATCCTGTTATCAGTTCCTGGGAGTTATCCACCGAGACGGTGGACGGTGACGGAGACGAGGTCGATATCTATAAATTGACGGAGATCATCTTCAAGAAGCTGGAGCCGGTGAAGGACAAGATTATCGAAGTGAGCAAAACCTATAATCTTTCGCCCAGATTGGGCGTAGTGCTGACCTTATCCATTGATAAAAACCAGACCGGCCCGGAGGTCGGCTTCGGTACCCGGGTGATTCGTTTCCTCGCAGAAACTGGCGCTTTTATCAACGTGGAATATGACCTGTCCGAACGCATATAGCCTTCAATTCGGACAAAAAGAAAGCACGCTCGAAAGCGTGCTTATCAAACATCTAATTTTTCACCACACGGCCTTTTTAGTCCGCGCAGTAGAGCTTTCAGGGCTTCTTCGGAGTCTGGTAGGGCACTTCCTTCTGGAACGGTTCCCAGGTGGTTTTATAACCAACAAAGAACGCACCCTCTTTGATCTCTTGCTGCGTAGTAGTCAGAAACCGGGTTTTGCCTTCGGGAACTTTGGGTCGGGTTTTCGGACCTTCTCCGCTCATTTCGAATCTCCTCTTAAGTAGGGTCGCTGGCAGCTGCTAGAGCTGAAAACTTTATTGTTACCAGCATTTTAACGCATTTTAAGCAAAAACATAGCAGCGGCAAAGATTAATTATATTTAACCGCGCATTTCAAGTACTAATGCGACTGTTGTGACTTTCCCGGGCCGCCACACCAGAACCCCAGCCACGAGGTTTGCCGGCTTTCAGCCCGACTCTAGCAGCGACCTCGCTTTGCGCAGCTCCGCCGAGCAATGCTGTGCACACAGTGGCTGTAAAGCGTGTGAGAAGCATTCGAGAATCACTTCGAATTCATCGGCAACTTCTTCTGCTAGCACGGCATCCGTCGTGAATCCCGCCAGTACATTTTGCGCAGTTGCCTTGTTCACTCGACACACCACCGCCAAATGCAAGGGCAGTTGCTGCTCCATGCTCACGGTAAGCGCCTTATCATAGGCCTTGATGGCCTCTTTGAGGCGCTCAGGATTTTCTTCGGATTCACCCAGGTGATGTAACGCGGCAGCACGGTTATTGTGCGTCGCCGTCAGCTCCAGCGCGTAGCTATCCGCATCGAGGACAGCGCACGCATTCTTATACGCGACGACCGATTTCTGAAACGTCCGATTCCCTTTGAGGTACTTGCCGTACTCGTGGAACGTGGAGCCAAGCTGGTGCATGGTGTACATCCACTCTTCCGGCGACGAGTCTCGTGACCACACCAATAGCGCCTTGGTATAATTATCCACGGCGGATTTCAATAACTTCACATCTTCAAGCAATCGACCAAGCGACTGATTTACGGTGCCAAGATTATAGTGCGTTGCAGCCCAGGCGGTTGGATATGCCTCCTGAGTCAGCTCGCCAAGGGCCTTCTCGTATGCCGTAATCGCCCGCCTGTAATATTGCTCATCCCATCGCTGTTGCCCGGTCGCCGCCAAGACATTGCCCAGACAATTCTGCAATGAGATCCAGTCCAGAAATGCTCGTTCTTTCAGATCATCGGTCAACGCGGATTCAAACACGTCGATCGCATTAGCATACACATTGGAATTGAAACGCTGCTGCTCATAATTGCCGCGCATGTATCTGAAATTGTCCATCACCGTGACGTCGTTATCCGGCAACGAAGCACTTGCGACCTCTTCAGGAACTAAGGAGAAGTACCGTGTTATCGCTGTTTCTAGCGACTTGTTGCTCAAGTAGATCGTATAAACGGTTGAGAATTTCATTTTGCCCGTTCGAGTATATCGTTCAAATTGGGATCGCCATCAACGGGGCCGCCGAGGGCTATCTCTTCTTCACTGGCGTCGCGTATGGATAAAACCTCCAATACGAAAGTGACGTCTCTACCGCAAAGCGGGTTGTTGCCGTCGACGGTCAACGTCTTATCATCGAAACGCGTGACGATGAAGTTTCGGGTCTCCCCCTTTTCGCTTTCCATAGTGATAGTCATCCCGATCTCGCGGTATTCCTCCGGAACGTTTTCGATCCGGTCGGTGAACACCAGCGATTCGTCTCGTTCGCCATATAACAGCTTGGTGTCGACTGGCACTTCGATAACATCGCCTACCTTTTTCCCGTCAAGCTCTTTTGTCACGGCTTCCGACAAGACATCGTTAACCCCATGCACATATCCGAGGGGATAGTCGACGGTAACGAGCACAGCGTCAGTTTTGTTGTCGACGACTTTGTACTTCAGCTCAACGAATTTCTCATTTTGAATCGTGTCCGACATGTAGATAAACCTGTGTTGTCCAGCCTGGTCTAGAACAGTGTGCAACCAAAGATTTTGACCTTGTCCTTTTCGTAGCCGAGCACCAACCTGCCCAACCACTCGCCATTGTCCTTGGTGTTGGTCACTTTATACAGGACGGTGACATATTCGCCACGCCGTATCATGCCGAGATACTGGTAGTCAGCTGAGAGGTTCTTTGCCAGATTGCTCCTCGCGAACTGCTTACCCATTTCAACCTCGTTCGCACCCTTAATCAAAGTGCTGGAGAAATTTCGAGTGAAGGCACCGTAATTCTGCTCGTTGGAATACTTAACGAGGTCCGCCCACATCGGGTGCGCCAGTTCCAAAATCTCATCATCCGTTTTTTCGTTAATGTTCATCGACTACTCTCATCAAAATACGCTATTGCATGCCGGAATATCCAATTGGCGCGGAGGACGACAGCAGATGAAAAAAAAGGACCAACATACAAGATGTCAGTCCTTTAATTAAAGCAAATAGGTTTCGCGGCTTGAAATATCAAGCCTTTATTTGCTTACGCGGTCGCTTCAGCCTCATCACTTACCAAGTGGTAAAGCGGCGCTTTCTCCATCGTATATTCGCCCGTCTTGGGGTCCCGACGAGAAACGGTCAGCACGTGCCAGTTCTCGTCGTCGAGCTTCATGGCATCACCCCGATAGTAGTAACCGGGCCAACGGGTTTCCTTGCGGAACAAGGTATGCTGGAACACGGCCTCAGAAGTAAGGCAACGATGCTTCAATTCCCAAGCACGCAGTAGTTCGTGGATGTCCTCTGCAGCGACTTTCTCCAGGTCTTCCCACAGCAACGCGATCTTCTTCAGGCCAATGTTGAGAAGCTTGTCGTTGGTCATGTAGTTGACACCAAATCCACCGCAGTATTCGTCCATCAGCTTCTGCAGACGATCAAGCCCCTGTCTTGGATTGATGTAGTTAGGATTGACTGAGCCGGCAACCACTTCGTTACGAAAAACCCTATAAGTTTCCAGTGGCTTGTAGATCTCTTCCTTGCGGCGATTGATCTGAGCGTCGGAAACGCGGATGCCCTGAGCTTTACCGTCGTCGATGTACTTGCAGGCCGCTTTTGCGGCCAAACGACCTTCCGTAAAGGAACCTGACGAGAAGGCGTGCGGGGTGCCGCCCACAGCGTCACCGGCACCGAACAGGCCCTCAACGGTGGTCATACGGTTGTAGCCCCAATAGTACTCCGGCGGAGATACATCCTCCGGACCCGAGCACCAAGCGCCGCAGCCGGTGGCATGTGAACCCATGACGTACGGCTCGGACGTGGTCAACTCGGGGTTTTCGTACTTGGGATCAACATCGGTGGAGGCCCAAAGTACCGCCTGACCAACCGTCATACCCAGGAAGTTGTGCCAACCAATCTCTTCAAGATGCGGATCCTGGAAAGCCTCCATGGTGACCATGTGAATCGGACCGCGGCCGGCATTCACCTCGTTGATCAACGCATGGTTACGCAGGCAGGTGGGAATCGGGCGATGGGTTCTGTGCGAAGCCTCCGGGTCCAGATATTCCTTACCGACCATTTTCTGCAGTTCCGGGAACCACTTGGACTCGTACTCTTCGCCGTAGGCATTCTGGGTGTAGGTCTTGAGATGCAGGAAGTAGGCGCCAACAGGACCGTAACCATCTTTGAACCGAGCCAGGACGATACGGTTCTCCATCTGTGTCATTTTCGCGCCTGCTCCGATCAAAAGACCGTAGGCAGAACCCGAGGACCAGGGTGCGTACCAGACACGACCGGCGCCTTCGCCCACTGAACGCGGCTTGAAGATATTGGATGCGCCGCCGGCACCGCAGATAACAGTCTTGGACTTGAAGACGTGGTAGTTGCCGGTGCGCACGTTGAAGCCAACAGCGCCCGCAACGCGGTTTTCTTTGGCTTCGTCCATCAGCAAGTGGGTTACGCAGATCCGGTTGAATACTTTGTCCGCGGATTTCTTCGCGGCCTCGGCAACAATCGGCTTGTACGACTCACCGTGAATCATGATCTGCCAACGGCCTTCGCGCTGATAAGCGCCGGTCTTGGGGTTCCTCATCAAAGGCAGACCCCATTCCTCGAACTGATGCACAGCCGAGTCAACGTGGCGCGCCATATCAAAGGCCAGATCTTCACGCACCATGCCCATCAGGTCGATGCGGGCGTAACGCACGTGGTCTTCAGGGTTGTTCTCGCCGAAACGAGTACCCATGTAGCAGTTGATTGCGTACAAGCCCTGCGCTACCGCACCAGAACGATCGATGTTGGCTTTTTCCGCAATGACAATTTTCTTGTCCTTGCCCCAATACCTCGCTTCGAACGCTGCACCGGTACCGCCCAAGCCAGCACCAACCACCAAGACGTCGATATCGTCTTCAATAATTGTCTTGTAGCCCATCAGTAGTACACCCCTGCTCTCAGTTTCAAGCCATTGGATTTCAGGGTATGCAAACCACCTTCATCCAACCGGATGTATTTAGGCTCGTTGAACAGCAGCTCACTGTTGCGCATTTCACTGCTTGGCGCTGCTTCATCGGCCAGCCTGGGAATGCCCGTGCCCCATGGCTTGGTTGTGATGGGGGCCACCAGGTCCATGTCCTTTTTGCCGTTGCGGAACTTGATGCGCCACGCAATGATGCCTTTTTCTTCATCACGATGTACACGCACCGAGTGACCCAACGGGGCGAAATCAGCGTACCCGCGCACGTCAATTGCGTGTTGAGGGCAAGCCTTTACGCAGGAATAGCATTCCCAGCACATATTGGGTTCGATGTTGTAGGCACGCCGAAGTGTCTTGTCGATGTGCATGATGTCTGAAGGGCAGATGTCAACGCACTGGCCACAACCATCACAGCGAGTCATATATACAAAAGTAGGCATAATATCCTCTCTTACCTTCTACTAAATGGGTTAGAAACTGTTAGTAATGGTTCGCTGACTCACGTCGGATACCAAGCCCCATGTTTGGGGGGGTCTTACCCATATATTCGGGAATATCGGGGAATTTCGCCTGAACCGCCGGATCCGTCAGGTCATAATCAGCAGGCAGGCTCAGATTGGAACCATCCGCTTCGGCAACGCGCTTTTGAAACGCAGCAGCAGGCTTGAAGAACATATGCGCAAACTTTGACCACGGCACACCGCCGAACAACACCGTAGCGGCAATAATGAACAGCCAGAAGAACAGCGTTGCCCACCCACCGGCATTTGCCGATGCAAGCAGACCCCAGATGATCGCCAGGGTGGTGGTTGCCAGCAGAGACAGGATGAACAGATCGGCGCGGACGATGCGATACCAGGGATTACCCTCGGCAGCCAAGTTGACACGAATCGCAAACCAGAACCAGTAACCGCCGACGCACACCATCAGCGCGCCAATGTACCATAGCAGTGTCAGGATGGCGGGGGCGGCCGGGTCATGGGCATAGCCGTATACGAGGATCGCCGTCATCACCAGGAACAGCACGAACCCGTACATGGTGAGCAGATGGGCCACGCGCCTGCGTGGGTTGCAGAACTCGCCGGAGGCGAGCACGTCGTGGGCGATGGTCTTGACGGCAATTCCGGCTTTCTCCCCACCGTCAACCTCGCGAGTGCGTGCCGCTTTGTTCCGTTTCGCGGCCTCGAAAAAATAGCGGGCGCTTTGCTTGTGGATGACGTCGAACACCGTGCCCGCCATAACCAATAGAACCATGAGAACCACGTAAATCTGCATGGCGATCGCGGGAACTGGGAGCTCCGAGAAGGGGTTCATCATTTTGGACACTTCCTCTGCTTGCTGTCGGTTTTATTTAAAGATGAGCGAATGGTTCGTGCGCACCTGACTGAAGTAATTCCTGAAAAAAGGCATTTGAAACTAGGCGAGCACGTTCGGCCGGCGCTGCCCGAGCCGGAACGAGGCGACGATTATTACACCATCCCACGTGAAGTGGAAAATCATAAAATATAATATCATGAGAAAAAAAACCAATTACGTTACAGCGGCCGAACTAGAGTCCCTGCACATAACCGATTGTTAATTGTATGAAAAACACATATATGCGCGGTGAAGTGTCGGAGTCGCCAGAAACCCGCGATGCTCGATCCGGGGAGGATTTTACCGCTGCGGGCGCAGCGGGCCCCGTGGGCGCCGATGTGAATTGGACTTGCCAAAGAGGGCCCACCATACACACGAGGACGTTTTCGGCCCGAGACTTGAATCTGACGGCAATCTCCTGCCTGGAAGTATCGCCGAGGTTGCGATCGCTCAAAATCATGCAGCCGGATCGGTCACGCCTTGCCTGCGCGCCGACGAAGGCACGCTTCCGTTGCATTTCGAGCGTTCAGTTTTCGAGTTCCGGCTGTTGCAAATCGCCGACAGGGAATCGGGTAGCGGTTCGAAAACCGCACCCTATGATTCAGCTGACCGAGAGCGACGGACAAGGAGGTCGAATCTGATGAGCACGCACCGCGCAATCATGTTGTCTTTGAATGGGCAGGAAGAAGAAGTGCGATTGATTTCCGCGCCACACCGCGACGGCTACGTCTACGCCACCCGCGACGGTCGGGTGATGGCGCGCGGCGCGACCGACGTCGAAGCCTTCGCCCAATTGACGCGCTTGGCTGCGCCGGCGTCTACCCAACTCGAGGAGCGATCCCGCGAAGGTGTCGCAACGACGCCGTAGGTTACGTCAAGGCCCGAAGGGCCGGATGTAACGTCGACACGGCGGACGCGTCAGGAGCGGATCGATGCGTCCGCGCTGCGCGCTTGACGCATCCTACGAAGATGGGGCAGCGACGCGTAGGTTATGTCAAGGCCCGAAGGGCCGGACGTAACGTCTGCCGTAGGTTCCGAAGCGCCGGACGTGATTCCGCCCCCCGTAGGCTGCCAAGTCTCGAAGTGCCGGACGTAACGTCGACACGGGGGACGCATCAGGAGCGGATCGATGCGTCCGCGCTGCGCGCTTGACGCATCCCACGAAGGTGGCGCAACGACGCGTAGTACGCCTAGGCACGAAGGGCCCACTCCCGTCCAAAGCGCCGCATTCCTCTCTATACTCCTCGTACGGATCGAGCACCGAGGTGCGTATGGCTCCCCATCCAGCCGCCGATATCCGCAATATCGCCCTGGTAGGGCAAGCTGGAACCGGCAAGACCAGTCTCGTAGAGGCGCTGCTGTATGCCGCCGGGGTCAGAACCGTGCGCGGTGAAGTGGAGCGCGGTGACATGGCTACCGACTTTGATCCCCTGGAACAGCAATACCATCATTCTTTGAATCTCGCGGTCGCCAGTTTCGACTTTCAAGGTCGCCGCCTGAACCTGATCGACACTCCCGGGTATCCGGATTTCCTGGGCCAGACGCTCGGCGGTCTGGCGGCCGCGGACACTGTGGCGGTGGTGGTCAGTTCCCAAGCTGGTATCGAGCCGATGACCCGGCGCATGATGGACTGGGCTGCGGCGCAGCATCTGCCGTGTATGGTCGTGGTCAACAAGATCGATGCCGACCCTGATCGACTCGCGAAATTGCTGGAAGAACTTACGGAAACATTCGGCCGTGAATGCCTGCCATTGGGTTTGCCTGCACTTCACGGGGAAACCGTGGTGGACGTGGTCAAGCCACACCAAGGCGCCGTGGATTTCTCCTCGGTGGAAGCCGCGCATACGGCGTTGGTGGAACAGGTCGTGGAAGTGGACGAGTCCGCCATGGAGCAATACTTGGAGCAAGGCGATGTCGATCCCACGCGTCTGCATGAACCATTCGAGCAGGCGTTACGCGAGGGACACCTGATTCCGGTTTGTTTTGTATCGGCAAGGTCCGGTGCCGGTGTCGCCGAGTTACTGAGCGTGTTCTGCGAACTGGCGCCCAGTCCCCTGGAATCCAGCCCGCATGCTTTCATCCAACGCGTCGATGGCGGCACCCGCGAGCTCTGGGCGCGGCCTGAGCCGGACGCGCCGTTGCTGGCGCATGTATTCAAAGTCGAGCACGATACCTTTGTCGGGCGTATCGCATATCTGCGCGTACATCAGGGGACTTTGACTCGCGGCGAAACCGTACTGGTTGGCGCGGAGGGTAAGTCGGTCAAGGTGGCGCATCTGCTCAGGGTGTTGGGCAAGACGCATCAGGAGATTCCGCACGCCGGCCCCGGGGAAATCTGCGCCATCGCCAAGCTCAATGAATTGCACCAGGACGCCGTACTGCACGCCAGTCACGAACACGATGCAGTCGGTGCGCCGCGCATGCAGTACCCCACGCCGCTCGTCGGGCTGGCCCTGCAGGCCCAACGCCGCGGAGACGAGCAGAAGATTACCGATGTACTGCACCGGCTGGTGGCTGAAGACCCTGGACTGCGCATCGAGTACGACATGTCATCCAACGAAACCGTGTTGCGCGGCCTTGGCGATCTACACTTGCGTATCGCCCTGGACAAGCTCGAGCAGCAATACCATCTGCAGATCGAAGCCCATCCACCCAGCATACCGTACCGCGAAACTATTACCCGCAAGGCCGAAGGTCACTGCCGGCACAAGAAACAGACCGGCGGTGCAGGGCAGTTCGGCGAAGTGTCACTGGAAGTGGAGCCACTGGAGCGGGGCGCCGGGTTCGTGTTCATGGACCAAACGAAGGGCGGCGTAATTCCCGCGCAGTTCGTTCCGGCGGTGGAGAAAGGTGTCCGCCAGGTTCTGGCCGCAGGGCCATTGGCCGGATACCCGGTCGAGGACGTGCGCGTCGCAGTTACCGACGGCAAGCACCACTCAGTGGACTCGAAGGAGATTGCGTTTGTGATCGCTGGTCGCAAAGCTTTCCTGGATGCTCTGAGTAAAGCTGGTCCGATTCTGCTCGAGCCGCTCGTCGACCTGGAAGTCACCATGCCCGTAGCCAGCATGGGCGACGTGTCCGGTGATCTCGCTGTGCGCCGCGCCCGGGTCACGCACACCGAACACCACGCCGATGGCAGCGTGGCGATTGCTGCTCAGGTGCCGCTGGCCGAATTGGAAGACTACGCGGTACGGCTCAAATCAATCACCGGAGGCGAAGGCGCCTGGCGGATCCAGTTCAGCCACTACGACGCGGCGCCGGAACGTGTTCAGCGGGCAAAAACAAGCAGGACATCCAGCGAGTCATGATCGACTGGATGTTTCTGGTCCAGAACCAAATCGCCCCGAGTTGGCGGGAGAACCCTTCGCGCGTAAGCCCATTGAAATAATAAGCTCGCATCGAGCGTCTGGTGGCGCAATTGCGGTATGAGGCTTGTGCTTCGCTACCAAAAAGGGCTTGGTTGCTACATTGCCATGTATTTTCGCGGCGAAAGCCTCTACGCTTTAATATCAAGAAGCCGACGCTAGCCGCCGCAACTCGCAGAGTCCAATGTCCTTGAATATCGATCAAATACGCTCCGAATTTCCTATTCTCGCCCAGCATGTGCATGGCAAGCCTCTTGTATACCTGGATAATGCGGCGACCGCTCAGAAGCCCGTCCAGGTGTTGGACGCGCTGGACGAAATGCACAGGAAGTTGAATGGCAACGTGCACCGTGGTGCGCACTGGCTCAGTGAGCAATCCACGGAGAAATACGAGCACGCGCGACAAACTGTGCGCGCATTCATCAATGCGGAATCGACCCAGGAGATCGTATTTACGTCCGGAACTACGGGCGCGATCAATCTGGTTGCGTTCAGTTTCGGAGAGTCGTTTGTTGGTCAGGGCGACGAAGTACTGGTGTCCGAAATGGAGCATCATTCCAATATCGTTCCTTGGCAGATGATGTGTCAGCGCAAAGGCGCATCGCTAAAGGTGCTGCCGTTTGACGATCGAGGCGTATTGCGCGTCGATCTGCTGCCGGATCTTCTCACCGAAAACGTCAAAATCGTGGCCGTCAATCACGCATCCAATACCTTGGGTACGGTCAACCCGGTAAAGGAGATCGCCGCTCAGGCGCATCGACGTGACATCCCCATTTTGGTGGACGGAGCGCAGGGCATCCATCATCTGGGCGCGGATGTCCGGGATCTGGATTGTGATTTCTATACCTTCTCCGGACACAAAATGTACGGACCTACGGGCATCGGTGTGCTCTACGGTAAGCAGGCTTGGCTTGAGCGGCTACAGCCTTACCAAGGTGGCGGAGACATGGTAGGCGCGGTGACTTTTGCAGAGACCAGCTATGCGGATTTGCCTTTGAAATTCGAGGCTGGCACCACCAACTATATCGGAGCGGTCGGCATGGCCGCGGCGATACGCTATCTGCAATCGCTGGGAATCGAAAACGTTGCAGCCCATGAACAGCAGTTGTTGAACTACGCACAGGAACGGCTCTCGACCATACCCGGCCTGACCGTCTATGGCACCGCGCCGGAGAAGGTGAGTCTAGTGTCGTTTCTGTTGCGCGAGATACATCCATACGACATGGGCATGGTTTTGGACAAGCTCGGCATTGCCGTGCGTACGGGCACCCACTGTACCGAACCGCTGCTGCAGCATTTCGGGATTACCGGTACGGTGCGGGCGTCGTTCGCGCTGTACAATACACTGGAAGAGATCGACCGGCTACACGATAGCCTCGTGAAAGCGGTGGAGTTGCTGCGATGAATGCCACTCAAACCTCGCTGGATGAAGTGCAGGACGAAATTGTCTCCGAGTTCAGTGCGTTCGATGAATGGATGGACCGATACAGTTACCTCATAGAGCTTGGGAAGAGTCTCGAACCCATGGACCCCATGCACAAAACCGACGGTACGCGAATCAAAGGCTGCCAAAGCCAAGTGTGGGTGTACCCTCAGCGTCGCGACGGCGTCGTTTATTTCGAGGCCGATAGCGACGCGGCGATTACCAAAGGGATCATTGCGCTGCTCGTGCGCGTGCTGTCCGGTCGGCCGGCGGAAGAAATCGCCGGCGCGGATTTGCGATTCATCGAACAGATAGGCTTGCAGGAAAATCTCTCGCCGACTCGCTCCAACGGCCTCGTGGCGATGATCCAGCAGATGAGGCACTATGCGGCGGAACAATTGAAAGCCGATTAAGCCCGGGGCGCACGCGCCGGGAACAAGGTCCACGGAAGTACATGACGATGCGAAGCGCTTTCGCCGTGACGACTATGCCCGGGACGGCCCGGAATACGATACGACTGACATCGTTTCACACGCATTTGCCACAGTGCTGAATCCGCGATCCAGTCTTGCCGCGTTGTTGCACGCTCCCATGCGCCCAGGCCGAGTAGCGTGGATCGGCATACGCCCGGCCCGCCGTCAGTCGTTGGTCTCGTGCGAAACGGTGACTGCCGCCCAGGACGCGGGACTCGAAGGAGACCACGATCGAACCCGCCGTGACGGTAAGCGGCAGCTGACTCTCGTTCAGGCGGAACACCTCAAAGCGATCGCAAGTTATCTCGCCATGGATACGGTGTCTCCCCAACGCCTGCGACGCAACGTCGTAACCGAGCAGATCAATCTACTCGCGCTCAAGAACAAGCGGTTTCAGATCGGCGGCGCCGTACTGGAGTACACGGGGGAGTGCCATCCCTGCTCTCGAATGGAAGAACTGCTCGGCAGCGGCGGCTACAACGCTGCGCGAGGCGGACCCGCCAATGGACAGCACTAGTGCTTGAGTACACCGTATATACGAAATTCGCTATTGCCTTGCTAGCGGTCGTGAATCCGCTGGGGGCGGTGCCGATTTTCGTGGCACTGACATCCGGATCTTCGGCTGCGGAGCGCAAGAAAATCGCCAAAATGGTGGTCGCATCCGTGTTGATCATTTTATTGATCGCATTATTGTTGGGCGATTGGTTATTGCAGTTTTTCGGGATCACCATCTATTCCTTCGGGGTCGGGGGTGGAATTCTGATTTTGCTGATGGCCATCGCAATGCTGCAGGCACGGGTGAGTCCGATTTCGCAAACCGAAGAGGAAGCCCGCGAAGGTGAAGCGAGAGACTCCGTGGCGGTGGTTCCATTGGCAATGCCGCTGCTGGCCGGGCCGGGGGCAATCAGCACCGTGATTCTGTATGCGCACAAGAATCCTGGGGCCGGACACTACCTGCTGATGTCATTGGGCATCCTGCTGGTGGGTGTGCTGTTGTGGGGGGTATTGCAACTGGTGCCTTGGATTTCCCGCCATATCAGCCAGACGGGTATCAATATTTTCACCCGCATCATGGGGCTTATTCTTGCCGCGATCGCGATCGAGTTCATCGCCTCTGGCTTGAAGGGTCTGTTTCCAGGTCTCAGATAAAACAAGCTTCCGCGCGGTGGAATCCTTCCAGCTCGATGAGCGCTGCCAACGAATACATGTCGATATGAAAACGGTATCACCACGAGAGATTCTCGATTTCTGGTACGCGGACGATATGCCCCCCAGGTGGTTCGATTCCACTCCGCAACTGGACGCAGAAATCAATCGGCGGTTCAAGTCCGTTTGGGAGGCGGCCGCGGCGGGGAAGCTGGAGTTTTGGCGGGAAAGTCCGGACGGCTGTCTGGCCTTGGCGATCGTGCTGGATCAATTCCCACTGAACATGTTCCGTGGCACACCTGAAAGTTTTGCCACCGAACGACAGGCCATCGACGTCGCCAAACACGCGGTGGCCAAGGGCTTTGATCGGCAGTTGGATCGGAACCGGCTCGCATTCTTGTACATGCCCTTGATGCACAGTGAAGATCTACTGGATCAGGATCTTTCGGTGAGATTGTTCCATGCGGCGGGATTAGAGGAAAACGCACGCTTCGCCGAAGGTCACCGCGAAATCGTGCGGCGATTCGGGCGTTTTCCTCATCGCAATTCGATATTGGGCCGCAAGAGCACTGTAAACGAATTGAACTATCTCGTTTCGCCCGAGGCCTTCAAAGGTTGAATGCACGCCCGCTCGGCGCCGCGGACTTGGCTTAGGCCATGACGCTGGTAATGGCGATCACCATTATTAAAACGAGTACGGCTCGGCGCACGGTAATGTCGCTGGCACGGCGATGAAAGCGAATTCCCAGGAAAGTGCCTGCCAAATAGACCGGCATCAGGACGGCGATGGTAAGTAGCTCGCCGCGGCCCAGGGTGCCGCTGACCGACAGCAGAACCAGGAAGGCGATCTCGGCAAAAAACACCCAGATGATGAAGTTCGCACGGTTTTCCCGAGCCGAGTGGCGGCCGCCGCTCAGAAACAGGGCAGTGAGCGCCGCGAGCGAAGTCGCGCCCATGACGAATCCGCTGAGAAGTCCGACCGCGCCATAGGCGCGCGTGCCAATGTCGCCCCAGTAGCGCCATCCGGTGGCCAATACTACAGCAGCGGCGAATATCGCCATGCCGATCGCGCGCTTCATGACCGACGGGTCCGTAGTCACCAGGAAATACGTACCAAGTGGCATTGCCACCAGCGACCCGACGATCAGAGGCACGACGACAGCGGCCGAGCTGTCGCGACGCGCATCGGGTACGAGCCGAATGTTGGCGAATATGTCCACCCAGATGACGATCCCGGCGCCCGCTGCAGGGGAGATGAAAAAATTGAGGACCGGCAGCAGAAACAGAGGCCCGCCGAACCCGGCAAATCCGCGAATGAAGCCGGCGATCACCGTTGCCGGCACAACTACCGCGTACGCAGAAACGGGTACGTTCATGCGGGAGTGCGGTATTGAACTCGAATTTGGCGAGTAAGTACGGACTGCCCGGTGTGCGAAAAAAGTACGTTGAGGTGCGCTGTCGCCATGTTGCTCTCCGGCTCGACGTGCCGCTGTGTTACGGAATTGGAACGGCTCGATTGCGGAATGAATGGCTTAGAGACGGGCATTGCTTCATCTGCCAGATACAAACCGAGGCTTAACTTTATCGGCCGCTGACCTAGTATAGGTTCCGAATCCGGCGTTCAAGCGGACCGAAACGTCCGCGTTGCCCGGTGATTTGCGGTCGGTCGAACGCCTGGCGACGGCAGTCTACTTCGCCACGTGTTGCATGGCCAGAAGAACCAGCACTCCGAATGCGAGGAAGGCGGACAGGGACTTCCAGAACACGAGCGGATTTCGTTCGATGAGGGGCGGGGCGGATTGGTGCAGGAAAGCCCTGTTGGGATGGCGTAGATCGAACACGAATTCAGAGACTTCCTCGTATCGCTTTGCCGGATCGGGGTGAACAGCTTTTTTGATGGCGCCGTCGACCCACGTGGGAACCCCGAGGTCTTGGTCCCGCAGCGTCCTGTAGCGCAGTTTCCTCTGTGCGGCCCGAGTTTTGCACTTCGCCACCTGTGCGCCATAGGGCAGCTTGCCACTCAACATCTGATACGTGATGACGCCCAGGGAAAAGATATCGGAGCGTTCCGAACCATCTTCGCCAACCATGTACTCCGGGGCGGTGTATTGGGCGGTGCCAAGCACATTGCTGCGCTCAAGGGAGAGCGAGATTTCCTCGATTCCCGCCACCCTGGTCGAGCCGAAATCGATGATCCTCGCGGTACCGTGGACATCGATCATGACATTGTCCGGCCGCAGATCCTGGTGCAGCATTTCCAGTCGATGGAATGCCTGCAGACCTTGAGCCATTTGTTCGACCAGTACGCGCACCGTTTCCAGGCCGGGCTTCGGATGATCGACGATCCATTGGCTCAGTGTCTGCCCTTCGATGAATTCGGTGGCGGCGAAAATATAATTGCGTTTACGTGACGAAACGAAGGCTTTCAGCACATGCGTGCTGTCGATGCGTCGCGCGACCCACTCTTCCAACAGCAACCGCTCCAGGTAGGATCGGTCGTCCTGAAGGGCGATCGACGGGGTTTTGAGCACTACAGTCGCGCCCGTCGCGCTGTCCACCGCCATATAGATGTGACTCCGGGCGCTGGCGTGAAGCTCTCTCAGAATCCTGTAACCGTCCAATAGCGTGCCCGCCTCCAGGACCGGCGGTAACGACCATTCGGTCAGTTGCTGCTGTACCTCGGCCACCTCGCCGCGGGGCACGGCATCGACTCTGACGATTTGCACGGTCAAGTTGTCCGGACTTCCGTATTCATAGGCCTTGTCGACGATGGCCTTCGCTGCGTAGTCCAGATCGCGCGGACTTGCGTGAATAACGTCGAGCATGAACGGGACTGGCGCGTACTCGTACACGCCATCGGACGCGAACAGAAAGACGTCGCCTTCCTCCATGGTCAGGGCCTGGTAGTCGATCTCGAGCTGGGAATCCAAGCCCAGGGCGCGGCTCAGGTAATACAATTCGCGGGATACGCGAATCCGATGATCCGTGGTCAGCTGCTCCAATGAGTTTTCGCGCAATCGGTAGATGCGCGTATCGCCCACATGAAAAACATGCGCGGTCATGGACTTCATGATCATCGCGCTTAGCGTGCACACGTAGCCGCGATCCGTATCGTAACGATAAGGGCTGCGTCGGGTCTGAGAATACAGCCAGGAGTTGAGAGCAGCCAGTACACGCTGAGCGGATTTTTTGACTGACCAGGCGTCGGATGTACAGAAGTAATCCGCGAGAAAACCGCGAACTGCTGTATTACTGGCAATGTGGCTTACGTCACTGCTGCTGATGCCGTCAGCCAAGGCAACGGCGATGCCTTTTGAGGCTACTTCGTAGGCCTCCGGGACGAGAATCCCAAGACAGTCCTGGTTGGTTTCCTTACGGCCCCGATCGGAGTGTTGCCCGGCGGAGATTTTCAGATGGTTATCCATCGATGACGAGCAAAAACGCCCCCGGTCATCCTTTCCTGGGGCGTTGCCTCTCACCGTCGCTCAATTCGCGGCGCGCATCTTGTCGGTCGTCACCGCGTGGAGGGTGCGTTTCGGAGCGGTGCGGATGTGCGTGCTGTATAGGGTCAAACCGGTAAACGCCAAGCCACCCAGCAGGTTTCCGATCGCGGTCGGAATTTCGTTCCAGATCATGTAATCCATGATCGAGAAATTTCCGCCCATTATCATTGCCGACGGAAACAGGAACATGTTCACCACGGAATGCTCGAACGCCATTGCGAAGAACAGCATGATGGGCATCCACATGGCGATGACCTTGCCGCTGACCGAGGTGGAAATCATGGCGCCGACCACACCCATCGATACCATCCAGTTGCACAACATGCCGCGGACAAACAACGTGAGCATGCCGGCGGCGCCGTGGGCTTTGTATCCCAAGGTACGAGCTTCGCCGATACCGGCGATCTTTTTGCCGACTGCATTGGGTTCGACAGAGAACCCGTAGGTAAATACGATGGCCATCATCACGGCCACGGTCAATGCACCGGCAAAATTGCCGAGGAATACCAGGCCCCAGTTTCTCAATACACCGCCCAAAGTCACGCCGGGCCGCTTGTCGAGCAATGCCAGCGGGGACAAGACGAACACGCCGGTAAGCAGATCGAATCCCATCAAGTACAGCATGGCGAAGCCGACCGGAAACAGAATGGCGCCGACGATCGGCGATCCGGTCTGCACTGCGACCGTGACGGCGAACACGGCCGCCAAAGCCAGTATCGCGCCGGCCATATAAGCCCGGATCAGCGTGTCCCGGGTCGACATGAAAATCTTCGACTCGCCGGCATCCACCATCTTCGTTACGAATTCCGTCGGTACTAGATATGCCATAACGTTACTCCCTGGTCGCGCTTCGGTTGGCAGCGTGTTTTGCAAATGCAGCTGGACGTGCAAATGCCGTAGTGGTCCAAAGCAATAAACCTGCCATTCAAATGTCGGCTCGGTATCGTTCTGTATTTACGAGAGGTTCTCGATCCGTCGGGCAGTTCCAGTGCGCCGCAGACCATGAATTTGCATGGTCTATGCACATTTGCGAGGAGCGATGCACTCTCATGGTGCGTTGCCGGTGAATCGAATCGCCGCCGCAGGGCGCTCATAAAAGCTGACGGCAGGGCGCGGGTGCATCGTTGGTGAAGTCGCGCGTACGCATCATATTGGATGCGCATGGTATGCAGGCGGAGACATAGAATGCGATCCTGCTTTCTATGGCGTGAGTTCGAACGTGCTCGCCGACGCCGACGAAACTCTGTACTGCCTCGCTGTCCCCCGCACCATACCGGCAGTCAATTGCAACGCACCGTTGCAGAAGCTGTACGCGGTTCGCAAAGCCAAGCGTGGATGTGCCCGACCCGATGGGGAGGCCGGGCCCCACGTCCTCTGCGGTTCCTCCGTCCGATTCCTTTACGGTAGCGCGATGCGCGGATGTGTCGCCGTTTTTTAAGCGGATGACGTAACCGGCGCTTTTACTCCCGCGTACGGCGACTAAGCTGTGAATATGTTCGATTGGATTACTCATGTTCTGGACCAGACCGGTTACATCGGCATCGCACTGCTGATGTTGGCGGAAAACGTTTTTCCGCCGATCCCCTCGGAACTGATCATGCCCCTGGCCGGATTCGATGCATCTCGAGGTTCGATGTCACTGGCTTGGGTGATTTTGTCCGGATCGGTTGGATCCCTAGCGGGGGCCGTGTTTTGGTATTACGTGGGTCGTTGGCTTGGATGCGAACGCATCAAGCGCCTCGCAGCCCGCCATGGCCGCTGGATCACCGTGTCGCCCGAGGAAATCGATCGATCGGCGGATTGGTTCCGGCGTCACAGCGGAAAGGCGGTGTTTATCGGCCGCCTGGTGCCGGCGATCCGGACACTGATTTCGATTCCGGCCGGCGTGGCGGAAATGAGTCTGGGCAGATTCCTGCTTTATTCGACTCTCGGCACGGTGCTGTGGACCGGCTTCTTGGCGGTCTCCGGCTATCTGCTGCAGGCCCAATATGAAAAAGTCAGCAGTTACGTCAATCCAGTAGCTGATATCGTGGTGGCGATCATCGTCATCAGCTATATCTATCGAGTCGCTACTTTCCGACGCAATGTATCGGACTGACCGCGCCGGGGCACGAACTGCCACTCGTGGCCGGGTACCATCCCCCCAAAATCCCTTCACGGCCAGGGCGCCGCGGTTTCAGAGTATTGCCCGGCCGCCCTTCGGGGCGTTCGTTTCAGTCACTGATAAAAGCCAGAGTACGTGCTATGACATTGTTCCGTATCGTGAAATCGATACGGTTCATGGCGTTCCCGCGACTGGGTAGCGGCCCGGACAAAGGTCGACCTCGATAAAGTTTTTCGGCTGTCTGCCGATGGACGCTTCATAGGGGGAACAGGCCCGCCTACCCGGGCGGACCGATTAATTGGACCGCAAACCTCAGCGCGACGTCTCGTAATCGAATTGCTGCGACTACGCACGCGGATGATCCGCAATCCGTATCGATCAGGCGCTGGACGGGGATGGGTCTTGAAGGTTGAAACATTGAGGAAACTGCCCATGGTTGCGCTGTCCGGCAAGGCAGAGCAACGGCCCCGTCGCGCGCGCCGCACCGGAAGTACCGGTGTAGTTTGCGCATGCTTGATGGCCGCGGCGCTACTGGCAGGCTGTTCGTTGGTCGGGAACAAGCAGAGTCCACCCACTACCGCGCCACGGGTCGAATCGCCGTCAAAGGCCGGGCCTTCTCCAAAGGCGGCGCCGGCGGCGAAGCGGCCACAGGAGCCGTCGAGCCCAGCGGTCACCAATCCGCCTCTGGGCTCGGTAACGCGTGTGGCGATCGTTTATGCCGATAATGTTCCGGTGTACCGCCGCATTGCCGAGCGGTTGGCCGCCAGGATTCACGGTCGTGCAAAGGTGATTCCGCTGCACAATCCGACGTCCCCCCCGAATCCACCGCAAATCGCGGATTTCGACCAAGTGGTGGCGATCGGTGCGCGTGCCGCGCGCAGCATGAGCGTACGGCCCGTCAAGCAACTCGTGTTTTGCCAAGTATTCAATTACCGCGCTTACGGTCTGACCGGGAAAAACGTCCGTGGCGTGAGTATGCTGCCTCCCGTTGAAACCCAATTCAAAGCCTGGAAGCGCCTCGCTCCCGATCTGAAGCGCATCGGCGTAATAACCGGCCCCGGCCATGACGAGCTCATAGGACAGGCGCGTAATGCGGCGCGCGGGATGGGTATGGAGTTGGTCAACCGCATCGCGCATTCCGACAAAGAGACCCTGTTTGAATTCAAAAGACTCGTCCCGGACATCGACGGCATTTGGTTGTTGCCGGACGACCGTATTTTGAGCCATCGTGTGTTACGGGAACTGATGACCTACAGCACCCGGCACCGCAAACAAGTGGTCGCTTTTACGCCCGACTTGTTGCGCTACGGCGCAGTGATGAGCGCCTCCGGCGTGGAAACCGATATTGTCGATCGGTTGCTGACAGCTCTTCGGGAATCGGCTGACCACCCCGGTAGATCGGGTTTCCAGTTGCTGCCCTTGACCGAAGCGCGTATCGAAACCAACGCCGGCCTGTTGCGCCAACTGGGATATACGCTGGATACGCCCGCGAACCGCGAGGGCGGCGATGAGCGCTGAGCTGCCTTCCGGAGGTTCTGCCGGCCGACGGTTGCTGGCGATGCTCAACGCGTCCAAGTCGCGCCTTTCCGGTGTCTATCTAACGATTCGCGACGCCTCGTGCAGTTGGCGAGAGCGCATGAAGCGCGCTGCGCTTCGCACCGGCGCGCATAGCGGTGCCTTCTGGCGCGCAGCGTTGCGAAGCAAGCGCGGCTTGCGCGACGCACTGCTTCGGATGCCGCGGCGCCTGCGTCAATCCTTTCGGTTCCCGGCTCGCCAAGGGCGCAGCCTCGTGGGCGACATTTTGCTGGTGCAGCTCATGCTGGCGACCATTGTCGGCGCGCTCGCAATCGGCGGGTTATGGATGATCTCTAACGCGGTCATCGAGGACAACCTGCAAAAATGGGCCGTTGCCTGGATCACAGAGCTGGAGGACCTAGGGGCCCCGTTGTACCGAAAACAGGTAGACGATAACGAGCGCTTTGTTCGCATCGAAAATTATGTTGCCAACTTTCCGGAAATCATGTTGGTGCGCTATTACTCGGCCGAGGGAAAGTTGTTGTTCGGACATAGTGCCCACGGCGGACCGCAAGTGAACGACGTTGCTCCGCTTACCGCGGCGCAACTTGCCAAGCTGCGCGATACGAGTGGTCCGAATGAGCCATACCTGCTCGACTCGAGGCAGGAAAAGCACGCCTTGTTCCGGGTGAGCGCGCCCGTGTGGATCGAATCCATGAAGCCGGGCGAATTGATGAATCTCGATTTGAAGTCCTCGCCGGCAGATAACATTCAGGTAGCGGGGTTCGTCGAACTTGGGCTCGATTTCAGCCGTTATCAGAATCGCCTGGTGAATAGTATCGCCACGGGTAGCGTAGTGCTGGCGCTGGCGCTGTTTCCGCTGTCCATGCTGGGACGCCACGTATTGAAACGCGCTTTGAAGCCGTTGAGCGAGCTGCAGACCCCCCTCGCGCGTCTAGCCGCAGGCGAAACCGAGGTGGAGGTGTTATCGACCGGCCACAAGGAGATCGTGGCAATCAATAGCGCATTGCGCACTACCATCCGCGCGTTGAACGACCGCGACAAGCGGCTACGACGGCTCGCCGACTACGATCCGCTGACCGGGTTGTTGAACCGCCGCTCGTTCACTCACCAACTTGACGGAGAGATCGCCCGAATCGGGGGTCGACGCCAAAGCTCCAGCGCGCTTTTGTTCGTGGATCTGGACCAGTTCAAATATGTAAATGATACGCTCGGGCACGCGGCAGGCGATCGCGTGTTGATCCAGGCCGCCGGATGTCTGCACAACAGTGTGCGTGCTCAGGACATCGTGGCCCGGTTCGGCGGCGACGAATTCGCAATTCTGCTGCGCGACGTGGATATCGAGGAGTCCAAGCAAATCGCATCGCAGGTAGTGCAGGTTATGCGCGACGCGTTGTTCGTGGAAGACGGCCAGCCGTTGAATGTGTTGTGCAGCGTCGGGTTCACCATGGTTGGGACGGAGAGTTTCACGTCCGACGAATTGCTGTCCCAGGCCGACATCGCCTGCCAGGAGTCCAAAGCGCGCGGCCGCAATTGTTATCACCACTATGAGGTATCGGGAAGCGAGCAACGCCGCAGGGCGGCCGATGTGGGCTGGTCACAAAAGATCAAGGAAGCCCTGCAGAACGACCGATTTCTATTGCATTATCAACCGATCGTTCGGTTACACGACGGTCGGGCTTCAATCTATGAAGTGTTGCTGCGCATGCCCGGCGAGAGGCGGCAGATCATACCGCCTGCGGCTTTCATGCCCGCGGCCCACCGCTTCGGTCTGATGGTGGAGATCGATCACCTGGTGATTGGAAAGGCGCTGCTGGCCTTGGCGAAATTTCGACGCGATGGACATGACGTCAAGTTCACCTTGAACCTGTCCGGATACGTGTTCGAGGATCCCGGACTCGTACAGCATATCGAGCGGCATTTGCATATAAACGACCTTGATCCCAGCCTCGTGATTTTTGAAATCACCGAGCAGGTCGCGGTACGCCAGTTGGCTCAGGCGCGGAGTCTGATTCAGGACATCATGCAACTCGGCTGCCGATTTGCGCTCGACGATTTCGGAGCTGGTTTCAGCTCGTTCAATTATCTCAAACATTTGCCGTCTGACTTCATAAAGATCGACGGCGGTTTCATCAAGAATATCGCCAACGAGCCGGTGGATCAGGCGATGGTGCGGTCGATCATTCAAATCGCCCACGCGGTTGGTAAACAAACGATTGCGGAGTACGTTCAAGACGACACGACATTGCGGTTGTTGCGCAAGCTGGGGGTGGATTACGCCCAGGGCTATTACATTGGCAAACCGGCGCAATCGCTGTGCGCCTCGCCATTTCCGTTGCCGGCGATGGATTCTTCACTCAGCGCTCGCGACAGTAAAAGCGGACGCAAATCCGTGAAGATGAAGATAAAAGACGACGGCGGGATCAAGGCGTAGCAGTTCTCCGATCCGGCCGGGCACTTTTCGAAGCGACCGAAACGATACTGTCTGGACGATGCACTGTAGAGTCCGGACCATGGCGCTAGCGCTGGGCGCGCGTTGCGCATGCGCTCAGTTCCGGATCCTCGGTGTCGGAAGCATCAACCCGTGGAAAACGGCCATCGGCCGCTTGCACCGCTGTCGGGACCGGTGAATCCGTATCGGCGACGTGACTAGCCGCATGAAATCGCAACTTCCATGTGGCGGGTCCGGCAGCTTAGGACGCGAAACAAGTCCGGTTATTAGGCCTGCAGGAGGCTCAAGCAGTGAATCGCGCGAACGCCTATGCAGGTGGCTCCGAGTCGGCAGGGAAGACCGCCGGCAAAAAAGCCGCGGCTGCGACGCGCAGCTTCACGGGCAGCCGGTGTCACCTGTGATTCGGCATCGCGATTCGAACGGGGGGCGAGCCGATCCGACACCGCCAGATCTTCTGCCGAATGCGTGGCCGTACCTGCAACCGGCACCTTGCCGGGAATAGCGCCGCCGCTGTGTCGTGTTAAGCTTGCGGCGAAACGTGCAGTCGCGGGAAGGAGCCTGGATTCCCGCGACCGTGGCCTGTCCAAATCCAGTGGCGAGAGCCGTCCATGTCCCGCGCACAAGCCATCGTTTATTCCGTACTGGATCTGGCCCCTATTCTCGCTGGAAGCACGGCGGCGGACTCGTTTCGCAACTCCGTAGACCTGGCGCGCCACGCAGAACGCTGGGGATACCATCGCTACTGGCTGGCGGAACATCACAACATTCCCGGGGTCGCCAGTGCGGCCACTTCGGTCCTCATCGGCCATATTGCCGGCGCCACCGACCGTATCCGAGTCGGCGCAGGCGGTATCATGCTGCCCAACCACGCGCCGCTGCTCATTGCCGAGCAGTTCGGCACGCTCGAGTCACTTTATCCCGGCCGGATCGACCTCGGCCTCGGGCGCGCACCGGGCGGCGACGCTCATACCGCCCAGGCGCTGCGACGCAGCCTGGGCAGCAGCGGTGATACCTTTGTGCGCGATGCGCAGGAACTGCGCAATTATTTCCGCGGGATTCCTTCAGCACACAATGTGCGAGCCATTCCGGGTGAGGGACTCGACATACCGATCTATCTGCTCGGCTCCAGCGATTTCGGTGCCCGACTGGCCGCGGAGTGGGGCCTGCCGTACGCGTTCGCCTCGCACTTCGCTCCCGACTACGTGCACGCAGCTCTCGATCTCTATCGATCCAACTTCAAGGCGTCGGAGTTTCTGTCCAAGCCCTACGTGATGATCGGCGCGAATGTATTCGTCGCCGATGAGGATGCTCAAGCGCGAAAACTGTTTACCTCGCTGCAACAGCAGTTCGTGAGCCTTGTGCGGCGTACTCCGGGCCAAGTCCCGCCACCGGTGGATTCCATGGAAGGTCGCTGGTCCGCTGTGGAGGAGGCTCATGTGCGGAGCATGACCCGTTACTCGGCGGTCGGCGCCCCCGATATTGTGCGCCGGGAGCTGACTGCCATGCTAGCCGAAACCAACGCCGACGAGATTGTCGTCACAGCGCAGATCTACGATCATACAGCGCGTTTGCGTTCATTCGAGCTGGCCGCAGACGTGTGCCGGTCGATCGACCGGGCTGTGTATCAATAGCCGGAACCGGCTATGCCATTCACCGAAATGATTGCCTGAACATGGACGAGCCTTTCCTGAAAAAAATCACCGATATGCTGCTCGACGTCATCTGCGTGGTTGACGCCGAAGGGCATTTCACGTTCATCAGCGGCGCCTGTAAGCGCATATTCGGTTATTCGCAGGAAGAATTGATCGGTCGCAATATGCTCGATCTGGTCTTCCCGGCCGACCGTGCCCGAACACTACAAGCGGCCAGCGAAATCATGAACGGCCAGTCGACGATGCATTTCGAGAACCGCTACCTACGCAAAGACGGGCGTGTGGTGGACATGATGTGGTCGGCGCACTGGTCGCAGGACGACGGCATGAGGCTGGCAGTGGGCCGCGATATCACCGAACTCAAACGTGCTGCACGGCTGAAAAGCGCCCTTTACGAGATTTCAGAAGCGGCTCACGCGGCCGAGGATTTAACCGCACTATATCCGCACTTGCATGCCATCATCGCGGAACTTCTGCCGACGGAAATCTTTTCCGTTGCCCGCTATGACGAGTCGAACAACCAATTGTCGTTTCCCTACGTCTCTAATGTGTACGACACATGTCCAGAACCGAGTCCTTTGAGCGACGCAGCACAGATCGCAGAAGTCATTCGTAGCGGGAAAGCGCTCATGGTAATCGCTGACAGGTCGGGTACGGCCAATACCAAAACCGGTGACGACCGTGTGAGCTGGCTCGGCGTACCGTTGTTGGCGGAAACGGGCGTAATCGGTGCGCTGGTAGTCGAATCAGGTTCGCTGGGTGTGCGGTTTACAGCAGAAGACAAAGAGCTTCTGCGATTCGTCTCCGATCAGGTTGTCAGCGCCATCGAACGCAAGGAATCGGAGGCGCGTTTGCAGCACATGGCGCGCCACGATCCACTGACTGATCTTCCCAACCGAACTTTGGTTCAAGACCGTTTCGAGATGGGTGTTAAACAGCTGCGCCGACAAAATGGATATCTGGGCCTGCTTTATCTCGATCTGAATGACTTCAAGCGCGTAAACGATACTTACGGACATCACGTCGGCGATCTGCTGCTGCGAGAGCTGGCCAGACGAGTCATTCATTGCGTACGCGAGTCGGACACGGTCGGACGTGTGGGGGGGGACGAATTCGTAGTGATCCTGACGAATATGCATCGTCCAAATTGCATCGACCGCTCTGTAGAGAAGATTCGTGAAATGGTCGCCGAGCCTTTCGAGATCGGCGAGCTGACACTGTCCATATCAGCCAGTATCGGCAGTGCGACGTTCCCAGACGATGGCAATACCTGGGAAGAGCTGTTTCGTCACGCCGATGCGGGCATGTATGCGGAGAAGCGCGGCGCGGCCGCGAATCTTTGACGCAATCTTTTTTAAGGGCCTGATGCCGGATTCATCGGCTACGAGGCGGTACCGACGTCCTCCGAGTCCTTCGGGTCGGGTGGTGATCCAGCGGGGAAGTCGCAGTCTGCACTCTGCTATCGGCAGAAGCTCCAGTCATCTGCTTTACTTGCAGAAGTCGCCAGTGCCATGGGGCCGCCGAGCACCGGTGTCGCCGCAAGGCGCCCGCGTCGCCGCTCGCGACCAGAGGTCTGTAGATCGCGGGACAAAAGGGAAGTCTAGAAAACGAATCTTATTCAAAGCCTGGCGTCGTCCAGGACTGCGGCGCCGCAGCGCCCAAGGTCGCTACCATGACAGTCCTTGGAGCCAGAACGCGACTGCGCATGGACACCCGGTTACCAGACAGCGAAGAGACGTGGAGTCAATTATGTACAAGCACATCTTGATACCTACGGACGGTTCCGCATTGTCGAAGAAGGCTATCGTAGACGCGGTGGCACTGGCGAAGTCGCTTGGCGCCAAAGTGTTAGCCGTCAACGTGGTGCCCGAACACGGTTCCGCCGACGCACACCGGGATTTCGCCCGCGCCTATGGAGACGGTTGGACCATGCCCGGAACGGTGGAAGGAGTACCGCCATTGCCGCCAAAGTCGGCGGAGGAGTATCGGGAGCACGCGCGTGGCGTTGCCGAGTATCAGCTGAAATACGTAGAGAACGCGGCGAAAAGCGCTGGGGTGGGATACAAGGGTACGTATAGGATCAGCGACGATCCCTATGAGGCGATCATCGCCACGGCGAAAGAGGCGCAATGCGATCTTATCGCCATGGCCTCCCACGGCTGGCGCGGTGTAAAGGCCGCGGTCCTGGGCAGCGAGACCCAGAAGGTGATTACGCATTCGCACGTTCCGGTGTTGGTACTGCGCTATTCGGACTAGGCGCAGCCGTTTCGAAGCTTGAGAATCATGCGGTCGACCGCGTGCGCGAGGTATTTGCGAACACCGTGACGGCTCACCAAGCCGCAAGCCGACCCGGGCATGGGGCAGTCGAAGCCTGTGAACGCCCATTCGTACTCCGGCGCCGCGGCTTGCGGGGCGGCTCCGTCGTCGGCTCGCTGCTGCTCGAGCCTGGGGCCGACGCCAGTGTGCACGATGTCATCGTGCCGGCGTCGCGGGCTGAACAGTCTGCCGAGCAATTGACCGAACGGATCTATGTTATTCACGGCCCGCAGAAATTGCCCTCCTCCGGAATCCGGCGGGTTCATAAACAGCCCGAGGTTCATTGTGACTGCCAGAGTTGTCGTGGTCGTCGATCCAGGTGGCAGCCGGGGGACGGAGTCGGCATCTAGGTGCTGCAGGAAAAGAACGTGTTTCTGGGTAACGTGACCACCAAGCGACGGGTACCTTCATCCGACGTGCCATAGGATGCTGACTTCAAGGGGCAAATCGCCGCGCTCGAAACCGTGCTGGCGGGCGATGCTGAACTTGTCATACCCGGACACGCCGCAGCGCCGGGCGGGAGGCAGCGACGCTTCGTTTTCTGAAAAAGTCGTACGCATTGGTAGCGCGATATTATCGGCAAGGCCTGCCTGATTACGAGATGAAGGATCGAGTGACCAACGACATGGCCAAGTTTCGAACATGGCACAACTTCGATCAGCTTGGAAGAGTCATCAGTTTTGTTTATCTGCGAGTCGAGCGTGACTTGTTCAATGACCGAGGCGATCTGTTGGATGCGCGACTGCGCGCCACACAAAGTCTCACTGACCATCGCTTTCGCTTATCAGTTCCGCGCAATCCGCCGGCTTGCCCAGTTGTTCGTAGTCGACTTGGGCTACAAAGTGACGTGACTCGCTTGCGGTCGGTGCCGGATCCGAAAAAGTTCTCAAGATTTGATTCAAAAAAGTCAGACGTTGGGGGGGCAGCGCGTTGCGAGTGCCAAGCGCAGCCTGCCCCCGACCTGTTCTGTTGCGTTCGCTTTCGTAACGAATCTACGAGGTGCCGGTGAATGCGTCACGTAACTAGTGTCGCATTGGCAGCGCCAGATTCTGACCCTTCACCCAGCAAGACAGCTCTGCGCAGCGGCAGGTCGTAGCCGTCGAACTCATTCAGGAATCGTGCGTGCTCCTCCAAGACAGCAGCACGATCTTGTCGTGCGCGAAGGTGTCCCGGCACTGGGACGGGCTCCGTCCCGGCCATGTGGGCTTCGTCGGACTTGTATACGTGCGTTCCGGACTGTGTGGTCATGATTGCTTCTCCTAAACACTCAGCGGTGAACCCGACTTTCCAGGTCATCGTGCCCGTCGTGGCGGTCCTTTTCAGTGAAGTTTTGCCGGGGTGCTTGTAAAGTTTTCACGCCATTCCTCAGGACCATTGCGATCATGGGTGGTGTCGCTCCGTCGGCGTCGCGGCGCGACGTCTGGGCGGGTGTTTGCGGGCATAGGTCACAACTCCGGTGCCACTATTTCGTAGCGTTCAACCTACGTGCGGCGTAGCGACTACCTCTGTAGGGCTCACTGGAAATGGGCGGCAAAACGGCGAATCGACCCGGGCTGTCACGGCGCCCCGCAGCAAACGTGCGGAGCTGCCGAAAAACGCAAACAAAGCAACGCTCTCGAGGTGAGCCCAGAGATTATCCAATGGCACGTTCGCCATGGCCTGCGGTTGCACAACTACGCGATCCGGTGCGCCGTGCGCGGGACGATAGCGAAGCTCGCAGACTATTGTCACGTACATTCGCGCACGTACGCATGTTAACGCGTAAGACCTTGCGTCAGGACGACAATGTCACGTTATCACCGACGTCGCGCCGCTGGTGAGACGTCGGCGGCCTTCGTCACTGCGGCAATTGAGGCTGCGCACCTCGAGGGTATGATTTAGACCGCAGGCGTCAGGTAAATAGTGCAGCGCGGGGTTGCATCGATGGCGTGCTGAATCGCCACGCATCGGTTTGTGCCTCGCGCTGCATGTATGAGTTCCGGGATTCTGGGTGCTCTTTAGCGTTTATTGTCGATCGGAATGCCCCATATGCCGATGCCTTGGTGACGGGCAACCTTTTCCAGTACCGTATAAGTGAACGGCGCATTCGGCAGCGCCACAGCCCAACCGTAGCGCAGCAGGTACGCGCTGAGATCCTCGTCTTCGACCCAGCATTGGGCGATGATCGAGCGCTGCGGGCCGTCCGATTTTTTCTCGCAGCGCACGAAGTGCGATCCGATTTCGAATTTCAGCGCCAGCGCGGCGCGCGACCCGCATTGTGGAGGACTGGAAAATGTTTGGCAGCTGGTGCCCGCGTCCGGAATGTAAATGCCATAAAGATGGATGACGTGGTTGCGAATTTTAAGGGTCCCATCATCATGTACAAACGCATAACTTGAGAAATCGGCGAGCACCGGTGCGGGCAGAAGTGCCAGCGCGCCGACGAACGCACGAATCAAGACGGTTACCATGCCGAATGCGTCGACTCTGTCCATGGCACTAATATGATCCTCTGAATACCGCCATCGTCACGTCTTCACGGTGGGTCATCGAGCGCTACGTCTCTAGATATGCCCGTGTGAACTCCAACAATTCGTCGCCATCGAATAGCGTCAGGCCCCGCGCGTGAAAGCGTTCGATCTCCTCTTGATCGGGCACGGTGTAGTAATGTGCCGGCCCGCTTTGCGGTGTGCTCGGGGCGCTGCCAGTGCGCGCGACCTGTTCAACGGCTTTGCAAACCATTTCACAAGCGTCGGGATAAAGGTTCAGTAAATGCCAGAGATAGGACCGATCGCTTCGTAACGCTAGTTTGCGCTGCTCGACGATCGGGCCCGTGTCGACGCTGTCGTCGACGATGTAATGCAGCGTGCAACCATATTCTTTGCTACCGTCGAGCATAGCGCGGAAAGTGGCCATCAGCCCCTGATGCTGCGGCAATAGCCCCGCATGGAGGTTCAATACCCCGAAGCGGGGGATGGAGAGCGCCTGCGCCTTCAGGAACCCTCCATAGCGCATGGACACGATTAGGTCTGGATGACTCTCACGTAGGCGCGACAGGCTTTCCGGCGTGTTGATGCGGTTCAGAGCCGCAACCGGTCGACCGATTTCTTCTCCCAGGGCGTCGAAAGTCAATAACCTTCCGCCGGTCGAGACTTGTCCAAGCAGCGGAAACAGCAATTGGTTGAACAGCCCCTGTTCGATGAATTGCAGTTGCCGCAACGCAGGCGGGACGAATCCGCCTTTGCCAAGCCGATCCGTAACGAATACGGTCAGGTCGTGCCCGCGCAAACCCGGCAGCAGCAGGTTCAGCGCAAAATTGCTGGCGATGTCCCGGTTCATAAGCAGTGTTATGTTCATTGCTGTGCTCTATCGAAAATTGGATCGCAACTGTTAGGCGGAACAATGGGGACGGCGAAGAGAAGGCGCGGCCGACCCTAAAGGCGTTCGCTCAGTGGACCAATGGGGAACTTGAAACGGAAACTCGAATCGGACGCGCCGCCAACGTACCAGGGAGCATAGAGGCAATCATAAAGAAAACCAAAGACTCTTAGAACGGCCCTCGACGCAGCGTGCCTGCCCCGCACGCCGAGATGAACACGGTTCGATCGAAATTCCGGTGGTTGGAGGCCCAGTGATTGCGGGAGCCCAATATGCGAGGCCACGCAATACAGCCGTGATTGAGTGCGTAAACGGCTTGGTGCCGTTGGCCTGCGTCCACGGTGTCGCCGAATAGACCACCGCAGCGGTCGGTGGACCTGCAGCAGCGGGCCAGCGTCCTTAGCGAGCCGAGTGCGGGCCGTCGGGTTTCGGGGGCATGCCCGGTCGAGCGAGACCCGGGGAAACAGGCGGAATAGTGGAAGGAAATTAACGAAAATACTGTCGACGGCGAAACCGTCGGCGTCATGGAAAAGCTCCGGCTCGCGCGCGCGAGCCGGAGCGTTGGCCAGCCATCAATCGTTTTGCATCTTCATTTGCGACGCCGGGGTGTTCCGGTCAGACGACGGCGCACCTTCCAGCGCGCTGAACTCGGATTCCAGCTTATTGGCGGATTCCGGCGCCTTGACGTTGCCGCTGATGATATCGCGGGCGCTGGCGGACTTCTGGTAGTAGGCCTTGTTGGCGCCATCATCCCAGAAGATGTCGGTGGCGCTGACCGCCAGATCGCCATACAGTCCTTTGGTGTCGGACCATGCGATCACGTCCGCGCCTTTGCCGGCGGAGGCTTGCCCACGCTTCGACCAGTTGACGATGGTCAAGCCGGCATCTGCATTGAGCGAAAAGTTGTTTTCATTGCGGAAGCCGTCCAGGGCCTTGTCGCTCATGATCAGAAATGCGATCGAGCCACCGGACACGCCAGCTTCCAGCCCGAGGCTGACAGTGCCGATGTTGTAAAATGCCGGCGCGGACCAAGAGCCATTGTTGTGGGCAATCAGTACGCCCTGGCCGCCGGCGCCACCGACGCCGAGCCCGGCGCGCCCATAGTCCGGCACGATATACACCGCTTTCGCCTGCTTCAACGTATTGCGTGTTTCCGGGTTCGCTTTCAGCTTCTGCACCACGTCGGCAGCTTCGCGCACCACTTCAGCGGCGTTGGACGATTCCTCGGTCGCGGCGATGTTGCCGTTGTCGGATGCCGATTGCGCGGCCAGTACGGGCCCGCTCAACGCAGCGCAAAGAAAACTTGCCCCAATCACGGTAATTGAACGCTTGTACATAACAATCCCTCCATAGATCGACTTTCAGTTTGTCGTGGGTCCAAAACTAGAACACACATCAAGTGTTGCCAGAATCCACGACGCATTGTCTTGGCCTGTGACGATGGGGGGGGTACGATCCTGCGACTGCACAAGCGCGCAATCGATAGGGCAATTGGGAATACGATGCGGCAGGAACCGGCCGGTCCGGGCGTGGGATCGGTGCGGGGCCGATCGAACCATGTCGATACGCGGGAATGGGAAATCGCGGCTCTATGAAGTAAACCGCAGCGAGCTGCTAAAGAAACGCTTCGGTTGGGGAAGTTTGCTCGTCAACGCCGCGCGACAGGTCAACGAAGCTGACTATCCTTGCTGCCGCGACGGTTGTAGGTGCTGAACCCCGCCGGCTGCTCGTCACGCGCACTCTGGCAGTCAACGCACAGCCTGACACCTTTGAGGGCCTGGCGCCGTGCCAAGGGAATCTTTTCACCGCAATGTTCACAATGGGTCAGGCTTTCGCCTTGGGGCAGGCGAGCGCGGACATGTTGTACGGCATCTTCGACCGTGTCGTCTATCTGCTCCTGCACTGCGCCATCCTTCGCCCATCCGCTTGCCATGTCGCGTCCTCGTCGTGGTCAACGTCGGCGGTACGTCGTATGGACGCTCCGCGTGTACTGATTATGGGGTCGGCCGTCCGAAAGTAAACCGTGCCCTTGCAATCCCCTTACCAGATGCGGGGAGGTTGGGACAACCGGATACCTGCGGGTAGCCCGGCAATGGCGGCGCGTTGCAGCATCGCTGCGTGCTGCTGGCACTTGTCCTCGCCGGGCCGAGGGTCCTCCCAGTTGCGCGGACAGTTTGCAGCTTTGGCTAGAGTTCGCCGAAGCCCATCTCCCGCAGCGCCACGGTGAGAGGCGTGGAAGGCGGCGGTCCTCCCAGTGTTTGGCGCAGGCACCGATCGTCGAGATGCACTTCCCGGTTCCACAAATACCGCAGTTCCAGGAGCCCGCGGAACAAGTGAGAAAACGGCGCCATGGGCCGCAGCAGCCACCACGGGAAAGCCCGCAGTTTGACGTGTCGGCCACTTGCAGTGCGCAACGCATTGGCGAGGTCGATGGCGCTCAATCTATAACCACGAAAATGAAATACGTTCCAGGCCGGCAGTCGTTCCCCCAATTCCACGATTTGCGCGGCGGCGGTGGCGACGTCCGGCAAGTATGCCCAGGTGTGAAGGAGGTTCCTCGGGCCGGGTGTGCTGAGCGTAAAGCCGTATCGACGGCGCTTGATCAAGGCGCCCAGCCAAGCGTGCGGAGCGCGGGCGCCCATGAAATCGCCCATCCGCAGTAGAATCACTTTGGCTCCATGGGATGCTGCTTGTTGCAATCGCTGCTCCATTGCCAAGCGGATTTCACCCAGCGGCGTGGGCGGGCGCAGCGGCGATCGTTCGTCAAAACAGGGGCCCTCGGCCGGATCGAAAACGTACACGTTTCCCGGAAAGAGCAACGTCGTGGCCTGCTCCTCCGCGACCGTCGCTGCCACATCGAGCATAGGCAGCGCAGTACCTTTCCATTTATATCCTGGCGGATTGACACCATACACAAGCAGCTCGGCTCCACGCGCGGCGCTGCGCACTGCTTCCTGGTCAGCGGCATCGCCCGTGACGACCTGCGCATCGCCAAACCGGGCCGGCAGCCGAGCCGGATTGCGCATCAGCGCTCGTATGTTCCAGCCGCGCTCGGCCAGCGCCTCGGCAACGCTGGCGCCGAAGCCTCCGCTTATGCCCATCACCAAAGCGGTTTTCATGCGTCCCTCCTGCTGCACCAGTTCGCGGGACGGCTCACCGGACTCCAAGACAATGTAGCATCGTGAAAGGACGGAGTGCGGCGGCGTGCGGACTCAAGTCTGCGCGAATACGCTCAGCTTGAGCCATCCGGGGAAGGCTTTCGCGAGCCGGGCAGGACCCTGCAGCGAGATGAGTCCCTGCCGCAGCGCGTCGGCAAACCTCAGTTCGCCGGCCCAAACTCTGGTCATGACGAACAGATCGGCGTGCAACAGCAGGTCTACTTCGTAACCGGGATCCTGTAGGCAAAGTTCGGCTTCGGGGTGGTTCAACACCAACCACCAGCGCATCATGCCCTTGCGGCCGCGCGGGACTCCCGTGAACTCGAACTGCACGACTACGCGCTGGGTCGGCAGCGCTTCCAGATTGATCCGCCGACGCATATCCCACATCAACAATCCCGGATCCAGGTCGTCTTTCGAGACGCTGGTGTACACCCAGCGCTGCCCCCACTCACCCAACTGCATGATGATGGGTCCCAACTCTTCGCCGGCCGGGCTCAGTCGATATTCGAAACCATGTCCCGTCCGTTTTGGGACGCGGGCGACGAGTCCTGCAAGTTCGAGCTCCCGCAAACGCTGCGCCAGTAGCGTACGCGACATCAGAGGCAGGCCTCGCTGCAAGTCGTTGAACCGGCAGCTGCCGGCAAGCATTTCCCGCAGCACCAGCGGCGTCCAGCGTTCCGCGAAAACTTCGCATGCCGCCGCGATGGGGCAGAACTGGCCGTATCGGTACATGGCGAAAGTATAAGCCCGGCACCACCGCGTTCGACAGTCCAGATTCTGTACTATCGGCAGGCCTTGACCACTGGTAGCGTGCTTACGGAGAGATCGCAACACGGAGAGTACCCCATGACACACGCGACCGATTTTCACCGAATCAACGATCACTATGCCCGGCCCCACCTTGAGGACTTCATCTTCAACGCGCTTCGGGGGATGGGTAAGGACCCCGAGCATTTCGACTACGACGATCTGGGACCGGTCGATCAATTTCATTCCATGGGCAAGGAAGCGACCCTGGCGTTGGCCGAGCTGGCGCAAGTCCAGGCAGGCATGCGTGTGCTGGACATCGGCGGTGGCCTGGGCGGTGCCGCGCGCACGCTGGCAGCGGAGTATGGATGCGCCGTTACGGTGCTGGACGTGACCGAGGAATATTGTCGTGTGGGTGAACTGCTCACGCGCCGCGCCGGCCTGGCGGATCGGGTTTCGTTCCACCACGGCGACGGGTTGCACACGCCGTTTGTCGAGCAACGCTTCGATTTGGTGTGGACGCAGCATTGCACCATGAACATCGAGGACAAGGCGCAGTTGTACCGGGAGATTCACCGCGTGCTACAGCCCGCCGGGCGATTGGCTATGCACGAGATCATGGCTGGCCCCGCGCAGCCGATTCACTTCCCGGTGCCGTGGGCGACGAGCGCCGAATTGAGTTTTCTGCGCCCGCCCGCTTCGGTGCAGCGCCTGATTGAAGAGAGCGGCTTTGAAAACCTAGAATTCCGCGACATCACGCAGACCACCCACAATTGGTTCTTGGAGCACTACCGGTCGATTCCAGAGTGCCCGCCGCCATTGGGGTTGCATCTTCTAGTGTGGCGCGACTTCGCGACTGTATTCGGTAACGTATTGCGAAATGTCGGGGAGGGCCGGGTTGCGATCGTCCAAGGCGTATTTGCAAAGTGCTAAGCGCTTTGGGACGCGATAAAGCTCATGCGTGTTGTGAACGTAACGGAGTCGTGACGTTACTCAGTCCGCATAGATCACGGTGCGGTTGCGCCCGCCGCTCTTGGCTTGATATAGCGCTTGGTCGGCGCGGCTTAGCCAGTCCTTATGCTTGCCCATCGCAGGCGTGAATTCGGCAATGCCGAGACTGATCGTAAAGTCAATTTGCTGTTGTTCATGCATAACCGGCGTTTTCTCTATGCGTGCGCGCATGCGTTCCGCCATGACGTGACCTTCCTTGGCCGTCGTTACGGGCAGAATGACGCCGAATTCCTCGCCGCCGTAGCGACCAGGAATATCGGTGCCGCGGACGCTGTCTCTCAATACTTCGGCCACGACGCGAATGACCTCGTCCCCGGCTTGGTGGCCATGCGTGTCGTTGACCTTTTTGAAATGATCGATATCGAACATCACCAGGCTAGATGCCTGTTTGGTCCGCTGACAGCGGAGAAATTCATTATGAAGGCATTCTTCCCAATGCCCGCGATTGTTCAGGCCGGTCAGGCGGTCGGTGCGGCTCAATTGTGCGAGCGCATCGTTGGCTGTTTCCAACTGCAATTTGCTTATTGCAGTATCGGTAACGTCATAAATGATCACGCCTACGTGCCGCACTGAACCGTCTGCGGAAGCAAGCGGTATCAGGGTGGAGTTCTGGTACATGAATTCGGCCGTTCCGGTGATCGGGCGGTAATTCTTGAAACGCAGCAAAAACGGACGTTGCTCCCAGGTGATGAACGAGCGGGTCTTGAGTTGCAGCACGGAATCGAGTTTGCGCTGGAACCACCGCTGGGGAATCTCAGGGAACAGCTGGAAAAAATTCTTGCCGATCGTATGTACCGGTGACAATCCACTGTGATTGATCATGAAGCCGTTCCAAAGGTGTATGCCATAGTCATGGTCGAGCACCACCAGTCCGGCATCGACGGTCTGCACCATTTCCATCAGCCAATGCAGTTCTTTGATTTCGGCACTCATGTTGACGACTCCATGTAGGCCGCGCGTTCGTTCAGCGGCTGCAGGGAATCCTCCGTAAACAGCAGCATGAGCTCGCAATTGATGTTGCGATCTTCGATTTGATAGCCGAACTCGATAGCCAGCAGTCGCTCCCAGCGCGAGGCGTTGCGCTGCAGCAGGTCATCGATTGCGACCTGGCGCCCGAGTACAACGGGATGTCCCTGGCTGAAGTCGATGTCGAGTTGCTCGGCGATGCCGTTCAAGCACGCCCCGGTGAGCACGCTGGTCACGTCCATGATCAGTTCGCGCTCCGCTGTCTCGTCGAACTCTCCTTCGTAATGCATCAGGTCGCCGAGGTCCGCTAGGCTGGAATCGTTGAATGTCAGTAACGCCTCGCCGGCGATGCCGGCGCCGATGAAGCCCTGGCAGACTGCAGAAATCGAGCCCGTACTGGCGACATGTTGGAAGGTCATGTACAAGTCGTTGCCCTCGATGATGCTCACCTTAGGCACCGGGAGCGTGACGAACACGCCCAGCAGACGTGCCAGCCGATCACCGGCGCGGCCCATGGCAACGTTGGCGATTTCACGATAGATATCCAGGATGTCGACCTGAAAGTCGATATTGTCGCGAGCTTGATCGGAATGGGTGCGGATACCGTATCGATCGAGCAACTCGACCAGGGTGTTCTGATCGACCGGTTTTTTGATGAACCCTAAGGCGCCGAGTTTCATCACGCGTTCATGGGCTTCGGGTTGAATGTCGCCGGAAACGACGATCACCATGGTGGAGAGGTCGCGGGCGCGAATGACTTCCAATACCCCATAACCGTCCATCACCGGCATGTTCAAATCCAGGAACAGAACGTCGGCCTTGCCTTCGGCGACAGCGACCAGGGCTTCGCGTCCGTGTTCGGCAAACGAGATTTCGATGTCCCAGTCTGACGGCAAGGCGCGCGCGATCTGTTTGCGCGCAAAACTGGAGTCATCGCAGATCAGCACCGATGTGCCCAAGCGGCCTCCTGGTGGCGTTGTGTAGACCGTATCTCAGGTTCAAGGTCCCGGCTGACCAGGCGCGGGTCCATGGACTCGACTGCAGATGGCGTCACGTACCCGGATATACGCGGGACGCGCCCCGTCCTTTATCGATTATACGTTCGATGATCGCATAGGCTAGGCGGTCCTGGTAGCCCCGTGCAGGCGCAAAATCGGCGCAGGCCACCGCACGCGCGACCCAAGCGCCAAACGGAGTTCGGTTTTTTCCACCGCCATGGCTAGAATACCCGCATTGATCGGGGGGTGCGGGACGACATTGAGGACGCTGGTCACATGGTATGCAGGCGCCTTGGTCGCCATTTTCGGCTTGGCGCCGGTATTGGCGATCGCTTATCTGCGGCGCTTTATTGGCTCGAACCTGCTGTTCGAGCACCATACCTTTCACATCGTCGCCATTGCCATCGCCATCCTCACCAGCGCTTTCGTCACCTGGGTCGCCAGGCGCTGCTACGTGTTTTCCGGAGAGCCCTTTTTGCGGTGGCTCACGGTGGGCCTGTTGGCGTTCACCATCATTTACGCCTTGCATGGCGTAATGACGGTTTATGCAGACCGACACGTCTGGTTGTTCATTCTATATGGTCCGGTATCGCGGCTGGTGATGGCGGCATGCTTGTTGACGGGGATGCTCGTGCACGGCAATCCGCCCGACGAGCCGCAAATTCGGGTCAGCCGCCGGTACTGGGGAGCGTGGATTGTTCTGTTACTGGGCCTGGATGTTTTGGTGGGAGCCCTGGCGTTGTCTCCGATTGGCGGCGCGCTGGCGGTGCGCATGACTCTGGAGTTGTCGGCCATGTTTCTGATGTTGGCGAGCCTCGCGGTGTTGATATCGCGCCGGGTGCGTTCACCGTTGATGATCGCGCACGGTTTGGCGCTCGCCTGGTTTGCGGAATCCTCCCTCGCGTTCGTGTTATCGGCGCCATGGACCCACGTCTGGTGGCTGGCGCATCTGATATTCACATCGGGATTCTTGGTGCTGAGCTACGCCGTCGCACAAGCTTATCTCAGCACCCGTTCCTTTACGGTCGTGTATAGCTATGCTGATCTGATTGATCAGATCAACGCTGAAAAGGCGCGCGCGGAACACGCTTTGGCTCAGCTGCAGGAGGCCAATGAAGAACTGAGTCAGGAAGTGACGACGGACGTGCTGACCGGAATCACCAATCGGCGCGGGTTTATGATTAGAGCGGAGCACGAGTGGAAACGTAGGCCTCGTACCCACTCGGCACTGTCGGTACTCGTGATTGATCTGGACCATTTCAAGCAAATCAATGACCGTCACGGTCACATGGCCGGTGACCACGTGCTTAAAGAATTCGCAAAAAGAGCCGACGCCGCGTTGCGCCCAGCCGATCTACTGGCCCGGACCGGAGGCGAGGAATTTGCGGTGCTCCTGCCCAACACCGGAATCGAGGACGCCCGCCTCGTCGGCGAGCGAGTGCGACGCGCAATTCAGGATCGGCCGTTCGTGTTTGGCGACTGCGATGTGCGACTCACGGTCAGTATCGGCGCCGCAGAGACAGGACGCGACGCCGAAAATCTGCATGATTGCCTGAACGTAGCCGACCAGCGCATGTATCGCGCCAAGCAAGAGGGCCGCAATCGGGTGGGATGAGCGTTATCGCCCATGTCGGCAGTTGCATAGTTGCCGGTATCCGCTAAGTTCATCGGTCCGTGTCGGCAACCAACTGCCCGGTATCGCGGTGAGTGCGATCGATGCGAGTCATCCTTCGGGGCTTCCCGCAATCAGGGCTTGTTGCACACTGGCGATTTGTATCGCGGGCACGGGTCGGCTGAACAAATACCCTTGACCCACTGCACAGCCCTCGGCAATAAGAAACCCAAGTTGCGCTTCCTGCTCAACGCCTTCGGCCACGGTCTCTAGTTCGAGACTGCGTGCCAGCCCGATTACAGCGCGGCTGATGGTTTCACTGTTGCGATCGATGCCGATATCGCGTACGAACGACCGATCGATCTTTAGTCGATTGATCGGCAGATGCTTGAGGTAATTCAAACTGGAATAGCCAGTGCCGAAATCGTCGATCGCCAAATGTACGCCGAGCGCCCGCATTCCTTCCAGGGTTGCGGCCGCCCTCGCCGGCTCGCGCATGATCATGGATTCAGTGACTTCCAATTCGAGGCGTCCGGCATCGAGGCCGGAGTCACGCAAAATGCGCTGGACCAGCGGGATCAAGGTTTCCCCGTCGATCTGTTGCACGGACAAGTTGACCGATACGCGTGGCACGTGCAGGCCTTCTTGGTCCCACGCGACCACTTGTCTGCAGGCTTCCTCCAGGACCCAGACGCCGATGTCGCCGATCATGCCCAACTCTTCGGCCACCGGTATGAACCGCCCGGGTAGAACCAGGCCCAAAAGCGGGTGCTGCCATCGAACCAGCGCTTCGACGCCTACCATGCGACGCGAGTTCAGCTCGATCTGTGGTTGATAATGCAGCAACAACTCGCCATTTGCGCCGGCATCGCGGATGCCCGCCGCAATAGACAAGCGTTCGCTGACGCCTTCGGAGATCGCTCGGGAATACATCTGGTGCGAATTGCGCCCTGTGCGTTTGGCTTCGTACATTGCTGCTTCCGCCCGCTGCAGCAGGTCATCACCACTGTCGCCACTGTCCGGAAACAAGCTGATCCCGACGCTGAGAGTGAGCGCGACATGCTGTTCGGCGACAGGTATGGACTCGCGGAATTGCTCCATGATGCGTTGGGCCATTGTCACGGCATCTTCGCGTCGGGCGTCGTCTTCCATCAGTATGACGAACGCGTTGCCACCGACCCGTGCCAGTACATCTCCCAGACGCAGCAAACCGGAAAGCCGGTCGGCCACCACTTTCAGTACTGCGTCGCCGACGATTTGTCCAAAACTGTCGTTGATCATCTTGAACCGGTCTATATCGACATAGAAAACGGCCAGCCCCCTGCGTTCGCGCCGTGCTCGGTAAACGGCATCGTCCGTTCGTTCGTGTAAGAGGGCGCGATTGGGCAAGCGCGTGAGCGGGTCGTAGTGTGTCAGAAAGCTCACGCGCGCGGCTTGCTCGCGGGCTTCGGTCAAATCGGTCCACGATCCGACGACCTCATCGGGCTGGCCGGGTGCGCCGGGCAGCACGCTCATTTCGTCGCGCACAAATCGGGTGCCACCACGGGCGTCTCTTATCCGGTACTCGTGCACCAGGTGACCGGTAGCCCGAAGCGCGGCGAGGTTGCGCGCGACCATTTCCCCGTCGGTTTTCTCGAGGTGTTGGGGCCACTCATGCTGCCCGATCATGCGCCGCGCCTGAAACCCGAACAAACGTTCCACATTGTCGCTGACCCAGCGTATCGTAAGGCCGGCGTTGTCCATGGACAGTTGGTACAGCACGATCGAGCTCGCGTCCAGAATATGGTCGAGACGTTGCGCGGATTCGCGCAGCTGTAAGGTCCGACGGCGTACCTGCCAGCGCAATAGGGCGCTCGCGGCCAGAAACAGAAGTAACAAGCCGAAGATGGCGAATAAGAAGTCACGCATGCGTGGTGGCACGACCGGTTCTTGCGCCGGCACCATGGCCGCGTTGAGCGCGGCGTAATAAACGGAATTCTCATCGTAGCGCCACTTGCGAAGATAAGTGTCGATGGTGCCGAGCAGATCGAGCGGGTCGCCTTTCCGGGCGGCGAAATACAGCCCGACCGGATCGAACACGATGGGCGATTCCTTGAGGCCGAAGCGCTTCTCCGAGAAGGCGGCGTAATAGCTGTTGCTCACGACCGCATCGGCGTCACCGTCCCGTACAGCCAGAAAAGCGATTTCGTAGCTGGGATATGTAAGTTGCGTGTAGCGCAGACCAAGGCCGTGCATTACTTTAGCCAAGGCTGCGATTTGAACCGAATCCGACAACAAGCCAATTCGTTTGCCCTCGAGATCGTTCAGTTCCGTTACCGGTTCGCCGGGACGCGTCAATACGACTGACCAACTGTGGGTGACCGGGAGATGGTGAAAGTCGAACTTATGTTTTCGTTGCTCGGAATATGCCACATCCGGCATTAGATCGATCTGCCCGGTCCGGAGCATTTTCAGGCAACGCCGCCAGTTGCAGGTAACGAATTGCAGTCGCCAGTGTTCGCGGAGCGCCATGGCGTTTACCAGGCGCACGAACAGCCCCGCCGGATCTCCGTCGTCATCGCGATAGATTTTCGGCGGGTTTTGATACAGGCCCACGCGCACTGTCTTTACAGGTGCTGCGGGTGCTTGTGTAGCCTGAAACACCAAGGCAATACCGAGGGAAGCCGTGGCGAATACGATGGTGGTGAGAGCCACGGCGCGCACGGCGCGAATACCGACCCTCGTTTTCCATGACATCCTAATGCTCTTCCTTGGTGCTGACTAGGGCGATCGCGCCGAAAAAGCGAGCATACCTGTTGACGCGCCCCGGTGACCACCGCAGGCGCGTGTACAGCAACGGAGCTCTCGCCCGTTTGCTCGACTAATGGCAAGCGCCCTTGAGTTTAGCTGGGGATTGGACTATAGACTTGAATTGGCAATGCCCCGCAAGGGCGGAGGTGCGCCATGGAGATCGATATAGAAGTGCTGTTCGGCGCCGTATTGATCGTGATTTATGCCACCGAACGATTCAACACCCCGGGTACTATCCGCGCTTCCACCACCGCCGGGCGATACTATGCGGCCGCGATTGTATATCTGCTCATTTATCTCGCAACGTTCTACGTCTTCACGAAGTATCCGAAGATGCTGGACTACTTCGATATCGACGTCTCTGCGCTGAGTTCGAGTGGTATCAAGCCCGGAGACTCCAGCGTGATTCTGTTTGCACTGCTTCTGTCTTTGCTGGTGCCGAAGGTGCCGGTGATCTCGGAACTGGACTCCCGGCTGCGGCGTTTTCTGCATCGTCTTGCCGCAATTCCCTATGAAGCGCTGCGCCTCAGCAAAGAAATACAGGGCAGCCGCTACGAAATCCCGCTTCAGGGTCGTGATGCACTCGCACGGGAGTTGCAGGAGCAAGGTCTGTCGGCAGGGGAGATGAATTCAACGGATCCCGTGATCTATGGCTGGGTCAGCATCGTATCGTTGATGATCCAGCTCAAGTCCTGGGACCGCTCCCACCGCTTTGCCGCATTCGTTCAGGAACGCAGCGGCCAGCTAGAACGCATCAAAGAACACTACGCCCGCATCACCAAGATGGCATTGAGCGCCGTCGCCATGGATGAGCAGGCCAGTGCCAGCGCGGAAACGTCCGCATTGCAGGGGGCCGCAAAGAAGTTCCGCGTCAACCTGCAGATCGAGCAACAGGCATTGCTGTCGGAGATGTGCGATTTCATCAGTCACGGCGTACTCAAAACCTGCTTCCGGTACGGCTCCCGGCAGAAGACGCTCAGGGATATGGGTTTCCTGGACGTGGAAGGCGACTCCGGCCAAGGGTTGTCCGTGAATCAGACGGTCATGCTGTTCGGGCTGTTGCTTGCGCTGGTGCTTGCCAACTTCATTTTGTTCAAACCGCCCAATGAGAACGGCGAGCGCTTGTTGCTGACGATCGCGATGATCGTCTCGATCTATTCCGCAGCGGTGATTTGCGCTGTGCTACCGAAACAGCGCTGGCGGCTGTTCCAGTACGATCACGAGTATTTTTACCCGACCGCAGGGTACTTGCTGTCCGGCATCATGGCGGTGGGTGTCAGCATGGTCATCAGCTTGCTTTTCAAAACGCTGATTTTCGCAGCCGCGCCCGGGGTCGACGGATTCGTGCCTCCGTTCGTCATGGCATGGAATCAGTTCGCATCGGATTCCTATCCTTGGCTGACGATGGCATTCATCACCGCGGTGTCCACCGCGTTCATGATCGATTGGCAGCGTCCCGACTGGTTGTCTGAGCGACTGTACCGGCTCGCGGATGGCGCGTTTCAGGCGGCTCTGTTGATGGCTGCCGCTGCACTGGTCCATTGGTGGCTATCCAGTCTCAGTGTTGCCGGCTCATTCAGCGGTGACGTTCCGGATATCGGCAGCGTACTGCGATTGTCGGCGATCGTCGGTTTTACGCTCGGGTATCTGGTGCCCACGTGGTATCGCAAGTCGGCGGCCAAGCGCGTCGGCGAAACGGCGCAGGGCGTCGCGGAAGTCAAATCCGGACCGCTGCCCGAACCTCCTGTGGTCAGGCGCCTGCACGGTTAGTACTTGCGGCTGTCGTAAATTGACATCGAACCGGGAACCAGTGCTATGCAGAACGCGGACATTCGCGGAAGTTGTTTGTGCGGTGAGGTGCGTTACCGTATCGAGGGCGAGGTCAAACGCTTCTACCATTGCCATTGCTCGCGCTGCCGCAAAGCCTCGGGTACGGGCCATGCCAGCAATTTGATGGTGACCGCGGTCGAGGTGCACTGGCTTAGCGGCGAACATCTGGTAAGACGGTTCAAGGTTCGGGAGGCCGAGAGATTCGCTTCCCAGTTCTGCATAGACTGCGGTAGTCCGTTGCCGCGAGTTGTTCCCGAACTCGGCGCGGTGGTGATTCCCGCCGGCTCCTTGGACAGCAATGCGCCGCTCGATCCACAGGCGCGCATCTTTTGGGGCTCGCGCATCTCCTGGTCATGTGGGAACGACGGCCTGCCGACTTTCCACCAATATCCGCCGGCGTCGGATCAGTGAAGGTTTGCGCGGCGGACACCAGGTCAGGCGGAGCCGCAGTCAGGGATGTTGTTGCTGCATGCCTTGCTCCAGCAGCCACGCGCGAAACGCCGCAATCTTGGGAATCTGCAATCGCTCCGCTGGTGCCACCAGGTGATATCCGTGATCCGTGGGCAGCGTGCTGCCCAACAGCCGCACCAGACGTCCGATGCGTAAATCGTCGGCCACCAAGCTGTGCCAGGATAGTGCCGCCCCGAGACCGGCTGTGGCGGCCTGAATCACCAGGTTCGCATCGCCGAATCGGCGAATGCGCAGACCCGACGTATCGGCGATCCCGAGGGAGGCCAGCCACGTGCCCCAATCGGGAAAGCTGGGGTCCCAATCGTGGGCGTCGTCGTGCAACAAAGTGCAGGCCGCCAAGTCCGCCACGCCTGCGATCCCGGCGGCCAATGCCGGCGCGGCGACCGCGACAATGGCCTCCGGCATGAGTCGTTCGGCGTGCAGCCCCTGATACGGGCCCGATCCGAAACGAACGGCGACATCGACGTCCTCAGTCTGAAAATCCACCAAGCGCCGGGTAGCGAGCAATCGCAGCTCGATCTCCGGATGCTGCGCTTGAAAACCATCCAGCCGCCCCACCAGCCAGCGGGCGGCGAACGCCGGCGGTGCTGAAACCACCAGCGGGCCGGTGTTTCGGCTGGCATCCATTCGTGCCACGGCGCGCTCCAGGCCGGCGAATGCTTCACTGAGTAGCGGCAGCCCGGTGCGGGCCGCGTCGGTCAAGCTCAGGGCTTTGCCGCGCAGGAACAGCGACAGGCCGAGATAGTCCTCCAGCTGCTTGATCTGTTGGCTGATCGCCGCGGGGCTGACGTGCAGTTCCGCGGCCGCACGTGCGAACGACAAATGTCGGCCGGCGGCCTCGAAGGCCCGTAATGCAGTCAAGGACGGCAGTCGGTTAGGCATTAGAAAAACTAAACCATCAGCTCAAAAAGTTTCGTTTGTCCGCTATATTGGCACGCTTTAGTCTGCCTACCCAATAGGTTTATTAACTGGGGAAAGCGATGAGGACAAATTCAGTTTACGCGCTGGTGATAGCTTCGACCTTTTTTTGGGGCGCCAATTTCGCCCTTGCGCAACCGGTGATGGCGGACTTGCCGCCCCTATGGGCCGCGGCCCTGCGGTTCCTGCTCGGCGCAACGATCATGGTGTTGCTCAGCGCCTTGCGGGGAGAGCGTCTGGTCGCGCCCGCAAGGCGCCATCCGGCTGCGTACGCGATGCTCGGTACCGTGGGGATCGGTGCTTTCAATCTGCTGTTCTTTTTTGCGTTGCAGCGGACCTCGCCGGCCAATGCCGCGTTGATCATGGCCACCAACCCATTGCTGACGACCATCCTGGCGGCCGCAATCCTCGGCGAACGTCCCAGCGCACGACAGCTTGCCGCTATGCCATTGGCGTTGGTCGGCGTGGCGGTGGTGATTTCCGGCGGTAATCCGCAGCGCTTGGCGGCTCTGCACGTTGCCAGCGGCGATCTGTTGATGCTGGGCGCCGACTTGTCCTGGGCCTGCTATAACGTTCTCGGCCGTCGCTATATGCCTGCCGGTTCTGCTCTGGTCAACACCACGCTGACGATGACCGCAGGCGCGGCGTTGTTGTTGCTGGTGGCGATGGTGAGCGGCGAGACGCCGACGATGCCGGGACTCTCCGCCGGCAGCGCGCTGGTGACCATGACCCTGGGCGGCACGGTCCTGGCCTATCTATTCTGGACCACGGGAATTGCCCGCCTCGGTGCTGCACGCACTGCGCTGTTCCTGAACCTGGTGCCGGTGTTTGCGATGCTGGTCGGCGGTGTGCTGGGCAGCTTGCCGACGATCGCGCAATTGGCGGGTGGCTTGTTGGTGATCGGCGGTGTCAGCATCGCCACCATGCCGGTCAGGCGCCCAGCCCTTGCGTGATTCGGACCGCGGCGCACGGACGCGCGGTGTCATCTGCTGTCGGGGTCTGCGGCGAAGACGCCATTGACGTGGCCGGTGGCGTTGCGCAGGAAGTCGGGAATCGTCTCCGCCACCAGGTTCAACCGTTTGCCTGCGCGGTAGGCTGCATACCACTGCCGTCGAATGGGGAAGCGTTCCACGCCGAGCATCGTCAATTGTCCCATCGATGCGTCCTGCGCGAGGGTGTGACGCGACAGCACGGAGATGCCGAGGCCACCCACAACGGCCTGTCTGATCGCCTCGTTACTGCCCAGTTCCATGCGGATTTTGGAGTTTCAGCCCGCAGGTGTCGCATAGCCGTTCCATCGCCATGCGTGTACCCGAGCCAGGCTCGCGAATCAAAAAAGGCTTCGCTGCACCGGCCATGAGTGACCGATCGAACGCCTCCGCTCACGGTTCCTGGCGCGTGAATTTGATCAACGCCGGTACTTGCTTGGTGATGGATTTGTCCACCAGTCCCGGTGCGATTGCGTTGATACGGGCGAACCAGCTTTCCGGAAAGCCGATATAGACCTCGTCTCGATCCTGCTCCATGGCCTTGACGATTTTTGCGGCCACCCATCCGATTTCGTCCATGCGCATCAGACCCTGCTCCGCCATATGGTGGATTACGGCGGGGTTGAAGGCGGTTTTGACTGCCCGTGGTGAGACATAGGTCACGCCCACCCCGCTGTCGTACAGTTCTCGGCGCAATGCCTGGGAAAATCCGCGCAGCGCGAACTTGCTGGCCGAATAGGCTGCGAAGCAGGGGAACGCGATGCTGCCGAACATCGAACCGACGTTGACGATCCTGCCGTTGCCCTGGGCCGTCAATTGCGGCAGGACTTCCCGGGTCAGCAGAATCGGGGCTTCGATATTCACCTGCAGCACCCTGGCGACGGTGCCGGGATCGGATTCTTCGAACGGTCGAAAGTCGAGGATGCCGGCGAGATTGATCAGGGCGTCGATACCGCCGAAAGAGGAGTTCATTTGCTGCACGGCGCGGCGCCGGTCGTCTGCCTGGGTGATATCGGCTTCGATGATGATACTGTCGCCCGGCAATTCGCCAACGTCCTGCATCAAGGCGGCTATTGCGGTCGGTCCCCGGTCGAGCAGACCGAGGCGGGCGCCTTGCGCAGCCAGCAGGGCACAAAGGCATTTGCCGATGCCGCCCGCGGCGCCGGTCACGAGGATGCGTTGTGATTCAAGTTTCATGCGTAAGCTCCCCCAGCCTGTGTAGTCAGCTGTTGTTGGATATTTTGGCCATCAAAGCCTGAATTTCGCGGCGCCGCCCGGCGTCGGCCAGCGGTCGGTCGGGGCGCGCAGGCGCGTGCAGCGCTTTTTCCAGAGCTGCGCGCGCTTGTTGCTGGTGTCCCTGGTGAAACAAGTAATCGCCGTAGAAATAATTCGGATCGATCCCATCCGGATTCAGCGCCAAAGCCTTTTTCAAATAAATTTCCGCCTTGTCGTCGTTGCCGAAGCCGAGGGGCCAGCCGGGCACCTGGTAGTACAGGCTGCCGAGGCTGGTATATATGGAGCCCTGTAGCGCGGTGGGATCGATTTTTTCCGCTTCGAACAACAGGTCTCGCGCTTTGCGCACCATCGACAAGGCGCCCAGGCCGCCGTGTACGCCGGCATGAGTGCTGAGCACGATGGCCTCCCATACCCTGGGTTCGGCCCGTTGCGGATAGTTCGCTGCCAACTCACCGGCTTGGGTTTCCAGTTTCGAGAACGCTGCTTCCTTGGCTGCTGCGGGCATCTGGTAGTGAATTCGTGCCCACTGGTGCTGGATCTCCAACAGTTGCCGGTTCATGTTGTCGCTGTCGGCCAATGCCGGCAAAGCGAACGCGAACAGCGCCGCGGCGAACAGGTTTCGGGTCAGAGCTTGCATGGCGCGATCCTCGGATTGTTTTCGGTGGGGTCGGAAAGACTTGTGAAAACGTCGCCGTACAGGCGATAGAACATTTTGGCGCTGTGCACGAGTGCGTCCTGGTCTTCGCTCTGATGGAGCCGATCGACCAATTGTTGAAAGAACGCGATATGTTCCTGGTCGACGCTGCCGTGGGAGGTCAAATAGCGAAATGCGCGCTCAGGCAGATCCAGGCTGTTGCGGATGGCGGATGCGGCACGGCTTGCCAGTTGTACGCTGGTGCTTTCGAGCACGAACACCATGCCCAGGAAGCCGACGGGATTGCGCCGGTTCACCAGATCGTAGGCGTACGCCACCATCAGTTCGGTCGCCGGCAGCGGCACGCGGTCCCGAGCGACATCGGCATCGCCGCCTGCGGCGCTTATATCGTCCAGGATCCAGTGTTCGTGTCCGGTTTCTTCTTCGATGTACTCGTCCATGGCAGCCCGCAGCCAGCCGAGCCGGGCGGGCAAACGGTCACGGCAATTGGCCAGCAGTGGCACCGTGTGGCTGACGTGGTGATAAGCCTGGCCGAGAAATGCCAGGTAATCGTCTCGGTCGATGTTGCCGCGCAGTGCACGCTGCAGTATGGGTACGGTCATGAACTGTATTCGCGCCTGCCCGGTCTCGTAGACCAGCCGCTCATACACCGACATGCTGTTGCGCTCCTTGGTACAGGTGCTCAAGTTCGATGGCGTAGCGGTGCGACACCGCGCCGCGATCGACTCCGCCTGCGTTGTTGGCGAGGCCATTGGCCGCGCAGAACGGTTCCGCTGCGACCGTCCAGCGATGTACGCGGGCGTAATCCGGTAAACGGCTGTTGGCCTCGGCGACGGCCGATCTGACTCCGGCGTCCGTCGCGGTCGGATGGACCACCAGGACTGCCACGTTGTAGGGCATCCCATCTCCGAACACGGCCGCCTGCAGCAGTGCGCCGTTGCCGAGCAGTTCGCTCTCGATCCATTCCGGCGACACATTGCGTCCGAAGGCGGTTGTGTAAGCATGATCGGCGCGACCGGTGATGTGGAGGTAGCCGCCACGGTCGAAATAGCCCAGATCCCCGGTGCGCCACTCCTCGGGGTCGGCGTCGCGCTGGCCGAGGTAACCCGCGAACAGTGCGCCGCCGACCACGACTTCACCGTCGTCGTTTATGCGCACCTGAGTGTGGGGCAACGGCTGGCCGACACTGCCCAGGCGATCATTGCCGGGTAAGTTCAGACTCACGACCGAACACGCTTCGGACAGACCGTAACCTTCGAATGCTGGCAGCCCTACCCGGCGTGCCCGGGCAATCAGGCTCGGCGCCGTGCGCGCACCGCCGACAGCGACAAAGCGCAGCTGCGGTGGCGGATGGGAGCCCGCTTCGACGGCGATGACCATGGCTTTGAGCAACTGCGGCACGACAATGGTGGACGTGGGTTGGAAGCGGTGAAGCGCCTTCAGCAGTGCGGCGGCATCGACATTGCTGGAGCCTCGAATGCCGCACTCGGACAAGTCGGGGACGAACGCGTGGGCGCCGCTGTATAGCGGCGCGTACAGGCCGCCGATGTTTTCCAGCAGGGTGGAGAGTGGCAACAGGGACAAAGTGCGATCGTCTGCGTTGCCTCGCAACGCTTTGCTCAGACCCACGCTTACGGTCTGCAACGCCTCGCCGCTCAGGCACACGCCTTTTGGCGCCCCCGTGGTGCCGGAGGTGTAGGTGAGCTTGCGCGTATCGACGGAAAACCGGCCTGCAGCCACCGGCATCCGAAACCAGGCGGTGGGAGCGCCGGACACCGTGCGCTGGGCCTCGGGGGCGACATGGGACAAACGGGTAAGGCGTTGCGGTTGGTCTGTGATCACCAACTCAGGGCGCGCATCGGCCAGTACGTGCCGCAGTTGCGCGTCGGAGAAGAATGTCGGCAAGGGGATGCACGTGGCGCCAGCGTGCAGCACCGCCAGGTCCAGCACGGCCCAAGGACAACCATTGGCCAATAGCAGGGCCACGCGGCGACCCGCGAACAACGACGACAGCCGCTCGATCTCCGCGTGCAACTCCGCGTACCCGATCGTGTTGCCAGCGTCGCTGATCGCTGCCCGTTGGGGGTTCCGGCGCGCGTGCTCGGCAATGCGCGAAAATACCAGGTTCATTGCGCGTACTCCTGGGCAGTCTGCGGCTTGCACCCGACCGTCGACGCCTGGCGAAAGCAGTCCTGCAGCAAGCGGTGGAGCAGCGGTTGACTGTCGCCCAGCACGCCGCCGAGCTTGCGGATTCCGGAGCGAATGTCACCCACGCAAACCACTGGGCGCTGCTCGTAGTAACTGCCCCAGTCGCGGCCGCCATGGGGCAGGCGGGCCGGGTCGGCGGGAGCAAGCCGGATCGGGGCCAGACCCAGACGTTGGAATGCGTTGAACAGCGGCCGTACCGCGGTAAAAACCACCCAACGATAATCGCAGGCGTGCAGGAAAGCAGTGACCGCCGCGATCATCCATCGTGCTTCTCCGGCAGAGGCCAGGGCCAGATTGCCCACTTCAACCACCCGTTCACGAGCGGTAGGCTGCTGCCAGTGATCGGCGATGAGGGATTCAATCGGTTTGCGCAAATACTGTTCGGCGAACATCGACTCCTGCGCGCCACCGCGGAATCCAACCGCGGCACGTAACCGCGGGCCGCTGGCGAAGGAAAGCAAAGTCGGATGGAAAACAGTCAGCTTGGCGCCGTAGCTGGCGAGAAACACCGAGCGGATGAATTCCTCGACCTGGCGGCGCAGCGGGTCATCGCCGCTGTGGATCTGCACGGATACCGGTTGCTGCAACTCATTCAGAAAGGGCTCGACGCCGGGTACTATGCACGGGTCGCTGGGGCGCGGATTTTCAAGACTCATGGGCGCTCTCTGGTCGGCTGGAACCACTGCAACCCGTAGAGCGAGAACCGTGCCATCCAATCAAGTCATTGAAAGATAGATAAAAGCGTAGGCGGGCCGGCGCTGAAAGTCGCGCAAATCTCGGCACCCTGCAAAAATTGTCTGACAGTTTTTGCGCGTTCCCAATGGCGGCAGTGCCGGCGTGATGCCCGTTCCCACTCAGCGCGAATGCGCACACAGCCGTTCAATGGCCCCGATTTGACCGGTGGGCACCGGCAGCATCAGCACCGGGCGCACGCTGGCATTGACCCGGCAGCTCGCGACATAGCCGATGGCGCCTTCGGTGCCGGATACGAAGCGCAGCACCGCATCCTCCGAGCCCAGCACATAGGGCGGACGAACTCCGTGGAAGTACCGCTCGTTCCAATAATCCTGCAAGCCTTCGCTGGTGTCGTGCAGCAGGCTCAACGAGAACGCCCGGCGCAGTGCACTGCCTGATGGCAGATTCACCGGTACCAGCATGTGCCCCGCCCGATCGACGACGATTTTCTTCAAGTAGATGTCCCGCAACGTGGCGAGGTCGATCGTCAGTTCGGGCCCGGAGCGCGCGACGATCACAGAGATGCCGGGATCGGCCGGAGCCGCCGGCGCAATTGCGCAGAGGCCGAACGCAAGGATCAAACCCAGCGGTAAGTTGAGTCGCAGGTGTGCCATCGCTCAGAACAAAATCGCCAGCGAACCGAGCCAACCGTCGGGTGCGACCTGCTCGTTCCCCGAGCCACTGCGGTATTCCAGCTTGAGCGACCATGGCGGCCGCGGTCGATAGGTGATGCCAAAGGTGTTGATCGTGACGTCGTCGCGCAACACCGCTGCGCGGTATTGTTCCCGTCGGCCGATCAAGTACAGGTGACGGGGAATCGGTACCACTGCCTGCAGGAAGCCGCCGCGCTCGTCGGAGTCCGATGAACCCGCCACTGTGCGATACACCGCTTCGCCGCTCAGCTCCAGATGGGGCGTGTTCCAGTGGAAATCCAGGCCGTAGAGGTTTTTCTCCTGTTGGGAATGCCGGGTTTCGAAATGGACGTACGACGCACCGACCTCGAAGCGATTCTCGATGAAGTGGTAAAGCGCGCGGGCGCCGGCGGCGCGGTTGAAATTATTGCTGACCGTCAGTGTCGAGCCCGCCTCTTCAAAGGCTGGCTCGTCCCGTTCCAGCGGATCGAGCCGGTCAGTGTCGTCGAGGAATATCCAGTAATCGAGGCTGCGGACGCCAGCGGGCAGCGTGCCGTAGGCCATGGCACCCGACGCATGGCGGGCGAAAGCCGCAGTGGCGGCGAGCGGGCGGGATACGGTCCAGACCAAAGGGTCGGCATGAATCATGTTCCACCGGCCCACAGGAGTCAGGAACTTGCCAAAACGCAGCGTAACGGCAGGGCCCAGGCGATAGTCCGCATACAAGCGTTCGATGTCGAACTCGGGGTTGTGGTTGGCGCCGCCGTCATCGCTGAACTCCAGCGCGTCGCCGAGTTCCATTTCGGTGAAGAAATTCCACCGCGGACCGAAGTTTTTGTTCACGAACAAGCTCAGGTCGTGCACGCTGAGCACCTGCTCGCGATGCCGCAGGCCTTCGTATTGCAAGCTCAGGTATCCGCCGACGTCAAAGTTCAGGGCAGGAACGTGGAAACCTTGCCCGAGTCGATATGGTGGTTGGTCCGCGTGTGTGGAATCGTTGGGCGCGGCTGCTACTGAACATGCGCCGAGCAACGCGGTCACGGCAATCAGGAAATCGAAACGAGACATAGTGCTTTCGTGTTTTTGTTTGCAGACGGCAGGCTATGGACCTGCACTATAGCCGCGCGGACGCCGAACCACCTAGAATGCGGAGTTCGAACCGGCGCCGGACACGGAGCCTGCGCCAGTATAACGGCTCCTGCTGTGCCGCAAGCATTGTCATTTGTATGTCCATTTGGCAAGGTCGTTATCCGGCGGGGCGATCCCGGTCAGAGGAATTCAGCAGGCGTGACCATTCGCAACGCCCTACTTCGCGCCTTCTTTTGGTTGGTTCTCGGTGCCATCGTGCTGATGGGTACGCTGTCTTTCATCGAGGCACGGCTGGCGCTGCAAGCGGAAATCGCAGGCAACCTGCAAACCAGCGCAAGCGCCGCGCTGCAACGCATCGATACATTTTTCTTCGCTCAATTCGAGAATCTGCGCCTGTGGCGCCGGTTGGAGGTCATGCAGGACATTCGGGTCGAAGACGTCGACAAGCGTTTGTCCCATTTTCTTTCCGACTTGCGCAGTGGTCAGGGAACGGCATACCGGACGTTGTTCTGCACTGATCGGAACGGGCGCGTCATCGCATCCAGCGATCCGGCACTGATCGGAAGCCGCGTGCCCGCGATCGGCCGTTGGACCATGCTACCGGGAGGAAGCGCCGTGCTGCAGCTACAGCCGGTGCATGAGCGGCAGGGAGACACCGTGGCGTTGCGGGCACCCATTTCCGATGCATTCGGCCGCGGCGAACTGGGTTACTTGTACGCGATGTTGGATTGGGGCGCGGTATCGGATTTGCTGGACGACGCCGCTGGCGGACCGCGCGGCGCGGTGTTGCTCGACGACCGAGGATGGATCATCGGCGCCTCGAAAGACCTGCGTGGCGATCGCAGTCCGCCGAACACGAATATGCGGAACTGGATTGCGAAACGCAGCGATGCCACCCGCGTGCGCGACGGCAGCCCGCTGGGTCTGCCGACCCTGCTGGTGGGCAGCGCTGCTTCCAGCGGTTATCAGCACTACCCCGGTTTGGGATGGCACCTGCTGATGGTCGAACCGACCAGCCGGGCGTACCAACCCATCTGGCGCATGCTGTGGTCCATGGTGTCGGTGCTGCTGGTCACGCTCGCCATCGCAGTGTGGACATCGAAACGCATCGCCGGGCGCATCGCGCGGCCGATCGTGGCCTTGACCGAGTTCACCCGGCGCTATCGCAGCGGCGAGGCACTGGAACCCGACGTGCGGTCGGGCGCAAGCATCGCCGAAGTCGACGAGTTGGATCGCGCTTTCGTGGAGATGATGCAGGCCTTGGAACAATCCCGCGAACAAATCGTGCGCGCGGGGAAACTCGCCGTGGTCGGTGAAATGGCCGCGATCATGGCCCACGAAGTGCGCACGCCTCTGGGTATCGTGCGCAGTTCCGCGCAGCTGCTGGAGCGCAGGCCGAACCTGGACGAACGCGACCGGGAGCTGCTCGGTTATATAATCAGCGAAACCGATCGACTCAACCGCCTGGTGACGATGCTGTTGGAGTGCGCGCGGCCACGGCCGCCGGAGTTCAAACTCCACGATCTGCACGATATCGCCGGCAATGTGCTCGATCTGCTGTCGTCCAAAGCGCAAAAGAAGCAAATTTCACTGGTTCGTGAGTTCAAGGCCGACAGTGGGATATTGGCGTGCGATCGGGAGCAGCTCACCCAGGTTTTGTTGAACCTGGTTCTCAACGCCCTGGAGTTCGCACCGGAGCGGGGCCGGGTCGGTGTGCGTACAACCACCGACGGGACGCGATTGCGGGTACAGGTATACGACGATGGACCAGGGATCACCGCCGAATTGCGCCGGAGGGTGTTCGATCCCTTCTTCAGCCGTCGCGAGGGCGGTATCGGCCTCGGCCTCACCGTCGTGCAGCAGATCGTGCATGTACATCACGGCGACATCTCGGTGAGCGACAGCCCTTGGGGCGGTGCGAGTTTCGACATGGTGTTCGAACGACGGTGGGAACCGGATTGATGGATACCAAACGAGTATTGGTGGTCGACGATGAAGCCAAAATGCGCCGGTTGCTGGAACTGTCGTTGAAGAACATGGGACACGCCGTAGTGCAGGCGGTGGACGGCGAAGCGGCGGTGCGCGCTTTCGATGACGGGCCCTTCGATTTGGTGCTGACCGACTTGCGCATGCCGCGCATGGACGGCATTGACCTGCTGCGGGCGTTGCGGGAGCGTGGCGAGGATGTACCGGTGATCGTGCTCACCGCCTTTGGCAGCATCGAGTCGGCGGTGGAGGCGATGAAACTGGGCGCGTCGGATTACATCATCCGGCCGTTCGAAATGGATACGGTTGAGCTCGCTGTGGCACGGGCCCTGGCCCTGGGCACGGTGCAGCGGGAAAACCGCTTCTTGCGCGACGAAGTCGCAAAGGGATGGGGCGAATTCGTCGGCGCCAGTCCGCGCATGCAGGAACTCTATGACCTGGTGCGGCAGGTGGCGCCGACGCGCAGCAGCGTGATGATCGTCGGCGCCACCGGCACCGGCAAGGAACTGGTCGCCCGCGCGCTGCACCAGGGCTCCGGGCGTTCCGGCTTGTTCGTTCCGATCAACTGCGCCGCAATTCCCGCAGATCTGCTGGAAAGTGAATTGTTCGGCCATCTCAAGGGCGCGTTCACCGGCGCGACCCGCGATCGCATCGGCCGCTGTGAATTGGCTAGCGGCGGCACTCTGTTCTTGGATGAAATCACCGAAATGCCGCCGGCTTTGCAAGCGAAGCTGTTGCGGGTGTTGCAAGAAGGCACAGTGGAGCGCCTGGGCGCCCACGTGCCGCTGGCGGTGGATTTGCGCGTGGTCGCTGCCACCAACCGTGACCCGCAGCAGGCGGTGGAGGACGGCGTACTGCGGGCCGACCTTTACTTCCGTATCAATGTCATGCGTATCGACGTCCCGTTGCTGCGCGAGCGCCCGGAAGACATTCCATTGTTGGCGGAACATTTTCTGAGTCAATGTGCGCTGGAACTGGGTCGACCGGTGCCCCGGCTCAGCGCCGCCGCAATGACGCTGTTGCAAGCCTACGGCTGGCCGGGCAACGTGCGCGAGTTGGAAAACATCATGGAGCGTGCCGCGGTTTTGTGTCGGGGGCGGGAAGTGCTGCCGGCACACTTGCCTGCGGATCTTTGCGATTCACCTTCCCCGGTAGCGCCGGCCGGCTCGTCGCAACGGGCTACGCTCGCCATGCGACCGCAAGTGGAATGCTTGGAGATGGAACTGATCCGCGAAGCGCTGCACCGCAGCGACGACAACAAGGCGGCTGCGGCGCGGTTGCTGGAAATCAGCGAGCGGGCCTTGTGGTACAAGATCAAACGCTACGGGTTGTAGCGCACCGCCGGTGGCTCAACCGCCGCTGAGCGCCTGTACGATCACCACTTCGTCGCCGGCGCGCAGCGGTTGCGAAAGCTCGAAAGTCTGCACTCCGTTGACGAAGAAGCGCACGTGCGCGCGCATGTGATCCTGTTCGTCCACCATGCGAAAGCGGATACCGGCGAATCGCCGCTCGAGATCGTCCACCAACGCGTCGAGCGTGTCGCCTTCGGCTTGTACTTCATTGCGTTGCCCGGTGTAGGAACGCAACGCGCTGGGTATCAGGACTTTCATGGTCGTTTCCCGGTCAGGAAAGCAACGCCGCTTCCACAGAATAGATCTCCGGCAAATGGCGCGCGATGCACGACCATTCGCGGCCTTCGTCGCGGCTCATCCACAACTCGCCGCTGGTGGTACCAAAATACAACCCCACCGGGTCGGCGCTGTCGGCGCACATCGCCTGGCGCTTCACGGTCCACCACGCTTGTTGCTCGGGCAAGCCGGAGTCCAGTCGACGCCAGGTCTTGCCGGCGTTGCGAGTGCCGAACACCGCCGGCTTGCCACCGGGACTGGTGCGCGGCCAGACACTGGTGCCGTCCATGGGAAACACCCACGCGGCATCGGCGTCACGGGGATGGACGACCATGGGAAAGCCGATGTCGCCGACCCGTTTGGGCATCGCCTTGCCCACCCGCTGCCATAGTTGCGCCGGGCGGTCGAGCCGATAGATGCCGCAATGGTTTTGCTGGTACAGGCGATCCGGATTGCTGGGACACATGCGCACGCAGTGAGGATCGTGAAATGTCGCTTCGCCGGCATCGAAACCTTCCACCACGTCGATCCCCTGCAGGAGCGGTGTGAAGCTGCGGCCGCCGTCGGTGGATTCGTGCACACCGCCGCCGGACATGGCGAAATACAGGTGCTGCGGATCGCGCGGGTCGACGATAATCGAATGCAGCTTGGGTCCGTCGGGGGTTCCGTCCTGTACCGTGCCCATCCATTTGCGGTATTGCGGATCGTCGTTGATACAGGAAAACGGCTGCCATGTGGCTCCGCCATCCTCCGAGCGGAACAAACCCTGGGGTGAGGTGCCGGCGTACCAGACGCCGGGCTCATTGGCGTGGGCCGGGGTCAACCAGAAGGTGTGATCCACGGCGCGTGCCTGTTTCGGATTCTTGCTCTTGGCGAACGCCGGCGGACGGGTCGCCTCCTTCCAGCTGCGGCCAAGATCCGTGGAACGGAACACCGTGGGTCCCAAATGTCCGGTCTTGGCGGCCGCGAGGATGGTGCTGCCGTCGCGGGGATCGACCGCAACATGGTTGATGATGTGGCCGAGGAAGTGCGGTCCGTCGGTATGCCAGCGCTTGCGTTTGGCGTTGGCGCGATACAGCCACGCGCCCTTGCGCGTGCCGACTAGCACCAGGACCCCAGGCTCAGCGGCCTTTCGGGTTGTCTTGGTTGAAATTTTGTTTTTCTTGTCCGTTGCCATGGTGGTTGACTCCCAATGTTCAATCAGCCTTCTTGTTCGTGGGACGATTGCGCCTTCGCGTGCGCCACGGTTTCGCGAATCGGTCGCACCGGCCGCACCTCGATGCTCCCCACCCGCGCCGGTGGAATTTTGGCTGCGATCTGAATCGCTTCATTGAGATCGGTGGCCTCGATCATGTAAAAGCCTGCGAGCTGTTCCTTGGTTTCCGCGAATGGACCGTCGGTCACGGCGGTTTTGCCGTTGCGTACCCGCACCGTGGTCGCGGTATGCACCGACTCCAAAGCCTCGGATGCAATGCAGTGACCGCTTTCGCGTATGGCAGTGTCGTAGGCGACACAGTCCTCGTCGGGCAACTCGCCTAGCTTGTTTTCATCCAGATACACGAGACACAGGTATTTCATAAGGTGCTCCATTGCGCCGCTGTCGCCGACGGCTCAGGTCCAATCGCTGCCCATGTTTGCCACGGCCTGCTCGATTTCGGCAGCGCTCACGTCGCGGATATGGGTTGCCACCGACCAGCGATGGCCGAACGGATCCACCAACACGCCGTAGCGGTCGCCCCAGAACATGTCCTGCACAGGCATCGTCACGGTGGCGCCCGCGGCGACAGCGCGCTCGACGGTGTCGTCGACGTCGTCGACGTAAAGATGAATGGTGACCGGCGAGCCGTTGAGCGCTTTGGGTCCCAGCGCATTCCACTCCGGCGCTTCGTCGATCAGCATCACCGCCGAGTCGCCGATGCGGATCTGCGCGTGCATGAGTTTGCCGTCGGGACCGGGAAGTCGGGCGGATTCCTCTGCGCCGAAGGCTTTTTTATAAAACTCGATAGCGTCGGCGGCTCCGGCGCAGACCAGGTGGGGCGTGACACTGTGCATGCCTTTGGGGATGGGGTTCACTTTGTCCATGAGCTTGTTCTCCGCGCGTAGTAGCTGGTGAGGGACGGCCGATATCGAGTCCATCCGTTCCCTGGTTCGTCGCAGTGGCCGCGCGCATTTTGACATCCCGGCCGAAAATGCGCTTGCGGTCAGCGTGGCGTTTCCGTGTAGCCCTCGATTGGCCGTAGTTCAATGCCCCAACCGACATGCTCGCCAAGGTGTGCCGCGGGATGGTTCGCCGCAATGGCGATCGCTTCCTCCCGGCTTTGCGCTTCGATGATGAAAAAGCCGCCGATCTGTTCCTTGGTTTCGGCATAGGGGCCGTCGGTTACGGAAACCTTGCCCATGCGGGGCCTCAGCGCGCTCGATTCGTTTCCGGATCCAAGGGACGCCTGCAGCACCAGGCCGCCGCTTTCGCGCAGCGCTCGATCGTAGGCCGGGCATTGGCTCACCAGTGCCTGTACCTCGGACTCGCTGAGGGATTCGAATTTACGTGCGTCGTAATAAGCCAGACAAAGATATTTCATGGCGTGTACTCGCGTGTGGTCAAAACGTCTCCCGACGCCCGGTTCACGCTATGGGCGCGGGCCAGCTGCCCTATTGACCGTCTCCGACGCCGAGATCGCGAAACCGCGCCGCCGCATCGCTGGGCCCGAAATCGTCCAGCTCGAACATTTGCCGCACTTCGATTTCCGCGCTTTTGCCGTCAATGGAAGGATTGGGGAAACGTTTGCTCCAGGCCAATGCTTCCTCTTTGGAGCTGACCTGGATGACCGTATAGCCGGCCACCAGTTCCTTGGTCTCGGCGAAGGGGCCGTCGGTCACGGTACGTCGCTCGCCGTCATAGCGTATGCGCCAGCCTTTGCCGCTGTTTTGCAGTCCGGAAGCATCCATCAGCAGCCCGGCAGTGGCGAGTTCCTCGTGGTACTGCGCCATGGCGGCGATCAGTTCCTCGCCGGGCGTGACGCCGGCTTCGGAATCCTGGGTGGCTTTTACCAGTATCATGAATCGCATGGAATGGGTCTCCTTCAATGGCCGTTTGCTGATCCCGCAGGGCGCCAGCGAATCGGTGGTGTACATGGAATAGTCGAAAAACGGGCGCGGGAATCGACAACCGGCATCAATTTTTTGCCAACTCCGCCAGCCGCCGCTCCAGAAAGCGGCGTTCCGGAGCCTGCCGGGTCAACGCCAGGGCTTGCTGGTATGCGGCCCGCGCTTCCGCGGTTCGGCCCAGGCGCCGACACAGATCGGCGCGTGCCGCATGGGCGAGGCGGTACTGGCTCAGTTCACCGCGTCCCAGCAGCGTGTCCACCAAGCGCAGCCCGGCCTGCGGACCGTCGCGCATGGCCACCGCAACCGCCCGATTCAATTCCACCACCGGCGACGGTTCGAGTTGCAGCAGCACATCGTACAGGCCGACGATCTGCGGCCAATCCGTAGCGTCGGGCGCTCGGGCTTCGGCGTGCACCGCAGCAATCGCGGCCTGCAGGGCGTAGGGCCCGAAGCGGCGCGAAGCCAGTGCCCGTTCCGTCAGCGCACTGCCTTCCGCTATCAAGGATTGATCCCAGCGGCTACGGTCCTGTTGTTCCAGCAGGATGAGATCGCCGCTGGCGGTGGTGCGGGCGGCGCGCCGGGATTCGTGCAACAGCATCAACGCCAACAAGCCCAAGGCCTCGGGTTCGGGCAGCAGTTCGACCAGCAGGCGCGCCAGGCGAATGGCTTCACTGGAAAGATCGTGGCGGGTGAGGCTTTCGCCGGAAGACGCCGCGTAGCCTTCGTTGAATACCAGATAGGCGACCCGCAGCACGCTTTGCAGGCGCTCGGGCAATTCCTGCGCGGATGGGACCTGATAGGGGATGCGCGCATCGCGGATCTTGGCTTTGGCGCGGACGATGCGTTGCGCCACCGTCGGGGCTGCACTCAGAAAGGCGTTGGCGATTTCTTCGGTGGTGAGGCCGCAGACTTCGCGCAATGTCAGGGCGGTCTGGGCATCGGCGGAAAGGGCCGGGTGGCAACAGGTGAAAATCAGGCGCAAGCGGTCGTCTTCGATTTCCTCGTCGGCGTCGGCGACTGAATCCACGGCCGCATCGGCGTGGGCTGCGATGTCGTCGGTAAATTCAAGCCGGGACTGTCGGCGCAGACTGTCGATGGCCTTGAAGCGACCCGCGGATACCAGCCAGGCGCGTGGATTGGCGGGAATGCCATCCCGAGGCCACTGTTCCAAGGCCGCGCGGAACGCATCGTGCAGCGCTTCCTCGGCGAGATCGAAGTCTCCCAGCAGCCGCACCAGGGTGGCGTAGACCCGACGGGATTCGTCGCGATAGATGCGCTCCACCGTTTGCCGTGCATGTGTACGATCGTCTGCCATCGGCATGGCCTTTCGTCGACGCGAAACCCGGCTTCGGTTCGGCTCCGCGAACGGGTCCCGGACCGCGCTTTGATTTTACGCCGACTTGGGTTTCAGGTATCTAGCCGGCGAACGCGGGCGCGGGCACGGCGGCGCGCACCAGGTTCAGTTATCCCTTGAGATCGGGGCGCCCTGACACCGATACTGGAGCGCATCTTACCAGCGGCGCTCTCGGTCCCATGGAGTTTCTCAACCACATCGTCCTGATCGGAGCCGTGCTGCTGTTCGGCAGCATCCTCGCCAGTGCAGCGTCGGCGCGTCTGGGCGCGCCCTTGCTGTTGGTGTTCCTGATTCTGGGTATGCTGGCCGGCGAGGAAGGCATCGGCAAGATTCAATTCGACAATGTTCCGCTGGCCTATGTCATCGGTACGGTGTCTTTGGCCATCATCTTGTTGGACGGCGGCATGCGCACCCGCGCCGAGACCTTCCGCGTCGGACTTTATCCCGCTGTATCCCTGGCTACGCTGGGTGTGCTCCTGACCAGCGTGATCTCCGGACTGTTCGCCGCCTGGTTGCTGCACTTGCACTGGATGCAGGGACTGTTGTTGGGCGCGATTGTCGGTTCCACGGATGCCGCGGCGGTGTTTTCGGTACTGCACGCACGCGGCATGAATCTCAAGCAGCGGGTGGGTTCGACTCTGGAGATCGAGTCGGGCAGCAACGACCCCATGGCGGTGTTTTTGACCGTATTGCTGATCGGTGGCCTGTCCCAACGCGGTACTTTGCTGGATTGGCATATTGCCGGCGAATTCCTGCAACAGCTCGGAGTCGGCGCCGTGGCGGGATTGCTCGGCGGTCGGGTGGTCGTGTTGCTGGTCAATCGGCTGACCCTGGCCACCGGGCTGTATCCCTTGCTGGTCACCAGCGGGGGCCTGTTGAGTTATGGTCTTGCCAGCGCCGCGGGGGGGAGCGGGTTTCTCGCCATTTATCTGGTGGGCTTGATCATCGGCAACAGCAAACTGCGCTCGGTGCAAAACATCCTGCGGGTTCACGACGGGCTGGCGTGGTTGGCCCAGATCGGCATGTTCCTGATTCTCGGTCTGCTGGTGACACCGTCCGCCCTGATGCCGTCGGCGCCGGCGGCGGTGCTGATCGCCCTGATGCTGATGTTCGTGGCCCGGCCCCTGGCGGTGGTGGTGAGCCTGGCGCCATTTCGCTTTGCCTGGCGCGAGCAGGTGTACATCGCCTGGGTCGGCCTGCGGGGTGCGGTGCCGATCATCCTCGCTTTGTTTCCGTTGCTGGCCGGGCTGGACGCGGCGCCGATTTACTTCAATGTCGCCTTTTTCGTAGTGCTGGTGTCGTTGCTGTTACAGGGCTGGACCGTGGCGCCGGCGGCCCGGTTGTTGAAGCTGGAAGTCCCGCCCAGTCCCGATCCGGTGCTGCGGCTGGATACGTTCGTACCGGGCCATCCCGAGTACGAATTGCTGGTCTATCCGGTCGTTCCCCGCAGCCGTGCCCGTGACCGAACCACCGCGGAACTGGTGCCGCCGGAGACGGCCCGGATTACTGCGGTGGTGCGCAACGGGTCCGTGCATGCGCCGGAAGCAGCCGGACCGTTGCAATCGGGTGACTACGTGCATGTACTGGCGCCGTTCGGGGACGTGCCGCGGCTCAATGACGTGTTCAGCGAGACCGCTTATGCCGTCGAGCACCAGTTTTTTGGCGATTTCATACTCGATGCCGCGGCCAAGCTGGGCGACGTGGGGTTTCTGTATGGGTTCAGCGCCGGCGATCAAAGCGAAGTTACGGTGGGCGATTATGTGCATCGCGCATTTCACAAACGCCCGGTGGTGGGCGACAGCGTGCGTTTCGGCCGGGTGGAACTGGTGGTGCGGGAAATGGCGCAGGAGCGCATTACCCGGGTCGGTCTGAAATTCCGCGCCGAAGGACAATAGACACGATCGAGGTGCGCAGATGAAGATGCTCATCAGTGGATTGCGATTGCTGTTGACCTGGGCACCATGGGCCGCACTTCCGGCACAGCAGATCGGTATCGTGCTGATGCACGGCAAATGGGGCAGCGCCGCACCCCAGACCCCGGTCGGGCAGCTCGCGGCGTATTTGCGCCAACATGGAATGCTGGTGTCGACGCCCGACATGCCTTGGTCGAAACGCCGCGGCCTGGACAGGTCCTACGAGGACTCGATGGCCGAGATCGACCAGGCGATTGCGCAATTGAAAGAACAAGGCGCGCGTCGGATCGTGGTCGCGGGTCAGAGCATGGGCGCCAATGCGGCGCTGGGTTATGGTGCACGCCGCTCCGGTTTGGCCGGCACCATGGCCATTGCGTCTGGGCACGTGCCCGAATCGAGCGCCTACCAGGCACGCATGGACCAGGACTGGCGCCGCGCGAAGACGATGGTCGATGCCGGTCAGGGGGATGTGACCACCGAGTTCAAGGATCTCAGCCAGGGCAAGATCTCGCGCCATCGGATCAAGCCGCGGATCTACCTTGGTTGGTACGATCCCGCCGGCGCCGCCCGCATACCGGTCAATGCCGCGAATCTGAAAGTGGGAACGCCATTGTTATGGTTCGTCGGCCGGGAAGGCCGGATGGCCAAGCGCGGACCGCGTTACGCCTTCGCCCGCGCGCCCGACCATCCGCAAAGCGCATACGTGGTCGTGCAAGGTGGGCACAAAGCCACGCCGCTGAACGGCAAACGGCGCATCCTGGAATGGTTGCAGCGTCTGCAGACGCCGGGCCTGGGGCAGGACTGAGCCGCGCTCGCGCAAGGCGTGCATATTCTGTGAGCCGCCGCCATCGACGGTAATGGTGGCGCCGGCAAGCTTGATCATGATCCGATCGGACAGGGATTTGTAGTAGGAAACGAAGCGCTTGGTCTCGCCGCTGTCATACCGATCGAGATTGTGGGCCCAACGGTATGCGATGGGTTGGTACCAGCGTTCAGCGTCCACCGTGAACGGGCCGTGGGCATCGGATAGCGGTACGGAGTGCCGGTTGCGGGTGCGACGAGGCGAGGTGCCCAGCGAATTGCCGCGCGGCTGTCGCCACCGGGCAGGCTTTCTGTGTGACCGAGCGCACATTGCGGAGCACGCGCTATCGCCTCTGCGATCACGATGGTGCACAAGAGTGCGAGCGCAATATTAAAAAAGGTAAAGAGGATGAGCATAAGAGGATTTACCGTCCTGGCCGCCGCGGCGGCACTGGTACTGGTCGGGACCGCATACGCCGACCCGCCCGGGAAGTACGGCGAAGGTCATGGCAAAGACAAGCACCACAAACAGGAGGCGCATCGCGGTGGACCGCCGCCTTGGGCACCGGCGCACGGTTACCGAGCCCGGGAAGAGCGCGGCGACCGCGACGACGCCGCGGTGTATGAACGTCACACCCGCGCATTCGGCATTCTGTCGGGCACCTGCGATCGGCAGGCACTGGGCGCCGTTCTCGGCGGTGCCGTCGGCGCAGTGGTCGGCTCGCGGGTCGGGTCGGACCAAAACCGTACAGTTGCTACGGTTGCGGGCGTGATCGTCGGTGCCGTGATCGGCCACGAAATCGGTAAACGGATGGATCGCGCCGATGAGGCTTGTACTGGCCAAGTGCTGGAACGTGCCGGGGACCACGAGACGGTTCGCTGGCGCAATCCTCAGTCGGGAGTGGAGTTTCTGGTCACCCCGCTGCGCACGTTCGAGCAGGGCGATCGCTACTGCCGCACATTCGAAACGGTGGCTGTGAGCGGAAGTGACCGCCGCGCCCGTCAGGAAAACGCCTGCCGCAACCCGGACGGTTCTTGGGGTTCCCGTTAAGTTCTTTAAGCCGTGGCGGTGCGCGTCGAATTGTGCCGGCGATGTTTGGTTCTATGCTTCCTCACACTTCGAGCGACACGGAAGAGGACAACATCATGCGGACGATGCTTGGTTTGATAGTGGTGACTTCATTGGCCGGTTGCGCGTACATGCCCGGTTCTTCTGACCATATGAAAGTCAATCTGAATTCACAAAATCAGTCCGGCGAGACCGGAACCGCGACTTTGACGGCCATGGGCGAGCAAACCAAGGTGGAGCTGCATCTGAAAGGCGCCCCCGGTGGCACGCCACAACCCGCCCACATCCACGAAGGCACTTGCGACAATTTGACGCCCAAGCCGAAATGGCCATTGAGCAGTGTCAAGGACGGCGAATCCAGCACCACCGTTCCGGTGTCGTTGGAGAAGTTGCGCAGTGGTCAATATGCGATCAACGTGCACAAGAGCGCCGACGAAATCAAAACCTACGTGGCTTGCGGCAACATCAAGTAGCCTCCCATGTGTCGAACCGGTCCGGATCCGGACCGGTTCGAGCCGCCGGCAACGTCTGGACCTTCAGCGCCAGGTTGAAGTCCCTTTCCGTGGTCCTGCGAAACTTGGTAGCTCCCGCCTGCTCGAATACCTGCGCAAACGCGCCTCGCCTGCACCCGCACTGTTCGTCAGTCTGTTCGGAGGGACCGCTTGGCGGGCACCTTGTTGCCGGGGCGGCACGGCCCAGGCGCTGCGGCGCCTGGCATGGCGGAGCATTCCCGCCAACCGCCTGCGGGCGACCGCGGGACGAGGCCGGCAGCGCAAGATTCGGGTGGGCGGCCGCCCCAGCCTGAGGTACAAAGGCGGTACCGATAACGGACCGCCTATGAACGAACCCTATCAAACGGTAGCGCGCGCAATCGACTATATCCGCGCGCGCGCGGACCAGCAGCCGCGTTTGGCCGAGATCGCGCAGCACGTGGGCTTGAGCCTCTACCATTTCCAACGCCTGTTCCGGGACTGGGCCGGCATCAGCCCGAAACGCTACTTGGAGTACCTCACCGTTGCGCGCGCCAAACCTTTGCTGGAGGCCGGTAGCGTCATGGCGGCCGGGTACGGCGTCGGACTGAGCGGCCCGTCGCGGCTGCACGAGCATTTCGTCACGCTGGAAGCCATGACGCCTGGCGAATACAAGGCGCGCGGCAAGGGTTTGGATATTGCCTACGGCGTTCACGACGGTCCGTTCGGCCGTATGTTGTTGGCGCAGACCGCGCGCGGCGTCTGTCTGCTCGCGTTCATGCACGGCACCGAGCCGCGTGCGGAACTCGCCCGGTTGCAACGCCTTTATGGCCACGCGAATCTGCGCGCGGCGCCCGCGGAGACGCAGTTCACGGTCGAGCGGATTTTCGCGTCCAACGCCGAACCTGGCGAACGGTTCCACCTGCTGCTGCGCGGCACCAATCTGCAAGTACAGGTCTGGCGCGCCTTATTGCAGATTCCGGCTGCGCATACGATTGCCTACAGCCAATTGGCCGCCCAGGTGGGCGCTGCTCGGGCGACGCGCGCCGTTGCCAACGCTGTAGCCGCAAACCCGGTGAATTATTTGATTCCGTGTCACCGGGTATTGCGCGCGGACGGATCGTTGGGAGGCTTTCGCGGTGGTCCCCAATGCAAAGCGCGCCTGTTGTTGTCGGAGCTTGCGGTGCGCTCCGGCTGCGAAGATGACGCTGGCGACCCGACGTAGTAGGCTTCAGCGCCAAGTCACGGCCGGAGAGCAATTGCATGCAGATTTGGGTGGACGCGGACGCGTGTCCCGGTCCGATCAAGGAAATACTGTTCCGCGCAGCCCAACGTACGGGTATCGCTTTGACGTTGGTGGCCAATCAGCCGCTGCGCACGCCGCCCGCGCCTCACATTCGGTCCATGCAAGTGCCGGGCGGTTTCGACGTCGCCGATCGCGCCATCGTCGATCGGGTGGCGGAGGGCGACCTGGTGGTGACCGCCGATATTCCTTTGGCTGCGGCGGTGATCGAACGCCGCGCACATGCTTTGAATCCGCGTGGCGAGTTCTATACCGAAAACAATATTCGAGAGCGCCTCAATATGCGTGATTTCATGGATGAACTGCGGGGCAGCGGCGTGATGACCGGTGGTCCGGCCGCTTTCGGCCCGCGGGACCGACAGGCGTTCGCCAATCAGCTCGATCGCTTTCTGGCGCAACAAAAAGCGAATTGAATCTCAGAAGAACGGCGACACGCCGGGAATGAGTTCCGCGGCCTTCAACGTCCCCCTGACCGCCTGAAGCATTTTCTTGTCGTGCAAATCGGTATGATCCGCCGGACCGAACACTTCGATCGGTTTGCCGTCCTGGTCGTATTTCGGACTGCCGTCGGCGTTGTGGGCGATACGGTAACGGTACACGTGCGGTTTGCCCGAGCCGAGCTTGGCGCGCGCCTGCTTGGTCAGCTCGGCGGCGAATTCCGGTGACCAGACGGCCACCACCACCTCGCTGTTGGTGGCCATACTCAATGGCGAAAGATTGTACGTGCCGATCAGACTCAAGGTGTTGTCGAATGTCGCCAGCTTGGCGTGGATCATCACCTCGTCGCCGTTTCCGTACAGACGCATGCTGGGTATACGCGCCAGCAGATACGGCCATTGTTCCAAGAAGAACGCTTGACTGATGGCGCTGTCGGCGGAGGCGGGACTGTTGGTGAACAGCGTAATCGGTACGCCGTGCGCGGAGGCTTCGGCAAATACGTCCACTGCCTCGTCGGAAACCATGACGTAAGGATTCTGAATGAATATTTCTTTGCGCGCACTTTTCACCAGGCGCACCGCCGCCTGGGAAATGGTGTCGTTGGGAACATCGTAGCGTGTGGTGCTGTCCAGCACCCGGGCTTCGGCCTTCATATACGGTGACAGCGGCCGGGACAGGCTGCCTTTCAAGTGCTTCATTCGGGCGAGATCCTTTGCCCAGTCCAGACCCTGCTCCTTGAGCTTTTGAAGCAGCTGGTCCGACACCGCTTCGCCGTGCAGCCAGGCATCCATGACGCCATAGGCAAGGTCGAGTTGTTTCGCCTGGGACTCGAGGTCCAGATGCTCGCGCGAAACCTTGGCGGCGCCTTCCGATTTATACTGGGATTCGAACGCGCCGGTTAGCGCCGCCGCGACGCGCTTGTCGACCACTTCGACGCCCATGTCGCGGAATACCGTGTCCGCATCTCCGGGGTGGGCGAAGTATTCAGTGGCGATATTCCGGCCGCCGGTGACGGCGCGCATGCCGTCGGCGACCAGGATCTTGTCATGATCGCTGGCAATGGTGACCGAAACGCTCAAATGCAGGATGCCCTGCGCGACCCGTTTGAGCAGTGGCCGGTACATGCGTACTTCGACGTTGCCGGTATTGACCAAGGTATCCAGATAATCATTGCCTTCCGGGTGCCAGGACAGTTTCGAGCCGAACGCATCCAGGAGGATACGGATCTTTACGCCTTCTTTGGCCTTCTTCAGCAGATGCCCCAGGAATGCCACCCCGAACACGTCCTGTTTGAGAATGAAATAACTCACATCGATGCGATGTTTGGCGTGATCGAGCAGGTCCCACCGCGCGGCCCAGGCAAGATTGTTGTCGCTGAGCAGACGCAACTGTGCCGTACCGGCGCCGAATTCGGGAAACGTTTCGAACACGTCCCGCAAACTCATGCCATCGCGATAGGGCGCGAGCTGCATGTTGGCGTCCGGCGTCTCGGGACGCTTGTCGTATAGACCGAACACCAATTGAGTGCCGATCCACGCCAAGACCACGCCGCCAAGGACAAGGGCGATGAATCTCTTTTTGGTCACGGTTGCTGCGCCGTAAGCGTCGGAGCCGCATCGGCGCCAGCGCCGCGCACGACCGCCATAGTTCGAATGCTGCAATCCTGCTGTCGCAATTGAGTCTCCATCCCCGCGGTTCCCAGGCGGATTTTCGCCTTTTGTCCATTCAGTGTGGGTGAAATTTACCGCAGTGCTAGCGTCCGTATTTGCTGTGCATGCGGTCGGCTGCAGGATGGCGATGAGCGCCTAGGCTGGGGAGCTTGAGACGCCGCCACCGGGCTCGCGTGTTTTTTCACATAAGGAGATCGCTGTGGGACAACTTACCGACGAATACATGGACGAGAAACTGCCGCCGGAATTCGATACCGAGTTTCCAAATGCGCCCAAGAACTGGTCGCCCGACGAAGCGCGGAAGCTGTCGCGGGAGGAAGGAATATCGCTCGGAGAGGTGCACTGGCGCGTGATTCATCTGCTGCAGGACTACTACCGCGAACACCCGGCCGAGCATATTACGATGCCCGACTTACACGACATGCTCGATCAGGCTTTCAAGAGCGACGGCGGTATCAAGTACCTGTACCGGGAGTTCCCGGACGGACCGGTCAACCAGGGATGTCGTCTGGCGGGCATCGAACCGCCTCCGGGCGCGGTGGATACGGGGTTTGGCAGCGGCGCGTGATGCGGTCCGCGCCAATTGCATGCTGAACCGGGCAGCGTACTGGGCGGCAGTCGAAGCGGCGTGTAGATTCCGGCGGAATTGGTCCGGGACGGCGCGGTTGGCGCCGTTCGGCTGGCAGCGGCCGCTGCAGTCGTTCGATAATGTGTAACCAGTCCTCCGGGTCGCCATTGTCGGTAAAATGGGATCGTGAATCGTCGTCGCCTCCGGGATGTTCCAAAACGCAGCCGTGGGTTCGGCGGCCGCCTGCTGGCTGCGGTCGTGTTGTTGGCGCTGATGCCACTGGCGTTGCTGTTGGTTATGCGCTGGGTGCCACCGCCCACCTCGTCGTTCATGCTGCAAGCCCGCTTCGGCGGCGTGGGTGAGGGACCTGCGTGCGGCAAGGTCGCATACCGATGGGTGCCGTGGGACAAAATTTCCGACCGAGTCAAACTGGCGGTGATCGCATCCGAGGATCAGCGGTTCGCCGAACATTGGGGCTTCGATCTGGAATCCATCGGTGACGCCTTGCAGGCGGGAGACGAGGATGGCCGGTTGCGCGGCGCCAGCACCATCAGTCAGCAGACCGCAAAAAACCTGTTTTTGTGGCCAGCGCACAGTTGGATTCGCAAAGGCTTGGAAGCCTATTTGACGGTGCTGTTGGAATTCGCCTGGCCGAAACAGCGCATCCTCGAAACCTATCTCAATATCGCCCAATTCGGTCACTGCACGTTCGGCGTCGCGGCCGCGTCGCGTAATTTCTTCGGCACCCAGCCGGGCGCGCTGAGTGCGCGCCATGGGGCATTGCTGGCGGCCGTATTGCCCAATCCACTGGTGCTGAAGATCGGGCGGCCGAGCGCCTACGTGGAGCATCGGGTGCAATGGATCGAATCCCAGATGCGTCACCTGGGTGGGGCGCAATACCTGCAACAGTTGCGTTAGACCAAGGTGTGCACTTTCGTCTCCCGCGGATGGATCGGCTCGCGGCCAGCCCACGCCGCCCGAAACGTCGCTTCCCTGAATGATTTCCCGTCAATGGCGGCCCGCATTTGCCGGTGGTCGCTGGTTACTATCATTCGCGTTTGTTCGTCCGCCCGCGGAAATTTCCCGTGAAACCGACATTGATGACGCTTGGTCTGCTCCAAGTTCCGGCGAACCGTATCGGTTTCACCGTATTGAGCGTCGGACAGCTCAAGATCCTGCAGGAGATCATCACCCTTTCTGTGTTCGTCCCGTTCTCTTTCTTCTACCTGCGCGAACCGTTGAAGTTGGTCTACCTGCGGGCCGGGCTGTGCCACCTGGGCGCGGTTTACTTCATGTTCCGCTCCCGTTTCCTGTGACCGAGTTCGCGCCGGGCGCCGGCGACCCGGTTTACCAAAGTTCACAGTTTTCCGTCCGTGCGTGGCATACGGTTGGGCACATGTCCAGCCCAGCGGGGCGCGAAATGCGTCTGTTAAACATGCAGTTGACGCATGCCTCGGCGCCGCCGGTGCCTGCTGGGGCTGCCTGCGCAGGATTCACGTCCGGGCAGGGGCGGCCGATAGATAGGCAGGCTTGTTGCGGTTGTCCGCACGCCGCCCACAGGTGCCCCATGCTGCGAGATCTCCACAAATGAAACACGTGCCGTTGCACCCCCGTGAGTCCGAGCGGCTTCGGGTGCTGCGCTCTTTGGATATTCTCGATACCGATCAGGAGCAGGCTTATGATGACCTCGCCCGACTGGCCGCGTGTGTTTGTGATGCCCCGGTGGCGCTTATCAGCCTGATCGACGAACAACGCCAATGGTTCAAATCGGAGTGCGGTATGGCGGTCGAGGAAACGCCACGCGATTGGGCGTTTTGCGCTCATGCCATACTCGGCCAGCAGCTGTTGGTCGTCGAGGATGCGAGTCGGGATGGACGGTTTCGCGACAATCCGTTTGTGACGGGAGCACCGTACGTTCGCTTCTATGCCGGCGCGCCGCTGGTGATGGAAGAAGGTCTGGCTGTCGGGACGTTGTGCGTGGTCGGATACGAATCCCGCTCCCTTTCGCCGGAACAAGCCGACGCGCTCCAGGTATTGGCGCGGCAAGTGGTGCAGCAGTTGGAACTGCGCCGCAGGCTCGGCCAGCTGCATCGCCTGGATCGGGCCAAGGATGAATTCATTGCGATGGTAAGTCATGAAATGCAGACGCCGCTGACATCCGTATGCGGTTCACTTTCGTTGCTGAGACATGGCAAAGCCGGGCGCCTGGACCAGGATGCGTCGCAAATGGTGGATCTCGCGCATCGCAATGCCGAACGTCTTCGCGACATAGTGCAGGACATACTCGAGCTGACCAAGCTCGAAGCGGGTGGTCTCCAGGTCGAACGGCAAGTGCTGGATCTGCAGGCGCTGGTCAGTCGGGCGCTGGAACTCAATCGCAGACAGTTCGACCGAGGCGCGCACGCCGTGTTGCAAGACGGTATCGATTCGGAAGTGTGGATACACGGCGACGAACAGTGCTTGCTGCAGGTTTTGGGCCGGCTGATCTCCAACGCCGCGAAATTCGCGTCCGACGGCGATCGTGTCGAAGTGCGCCTGCGTACCGCAGAGCAGACGGCGCGAATCGAAATCACGGATCACGGTCCGGGCATCTCGGCCTCGGACCAGACCCTGTTGTTCGGAAAATTTCAACAGATCGGTTCCGGAGAGCATCGAAAGTTACCGGGGACGGGATTGGGGCTGCATATCTGCAAGCGGATCGTCGAACTGCACCGGGGCGAGCTGGGTGTCGAAAGCTACCCGAACGAGCGCACCACGTTTCACATCTCACTGCCCCTGGCAAATACGCACGCGCCGAGTTGATCTGCCGCTTCCATTGGCCGCGCGTGCGCGCGATTCGGATTCTGTTATCCTGCGCCCAGCTATCGATTGATCATCATGCTGCTGCGAATCTTCTCCATCATTTTTCCCGTGTTCGCCATTGCGGCGCTGGGTTTCTGGTACGGCAAGCGCAAGCGGCCCGACATGGCGCTGGCCAATCAATTGAATATGGACCTGTTCGTGCCGGCGCTGGTATTCGCGGCGCTTTCCAGCAAGGATTTCGATCTCGTCGCGTACGGCGCGCTGGCGCTGGGCGGTGCCGCGGTAATCATCGGGTCGGGTTTACTGGCTTGGCCTGTGGGGCGCTGGTTGCATGCCGACCACCGCACCTTCGTGCCGCCGATGATGTTCAATAACTCGGGCAACATGGGCCTGCCGTTGGCGCTGTTGGCGTTCGGCGACCGGGCGCTGCCCGCCGCGATCGTGCTGTTCGTGGTCGAGATGGCGCTGCACTTCTCGGTGGGCGCGTACATATTGGATCACCGCACGCGCTTCGCGAGTATGCTGCGTATTCCGGTGATCGTGGCCACGTTGGCCGGTCTTGCAGTAAGTGCCACTGGCTTGTCGCTGCCGGCGCCATTGCGTACCGTGATCGGCATGCTGGGCGACATCGCCGTGCCGCTGCTGCTGTTCTCGCTGGGCGTTCGCTTGACCGAAGTCTCGTTGCGCGACTGGCGCTTGGGAGCCGTGGGCGCCGTATTGGGCCCGGCCAGCGGGTTGCTGATGGTGTGGTTGTATGTGCAGCTTGTGGCGCTGCCTGGCGAGCAGTTGCGCCTGCTGATCATCTTCGGCGCACTGCCGCCCGCCGTTTTGAATTACATCGTTGCCGAACAGTACCGGCAGGAGCCTGAGAAGGTAGCGTCAATCGTGATGCTCGGCAATCTCGCCAGCATTGCGATCATGCCGCTGGCGCTGGCAATTGCGCTGCAATGAAATCCAGCGCGCCGATGTGGATGCCGCGAGCGTCAGTGGTGATGGCCGCGGCAGCGCCGGTCGGCGGGTATTTCCAATGCTTCGGAACCGAGCAGGTCGTCCAGTTCCGAAGGCTCCAACGCATGGCGTTCGTTCGGGTCGATCCGCAGGTTGGGCAGCGCGTGCTCCTGATCTGCACCATCGTCGGCATTCGCTGACAAGCCGACCACGCTAGCCGTTTTTTCGCGCACCGGAGGAGGAGGCTGCATCTTGGCCGGTCGGGTTTCCCGAGTCGCGGATTGATTCGCCGGCGCCTCGCGCAAGTCCCGCAGTTGCGCTTGCGCATGTTGCATCCGTCGCTCGAGCTCCTGCTGGAGGGAGCTGGACTCGCTACGCAGCGCCTGCAGTTGCGCCCGTGCCTCGTCCCGTTCCTGTTCGGTCTGCCGCAACCTATGCTGAAGCTGAGACAGCTGTTCGCGCAGTGCGCGTTCCAGCGAATCCATATTGGCGGCCAAAGCCGGGTCGTTGCTGCGCAAATGATCGACCAGTCCCGCATCGACGCATACCACCTGACATTTGCTTTTGGTCCACCCCCATAACTCCCGTGGACGCTCGGGCGCGAGGGCCGCGCCTGCGCCCTCGGTACCGCCCACCACGCTGCCGACCGCCTGATGGTTCGCCATCAGCGCGATCTCACCGGATACGAGGTAGAGGTTCTCGTGCTCGCGCATGCCGGGCTTGAACAACAGCCGGCCGGCGGGTAGTTCTTCCACGGTGCTCGCTTCCGCCAGGATTTCCAGTTGCTGGGGAGCCAGGCTCGCGAGCTCGGCGAATTGCGACAACGTTTGGGGGCTCGCTCGGCGTTTGACCGTGACCATAATCGATTCCTGGTTTGCTGTGAGGGACGGCCGAAGCGTTCCTGCGCCGGCCTTGATCATCACATCGGCTGCACAGCCGAGGGTTTTAGCTGCAAATTGTTACGGCGGAGATCTTTAACCGGGGTGCTGGCATGGAATTGGCCAGCGAGGAGCCTGGCGCTCAGGCCGGCAACAGCTCCGCGCTCGCGAGCCGCATGAGCGCGACGCTGATGAATTCACGGGCCTGGGATTCATCCAATAAACGCCACTGGGGGTCGGTCATCGATGGCGACGAACTCACGCGCTGCGTCTCGTCGAAGTACAAAGCATAGAACTCCGTTGCCGGAACGTCCTCGGCCGCTTCCTTCTGGCTGAATCTAAGCTTACCCAGCAGCCGGTCCTCGGACATGCAGGGCCGATAGTCGATCAAAACCTCGTGCGCGAGAAAGGTGAAGCGGATATGGCCGTGGGTGCGCACTTCCGCGACGCCGAGTTCCTTGAGTTCGTGGCTAAGCGCGCCCGCGACCAGTGCGAAACGTAGAAACAATTCGCCGTAGTGTTTATGCTGGTCGCTCAGTTGTCGGATGCGGTTCGCAAGTTCAGGTTGAGCCATGGTGATCTCCTCGTTGACGTCAGAGAGTCGATAAACGCCTCCCGGTCCGGTAGCCGCGCGCGAACGCGCAATGGAAAGCGTATCGTCTGAATCGGTGCGAACACCGGATTCGCCGCGTTAGAATGCAACAGTAAGATCGAAGGCGCTAGAGGGGAGACTGGGCCGATGGGAGGCGGATTACGGGCGGCGCGGCTGTGGCTGCCGGCAGTGACACTGCTCGCATTGATTGCGTCGGCGGAGGCGGCTGACGTTTACCGCTGGGTCGACGACAACGGGCGGGTGCATTACTCCGACCAGCCGCACCAAAACGGCGAGAGGCCCATGCGGGTGGCGCCTGCGACACCCCCCGATGCCGATCTCGCGCAACGCCAGCAACGTCAAAGGCGGTTGTTGCAGATTTATGCCGAGGATCGCGAACGCGAGGAAGCGGCCAAACGTAAGCAGCAAGCGGAACAGGCCGAGCGCGATCGGCGTTGCCGGTATGCCAGGCGCGGAGTGGCGCACCTTGAACAGGGAGGCGTGTTCTATCAATCCGATGACGATGGCCAGCGCAGGTATTTTAGCGAACAGGACATCGAGGCGCGCAAGAGCCGATGGCGTTCGGAAGTGAGCAAATGGTGCGGCGAAAGTTGATCCGGACCGGGGTCGGCGCCGTTTGGCGCGGGCGATGAAGGCAGACAGCTTCCTGCAACAGGCCGACCGCAGTCGGCTGGCCATTGTGGTGATCGTGTGGGCGGAGCTGTTCGGCGCCTCGCTGTGGTTCAGTGTCAATGCAGTCGCCGACGCCTTGCATCGCGCCTGGGGCCTGACACAACTCGACATCGCCCATCTGACCAGTTCGGTGCAACTGGGGTTCATCGTCGGCACCCTCGGTTTCGGTCTCAGCGGTCTCGCCGATCGCTATTCCGCGAGCCGGATTTTCGCGGCGTGCGCAGTATTGGGCGCCGTCGCCAACGGCGCGTTCGCCATCAGCGGTGGCCTGAGCAATGGTTTGATATTGCGGTTCATCACCGGTCTGGCCTTGGCGGGCATTTATCCCATCGGTATGAAACTGGTAGTGAGCTGGGCTCCCGAACGAGCCGGATCCGTGCTCGGCTGGCTGGTGGGCATGCTGGTACTGGGTTCCGGTCTGCCCCATTTGGTGCGGGGCATTGAGATCAGCCCCACATGGCAGGGTGTGTTGTACGCGGCGACGGCGTTTGCACTGGTATCCGCGTTGTTGGTGACATGGCTCGGCGACGGACCCCATCACGGTACCGGTCACCGCTTGCAGTTCGGCGGCGTGCTGCGGGCCTTTGGTTCGGCTCAATTCCGCTCCGCGGCGTTCGGCTACTTCGGGCACATGTGGGAGCTTTACGCGTTCTGGGCGATCGCACCTGTACTGGTGATCGATGCGGTGGGCCACGGTCGGCCGCGCAGCGTGTATTTGACGGTTTTCGCAATATTCGCGGTCGGCGCCGTAGGCTGCGTGGTCGGCGGCATGATCAGCCGGCGGGTGGGTAGCGCCAGAGTGGCCGCTGCGGCATTGGCCGGATCCGGGGCACTGTGCCTGCTGTATCCCTTGGTGGCGCCGAGCCGTTATTGGTCTGCGGTGGCGTTGTTGCTGCCGTGGGGCGTCCTGGTGGTTGCCGATTCGCCGCAATTCTCGGCCCTGGCGGCGCGTGCATGCCCGCCGCAACGGGTGGGCAGTGCATTGGCTTTGATGAACAGCGTCGGCTTCGCGCTTACGATCGTGTCGATTGAATGGGTCTCGGCGTCCTGGTCCGCGTTGCGGCTACACGTTGCCTGGATACTGTTGCCCGGCCCCGTGCTGGGGCTGTTTGCCATCGCCAGGAGTTGGCGCCGCGCGACCGGGATGCCCAGCTGATGACGCGCATCGCCGCTTTGCGCGACGCGGCTCAAGGAATGTTTTCGGGCTTTCCCGGGTGGGCGCCTCGCAAGCGGGCCGGGGAACCTGTGGGATTGATCTCGATCGGCGACGAGCCCCGGGTCAGGTTTAGAACCAACGCGGGTCCGTCGGTCGCAAGCGCTGAAACAATGGCGGCGGCGACCGAGCTGCGGCTGTCACGGATATCCGTGCGCGGCGACAGTCGAACGTCCCCTTCCCTGTCAGCGATCCGCTCTGCGGTCGTCGGCGTCCGCCGCGGACCGTTTCTGGGGCGCCTGGGTTGAGACTTCACCCGCGCCGGTCTTGTGCACATGCACCACCAGCGAGACGCGGCGGTTGTGAGCGCGCGCTTCGGCGGTATCGGCGCTATCGAGCGGGCGGGTGTCGGCGTAACCCACCGCCCGCAGGCGTTCCCGGGCGATGCCGTGCTCGATCAAATAGCGGGTCACGCGTGTCGCCCTGGCTACCGACAAGTCCCAGTTGGACGGAAACCGCGCCGTGTGAATCGGCTGATCGTCGGTATGCCCTTCCACCGATACCGCATAGCCGTTCTGAGCGAGGATTGCGACTACGCCATCGAGCACCCGGTCGCTGTCGGCTTTGAGTTCGGCGCTGGCGGGATCGAACAGCACGTCATCCTTGATGACCAGATTCACGGCGTCGGCGGAGATCGCCACCTCCACGTGATCGCGCACTTCCGGTGGGACATACAGCGCCGGAGGGGATTGCGTTTCAGTCTCGGCCACCGGCGCGGGTGCGGCTACCGGCGGCGCTGCCGCCTCGACTTGCGCAGGCTCCGGGTCGGGGGAGGCGGCCTGCAAGGCACTCAGCAACGCAGCGGTGCTTTCCGGGTTCGACAAAATCGCGAACGGGTCCGGGCCTTTTGGCGCAACCCGGGCCGCGGCTTGCGGGCTCGGTGCTACGGGCGCAGGCAAGGACTGTGGCGATGCCGGGCGCGTTTCAACCTTGGGCGCGGCAACGACCGCAGCCCGCGGCGCAGGCGGCGTGGAAACGCCTGGCTGTTTGACCGCATGGAATGCAAGCAACAGTACGAACAGCGTCAACAACAGCATCAGGATGTCCACGAAGCTGATCATCCAGCCGCCGTCGGAATCGCTGTCCACGGCGTCGTATTGAATCCCGAGGCGATCGGGGTGGGCCTGGCTCGGCATCGTCAGCAACACCGGTATGGCCTCAGGCTGCTTGGGCCATGGGCTGTACGCCCGCACCGGCCTGCTGTTGTGCCATGTAGGTTGTCAGAGCCTCACGGATGACACTGGGGTGACGACGTTGGTGCAGCAACACGATGCCTTCCAGGAGTACGTTCATCGCCAGCGTGCGCTGCTGAACACGCTGCTCTGCTTTGATCGCCAGTGGCTTGAACAGCAAGTTCGCGAGTACCAAACCATACAGCGTTGTGATCAGGGCGAAGGACATGGCAGCGCCCAATTGCGGCAATGCGGCGTTGCCAAGGTTGTTCAACATCTGAATCAATCCGAACAATGTGCCGAGCATCCCGAACGCCGGCGCGAACATCGCCATGGTGCGCAGGATCTGAGCCTCGCCGTGATCTTTGCTGCGCATACCGGCGATGCGCCACTGGAGAGTTTTGACCACGTGCTCCACCGGCTCACGATCGAGTACCAGCTGTGCGCCGTCGCGCACGATCGGATGGGATACTTTGGCGGCCGCTTGTTCTGCGGCGCCAATGCGCCCGGCGCGGTACCAGTGCGCCACTTCGAGGAGCTGTTCCAAATCCGGATCGATACGCACGGCTTCATCGTGCCCGAGTTTGGGCATGGCCTTGAACACGGCGATGACTTCGTGCAGCGGGCGCGCCATCATGGTTGCGGCAAGGGTTCCGCCGAGCACCAGCGCGAGACCTGGGAAATTGAGCAGTGTGAGCCAGCCCGTGTGCGAAAGGGCGGCAGTGAGCAACAGCATGGCGACGCCGGCGATAAGGCCGAACTGGGTCGACTTGTGGGTGTGTAGTATGCGGTGCATGGCAATCTCCTCGCGAATGCCACTCATAGAGCAAATTCCGTACCGGCCGGACCATAGCGACTCAAGTTGCTGATACACCGAGCGAACCCGCGGTGAATTCGACGCCTGATCGGTTGCCGCCGGCAAGCCGTGCGGCAACACCTTTCCGCCCATGGCGCAACATGCGGCAACCTTGGCCTTAGGGATTTCCTTTAGCGCACCGAATCGACCCTGGCACCGAGACGGCGGCGGCCTAACCTTTCAGGGCCTAGCAACGGCATTTCTCAACCAGGAGCGTGATATGGATATCTACAAGGTATTGCAGCAGGACCACGAGAACTTGAAACATTTGCTCAAAGAGCTTGGAGATACGACCGAAAAGGCGGTCAAGACCCGCGCCAAAGGCTTCGAAAAGCTCGTGGCCGAATTGAGTGCCCACAGTCGTGCCGAGGAAGAAGTGTTCTACGCCGCGCTCAGAAACCAGGACAAGACCCGCGATCAGGTGCTCGAAGGCGAGCAGGAACACCACATGGTGGACGTCTTATTGAGCGAAATGTCGAAACTGAAGGTCGATGACGAACACTGGACTGCCAAGTTGTCGGTATTGACCGAGCAAGTGGAGCACCACGTCGAGGAGGAGGAAGAGGATTTGTTCGGCAAGGCCAAGAAGATTCTGAGCGACGACCAAGCCGAGGCCTTGGCCGACGAATTCAAGGCGCACAAAAAACAGCACTTGGGTCAAAAGGCGGCTTGATCAGGGTACGCCGCGCAGATCGAGGCGGCATCGCGTCCGAGCGCTTTACGGTAATGTTGCGCGGCTGCCGGTGGCAGCCGCCATTATTGAGCAGCTGCGTCCGCGTGTCCCGGCAGTTGCGGATGCAGCGGTAACTGTGACGCGTCGACGCCTTTGGCCTCATCCAGCAGTGCCCGATCCATGTCCAACACCAGCGCTCCGCGTTCCTTCGCCATGTGCAGTTTGTCGAACGGGATCGGTATCAGCTTTTCGCCAAAACCGAGAAAGCCGCCGTACTCGAGCAGGACATAGGCCACTTTGCCCTGGCGGGCGTCCACGGCCACGCTGCGAAGAGTACCCAGCTCGTCGCCTTTCTGGTCGTACACAGTCGAATCAACCAATGTACTCAGCTCGATAATCTTATCCAAATCAGTGATCGGCGGTGCATTGCGCAATGCTTGCTCGCGTGCTTGTTTGTTCAAAGCCTTCTTGCGTTTGTCGACCATTTTTTCCATCGCGTCAGCGACGTCGTCGCATAAATCTTCCTTGTCATTCTGCGCCAGCAGTAATGCCGATTTGTGCAATTGACGAAGTTGCTGACGGAAGTCGTCGCTCACATCGAGTTTCCGGGCACGCTCTTGCACTTTGTTCAGATCGTCCTTGCAATCGGCTCGCGCCACAGCGGTACCGGCGAGCAGGCTCAGTAGTGCGATGCGCAGCACATTGTTCATGGTCACACTCCCTTTGATCGTCGCGGCCAAGCGAATTCCGCCGGCGCGTCCTATTTCCACGCACACAGTATAGATCCCGACGCCGGTTCTGCAGACATTCGGCGTCGACCCGCACGGGCTGCCCTTTACCTCAGGTCGATTGTTGGAACGGGAACGACAACACCGCGCGCAAGCCGGGGCCGTTGTCCTGCAGCACAATCTGAGCGTCGTGCAACTTGGCCACGGCGGCCACCAGCGACAAACCAAGGCCGCTGCCGGGTGCGCTGCGGCTGTTTTCCACGCGATAAAAGCGTTGAAACACCATATCTCGCTGGTCGCGCGCGATTCCGGGACCGCTGTCGGTGATGACGATTCGGCTGGCCGCGGCATCGACCTGCACTTGGATGGTCACGGCGCCGCCGCTCGGCGTGTACTTGATCGCATTGTCCAGCAAGTTCGCCAAGGCTTGAAACAGCAAGTCGCGATCGCCCCGGAGGACAGGTTCCGATTCGATGTCCAGCGAGAGGGACAAGCCGTTCTCTTCGGCCAGTGGGTCGTAGAATTCAGCCACGTCGCGAACCAGATCCGCCAACGGCACATCGGTGAATCCGGCGCGGCGATGGCCCGATTCGATACGGGCAATTCGCAGCAGGGCGTTGAAGGTCGACAGTAGTCCGTCGGCTTCCAGCAGTGCCTGTTCGGCGTTCTCACGGGCCGCCGAGTCGTCGTCCGTATTACCCTTCAGGATTTCCAGATCGTTGCGCAAGCGCGTCAGCGGCGTTTTCAGATCGTGCGCAATGCTGTCGGATACCCGACGTACGTCCTCCATCAGCACGCTGATGCGATCCAGCATGGCGTTGAGATGGTTGACCAATTCGTCGAATTCGTCCTGGCTGCCGCGCACCGGGATGCGGCGGCTCAAATCACCGGTCATGATTTCGCGGCTGGTTTCGTTTATTACTTCCAACCGCCGCAGCATGCTGCGGCTCATGGCGATGCCCCCGCCCAGTGCCAATACCAGGGTGATCGCCAATCCCCAGGTCAGTGTATCGATGATCCGATCACGGATCGCCTCCAGTTCGTACATGTCGCGCCCGACCAGCAGGCGGAATCCGCCGCCGACACGGAACGTGCGCGCCCGCGCGCCGTGCGCTCCGCGTTTCGGACTTCCCGCGTCGCGCAGGCGAAAACTCAGCCAGCCTTTGGGGTCTGCGTCGACTTCAGGCCAGTTGTCCAGATTGCCGACGATTCGATTGTAACTGTCGTCGGTGAGCAGATAGAGATTGGAGCGGCCAGGATCTTCGTTGATGCGCTCGGCGATCAGCGCCGTGAGACCGGGCAGGCCGCTGGTGCGGTAACGTTCCGCCAACAAGTCGATGTCGGCTTGGATGGCGGCGTCCGCTTGGCGAGCCATGTAACCCGCCGTGGACCAGTAAATGAAACCAAGCAGCAGCAGCGCCGAGGCACCGAACAGCAGCATGTAAAGCGCGGCCAGGCGGAAGCTGGAACTGCGGAACAGTTTCGGAGTGCTGACCACCACGATTCACCAGTCACGCGCTGAAGGCGCCGACTCAGTGATCGGCGCGCAGAACATAACCGGCGCCGCGCACCGTGTGCAGGAGCGGGGCGGCAAAGCCTTTGTCGATCTTGCTTCGCAGTCGGCTGACGTGTACGTCAATGACATTGGTCTGCGGGTCGAATGTGTAGTCCCAGACCTTTTCCAGGAGCATGGTGCGGGTGATGACTTGTCCGGAATGACGCATCAGATATTCCAGCAAACGAAATTCGCGGGGCTGCAAGTCGATGGTGCGGCCGGCACGCTGCACGCGCCGCGTCAGTAAGTCCATTTCCAGGTCGCCCACCTGCAGGCGCGCGACCGCCGCTTCGACATCGGCGCGACGCACCAACGACTCGAGCCGGGCGAGCAATTCGGAGAAAGCGAAGGGTTTGACCAGATAGTCATCTCCGCCGGCGCGCAATCCCTCGACCCGGTCATCGACTTCGCCAAGGGCGCTCAGTACCAGGGCCGGGGTATGGACTTCGTTTTGACGCAGATTTCGGATGACCTCCAGGCCGTCCATTTTGGGCAACATGCGATCGACGATCAGTGCGTCGTATTGTGTTTCGTTCGCCATATACAAGCCTTCGCTGCCCGTCGCTGCGCGTTCGACCACGTGGCCGCTTTCGCGCAAACCCTTGGCAACGAACTCGGCGGTGCGATCATCATCTTCGATATGCAGTATGCGTATCATCGGTGTATTCGGCGGCGTGCCGCTTCGTCATTCCGCCGCGCGGGAACTTTGCCGTAGGCGGTGAGCCAGAGAATATTCAAAAAAATGAACCGCGGGGCGAACCCCGCGGTGCGATCAACGCCCTGATCGCCAGTTTAGCATCGCCAGACCAGAGGAAGGGGGGATCAGGCGAGCGGAACAGGGACGAACCATTGGCTGCCGGCGCGGTTGACGAGCAACACCACTTGCTTTCGATCCTTGGCCGCGTCTTTCTTCAGTGCGCCGACCAGGTCCTTGGGCGACTCGACATTGTGGCCATCCGCCTTGCGGATCACATCGCCGGGCCGCAGGCCGACACGGGCGGCCGGGCTGCCCGGCTCGACATTGACGATTACGGTGCCCTGTACGTCCTTTGGGATGTCGAACCGGCTGCGGGACTCGTCGTTGAGTGCCGCCACCGCGACGCCGAGGTGAGCGCCGTCGGAGGCTGAACCGGTGTCGGCTTGTGCCACGGATTCCTTGTACGGAGCCACGGTAACCTTCAACTGACGCGACTTGCCATCGCGTAGTACCTTGACGGTGGCGGATTCGCCGGGATTGGTGGCGGCGACCAAACGCGGCAGTTCACGCATTTCGTCAATAGGCTTGCCGTTGAAACCGACGATGACATCACCGACCTCGATGCCGGCATGGGCCGCCGGCGAATCCGGCGTGACTTCGGCCACCAATGCGCCCTTGTCCTTCGGCAGATCCAGGCTTTCAGCGAGTTCCTTGGTCACCGTTTGGATCTGAACGCCGAGGAAGCCGCGCTCCACGTGACCGTTCTGCTTGAGCGCCTGCACCACGGTCTGCGCCTGATCGGAGGGAATTGCGAAACCGATGCCGACGTTGCCGCCGTTGGGCGTGTAGATCGCGGTATTGACGCCGATGACGTTGCCGCTGGTGTCGAAGAGCGGGCCGCCGGAATTGCCGCTGTTGATGGCCGCATCGATCTGAAGGTAATCGTCATAGGGACCGGAATGAATATCGCGTCCACGCGCCGAGACGATGCCCGTGGTCACGGTGCCGCCGAGTCCGAACGGATTGCCGATGGCAACGACCCAATCGCCGGGCCGCACCTTGTCGGAATCACCGAATTTGACCCATGGCAGCGGCTTATCGGTGTCGACCTTGAGCAGCGCCAAATCGGTCTTGGGGTCGCTGCCTTTCAGTGTGGCTGACATCTTGGTGCCGTCGTTCAAAACCACGGTGATATCGTTTGCGCCCTTGGTCACGTGGTTGTTGGTCACGATATAGCCGTCGGGATCGATAATGAATCCGGAACCGGCCGCGCGTACCCGTACATCCGGCGCGTTACCGTCATCCTGTGGCATCTGCTGGCCGAAGAAATGTTGGAAGAAATCCCGGAAGCGCGGATCGTCCGGCATTTGAAATTGCGGACCCTGATTTTCAGCGGCGCTCATGTGTCCTTCGACTACGATGCTGACGACAGCCGGCTGTACCGTCTGCACCAGATCGGCGAAACTTTTCTGCGGTGCTTGCACCGCGGGCGGATTGATCGGCGGGGTGTCGGCGACATTCGCACGCGCCAGCATGACGCCGGAACCGGCGCTCAACATGGAGGCTACGGCGACGGTGATCGCGCCACGGCGCCAAGCGCCAATGCCTGAGCGCCGGGGCGGCCGAGTGCTTTGGTCGTGATGTGTTTCCTGCATGGCTACGTTCCTCCGTTGGATTATCGTTGCCAGCCAATCTAGTCGCGCGCGCCTTACCGGAGGCTTGCCGGCACATTACGTTTTTTTAATGTTCGTCGCGCCGGTCTCGCGAACCGGTTCACAACGAGGTTACGGGAAATTCGGTTTCGAGCTATGGTCTCGTGTTCAGCTCGGGCGGAGGCGCGTTCATATGGGATACCGATTCAGATTCGACGAGACCGTGGAAGCGGGCCTCAAACGCATCGCCCGTGAACAGATCGACCGCGGGCTCGAAGAGTTGTCGGATCCAGAGTTGGACCGCCACGAGGCGATACATCAGGTGCGCAAACGCTGCAAGAAGTTGCGCGGCCTGTTACGCCTGGTGCGCCCGGCGTTCAAGCAGCATTACCAGGTGGAAAATGCCTGGTACCGGGACGCCGCACGGGAACTGGCCTGTATCCGCGACACGCAATCCTCTCTCGAGGCGTACTTGAAACTGGTTGAGCGCGAGCGCCACCAACTGCCGCGGCACTCGGCCGAACGAATCGCGGACTGGCTCAGCGATCGAAGGGATGCCGCGCTGGCGAACGAAGATGAGTTCGAGGTCGCCGTGGATCGTTTTCGGGACCGCATGGTAAAAGGCCGCCATCGGATCGCCCGATGGACGCTCGCTGCCGACGGTTTCGACGCCCTGGCAAGTGGTTTTGCAAGAACCTACGGCCGTGGCCGAGGCGCCATGGCTCGCGCCTATGCAAGCGCCGATTCCGTGGATTTTCACAATTGGCGCAAACGGGTCAAATATCACTGGTATCAACTTCGCCTGCTGCAGCCACTGCACCCCCAGGCGATCAAAACGCAACAGCGGCAAGCCGACCGGCTCGGAGAGCTGCTCGGCGAAGAGCATGATCTGGCAGTGTTGCGCGAGCTGCTCGCCTCCAGCGACGACGGCCCCGGCGAGGCAGAGCTAATGTTGCTGTTGATCGCGCGGCGGCTGACCCAACTACGAAGCAAGGCCGCTCGCCCCGGCGCGCTGCTCTATTGCGAGAAGCCAAAATGTTTGCTCGCCCGCTTTCGTTGCTATTGGGCATTGCGCGCCGAGTGAGCGTCGAGCCCGTGGCGAAAGCCGTTGGCGAAGCGTCGGAACGCATCGCTTTCCGTAGGATATTTGCGTGCCATCACAAGCGCTTGTCTGGAAAATAACCCATTGCGCCGGATGCACTTGATCCGAGCACGCGGCGCCGTCTATGTTGGTGTAACTTCGGTACGAACCCTAAAAGGAGCTCGCTATGAAAAGAAAGTCCGTGGTTTCGCTGCTTGGCATCGGGATAGTCGGCGCCGCGCTGACGTGGGCCACCGCGTACGCGGTCGAAGAAATCCCGATGGAGAAAATCGAGCCGGCGATCAAGTATCGACAGAACGTGATGGCGGCCATGGGCGGTTTGGTGGGCGCCAGCGCCGGTCGCTTGCGTGACGGGTTTAGCTACGGGCCGGACATGCAAGCGATTGCCGACGGACTGCAATCGTTGAGCCGCGACATCCCAGCGTTGTTCCCGAAAGGAACCGATTTCGGCGAAACCAAAGCCAAGGACGCGGTGTGGGCGAACCGTGACAAATTCGAAAAAGCCGCCGCCAATCTCAAAGACAAAGTGGACGCATTTGCGGCTGCGGCCAAGACCGGCGAACGCGCAGGAACCCTAAAGGCTTTCAAAGCGATGGGCGACGCATGCAAGTCCTGTCATGAAGACTTCCGCAAGGAGAAGCATTGACGAACAGGGGCGGCCCCCGCGCCTGTGCCATAGCTGCGGTTTTCTTGCTGTTATGGTCGGCGGCGGCCGGTGCCGCTACCGACCGGATCAAGCGCGGAGAGTATCTGTTCCACGCCGCGCTTTGCGAAGTTTGTCATACCGCCAAGGACGGCAAGTTCCTCGCGGGTGGGCGTCCGATCCCATCACCCTTCGGCACTTTTTACAGTCCCAATATCACGCCTGACCGCCGTTATGGCATTGGCGCATGGAGCGAGGCGGATTTCGTCCGCGCGTTGCGTAAGGGTGTGTCGCCCGATGGGCACCATTATTACCCCGCGTTTCCGTATACGGCCTACACCCGCCTCAAGCGTGACGACATATTGGCCATCAAAGCATATCTCGATACAGTGCCTGCGGTGGCCCAAGCAAACCGGCAACACGACCTCAGCTGGTATGTGAGTTGGCGCTGGCCGATCGGCTTGTGGAAGTGGTTGTATTTCGACGAGGGCGAGTTTCGGCCCGATCCGGCTCACGATGCGGTTTGGAATCGGGGCGCGTACCTGGCCTCGGCTGCGACCCATTGCGCGGAGTGTCATACGCCGCGCAACGCGTTGGGTGCACTGCAGGCCGACCGGCTGTATGCGGGAGTGAAGAAGGGGAAAGGGCCGGAAGGCGACGCCACTCCTAACATCACTCCCAACAAAAAGCACGGCATTGGCTCGTGGACCGTGTCCATGCTGAGTTTCTATCTCGAAATCGGCATGGACCCCAAGGGGGACTTCGCCGGCAGCCTGATGGCCGAGGTGATCGACAAGGGCACCGGCAAGCTGACGGCCCAGGACCGCGATGCCATTTCCACCTATATCCTCTCCTTGCCGGTGATTCCGAAGCCGAAAAGATAAGCAGGCCGAGCCGACGCGCTCCTGGAACGGGCTGGGTCGACAACAGCCGTGGAAAACGTGTGGAAAGCGGTTTGGTTACATGGACTAATGAAACACACGGGCATTTACGACTAGACTGCGCGGAAGGACCGGTCAACCGGCGAATATCCGCGGGCGATGCAAAGAGACGATTCCAATCAGACTGAACTCGCGGGCCGCGCCGAGGTGCCGGGGGGGCGCGAGGGCGTCAAGGCACCGCCAAGGCTGCTCCTCATGCCGTGGGCGGTGCTGGTGCTGGCGCTGATCGTGACGGTCACGGTATGGGAGCTGGCGCGGCTCGGCACCGCGGAGCGCCTTCAGGACCGCTTCACCTACCGGGTCGAAGAAGTCAAAGCCGCAATGGCGTCGCAACTGTCAGCCTATGAGTTGATGCTGCTGGGCGGCGCCGGTTTGTTCTCCGTCGCCGATCAGGTGTCCCGGACCGATTGGCGCACGTACGTGGATCGGCTGCATATCCAGTCCAGCTACCCTGGGGTTCTTGGCGTAGGTGTCAGCTCGAAAGTGCCGGCGGACCAATTGTCAGAATTCGAAACGCGGATGCGCGAAGGACAGCAGGATTTTCGGCTTTGGCCGCGCGGCGATCGCGATACCTATACTTCGGTGATTTATCTCGAACCACTGAATTGGCGCAATCAACGCGCCATTGGCTACGACATGTTCTCCGAACCGGTACGCCGCGCCGCCATGGAGCAGGCTCGCGACAGCGGACAGACTTCGGTGTCGGGGAAAATCAAACTGGTGCAGGAAACGAAGCAGCATGTCCAGGCAGGTTTTTTAATGTACGTTCCGCTGTATCGGCGCGGTGCAGCCGTCGACACCGTCGCTGCGCGGCGCACGGCGTTGCGCGGATACGTGTATGCGCCGTTTCGGGTCGCGGATCTCGTGCACGGGATTTTTCAAGGGCGCCTCGCCGAAGTCGCAGTGGAGATTTTCGACGGCGATAAAATGACCGCGAACAACCTGATGTACCGATCTCGCACTTTGAATGATATACCGTCGAGCGAACATCCTTTGCGAGCCGAGCGCCAGTTGGACCTGAAAGGTCATACCTGGACCATACGTTTCACCGCGCTGCCGCCGCTGTTCAATACCGGAACCTACTCTCCGCCGACAATCGTGCTGTTGTCTGGCTTGGCGATCAGTTTCTTGTTGTTTCTAGTGGTGTGGTCGTTGGTGCGGACCAGGGGGCGGGCGCTGGCGCTCGCCTCGCGGATGACCGAGGCGCTGCGCGAACGCAACGAGCGTCTGCGCGAGATTACCGCGACGCTCGGCGAAGGGGTTGTGGTGCAGGACGCGGACGGCGTGGTCACGTTCGCGAATCCCGCAACCACCGAGCACCTGGGTTGGACGCCCGAAGACCTGGTGGGGCGTGACGCCAGCGCCACTATTCTCAGCAACAAGCCCGATGATTCCGACCTGGTGAAGGCGTTGCGCCAGGGCGAGAGCTTTACCTCCGAACACCGCTTTCTTACCCGCAGGGATGGCAGCGTCCTGCCCGTAGCGCTCAGTACGCGGCCCATGAAACGCGACGGCGTCTATGTCGGCAACGTGATTGCCTTCCGCGATATCAGCGAGCAGTTGCGGATGCGGGCTGCATCGCAGCGCAACGAGCAGTTTCGGGCGTTGTTCGAGTATTCCCTGGAGGGGTTGTTCCTCATCGACGTCGGTGGGCGCGTCGTAGACGTGAACCGGGTCGCGTGCGAGATGCTTGGATATGAGCGAGATGAACTGATCGACCGCTACGCCGGTGACTTCATGCATATCGCGCAGACGGGGCTGCTCAACAATGAGCGCGCCGCGGAGGAGCTGGTCGAACACCACATGGCGACGGCCGTCAACGAAGTCGAATGCAAGCGCGGCGACGGCAGCGGCTTTGCGGCTGAAATCACTTTCAGTCCGGTCGAGCACGGAGGTCAGAGCCTGTTTCTGGTGACGGCTCGAGACGTGAGTGCACGCAAGTCCGCGGAAGAAGTGATCACCAAGATGCTATCGGAATTAGCCGTGGCGCGCCGCCAGGCGGAACTCGCCAATCAGGAGCTGCAGGCAAGCAACAAGAAACTGCTGCAACTCTCACAGCAGGATCCGCTGACCGGCATCGCGAACCGCCGCCACTTCAATGATTTCCTGCGTCACGAATGGCAACGGGCACGGCGGGAGAATACCTATGTGTCGCTGGTGTTGCTGGATATCGATTATTTCAAGGCCTACAACGACCACTACGGTCATCAGGCCGGAGACCGGTGCCTGCGCCAAGTGGCCGATGTCCTGGGGCGCGAAATCAATCGTCCCGGCGATATGGTGGCCCGCTACGGCGGCGAGGAATTTGTTATCGTGTTGCCGAATACGCCCTTGGAGGGCGCGGCACACATCGCCGAAAGCCTGCGTCGGGCAATCGAAAAGCAAAACATCGAACATCTTCACTCACCGGTTGCGTCACGTGTGACTTTGAGTATGGGCGTCGCCGGCACCGCCGCTTCGTCGACGGCAACAGCTGAATCCTTGTTGCGCGCCGCGGATCGCGCGCTCTACAAGGCCAAACGCGGCGGCCGCAACCGCGTTGTTTTGAATTTGACCTTCGATGGCGCTACCGGAACCCATCGCTACCGGGACTGGACCGAAGCGGATGCATCCAGTGGTGCCCGTTGAGTCTATCTGCATGTTGGTTTTCGTTGCGCTTTCAATGGATGGATCGGATCGCAGCGCGAGCGTGTACCCGCGCGTTCGTGACCAGTCGGGCATGTCCGCAGATCCGAGGTGCCAGGGATCATGACGGCCGGCCTGTTGCCATTGAAGTTGCTGCTGCTTGGTTTGTGGGCGTCATGGTTTGCCTTGGTGCTGATCACCAACGTGTTCGATGCAGTCCACGCCATGGGCAAGTTGCCGGACAATTGGGTGTTTCGGTCGCAGAACTTCAAACGTGTGCGCGAGGCGGTGGAGCTCTACGAAGCGCCGCTTTGGTTGGCGGCGTTGTTGTTCGTTGGCGTAATGGTGTGGCAAGCCGCGGTCGCGATTCTGTTATGGTATACGTGGACGGCGTCATTGGCAGCCGGGCAAGTGCAGCTGGCGCAGGTCAATTTCGCATTCGTGGGCGCCATGGGGATGTGGGCAGCATTCATCCTCGCTGAAGAAATATTCAAGCAATATCGGACCGAGACCAAGCATCTCTTATTTTTCACGGCGCAGTTGCTTACTTTGGTTGCGCTGCATTTGTTGCCAGGCTGATGCAAAACGGAAACGGTAGAAATATCCACATTCGGGAACTCACGCTGGAAGACCTTCCGGCCGTATACGCGCTCGGCGAATCGGTGTTCACGGCTGATAAGTGGCCCAGTCTTCACCGTACTTGGGACGAATACGAGGCCGTGCGCATGTTCTCTTCAGACGGAGATTTCTGTTTCGTCGCAGAATACGAGGATGAGGTGGTCGGATTCGCGCTGGGCAGCTTGATCGACAAACGTAAAAGCGCGTGGTGCTACGGTTATCTGGTCTGGATCGCAGTTTCGCCGGCGTTGAGCCGTTCCGGGGTCGCGACCCGCCTGCTCGATACCCTGACCGAGGCGTTTCTGCGCGCGGGCGCGCGCATGATGATCGTCGATACCGATGCCGAAAATCATGGCGCCATCGGATTTTTCGAAAACCACGGTTTCGGCAACCAGGACCGCCACGTTTATCTGAGCAAGAACCTGACCACCCATCCCGATTATCAACGACTACGACGACAGAAGGATTGACTTTGTCATTGAATGCAAAATGCGAGCGGGCCGCCGGATGCAGGTCCAAGGCCGGTAGAGCATGAGTGCCTCGCTGCAGGAAGTGCTCGACACGGTCGACGACGCCAAGTTGATGACGCTGCTCACGGACGCGGTCGCGCAATACAGCCCGTCCTATGCCGAAGAGTCGGTGATGGAGGTATTCGTTTCGCGCCTCGCCGAGAACGGCATCAGCTATCTGCGACAGCCGGTGCCACAGCTCGGCGGCACGGTGACCGACAATCGTGCCAACCTGATCGTCGAATTGGGGCCGAGACCGGCCCACATGATGTGGGTCGGGCATGTCGATACCGTACCGGTGATCGACGATGAACACCTTGGGATTCAGCGCGACGGCGATCTGCTCTACGGGCTCGGTACGGCGGATATGAAATCCGGCTGCGCCGCCGTGGTGGAAGCAGTCAGCGCCCTCGTGCGCTGCGGCGTCGAGTTCAAGCGCGGACTGTGTGTGGCACTCGTGGTGGGAGAAGAAGAATACGGCGATGGCTCCCAGGCGCTGCTCGCCCAGCGCACGGCGCCGCTGGTGGTAATCGGCGAACCGACCGGACTGGAGGCGTGCGTCAGCCACTACGGTTATTACGAGTGCCGGCTCAAAACGCTGGGCACGCGCGCCCATGCGGCTCTGCCGGAAGTCGGCGCCAGCGCCATTCACGCCATGCTGGAGTGGATGAGAATGATTCTGCACGCCGGTAGTGAGGCTCCGTTTGCCGAGAAAATGAGCATCAATCCGCGCGAGATTCGCGGCGGTGGTGAACTGTTCGTGGTCGCCGACGAATGCGAGGCGGCGATCGATTTCCATGTACCGCCCGGGGTGAGCGACGCCACGGTGAGCGCACTGGTTGAACAGGCCAGGCAACGCACTTTGGAAACCCATCCCAGCTGCACGCTGGAATTCGAGAACGTGTTCTGGGCGCCGGGCTACGCCAATGCGCCGGACAATCCGACACTGTCGCCGGTGCGGGCGGCATACGAGCACATCGGCCTGCCATGGACGCCGGTGCCGTTCCGTTCCCATTCCGATGGCAGTTTGTTCTACCAGCAGGGTGCGATGCCGGTGATTTGCGGACCGGGACACCTGGAGGTTGCGCATACGCGCAAGGAGCACGTCGCCTTCGCCGAGGTGCAGCGCGCCGCGCGTCTGTATGCGACGATGATCTACGAAGCATGCGTGCGCTGATCGGCGCAGCTGCGTCTCGAGTACATTTTCCTCGTGAATGACAGTAGCAGTCGGCGCGCAGTGGACACCGGGACCGGTCTGTCCACCGGTCTGGTGGTGCTCATGGCGGTGGCCACAGGCGCGGCCGTTGCCAACATCTACTACGCACAGCCGCTGCTCGCCACGCTGGCTCGGGCGTTCGAGGTGCCTACCCACACGGCAGGGTTTCTGGTCACTATCACCCAGGCCGGATATCTGCTCGGTCTGCTGTTTCTCGTGCCGTTGGGTGACTTGCTCGAGCGGCGGCGACTGGTAGTTATTGTCACCCTGGCGACCGCACTCGCATTGGCCGCTGCCGCCGCAGCTCCGAGCTTGATGGTGTTCGCGCTGGCCTCCCTGGCGATCGGGGTGACTTCGGTGGTCGCGCAGATTCTGGTTCCCTACGCTGCGCATCTCGCTCCGGCCGCGGCGCGGGGCCGAGTGGTCGGCCGGGTCATGAGTGGCTTGTTGCTGGGGATCCTGTTGGCGCGCACCGTGTCGGGAGCGCTGTCGGAGTTGTGGGGCTGGCGCAGCGTATTCTGGATGGCGGCCGCTGCGATGCTGTTGCAAGCCTTGGCACTGGCAAAAGCGCTGCCGCGGGACCGAAGCAGCGTTGCGATTGGTTACGGCGCCTTGTTGCGCTCGGTACTGGAGTTGATCCGCGAACAGCCGTTGTTGCGCCGGCGCATGATCTACGGCGCATTGATGTTCGCGAGCTTCAGCATGTTGTGGACCTCGTTACCATTCCTGCTTGCGCGCGCACCTTTTAACTATGGTGACGGCGTCATCGGCAGCTTCGGCCTCGCCGGTGTCGCCGGGGCCGTGACTGCTTCATTCGCAGGCCATCTGCACGACCACGGTCGCAGCCGCATAGCGACCGGCGCTTTCATTGCTCTGGTGGCGGTGGCATTCGCCGTCATGGGTGCATGGCAGACATCTCTTGCCGCCATCATCGTCGGCGTCATCGTGCTGGATACGGGCGTGCAGGGCACGCAGATTCTGAATCAAAGCATGATATACGAACTGGCGCCCGATGCCCGCAGTCGCGTCACAACGGCCTATATGGGAGGCTATTTCGCCGGCGGCGCTTTCGGCTCGGCCGCAGCCGCGGCTGCCTTCGGTTTCGGCGGCTGGCCGGCGGTAGCGATCCTCGGAGTGGCGCTGCCGCTGGCGGGCATCGTGTTCTGGTTTACGGAGCCGCGGGACTGATGATGCTAACGGCCGCCATGAAGGCGGCCGGCCAAAATGTTTACTCTTGCGCGGGCGGCGCGTCGTAAGCCTTGTACCACTTGATAAAGCGTTGTTGGTCGAGCTTGCCGTCTTTGGCCAAGCGCGGAAACGCTTTGCCCACGCCCTTGTCGGCAGCGGCCTCGCCGGCATCCAGGCTGCCGTCCTGATTGGTGTCCAATTTCTGGAAAAGCCGCTGGGCCCTTTGTTCCGGGTTGACTTCCTGTTCCGTGGCGGGCGTCGTTTGGGCGACGACGAAGCCGGTGACCGCCAGTAAACTGCCGGCTGCGATCATGGAGATGATGGTGTTCATACGCACTCCTCGAGCACGCAAACTTGATGAGATCGGCCGCGGACCTGGTTGCCCCGACGGGCGGCGGTATTTGCCGAACGGAGCCCGCGGATCGCTGGACACTAGCGCAAAGCGGCGTACTTGCAAATGGCTCGACACGATATTTTGCGATTCGAGGCCGTACGGGAGGTTTGCAGGCATGGCGGATCGAACACCGATAATCCGAACTGCGGACGTGGACGACCTGCCGCGCGTCAACGCACTCGTAGCGCGCGCGCTGACAACCTGGGATCTGCCGGAGCGAGTCAAGCGGCTGGCGTTGCCCACGTATCTCTACGAACCCGAAGACCTGGCGAGTTTGACTTTGGTGGCGGCGTACTTGGCTGGAACGATGGTCGGTACCGCCGCTTGGGAGGCGGGGCGGTTCGAGGCGGTTTCGACGCTTTCGTTGCACGGTCTATATGTCGACCCCAGGTACTGGGGAATAGGCGTCGGTTCGCGTTTGCTAGAGGCAGCCGAGCAGGCGGCGTGGGCGCAAAGCGCGGCCGCGATCACCGTGAAAGCTCAGGCGGGCGCGCGCGGCTTTTTCCTCGCCCGCGGTTTTGCGCCGCCGGAGGCCCGCCAAGGGAGCGACTATGCTCATCTGTTGTGGAAGACGTTGGCCAAATCACCATGAGGTTGTCGCGATGATGGGATTTGCAATTCGAACGTTGATCAGCGCGCTGGGCTTGTGGCTTGCCGCCGGTCTGATCCCCGGTATCACCGTGCAGGGAGGCTGGACATTGCTGGGAGCCGCGCTACTCCTTGGTATCGTCAACGCGGTGGTGCGGCCGCTGCTGATCGTGTTCACGCTGCCCGTTACGGTGGTGACCCTGGGATTCTTCCTGTTGGTGATCAATGCGGCGATGCTGGGTCTGGTGGCATGGATGCTGGCGGGTTTTGCCATCGCTGGATTTGGCTCCGCTCTGCTGGGCGCCATTGTGGTCAGTCTGGTGGGGTGGGGCGCGGCGTTGTTCATCGGACCGCGCGGTCGTATCGAAGTGATCGCCTTCGGCCGGCGGCGGTCGTAGCGCTGTCAAGCGCTTCCGGGCGCTACTTTGCGTGCCGGGGGCGGCGCCAGCACGGTTACGCCGGTCAGGTGTGGATGATGATACGGTGCTGGCCGGCGTCGACATCGACGGTCATATCGTACTGCGCGATATAGTCGCCAAGCTCGGCCAGTTGCGGCAGGCTGTTGCGGGTTGCGAGTTCCGACAAGGTTGTTTGTGGATCGCAGGTGATGACCAGACCGTCGTCGCGGGATTCGCGACAATGAAATTGCTCGGCCGCGATGCGCAGATCGGATTTCTCGGGCAGAGTCAAAATCAACGGCTCGAGTCGTTTGATCTGCAGTTTGGCTTTTTCCAGTGCGTGCTCTTCGCTCCAGGAAAGTTCGGGCATGTTTCCGTAATCTCTCACGCTGCCTCCTTGTCATGGCCCTGTGCGCCGCCAACGGGCTGAACTCTATCTCCATTGTAGAAGACCTGTGGCGGTATCCATCAGCCAGTGCCGGTCGCGCGCGCTAAGCGCGGGATTTGGCGATTTCCGATAGCAGGTTGCGCAGCGCCGACGGGTCCACCGGCTTCACCAGGTGGTAATCGAAGCCGGCATCTGTGGTGCGCTGGCGGTCTTGTTCCTGCCCCCAGCCGGTAAGCGCAATCAGCACGATGCTCTGGCCCCAGGGCTCTTGGCGTAAGCGTCGCGCGGCCTCATAACCATTGAGTTTCGGCATTCCCAGATCGAGCAGAATGACTTGGGGGCGAAAGTCCGCGGCAATACCGATCGCCTCGGCGCCGTCGTACGCGGTGCGCACTTCGTTCCCCATGGCCTCCAGTAGCATCGTGGTGCTGACCGCTGCATCTTCGTTGTCGTCGACTACGAGAACGCGTTGCTGTGCAGAAACCGACATATCCGTTCCGTCCTGAGTTGGTGCCGGCGGAGCGGGTTGCGAGGTCTCAACGATCGGGAGGCTGACCACGAATTCGCTGCCTGTCCCCAACCCCGCACTAAACGCGCTAATATTGCCGCCGTGCAGTTCCACCAGCGATTTAACTAACGTTAGTCCTATTCCAAGGCCGCTGCGACCGCTTTCCATCGGCGATGTTTGGACGAACATCTCAAACACTTGATCCAGCATTCGCGGCTCGATGCCGCAGCCCGTGTCGCGGATCTGCACCGTCAACATCCTGCCGTCGCTGCGCGCGCGCAATGTTATGCGTCCTCCAGGGTCCGTATATTTGACGGAATTGCTCAAGAGGTTGGAGAAGATTTGCGTCAACCGCGCGGGGTCGGCGACGAGTTGTACGGGCCGCTCCGGAAGCTCAACCGAGATGGTGTGCTGACGCTTTTCTATCATTTGTTGTACGGTTTCCAGGGCGCCGGCGATCACATCCGTCAAGGCGACAGGCTCCAGGCGCAATTGAACCTTATTCCTGGAAATGCGCGATACCTCGAGCAAGTCGTCCACCAAGCGCAGCAGATAGCCCGCCTGTCGGGCTATGGTTTCATACAAACGCAACGCCATTTTGGCGTCTCCGGGGCACATGCGTAACAGTTCCAGACTGTTGAGTATCGGGGCGAGCGGATTGCGCAATTCGTGGGAGAGCGTGGCCAGAAAAGCGTCTTTACGGCGATCCGCTTCCCTGAGCGCTTCCTCCATGCTTCTAAGCTCGGTGATGTCGGTATTGGTGCCGAACCAACGGGTCACCTCGCCTTCATTGTTGCGGATCGGGATCGCCCGCGACAGAAACCAGCGGTAGCTGCCGTCGGCGGCGCGCAGGGGGAAAGTGTCTTCCCAGATTTCGCCGGTGGCGAAGTGCCGAGTGACTTTTTCCACCACCCGATCGACGTGATCGGGATGATGCACGTCCCGCCATCCCCAGCCTTGCATTTGTTCGAGGTTGGTGCCGGTATAGTCGAACCAGCGTTGGTTGTACCAGAATATCCAGCCTTGGCCGTCGGCCATCCAGGCGAATTGTGCGATGTTATCGGCCAGCGTACGAAAGCGTTCCTCACCCTCGCGCAATGCCTGCTCGGATTCTTTGCGGTGGGTGATGTCGACACATGCGCCGGTCATGTACTGTGGCCTGCCGCGTTCATCGCGTCCGGTTTGGCCGATCGCGTAGAGCCAACGCACGCCGCCGTCCGGCCAGATTCTCCGTATGTCCATCTCGAAGTCCGTACCTTCGGTTGCACATCGACTGAGGGCCTCGCGTACGGCGCTTCGGTCGTCCGGATGTACCAGGTCGATGAATTGATCGACGCTGAAGATGGTTTCCCCTGGGATGAGGCCGAACAAACGGTCCAGGTTTTGGTCCCACTGCAAGCGATTGGCGGACATGTCCCAGCGGAAGGTGCCGGTGCGAGACGCATTCAAGGCGGCGCGCATACGCTGTTCCTGATCACGCAGCTCGCGTTGCGTTCGCCGTTGTTCGCTAACGTCGGCGGCTATAATCAGCTTTCTCGGCGTTTCGTGCAGCCCGGCGCGCAGGTTGCTCGACCAAACGGCGATTTCCACCCGAACACCGTTTTTACGCGCGACAGTGGTTTCCACCCCTTCGACGGAGTCGCCTGGTGTACTGCGGCGCAGCGCATTCAGCAACTGCGCCCGGGCACTATCCTGTGGCAGGGCTGCGGATGAGGAAACCGCCTCCGCGGACCAGCCGAATATCCTTTCCGCCGCGCCATTCCAGTAGTTGACGACGCCGTTGGCGTCCATGATCGCGACGGCGACAGGAGCCGCCGAAATCACCGTGTCGAGCAGTTCGCGGCTGCTGCGCAGCGCCAGTTCCGCCTGGTGCTGCACGCTGACGTCGCGTGCGATTTTCGATGCCCCGATGACCGTGCCGCTGGAATCGACGATGGGGGAAACCGATAGGGAGATATCCAGCAGACGGCCGTCCTTTGCCACGCGCACGGTTTGATAGTGCTCGACCCGTTCGCCGCGCCGGATCTGCGCCAAGATGGCGTCCTCCTCCCGCCGGAAGGCGCGCGGAATCAGCAGCGTGATATGACGGCCGATCGCTTCGTCTGCGGTATAGCCGAACAAGCGCTCGGCGCTGGCGTTCCAGGAGCGGATGATGCCGTCGAGGTCTTTGCCGATGATGGCATCGTCCGAAGACTCAACGATGGCGGCGAGGAGCGCCTGCAGCTTCTCGGTATGGAAGCGCTGGCTCACGTCTCGCAAAGCGAATGCGCCAACGCCATTTTCCATGGCCGCGATGCGCTCATATGCCAGGGTCGTTTGTGTGCCGTCGGATTTTGTCAGGTGCCGAAGGCCGCGCAGCGGTATCCTCGCCTCCGACTGCGCCTCGGCACTACCCCGGCCGGAGCCAAGTGTATCCAGGAGCCGTGAACCGATGAGTTCGTCGCGTGGCATCGCGAGCAGGCGCTCGACCGCCGGATTTGCTTGCAGGCAGCGACCGGCCGCGTCGACCAGCACAATGCCGTCGTCGGCGTGTTCGTACAGAAGTGTGCCCAGTTGGACGCGAGGTTCGCCGGCGGCGTCACTTGGGGTTGGCGGGCGGCGGATCGAGCCGTGTAGCACGGTCGCGCTGTCTACGGTCATGGCGATGCCCGTCACGACCAGCCGGACCGTAACGCTGTCGGGTCCGGTCCAGTCCAGCGAAACGCCGATCTCGTCACCGGAATCGCGGGCGGCAGTCAAAGCATGTGTCAATCGCTCGCGGTCGGGCGGTGCGAGCCTTTCCAAGAACTCGCGCGAAGTTGCCGGAAGCTGCGCCTGGCTACATTTCAACAGCCGGCAAGCGTTGGCGGAAAACCGCAGCGCGTCGGTCGCCGGATTCCAATGCCAAAGGATCTGTAACGGTTCACTCAATGTTGCGCAGCGGGCCGAATCCGACGCCGCGTACCTGTAAAATTTTGGAGGATTAGCACCATATTACCGTGAGGGCCTCCATCCGTCCGGGCAGATGGCCGGTTTCAGTGTATCATCTTCGGTGATTCCCGCATTTTCTCGACCGCGTCCAGCCCCACGATTTCCGCAATGCACGAGGATCGCCCAACGAAACGCGAAACCGCCGGACAACTGCTGCGCCGAGTTTTCGGTTACGAGGAATTCCGACCACAGCAGGGCGCGATCATCGACCATGTCATGGCGGGAAACGACGCCCTGGTGCTGATGCCGACCGGCGGTGGCAAGTCCTTGTGCTACCAAATCCCGGCGATGGCACGCACAGGTCTGGGAGTGGTGATCTCTCCTTTGATCGCCCTGATGCACGATCAGGTCGAGGCTTTGCGGCAAAACGGTGTCCGAGCCGCATTTCTGAACTCGTCCCTGAATGGCGAAGATGCCCGCGCCGTCGAACGGCAAGTGGCCGACGGCAGTCTTGACCTGCTGTACGTCGCGCCGGAGCGTTTGCTCCAGACGCGCACGCTGGCGCTGCTGCAAAACGTACCGTTGGCGTTGCTGGCCATCGATGAAGCCCATTGCGTGTCTCAGTGGGGCCATGATTTCCGCCCGGAATATCTGCAACTGGGGGCGCTACGCGAACATTTCGCCGGCGTACCACGCATTGCGCTAACGGCGACCGCGGATCACGCCACCCGAGCCGAAATCATACAACGGCTGCACTTGCAGGATGCGCGGCAGTTCATACGCGGGTTCGATCGCCCCAACATCCGTTATCGACTCGCAGAAAGCAGCGGCAACGCTCGTCAGCGGTTACTGCACTTCATCCGGGACGAGCATCCCGGCGAGGCGGGCATCGTCTATTGCCTGTCGCGCAAACGGGTCGACGAAATCGCGCAATGGTTGACTGAGCAAGGATTGGTGGCGTTGCCCTACCACGCCGGCATGGATGCAGCGCAACGGCGATTCCACCAGGAACGCTTCTTGCGCGAGGAGGGCGTTGTCATCGTCGCCACCATCGCTTTCGGAATGGGAATCGACAAACCCGACGTTCGCTTCGTTGCCCACCTCAACCTACCGAAAAGCCTCGAAGCATACTATCAGGAGACCGGTCGCGCTGGCCGTGACGGTCTCCCGGCCGATGCTTGGCTGTTGTACGGCCTGCAGGATGTGATTCTGCTGCGCCAGATGCAGGAGTCCTCGCAGGCTCCCGCGGCGTACAAACATGTCGAACGCCAAAAGCTCGATGCCATGCTCGGCTTTTGCGAGTTGGCGACTTGCCGGCGTCAGGCACTGCTGGCGTATTTCGGCGACCACTTGGAGCAGCCCTGCGGCAACTGCGACGTCTGCCTGGAGCCACCGGAAACCTGGGACGCCACGGTGGCGGCCCAAAAGGCACTTTCCTGCGTCCACCGCACAGGGCAGCGCTTCGGCGTCAACTACTTGATCGACGTGCTGCTCGGCAAAGCAAACGAGCGCATGACCCGGTTCGGGCATGCTGACATCAGCACCTTTGGCATCGGCACGGAATTGAACGCCAAGGAATGGCGCAACTTGTTTCGGCAGCTGATTGCGCGCGGTCTGGCGGTGGTCGATGCCGACGGCCACGGTGGGCTTCGCTTGACTGAAAAAAGCCGTCCGGTGCTGCGCGGAGAACAGCAGTTGCGTCTGCGCAGATTGCGGCTTGCCGCCAAGGCGGCGCGCAAGGAACGTGCCGCCGCGCGCTTCGAGCGAGCGGAAGACAGCGCACTGTGGGATGCATTGCGGCAATGCCGCCAGGAATTGGCGCGTTCCCAGGGCATTCCCGCCTACATGATTTTTCACGACGCCACGCTGGCGGAAATGGTGGAGTGCAAACCCGTCACCCGGCCCGGGATCGCAGCAATCAGTGGTGTGGGTCAGCGCAAGCTCGACGCATACGGGGAAGCCTTCCTGGAGGTCATCCGTCGGCACGAAACGCCCGCCTGATTGGCGGGCGCGCTCAATCCGCGGAATCGATCATGTGGGTTTGCAACGGTTCCTTGAACGTCAATGTGCGGTACGGAAACGGAATCTCGATACCGGCATTGTCCAGCGCCCGCTAGATGGCCGTAACAGCTTCGCCACGACAGCGGTGAAGGTCGACCCCGAGTACCGTGTCCCGGATCGAATCCGCGACGCTGACGATGTGCAGCGATGCGTCCGGGTCGGGGGTGGGGGTACCTGGGCCTGCCTTGCATTGACCGTCGGAGCGACGAAGCGGCTGGAAATCACCCAGTACAAACATGTCCTGGCTTGCGCGCGCGCCCGCACGGCGCTGTAAAAGTCTGTAAAAGCCCTTTCCAGCGCTCGCGGCTGTGGGCAAGATCAAGCCGGCAGCGCACAGTAGCGCGCTTGTAAACGCACAATGCAAGGATCGTGGCGATGCCCAACGAAAGTTCCGTTCCGCCCCGGGATGTAGCCGAGCTGCTGCGCGCCGAGGAGCCGAGCCAGGCGAGCCGCTGGCGTCGCCGCCTGGCTGTAAGCGCAGCGCTGGTCGCGTTGCTCGTGATCGGGTTGTGGTGGTGGTGGCCGACAGGGTCCGATGGGCCACGGTACCAGAGCGAGCCCCTTCGCAAAGGCGACATGACAGTTACGGTAACCGCCACCGGTACGCTGCAACCGGTCAATCAGGTCGATGTGGGCAGCGAATTGTCCGGCACCATCGAAGAGGTGACAGTGGATTTCAATGACCGTGTCGCCCGCGGTCAAGTGTTGGCGCGATTGAACACCGATCGGCTGAACGCCGAACTCATCGAGGCCCGCGCCACGTTGCAGTCGGCGCAGGCGAAAGTGCAGGAAGCCCAGGCCACAGTGCTGGAAACGCGCTTGCGCTATAAGCGCTGCGCAAAGCTGGCGCAGCGCCAACTCTGTTCCCAGGAAGAACTCGACACCGCAACCGCAGCGCAGGCCAGAGCGGTTGCTGCCGAAGCCAGCGCCAAGGCCCAGGTGGCGGTCGCACAGGCGACCCTCGATGCCCATGACACGGAACTGAAAAAGGCGCTGATCCGTTCGCCGATCGACGGCATTGTGCTGCGCCGGCAAATCGAACCCGGGCAGACCGTCGCGGCTTCCTTGCAGACACCGGTATTGTTCTCATTAGCGGAAAATCTGGCGTTGATGGAATTGCATGTGAGCGTCGACGAAGCCGATGTCGGCAAAGTCAGCGAAGGTCAAAACGCGGTATTCAGCGTTGATGCCTATCCCAATCGCAGTTTCCCTGCGAGCATCACTCAGGTGCGGTTTGCGCCCCAGTCGGCGGAAGGCGTCGTAAGCTACGAAACGGTATTGGGCGTGGACAACAGCGATTTGGCGTTACGTCCCGGGATGACCGCGACCGCGGAAATTACCGTGCAACAACGTAATGACGTTCTGCTGGTGCCGAACGCGGCGCTGCGCTTTACGCCGCCGAGTGCGGAGGCGAAACGGCCCCGGCGCAATTTGTTCGAGAGCCTGTTCCGCCGCGGACCAAGTAGTTCGAACGCACCGAAACGCAAAACCGTCGCCGCCAAACCCGACCAGCGACAGGTATGGGTGCTGCGCGACGGCACCCCTACCGCCATCCCGATCCGCGTCGGCGCCAGCGACGGCAGCGTCAGCGAAGTGCTGTCCGGCGATGTGAGCGCAAGTACGCGGGTTTTGACCGACGTGATCGCGGTTCGCAAATGAACCGGGCCGCGCCGGATAATGTTGCGCAAGCCGCACAGCCCGCGCCGCTGGTGGAGTTCCAGGGCTTGACCAAAGTGTACGGTCGCGGCCAGGCCGCGGTGCATGCGCTGCGCGGCATCGATCTGGCGGTACCCGAAGGCGACTTCATCGCCCTGATGGGGCCCAGCGGGTCCGGCAAGTCCACAGCCATGAATATCCTCGGCTGCCTGGATGTTCCGACTTCCGGTGCATACCGTTTTCAAGGCGTAACGGTCAACGATCTGACTCGCAATCAACGGGCATTGTTGCGGCGGCATTATTTCGGGTTCGTGTTTCAAGGTTTCAATCTGCTGGCCCGCACCACGGCGCTGGAAAACGTCGAATTGCCGCTGGTGTATCGAGGCATGCCGGCTGCCGAGCGCCATCAGCAGGCCCGTGCCGCATTGGCAGTGGTTGGCTTGCAGGGTTGGGAACACCACACCTCGTCGGAACTGTCGGGCGGCCAACAACAGCGAGTCGCCGTCGCGCGTGCCCTGGTGACGCAACCGTCGGTGTTGCTGGCCGACGAGCCCACCGGCAACCTGGACAGCGCGCGCAGCCGTGAAATCATGGAACTGCTGGCAAACCTCAATCGGGGACGCGGCATCACCATCGTCATGGTGACCCACGAGCCGGACATGGCGGCCTACGCGCGCCGGGTGGTTCAGTTCATGGACGGGCGGGTGGTCTCCGACCAGGCCAACGGGGCGCACCCCTGATGTTGTGGAACACGCTGCTGCTGGCGTGGCGCGAAATCCGACGCAATCTGCTGCGCTCGGCCCTCACCATTCTCGGTATCGTGATCGGCGTGGCGGCGGTCATCACCATGGTCACCATCGGCGGCGGTGCGACTGCGCAGGTGAGCCGCCAGATCGCCAGTCTCGGGAGCAATCTGTTGATCGTACGTCCAGGGCAGCGCCTGGGACCCGGTCAACGCTCGGCGGCAGCGCCGTTCCAGAGCGCCGACGTGGCGGCCATCCGCCGCGAGGTGGCCGGTCTGGCGGCCGTCGCGCCGTCGGCGTCGAAAGGCGAGGTGGTGGTGTTCGGCAATGAAAACTGGTCGACCGCGGTAACCGGCACCGACAACGCTTTTCTGGAGGTCAAAAACTGGAATCTCGCCAGCGGCCGGCCGTTCACCGCCAGCGAGCTGCGCGCCGGCGCCGCCGTGTGCCTGGTCGGCGCCACGGTGCGACAGGAATTATTCGGCTCCCAGGATCCGATTGGCGGCAAACTGCGCCTCGGCAAGGTCGCCTGCGAGGTGATCGGCGTGCTGGAATCCAAAGGCCAGGCGGGCATGGGCGCGAATCAGGACGATCTGGTGTTGATCCCCTTGCGCGCCTTCTGGCGTCGCATCGCCGGCAACCAAGAGATCACCCTGGTGCAGGTATCGGCCCGCGACGGCGCCTCGACCGCCAAGGTCCAGCACGAACTCGAACTGTTGCTGCGGGAACGCCGGCACATCTCGGCGCGCGAGGATGACGATTTCACGGTCACCGATATGAAAGAAATCGCCAATACCCTGACCGGGACGACCCAGGTGCTCACGACGCTGTTGGGTGCCATCGCCGCGGTCAGCCTGTTGGTGGGCGGCATCGGCATCATGAACATTATGCTGGTGTCGGTCACCGAGCGCACTCGCGAGATCGGCATCCGCTTGGCGATCGGGGCTTTGGAGCGGGAGGTATTGCTGCAATTCCTGGTCGAGGCGGTGGTGCTGTCGTCGTTCGGCGGGTTGCTCGGTATCGCCCTGGCATTGAGCGCGTCCGCCGCTCTTGCAAGCCTGCTGCACGTACCCCTGGTGCTGGACTGGGGCGTGGTGACCATGGCATTTCTGTTCTCGGCGGCAGTGGGCGTATTGTTCGGGTATTTCCCGGCTCGAAAGGCGGCCCGTATGGACCCCATCGAGGCCCTGCGCTACGAGTAAGGCAAGGGCTTGGTCCGGACGCCCGGCAGCGCGCGGCAATTTATGGTATGCTGATACAGCGTTTTCGTGGCTAAAGACCGCTCGTTCTGTGCCCAATCTGTCGGCCTCATCGTTACGGACGACTTCGGAAAGGCGTACCCGTAGTCCGGCTGGAGGCGTTCCAAGCCAAGTCGGCGCTGCCCTGATTTCCCCAGCGCTCACCCACGAAGACAATGATTCGAGCACGATACCGGAGGCGCGCAAGGGTTGCGCCCGAAGACTTCCCGGTCCGCCCGTGTTTATCGGTCCGTTTCACGGACGCTAGCAGGAGAAAATCGATGTCGCAAACGAAAGCTGTTACCAGAGCGCCCTATACTGTTGCTTCGGTGGAGAAGAGTGAACCCCCAGGCGGCGACATTGAAGGACGGGACTGGTACTGCTACGTGGTTGTCAGCGGTCGTTCGACGATTACCGGTTATTGTCGGGGTTCGCGCCAGGATGCTACCTGCCGCGCCCAGGATTTCGCTGAAGACCTTAATAGCCGCATGGGCGGCGTGAAGCCCTTTGGTTGGACGCCACGTAAAAGCGCCGGCGCACCCCAGCGTCCGCGCTGAGTAGCTTTGGCGGGCGCGCGACGCTCCGCCTGGCACTGAATGTCTGAACTGATTGCGATCACGGACGTCTGCAGGACGTCCGCCGCATCCCCACGTATGCTTGAAACAACCCTATTTTCCATCGTCGAATCGCCCTTGCATCCGGACTTTTCCGAGCTCTATCAGCGCCTAGGCTGGGTCGAGTCGCGGTTCACGTCCATGCGCAAGGCGATCGCCGCCCTGCACAGCGTGGCCCCCGCGGCCGTTGTCGCCGAGTTCATGTATGGGTATGGCAACAACTATGCGGGAGTGAATATCAGCAATTTGGACGTGTTTCTCTACAGTTTGCAAAAATATGCGCCCGAGGTCCGGGTAGTGGTCCTGGTGGACAAGAGCGAGCGGCGTTATGTCGACAAGCTCAGCGACATCGTGCCGCTGCATGCGGTTCTGGTCCAGCCCGTGACCGCAGCCCAGATGGAGGTCGAACTCGGGGCAGCCCCTTTTCCGTCGGGGCGGTGAAGCAAGCCATTGTTATCCTTGCATACGCGTGTATGCTTGGTGAAATTTTCGCGCCGGAATCGGCGGCGCAACACAAGGAATGAAGGATTTTGTCATGAAGCAACGTATATACAGTCTATCCAAAGTTTTCGCGATGGCAGCGGCGGTGACCCTGGGCTTCGCCGGTGTCGCGCGAGCCGAAACCGCCAACAATGCGCCGGCAGCGCCCGCGGCGCCGCAACTGTCCCCCGAGCTGCAGGCGAAGGTGGAAGCCTTCCGCGAAAAGCGCACCGAGCTCATGCAATTGGGACAAGAGCTGGAAAAAATCCGCCAGGAAACGGTAACGAAGCACCCTGAGCTGAAGCAGCAGGAAGAGAAATTCGGCGACATGGTGGCCGCGGAAATGAAAAAGAACGGCGGCACCCCGAAGGAAGATCTGGCGGAACTGCGGACCTTGCAGGCCAAGCTACGCGACGAAAAGACGCCGGATGCGGATCGCCAGGCGCTTCTCATGCGCTTGCAGCGCAAGGCTCAGGAATTCGACCAGGCACGTCGACAAGCGTTGCAGAATCCGAAGCTGCAACAAGCCCAGGGCAAGCTATTGCAGGATATGGTCGCGGCGATGAAGCAGGAGAATCCGCGCACCGACGATCTGATGAAGCAGATGCATCAGAAGCAGCAGGAAATGATCGAAATCCGCAACGAGGCGCAGGCCGAACAAAGCAAATCGCAGGGCCAGAGTCCCGAGAAGAAGAAGTAGGTCGACCCGCACCGGCACCACGGCGCCGTCGCCCTCGCATTCCTCAGGTCGTCAGATCATGTGGCCCGATCCGCCGGTTAGCAGTATCGCCCACGCAATTCAGTTGGCGGTGGCGCCGGTATTTTTGCTGACCGGTATCGGTGCTTTGCTGGGCGTATTGTCCAGTCGTCTGAGTCGCATCATTGATCGCGCCCGGATCTTGGAGACCGAGACGAATCCCGAGGCGTCGCGCCGGGTATCCATCGAGCAGGAACTACGCATATTGTCGCGCCGCGCGCGGTTGATCAACCGGGCCATCGGATTGTCCACAGGGTGTGCGCTCCTGATCTGCACCATTATCGCCGCCGTTTTTCTCGCGACCTTCACGTCGTTCAACGTCTCGGCCGTGATCGCGGTGCTTTTCGTCCTGGCCATGCTCGCGCTGATCGTCGCGTTGTCCAGTTTTCTGCGCGAAGTGTATTTGGCAACCGCGAATCTGCGTATCGGGCCGTTCTGAATCCCGGCTGGGCAGGCCGCGGTCAATGCAGGCGAGGTTTGTCTTCCGTTTCGGCCGGGCTGCCGGCCGGGGCGGCAGACACAGAAGTCGAATCGCGCAATTGCGCGGCTTCCGGGCGCGGCGCGAAACTTTCCAGTTCCGATTCCTCCACCGCAGCAGCCTCGGTTTTTTGGCGCTCCTGGACATGCATATTGTCGTTGTCGTGTTCGGCGTTGCGGTCGGTGCCGGCCCCCGTGGCTGGCGGTTCCGTTGCAGCGGCCGGAGTCGTTGCTTCCACAGGCTCGACGTCGGATCCGGCGACTGCGGTAGTCGCGCTCGCAGCGTCGCGCTTGTGTTCCACCATGGGTGTGTTCTCCGGTACGCGCGGGCGATGGGTGACGAGCCGGTCGCTGCAGAGGGATTGGGCGCCGTTGGCCAGATGCTCATAAAGGGCACCGTACTGACGGGTCATGTCCTGAAACAGTTCCGAGGTCCTGACGAAATGATCGTCGACACGGTTGCGGTGGGCGTCGAACTCCTGCTGCTGGCGGGCCAGTTGTTCACGCAAGGCGCCGGCATCCTGGTCACGCAGAACCGCCAGATATGCCACCAGATAGCCGACGGCGAAGCCGACCGAGCCGGCCAGAATCGCCGCTGTCCAAATCCAAACCGTTCCGCCGTCTGACATGGGCTTGCTCCGCGCTGAGATGAGATACTGCCATCCTAACGAGGTTGCACGGCCCGAGGCAAACCGCTAAAGCACAGTAACAATAAGTGTATGCTGCAAACGCCGATGGACGGGCCCGGCCCGTCCATCGTGCCACCATATCAATCGTGGTTCGCGGAATGGGTGTGCTGCTGACGCATTTGCGCCAGTTTCTGCTTTTGCTCCGGTGTCAGCACTTGCAACATCTTGTGCATGGTTTCGGTGCGCATGACGATCAGATCGGTCCGGATTTTGGCCTGCTGTTCCGCCGCAGTGCGGACCTTCCCAGCATCGTATTCGTCGGCAGTGGCGAGTTCGCGCAGCGTCTGGCGGTTGTTGCGCAGTTCCTTCAGTTTTTCCCGCACCGCCGGCCGCTGTTCATGGCGGATCTGGAACAACTGATCCTGCTGGGCTTCTGTGAGATCGAGGCGTTTGAAGATGCCGTGCATATAACCGCCTTGCCTGCCCTCGTGGCGTTCACAATGCTGGCCATGGTCACCGCCCCAGGGGCTGGCGATGACGGTGCCCGCCGCGCCCAGTCCAAGAATGCCCGCGCTCAACAGCGCGGCGATGGTTTGTTTACGTTTGTTCATGTGTCTCTCCTTGCTGTGGAATCTGTCTACCGGCGGCCGTCGGCTCACCTTGGAAGGCAGTATGGCCGTGGCCCATGCAAACTTGGGTCGAGCGCGTTTAAAGATATGTAAAGACGGGTAAAGCCCGCGTCCCCTGCGCAGGCCTGTGGCACCATGTGACGACGGAACAAAGAGAGGTTGAAGATGAACCGCGTGCTGCTGGTCGATGACGATATCGAACTGTGCGCCATGCTGAAGGAATATCTCGAGCCCGAGGGGTTCGAAGTGGAAATGGCCCACGATGGCGCCAGCGGCGCGGAACAGGCGTTGACGCGGGCGTACGATGTGGTGGTGCTCGATGTGATGCTGCCCAAGCTCGGCGGTTTCGAAGCCCTGCGCCGGATCCGCGCCGAGCGCCAGACCCCGGTGTTGATGCTCACCGCGAAGGGCGACGACGTCGATCGTATCGTCGGTCTGGAATTGGGTGCCGACGATTACCTTCCCAAACCCTGCAATCCCCGCGAGCTGGTGGCGCGCTTGCGCGCGATTCTGCGACGCACGGCGATGCAACCGGATGTCGCTGCGCGGGCGCGCGTGCTGCAGGTCGGCGAACTGGAATTGCGTCCGGCCGAACGCGTGGCCCAGTGGGGGGCGCAGGTTTTGGATTTGACCAGTACCGAGTTCAATGTGCTGCAAGTGCTGGTGCAGCGCGCGGGCCAGGTGGTGACCAAGGCGCAGCTATCCGAGTACGCCTTGGGCCGGGCATTGGAACGCTACGACCGCAGCATCGACATGCACGTGAGCAACTTGCGCCACAAGCTCGGCGACCTCGCCGACGGACGTTCGCCGATTCAGACCGTGCGCGGCGCGGGCTATCAATACATCACCGGGTGAGCCATGGGGCGCTTGTTCTGGAAGATATTGCTGGGGTTGTGGGCGGCGCTGTTGTTGAGCGTACTTGCGGTGGGCCTGCTGGTGCACTGGCACGCCCAAGCACGGCTTGCGGATCTGGACGCGTTGGCGGCGGGCCCGCGCGCCGATTTCGCAGTCGCCAGCATCGCCTCGAGCCTGACCAATGGCGGACCCGGTGCGGTGCGTGAGTTGATCGGCCAATGGCCGGCGCGGCGCGCATTCCCGGTGTTCGCGGTGGACGATCAAGGCAACGACCTCATGGGCCGGCCGGTGCCCGCGCAAGCCCTGGCGCTGGCCCGGTCGCGCCTGGCCCGGGATGACCGCAGCGCCGGCGTGCGCCGTGTACAAGCACCGGACGGCACCCGCTACACCTTGTTCGTTCCGAGCCTGAGTCCTGACTCCGCTCGCCATCCACGGCGCGGGGCCCGGGAAGAGCGTTTCTACGTCAATCTGGCCGGCACGTTGTTGGCGAGTCTGTTGTTCAGTCTCGGCCTTGCCTGGTATTTGGCCCGTCCAGTGCGGCACCTGCGCGAAGCCAGTCGGCGCCTGGCGGCAGGCGATCTCGATGTGCGCGTAGGTGCTGAAATGGGACGCCGAAGAGATGAAATCGCCGACTTGGGCCGGGATTTCGATTTCATGGCGGCGCGCTTGCAAGCCCTGGTCAATGCCCAGCGGACCCTGTTGCACGACGTTTCCCACGAATTGCGCTCGCCATTGGCGCGGTTACGGGTGGCGGTCGGGTTGGCGCAGCAACAACCTGAAAAGACTGAGATCATGCTAAGCCGCATCGAACGCGAATCCGAACGCCTGGATGAACTGGTGGGCGAAGTGCTGACCTTGTCGCGGCTGGAGGCCGGGGTGGCGTCGGGGCCCGTGGAGCGTCTGGACCTGGCTGCGCTGCTGGAAGCGGTGGTGGAGGATGCCCGCTTCGAAGCTGCACCGGACAATCGCACCGTAAGCCTGCGCGGCGATCAGGAGGTCATGGTGATGGGTCATGCGGAGTTGCTGCGTCGAGCCTTCGATAACGTGTTGCGCAACGGCATTCGCCACACCGCGCCGGGAACGGATGTGGAAGTGGCGGTGAGACGATTCGGTGCAAGCGACGCCCGGGTGTGTATTTGCGACCACGGGCCGGGACTGGCCGAGGGCGATTTCGAATCCGTGTTCGAACCGTTCGTTCGTAGCCGTGGCAGCGACGGTCAAGGGTATGGACTGGGCCTGGCCATTGCCAAACGTGCGGTGCAAGCTCACGGCGGCGAAATCACGGTCCGCAATCGCGATGCCGGCGGCATGTGTGTCGAAGTGCGGTTGCCGATCGCGCAGAGCGGGTAATCCACCGCAGGCGCGCGCAGGACAAACCCAGCGCCATCCCACGCTCGTCCACCGACCGTGTGCGATGACTCGTTGCGAAACACCCGGATGAAATTCAGTACACCTTAAGGATTGTGTGCGCAGCGGCAGCCCCGGCAGTGAACGCTGCCGCGCGATATTGCGGACGCGTTATTGTCCGCCGCGTTCCTCGAGGGCCTCCCAGCGCTCGTATGCCTGCCGCAGCTGTTGTTCGATTTCACTCAGCGCTTGCCGGGTGCGCGCGATCGCCTCGGGGTCCTGGCGATACAGTTCCGGGTCGCCCATTCTTTCGTGCAGCGCTTGGCGTTCCTGCTCCAGGGATTCGATTTGCTGCGGCAGTTGTTCCAACTCGCGCTGCAATTTATAGGAAAGTTTTTGCAGTTTGGCAGCGGGCTTTTTCGTGCCTGGATCGGACTTTGGTTCTGTGGAGGATGGCTGCCCAGGGCGGCGTTGACGCAACCAATCCTGATAACCGCCCACGTACTCGTTGACCCGGCCCTGGCCTTCGAACACCAGCGTACTAGTGACCACATTGTCCAGAAACGCACGGTCGTGGCTCACCAGCAAAACCGTACCCTGGTATTCGCTCAATAGTTCTTCGAGCAGTTCCAGGGTGTCGGCGTCCAAGTCATTGGTCGGTTCGTCCAGCACCAGCACATTGGCGGGGCGGGTGAACAGCCGCGCCAGCAGCAGACGATTGCGCTCCCCGCCGGACAAGGCCCGCACCGGTTGCCGGGCACGGGCGGGGGTGAACAGAAAATCCTGCAGATAACTCAGTACGTGGCGTGGCTGCCCGTTGATCGACAAGGTATCGCTGCCCTGGGCGATGTTCTCCTGCACCGTTTTGTTTTCTTCGAGTGTGGCGCGGTATTGATCGAAGTATGCAACCTCCAGGTTGGTGCCGCGGTCCACGCGTCCTGCCGTTGGCGCGATGTCGCCCAGCAGAAGTCTCAGCAAAGTGGTTTTGCCGGAACCGTTGGGCCCGATGACGCCGATTTTGTCACCGCGAAGAATCGTGGTGCTGAAATCCTGGATGACGGCGGCGCCGTCATAGGCGAAGCTGGCATGCTCGGCTTCGAACACGATTTTCCCGGAGCGCTCGGCGCGCTGTACCGTAATGCGTGCCTGGCCCAGCCGTTCCCTGCGCTCGGCCCGTTCCCTGCGCAATTGTTCCAGCGCCCGAACGCGACCCTCGTTGCGGGTCCGCCGCGCCTTGATGCCCTGGCGAATCCAGGTTTCCTCCTGGGCCAGCTTCTTGTCGAACAGCGCATTGCGGGTTTCTTCTTCGGCTTCCAGGGCCTGCTTGCGGGCGAGATAAGCCGCGTAATCGCCGGGAAAGTCGAACAGTTGCCCGCGGTCGAGTTCGATGATGCGGGTTGCAAGGCGCTGCAGGAATGCGCGGTCGTGGGTGATGAACAGCAGGGTGCCGTTCCAACCGAGCAAAAACTCTTCGAGCCAATTGATGGCATCGATATCGAGATGATTGGTAGGTTCATCCAGCAGCAGCAGGTCCGGTTCCCGAACCAGGGCCTGGGCCAGCAATACGCGCCGCTTGAGGCCTCCGGACAGTTCCGATAATTCCCGGTCAGGGTCCAGTTCCAAGCGGGACAGCACGGTTTCGACCCGTTGATTCAGGTCCCAGCCGCCTGCCGCTTCGAGTTCGTGTTGGCAGCGTTCCAGTTCCTGCAAGCCGGCGTCGCCGGACTGGTCCAGGGAATGGATGACCTGGTGATAACGTTCCAGCAGAGCGCCGACGTCGCCGAGCCCCGCGGCTACGGTATGAAACACACTACCGTTGCTGCTAAGCGGAACCTCCTGGGCCAATTGCGCGATGCGCAGGCTCTGCGCGCGCACGATTTCGCCGTCGTCAGGCTGGGCGGTGCCTTCGATGAGCCGCAGCAGCGTAGACTTGCCGGCACCATTGCGGCCGACCAGACACAGGCGTTCACCGCGTTCGATCTGGAAGCTGACACCTTCGAGCAAGGGCGCTTCGCCGAGACTGAGGACGACATTGCGGAAAGTGAGAATTGGCATAAGGGATTTCGACCAGGAACGCTACATTCTACCTGAACGGCGAAGGTTGGGATGTTGTTCATTTGTTACGGCCGCATCGGTTTCGGCACCGGACTGCAGAGGAGGCCGGAACAGCGTCACCAGCTCATACATCATGCCCACGAACGCGTTGAAACGGGTGGCGCGGAAAATGAACACCCGGGCCGACATGGTTTTGCGGGGGCGGCGCAATTCGCGCACCCGGCGCACCAGTAGTATCGCGATCAGGGCGCGCAACGCCGACGAAACCACGAACACGCTCAACAGACTGGATGCGACCGCCGTGTGGCTCAACCAGGGCTTCAGCGGGGGTAAAAGCAACACCAGGGCAGCGCCGCACATGCCGCCAACGAACACCCCGAGGGCCGTCGACACGTTGTGGAACGCAGCGTAGGTCGCGCGCTGGCGGGACGGCACCAGGTCGAACAACAGATTACCGGCGCTCAGACTCAGCCCAGCCCAGGCAAGACCGGACAGGGATTGGAGCGCCAGCAGATACCAGAAGTTGGCCGATACCGTCCATAGCACCGGTAGCGCCGGAACCAACATGCTGGTTACGCGCAGGATCAGCCGGTTGCCGAATACGTCGCTGATGCGGCCCCAGGTGCTCAGAGTCAGAAACTGCACCAGCACCGCAGTACCGGTTGTGGCTGTGAATTGCAGGTAGGAAAAGTGCAGGTCCCGCAACATATACACGGCGAAGAACGGTCCGGCGATCGCCACTGCACCTTGCATGAGTACGAAGTAGAGCGAGAACCACAATGCACCGCTGCCCCGCACGGCCTCTAGCCAGGCGCGGCGAGGCGGGTCATCGCTGACCACGTGGGGCGCTGGTTCGTGCATGCGTGCCAGATGATAGATCGATACCAGTCGGGCAAGGAACGCGACTGCGAACACGCATATGAATCCGGTTGCAGTGCGACCGCGGATGTCGAGCACATGCAGCAATGCGCCTGCCGTGATCAGGGCGCTGAACGTCGTGATCGCCGTGAGGCGGGTGCGACAACCAAAGAACCGGCCCCGGCGACGCTCCGGCACCAGATCGCCCATGATACTGGTCCACTGGGGAGCGGCCAGGTTGGCGCCGGCGAAATACACGGTCACGAATACCAGCAACAGCGCCACTGCGGCTCCCTCGAACCACAGCGGCAGCGCCAACAGCGGCAGCCAGGCGAGTGCCTGGATCGTCGCGCCTGCCAGGACGATCGGACGGCGCCTGCCAACCCGGCGGCCGAGCCAGGCGGAGAGGAGTTGAGCCAGAGAGCCGAGCAGTGCCGGGAGTGTACTCAGCAGCGCGATTTGCGGCGCGCTGGCGCGCAGAAACAGGGCAAAGGCGGAAAAGTAGGTTTCGCCGCCGCCAGCCATGACGGCATAGGCCATGCCGTCGCGGACGGAATGGCGCAATGAGCGATCGGTTCGTGGGTCTTTGGCGTAACGCATGATGTGAATGGGCGGGCGCAGAGCATAATGGTTTCAGCCCCGTTGGGCCAGACGATACTGATTCGGCGGCGATGACCTACGCTTGAGCCCAACAGTGAAAAGTTTTTCTTTACGCAGGATATGGCCATGCCCTACGAATCCATCGCCGATCTGCCGGAGTCGGTACGCAAGCACCTGCCGGAGAATGCCCAGAAGATTTACAAGGAAGCGTTCAACAATGCCTGGCATGAATATGCTTCGCGGGACGACCGCGAAGCGACGGCTCATAAAGTCGCCTGGTCCGCCGTGAAGCAGGACTACGAAAAAAGTGGTGATCGCTGGGTCAAGAAATAGCGTCACCCGCGGGCACGCTCAGGGCGCGAGGGAATGGAGGCGCTCGCCGGCGGTGTGCAAGTATCGTCGAAGGGCCTGCAGATGGTCGACAATCGGTTGCGGAGGCTGGGTCTGCAAAGCCGCATCGACACAGTCCGCCAAACGATGAATACCTTGCAGGCGTTCATCCAAGGCACTTCGACGCGGGTCACCGGAAAACGCCGCTTGAATGCGGCTGAACAGCCCTTCCAGGATCTCGATCTCCTGGACCGGCTCTCTGGGCAGATCGTTGAGGATCTGCATATCTGGCTTCAGTCGGTTGGCGTAATACTCGAACTGGGTAGCGTTGGCGCGCAGCACCTGTGCCAAGCGCTCATCGTCGTTGCCGAGCCTTTCCGCGGAGTCGCGGGTCTGCGCCGCCTCATCTTGCAGTGAGACAATCGTTTCATCCAATGCCACTTGGCGCTCGTCGCGGATCATTTCGGGACTCCGGTACAGACTCTGCGGATTGCTTCGATCAGCCGCGCCGTTTGATATCCGACGCAATTGCCAACTCTCTTCCAAAGCATAGGACCTGCGGGCCGCTCTGCAGATGCGCGCAAGGCGCAATTCCGGGCGATGGCAGCGTCGTTATCGTGCCCGCGCGAGCGGACGTAACAGCCGCTCGAAGTGCTGCGGCGCGACATATTGCAGAACGTCCTTCTGGTCGGCATTGAGCATCAGGTCGAGGCCCTTGTCGGGATACAGGTAGTGAAGAGTACCGTTATGGTCGGTCAGTCGCCGGCTCGGTTCACCGAAACGTTTGACCGCGGTGTTCTGATCGATGTCCACCGCCGGAATGAAAGTGATCGCTGTAATCTTCGTTGCCAGCGCGTGCTCCGCATCCGCGGGCGCGAGGGAAAACTTCAAGGCGCCGGTGGCGGTGGGATTGGCCCGGGTCGCGTGTTCGCGCAGCCGTTGCACGGCGTCGTCAGACAATTGCGTACTCAAAACCAACTTGCCGGTCAAAACGCCGGCAGTGAAATGAGGGACGTAGGCTTCCAACGCGCCCGGTTCCCCGGCGCGGGCAATGACCGCGATTTCCAACTCCTCACCGAACCGGCTCTGGGTTTCTGCAAGACTCGTACGCTCAAGCGTGATCCCGAACACACTGCTGGTGCCGTCATTGTGGATCGCGATCTGCCAAGGCAGGCCCGTTATCGAAGGCATCGGTCGATCGGACTGAAACAGGAACGGTGCGGCGATCACCGCTACGCTGATCAGCAGCAGGATGGTGACGAATCGTTTCATTGGACTCCCGGGCACGTTTGGGCCGGGTAGTGTAGGGCAAGCCGGGGGCAGGCAGAAGTGGCGTCAGCAACGCGATGGCGATCGGCGCACCCGAGCACAGGTAAGCCGGGCGCGCCGATGCCCCGTTACACTACATGCAGCACGTCGTCTTCTTCACGCCTATGGATTTTCCGCACGCGCCAAACCAGCACGCCCGCGGTCGCGAACAAAGTGGCGGACAGCAAAGCGATCGAAGTACCGAACACGCCCAGTGTCACGATCGCCAGTATTCCGTACAAAAACGGCAGTGCTTCATACAACGGCGTCGGCAACCACATACTCCCTCCCGGTAAACCCCCCGCACTATGGACTACATACCGCCACCCCCTGGCGGATACGCCGCGACTGGCAGGGGCGGCCGTCGCGTGCGCGGAGTCCATGATGCCCCACAGGACACACAATGGCTACTGCGACGAAAGTGGTATGCGCACATGCGCTCAACGCCGATTGGCGTTGAGCGTGAACCGCGGCATGAACTTGCGCAGCGCTTGAAGCGATGCCGACGTGTTGCGAGTCATGCCGCTTGCCGCTCCGCCTCCTTCCGCCCGGGCCGTCCCTGTTTGAGGGTCACCAGCTCTTCCGCGCTGGTCGGGTGCACGGCGACCGTGCGGTCGAAATCGGCTTTGGTTGCGCCCATGGTCACCGCCACCGCGAATCCCTGCAGCAATTCGTCCGCACTTTCGCCTATGACATGCAGACCGACGACTTGTTGTTGCGCTCCGGCGCACACCAATTTCATTGCCGTGCGCTGCGACGGCTGATCGGCAAACGCATGGCTCATGGGCATGAAACGGGTTTCGTATACGGTTACCTGGTCGCCGTAGCGCGCCACGGCTTGCGGTTCGCTCAGGCCGATGGTCCCCACGGGTGGATGGGCGAATACGACGCTGGCCACATTGTCGTAGTCGACCCGGGCTTTGCTGTCCTTGCCGAACAATCGTTCTGCCAGACGCCGACCTGCAGCGATTGCGGTTGGCGTCAGCGGCTTGCGGGCGGTGACATCGCCCACCGCGTAGATGCCCGGCACCGCTGTGTGTTGCCAGTCATCGACTTCCAAGTGGCCGCCCGGCGCCGCGCACAGGCCCGCCGCGCCGAGATCGAGATTTTCGACGTTGGCGCTGCGGCCCACTGCCCAGATGACGGTGTCGAATCCCCGCAACCGCGCACCTTCGACGTTCAACACATCGATGCTGCGGCCGGCGCGTTCCAACCGTGCTACTCGCCAAGGCAGGTGGAACTGGATGCCGTCGGCTGCCATCTGTTCGCGCAGTTCTAGCGAAAGCATGGGATCGAAAGTTGCCAACAATCGCGCCTCCTGCGCCACGACCGTGACTTCCGACCCCAAGGACCGCAACACTCCCCCAAGCTCGACTCCGATATAGCCGCCGCCGATGATTGCGACGCGCTCAGGCCGCTGTTGCAGGCCAAAAAACTGATCCGATGTGATTCCCAGTTCGGCGCCGGGAACCGGCGGTACCCGCGGCCGGCTGCCGGTCGCGATGACCAGGTGCTCGGCGCTATAGCGTGCGCCGCCCACTTCAATTTCGCCTGGGTTTCGAAACCGCGCACTGCCGTGCAGTCGCTCAATGTCCAGCGCCGCGGCGTGACGTTCCCAATATGCGTTGATGCCGGCGGTATATTCGTCGCGGCGGCGCACGAGCTGCTGCCAATCGTCGCCCAACAGTCGCGACTGCAGGCCGAAGTTCGCTGCTTCGCGGACTGCGGTTGCAGCGTCGGCTGCGTACCACATGATTTTCTTCGGTACACAGCCGGCGTTGACGCAGGTGCCGCCGAGCGGCGCTGCGTCGGCGATTGCAACCCGCTTGCCGAATTGTGCCGCTCGTTCGGCGACAGCCAAACCGCCGCTGCCGCCGCCGATGGCGATCAAATCGTAATGCTTACTCATATCGAATGCCTCGCGATCAAGTCGGAACCAAGTCGGCTGTAGCTCGACCGGCGCTACGGATCTTTCAGGCTGCTTCGCGCTTGCGGCCAGCAAGCCACTGTTGCAGTGCTTCCGAATCGCCGACGCGCTCGCCGTTGACGAACACCTGCGGTACCGTCTCCGAGCCGCTGGCGGCGCGCACCGAGCGGATCGAAACCTGGTCTCCGACCGTGACTTCTTCGTAGTCGATTCCGGCTTCGCGCAGCATGCGTTTGGCATTGGCGCAGTAAGGACAACCCGGCTTTGCGAACAGGGTCACGTCCAATGGCTTTTCCGCCTGCGGGTTGATGTACTCGAGCATGGTATCGGCGTCGGAGACTTCGTAGGGGTCGCCCTCGACCTCGGGCTCGATAAACATTTTTTCGATCACGCCGTCTCGCACCAGCATGGAATAGCGCCAGGAACGCTTGCCGAAACCCAAGTCGCCTTTGTCCACCAGCATGCCCATCCCGGCAGTGAATTCGCCGTTGCCGTCGGGAATGAAATGAATGCGGTCGGCGTGCTCATCCTGCTGCCACGCAGCCATGACGAATGCGTCATTGACCGAAATGCACACCACGTCGTCAACGCCGTTCCGTTTCAGGCTGGGCGCAAGTTCGTTGTAGCGCGGCACGTGGGCCGAAGAACAAGTCGGCGTGAATGCGCCGGGCAGGGCGAACACCACCACCGTTTTACCTTGGAACAGCGTATCGGTGCTGACATCCACCCAGTTGCCGTCTTCGCGGGTGCGGAACGTTACAGCGGGAATTCGTTGACCTTCTCGATTGGGTAACATATGCATCGTGCTCCTGTTTGTTGCGAGTTTCGTGGACGCCGTCGGCGTCCGCCTGAGCAAGAAGACTAGGAGGTCACGTGACATGTTTAAAATGAATTGCATTGATAATGATGATAGGCAATAACTATCAAAGATCGGCGGCTATAACTACTTGAATATGTTAATAAAGAAGATCGCGATTCGTTCGGATTGAGGGTCGCGTCAGCAGAACGCCGGCCCCGAGCTGCAGGCAAAACAGACGTGGCCGCGCTTGCCCTGGCGTTTGACCTGATACATGGCGAGATCCGCATTGTGGGTAAGTTCGTCCGGGGTCGCGCCATTTTGCGGAAACAGGCTTACCCCGACACTGGCGGTCAGGCGCAGGGTCTGGCCTTGCCAGTGCACCGGGTGGCTCATCGCCTCTGCGATGCGCCGCGCCGGGTGGCGCACGGCGTCACAGTCGTTTGCCCCTGCTACTATCAAGGCGAATTCGTCACCGCCGAAGCGGGCCGCCAGGTCCGATTCCCGGCATACGCTGCGCAAGCGTTGGGCCGTCTGCTGCAGGATTTCGTCGCCGGCCTGATGACCGAGCTGATCATTGATGGCCTTGAAGCCATCCAGATCGATGAACAGGACTGCAAAGCCCTCATGGGCACGCTTGCTGCGGGCAATTTCCTCTTCCAGCCGCTGGAAGAAATAGCCACGATTGGCGAGTCCGGTGAGGGCGTCGTGGCTGGCGGCATGCATTGACTTGTTCAGTTCGGTGCTGAGGCGCAGGTTTACCTGTTGCAGCCGACGTAGCAGCGCCAATTGGTACAATGGCAGGACGACCAGGCCCAACAGCAGGCCGGCGCCAGTGAGACGGGCCTGTTGCCAGTAGGGAGTGGACGCCACTACCAACCCGAAGCCGATCGTGCAAATGACCATCCCCGCCAGTAGGAACCGGGCACCATAGCGAATGCCATGGCCGGCGATGACCCATAAATAAACCGGATAGAAGAATGCGCCCAGATGCCCGGCCGCGTACATGGTGTAAGAGGTTGCGGCGGAATCCGCAACCAGCGCCGCCCAACGGCGCACTTCACTGACGCTGCGGCTACGCCAAGTCAGCACCGCCCAGGATGCGGAAAACAGCCAATACGCACCAACAATGCGTGTCGCGCGGCTATAGCCTTCGCTGGCCGCGTTGCCTTCGACCGCGAGCAGCGCCGTCAGCAGCACCAATACGAACGTAACGAGGCCGAGTCGTACCATGGCCTGGTAGAATTCCGGATTCAACGATTCGGCGCGGGGCTCGAGGATAATCTTCATCGCAATTCGGGGTTAGCCCCGTGGGCGGGGCTCCTCGGCCTGTTAGCGGCCAGCGATCGAAGTTCTTGAATGTATCCCGCGGTAGTACAAGGCAATGCGAGAAGATTGTCCTCGACGGGATGGGCGTTTGTGTGTATAGTCCAACTCCCGGCGAAATGCCGATTCGTTCCTGACCTTCCTCCCTGTCCAATCGTCAGCGGCTACTTGGTTAGCAACGAGCACGCGCGGCCTGCTTTTGAGCGACCGCGTCCACTGGACCTGACGATTACCCACCACGTAATCCTGCATCGGGATCTGCAAACGGATCCTGAAAGTGCGGTTCTTGAATCGATCTTTGATTTCCGCCCGTGGTAGCGGATGGAGTGCTATTGGTGTCATTTGAACAACTGAATCTGAATCCCAACTTGCTGCGTGCCATTCAGGCTTGCGGTTTCGACACGCCGACTGAAATCCAGAGCCAGGCAATTCCGGTCGCTTTGTCCGGCGCCGACCTCATGGCTTCGGCGCAGACCGGTACAGGCAAGACTGCCGCTTTCGTATTGCCGGCGTTGCATCGTTTGGCCGAACGCCCTGCGGTGCGCGGCCATGGACCGCGGGTGCTGGTCTTGACGCCCACCCGTGAACTCGCGCAACAAGTGGCGGCGAATATCGAACAATATGGACGCTTCAGCCGGGTACAGTCGGGCAGCGTGGTCGGTGGTATGCCCTATCCGCCGCAGATGCGAATGCTTGCCAAGCCGCTGGATCTGCTGGTAGCGACGCCCGGGCGTTTGATGGATCACATGGAGCGCAACCGGGTCGACTTCAGCCGCCTGGAAATGCTCATTCTGGACGAGGCCGACCGCATGCTCGACATGGGCTTCGTCGATGCCGTAACCGCGATCGCCGCAGCTACGCCGGCGCAGCGCCAGACATTGTTGTTTTCCGCAACCCTGGAAGGTCGCGTGTTGGATGTGGCGCGTCGTCTGTTGCGCGACCCGGTGCGCATTCAACTGTCGGCCAATCGCGATCATCATGCATCCATTTCGCAGCAGGCACACCAGGCCGATGATGTGCGCCACAAACAGCGTCTGTTGAGCCACTTGATCGAACAGACGGATTTGTCCCAGGCGGTGATATTCACCGCGACCAAACGCGGCGCCGACCGGTTGGCTGAAACGTTGGCACAGAACGGTCACACCTGTGCCGCGCTGCACGGGGACATGGGGCAGGGGCAGCGCAAGCGAACCGTGGATCGAATGCGGCGCGGCAATTTGCGGCTGCTGGTGGCGACCGATGTCGCTGCCCGCGGACTGGACATCCGCGGAATCAGCCATGTCATCAATTTCGATTTACCGATGGTTGCCGAGGATTACATCCACCGCATCGGCCGTACCGGGCGAGGCGGGGCGACCGGAAAAGCGGTATCCCTGATCGGACCCGACGATTGGGGCAAGCTCGCGGGCATCGAGCGGCTTTTGGGACGAAAATTGGAACGGGAGGTGATCCCGGGACTGGAGCCGCAGGCCAGGGAGCCGGCGCCGCGCCGACGCGCCGCGCCGACGCGCAAGTTCCGCAAAGGTCCGCCACCCGCGCGAGGTCGTAGCGCCCGTCCGGCTCGCAGCCGCCCGTCGGCCGGTCGCGGATGAACGCCGGAGTTTGAACCGCGTCGCGCCGGTCGTCGGCAAACAGCTGCCCGGCGCGACGTTTCACTGCGGTTTCATCGTCTCCAGGAATCGATCCGCTTCTGCGATGGAGCGGTTCATCTCCCGAATCAGCGCCGCAACGTCGGTTTCAATCTGCGCGCGCTGACTACGCAATGAAGCGACCGCCTGGGCGTTGAGATTGTGCTTCAAAAATAACACCCGGTCCTGAAACGCCGCCAACACCGGCTGCATCCGTTTCTCCGCAAGTTCCATGGCCGCGATAAGGCGTTTGTAGCGCAGGCGTGTCTGTTGAAGTTGACGGCGGCTGGCGTCACGCAACCGCGAATCATCGTAGCGCCGCAGTTCGTTTTCCCACTCCGCAAACAGGTCGCCGGCCACGCGTCGAACATCGTCGATGCGGGCCTTCACCTGGCGCGCTTTATCTTCGCTGGCTTCGTATTCGTCTTTCAGGGCGCGGTACTGTTGCTCCAGCTTGCCGCCATCAAAGCCGGTGACCGCTTGGAACTGCTCCAACGCCGAGGCGAATTGTTCCTTCGCTTGCGCCTGGGATTGACGCGCGTCTGCGACCCGGTCGACGAAAATGTCGCGCTTTTCAATGCCAAATTTTTCCAGGGTGCCGTAATACACGCTGCTGCACGCGTTCAACGTCAGCAGCATCAACAGGAACGAAGCCGCGGCTTTAGTCGCCGCTCGGGCGTGGATCATGGCAGGACTACCGTGGTGGCTAAGATGGCTTATAAGTCGTTTTGGCTGCCGCGGCGCAGAAATGCTTTGAATCGTTCGAACAGATTGGGCGCGGCATGCTGTTTTTCTTCCGCCGGTCCCGGATTGCGTGCGCTGGTGTTCGCATCGTCGAAAGCAGATGGGAACGGCGAGGGCTGTTTCGCCTTCAGCGCCAGCGCGTGCATTTCCGTTCGTAGTGCGTGCAGCGCCGCGTAGTGCGGGCGTACCTGCAAACCTCGTTCAATCATCCGCATCGCTTTGCCGTATTCGCCTTGGTTCATCCACCATTTCGCGAGCACGCCGTATCGTTCGGCGATGCGGTCGAAGCCGCGCGCAACCGCCGGTGCATTGGGATCAAGGCGTTGCGCGGCTCTTAAATACCCGTAGGCGCTGTCGTTCGCCGGCACGGTCAGGCGGTCACCGGCAAAGGCGCGGTCGGCACGAACGAGCAAGGCAGCCACCGGATTCGGGGCGGCCGCCTCTGCCGGCTTCGCTTCGCTCGCGTCTGCCGGCGGCGGAGGCGCATCGGTGACGGATTCCAAAGCGTCGCCGGGTGTGCCCCCCGGGCGGCGTTGCAACAGGTCCGTTGGCATGAAGGACAGGTTAGCGGTGGTGACAGGGTTGTTGCGGAACATGGGCCGATCGTTCGTAGCAGCGGCGGTGTCGCGTAGTGCAGGCGAGTCGTTTGTGGCCACCGGCGTGTCGCGTGGCGCGGATTCTGCGATTGCGGCGGCCGGTTTGCCGACGCCTCCGGTTTCATTGTCAAACGACTTGCCGATGGTGCCCGAGGCTGCGCTGGGCGAGGCAATTGCCACCGGTTGCGACAAACCTTCAGCACGCGTTTGCACCGCGGTTCCGGGTGGACGCACCAATGCCGATTGGATCGCGGCGACCGCGTTCGGTGGTCCGAAACGCCCGGCGAAATACAGCATCACCAATAACAGAGCTGCGATGCTCGCTGTCCAGCGCCACCAGTTGCTGTGTGCGGGCGAGTGGGAGGCTGGCTCTGGGGGACGGACCGCTTCGCTTGCGGGCACAGGTGATTGCAGTATCGGCGGCGGTTCGAATTCCGCCTGTTGCAGAAAATTCAGTTCCTGGGCCGACAGCATCGTGCGCCAGTATTCGCCGTTGACGACCGCCGAAAGCAATTCGCGGTTGCTGGCGCCGGTCGGGCCCGGCTGGTCATGCACCGGCGTCAGCAATTCTTCGCTCAGATCGAGGAGAACAATGCCGGCATCCTCGATGCTCAATTCGTGCTTCTCAGCGACGGCGCCGTGCAGTAGCAGACGGTTGCAAAGCCGGTTGATGTAGCGCGGTAGCCCCTGACCGAAGCGATGAACGAGGATGAACACTGCGGGGTCGATGGCGGGGTCGCCGCGCCAACCGGCGACGCACAGCCGATGGTGCGCGTAAGCGCGGCTTTCGGACAGACTGAGCGGGGCCAGGCGGCAAACGACCGAAACCCGTTGCTGCAGTTGTTCAAGTTCCGGCGCAGCCAAGCGCGCCTGGAGTTGTTCCTGTCCGACCAGAAAAATCTGCAGCAGCGCCTGATCGCGGTGTTGAAGATTGCTCAATAGTCGCAGTTGTTCGAGGGATTCGACACTCAGTCCCTGGGCTTCGTCCACCACGAGGAGCGCGCGTCTTCCCCGGTCCCGTTCGCTTGCCAGACGTTGCTCGAGGCGGTGCAAGGTCGTTGCGCGGTCGGCGCCTTCTATGTCGGCGCCGAAGGCGTAGCCGATCAAGCGCAGCAGTTCCGTGGCATCTACCTGGGTGGTGACCAACTTGCCCACCAGGACCCGCTCCGGATCCAGAGAGGCGATGAACTCCTCTGTGAGCGTCGTCTTGCCGGTGCCCGGGCGCGCGGTCACTACGCTGAATCCGTCGCCTTGGTCGTAAGCCTCTCGCAAGTGCCGGTAAGCGGCGGCGTAACTGCGGTGGCTGTAACGAAAGCGGGGATCGGGGGCCAGCCGGAACGGATCGCTCTGCAGTTGATAAAAAGTCTGATACATAGTTGCGACGACTGTGACAAGCGACGGGTAATAAAGCGGTCCGCCGACACCCGGTCTTTTATTAAGGGTAGTGTAGTCTCTGGCAGCGTCGACCGCGCCTGAAATTGTAGCTATTTGACTTTGATCTGGTTGACGATCTTTTGCGCGCCGACGATTTTTCGGGCAATCGCTTCGATGTGCTGTTTGGTGGCGGCGTCATCGGCGAAGCCACGCAAATAAATGACATCGGCCTCCTGGTCGACATTGATTGCCGCCGCAGCCAGGGGTAATTGGTTGATGAGCTGGGTCTTGACGCGCGTCGCCGTGGTGTCGAGGGACGCGGGTGTTTCGGGCTTATTGAACAGGCCGCAGCCAGAAAGCCCCAACACCACCACCAGCGCGAGCGGCCGCAGTCTCATTTTGCGTCTTTACCTTCGGGTTTTTTCCGTGAAAGACCCACTTTTCCCGTATCGACCGTGCGCGTGAAACTGGCGCAGGCGACGCTGTCCTTGCCGCCCCCGGTTTCGACCAGTGGCACGAGCGCGGCGGCGGGGCCTGCCACCGCCGCCAGGGTCGCGGCGGCCGCGCCTTTGGCCAGCGTCGCCGCGCCGGGGCGGACCTGTGGATTGCCGAGCGTGCCGGTGATATGCAATTGCGAGCGCGCTGCAAACAAGCTGACGTCCTTGGGCTTGGGCTCCAGTAGAATGTCGAGTTTCTCCGTGGACAGATTCACCGTGCCGCTGGCGGTGAACAGGGTATCGGTGCTGTCGATCACGACTTTACTTAGAGTCAGCACCCCATCCTGCGCCTCCATATCGGCGTAGCCACATTCGATGGGGATCGATTGCTGGCCTTCGCCGAGCTTCGCCATAACGGCTTCGCCGATATCCAGTCCCGCCAGTTCCACCAAGATTCGATCCAGTCGGCCCCCGGTCATGATGAGATAAAGGCCGCCGTCGGCGCTGCCGAGCAAGGCCGCAACCGAGTTGCCGTGCATCCACAGCTTTATCCGTCCACCCACTTGTCCGACGCTGTCTTCGGCGACATCGACTCCTTTTAGCAGCCGTTTCAGGTCGAGGCGCTTGAATTCGCCATTGAGCTTGGCTTGAAGAGTCTTGCCTGTGGCGTCGATGGCGAGTTGGGTATCCACCGTGCCGCCTCCGGCACGAAACGTCAGGGGCTTGAATTGCATTTTGCCGTGGTCGAGGTGGAAGTCGATGCGAACTTCATCGATGGGCAATTTTCCGGCGCGCACGTGCTCGCCATTGAATTTGACGTTGGCATCGATCGACTGCACCTGGCGCAGGTCGATTTGCTTGTCCGGCAGCACGCCGCTCCCCGGTTTGCGCTGCTTTGCGCTGCGCTGTTGTTTCGAGGCGGTTTCGCCGGGTCCGGTTCCGGGCGGCGCCCCGACCAGACTTCCCAGGTCGTCGAAATCGAGACTCTTGGAACGTAAATCGGCGGTCAGCAACGGACGTTCGCCGGCGAATGCCAGGGCCAAGGTACCATGCAGGTCACTGTCGCCTACCTTACCATCGAAGTTTGACAACTCCCAGCGCTGGCCGTTGCGTACCAGCTTGCCGTCGACGGAGTACGGTGGCAATGACGGCAGCGGCAGACTCACCAGCTTGTAAAGGCGTGATGGGTCCGGACCGCTGAGTTGCAGCCGCAAATCGAGGTCGGAGGCCTTCAGGGCTCTGGGGTCCCGCACCTGGCCGTCGAGGACGGCTGTGGTGTCGCCGGCTGCGACACGCAAGTGCATCGCATACGCCTGATCGGTGGCCAGCAGTTGTGCTATGGATCCTCCGGCAAACTGCAATGTCAATGCCTGGTCCCGATACGTACCTTTGCCGTCTGCGGTAATGATTTTGTCACCGGCCGCGCTAGGATCTGATTGCAGTGCGATTTTGACGTCCGTTTTCCGGTCGGCTTCGGTATAGCGGACGGTGGTGTCCTCGATCGTCAGGCGTTGAATCTGCGGCAGTGGGCTCGATTTTTTGGTGCTCGACTGCCGCGTGCCTAGATCCCAGTTCGCCTTATGTTCGGGGCCTCGCTGCAACAACAATTGAGCATGGCTCAGCCGAACTTCCGGTAACGAAACGCGGCCATGCAGCAACGGCAGCAGCCGCACGCTCACCGCCACTTCTCCCGCCGTCAACATCCTCTGCTGCTGGGACCAGTCGGCATTGGCGAATTGCACGTCCTTGGCAATCAGAGACGGCGGCCATGCCCACCTGAGATCCAGGCTGCCGATCGTCATTTCCCGCCCGGTACGATCGCTGACGGTGGATTCTATGAAGCCTTTGAGCCAGAACTGTGCGGTAACCGCAGCCACTACCAGCAACAGCACGAGTCCTGCGACCAGGTAGGCTGTCCAGCGCAGCGTAAGGCGCAGTCCGTTTGCCATGCCGAATCCCCGTTTTGTCTTTGTCTTTGGTCCGCTATCCCTGGTTACAGGCATAGTCACAAAAAAAGCGCCGGCCAGCGGCCGACGCTTCGTTTCCGGCAGTGCACAGCGCCATCAGTTGGCGCGATCGATGCGATCTTCGGCGCGGTCTGCAGCTTTCTCGACCGCCTTGGCGCGCGCCTCCAGATCCTCGTGATCGAACGCGGAAAATTCCGCCCGGTTGAGCTGGCCGTCCTCGTTCTCGTCCCAGTGCTGCCAGTTTTCCGCCAGACCTTCCCGGCCCCGGGCTTCGTCCTTGTTGAGGTAGCCGCTGTGGTCCGCATCCAACTCATTGAACTCTGGAAGGTTTGCACCGATTTGGTGCTCGATGCTGTTGGCGAGATGGTCTTCCCGCGGTGTGGTCGACGCACAGCCTGCTGCTAGCGCCGCCGCCGCGAGTAGTGCTCCGATAGGTTTGTACATGGCGTGCCTCCTTGTCGCGTATGGTCATCCTGGTCGGGATTACGACTAAAGCCGAAGCACGCGGCGTGCCATTTCCTAACTGCATGAAAATTAATAATTTGTAATGCGAGAGCCGGCAGATGTAGGGGCCAATTGGCACATTTTGCGGGTCAAACGCCCCGAAGTTGACGGCCAAAAAAAACCCCGCCAGGGGGCGGGGTCTGGAATTTCTTCCGTTTTGGAGCCGATTTAGGCGGCTACGACGTTGGCAGCCTGCGGGCCTTTCGGACCCTGCTGTACGTCGAAGCTCACTTTCTGGCCCTCTGCAAGGGTCTTGAAACCGCTGCCCTGGATCGCGCTGAAGTGGACGAATACATCGTCCCCGCCGCTGTCAGGGGCGATAAAGCCGAAGCCCTTGGATTCGTTAAACCACTTCACAGTACCGGTAGCCATTCGATATACCTTCCTCAATAAACTTAATAAACAATGGTTTTCATGCAGGCTGTGAAACGGTGTGTTCGGGAGGTAAACCAGATAGGAACGACCAAAACTCTCACTGCCACAATCTGCAGTCCGAATCGAGCATACGCCATTGCCACGCGCGATGCTAGTGAAAATTTGTCCCCAGGCTGGGCAAGTCGGGCCGGCGCTGCAAACCGCCCTAGAGCCGGTCACAGCTGCCGGGCCGCGGCTCGGCAGGGTTACAAAATTGAGCGGATCGATCAATGAGGGGCCGCCGAAGTGAAGTCTGATGTCCATGGCAACTTGCCCGCGCTGGAGCAGTGCCAGCGGATATCGACCGTTGGCGCCCGGATGAGGTGACCATCAACGGCGATCGGGTCAGCCTTGGACCCTGCAGCCCGGCTTGTATGAAATTTCCGCAAAACCAGACTCCCCGCCGCCGGTCGTTGCCCGGTAACCACGGGGATTTCGTGCTCGACCGTGCCGACCGACCGCCGGTATTGCAGCGCCCGGGTTACGTACTGCGCAGGTCCGCCGTCCGGACCGGCGAACAGTTCGGCGATCTGGTCGAAATCAAACCGTAAACGGTAGAACTGCAATTGCGCCGCAGAGTCGGCGCGAAATGCGCCTTGGTCGCGGGATCGCACGCCCATCGACCTATGGTGTGACTTCAGGACGAAACCTTTGTGATCAATTCCGGTTCCGCCCGCAGCCGGCGACCCGCGGTCGTGCTACTCGCGCTGCGAATTTCTCGGTAGCAAATGGCACGCAACAAGTAGTCGCGTTGCGTACGATAAGTTCCGCGCAGGAAGAAATTTCATCGACAGTGGCTTTCTCGAACACGGTGGACCTCTGGCGGCGACTGATATTCCCGGCGCATAGGCGCAACCGTATGCTGGTCGGCGATTGGACGAAGCGTTGCGGTGCAGCTGTCGCCGCCGGCGGACTGAACGCGGCGGCTATGGCGGTCGAATTTCCGCGCCACGTCGATTTGAGTCGATCGCAATTCCTTCGTTCTGCAGTGCGAATTCAATGCAGTGCACTTCGGCGATTCGTTACTATCCTGATTTGCTGCAACAAGGCTGTAACCAGCAGCCGTTAGCATTCGTCGCAAGCTCGCACGGGCGCTGACAAGGCATCAATTGATAAGGAGTCGGAAGTGACGGGAAGGGAAACCAAACTCGATACGACGGCGGCTGGCGCGACGAACGATGCCGCAACGTCCCAGGTATTGTACGAAATGCTGGCGGCCTACGAGCAGGGCAGGGAAACTGCGCGTGAGATCGACGAACAATTGGCCGCGCTGGTTCTGCAAGTGGAATCGGAAGGGGCGCGTCACGCGCGCCGCGCTTTATACGATTGGTTGCGGAAACGGAATTGCGACCAGCTGCGGCAATTTTTGCACGACCGCATGTCGGTCGGATTCGGCAATACGGGCGAGACAACCAGACGCACGGTGGCTGCCTAGGGTCTGACCGAACTACCGAATCGTAAATATAAAATGGCGCCGCGCAAAAAGTGGGCGTAACGACCTCATCCCGCAAAGCGGAACATCAATCGCGTCCTTCGGCGCGCTCTTCCACGCTGTCGGCCTCGAACGCTGAAAATTCGGAGTGGCTCACCACGCCGTCTTGGTTCTCGTCCAACTGATTCCAGTGGGTTCGGAGTAGCGGATCGGCATTGATTTCACTCTTGCCGAGCGATCCGTCGCCGTCGGCGTCGAGCTGCACAAAGCCGGGAGATTGCCGCGTGGCGCCGGCGTCCACATCGGTGCGGATGGCGCCGGCCGCTGCTACTCCGCAAGCCGTGAGCGTAATCATCGCGGCGCTCAGGGTTTTCGTATGCATATCGATACCTCCTTGTTGATCAAAGCAGTCTGTCGGCACCCGGCCGGTCACTCCGCCAGGCCAATGCAGTGACCGTGCCAGAACGCTAAGTGTCTGTTAATCCGTTATTGAATCGCGCTTCACGCGCGTTCTCGGGTTTTGCGGCGAGTTGCGTCGGGCTTCTTGCCCCATTTCTCTCTCGTGAAGGGGGAATGGGCATCGGCACAGCGCGCGAGCGCGCGCCACCGCAGCGATGAACAGGAATCGCATCATGTTGAAACCAGCGTACGCGCGAGGACGTCGAAATGAGCTCGCGGTCAGCTTCGCAGTCGGATCCCGATGCAAGCGCGGATCCAGCCGCGGTGGGCAGACCCGCGCGAAAGCTCCGCACTGGCGGTTTGCGATATACATCGCCGGTAAGAGCCCGAAGTCGATGACCGCGTCGGGCAACGGCCAGCGGTTATGCGACGCATTTCTCAACGGGAATTACGAAATAGAATTGTTCGACTTGATGTTGTATCCGGAAATGGCGCAACTCGACCATGTCTTCGCAGTGCCGACACGCGTGCGCCGCGTGCCGTATCCGATCAAGCGCATCATCCGCGATCAGTCAGACTACGAGCGCACGTTGAGCAATGTCGATTTGCCGTTGGATCGCTGAACCGTAGCCCGTGTTGCGGTGTCACGCAGCGCTATGCGAGGCGGCCTGAGCCGCCTGGCGCAGCGTATACGCGAATAATAAGCCCCGTCCTTGGGTCGCTCGATTCCTTGTGGCATCCCTGCGCGACCGATCCATGGTCTTCCTCGGGGGGCGACTGCTGCTTCCTGCGGCGTGCTGCGGGTGCTGTGCAGCGATCCCGCCGGTCATCCATGACCGCGCATCCATGCGGCATCTTCCTTGCTCGTCGCCCTGTCCCGTCCCTGTCGAGGAAATTCGGGCGCATCCTGCGCCATTCCTACGCCGTCCTGGCGGACGTGTCGCGACCTCAGTCCTTTGCGGTCGTGTGGCCGCCGCTCCTTGGCGGTCCACTCTGAACACGTCTTTGCGTTCCCTGCCAGCCGATCCGTGGCCGATGGCCTACCTGAATGCAGTAGTCGTGCCAATGCGAAAAAATACATTGAAAACAGTAGCATCTTGGTTCACGGCCAAGCGGGGGCCGTGATTTCGGGGCATTACGCTGAGCGGCCCTGGGTGAAGGGCCCCACGGTGCGCGATTTGACGCACCGCGGCAGAACCTCCGTCACGGAGAATGGCGCTGGAAGCGCATACATGAATCGAGACCGCGCAGGAACAGCGCGAACGCGTAGCCCAGAAACCGCGAGCAGTTGGCGCCGAGGCGCTTCGCAGCCGCATCAGATCGATTCGTCGGGTCGCCAACCAAGCGGATTGGAAGGGTCCACGCCGTCTTTGAACGGCCGCCGCCGGTCATGGTTGGTGACCTGGTATACCCGCCCGATCCAGTTGTTGATAACCGCTTCGGCGGTGTCATGCCAAGTGTTGTCCAACTGCGAAGCGACCAACGCCTCTGGCATTTCGGGTATGGGTTGGTTTCGATGCAATGCCGACAGCACCCGTTCCCCGTATTCGTCCAAAACCGCCTGCATGCGCAACGAAAAGTAGTGATCCGGAAACGGCGGATAGTCTTCGCGCTCGCCGCCACTGAAGCGCAGCAATTCGCGTTTGTATTCCTTCAGCAGGCTGATGGTGTCGTATTCGGGATGGCCCTGAAAAAACACGATACGCAAGCCGTCTTCGCTGACCGCCAGATGCACACCCGCAGGATCGCTTTCGACCAGAACATGCAATCCAACGGATTCGAATTGTGCCCGGCTGACATCGTTGAAGCGCGAATGGGGTACGTCGAAGCGCGTGTTGACCCCCGCCACCAGCGGATGTTTGCGGTGCAGTACCCGATGGGGAAACACACCCCAGCGTTTGAATCCCAAATGCCCGCGTTTCTGCCCGTAGCGGAATTGCATTACCGCGTGCGTCGCCAGGCATGAACAAAGGGTCGAGGTAACGTTCTCCCAGGCCCAATCGATGACTTCGATCAGCGGCTCCCAAAACGGCTGTTCGGCAAGCTCGGGTCCGATCACGTTGGCGCCGGTGATAATGAGCGCATCGAGGCCGTCATGTTGCAGATTCTCGAATGTGTCGTAGAACCGCTCCACGTGCGCTGCGGCGTCCGCTCCGCGGGGCAATTCCTTGAGCGTGAATGGATGCATATAAAATTGCGCGATCTGATTGCTCTCGCCTACCAGACGAAAAAATTGGCGTTCGGTGGCGGCGAGCGCGGCATCGGGCATCATGTTGAGCAAACCGATGTGGAGTTCGCGAATATCCTGATGCACCGCGTCGTCGCTGGAAACGATGTTTTCTCCTTCCTGCTTGAGGCGTTGGAAGGCGGGTAATGCTGAATTTGCGACCAAAGGCATAGCGATCAACCTCGCGGCGGTTACGCTTGGCGTTCGAGCGATTTCTCGACCAACGCGAGAAAGTCCGCCTCATTCTGGACCTGCGACAACTCGTCCGTGGTGACGGTGTACCCAAAACGATCCGCGATCGCTTGATAGCGTGGAATCCGGGAATAGAACAGCCGTGGGAACACCCAGCGCACGAATTGGTCCGGATCGATCATCGCGACGTAGTTCAAATCGTACTCATGCATATAGGCGGCGAGTTGTTCGTCGAGGAACGCCTCGCGATAGTACAGCGGCTTGGGATCGTGTTCGGCGCGCCGAATCAATTCCTGCTCATCCCGTTCCGTGGCTTGGATATAGAGGATCACGGTGTGCCGCGCCAGGGTTTCGACGGCTTCGTCGTCATCCAGCTCGCAGACGCTGCCGCCGGCGTCGTTGACAAAATGCTTATAGCCGTAGATCTCCTGGGCTTTGCGAATGAATTCCGGAATATCCTTCATGGTGAGGATCTCGGCATGACGGTGCAATTCCTGGCGGCGCTTGAATTCGCTCAGTCCCAGACCGCCCTGTTCGGGGTCGCCTAGTTTGCCCAGGAAACTCGAAACCGGCTGCAGGTTGTCGACATTGATGTTGTTGACGATGTAGATGGAATCGTTGCGCAGCAAATCGCGCAGAAACGGCACTTGCATCGCCTTCTGTTTGATGTTGTCGAGGATCGCCTCGTCGAGATAACGCGTGCCGATGCGATAGTCGCCGGAAAAGTGGAACCAGTCGCGCCGCCGCAGCAGGTTGGCGAGCCGGGTTTTACCGACTCCGGACATGCCCAGCAGCGTAATGGACTTGTGTTCCCAGTTTCGAAATTCGTTGACAGTCAGCTTCACGGTCGGCCCTCAGCACCAGGAAAGCATATTCTAAGGTACCGACACCATCATTGTCAGACACCAACCATGGCGTCCGGCGTTCGCTGCGAGTTCCTGGCGGCGGATAGCGTCGAAGGGCTAGGCTGGGGTTATGACCGCCCATCGTCGAAGAGGATCGCGAATCGTGCCGTATACAACCGACGCAAAGGCTGGAATGACGGTGGCTCCCCATGGCCTGGCCGCCGAAACCGGCTTGTCCGTGTTGCGCGACGGTGGTAACGCCGCCGAGGCCGCGATCGCCATGGCGGCCGCGTTGGCGGTGTTGTATCCGCATATGACCGGGCTGGGCGGCGACAGCTTCTGGTTACTGGCAGGGGCCGGCGGTCCGGTGACGGCGGTGGATGCCAGCGGCCGCAGCGGCGCCGGGGTCGATCCCGCTGCCTACCGCAGCGCGTTTTCGCAGATGCCACACCGCGGCCCTTGGGCTGCGAATACGGTCGCCGGCACCGTATCGGGTTGGCAGGCGGCGTTCGAACACAGTCGCCGCCACTGGAGGGGACGACTGTCGCGCGCCCGGCTGCTGGCCGATGCCGTCCATTTTGCACGCGGCGGTTGTCCGGTCAGCGCCAGCCAGGCGCGCAGCGCGCAAAGCAAACGCGATGAACTCATGGCGCAGCCCGGTTTCAAGGGCGCGTATGGTGACGCCAATGCCGGTGCGACACAGTATCAGCCGGCGTTGGCTTCGACTTTGGAGCGGCTGGCGGCGGCGGGGTTCGACGATTTTTATCGTGGCGGGCTGGCGGCTGCACTGGCCGCGAAGTTGACGGAGTTGGGCAGCCCGCTTCGGATCGAGGACCTGCGCGACCACCGGGCGACGGTGGGCGCACCGCTGCAACTGCACCTCAGCGGGCGTTTGCCGCCGGGCACGGTGTACACGACAGCGCCGCCTTCCCAGGGTCTGGCGACGCTGTTGATCCTCGGACTGTTCGACCGCGCCGGGTCGAAGCTCGCCGAAGCGGACGCCGCGTGGGTGCATTTCCTGGTGGAAGCAACCAAATCGGCATTTCGAACCCGCGATGAGCTGATCTGCGATCCGGCATATATGGACCCGATCGATCTGCACACACTGTTGAGCCCGGACTCACTCGACCGGCGCGTCGGACACATCGACCGGTCGCGGGCGAGCCCTTGGCCGGCCGCGGCGGCAGGCGGAGATACCACCTGGTTCGGAGTGATCGATGGCAATGGCCGTGCGGTCAGTTGCATTCAAAGTATCTATCACGAGTTTGGCAGCGGCGTGGTGTTGAACGATACCGGGATTTGCTGGCAAAACCGCGGCGCCAGTTTCAATCTCGATCCGAGGCATCGGCACGCCCTGGCTGCAAAGCGCAAACCTCTCCATACCCTTTGCCCGTCTCTGGCGCGCTTGCGCGACGGCCGCACCCTGGTGTTCGGCACCATGGGAGGCGATGGCCAGCCGCAAACCCAGGCGGCGATTTTGACCCGGCACCTGGCATTCGATATGCCGCTGCAGGCCGCGGTCGACGCGCCGCGCTGGGTGCTTGGCAGAACCTGGGGCGAAGCTGCGGATACGCTGAAACTCGAGGCGCGCTTCGACCCGCGGTTGGTGGGCGCCTTGGCCGAGCGCGGCCATGCAGTGGAACTGGTGGCAGCATACGATGAGATGATGGGGCACGCGGGAATCCTCGCGCGGGATCGGCGCGGGGTGTTGGCAGGGGCCGCGGACCCGCGCAGCGACGGCGCTGTCGCCGCGTTCTGATGATCGCCGGCGCAACTGCAGCGATCCTGCGTGTGGCATTGCCGCGTAGCGGCATCGTCGCCGGCCTGCGCGCCGGGCTTTCGGAGTGCGCCGGCGGAATCCTCTGGCGGTGGGGCGAACGCTCTGGCTCCGAAGCCGATCAATGCGCTGCGAAGCAGTGCGACCCGCTATCAGCGAAAACGCGCTAGTGCCGGGTCGTCGACTTTTTGTTCGGGCAGACGGAAGATTTGCGGCAATACTCGCAGTTTGGGCATGCCCTGAATCATCTGCACCTTGCCCTCGCCGTCTTTGAAAAAGACCGCAGGTGTACCGTTGACGTTCAGTGTCTGCATCAGTTCGGTGTTGGCACGGATCGCAGCCAGCGTTTCAGGCTTGGGATTCTGCGCCGCTTCGATACCGCCCTGCTGAAACTGGCGTTCATGCCGCTCCATAGCTGCTACTGGATCCTTGGCTTCCAGTATTGCCGCGGCTTTGGCCGAGCCGTCGGGTCGCAGATACGAGACCCAGATCCAGCGCACCTGTAGCCCTACTTTTTCGTAGGGTTGGCTGGCAAGCCAGAATGCGTGGCAATAGGGGCAGTGAGGGTCGGCCATCACGTACACGATCCGTTTCGGATCCTTGGGTCCTTCCGCGACCCAGCGCGCGTCCTGCAGCGCTTGCCATGCCTGGGAGAGATCCGGCTTGGGGGCGTACTTGTCGAGATGGTCTTCAGTCAGATTGTGCCCGTCGGCGTCGAGCAGTACGCCGAGCAGCAAATGTTGTCCGTCCGCGGTGACGTATACCGCGTGGGCCTGGCCATTGGCAGTGACGATAAATCCGCGCAGCCCGCCGGGGGCGTCGAATTGCTTGACCACTTTCACGCCTTGTTGCTGCAGCCCTTTGAGCGCTGGCGGCAGCGGCTGCTCGGCAGCGAAGGCTGTCGTCGCACTTAAACATGCGGCCATTACCAAAGGGCCGAGCAATCGTAGGCTAATCATTGCAATCCTCTCGTACAGTGATGAATTCATTGTGCCGCGCTGGGCGCGGTGGTCGGCTCGCGCAACAATTGTTCGACCGCGGTGCGCAACCGGGTCTGTTCGAACGCGCCGATCACTTTACTGTGGATGCGCCCGCCACGGTCGATCAGAAATGACGTGGGCACCGCAGCCACGCCGCCAAAAGCACGCGCAGTGCGACTCTGGTTGGCGATCACGGGGAACGTGAGCTGCAGCTCGGCGGCAAACTGTGCAATTCGATCCGGGCTCGTATCGTCCGCGGCTATGGCCAAAATCTCGAATCCCTGGTCATGGAAGTCCCGATATACTTGTTCGAAGCCCGGCATTTCGGTGCGGCAAGGCGGACACCAGGTGGCCCAGAAATTCACCAGAACCACTTTGCCATCCAATTGCCGGCTTTCGAAGCTCTTGCCGCTGAGGTCTTCGACCGCGAAGGCGGGAACTACGCTGCCGACCCGGGGCGCCATGCCCAATGCGGAGCGTACCTGGGGCCACAGCATGTAAACGCCGTAGACCGCTAAAATCAACCAAAGAAACCGATATCGACGCATGGGTCAGAAGCCCGCCCGGACAAAGCGGACTAGTCTAGGCCTCCGCTGCGCTAGCGCAAGCACCAGGCGCCATCGCGTTTGCATAATCTGCCGAGGGAGCGAACCCATGGCTTGGACCACTATCATCGGCAGCGACGATCTTGCCGTCCACGTGGGAAACCCGGATTGGGTAGTGTGCGATTGCCGGTTCAGCCTGACCGATTCCACCGCCGGACGAAGGGCGTACGACGCGGGCCATATCCCGGGCGCGCGATATGTGGATCTGGATCGGGATCTGGCCGGTCCCCGCACCGACACCAGCGGCCGGCATCCGTTGCCCGATTCCGCTGTATTGGCCCGGCGTCTGGGCAAGTGGGGAATTGACGAAGGAGTCCAGGTGGTCGCCTATGATGATGCCGGCGGGACCATCGCAGCACGCCTGTGGTGGTTGTTGCGCTGGCTTGGTCACGAAGCCGTGGCGGTGTTGGACGGCGGTTGGTCGCGCTGGTGTGTTGAGCAACGTGAAACCAGTAGCGCCCTCCCGACACCGCAGCGGCGACGTTTCGAGCCGCGCCCCGACGCGCGCGCCTGGTTGACCACGGATGCGCTCACCCAGCTTCTCGAGAGTGACGCCATCACGCTGGTCGACGCGCGTAGCAAGGCACGCTTTCGGGGCGAGCACGAACCCATCGATCCGGTGGCAGGACACGTACCGGGCGCGTTGAATCGACCCTGCCTCGATAATCTCGACCGAACCGGACGGATGCGCCCGGCGGCGCAGCTGCGACACGAATTCACCCGGCTGCTGGCAGGCTCCAGCGCACCGGTGGTGCATATGTGCGGTTCCGGCGTAACGGCTTGCCACAACCAATTGGCGATGGCCGTTGCGGGCTTGCCCGCGTCACGCTTGTATGTCGGCTCCTGGAGCGCATGGATCCGCGACCCCCGGCGGCCAACCGCAACCACGTCGGACTGACTTCTGGGATGCAGCGCTGGCGGGCAGCGCGCGCGTGGCTATGATGGAAAACAGTCGATTAGGCACCGTGTCGTTATGAATTGGACCGACTTCGATATTGCGCGCATGGGTGCGCATCTGGCGCAACTTGCGATCGCTTATGCGTTGGCGCTACCCATTGGCTGGGATCGCGAGCGTTCGGCGCGCAGTGCGGGACTGCGGACATTTCCGCTGGTCGCCATGGCGTCGTGCGGATTCATGCTCACCGGCATCGATGTTCTGCACGGGGACGATCCCTACGGTCGCGTGATGTACGGCATCATTACCGGCATTGGTTTCATCGGCGGCGGGGCGATATTGAAAACCGGCGCCAATGTCTCGGGCACCGCGACCGCAGCCAGTCTGTGGAACACGGGCGCCATCGGACTGGCGGTGGCTTGGCATAACTACGAAATCGCAATCGCGTTGAGTGTGATGAATTTTCTGACTTTGCGGATTCTCGGGCCGATGAAGGGCATGTTTCGGCACGATGCGACCGACTCTACCGACCACCACCGGCCCGGCTGAGCCGCGCCGTGTTGATATCCGTCAACGTTTGCGAGCAGCCATTTTGCCGGCGACATGGATGGCGCGGCCATCGACGGCGAGTGCCGCTTCGTGCACTGCTTCCGACAACGTCGGGTGGGCGTGAATAGTGCGGGCCAGATCCTCGCTGCTCGCCGCGAACTCCATCGCCACCACCGCTTCGCTGATCAATTCCGATGCCGCAGGACCGATGATGTGCACACCGAGGATGCGGTCGGTGTCGGCGTCGGCGATCATTTTTACCAACCCGTCATGCATCTCCATCGCCCGGGCGCGGCCCGAGGCCGCAAAAGGAAACGTTCCGACCCGAACCGATTGCCCGGCGGTGTGCAGTTCCTGTTCGGTGCGACCTACCCAGGCGACTTCCGGCAGCGTATAGATCACCGAAGGAATGGTGTCGCGATTGATGGCGGTCTCGTGGCCGCTGGCGATGGTTTCGGCCACCGCCATGCCTTCCTCGGAACCTTTGTGGGCAAGCATCGGTCCGCGCACCACGTCGCCCACCGCCCAAACGCCCGGCAGATTGGTGGAACAGTATTCATCGACGTCGATGAAGCCGCGCTCGTCCAGCACCAAGCCCGACTCCGGCGCGTACAAGCCCTCGGTCAGCGGTTTGCGGCCCACTGCCACCACCAGGCGATCGACTTTGAGTTCGCGGGATTCTTCGACGTGCTGGTACTGCACAGTGACCTGCTTTTTCGTGGTGCGGCTGGAAACCACCCGCGCCCCGAGCCGGATCTCGAGGCCCTGGTTGCCGAAATGTTTGAATGCCTCGTGGGCGATCTGATGGTCGGCCATGGGCAGGAACTGATCCTGGGCTTCCAGCAATACCACTTCCGCACCCAGGCGGCGCCAGACGCTGCCCAACTCCAGGCCGATCACGCCCGCGCCGATGATACCGACCCGCTTTGGAACGTCATCGAACGCCAATGCGCCGCTCGAATCGACGATCCGATCGCCGTCCAAGGGGGCTGCTTCGATGTCGATAGGATACGAGCCGCTGGCGAGTATAACGTTGCCGGCATCGAGTTCTTCGCGGTGATCCGGTTTGTCGTGTGGGACGAATTCCACTTTTCGTTCCGCCAGGAGACGGCCATGGCCCTGCAGCCAGGCGATGCGGTTGGCTTTGAACAAACCGGCGATGCCTGCTGTCAATTGCGACACCACCCGGCGTTTGCGCTTTTGCATTTGCGCGACGTCGACTTCCAGCGACTGCGTGCGGATGCCGTGCTCGGCGAAACTGTCGCTGGCGAGATGATAGAGCTCGGACGATTGCAGCAGCGCCTTGGAGGGTATGCAACCGGCATTGAGGCAGGTACCGCCCAGCGCGGCATTCCCGTCCTCGTTGCGCCAGGCGTCGATGCAGGCGGTGTTGAGACCCAGTTGTGCGCAGCGAATCGCCGCTACGTAGCCGGCGGGGCCGGCGCCAATCACGATGACGTCATAGGATCTGGCCATATCGGTCTGTCCTTGTGGTTTGCAGTGCTATTGCACGCTGCTGCGGCTCGCGTAGCGAAGCCGTGGTCGTCGCGTCAAACCTGCAATAGCAGGCGTGTCGGTGCTTCGAGAAGGTCCTTGACGGTGACCAGGAACTGGACGGCTTCGCGTCCGTCGATGATGCGGTGATCGTAGGACAGCGCCAGATACATCATCGGCCGGGCGACGATTTCGCCGTTTTCGACCACGGCGCGCTCCTGAATCTTGTGCATGCCGAGGATCGCGCTTTGTGGAGGATTGAGAATCGGCGTGGACAGCAGCGACCCGAACACTCCGCCATTGGTGATGGTGAACGTGCCGCCGGTGAGCTCCTCGATGGTGAGTTCGCTGGCGCGGGCGCGTTGCGCAAAGTCCACCACGGCCGCCTCGATTTCCGCGAAACCGAGTTGATCCGCATCCCGCAGAACCGGCACGACCAAGCCGCGCGGGGTGGAAACCGCGAGACTGATGTCGAAGTAGTCGTGGTACAGCACATCGCCTTCTTCGGTCGAAGCATTCACGACCGGAAACTTCCGTAGCGCTTCGACGCACGCCTTGATGAAAAACGACATGAAGCCGAGTTTGACCCCATGCTGTTTTTCGAACACATCTTTGTACTTGCGGCGCAGATCCATCACGGCCTGCATGTTCACTTCGTTGAATGTGGTGAGGATCGCCGCGGTCTGTTGCGCTTCCACCATGCGCTCGGCGATTCGCTGACGTAGACGACTCATGGGCACCCGGCGCACACCGGGTTCGACGTCCATTTGCGGGGTGGGCGTTGCAGGCACCGCGCGCGGACGCGGCGGTGCCGGAGCATGCGCCGCGGGAGTCGACGGAGCCGCGGATTCCTCCGCGGGTTGCTGCAGAAAGTTGAGCACGTCGGCCTTGGTTAGACGCCCGTTCTTGCCGGTGGCCGGAATCTGCTCAGGGGACAGGCCATGCTCATTGACCAGGCGACGCACGGCTGGGCTGAGCGCATCGGCATGGGTGCTCGGTGTGGCGGCAGACGCGGGCGCAGCAGGCGCGGGTTCCATCGCCTTGGCGGCCGCTGGCTTGACGCCGTCGGGGGTGCCGGTGGTGGTTGCACCGCCAACCAGCATGGCGATGACTTCGTCGCCGACCACGGTCGCGCCATCGTCCTTGAAGATCTCCTGCAGCACGCCGGAACCGGGGGCAGGAACTTCGAATACCACTTTGTCGGTTTCGATATCCACCAGGTTCTCATCGCGGCGCACGGTTTCGCCGGGTTTCTTGTGCCAGGTGACGAGCGTTGCATCGGCAACGGATTCCGGCAATTTCGGGACCCGAATCTCGATCTTATCCTGCTCTGATTTACGGCTTTCGGTCGTCTGACTCACCAAGTGCCTCCTCGACGAGGGCGCGTTGTTGTTCGATATGCAGGTCGAAATGGCCGGCGGCTGGCGACGCCGATGGTTTGCGGCCGGCATAAATCAATTCCTGCCCTGCACCCATGCAAGCGCGGAAGTGATGCTGACTATGATACCAGGCGCCCTGATTCTGCGGTTCTTCCTGGCACCAGACAAGGGTATCGGCATAGCGGTAGCGGGCAAGTTCTTTCTTCAACGCTTCCCGTGGGAACGGGTACAGCTGTTCGATGCGAATGATCGCCACGTCGCCCCGTTCGCGATCGCGGCGCGCTTGCAGCAGATCGTAATACACCTTGCCGGAGCACAATACCACCCGGCCGATGTCGTCGGCTTTGAGCTCGTCGATTTCACCGATCACCGTGCGGAAACGGCCTTCGGTGATGTCCTCGAGCTTCGATACCGAGAGGCGGTGACGCAACAGGCTTTTCGGCGTCATGACGATCAGCGGCTTACGATACGGGCGCAGCATCTGCCGGCGCAGCATGTGAAACATCTGCGCCGGTGTGCTCGGCACACAGACTTGGATATTGAATTCGGCACACAGTTGCAGGTAGCGCTCCAACCGCGCAGAGGAGTGCTCGGGGCCTTGTCCCTCGTAGCCGTGCGGCAGGAACAATACGATGCCGCACATGCGCCCCCATTTGGCTTCACCGGAGCTGATGAACTGGTCGATCACAACCTGCGCGCCGTTGGCGAAGTCGCCGAATTGCGCTTCCCAGATGACCAGGCCGTTCGGTTCGGCTGTGGCGTAGCCATATTCGAACGCCATTACCGCCTCTTCGGAAAGCAGAGAATCGATTACGATGAATTTTGCCTGCTCCGTGCCCAGATGCTGGAGCGGCACCCAACCGCTGCCATCGCGCTGGTTGAACAATACCGCGTGCCGGTGAAAGAACGTGCCGCGGCCGCTGTCCTGGCCGGACAGGCGGATCTGGTAGCCGTCTTCCAGCAGCCCGGCGTATGCCATGGTTTCGGCGAAACCCCAGTCGAAGGGCAGTGCGCCGGCAGCCATTTTGCGGCGGTCGGCGAGAATATTGGCGACCCGTGGGTGCAACTCCATGCCTGCCGGTACGCTCAGCAGGCGTTCGGCCAGCTCTTGCAATTGTGCCATGGGCAACGCGGTGTCGGCCTTGTCTGTCCACTTGCTGCCGAGAAACGGTGTCCAGTTCACGGCGTGGGTATGATGCACATCGGTGGCGATGTGCAGCGCCACGATGTTGCCCTGGTCCAGACTGTCGCGATATTGCTCCTGCATTTGTTCCGGTGCTTCCGGACCGATCACCTCGGTTTCCACGAGTTGGCGCGCATAGAGTTCGCGCACCGTCTCCCGGGCGCGAATCTTGTGATACATCATGGGCTGCGTTACGGCGGGCTCATCTGCCTCGTTGTGGCCATGGCGCCGGTAACACACCAGGTCGATGACCACGTCGCGCTTGAAAGTCATGCGATAGTCCAACGCCATGCGGGTGACGAATACCACCGCTTCGGGATCTTCGCCATTGACGTGAAAAATCGGTGCTTGCACCATTTTCGCTACGTCGGTGCAGTACACGGTGGAGCGGGTGTCGAGCGGGTTGCTGGTGGTGAAGCCGATCAGATTGTTGATCACCACATGCACCGTGCCGCCGGTGCCGAAGCCCCGCGCCTGCGACATGTTGAAATTTTCCATGACGACGCCCTGACCGGCGAAGGCGGCGTCGCCGTGCATCAGCACCGCCAGCACCTTGCCACCGGTGTGATCGTCCAGGCGTTGTTGGCGCGCACGTACAGAACCTTCGACCACTGGGCCGATGATTTCCAGGTGGGAGGGGTTGAAAGCAAGGGCCAGATGCACCACGCCGCCTGGAGTGGCGGCGTCGGCGGAAAAGCCCATGTGATATTTGACGTCGCCTGAGCGTTCGCCGGGCGCTTTGCTGCGGCCCTCGAATTCGTCGAACAGCTCGCTCGGCGCCTTGCCCATGATGTTGACCAGGACGTTGAGCCGGCCGCGATGGGCCATGCCCAACACCATTTCGCGGATGCCCTGATCGCCGGCGCGTTGGATCAGATCGTCGAGCAGCGGAATCAGACTCTCTCCACCCTCGAGCGAAAAGCGCTTTTGCCCCACGTAGCGGGTATGGAGGTAGCGCTCCAGTCCTTCGGCGGCGGTCACCCGTTCGATGATGTGGCGCTGTTCGGCAGGTTCGAACCGCGGCTGCTGGTCGTTGCCTTCCAGGCGTTGTTGGATCCAGCGTTTTTGGGCGGTGTCGGTGATGTGCATATATTCCGCGCCGATGGTGCCGCAATAGATGCGTCGCAAGCGGGCGATGATCTCCCGCAGCGTTGCCTGCTCCGGACCGACCAGGGAACCCGTGTTGAAAACGGTGTCCATATCGGTTTCCAACAAACCTTGGAATTCCGGTTCCAGGTCGGGCACGTGAGGTAGTGGCTGCAGACCCAGGGGGTCCATGTCCGCCTGCTGATGGCCCCGCACGCGGTACGCATTGATCAGACGCAAAACCGCGCTTTGCTTTTCGGCCGCATCTGCGCGCAGCGCGCCCGCCACGGCGCCGCTGGTTTCCCGTGCCGGGCGTCGGCTGGGCGACGCCGGCGGCGATGGATGCTCGGCCAGAGGCGCACGGGGTGCTTGTATGGGGGCTCGGCTGTGCAGTTGGTCGAACTGTTCGCGCCAATGAGCGGGGACCGAATCGGGTGCTGCCAAGTAACGTTGATACAGGTCTTCCAGATAGGGGGCGTTGGTGCTGTACAGGTGGGAACTTTGTTCGAACCGTTTGATTCTGGCGCTCATCTACTCGTTACCTTGATGTTGGCAGCGGTGCCGCCCATATCCTTATGATTCGGCGGGCTTCTGCCAATCTGAAATGCAGTACGAGACATAATAGCCGGTCAGCTCGCCCTAGCCACGCCAGCTAACGTCGCGGCGCGGTTCGTCGATATGACCAATGTCGTATTTTCGTTCCCCGGGGGGGCCAGTAGTATCGATGTCGCGTGACTGCAGTACCGGATCGCGCGCTGCTGCCGCGGGGGAGTGCGCGGCGCGCGATCCGGATTTGTCACCACACGCTGGCCGCCGGGGGGGCAACGACCACGGTTACGGAAACCGTCTCGGCGGGATCGAGGCCAACGACCATCGAAGGGCGGGTCGCGCACTCGCTGCCAGAGCCGCCCGTATGGGGCGGCTTCATTGGCCGGTCTGCTCGCCTGGTGCGTGCGCGGACGGCGCCGCCGCTGAACCTCAATGATCCGGAGACGGGATCGGAATGGGCGCTGGCGCCGATTCCGGCTTCTTTTGCACACGTTGCGGTACCAATTCCTTCGAAACGAGTTGCATCACTGCGAACACGAACGGATGTTCCGGATGGTCTCCGCAATAACTGTCGAGCACTTCCATGGCGTGCTCGGGTGTGGTGTCGCCCAATAGGTCGTAGGTTTGGCGGCGGGTGAGATTGTTGGCGGTGATAAACCCGGTCATCCACACGCCATAAGCGGCTGCGCCTTTTGGACCTCCGCCTTGGCGGGCCTGGAGGTAATCGCTGCAGGGTTGAGCGCCGATCCCGATGGCGCGGAATTCATTGTTCTGGTCCATGGCTGAGGTCGGTGCTGCGCCGAGCGCCAGAGTCAATGTGAGCACAGAGATCCAGACCGACGTCATTGATACCGCGCGCATCACGAGCTCAATTTTCCAGCCGGAAGCCGATTTTCAGCTTCACCTGGTAGTGAGCGACTTTGCCGTCGTTGATATGCCCTCTCGTTTCCAAGACTTCGAACCAATCCATATGGCGGATGGATTTTGCCGCGCGTTCGATGGCATTGCGGATCGCCTCGTCGGTGCTGGTGACAGAGGAGCCCACGATCTCCACCATTTTGTATACATGTTCCATGCTGCCCTCCTTGCCGAATCATTGCGCCAAGCATAGTCAATCGACCGGCGAACGCTTGCAGCGGAATCGGCAGTTCAGGCCATTCGATGCCGAAACAACCATGTCGCGGCGCCCAAGCAGATTACGCCGATGACACCCATGGGCCACAACTGGTGGGTAAGCAGGGGCAACGAGGCACCTTCCAGGAACACGCCGCGCAACACCACCATGAAATAGCGCAGGGGATCGAGCAGCGTCAATCGCTGAACGATTTCCGGCATGTTGGAAATCGGTGTCGCGAAACCCGAAAGTATGATCGCCGGAACCAGAAACAGGAACGCCCCCAGCAACGCTTGCTGCTGGGTGACAGCCAGTGACGAAATCACCAGGCCGACGCCGATGGCCGACAGCAGGAACAAGGCCAGTCCCACGTATAACGTCCCAATGCTCCCCAATAGCGGCACCTGAAACCAGAACACGGCCAGCGCTATGATCAAGCTGGCTTCGGCGAATCCGATCAGAAAACCGGGCAGTGCTTTGCCGACCAGGATCTCCAGCGGACGCAACGGTGTGACCAGCAGCTGGTCGAAAGTACCTTGCTCACGTTCCCGTGCCACCGACATGGCTGTCACCACCATGGTCACAACCAGCGTCAGCAGGCCGATAATGCCGGGCACAATGAACCACTGACTTTCCAGGTTCGGATTGAACCAGGCGCGAACCACCAAATGCGCCGGCAGCGGCTCGCCGTGCTCGCGCGCCCGCCACTGGTCTTCAAATGCACGGCTCACGTCACGCACGTAGTTCAAGGCGATCATGGCGCTGTTGGAATTGCGCCCGTCGATGATGACTTGCAGTGGAGCCGGACCGCCGCCAGCCAGTTCGCGACTGAAATGGGACCCGATGTGGATGACCAACAGAACCTCGCGGCTGTCGATCAGCTCGCGAATCTGTTGGTGGTGATCGATGCGTCGCACCAGCTTCAGACTGGGGGAGCCCACGAACTGTGCCGCCAGTTCCCGGGACGCACTGCCGGGGTCTTCGTTGTAGAGTGCGAACGGTACGTTGTTGAGATCGTAGCTGGCGGCATAACCGAAAATCACCAGCTGGATTAGAGGCGGGCCGAGCACCACGAAACGGCTTTTCGGATCCTTGAAGATCGCCAGCAGTTCCTTGCGTACCAATGCGAAAATGCGCTTCAGCATGCACGTCACTCCAGGCGTTTGCGGGCCATACGCCGCGCGAGGCCGAGGAACAGGATCGCCATGACCGCCAATGCGCCCATATTGGGCACGAGCACTTGCCACACATTGCCGGCCAGGAACACGCTTTGCAGCACAGCGACGAAATAACGGGCTGCAATGAGATGGGTAATGACCTGAATCGGCCAAGGCATGCTGGCAATGTCGAAAATGAATCCGGACAGGATGAACGCCGGCAGAAATGTCGCCACCAGCGCCGCTTGGCCGGCGACGAACTGGTTCTTGGCGGCGATTGAGATCACCAACCCCATGCCCAGTGCGGCGAGCAAAAATAGAGCCGACGCGGCAAACAGCACCCACACCGAGCCGCGCAGGGGCACCTGGAACAGCCACAGCGCCATGGCGACCGATAACGCCATGCCACCCATGCCGAGCACAAAATAGGGCAGCAACTTGCCGAGCAATATCTCACGCATGGTCACGGGCGTTACCAGCAGCGCCTCCATGGTGCCCCGCTCCCATTCCCGCGCCATGATCATCGCAGTCAGCAGCGCGCCGATGAGCGTCATGATCACCGCAATCAAACCGGGAACCAAATAATTGCGGCTACGCAGTTCGCTGTTGAACCAGATCCGCGGTTGTAGCGTCACTGCCGCCTGCGCATCCAAGCCTGCGGATTGCGCGCGTAGCGCAAGCCAGTTTCCCCAAACGCCCTGCACGTAGCCCTGGACGATGCGTGCGGTATTGGCGTCGACGCCGTTGACAATGACCTGGACAGCAGCGCCTGCGCCGTTGACCAGATTGCGGGCGAAGTCCGCCCGTAACCGGACGATGCCTTTTACCGTACCGCTGGCCAAAGCCTGGCGCGCGGCGTGCATATCAGCGAAAGGATGCGGGCGCAGAAATTCGGAACCACCGAATGCGGCTGCAAATTCACTGGCCGCGGCGCTGGGCTGTTCGATCACCAGCGCGACGGGAACATGTTTGGCGTCCAGAGACACGCCATATCCGAAGATCAGCAGCAGCACGATGGGCATCAGAAACGCAATCGCGATACTGCTGGGATCGCGCATGATCTGCAGAGACTCCTTGCGCACCAGACCGCGCAAGCGCATGCCGCCCGGCCCGCGGACCCGGCTCATGGGCTCGACTCCCGTGACAGCAGCGCGATGAACGCATCTTCCATGGTGGGCTGCGGTAGGGATTCACCCCGGGTCATCGATTTGATTGCGGCCGGCGTATCCAAGGCGAGCAATTCGCCGTTGGCCATGATCGCCAATCGATCGCAGTACTCCGCTTCTTCCATGAAGTGGGTGGTGATCAGGACGGTCACGCCGTGATCGGCGAGCGCGTTGATGCGCCGCCAGAATTCTCTTCGGGCCAGCGGATCGACGCCTGATGTGGGTTCGTCGAGAAACAAAATGGCCGGTTCATGCATCAAGGCGCAGGCGAGCGCCAGCCGTTGCTTGAAGCCCAAGGACAAATCAGCGCTGGGGCTGTCGCGGACGCTGCCGAGGGCGAATTCATCCTCCGCCCAGCGCACCCGCGCACTGCGTCGCGCGCCGCTGAGGCCGTAGGCGCTGCTGAAGAAGTCCAGGTTCTCGGCCACGCTAAGCGCGCCATACAAGGCGAACTTCTGGGACATGTAACCGATGCGGGCGCGCGCCGCCGCCGCCGCATGGCGCAGATCCACGCCCGCGACCGTGAGCTTGCCTGCGGACGGCGGCAGCAGGCCGCACAACATGCGAAAGGTTGTGGTCTTGCCGGCGCCGTTGGCGCCCAGCAGGCCGAAAATTTCAGTGCGTTGCACGGCGAAGGTGAGATTGCGCACGGCGTAGAAATCGCCGAACTTGCGGCTCAGGCCGTCGACCGCAATCACCACCGGTTTTGAAGTGTGCGCAGATGAGGCCGGCGCAGACGGTAATGATCGAGTTCCAGTGGCGGCGGCTTCGGTGCCCTTGTGCTTGGGGGATGTCGCGCGCTGCTGCTGGAGCCTGTTGACGAATCCATCTTCGAAACGGGGTGGTACTGGTTGCAATGCGATGTCCGGCAGCCCCTGCCGCAGCGCTTGCGCCGAGTCCGGTTGCAATACCAACCGGATCTGTTCGCCTTGCACAACAGCGTCGACGACACCGCGGCTTGCCAGCAGACGCTCTTGCAACGTACGTTTGTGGAGGCTTCGGCTGCTGGCGAGATAGGTCCGGCCTTGCAGTGCTGCGCTGAACGTTGCCGGTGCGCCGCAGCCGAGCACTTCGCCCTGATGCAGCAACACCACGTCGTGGCAGCGTTCGGCTTCGTCCAGGTACGCGGTGCTCAGCAGCACGCTGGTACCCCGTTCGTCGACCAGCCGTTGCACGATGGCCCAGAGTTCGCGCCGCGAGACCGGATCGACGCCCACCGTGGGTTCATCGAGCAGTAACAGCCGAGGCCGGCTCAGCAGGGTGCAGGCCAGGCCGAGTTTTTGTTTCATGCCGCCGGACAAGCGGCCGGCCAGGCGGCGGGTGAACGGCGCCAGACCTGTCATGTGCAGCAGTTCGTCGTAGCGCTGATTACGTTCTGCAGGCTCTAGGCCGTGCAGATCGGCATATAGCGTGAGATTTTCCTGCACGCTCAGGTCTTCGTAGAGTCCGAAGCGCTGCGGCATATAGCCGACGTTGGCCTGCACCTGCGCATGCTGCACCGCCGTGTCGTAACCCAGCGTGCGGACCGATCCCTGATCGGGCCGCAGCACGCCGACCGCCAAGCGCATCAAGGTCGTTTTGCCGGCGCCGTCAGGGCCGATCAGGCCGGTGATGACGCCCCCTGCAGCGCTCATGTCAACATTGCGCAAGGCCTGGATCCGTCGTTTGCCGATCAGGAACGACTTGCCGATACCACGCAGGATCAGCGGTGCCCCGTCATGTTGTCCGGTAGCGGCCCCGGCCCCCATGTCAGCCCGGCGCGCAAGGACTGGGCGCGGCTTTCCTGCTCGCGCGTGCGGTCCGCGGCACCATGACCGTGGCCGGCATTCCCAGTCGCAGTTCGTCGCCGGGGTTACATACGTATACGCGCATCTGGTACACCAGATCGCTGCGCAACTCGGTGGTCTCCACCGCCTTGGGGGTGAACTCGGCAGTGGGGGAAATGTAGCCGATCCACGCCGCGTAGCGTTTGTCCGGAAAACTGTCGGTCTGCACCTGAACTGCGTCGCCGGGATGCATCCTGCCGAGGTCGGTTTCGGGGACATAGGTGCGGACCCAGACCGGGTCGGCGAGGGCGATGGTGTAGACCGGTTTGCCCGGGGCGGCCATGTCGCCGGGTTCGGCGATCCGGTCGCGGATGATGCCGTCCACCGGCGCCAGGAGCCGGCTGTCGGCGACCGTTTGCCGAGCCAGTTCGACATCGGCCTGCGCGGCAAGCAGGTTCGCGCGGGCCTGGGCGATCTGTTCCGGCCTCGGGCCGGCCTGAGCCAGCTTCAAAGCCGCCGCTGCGGCACGCGCCCGGCCGCGGGTGGCATCCAGGGCCGCCTGGGCGTTGTCGACCTGTTCCTGGGATGCGAGTTTGCGTTTCACCAAGTCGGTAAGCCGGTTGGCGTTCAGTTGGGCGTTGCGGGCTTCCGCCTGGGAAGCCTGCATTTCCGCCTCTAAGCGTTCGATCTCCTCGACGCGGCTGCCTGCTTCGAGCTCGGCGAGCTGCTGTTGCTTGGCGGCCATTTGCGCTTCGGCTCGCTTCAGCGTCTGCTCGGCACGCGCGGATTCCAAATCTGCCATGAGGTCGCCGCGCTGTACCCGCTGTCCTTCCCGGACGTACATGTGGGCGACCCGTTCGCTGGTCTTGAACGCCAATTGAACTTGGCGGATGTCGACATTGCCGTAGAGGACGATGTGGTCCTGCTGCGTGCGGTGATCCCGCGCCATCCACCACCACGCGGCCAGTGCCGCTGCGAGCAGGATCAATGCGATGAGCACAACAGACTTTTTCATTGGTCCGCGTCCTTGGGTGCGGTGCTGTTGGCGCCATGGTGAAACAGCCTGCGATTGTGTTGCGCCAGCTGGGGAAAAAAGCCTTCTTCCATGTCCAGGCCGAGGGCCGGTTCCAGCAGCGGCCGGGCGATCAGCGGAAACACGGTCAGGCTCAACAGCGACAAGGCCGCCATCCGCGGATCCAGGTCCGATCGCAGGGCGCCGGCGCCGCGCTCGCGTTCGATCAGCATCATCAATGCGGTACCGGCACGGGCGCCGAATTGCTCGATGAAGCTATGGTGGAAAAGGCCGTCGGAATACAGTACTTCGCGCACCACAAGGTTGGGCAACCAGGGATTTTCGATCAGCGTCTGCTGGTAGCGGGCAAGGAATCCGTCAAGCGTGAGGTCGCCACCGCCTTCGGCGGCTTGCTCCAGTTGCGCTAGAATCGGACCCACGGTCTGCGCGACCATGGTTTCGTACATGCCGTGTTTGCCGCCGAAGTGATAATTCACCATAGCGGGATTGACGTCCGCAGCCGCGGCCAGTTCCCGCACGGTCACGGTCCGGAACGAGCGAGTGGCGAACAGGGACCGGGCCGCCTCCAGCAGCGCCGACTTGGCGTCGCCCGAACGGCCCGCGAGGGGACGGCCGCGACGTTTTGCGATTTTCCTATTGGACATGGGATAAAATTAAACGCCTGTTTAATTTTGTCAAGCCAACCCGGCGCGGCGCCGTCCAGATCCCGAAGTCAACCGATGTCACGGAGTGCCGATCATGACAGATATGAAACCCCATGCGATCCATGCGCTGGAACTGGGGCCCATGGAAAACTTCGTCTACCTGATCGAAGACCGCGCCAGCGGGCGCGCGGCAATCGTCGATCCGGCATGGGAAGTGGAACGTGTGCTGGAGTTGGCGCGTGCCCATGAGGTGCGAATCACCGACATTCTGCTCACCCACAGCCATCACGATCACATCAACGGCATCGAAGCGGTGCTCGCTGAATCCGATGCCCAGTTACACTTGCTCAAGCAGGAGGCCCAGTTTTGGGGCCGCCATCTGGACTTGCCGACGCTACATCATGGCGGCGATGTGATCGAGCTGGGCGAGAGCCGCATCGAAGTGCTGCACACGCCGGGACATACGCCGGGCTCGGCTTGTTACCACCTGCAGGGTGACCTGATCACCGGCGACACGATGTTCGTATATGGCTGCGGGCGCTGCGATCTGCGCGGCGGCGACCCGGAACAAATGTTCGATACCTTGCGCAGACTGCGCACCGACCTGTCCGGCGCCACCGTGATCCATCCCGGTCACAACTATTCCGTGAAGCAGACCAACCGCATCGACGATGAAGTGCAGGGCAATCCGTTCCTGCATTTCGAGCAGCGCGGGGATTTCGTGCACTACCGGATGGATTTCCACGACCGGCACCGGCACAGCCCCTACGGACCGGTCGCCAAGGGCCACGAAACCGATACCTGAGGCCGCCGGGCGATGCGTCAGGCGCCAGGCGGCACCGGTTGGTCCTTGAACTGATCCACGGGCAGACCGCGGGCACGCAGGAATCGGCGCACCGCTGCGACGATGTCGGCTGGACCGGCGACGTAGAAATCGAAACTGCTCAAATCCGGGTGAGCCTCGGCAATGTCGTGGAGGACTTCGTCGAGCCCCGCGGCATCGCCGCTCTGGGCGACGGCAATCGGCTGGTAATGAAAATTGTCGAGTGCATCGTGCCACGATCTGCACAAATTGTGCATGTAAGGCTGCGACTCCGCGCTGTTATGGCACCAGTACAGATACACCTGTTCGGCGGCATCCAAGGCCATGGCGTTTTCGATCAAACTCTTGACCGGCGCGAATCCGGTTTCCCAAGCGATGAATACCAGCGATCGCGGTGATTCCTCGTCCAGGAGGAAATGACCGTCCGGACCGTCCACGGCGATGGTGTCGGCGAGGGACAAGTTGCCGAATACGTAGTGGGAAAAATCGCTGTCGTCCTGCAGCACGTGGAACTGCAACTGGCGTTCGTCGCAAGGGCAGCTGGCGATGGCGTAGGCCTGTGCCGGACCGCCACGCACCGAAAGGCGGGCGTATTGGCCGGCGAGGAAACGCATTCGCTGGGCGTGTGGACTTTTCAAGTCCAGGATGACCACGTCATCCTGGGGGCGTTTGATCTTGCAAACCTGTGCCGTCACGCGTCGATGGGCGACGTCGGAGGCAACCAGCGCTTCGGGGACTTCGATCTCGATGTCCGAAATGGCTGTGTGACAGCACAACAAGATGTTATCCGGCGAGCCATAGCCGTTGGTGAACGCGGGCTTGCGTACCGCTTTGACTTTGCCTGCCAACAAATGCGCGTTGCACTCGCCGCAGCTCGCGTCCGAACAACCGTAGGGCAGCGCCAACCCGGCGCGCAGCCCCGCTTCCAGGATGGTGTCGTTGCCTTCGACAAAGAAGTCGTGCTGACTGGGGTACACGAACACATGGGCGCTGAGAAAACCGAGCATGGTGTCTTTGAGCAACAGCTCGTCGGCGACCGACGACATACTCGACTGGTCCCGCAGCGCGCCGGCAAGCCATTGTTGAATCCCGGCGACCGCGGGGTCCGGGCCGGCGCCTGCCAGCCGATCCTGCAGCTGTTCGAGCAGTTCGCGATAACCGGTGGCTTGCGCTTGAGCGCGGGCCAGTTCGGCGCCCAGTTTGGCCGCGCGCGCATGGAGGGTCTCGGCGTCGGGTAGCTGACCGCGGCTGCGCATGGTGCGCGGCACGGCTTTCATTTTGATGCGGTCGACGCGTTCCAATTCTCCGGTATCGTCGAGCCGGGTTTGCGGATAGACGCGCAACAGGTCGGACAGTTCAATCTTGCCCTCGAAGGTTGGAAGATCGCCTTCACTGATTCGTTTTTGCAGGGCGCCGCGCTTGACACCGGCAAGGCGGGCGGCGCGCGACAGCGTGAGATAGCGGGCCATGGGGGTCCTGTGAAGATGCTTGCAGGTGGGCACAGAATTACTCCGCCATCGGCCAAAAGGCAAGACACTGGCCGCACCACGGACGTCCGCAAGCGGCTACAGTATCGAAACAACGGGTCACTGAATCGAATGGCGGTTTGGCGGTGCGCAGTGTTGTGGTGGCGCCCGCCTCCCGGTTTCCAGTATGTTTTCCGATAGCTTTCGTTAATGGTGGGGAGCGCGAGTTGAACGAACGTTCGCTACTGCATCCAGCACTCCTGTCGGTGCTGCTGCTCGACCAGCTCCTCAAAGGGCTGGCGCCGTTGCTGCTGGCGCCGGGAGACCGCGTGCAGCTGCTGCCCGGCATCTATTATGTCGCGGTCGAAACGGCAGTCGGAGTCGCCGCGCCCGAGCGACTGCGCTTGATTGTCATTGTGCTACTGGCGGCGTTGGTCCTGTTGCGCATTCAGCAGCGCGGCGGTCATGCCCATGTGGTCCGAGGCCCGGCTCTGCCCCTGCTACTCGCTGGCCTCGCCAGCAACGTAGTGGACATTCTGCTGTTGCGCCAGCATGTCGGATTGTTCGAACTCGGATTCCCCCACACCCAGGTGTTGCTGAGTCTGGCCGACGTCGCGGTGGCTTTGGGAGCGTTGCTGATAGTCGTGGCTCTGTCCCGGCAGGCGACGGTGCATGTGCAGGTGCCGTTGCCGTTGCGTGCGCCGGAGTCGATCGCCGTCGATTTGAGTGAACTGCGCCGCGGTATCGACAACGTGCGCGTTGACGTGCAGCTTAGCCCCAAACTCGCCGCCCAGATCCGAGAATTGGCGCTCGAAATATTCGTGCCGCAGATCTGGTGGGAACCCTGGCGCAGTTCCGAGCCCAACCCCAACCCGCGTGCATTGGATGAGCTGCGTTCGCTGTACCGCGAAGTGGTAGACCGCGCATTGGCGCAGGCGCGCAGCGAGCGTAAGCCAGCGATGGTCGCACTGGCCCAGTTGGCGACAATCAAGTTCATTCGTGAGGAAACCGCGGCGTCGTTCGAACGCCAGTTGCGGGATTTCCGACGCGATCTGGAGCAGGACCGCCATAGGGGTGAGCGCACGATGGCGCGCTTGCAGCAGCATTTACAGGCCGTGCGGCGGCGCAAGCCGGAGATTGTCGAGCGCGCCAACGAACTGCTGCTGGAACAGCTGCGCCGGGTCGAAACCGACGCGTTGCAGCATGCACGCCAATCCCTGCTCGGTGCAGCTCCGGGTCTGGCGGCGGATTGGTTCGAAAACCCAATGCTGCGCGTCGAGGCTCCCGAGCACGACGGGTTCCTGATGCGCCATTATCTGTTGCTGGGAAACCGCGCCGACGACGACACCACGCCGGCGAAATTCGAATCTCTGTTGCACGACTGGTTCGACTGCGAACGAGTCGAGCCCGGCGGCGGCTATGAAATCTCAGCATTGAGTGGGCAGCAGACGCGGTCGCGTCAGGAGAGTTGTGCATGGCTGGACGACCCCGAAAACGCCAAACTGTTGCTCGACAGTGACGCGACTGCGACTGCCCTGTCCCAGGCGCGCCGCCGACACGACGGTAAGGATCTACGCGAATTGCGGCGGCGTCTGGCGCAGCAGCGGGCCTCACTCCAGCGCATCGAGTGCGGGTTGCGCACCGCGGGTTTGCTCAATGTGGTACTGGCTGCCTATGAACTTGCCGCGATTTGGCGCAGCTTGTCGCTGCCGGTGAATCCGCGGGTAGTGTTGCGCTACCTGGCCGACCCGCCTCAGCGCCGGCGCTTGGCCCCGCGTCTGTGCCGCTTCGATCGCGGCGAGGACGGTGTCAGAGAGCAGTTGGAGGCGGCGGTGCGCAGGTTGGAACAAATGGGTACGCGCCAGCGCGAGCGGCAGCTGTACCGTTTCGTGCACGATTTTCTGCGCTACCGACGGGACATGAAACGGCTGCGTCTGGTGCGGGACTGGTGCGACCAGATCAAGTTGCTGGGGGGGGAAGACGAGCTGCGCCTGGCTCGGATCAACCGCACCAGTTACGAATTGTTCAGTGCTGCAGATGAAACGGACACGCCTGAAACGGCGGTCGCCGGCCATGTCATCGTCAAAGCGGATCTGCGCGGTTCCACCACCATGACGGCCCAGTTGGCCGAGCGCGGGCTCAATCCCGCCACTCATTTCTCGATCAACTTCTTCGAGCCCATCCGTGGCTTGATCAAGATGTACGGTGCAGAGAAAGTGTTCGTCGAAGGCGACGCGATCATTCTTGCACTTCTGGAACGCGAAGGTGAATCCAGCAGTCGATTGTGTGTTTCCCGAGCCTGCGGTCTGGCGCGCAGCATCATCGAAGTGGTGTCGGCGCACAATTCAACGGTTACGCAATTCGGACTGCCCAGTCTCGAATTGGGTATCGGCGTCGCCTATGAACTGGGCGCGCCGACTTGGCTGTTCGACGAAGAGAAGCCGATCATGATATCGCCCGCGATAGGACGTGCGGACCGTCTGTCGTCATGCGCGGCTTTCCTGCGCAAAGCGGTGGCGAAGCTCGGTTCCCACCGTTTGCAGGTTTTCCAGGCAGTGGGAAGGACGCCGGTGTATGAGAAAGAAGGTGTAACCACCTTCCGCTACAACGTGGACGGCATTGAATTGGAGGCGGGCGCGTTTCAAAAGCTGGAGCGTGAGCTGCATTTGCACTTGTTGGAATTGCACGGCACGGACCGTGATGCGGGCACCGAACGCTATTACCGCGGCCGCTACCCGGATGCGCGCGGCGTGATGCGCAATCTGGTTGTCCGCGAAGGCCGCATTCGGCGTTTCGACCGGCGCGAGGGCCCGTTGGGCGAGACCAGTCAATCGTTCTACGAGGTGACCGTCGATACAGAAATCGTCGGCCGCGTCATGGAGGCCGGCGCCACGTCACGCTCAGACGACGATTCCTTGTGATGATGGACGCTTGCCCGCGGGCGATTGTGTGGGCACCGCGGAAGAAAAACATATGCCGGATTGAGCGTACGGTGCGGATCAGCGGCAGTCGTTGGGCCGGTCAATTCATCATCGATTGCTGATAATTTTCCATGCCAATCTTGTCCATCAGGTCGAGCTGGGTCTCGAGCCAGTCGATGTGTTCCTCTTCGCTCGCAAGGATTTCCTCGAATAGTTCACGCGAAACGTAGTCGGAAACCTTCTCGCAATGGGCGATCGCGTCCCGTAAAGGGGGCACGGCGTCCATTTCCAGTTTCAAGTCGCACTCCATCACTTCTCGGGTGTTCTCGCCGATCAGGACTTTGCCCAGATCCTGCAGGTTGGGTAGACCCTCAAGAAACAGGATGCGCTTGATCAGCGCGTCGGCGTGTTTCATTTCGTCGATGGATTCGTGGTATTCCTTTTCGTTCAGCTTTTCGAGCCCCCAATTCTCGAACATTCGTGCGTGCAGGAAGTATTGATTGATCGCCGTCAGTTCGTTGGTCAGGGCACGGTTCAAGAACTCGATGACCTTGGTGTCACCTTTCATGTGGCTCTCCCTTGCTTGGTCGACGTTGCGCAGGCGCGACGGCCGGAGGCCGGTGAAACGCTATCCGGCCCGCTGGCCAGCGATTGAAAAATTATAGAAGATACTCCGGCAGAGCAGGGATTAGACGGCAGGTAGAAAGTCGACAGCCACCGGAACGCAGCCGGCAATCTCGTTGAGTACTTCGTCCCGGCAGGCGGCGGCGTCGCGGATGATTTGGCGGGCGCAACCGGCACATTTGCCGCATTGGGTAGCCACCCCCAGGCGTCGACTGACGTCCCGCAACGTATCGGCGCCGTCGTGTACTTCGGCGCGAATCTGGTGATCGGTTACTCCTTTGCACAAGCAGACGTACATGCGTAGGCCCTCAGTGGTTCGATTGATTCTGGGCACCATAATAAATCTAAACGCGAATGATTGCCAATACGATTGATGAACCGATGCCCGCCTAGGTGCTGCGACTTAGATGGCGCTATAAAGATAGCATCAAAAAACCTCGCAAAAACAGGGTCTTGACGTCGGCGCTGGGGCCAGCACTACTTTGTTTGGCTCCGGGTGGTCGACGTTACGCACGTCCTTCGGTGACAGCGGAAACGGGTTGATGTAGTAGCGGTAGCCCTGGGATTCGAAGTAGGCGATTCCGGGAAGCCGCCCGGCACGATGGTGAGGAAGCCGTGAATATCCTCCGGTTTATATCCGGCAGCGCGGATGGCATCGTTGCCCCTCCGAAAGTCGACGCCGGCGTCCGCCAACTGCGCCGTCTTGTCGACAATGCCCTGGTATTTCTCGTAATTTTCCTCGGCCAACACGCGCAGTTCCGGGCCGTGCGTCACTATCCCTCTTTTGCCTCCTGGGGCCTTGGAGGTGTTTTTCACGAATGCATAGAGCATGTTGAGACTGTCGGAGTCTTCATAATGGACGTCGAACACCGCATTGAGGGTCGGATAGTTCGTGCATATCCGGCTTGGCGGTGGCGTACGGCTGAAGTCTTCGCCGTGGGCAGGCACGCTGAGGCCAGCGGCATGCAGCAGGGCGGCAGTGGCCGAAGCAATCCGAAGTTTGTGCGCGGAGTTGCCCTCGGTGCGGGCTAGCGTCAATACCGGGGCAGTGGGAATTACCAGCCGATTTCTGCCGCCGTCTGCGGTCCGATCACGACGTTGGCGAGGCTGTCGGGCATTTCCGCCCGGATAGCGCTCATGGGAACGCGCCCGGCCATGAGTTCTGCCTTCTGTTGCGGCAGTAGCGGACGTCGCTCGGGCTCGGCGTAGCCCGCCGGAAAGATTGGTTGATCGGTATGCGGGTCATATTTGTCGGTGGCGCCCAAGGTGTGCAGCAATTCGTGGCAAATCACAATCTGGTTGCGTGGTCGCGCTGAAGGGGGAGCAAACACATTGGCGACACCCGCCAGCGCCTTGGCGACGCCGTAGGAATGGGCCAGGGTAGGCCGAGTCGCTGGATCGTGATACACCACGAACAGCTCGATGTCGGCTGGCACTTCATCGTCGCGGGTGGTTTTCCATACCCAGTAGCGCAATTGCAGACTCCATATCGCCACCCGCCACCAGGCGCCGTCGGCCGGGGGCGCCGGCGGCGGCGAACCGACGCGTTCGGCCAGATGCAGCTCCACCGGCCGGCGCAGCGTTACGCCGTAACGACCGGCCTCCCGGGCCAGGAATTGCTCGATGGCGCTGAACCGGCTCCTGTCCAGACCCTGGATCGCCCGCGCGGCGGCCGCGCTGGTATCGCCATTGATGGGATGCACCGCGACCCAGAGGGACTGATCCCAATCGGTAGTACGCCAGCGGTTCTGGGCCGCGGTGAGGGCGACGAACAGTAACACCAGCAGTAGCGCCAGGATCCGCAGCTGGCGCCAAAACGATCGCGACGCCATTCGCCGCCGGCCGGTCTACTTCTGCTTCCAGGAACCTCCCTCCTGGTACCACCAGCCGTTATGGGCCTTGGCAACCCAACGGCGGGCAAACGTGGCGCGGATCTCGTCTTCCCATTCCGGGTGGCCGTTCGCCTTGGCGACCTCCTGATAGAGCGCGTTCCAGTCGCGGTTGTCGGCGGCCACCAGTTGCTGCAATTGATTGCGCTCGCGTAGCGGCACGGCATTGAGATCGCGGATCTTGATTTGGCCGTCGGCGCCCATGCCGATGGCGCCGCTGTTGAAATAGGGCTCCATGCTGGGGCGGCGCTGGGCGAGGGAATTGGTGATCGCCTGGATGGCGGGGGTACTGATGTCGATGTCAGCAGCGGCTTGCGCAGGCGTCACGAGCTGCTCGAGGGCGCGAATTGCCAGCGGTGTACGCGGAGCGGATTCCCGTTGCGAGGTCGGCTCCTTGGTGTCCTTGGCTGGCGTCTTCGGTGGTTCGGTCCCCGGCTGGCGCCCGTAGACTTCTTCCAGAATCCGGTCGGCGGCATTCTCGGCCGCGGCAGCGGGAAAGTAGACATTGATGGTTACGCACGCCACCAGCCACGCCGGCATCAGTAAGACAGACAGGGAACGCGCAATGGGGCTCATGGATTCGTCCTCGATGGGTTGGATTCAGCTTTTATGATCGCAAGGTTCCTGCGCCATCACAATCGCACCGGCACGGACGTTCAGCGGATTACCGGGCCACTGCCGCTGGTCACGGTTTCCAGGCGTTTTACCAATACCGGCCAATTCACTCGCCGCTGGTAGCCGATGACATCGATTCGCGGCAGGCCTCCGCCTTTGACGATGTAATAGCCATCCTTGGCCGGCGCGATGCCGCCCATTTCGCAGACACCGTTTTCGAGCCTGCAACTCAGACCCAGCCGGTCATAGGAAAAGTCGTCGAACACGCGCAGAAAACTGCGCGACAGTGCGCCGCCGACTCCGCCTCCCAGGCTGGTCAGATTGTCCACCGCGCGTTGGCTGATGCGGTGCCGGGAGTGGTCGTCCTCGGGGGTGGCAAAGCGGGCGTCGAACGCGACCGGACGCCAGTTTTGCAAGCGCAGGCCTGCAATCGAACCTTCCAAGCGGCCGTCGATACGGCCAAAGGAAAAGGTACCCGTGAGCTGTTGCAGATCGATCGCCTGCATTCGAATGTCCGCATTCAGACTCGGTACCACGCCCAGCAGGCTGTCCACCCGCAGATTGCGAATGGTGATGTTGCCATCGAAGGCATGGATCAGCAGCACTCCATCCACTGACAATCTCCCGTCGGCATAGTGCAGTTCCGGTACCACGCCGGATAGGCGCCCAGCCATCTCCGGCCACCCTACCGCGCGGCTGAAGTCCTGCATGGCGACAGGAGTCAGCACCGCGTCCAGGTTGGCGCGCATGCCGGCGCCGCCGGGGTGCGCAATCGATAGGTGAGCCACCTCCAGGCTACCGTCGAACACCGGAATGCTGGCGGCTTGCGCTAACTGCAGATCGTCGGCGCCGATCTGAAGACGAAGACGCGTGGCGCCGATGGGAATGCGGTAGAGATTGCCGCTTTGCCAGCGCAGTTCGCTCTGCTCGGCGTTACCGTTAGCCGACCAAGCCAGCTCGCCATCCACGCCCGTCAGACCGAAACGCTCCTTTTTGTCCTGCAGCGATAGTTGTTGCATTTCGGCCTGCAGACTCATGGCGCCGCCGTGCGGCTCGCGCACACGGGCGCTGATCTTACCGGCGACGTGCAAATCTTCGAACTGGGTACCGATCAGCAGGGGCTTTGCGTAACGGGCATAGAGTCTTGCGCAATCGGCACTGGAGAGGGTGATATCGAACCGTTGCCACGGTTGTTGCGCTTGCAGCGCGTAGGCCAGCGTGCCGGACGCATCGACCGCTCCGGCGTCTTGGAAGCGAAACTGGCCGATTTCGAGGACGTTTTCCTGGCTGTGCCAGCGCGCTTGATACTGCAGCGTCACCGGCTGTTGCGGCAAATCCCAGCAAGGCCCGAAACAGACCGTGCCCCGCGCCGCTGCAGCAGTGCCCCGTAGCTGCCAATCGCGCCCCGCCGCGGTGGCGTCCAGTTCCACCTGTACTGCGAGGTTCTCACCGGCGTTGCGGCTGTCGGCACCGGCAAAACCGGCGCCGGCGCTTTGCAATTTTGCCTCCACATGGAGCACTTCGTTACCGGCGCCTTTGGTAGTGGCGTCCACGTCCAGCTTGGCGCTCAGCCGTGTACCCCCGGGGAGGGACAGCTGCGGGATCGTGTGCATCAGGGTGGCGGCGTCCACTCCGCGGCCTTTGAGCTGCAGCTGCCATCGGTCGTGCTGCAGTGCCAGGGTCAAATTCAGTTGGCCTCCGGCGAATGCGGCCTGGGCGACGCTGAGGTCGAGGGTTTTGCCGTTCGGGTCATACCGAAATGAAACCGGCATGGATCCCTGTCCGAACGGGGACTGCGCGGTTTTGAGTTCGCCCCTGGGGCAGCGCAGTTGGGCCGATCCGAACGTCAGTTGCGGACACTGCAGATCCAGCCCCGCAATGACGCCTATCGGCGGAGGCAGCGTCAAACGTGCGATCTCCAACCGCGCCTTGCCGTCCAAGTGCAACTCCAGGCGCACGTCTTGCGCCTGCCAGCCGTTGCCGGACAGGTCGCCCAGCGCCAGTTGCAGATTGTCGATCGCGCTCGCGACCCCCGGCATCGAGGTCATGGCGCCGATCAAGAGGGCATTCAGGAGAAGCTTTTGCATTGCCGCAACGGCGCGCGGCGGAGGCGGGGCGGTACGCATGGCGCCATTTTAGAGCACAGTCGGCGCGCGCGTCTGCTCGCCCCGGCCAACCGGTGCCCCTGTAATACCCGACTGCATTCGTGAGACAATGGTCCATCGGCCGCGCTACGGCGCGGGTCATTGAATAGCGCAAGGGGTCTATTATGAGTGCATTGGCAGAAGTACAAGTCGACGGGGAAGGTTTTCTGGTGGATCGCGATCAATGGAATGAGCAACTGGCGCGGGAACTGGCCAAAACCGATGACTTCGAAATGAATGACGAAGTCATGGCCTATATCCGCGAAGCCCGACGCATGTACGACGAAGACGGTGTGGTTCCGCCCATTCGCAAGTTCGCCAAAGCCATGGACACTGATACCAAGCATTTGTACGACGTGTTCCAGAAAGGACCGATGAAGTTGATCTGCAAATGGGGCGGCCTGCCCAAGCCCACTGGCTGCGTCTGAATCGCGCGGGCGCCCAATGCCTGGCCATTGGATGCTGGCGGCTCTGATGGCGACTGCAACGGCGGCCGCCGCGCCTGCGCCGCCGATGGCCGACGTTCATCTGCACTTCAATTGGGACCAGGAAGAAGTCATTTCCGCCGCGCAGGCGGTCGCAAAGTTGCGCGCCAATCGGGTCGTACTTGCGGTCGTCACGGCGACTCCCTCCGCCAACGCACGCAAATTGCGACAGGCCGGCGGTCCTTGGGTGTTACCCGTACTCAGTCCCTACACGGAAGTGCTGCGCCGCCAAACGTGGTATGTGCACGATGATACGCCGAAGCGGATGCGCGCCGCCTTGCAGGCAGGCGGCTACTTCGGCATCGGCGAAATGCACCTGATCGCCGGATTCGGGCCGAAGCGGGACAACCCCGTGTTTCTTGCAGTCCTCGACCTGGCGCGGGCGTTCAAGCTCCCGGTCATCATCCACACCGACAGTTCCGATTACCGCTACTTCGAGGCCATCTGCCGACGTCACCGCGACTTGCGCTTCCAGTGGGCCCATGCGGGCGGCCAGCTTGGCCCCCAAGCGGTGGCGGCCTTGATGGCGGCTTGTCCCAATGTTTGGACCGAGCTGTCGGCCCGCGATCCCTGGCACTATGGATATCTGGTGGATCAGGACGGGCGTCTGTTGCCAGGATGGAAGGAAGCGATCGGCCGCTTTCCGCAACGATTTATGACCGGTACCGATCCGGTATGGAACGCGCAGCAGATGTATCGGTGGTATGAGGCCGACGAAGGTTGGGAGCACTACGATCAGCTCATCAGCTGGCATCGGAGTTGGATTGATCAACTGCCCGAAACGCTACGCGATCGCGTGCGCGTTCAAAACGCACTCGATTTTTACGGGATCGACAGGCGTTCTTTGACGACTGCAGTTAATCGGCTCAAGTAGCCCTGCTATGAATGGGGAGTGGAGCCCGCGCGCACCGAACCCGGAATTCAATGGGACGCCGGACGCCGGCCGTAGCCAGGCCGGCTGCGCGGCAGGTTGTCGACGTTGATGCCCCGGGACTCGAAGCCTTGCCCGTAATAGCTGTTGCGCTGGGATCGGGAATCGGCATTCGATTCGCTGGTGACGTCCACCGGCAGCAATTCCATCGCGGGACGAGTTTGCGTGTCAGCCGCAGATTGCCGGTCAGCGGCGGTTGGCGCCGGTTGCGGCGTGCCGGTCTGCTCGGCGGCGGGGGCCTCGGCAGCGTGTACTACACTCATCGCTGCGGCGCCCAGCAGTGACGCCGCGATGATGGATGCGAGAATTGCATAATGCATGTTGGTGATCCCCACTGACCGGTTGCTGTACGTCGATAGTGCCCACCATACACGCGCTGTGTTGCGCGGCGATTTCCGGTGTTCGATCGAGTGTAACAGCATGTTTCCCCGCAGCGCGGCGCAGTAACCGGCGCCGCTTGTCTGGTAAAATTTTTCGATGAACTCCGAGACCACCAAGATACTGGTAGTAGATGATGACCCGGCTCTGCGCGACCTGCTGGGCCGCTACCTGCGCGAGCAGGGATACGACGTGAACCTGGTAGGAGACGGTCCGGCCATGGATCGCTACCTCGGTGAGAACCGGCCGGATCTGATCGTACTGGATCTCATGCTTCCCGGGGAAGACGGGTTGGCGATCGCCAAGCGCCTGCGGGTCGACGAAGGACCGCCGATCATCATGTTGTCAGCCCGTGGCGAAGATGTGGACCGCATCGTCGGCTTGGAAGTGGGCGCCGACGACTATCTCGCGAAGCCGTTCAATCCGCGGGAATTGCTGGCCCGTATCCGGGCGGTGTTGCGCCGCGGCGCCGAGCAGGGCAAAGCGGCCGGACCCGCATTGCGTTTTGGGCCTTACCAGATCGACACGGCGCGCCGACGGCTGTTTCGCGAAGGAGAACCGGTGGCACTCACCAGTGGCGAATACGCGTTACTCGAAGCGTTCGCACAACATCCCAACCGCGTCCTCAGCCGCGATCAACTGGTGGATCTGTTGAAAGGATATGAACGCTCGCCCTTCGACCGTTCCGTGGATGTGCGTGTCACCCGCCTGCGCCGCAAGATCGAGCCCGACCCGGGGCACCCGGTCTACATCACTACCGTGTGGGGCGAAGGCTATCTGTTCTCGCCGCAGGGGCCAGAGGTCGGGAGCTGATTGCAGTGGGCGAGCGTACGCTGTTCGCCCGCACCGGTACTACGTTCACGGTGTCGCTCACGGTGTTCGCGCTGTTCGCGTTGGCCGTCATTGCCTACTATGTCGTATTCCCCGTCGCACGCCGCGCTGCCGACGATCTCGCCGCACTGATGGTGTTGTCCGCGCAGACCTGGGTGGAACTGCCGCCGCAGACGCGCACGGACTTCGAGTGGGAGCTCAATCATAACCACGACCTGCGCTTCGCCGATCCGCAAGTGCAGCTTCCCGGATTGGATCACCCGTCACCCTATCTTCGTTTTCTGCAGCAAGCAATCGAACAACGGGTTGGCCACCCGGTGCCGCTGCGTGTGACCAGCGAACCGCAACAGTGGTATTGGGTCGACATACCCATGGCCGGCAGGGTCATTCGCATTGGCTTCGACGCCGACCGGCTCGGCACTCATCCGCCGACCGCGATATTGCTGGTGGTGTTCGGCGGTGCTCTGGCCGTGGTCTTCGCCACGCTTCTGGTCGTGCGCCGCACGACACTGCCTTTGTCGCGACTCGCCAAGGCGGCGCAACGTATCGGCAGCGGCAGCTTCAAACAACGTCTGCCCGAACGTGGACCGGCGGAACTCGCGGCGTTGGAACGGGCGTTCAACAGCATGGCCGCGGAATTGGAACAATTGATCAACAATCGGACCACGCTGTTGGCCGGTATTTCTCATGATCTGCGTACACCGCTTACCCGCATGCGTCTGGCCCTGGAATTACTTCGCGACAAGACCGAGCCGGAGCTGTTGCAAGGGCTCGAGCGCGACCTCGAACAGATGGATCAACTGATCGGGCAGGCACTGGAACTGGGACGGGTCGCCGACACCCAACCGGCGGACCTCGTATCCCTGGCGCATCTGGTTGAGCAAGTGGCAGAAGATACGCGCCGCGCCGGCGGCGACGTGCGCTGGCAGGTCAACGGCGAATGCCACTGCCGCATCGCCCACGCACCCATGCAGCGTGTGCTCACCAATTTGCTCGACAACGCGATTCGTTACGGTGCGGGCGCGGCCGTGGATTTGAACTGCGAATGCCGCAACGGCGAAGCCACGGTGAGAGTGCTGGATCGCGGCCCGGGTATACCGGAAGACCAAAGGGAAGCGGTGTTTTTGCCGTTTCATCGTCTCGAACAATCGCGCAGTCGCGATACCGGCGGTAGCGGTCTCGGCCTGGCCATCGCACGCCAACTCTGCGAAGCCCACGGCTGGGCGGTGCGCCTCGAGCCTCGTCCCGGTGGTGGCACGGAAGCTGTGCTGCGATTCGGCTGTACTTCGCCAAGACACCCCTAGAGGCCGGCTGAAACCACTCCGGCTTTGACGTTCGCAATGCACAAAGGCGGTGCATGAAGTCCGGGATGGTGCATTAAGCCGGCGCCTTGCCCGGCGGCGCATCTCTGTGCCGTGACCCAGCAAGCGGGCTTGCCGTTCTAACTTCAGAGAAATCCGCATCCTGCCGGCGATCTGCCCTTCGGCGCCCCCATGGCACCGCTCTTGCTGGGTCCAACAACGATCGCTTCCAGGAATAGAGAATGTTAGGCGTACGGGACTCCGGTAGCTGCTGCCGCAGCCGCAAATCGACGTAGGGGAGAGTCCAATCGCCAGCTGGATATACCACCGAACCAACCACGAGGAGGTCGAAAATGAGCACTTTGGCAATGAATTCCATGGCGCCCCAAGCGCGCAGCAGCGGCGCGCCGATGAGCAAGCTGGAAATGACGGAAATCATCATGGCCGCCAAAGCGGCCAAAGGATGCGGCTGGTCGGACATTGCGGCGCACGTCGGGTTGTCCGAGGTGTACGTGACCTCCGCTTGTCTCGGGCAACACAGCATGGCGGCTGAGAATGCCGACAAGCTCTGTCAGTTTCTGGAACTGGCGTCTGAGGTATCAGTCGCCCTTCAGCAGTTTCCCTTCAAGGGCGCGCCCTGGACGGTGCCAACCGACCCGCTGGTATACCGATTCTATGAAATTCTCCAAGTGTACGGCAGCACGGTCAAGGAATTGATCCATGAGAAATTTGGTGACGGCATCATGAGCGCCATCGATTACACCATGCACGTAGATAAGCAAGAGGACCCGAAAGGAGACCGAGTCGTCGTGACGATGAACGGCAAGTTCTTGCCTTACAAGAAATGGTAGCCGCACGCTGAACACCGGGATGCCGGGGCGACAATGCCCCGGCTTTCTGCTGCCGATGATCGGCCAATGCCATCAACGCCGCCCGCGGTCCAATCGGCAGGGAGACTATGGTTCGACGGCAAATCCATCACCGGCTCCGGTTAGGCACGACCACTGCTGCGGCTACCGCGACATAAGCCTTTGAGCATCCAACCGTGGGTGCCGGAAATCGACTGCGGGGAACGGCTCGGTGCGAGTGTCCACCTCTCGAGGACGACCTGGATGCAGTGGAGGGAACGTCACGGGTGATTGCGCGCCCCGCAGGGGGTAAGATGGCGGTCGTTTTTGCGCAGGTCGGCGGCACTGACCGCCGCGTCCCCACGAAAGTAGTGAAAGAGAGCGTCAATGCCGAAGCAACCCAAAAAGCGCGTCCACGGACCGACCATGGCCGAACAGGCCGACCGCCACATCCTGTACCAGAAGTCGGTGCAGGATCCGCAAACGGAAGTGGAATTGCTGGAGAAGAAATTCAAGAAATTGCGCGGCAACAAGCCCATGAGCTTGCGCGAGGATTTTTGCGGGACGGCTTTCCTTTCAGTGCATTGGTGCGCGAGTCACAAGCGTCGTACCGCGGTGGGCGTGGACCTGTGTGCCGACACCTTGGAGTGGGGCCGCGTACACAACGTCGAACCGGCAGGCAAGAAAGTCGCGCAGCGGGTGCAACTCATTCGCGGCGACGTACTGAACACCCATACTGATCCGGTCGATCTGATCTGCGCATTCAATTTCAGCTACAACGGTTTCAAAACCCGCGACCAGCTGCGCACCTATTTCGAAGCAGTACGCCGCAACCTGAATGACCAGGGCGTATTGGTGATGGATGTCTATGGCGGTGCCGAGGCTATCGATTCCGTAGTCGAAGACCGGGAAGTCGACGACGAAGATTTTACCTATGTGTGGGAGCAGGAGCGTTTCAATCCGATTACCCACGAGACCACCTGTCACATCCACTTTGAGTTCCAGGACGGTTCCCGCCTGGATCGTGCTTTCACCTATGAATGGCGCCTCTGGACACTGCCGGAATTACGGGAATTGCTGATCGAGGCCGGCTTCACTAAGTTGCACGTTTTCTGGGAAGAGTTCGAAGACACCGGCGACGACAGCGAATACCTGGAGGGAACCGGGCGTTACGTGGAAGTGACCGAAGTGGAAAACCAGGAATCGTGGATCTGCTATCTCATGGCAGAGACGTAGCCCGCGTCAGTCTCCGAATACCGTCACCGTGACGCGGCGACAATGTCCTGCAGTGCGATGTTCCCAAAGGAACAGCCCCTGCCAAGTGCCAAGGGCGCAACGGCCGTTGCTCACTGGCACGCTCAACCCGCTCTGGGTGAGCACCGCGCGCACGTGGGCCGGCATATCGTCGGGTCCCTCGTCGTCGTGGCCGAACATCGGGTCGCCGTCGGGGACCAATCGGGCCATGAACGTTTCGAGATCGCGAAGAACCTGGGGATCCGCATTTTCACTCAGCATCAGCGAGGCGCTGGTGTGATGCACGAACACGTGACAGAGCCCGGTCTCGATAGCGGCTTCGGCAACCGCGCTACACACTTGGTCGGTAATGGCGTAGCTGCCTCGGCCGCGGGTCTGCACTTCGAACTGAAGCTGCAGCATGTGGTGATCTCCGTGGGGTCATATGGGCAAAGTGCCGGCTATGATAAACTGCGCGGCGCTTCAATCGCCGATTAATACCATGGATAGCGAAACAGCGCGCATTTTCGAAACCGGCCTTGATGAGTTTGACGCGAGTGTACTGTGCGCCTCGCGGAAGCGCCCGGTGCTGGTGGATTTCTGCGCGGAGTGGTGCGCCCCCTGCCTGGTGATTGCGCCGGTGCTCGAAACCGTGGTTTCGACCTACGCGGGCGCGCTATCGCTCGCGAAAGTGGAAGTCGATCGAGACGAGAACATGAAACTTGCCGGGCGCTACCGGGTGCGTGGTTTCCCCACGGTGGTGCTGTTCCGCCACGGCGAGGAGCTTGCGCGGTTCAGCGGTGCGCGCGACGCAGTCCAGGTGCGTGCGTTTCTGGATCAGGCGCTGGCGGCGTCCTAGCGCCGCTGGTCTCACGATTGCGCGGTGCGACCGGTGCTCGCACGGCAATTTCAGTCGATCAGGAATTCACTGGCCCGCGGATCGCCCTCGGTGGCGATTTTAACCGCTTTCACTCCTGGCAGCTTGTTGGCGATATAAGCCGCCATCATCATCAGCAACCGTTTGTTTTCAGTGTCGATGGCGGTCAGCATCTTGTCGGCGGCAATCTGGGCCCGTTGTGTCGGGTCGGGGTTTTCGATGTATTCCGGACCCATCTTCCAGCCGTTGTCCATGTCCCGATCCATCATCGCAAAGAATTCGCCACCCTCGTCCAAGATTTCCTGGGGTACGTCCACTTTCAGAACGCTGTCTTCTACGTATACTTCCAAGATCATTCCGGGCTCCTGACTGAGTGCTTTTTGGCCTCACAGTCTAACAGATGTCGCTAATAAACCACGCGGCGGCGGTTCACTCGCTTCGGCCCATGGCCGGTGATTTGATACGGTGGTGATATCGCAACAGCGGACCGAGTCATGACCGAACCGGCAACCCAAAAGCGCGAACTGGAGCGCAAAATCGCAGTTATCGTCGATCGTTATCGACAGGAACTGCCGCGCCGGGTGGCCGAATTGCGTTTGAAGTGGGCCGAACTTGCCTACGCCGCACAGCCGCAACCGGTCATGGAGCGCCTGTTCTTCATCGCCCATACCATGAAAGGCTCATCCGCGACGTTGGGATTCATGGACGTAAGCGCCGAGGCCTCCCGCATCGACGCTTGTCTTCGGCCGTTGTTGCAAAGTTCCCGACAGCCCGATGAAGTGGAGTGCGCCCACATCGAGGCAGCACTGGAGCGGTTGGATGCATTGAGCAGCCGGTCGCTGCCGAGCGCCACCGAGACGGCGGTTGCCAATCGGGCCGCCGACGCGGTCCTGGCTGATTCATCCGCACAGCGCGTGTTGCTGCTGACGTGCGGCACGCAGCGCGATCCGGCGTTCATCGACCAACTGCAGCAATTCGGGTTCGATGTATTCGCGCTATCCGATGCTCGCGATCTTGCGACCCAGTGGCGCAGTCATCCCGGGGTGGTCGTAGTCGATACCGGTGTCGACACTGAAGGCGAGTGCGCCCAGGCGGTGCAATCGCTGCAGCAGAGTTCGGGCAAAGCAGTGCCCGTGATCTTCCTGAGCGAACGCAGCGATATCAAGACGCGCCTGGACGCGGTGCGCAGCGGCGGCTGCGCTTTTTTCCTGAAACCGGTGACGGCGTCGAAATTGGTGGACGTCCTCGACCGACTGACCGAAGGCGAGCGGGCCGAACCCTATCGCGTGCTGATCGTCGAGGATTCCGGTCTGTTGGGCGCATTCTATGCCGTGGCCCTCGAAGGCGGCGGCATGCGTACCCGGGTGATTCGAGAACCGCTGCAGTTGCTGGACGCGATGGCCGAGTTCTCGCCGGAGCTGGTATTGATGGACATGTATCTGCCGGATTACACCGGTGCGGAGTTGGCGGCGCTGATTCGCCAGGAAGCGAGCCTGGTCGGCATCCCGATCGTGTATCTGTCGTCTGAGTCGGACCGGGGCAAGCAGTTGCTGGCCATGAGTCGTGGCGGCGACGATTTTCTGACCAAGCCGATCACGCCGGAGCACCTTTTGTCGGCGGTGCGTACCCGCGCTGAACGTTACCGTGCATTGAGCCGCTTGATGGTGCGGGACGGGCTGACGGGGTTGCTCAATCATTCGCGCATCAAAGAGCAGATCGCGGTCGAGTTCAGACGCGCCCAGCGCAACGGCACGCGGTTGGCAATCGCCATGCTCGATATCGATCATTTCAAGTCGGTGAATGATCGCTTCGGGCATGGCGTCGGCGATCAGGTGATCCAGAGCCTTGCCCGTTTGATGCGGCAACGCTTGCGCACTACGGATGTGATCGGCCGCTATGGCGGTGAGGAGTTTGCCGTGTTATTGGAAAACGCGACGCGCGAGGACGCATTTCGAATCATGGACGATTTGCGCACACGCTTCAGTGCAATCCGCCAGCGCGCCGGCGATACCGAATTTCAAGTCACCTTAAGTTGCGGCATCGCGAGTTTCCCGGGCTACGGCGATGACGCCGCCATGGTCGGTGCTGCGGACCGCGCCTTGTACGCCGCCAAGGACGCTGGCCGCAATCAAGTGCGTATGGATCTGGACTGAAGGCGCGGCTAAGGCATGTCGCGGTCGCGTTGCCAGGCGCCGGATTTGCCTCCGGCCTTGCTGCGCAAGCCGATCTGGTTCATCACCATGCCCCGGTCGACGGCTTTGCACATGTCGTAAATGGTGAGCAACGCGACTTGGACCGCGGTCAGTGCTTCCATTTCCACGCCGGTCTGTCCCCGCGTCTCCACGGTGGCGGTACAATGGATCCGGGAGTCGCTGCGATCGGGTTCGAATTCGATCTCGACCCGGGTCAGCGCCAACGGGTGACACAACGGAATCAATTCCGCAGTCTTTTTGGCGGCCATGATGCCGGCGATGCGGGCGATGCCCAGCACATCGCCTTTTTTGTGATCGCCCTTCAACACCTTGTCCAGGGTTGCGCCCTGCATGCAAATGGTACCTTCCGCCACGGCAACGCGGCGGGTCACGGCTTTGTCGCCCACATCCACCATGTGGGCTTCGCCGGATTGATTGAAATGGCTGAACTCGGTCATGGTTTGTTAAGCTGTTCGCGGCTGCAGAGCGCCTGTGCGGCGTATGAATGCTAGCAGTCCGTTGCCGGGGCAGCCAGTGCCGGCCGACGGCGACGACAGCTGCGCTAAACTGCGACAAGAGGCGATAGGATACTAAAATGGCGATTCAGGTACGGTATTTCGCATCTCTGCGCGAGCGCATGGGCCGCGACAGCGACACGGTCGAGCGCGACCAGGCCGCCACCGTTGCAGAAGTGTGGGACCGTGCTGCCGGTGGCCAGGCAATGCCCGGCAATATCCTGTGCGCGGTGAATATGGAATACGTGGACGCTCGCGCGCCGGTGCGCGACGGCGATGAAGTGGCATTTTTCCCCCCGGTGACCGGAGGCTGAATGAAAGTCGCGATTCTCCCGGATCCGTTCGATCCCTGGGCGACCCTGGCGGACTATCAACGGGGCGGAGAATTTTCCGCCCGCTACGGTGCGACGGCGGTGTTTGTCGGCACCATGCGTGACTTCAACGAAGGCGACAGCGTGCGCGCCATGACCTTGGAACACTATCCAGGTATGACCGAGCGCTATCTGGAGAAGATTTCCCGCCAAGCCCGGGAGCGTTGGTCATTGGTCGATAGCCTGATTGTGCATCGGGTGGGCGAATTGCTGCCGAATGATCCAATCGTGCTGGTCGCCGTCTGGTCCGCCCATCGCGCCGCCGCGTTTGACGCGTCACGGTATTTGATGGAGGAGTTGAAGTCGCGAGCGCCATTCTGGAAGAAGGAAACGCTCAAGGAAGGCAGCCGCTGGATCGAGCACAATACTCCGGGTTGAACGAAGTCCCGGCGTAATCGCTACCCCGCATCGTGTCGCAGCATCGGATCCTGGCCGATGGTCAGGATCTCGAATTCCATCTGTGCCAGATCCGCCATGATAAAGGTCGCTGGAGCGGCGACACCGCCGACCGTCCCCGGGTTCACCAACGTGGTCTGGCCCCCTGCCATGTTGGCGACCGTCTCAATACTCGCAGTGTGATCGTGCCCGCAGCACACCAGGTCCCATTCGCCGGTGCACGCCATGGCGCGGGCGTAGTGGGGGTAGTGCACCAGGAAAATGCGCCGCCCGCCCAGTTCGATCTCCGCGTCCTGGCCATAGTAGTGGACACGGCTGCCAGGCCTGTGGGACATGCGGGTCATGGCGTAGAGATCGCCACTGTTGTTGCCGTGGATGACATGGATCGGTAATTCGAACTGGTGCAAGACGTTCAAGGTGCTGGGCGCCACGACATCGCCGCAATGCAGCACCACTTCGGCGCCGCGCGCCTGCGCATCCGCCACTGCGGTTTGCAGCAGTGCGCGGTTGTCGTGGCTGTCGGAGAGAATGCAAGCTTTCATGACAAATTCCTCAGAAGCGGGGCTTTTCCGGTGCTTCGCCGTAGAGTTTCAGGCTGTCTAGGATTTCCTGCTTGGCCGCTTCGATACCCTCCCAGCCTTCGACCCGCACCCACTTGCCTTCGTCCAGATCCTTATAATGTTCGAAGAAGTGCGCGATCTGCTCCAGCAGCATTTCCGGTAGATCGCGGAAATCGCGAACCTTGCGGTAGACCTTGCAGAGCTTGTCCACCGGCACGGCGAGTACTTTCGCGTCGTCACCGGACTCGTCGGTCATTTTCAACACGCCCACCGGGCGGCAGCGCACCACTGAGCCGGTAATCAGCGGTACTGGTGTCACCACCAACACATCCACCGGGTCACCGTCGGCGGACAGCGTGTGCGGCACATAGCCGTAGTTACACGGGTAGTGCATGGCCGTATTCATGAAGCGGTCGACGAACATCGCACCGGTGTCTTTGTCCACCTCGTACTTGACGGGATCGGAATGCGCTGGGATCTCAACGATCACGTTGATGTCGTTGGGAAGGTCACGTCCGGGTTCGACTCTGTCGAGATTCATGTGGGCTCAGCCTTGGCGGGTCATTGGTTCGTCAAAGGGCGTGCATTATAGGCGCAGCGCGGGGCCAATGCCAAAAGCCGGCTCGGCCGGCATGCCGGGCCGCCGTGGCGGTCGCAGGGGGTGTAAACCGTGCGTCGCGGTGCACCGAGCGGATATTGAGAGGATTTTGCCGATTCGAGGCCGAAAATCACGGCGAGCTCGAATTCGCGGATCAGCTCATCCGCCGCAACTGGCCGCGCTCACGTCAACCCCGGCCTTTGAGTTTTGTAGGATTTGTCGTAACCGCCCGGACCGTTCTGGACAGCGGTCAATTTCCGCGCTTCGGTCAGCGTCATGCGCCGGCCACAGCGGCCGGGGGATCGCCCCGGCCGAACTCGGTCATTTAACTTTGAAGTCCTGTTTGAGTTTTTTCCGCACCGCCACATTCTTGAGCTGAACGTATTGCGGCATGCCTTTCTTATAAGGGGGATAGTCCTCGCCCTGAATCAAGGGTTCCAGATACTGGCGGCATTTCGCCGTGATGCCGAAACCGTCCTTGGTGATGAAGCCCTTGGGCATCATCTTTTCCACGTTGGCCACTCGGGACAGCTTCGCCTGGCCGACCTTCCACCGATAAGGCTGCTGGGAGCTGCGCACGATGGTGGGCATCACTGAGTTCTTGCCGGCCAAGGCCAGTTCGACAGCGGCTTTGCCCATGGCATAGGCTTGATCGACGTCGGTCTTGGAGGCGATGTGACGCGCCGCCCGCTGCAGATAATCGGCCACGGCCCAGTGGTATTTGTAGCCGAGCTTGGCTTTGACGAGGTTGGCGATCACCGGCGCCACGCCACCCAGCTGCGCGTGGCCGAAAGCGTCGCGAGCGCCCTGGTCGGCGAGGAAATTCCCGGATCGATCGCGCACTCCCTCGGACACCACCACCGAGCAATATCCGTATTGGGCAACCTTGTCTTTGACCGTTTTCAGGAATTTGGTCTGGTTGAACGTCACTTCCGGAAACAGGATCACGATAGGCAGATCGCAATCCTCGCTGCTGGCCAGGCCTCCCGCGGCGGCAATCCAGCCCGCGTGGCGCCCCATGACTTCGAGTACGAACACCTTGGTCGAAGTCTTGGCCATGGAGGCGACATCGAAGCTCGCTTCCCGGGTGGAGATCGCGATGTATTTGGCCACCGAGCCGAATCCCGGACAGTTATCGGTAATCGGCAGGTCGTTGTCGACGGTCTTGGGCACGTGGATGGCCTGGATCGGATAGCCGAGGGTCTTGGAAAGCTGGGACACCTTGAGGCAGGTGTCGGCTGAGTCGCCGCCGCCGTTATAGAAGAAATAGCCGATGTTGTGGGCCTTGAAGACCTCGATCAGGCGCTCGTACTCGGCGCGGTTCTGCTCCAGGCTCTTGAGCTTATAGCGGCAGGAACCGAAGGCGCCTGACGGCGTGTGGCGCAAGGCGGCGATGGCCCGGGCCGATTCCTTGCTGGTATCGATCAGATCCTCGGTCAGGGCACCGATGATGCCGTTGCGACCGGCGTAGACTTTGCCGATCTTGTCGCCATTTTTGCGCGCAGTCTCGATTACGCCACAGGCGGACGCATTGATGACAGCGGTGACGCCGCCAGACTGGGCATAAAAGGCATTTTGTTTGGTCGCCGGTCGTTTGGCCATGTAGTTCGTTCCTCTCTGATTTCGATATTTGCGGGGCCGCGGCATGACGCACCCGGTGGGTTCGTGGCCACGGCGTGAAAACGAAAGCCGTCAGGGTCGATCTCCGGACTTGCGCGCAAGTCCATAGCGGACCAGCGATCCGGTCCACCTTCCTGTAGTTGAGCAGTGCCACGTTCGTAATCGGCCAGGGCCTGGGCAGCGGCACTATGCTATCGGTGCGATCGTTTTTGTCCGCGCCGGTACTGAGCTGAACCTACAGACGACGGAAGCGATCGCGGCGATCGCCGGTTTTGACGATCGCTGAATGGCATGGCCGCTCCCCGATATACCCGTGGACATAAAGGTCAGCTCTCGATCCGGAAGGCTACAGGCGTATATCGCTGCCGGACAGCTGGTCGACCTCCTCGCCGTAGTGATCCTGCAGAGTGGTCTCGAGCGTCCAGCGCTCTGCTTCTATGCGGCCCATCTTCGCGTGGCCATTTGCTCAACTGCGAAAAGCGCGCACAGAATAGCGCAAAATGCGATTCGCTTCATGAGCTTCGTTGACTTCCGGGCGCCGAAAGGAGTAGCTTAATCGGCAGTCGGCATGCGGGCTACGCAAAAATAATCAATACGCCCATGTAAAAATCTTACTAGGACATCGCCGGCCATAAGGTCAACAAGAAACCAGGGGAGTGAGGTGCGGTCATGAGGATAGTTCTACTCGGCGCGCCGGGTTCCGGCAAGGGCACCCAGGCCAAACGGATGGTCGAAAAATTTTCCATTCCGCAAATTTCAACTGGCGATCTGCTGCGGGCGCAGGTCGAAGCCGAGACTCCTTTGGGCCGGCAGGCCAAGGCGGCGATGGATGCCGGACAACTGGTTTCCGACGAATTGGTGTTGGCGATGATCCGCGAGCGCCTGGCCGAACCCGACACCTTGAGCGGCTTCATTCTCGACGGATTCCCCCGCAACGTGGCCCAGGCGCAGTCCCTCGATGCGCTGCTGCAGCAAATCGGGCGGCCGATTCAACTGGCGCTCCATGTCGAAGTCGACACTGAAGTGCTCATGGAGCGTATGACCGGCCGGCGCACTTGCGAGTCGTGCGGGCAGGTGTACAACGTCTATACCAACCCGCCGAAGATGGACGGCCAATGCGGCGTCTGCGGCGGCAATCTGCGCCACCGCGCCGACGACAACGAAGAAACCATCTCCAACCGCCTTCGGGTCTATGAGGCGCAGACCAAGCCGGTCATCGAATACTATCGCGACCAGGGCAAATTGCGCGCGGTGCAGGGAGTTGGCGACATCGACGACATTTTCCGCGCCGTGGAGCGGGTCGTGGAAGCCGCGGATACCGACGATACCGCGGCAGCTCCGGAATCTGTGGAACCGGAAAGTCCGGCGATTACCGAATTCGAACAAATGGTGTTGACCACCGCCCGGCAGGCCCGCAAAGCCAAACCAGCGGCAGCTGCAGCGCCGGAGGCCAAGCCGGTCGGCGCTGCGGCGCCGGGCAAAGGTAATGCGGGACAGAAGAAGGGCGCAGCGGAGAAGTCGACACCGAAGAAAGCGGTGAGCGAGAAGCAGGCGCCAGCCAAGAAGAAGGCGCCGGCCAAGAAGAAGGCACCGGCCAAGAAGAAGGCACCGGCCAAGAAGAAGGCACCGGCCAAGAAGAAGGCACCAGCCAAGAAGAAGGCGCCGGCCAAGAAGAAGGCGCCGGCCAAGAAGAAGGCGCCGGCCAAGAAGAAGGCGCCGGCCAAGAAGAAGGCGCCGGCCAAGAAGAAGGCGCCGGCCAAGAAGAAGGCACCGGCCAAGAAGAAGGCACCGGCCAAGAAGAAGGCGCCGGCCAAGAAGAAGGCACCAGCCAAGAAGAAGGCACCAGCCAAGAAGAAGGCACCAGCCAAGAAGAAGGCACCAGCCAAGAAGAAGGCACCAGCCAAGAAGAAGGCACCAGCCAAGAAGAAGGCACCAGCCAAGAAGAAGGCACCAGCCAAGAAGAAGGCACCAGCCTCAGCCAAGAAGAAGGCCGCAGGCAGGAAAACCCGCATCAAACCGAAGAAGCGCTGAAGTTCGCATTCCGGGAAAAATTGCGCGTCGGGAGCGCAGGCCGGTCGCACGTTTCGCTTCAGGTTTGCCGCGTGCTTGTAATGGCCGCGCCGGACCCGGGCGATCGCGCAAAGGATCTGCAATGCCCTACCTGGATCTCCAAGCGACGCCTGGGACTATCAAGGCGTGACCCAGTAATCGCGCTACATCCAAGGCAAGCTGTGCTGTAGCGCAACGCAGCCGTTCGATCCCTGGCTCTTGCCAGCGCCGCGAGCGAATTTACTGGGTGGCTTGGTCGATCTGCCGGCGTTGCTGCTCGGCTTGTTGGCGGACCGTATCTTCAACGCCTTTGGCGCGTTCCAAGTCCTGACGTTGCGATTGCAACAATTGATCCTGCTCGCCGGGGCGCTTGGGCGTTTCGCCGTTGTCGCAAGCGGACACTGCCAGGGAAACCGCAATCAAGATGATCAGCGTTGCGTTGCGCATGACGGCTCTCCTTCAAGCTTAGAGTTCGCTATCCCTTCGCGGATCGTGCCAGCCGTAACTAAACCAGGCCAGGGCAATGACAATAAAGCCGACCAGCCATTCCCAAAGTCGCCGGTCCCAGGGTCGAGCCAACCACTGTTGGTAAGTGTATTCCTTGCACTGGCCGAAATCGGCGGCGAACATATCACCGATTCGGTCTGCCATCCCAGCGTCGTCGATCTCCTGATTCGCTTCCAGATTCCAGCGGAAATTCCACCGGTCGACGTTACTGGAGCCGATCGTGCACCATCGATCGCACAATAGCACTTTCGCGTGAACGAAGCGGGGCTGGAACTCGAAAATACGCACTCCGTTGCGCAACAGGCGGGCGTAATAGCGCCGCCCGATGTGCCGCACCCAGGCATGATCGGTATGGGGCCCGGGCAGTACGATCCGGACGTCCGCGCCGCGGCGCGCGCTCTGGCGCAGGGCCCGCCGCAATTTGCGCGATGGAACGAAGTAGGCGGTCATCAGCCAAACGCGTTGCTCTGCATAGCGGATCCGGCGCACGAACGAACGGATGATTTCCGAGCGCAAGGGGGATCGGCTGGATACCACGCGACCTTTTTGTTGCCCACCGGCGCTGACCACTGACATGAAATCCGGTCCCTCCGTGGAGTGCCAGCGTCGGTAATTGCCGAAAAAAAGTTGCTGCCAGTCGTCGACGCAGGGGCCCCGCACCACGACCATGACTTCGTGCCAGCCCTGCTCGGGGCGCAATCTGGTGTCGAATTCATCGGTGAGCCCGGCGCCGCCGGTATAGGCGACCTCGCCGTCGACCAGCAGCAACTTGCGATGGTCGCGGAACAGGTTGCGCCAGCGCCGGCGGTAGCGTAGCGGATTGTAAAATTGCAACTGCACGCCGGCTTGCCGCAATCGCTCGCGGTCGTGGTTGCGCAGGCCCTTGCAGCCGAAATCGTCCAGCAGCATGAAAACGGCGACACCGCGGCCGCGCGCAGCAACCAAGGCGTCGATGAAATCGTCGGCCACGCGCCCGGACTCCATCAAATACATTTCCAGCAGCACGTATCGTTCGGCCGCCTCGATACTCTGCAGCATTCGCGGAAAGAATTGCTCGCCATCGACCAGGAGCTCAAAGTGGTTGCCCGGTCGGCGCGGAAAGCGATATTTGCGTAGAGATTGCTTTGGTGGGGCGGGCATGGTGGGAGCGCGGGCCTTTTGCTGGGTGGACGCCCCGTCGCCGACATACCCAGCCCGGGCTATGGGCGTGATGGCGCCTTGGCTTCAGGATGGATCAAACCTGCCATGCTGCCAGCACGGCGGCCGGTTTAAACCCGCAGCGGCGCTTGATTGACGTGGAAGAACCAGCGATCGAGCACCATGTGGCGGGCAAACCACCGGGAGCCGAGCAGTCGCGCGGCCAGCCGCTGTTTGAAGCCACTGGGAAGGAGACCCTCGGCAATTCCGTGGCGCCGGTCGCGGGCGCCGAAGCGGGCGGTCAGCTGCTCCGCGTAAGGCGCCAAGCGCGCTGCGCGGTAATCGCCTTCGGCGGCGGCGATGGTACTGGCCGCGATGAGTCCGGATTCGATCGCCGGCCGGATACCCTCGCCACTTTGGGCGTAGGCGAGCCCTGCCGCATCACCGATCAGCAATACGTTGTCCTGCAGCAGCTTGCGCGGCGTGTCGCCGTATAGCAGATAGGCATGGCCGTGGAACCGGTTGGACAAGTCCGTGGGGATGCGGCCGCTGCGCTGCAGAAAGGCGACGAATTCGTCGATATGACGGCCGAGCTTTTGTTTGTCTTGCCGGCCGAGTCCGATATTGAGCCAATCGCCCTTGCGGAACACCCAGCCATAACCTTTGAGGTCCTGGCAGAAAAACAATTCCGGTACTTCAGCGCGCACGCCGCAGCGTGCCGCTTGCTCGGGCGTCATCTGAAACTCGATCTCCTTCGCGGTGACAGCCGCTTCGGCGGTTCCCGGGCGGGCGCCGAGTTCCCGCGCCACCGGGCAGAAATGACCACCGGCACCGACGATCAGCGGGGTGTGGATATGTTCGTTGACTACCCAACCGGTTTCCGCGTGGCGCATGGTCTTGAAGGTTTCTCCCAGGAGCATGCGCGCGCCGCTTCGGGCTAGCAGGTAATGATCGAACTCGCAGCGGCGGATGCCGTAGCTGACCGGACGCCCGTAGGAAACCTCGGTCTCCCGGTGACCGATGACACTGGTGCGAAAGCCGCTCAGCGGCTGCAGGACCTGGTTGCGGCCATAGTCGTCCAGGTCCAGTTGCAACTCTTCGACCACGGCCGGCGTGATCCAGCCTGCGCAGACCTTGTCCCGCGGGAACGACTCTTTATCCAGTACCGCGACATCGAGTCCCGCCTGACGCAGTTTCCATGCACAGGTGGAGCCGGCGGGACCGCCGCCGACAATCAACACATCGCAGTTTTCCATGCTCTATTGCACGCGGCTGTCGCGATATTGATGTTCGCGAGTGAAAGGAATCTCGTTGTTGGCAGCGCGGCTGAATACCACCTGAAACAGCTGCAGCTGGCCGCTGGTGAAAGCAGCGATCGAGCCCGCCAGGTACAGGCGCCACGCGCGGACGAAACTTTCGTCGAAGGATTCGCGCACCGCGTCGAGGTTGGCTTCGTAACGTTCGAGCCAATGATGCAAGGTCCTGGCATAGTGCAGGCGCAGATTCTCTACGTCCAACACGGAAAAATCACAGTGTTCGAAAATTGCCATCATCTCGCCCAGGGAAGGAGGGTAGGCGCCGGGAAAAATGCGCCGCTCGATCCATGCATTCATGGGACCCATGGCGCGGTTGCGACCGATGCTGTGTATCAGGCCGCGGCCTTTGGACGTAAGTGAACGATCGATGACTTCCGACAGTTCCCCATAATGATCCGTGCCCACATGCTCGAGCATGCCAATGGAAACGAATGCGTCATATTCGCCGCGGATATTGCGATAGTCGTCCTGGACGTATTCGACCTGGCTGTCCAGCCCCTGCAATACCGACTGTTCCCGCGCAAAGTTCACCTGCTCCTCGGAAATATTGAAGGCGCGGACGGTTACACCGTAATGCCGCGCCATGTGCCGGGCGAGTCCGCCCCATCCGCAGCCCGCCTCCACTACCCGGTCGCCGGGTGTGAGTTGCAGCTTGCGGCATACGTGGTCGAGCTTGGCGACTTGCGCTTCTTCCAACGTCGCTTGCGCGCGAGGGTAGTAGGCGCAAGTGTATTGCATCGCCTCACGGTCGAGCCAAAGGCGGTAGAAGTCATTGCCGAGATCGTAATGGTGATGGATATTGTCGCGGGAGCCGGCAAGGGAATTGCTGCGCGCGCGGCTGAACACGCTGTATGCGAGCTTGTCCAAGGCGCGATTGCCGGCCCGGACCCGCGCCCGCGCCTCGTTGACCGCTTCCAGGAAGCTAACAAGGTCGCCGTCGATCTCCAGGCCGCCGCGCATGTAGGCTTCGCCGAAGTACAGGTCCGGATGCACCAGCACACGCATCAGCGTGGAGCGGTCATGAATGACGAGGGTCGCTGCCGGGGAATCGGAACCGACATCGGTACCGTCCCACAGGCGGATCCGCACATCGGGTTCGCCGGCAAGTTCGTATAGTTTGCGCGCCAGCCAGCGGCTCGGCATGCCTGCGCTGACGGCTGAGTCATTTTTTTCGGATCCCAACGCGGTGGCGCCGGGATTCTTGTTCTCAGAACTCATTGCATGGTCTCCGAGGGGGCTCGGTACAGGGAACGGCGACCGGCCGAAATGCTTTCCTTATACAATGGCAAATCCACCTTAGTCACGGCGTTAAAGCCGGTCAAGCGCTTTGCGGCATAGTGGCGACGTTTTGTACAGCGCGTCGACAAGGTATGATGGCCAATCGCGCGCGGCGGTGAATAGGAAGACGGCATTGCACATTCATGTACTGGGAATTTGCGGCACCTTCATGGGCGGACTGGCGTTGCTCGCCCGGGCGAGTGGCCACCAAGTAACCGGCTCCGACGCCAACGTCTATCCGCCCATGTCCGAGCAATTGGCGGCCGCCGGGATCGCCGTATACGAAGGTTTCGAAGCCGGGCATTTGCAGCCGGCGCCCGACATGGTGGTGGTCGGAAATGTGATGAGCCGGGGTAATCCGGCGGTGGAATATTTGCTCGACCGGGGACTGCCCTACACTTCCGGTCCCCAATGGCTGGGGGAGCATGTGCTCAATGAGCGCTGGGTTTTGGGCGTCGCCGGAACTCATGGCAAAACCACCACTGCCAGCATGCTGGCGTGGATTCTCGAATTCGCCGGCCTGCAACCCGGCTTTCTGATCGGCGGGGTCCCGGAAAATTTCGGCGTCTCGGCCCGCCTCGGAGAAGCGCCGTTCTTCGTCGTCGAAGCGGACGAATACGACACCGCGTTCTTCGACAAGCGCTCCAAATTCCTGCATTACCGGCCGCGTACCCTCGTGCTCAACAACCTCGAATTCGATCACGCCGATATTTTCGACGATCTCAAAGCCATCAAACGCCAGTTTCACCACCTTCTGCGCACGGTGCCCGCGTCCGGGCTCGTGGTGTCGAACATTGAAGACGCCAACCTCGCTGCGACCCTGGACATGGGGTGCTGGACGCCCGTGCAGTATTTCGGCCCAGGTGGGACCTGGGAAGCGCGACCGCAACTACCCGACTGCAGTGCGTTCGAGGTGCTGGTGGACGGGGCTTTGGCGGGTACCGTGGAATGGGCGCTGCTCGGCCGCCACAATGCCGCCAATGCACTTGCGGCCATGGCGGGCGCCCGGCATGCGGGCGTCCCGGTGGAACAGGCGATCAAGGCGCTGGGTGAGTTTCGCAACGTCAAGCGGCGGTTGGAGTTGCGCGGCGAAGCGGGCGGCGTGCGAGTGTATGACGACTTTGCCCACCATCCTACGGCGATCGCATTGACGCTGGACGCGTTGCGTGCGCGGGTCGGAGCGGGGCGTATCATCGCGGTACTGGAGCCCCGCTCCAACACGATGCGTATGGGTGTGCACAGCGCACAGTTGGCGCCGGCGTTGGCAGAGGCAGACCAAGTGTTGGTGTTGCAGGCGGAAGGACTGCAATGGGATCTGCGCAACGCCATGGTCCAACTCGGCGGGCGCGCAGCGGTGTTTGAATCGGTGCCCGACATCGTTGCCGAGGTGGCGGCGCGCGCGCAGCCCGGCGACCACGTGCTGGTGATGAGCAATGGCGGCTTTGGCGGCATCCACGGAAAGTTACTGGATGCCCTGGCGGCGCGCGGCGACAATGTTCAACCGAAGTCCTGATGGAGCGGCCGATGCACGCTGAGTCCCAATATGAAGTTTCACCCGACCGCACCGGCGCGGTGAGCCAATGAGCCCGCAGCGGCCGGACACCATTGCCCTGGCGATGACCGGCGCTTCCGGCGCGCCTTACGGTTTGCGTTTGTTGGAATGTCTGCTCAAAGCCGAGCGGCGGGTGTACCTGATGCTGTCTCAGCCCGCCCAGGTGGTCATCGGCATGGAGACCGACTTGTCCCTGCCGGGACGGCCGGCGGAAATCGAACGGTTTTTTCGGGATCGACACGGCACCGGCCAGGAGCAGCTGCGGGTGTTCGGCAAAGATCAATGGACGGCGCCGGTGGCCTCGGGCAGTGGCGCGCCAAGGGCCATGGTGGTGTGTCCTTGTACCACCGGGACCCTGGCTGCGATCGCCGCCGGCACCAGTGACAATCTCATCGATCGGGCAGCCGATGTGGTGCTCAAGGAAGGCCGCAAACTGATCCTGGTGCCGCGGGAAACGCCATTTTCCAGTATTCATCTGCAGAATATGCTGCGTCTGAGCCGAGCCGGCGCGGTGATTCTGCCTCCCAACCCCGGCTTCTATCATCGTCCCGAGTCCATCGACCAACTCGTCGATTTCGTCGTCGCACGCATACTCGATCACCTGGCGATCGAACACGAACTGATGCCGCGCTGGGGCGAGGTCGGGGACGGCGATTGAATATGAGCGCCAGACCAATTCGGCGGCGCCGCGAGCGGCAAACTCGGTGGGGATACGGGTGAACGCCGTACACATCCCGCTGTTTCCGCTGTACACGGTCCTGTTTCCCGGCGGCCCGCTGCCGTTGCGCGTATTCGAACCGCGTTACCTGCGGATGATCGGGGATTGTTTGAAAAGCGACAGCTGCTTCGGTGTCTGCCTGATCAGCGACGGGCGCGAAGTGGGCGAAGCGGCTACGCCCCACGAGACCGGCACGACGGCGCGCATCGTCGATTGGCACCAGCGCCACGACGGTCTGCTGGGCATCACTGCACGGGGGGAGCAGCGTTTTCGGCTCTTGTCCCGGGACGTGCAGCCCAACCAGCTCACCGTCGCCAAGGTGGAACTGCTGCCCGAAGACGGCGACTACGAACTGCCGGACAAGTATCTGCCGCTTGCGGATCTGTTGCGTCGGATCTTCGATCAGGCCGGTCATCATTATGCCGATTTGCCGCAGGCATTCGGCGACCCTGCGTGGATCGGCTACCGATTGTCGGAATTGCTGCCGTTGAGTCTACCGCGCAAACAATATTTATTGGAGATTGAAGATCCCATCGCCCGTCTCGAACAGTTGTTCGGACTGTTGGAAGGAATGGAGATCGCCTGACGGCGTGAGAGACCAGGTCAAGGCGAAGGCGGACGTACAAGCAGCACGCCGCCGTCCCAATGTACCCGGGTCTGCGCGGCAGCGTCCTGCCGCCGTACTTCACGCCAATCCCAGCCTTGCAGATCCTGTATCAGCGCCGTGCGCGGGCGGTTGAACGCGCTGCTGGTGACCGGGAAACTGATCAATCCGAAGTGTCTGCGCACGAATTGCGCACTGATCGTGCCGATCCACACCGGCGAGGCGCCAGGCTGCAGGCGCACGTTCGAAGGCCACAGGCGCAGCACCCATTGCAGCTGCGCACCGGCCGGATGGGTGAGCACCAGCGATTCATGGCGGCCGTCGTGCACCTGCGGCAACACCGGCAATTGCTGCAACGGCACGTCGGGCAGAAACCAATACAACGCCGAACGGGCGGATGGCGCTACCGGGACCTGCCAGCCCCGTGCCTGTAACTGTTGCCGTATCCGTTCCAGTTTGCCGGCCCATTGCACCGCCAGCGGTTGCTTGCGGGAATCCACCACATCGTCCCGAAACGCCGGCAAGGTGCGCCAGTCGTCATGCCACCAGTCCGTCGCAGAAAGGGTGCGAAGCGGATAGCGCAACGCATAGCGTTGGACTTCTCTGTCATAGTGCAGGGCGATATGCAGGCCTCCGAACAGCAGCAATGCGAAGCCTGCCACCGACAGCAGCCGGAATGCGGACAGTGGCGCGGCGCTGTGGCGACGGTAGGCGACGCCCAAAGCGCCCAGCCACGCCAGCCCTAGGGTGAATCCCCCCGCAACCTCGGTGAACCAATGGGTGCCAAGGTACAGGCGCGAAAACGCAATCAACACAATCATCGCGCTGGCGGTCGTATAAACCCAAATCCCGCGGCGCGGCCCCGTATCGCGGGCCGCGAGCACCGCCAGGAAGCCATACAGCAAGGTGCTGATCATGGTATGACCACTCGGAATGGCAAGTGTCGCAATGCCATAAAATTGCGCGGGCTGCGGCGCACTGGGCGTCGTCGTCAGTGCGACGGTCAACAGCATGCCGAAGCCCAGTGCTGCGAGCCAATGGCAAGCGGCGGAATACTTGCGCCGCCATAGCAGCCACAGCCAAACGGCGGCCGAGAGCGGCAAGTACACCGCCGCATCGCTGAGCATGGTGACGGCGACCATGAGCTGATCCGCCCACGGCGTACGCAGACTGCGCATGAGACTGTGTAGACCTGTGTCCACCTGCGGCGGCGCGCCGGCCGCATGTAACCGCCAGAACAGATAGGAAGCACCGAACCCACTGGCAAGCAACACCAGGGCCAACAAGGCGAGCGCACTGGATTCCGACTGCCCGGGGTCGACCAACGCCCGCGCGGGCCGCCCCAGCAGCGGGTGGGCGCGGCTCCATTCCAGGCTGCGCGCCAGCAGGCGGCCGGCGCGGGGTGCCAGCAGGCGGTAGACACGTCGGATCAGCCACACCGACAACCATAACGCGGCGATCAGCAACAGCGCGGTCAGCGCCAGTCGCAGTGCCACTTCCGAAGCGATTTCCAACGACGCGCCGAACACCATACCCGGAAGGATGTAAGCCGGTGCCCAGGCGATCGCGGAGGCGATGTTCACCGCCGCAAAGCGCAGTGGCGACATCCCCATCATACCGGCCACCGTGGGAATGACCGCGCGCACCGGGCCGACGAAGCGGCCGAACACCACGCTCTTGCCGCCGTGGCGCGAGAAAAATACCTCGCCCCTGTGCAACAACCCGGAGAACCGCGAAAACGGCCAGCGCTGACGCAGTCGTTCGCGATAATGGTGACCGATCCAGAAGCTGATGCCGTCGCCTGCGACCGCGCCTGCCGCCGCCAACACCAGGGTGGGCCACAGGTCCAGCGCGCCAAGGGCGATCAATGCCCCGGCGCCGAGCATCAGTGCCGCGCCCGGCACCAGCACGCCCACCAGCACCAGGGATTCGAGCATGGCAGCGCCGAACACGAACACGCCGCTCGCGGCAGGATATTGCCGGATCCAATCCACCAACGAATGGAGAAAGGGCTCGCTGCTCAGCGCATCCATGATGGGTGAGCGGCGCTACCGCGGACGAAACGTCAAGTCGGAGCGGACCTCGTACGGCCGCCGGCAACGACACAATAAAATCAGTAAGTTACAATATAGCGATATATTATTTTTATTCATTTGAATCCAAAATCTTCCCGCCGCGTAGGCGTAACGGGACCCGGAAGGAGGTTTCAGGCTGTATGTCAGACCAGTATGTCATCATCGAGGGCGAATCCCCCAGCGCCACGGCTTTGCGGCCGCACAACCGGGCGGAGCGGTTCGCCGGCAATCTGGCCCGCTACGGAGCCGGCCGCCGGTTGCGTTTCTCGAATGCTCTGCACCGGTGATGACCAACGACATCAAATGCCTGCGTGTAGACATATCCCCGCGGGACAGCTATCCGCAACTGTTCAATGATGTGCTGGGCTTTGCCTATGGTCACAGTCTTCCGATCCATGGGCTGGACGACGAACTGCCGTTGTTGCGCGCCGGTTGAGCTGCGCCGGATCGCCGGCCGGCCCGGTCTGCCGGATCAGAGTTGCGCCAATACTTTTGCCGCCGCGTCGGCGGTTTCGTCCAGGTCCGCATCCTGGTGTGCGGCGGAGACGAACCCCGCCTCGAATGCCGACGGCGCAAGGTACACGCCTTGTTCCAGCATGCCGTGGAAGAACAGTTTGAAACGTTCCAGGTTGCACGCGCTGACCTGATCGAAATTTTCGACCCGCTCGGCATCAGTGAAAAACAAGCCGAACATGCCGCCGACGCGATTCGCAGTCATGGGGACCCCGGCGTTCGCGGCGGCGCCGACGATTGCGGCGGTCAGGCGTTCGGTCTTGGCGCTCAGGCGCTCGAAGAAGCCCGGCGCCGCGATCAACTCCAAAGTCTTCAAGCCCGCCGCCATGGCGACCGGATTTCCCGATAGGGTGCCTGCCTGATATACCGGCCCAACGGGCGAAAGCTGCTCCATGACTTCCCGTCGACCGCCAAAGGCTCCGACCGGCATCCCGCCGCCGATGACTTTGCCGAGCGTGGTGAGGTCGGGGCGCACGCCATACACGGCTTGTGCGCCTCCCAACGCAACCCGAAAGCCCGTCATCACTTCGTCGAAAATCAGCAGGCTCTCGTATTGGTCGCACAGCCGCCGCAAACCATCCAGAAAGCCGGCCGCCGGCGGCACGCAGTTCATATTGCCGGCCACGGGTTCGACGATGATACAGGCGATTTGATGGCCCAGTTTGGCGAAGGTTTGCTCCACTTGGGTTAAATCGTTGTATGCCAGGGTCAGGGTATGCTCGGCCAATGCCGCGGGCACTCCGGGGGATGTCGGCACGCCGAAGGTAAGGGCGCCTGAGCCGGCCTTGACCAGCAATGAGTCGGCATGACCGTGGTAGCAGCCTTCGAACTTGATGATCTTGTCGCGGCCGGTGAAACCGCGGGCCAGTCGAATCGCGCTCATGGTCGCCTCCGTGCCCGAACTGACCATGCGCACCAGGTCCATGGAAGGCACCAACTCGCATACCCGATCCGCCATCCGGGTCTCCAGCACCGTTGGCGCCCCGAAGCTCAGACCGTTGGCCGCGGTTTCCTGCACCACCCGAATGACTTCGGGGTGCGCGTGTCCGAGAATCATTGGACCCCAGGAGCCGACGTAATCGATATAGCGCTGATCGCTTTCGGAATACAGATAAGGGCCTTCGCCCCGCTTGAAGAACAACGGTTCGCCGCCAACGCCGCGAAATGCGCGGACCGGCGAATTCACGCCGCCGGGTATGTGTCGTTGGGCACGGGCAAACAATTCGTGAGAGTGCGGCATTGCGTCTGATTCCTTGGTGTCGCTGTCAGGAAAATTGCCGCCCAGTGTAACAGCACGTGTCCCACGGCTCAGGGCGTTCAGTGGGGAAACATATTCGCATAGCGCGCAGCGGCGGCACGGATGTCGGAGTGCCCGAATACGTCGGTAATGACCGCCAACATATCGGCGCCGGCCGCTACCAGCGCGGCGCCATGGGCGGCCGTGATGCCGCCGATGGCGGCGATGGGCACGGCCAATGCGCCGCGCGCCTGACGCAGCAACTCGGGGGACGCGCGCACGGCATCGGGTTTCACGGTCGACGGATAGAAGCTGCCGAATGCGATGTAGCTGGCGCCGCTGGCAACGGCCGCACGGGCCCGTTCCAGGTCGTTGTAACAGGACACGCCGATCACGGCACGGTCGCCGAGCCGAGCCCGGGCTTGTTGTAACGGCGCATCGTCCCGGCCCACGTGCACGCCGTGTGCCCCCACCGCCAGCGCCAACTCAACGTCGTCGTTGATGATCAGTGTGACCTGCCGCGATTGGCAAAGTTCGGCCAGGGCGCCGGCGTCGCGCAGCCGCTGGCGGCGGTCGGCGCTTTTGTCCCGGTATTGCACCAGGCGGGCGCCACCGTCGAGGGCTTGCGACACGGCAGCGACCAGCGTTGCGCCCTGTCCGAGCGCAGAGTCGGTCAGGACGTACAGTCCGCGCAAGGCCGCGGCATCGGGGCCGCTGCAAGCCGCGTCATTCCCCGGCATGGGCCCAGAACAACCGGTTTGGGATCGCTTGCCCCTTGCCGATGCGATAGCCGCGGCTCAAAGCTTCCCAGGTGTAGTCCTGGGCTTCGTGGATCGCGGTGAACGGTTCGCGGCCGTGGGCGAGCAGACCGGCAATACTCGAGGCCAACGTACAACCGGAGCCGTGAAACTGTTCCGGCAAACGCTGCCAGTGGAACTGCTCCAGCCGGCGGTGGTTGCCGTACAGACTGTTGACCACATCCGGAGTCGGTTCGTCGGCGCCGGTGATGAGCACGAACTCGCAACCCCGGTCCAGCAGCGCCATGGCGCAGGCATCGAGGGTGTCCGCCTCCGGGGCCAGGGTGCGCGCCTCGGCGGCGTTGGGAGTCAACACGGTGGTCAAAGGCAGCAGCAATGTGTTCATGGCATCGATCAATTGCGCCGTGGCGACGGGTGCGCCGCCGCCGGCGCGCAACACCGGATCGAGTATCACGGGAATCTGTGGCCGTTCGCGCAGCAGGACGTGTACCGCCTGCGCAGCTTCCACGCTACCGAGCAGTCCGATTTTGAATGCCGATACGGCGACGTCATCCAGCACCGCGCGCGCCTGTTCGATGATGATGTCGGCGGGGGTCGCCAACACGCGCTGTACGTCTCTTGTATCCTGGATGGCGATGGCCGTGATGATCGGGCTGGCATGGCAGCCCTGGCTGGCGATTGCTTCGATATCGGCTTGTATGCCGGCGCCTCCGGTGGGATCGAGGCCGGCGAAAACCATCACCACGGGTGCAGAGCGAACTGCGTTCATCGAAATCTCCTGGCAGCATGCCGTGCCGCGGACATGCATGGCCGGCAGTGTAGCACTCGCGCGGCCGGCGACGCGTGGCTGGGTGGTAGGGGCGCGGTCCGGTTTGTCGTCGGCGCCGATCGCGGGGATAATAACCGCGATCTCTAACAGCGGGCTGGGCCGGACCAATGAAGACCTACATGTGCGTGATTTGCGGTTTCATCTATGACGAGGCTAAAGGTCGGCCCGAAGACGGCATCGCCCCTGGTACGAAGTGGGACGATGTGCCGCTGAACTGGACGTGTCCGGAATGCGGTGCCGGCAAGGAGGATTTCGAGTTGGTGGAGGTCTGAAACCAATGATTCGCGCCAGGTCGACGGCGTTTCAGTCTGTATCGACCACCGCCAACCGGGGAGATGTCGGCTAGACTTATCGATATCTTCCGGTCCGGGACACCATGCCGATGGGGCAGTCGTTTCAAGGAGTGCTCGAGCTGGCCAGCGCCGCAGCGGAATATTGCACGCTGGTCGAGCGGCTGGACCGTGCCGACAGCGACTGGTTGGAGCAACTTTCCTGCCTGTTGCCCCGTATACATGCAGCCGTGATCGGTCTCGGCGAGTTGCACCCCAATCCCTGCCGACCAATCAGTTCCACCGAATATGAGCTGCGCTTTGAATTGTTTTCCCGCCTGCGTCGCCTGTTGGGCGAGCGAGATCATTATAATCTGGAATTCGACCCGGGTGATTCCATAGACGCCAGCGGCAGTCTGGCCGACGACATCACCGACATCTACTTCGAACTGCGCCGCGGTCTGGACGTGCTGGATCAACAACCGGACCATCTGCGAGACGCGGCATCGGTATGGCGCACGGGTTTCCGCTGGCATTGGGGCCAACATCTGGTCGATGCCGAGCGGCACCTCTACGAACTCGAAGTCAGCAACCGGTTGTTTCGCGGCTGCGGCGCCCCGCGCTGACTCTGGCACCAAGCACTCGCGACTATTTCGAAGTCCCCGCCATTTTGGCAATAAACGCTGTTTTCGCCGAGTGTTCCAGAGAGCAGGTCCATTTATATGCCAATGCCAAGGTCATGGCGCAGGCATACACGCCATGCCCGCGCACGACGACGATCGGAACCGCACGCAACGCCTCGGCGACTTCCGCGGGACTGCGCTGTGTATATTGATCGAACTGAATGTCCAATACGGGTACCCGCGGAAAATACAGTTGTCCTTCGAAGTCCAGGGGCGAGAGGTCCTGGCCATTCATGGTCATCGCTACCGTATAGGGTCCGTGGCTGTGGACAACGGCCCCGGCGTCGGGATTGGCGCGATACACCGCTTGATGCAGTGGCGCGTCGAGGGAGGCGCCGGCGGGCGGCGGCTGATCGGCAGTGAGGGCAATCAAATCGTCCCCCTGCAGCGTGTCGCCGCACGCGCCGGTAGGCGTCACCCAGATGCGCTCGCCGTCGCGCACCGATAGGTTGCCGCTGTGCGAGTCGTTGATGCCGTACTGACGCAGCCAGCGATAGTGACGGATCAAATCCTGGCGCGGGTCCACGAACTCAATAACCGCCGGACTGTAGTTCCAGCCCCGGCGGCAATTCGCTCAACCGCTGTACCCCGGTCTCGATTTCGCCGTTGGCATGCAACAATAACCAGCGGTATCCGGGCGGCAACGAGTCGATCCCGAACTCGTCGTCGTGGGGTTTGAATTGGGCGCAGGTCGAAGGGGTTCCCAGTATCCGTACGGCCTGGTGCTCGGTGTCCAATTCCTGATGGATATGGCCGCAGACAATGGCCCGGACGCGTTCATGGCCGCGCAGGATCGCGAACAGTTCCGCAGCGTTTCGCAGGCCGATGCGGTCCATCCAGGCGCTGCCGATGGCAACCGGAGGATGATGCACCGTGATCAGGGTAAAGGTCCCCGGCGTTTTGGCGAGTTGCTGTTCCAGGCGACTGAGCTGTACGGGATCGAGATTGCCGGCGTCGCTGCCGGGAACGGAACTGTCGAGGCAAATGACCTGCCAGGATGACTGGCGGAAAGTGCCGCCGCTGATCACCGGATCGCCGCCCATGAGAGCAGTCAATTTTGTCGGGTCGTCGTGATTGCCGGGCAGCACGCACACCGGGCAGCCGAAGCCGGCGGCCGTATCCCGCAATCGCAGGTAGCCCGCTTCGGAACAATCATGCACCAGGTCGCCGCTGAGAATGACCAGGTCGGGCTGAGGGTGTTGCGCGCGCGCGAGTTCCAAGCAGTCGTCCAGGCTGCGCTGGGTTTGCACGCCCAGCAAGCGTTTGCCCGGATCGGCGTACAGATGGGTATCGGTGAACTGCAACACCCGCAGGCTGGTTTCCGGCGCGCCGGAAAATGGGTCGGAGCCGAATTGGGGGCTATCCTGTACGGGCATATTGACAGTCGATGACCGGGTTCCGGCCGGATCATCGCATCGCTAAGTTGTTGAATCAAGGTCGGTGGGCGGAATCGGAATGACCAGCAAAAGTGTACAGATGGACCAGCGGCTCCACGACTACCTGTTGCAGGTGTCGCTCCGGGAACCTTCGTTGTGGCGCCAACTGCGGGAGGAAACCGCGGCGCTGCCGATGGCGCGGATGCAGATAGCGCCCGAGCAGGGGCAGTTCATGGCCCTGCTGACCCGGCTTTTGGGCGTGCGGCAAGCATTGGAAGTCGGGGTATTCACCGGGTACAGCAGCCTGTGCGTAGCCGCGGCCTTGCCCGAGGACGGCCGTCTGGTGGCCTGTGATACCAGTGAGGAATGGACCGCCATCGCCCGGCGCTACTGGCGCGCGGCAAGGGTCGAGCAAAAGATCGACTTGCGGCTCGCGCCGGCGCTACAGACGTTGGATGAATTGCTGGCGCGCGGTCGCGCGGGTGCGTTCGATTTGGTCTTCATCGACGCGGACAAAGCCAACTACGACGCCTATTACGAACGCTCACTGGCGCTGTTGCGAGCCGGCGGCGTGGTCCTGATCGACAACGTTCTATGGTCCGGCCAAGTGGCCGATCCTGCAGTGCAGGATCCAGACACGATCGCGATCCGCGCCCTCAATGCCAAGATCCACGACGACGGGCGCGTCGAATTGAGTATGCTGCCGGTTGCGGACGGATTGACCCTGGCGCGTAAACGCTAGCTGTCAGCAGTCGCCGCTGCAGGGTTGTATCTTGCCGACTTTCCAAAAGTTGAAGTCGCTGAAACCGAAGCGTTGGTCCGGTTCATAGTTGACGTCGGGCCGCGTCAACGCGATTCCGACCGTGCACGTGCTGTCCATGGCGCGCTCGATTCGATCGGTGTCATAGTGACAGCGTAATGCCAGGCGCTCGATGGCTTCGCCGGAACCATTGGTGACGGACTGTGCGGGGGTCACGAGGTAGTACTCGCAATTTTCCGGACCATGTACCGTGCATATTCCGGTGACCTTGAGCGGATTGGGGCCTTCGTAGCCGTCCGCGTCGTAGATCTCCAGCAGGTGAATTTTCTTGTCCATGTGTGGTACCCCCAGAGCGGCCCGCTGGCGCGGGACGAGCTTTTGACTTTAGCTGCTCGCAGACGCCTAGGCAAGCAATATAAGCTCTTGAAAATGCGAAGAATCAGTCTAAACAGGCGCAGCGGCCACTCAATCCAATGATTTGGCGAACACTTTGGAATTGCGCTGGTAGTTATAAAGTGCGCGCCGCTTCACCGGCAGACGTTGGATGTCGCCGGGACCGAAGCCCCGTTCGCGGAACCAGTGAGCCGTGCGCGTCGTGAGCACGAACAATGAACCGATCGACAGGGAGCGGGCCTGTTTCTCCATGTGGTTCAACAGCGCATCGCCACGGCCGCCGCCACGGTAATCGGTGTGTACCGCCAGACACGCGAGTTCGCCTACCCCTTCCTCGGGAAACGGGTGCAGCGCCGCGCAGCCGATGATCATGCCGTCGCGGTCAATGACCGTGAAGCGCTCGATTTCCATTTCCAGCAACTCGCGCGAGCGGCGCACCAGCACACCTTCGTCCTCGAGCGGCTTGATGAGTTCCAGGACGCCGCCGACATCGTCGATGGTGGCGCGGCGCATTTGCTCGTAACGATGCGCTGTGACCATGGTGCCGATACCGTCGCGGGTAAACAGTTCATGGAGCAGGGCGCCGTCCACTGCGCGGTCCACCAGATGGGCACGATGCACTCCCTGACGGCAGGCGCGCACCGCCGCGGACAGATGACTGGCGATCTCCTCGGGCAGTTTGCGTCGGCCATGCAGCAATTGTTCGGCTTCTTCGGGACCGAGCTGCTGCAGCAGACGCTTGCGTCCGTCCAGTACACCTTTCCCTTCTACCAGGAACAATAATTTGTCGGCCTTCAATGCGATCGCAGCGGCCGTCGCCACTTCCTCGGCGCTCAAATTGAATACCTCGCCGGTGGCTGAGTAACCCAGCGGCGACAACAGCACGATGTCTTCCTGGTCCAGGCGCTGAATGATGGCCGCACTGTCGATGCGCCGTACTTCACCCGTGTGGCAATAGTCGACGCCGTCGCGTACGCCCAGCGGGCGGGCAGTTACGAAATTGCCGGACGCAGCGCGGATGCGGGCGCCTGACATGGGGGTGTTGGCCAAGCCCATCGACAGTAGGGCCTCGATCTCGACGCGCACGGTGCCCACGGCTTCCTTCACACAGCCCAGCGCCTCGTCGTTGGTGACCCGCAAGCCGTTGACATATTCCAATGCCGCGCCCCGGTTGCGCAGCCGCTGTTCGATCTGTGGGCGGGCGCCGTACACCAGCACCAGGCGAACGCCTAAACTGTTGAGGATCGCCAAGTCGTGCACGATGTGGCCGAAGCGCGGATCGGCGATCGCTTCCCCGGATACCATGATGACGAACGTCCGACCGCGATGGGCGTGGATGTACGGCGAGGTGCTGCGGAACCAGTCGACGAAGGTCGGATCGTTTTTATGTTTCTTGTTCGCCAATGGTGGGGCCCCGATGGTTCGACCAGGCGAAACTATACAACGTGCCGTGACATCACTGCCACGGGTAGGGTCAGCGGGACGCTTGCAGGCAGAAGCGCTCGATGAGTCCGCGCAGCAAGTCGACGGTGGGGTGGATGCGGTCTAGGGCCAAATACTCATCGGGCTGGTGAGCCTGGTCGATGTCGCCGGGGCCGAGCACGATGGTGTCCATGCCGAGGCGTGCGAAGTAGGGGGCCTCGGTTCCGAATGCAACGGCGCCGGCGCTGTGACCGGTGAGTTTTTCCGCAGCACGCACCAGCGCCGAATCCGCTGCAGTGGCGAATGCCGGGATGCCTTCGAACAATGGCCTGATTTCAATCTGCAGGTCACGGGCTTCGACAAGCGGACGCAAGCGCGCGCTGAGTTGGACGCGCAATTCTCCGAGGTCCATGCCCGGCAGCGGCCGCAGATCGATGTGCAGTTCGCACTCGGCGCAAATGCGGTTCGGATTGTCGCCGCCGTGGATATGTCCCAAGTTCAACGTCGGTACCGGTACCGAGAACATGGTCTGGCGATGATCGCGCTGCAGTTCGCCGCGCCACTTGAGCAGTTCGCCGATGACTTCATGCATCCCCTCCAGGGCATTGGCGCCCAGGGCAGGGTCGCTGGAATGACCGGAGCGCCCGATGATGCGGATCGCTTCCATCAGGATGCCTTTGTGCATGCGTACCGGTTTCAGTCCGGTGGGCTCTCCGACCACCGCGTAACGGGCGGCGGGGCGTCCTTGATGCACCAGTTCCTTGGCGCCGTCCATGGAGCTTTCCTCGTCCGCGGTGGCGAGGATGATCAGCGGCGCCTGCAAGGCCTCCCCCAGCAGGTCGCGGGCCGCCTCGATCGCCAGCGCGAGAAAGGTTTTCATATCCGCAGTACCAAGGCCGTACCAGCGACCGTTGGCTTCGGTCAGCCGAAACGGGTCGTGGTTCCAGCGGCCGGGGTCGTAGGGCACGGTGTCCGTATGCCCGGCGAGCACCAGACCGCCGGGTCCGTGTCCGAGGGTGGCGATCAGGTTGGCTTTTCCGGGCCAACCGGGCAGATCCATGATTTCGACGGCGAATCCCAGACCGTCCAGCCACCCGGCGAGTAGCTCGATGACAGCACGGTTGCCGGTGTCGTAATCGGGATTGACGCTGCTCATGGACGGCGCAGCGATGAGCTGCCGGGTCATTTCGAACAAGCTTGGTGCGGAACCGGTCATAGCGCGATTCTGAACTGTGCCCGGACGTCCAGCAAGCGAGCGCTGTGCTAATTTGGAATCATGTCCAAAGCCATGGAATCGGTAACAGCGCGGCGACGGCTGGGCGCGCCGCTGGGGGCACGCGACGATCGCGGGGGCGACCGCGGTGACCGTAGCGCGCGAAACCCGGAAACTACGCCGAGCGCCGCCGACGAAGACGTGCACTTGTGTTGTTCGGCCTGCGGCGCGGCGATCACGTCGGTGGCGCTCCGCAGCGAGCAAGCGGGCCGCCATGAGCATCTGTGCGCCAATCCGGAGGGCGTGCTGTTTCGAATCGGTTGCTTTGCCCAGGCGCCCGGCTGCGTTCCGTTTGGACGACCTACCAGTCGCTGGACGTGGTTCCCGGATCATCGGTGGCAAGTTGCCCTGTGTGCCCGCTGCGGCGCTCACCTGGGCTGGCGCTTCCAGGACGGTGGCGGCAGCAGCTTTTTCGGCCTGATCGTGGATCGATTGGTGGAGTGCGGTTCAGGCAGTGCGCATTGAACTCCTGGCGCCGGTTGCCGATGATGTATTTGGCAACGACCCGTGCTAGTGTGCGCCCGGTTTGCGGCTATACCGCCCCACGTATTCGGTAACCTTAAGTTGATCAGACCCGCTTCGCTTCGCGACCTGGACGCCTTGGTGGCCCTGGAGCAGACCTGCTTCGAGAGCGACCGCCTTTCAAGACGCAATTTCCGGTATATGTTGACCAAAGCGAGAGCGTCCACGCTCGTCGACGCCGAAGGCGATAGGTTGCGCGGCTATGTCATGGTGCTGTTCAACGCCGGGACCTCCTTGGCGCGCTTGTATTCCATCGCCGTGAGTCCGGATTGGCGCGGCCATGGAGTGGGTGTGCACTTGGTGGAAGCGGCTGAGCAATCCGCACGCGATGCCGAGTGCGTCTACATGCGATTGGAGATTCGCAGCGACAATATCGCTTCGATCCGGATGTTCGAGAGGCAGGGTTATCGACGCTTCGGCGCGTACGAAGACTACTATGAGGATCACATGGGTGCTCTGCGATTCGAGAAAATGCTTGCGCCGCATCTCGAACCGGACATGGCGCGCGTTCCTTATTACGAACAGACGTTGGAATTCACCTGCGGCCCAGCGGCGTTGATGATGGCGATGCAGGCGCTCAATCCGCATCTCGAGCTGGACCGCAAGCTGGAGATCCGTATCTGGCGCGAATCGACGACCGTATTCATGACCTCCGGGCATGGCGGGTGCGGACCTTACGGTCTTGCGCTATCGGCCCACCACCGGGGGTTCGACGTGGCGCTTTATCTCAGCGAAGAAGGTGCCTTGTTCCTTGATTCCGTGCGCAGCGAAGAGAAGAAGGAAGTGATGCGCGTGGTGCAGGAGGATTTCGCCGAAGAGATCGCGCATTTGCCGATTCCGCTGCATTATCGGCGTCTGACGGTGGAGGAGATGTACGAAAGCTTCGAGCAGGGCGGAATACCGGTGGTGCTGATCAGTTCCTACCGCATATACCAGGAGAAATTTCCCCACTGGGTGGTGGTGACCGGGTTCGACGAACGCTTCGTATACGTCCACGATCCCTACGTTGACTGGGAAAAAGGCAAAACTGTGACCGATTGCGTGAATATGCCCATCTTGCGCCGCGACTTCGAGCGCATGGCGCGTTACGGGAAATCCGGCCTGCGCGCCGCGTTGATCATCCGTCGCAACGAACCCTGACCTAAGCCGAGAGAGAAATGAGCACGCAGATCATTTTGGTAGAGGACCCGGACGACTGGGATTTTGGCGATGTGGGTTGTCCGGTTGTCGATGCCGACGATTACCTGACCGGTCAGGAATATTTCAAGCTGCGCAACGTACAAGTCATCAACTTGTGCGGCAGCTACCGCTATTTGAGCGTTGCATATTATTGTTCGCTACTGGCCGAAGCTCGCGGTCATCGGGTGATCCCGATGGTCAAAACCATGCTCAATCTGAGCAGCAAATCCATGTACAGTCTCGATGCGGTCGACCTCGACGATGTGGTACGCAAAAGTTTTCGCCGCCACCGGGGCGACAGTGCATTGACGGTATTCGAACTCGATGTCTATTTCGGCCATTGCCGTTACCCGCAGCTGGCCGAGTTGGCTCGCCAAATTTTTGAAACTTTCGCTTGTCCGCTGTTGCGGATCACTTTCGAACGTGCCGATCAGTGGCACATCACCGCCATCAAGCCGCGTTCGGTCGGTCGGCTCAAAGACGATCAGCGGACCTTTTTCATAGAGGCGCTGAGCGGCTATTTGAAGCGGCGCTGGCGCTCGCCGAAACTGCGTGTTCCGGCGCGCTACGATCTGGCAATCCTACACAATCCGGATGACCCGCTGCCGCCTTCCGACAAGCGCGCGCTGAACAACTTCATCAAGGCGGGCGCCGGGGTCGGCGTATCCGTGGATCTGATTCAGCCACGGGATTATGCGCGCCTGGCGGAGTACGATGCGCTGTTCATTCGCGACACCACCCGCATCAATCACTATACCTACCGCTTCGCCAAAAAGGCCGAGAGTGAAGGCATGGTGGTGATCGACGATCCGACCTCCATTCGCAAATGCACGAACAAGGTCTATCTGGCTGAATTGCTGCGCGCCAAGCGTATTCCCGCGCCCAAGACCGTGATCGCGGCCCGCCAGGACCTGGACGCGGTGGAGAAGGCGATCGGTTATCCCATGGTGATCAAAGTGCCCGACGGTTCGTTCTCGCAGGGGGTATTCAAAGCCCAGGATCGCGCCGGTCTGAACGAGATCGCGGAGCGGTTGTTCAAAAGTTCCGAGCTGATACTAGCCCAGGAGTTTCTGTACACCGAATTCGATTGGCGGATCGGCGTGCTGAACCGCAAGCCGATATACGTGAGCCAATACTTCATGAGCAAGGAGCATTGGCAGATCGTGCAATATGACGGCAAAGGCGGCTTTACCGAAGGTGCGTTCCGAACCTGGGCCGTGGACGAGGCGCCGGCCGAGGTGGTAGCCACCGCAGTCAAAGCCGCAAACCTGATCGGCGATGGTCTGTACGGCGTAGACATGAAGCAGAACCGGGACGGTGTCTACGTCATCGAAGTGAACGACAATCCCAATATCGATGCCGGCGTGGAAGACGCGGTCATCAAGGGTGATCTCTACCGCCTGATCATCGAGGATTTCGTGCGGCGTCTGGATGCGCGAAAAGCGGCCAATTGAGCTCGCCGCCCATTGCCAACTGGCGGGGCACCGATCTGGGGTTGCATCTGCACGTCGGCGCGGTTGTCACTACGCTGTAACAAAACTGTCTTTTAATGACGCCATGATGACGAACGGGACGCGGCCATGGTGAGCAACAAATGTATATTGATCGTCGATGATGAGGCTGCGATCCGCGATATGGTCAATTTCGCGCTGACTCGCGCCGGATTCGAAGTGCGCGAAGCGGCGGACGGACAGGACGCGATCACCAAAGTGGCGGATCATGCGCCGAGTTTGATTCTGCTGGATTGGATGCTGCCGGACGTCTCCGGCGTCGACGTGGCACGGCGCTTGAAAAAAAACGAGTTGAGCGCGCGCATTCCGATCATCATGCTGACCGCACGCAGCGAAGAAAACGACAAGATACGCGGTTTGGAAGTGGGTGCGGACGACTATGTCACCAAGCCGTTTTCGCCGAGGGAACTGGTGGCGCGAATCCACGCCGTGTTGCGGCGAATCGAGCCCGCGGCCGAGGATAGCGCGATCGAACTCGGCGCACTGCGACTCGATCCGGGCTCTCACCGGGTGGCTGCACGCGGAGCCTCGGTCGAATTGGGGCCCACCGAATATAGGCTGTTGCGTTTCTTCATGACCCATCCGGAGCGGGTGTATACTCGCAGCCAGTTGTTGGATCAGGTCTGGGGGCAAAACGTGTATATCGAAGAGCGAACCGTGGACGTCCACATCCGCCGGCTACGCAAAGCGCTTGCCGAGCAGGCGTGCGATACGTTGATTCAGACCGTTCGTGGCGCCGGATATCGATTCTCCACGCAGGTGTAAGTCTTGAGCGGCTCATGGGTCCTCGAATTCTGGCGCGTCGTAGGCCTGCTGTTCATCGCGCTGCCGGTGGGTCTGGTGACCGGCCACGTCGGTGCCGCGCTGGTGCTGGCGATCCTGGGTTACCTCATCTATCACCTGTACCAGCTTCGCAACCTGGAGCGCTGGCTGCGCAGCAAAGGTCGCGCGACGCCCGAAGTGCAAGGTGTCTGGGGTGACGTCTATTACCAGCTTTACCGCCTCCAGCGTCGCAATCGCAGGCGCAAGAAGAAGCTTGCCGCCATGCTCGGCAGATTCCGCGAATCCACTGCCGCCATGCCGGACGCCACGGTGGTGCTGGATCAGGACGGCTTGATCGAGTGGTGGAATGACGCAGCCGTAAAAGCGTTCGGGTTGAAGCAGCCTCACGACGTCGGCTTACCGCTCACCAATCTGGTGCGACATCCGGATCTGTTGCGCTATCTGGAATCAGGCACATTCAGCGAATCATTGGTGATACCCAGTCCGGTGGACGAGCGTGCGTCGTTGTCGATCCGCATAATCCCCTATGGCAACAATCAGCGCCTGCTGGTGGCGCGGGACATCACCAGGCTGCAACTGCTCGAACAGATGCGCCGCGATTTCATTGCCAACGTGTCCCATGAATTGCGCACGCCGCTGACCGTGATCAGCGGCTACCTGGAAACGCTGCAGGATGCGAACGACGATTGTGCCCGGGAATGGGCTGGGTCCCTGAGCGCCATGGAACAGCAGGCGGCCCGGATGCAACAGATCGTCACCGATTTGCTGCTGTTGTCCCGCCTCGAGACCGAGAGTGTGCCATCGGATCGGCAACCGGTGGACGTGCCTGCGTTGCTGGGCATGTTGCGTGAAGATGCGGAGGTGTTGAGCAGGAATAGCCACACCATCGAGCTGGATGCACAAAGCGGACTGTGGTTGTTGGGCTCACGGACGGAGCTGCGCAGCGCGTTTTCGAACTTGATCTACAATGCGGTGCGCTACACGCCGGCCGGAGGGCGTATCCAGATCCGCTGGTATTCGGATGACGAGGGCGCGCATTTCGAAGTCGCAGATTCCGGCATCGGGATCGCTGCTCAACATATCCCCCGGCTCACCGAGCGATTCTACAGAGTCGACGTGGGACGATCGCGGGAGGCCGGCGGCACCGGGTTGGGGCTTGCGATCGTCAAACATGTGTTGATGCGCCACGACGCGCGCTTGAGTGTGTCGAGCGAACCCGGAGTGGGCAGTGTTTTCGCGTGCCATTTCCTGCCGGAGCAGATCGCCCAGGAAGCGCTGGTGCGGGAGCATCAGCCGTGATCCCATCGTGCATGTGCGGTCGGACGTTTCAGCTTACAACACGCGGATTTTCCCGCATGGAATTCGCCAGGCGCGCGGTTGGAATCGGCTTGCGGAGCAAGCTGCAAAATTGACGCGGGCGTGGAGTCCGCATGCTAAGGTTGTTCGCGACGCCGGCCGCTAACTTTGCGCTGCCATCGGCGATCACAGGAACAATGAGGAACGATTATGGAAAAGAATCCGCTCGGCCATCATATATCGCAGCAGTTCAACGCAGAGTTGGAAGACATCCGCAGGCGGGTGCTGTCGATGGGCGGATTGGTGGAAAAGCAGATCACCGACGCCGTCAGCGCGCTGGTATCCGCCGACGTCGAGTTGGCGGAGACGGTCATTACCAACGATTACAAGGTCAACGCCATGGAAGTGGCGCTCGATGAGGAATGCGCCCACGTGTTGGCGCGGCGGCAGCCGGCAGCGAGCGATTTACGGCTGCTGGTAGCCGTAATCAAGACTATTACGGATCTGGAGCGCATCGGCGACCAGGCGGAGAAAGTGGCCCGCATGGGTTTGCATCTGGCAGAGATGGAGCGGCCGAAGACCCAATATATGGAGATCCAGAGCCTCGGCAATCAGGCGCGGGAGATGGTGCATGCGGCACTGGACTCCTTTGCCCGCATGGACGTGGAGGCGGCGCTGCGCGTCGCCCACCGCGATGCCACGGTGGACCACGAATACGAGGGTGTAATCCGTCAGCAGATCACGTTCATGATGGAGGACCCGCGCGCGATTACCCGGTCATTGGACATCATCTGGGCGGCACGGGCTCTGGAGCGCATCGGCGATCATGCGCGCAACATCAGTGAATACTTGATCTACCTGGTGCGCGGGCGTGACGTGCGCCACATCAGCCTCGAACAGATGGAGAAGGAAGCGCGCGGCGAAGGCTGAGCATCGCCGCGCGTCGATCGCCTACAGGTCGCCCCAGCCGGTACGCTTGCGCCAGCGAATCCGGGTGAGCAGGATGCCAAGCAGCATGCTGCCCACGACCACGATGGCGCCGACCACGAACCAGTCACGGCGGCTGCGGTCCTTGAGGGTGGCATTGTCCTGTCGCAACAGCATGGCTTCATTTTCCATTTCCGCCACACGCCGGTTCAGTTGCCGGTTTTGATCGGCAATCTTGAGAGTGTTGGACGACGTGCGGCGGATTTCCTCCAGATCGCGCTTCAGTTTGGTGTTTTCCTGCGCCAGTTGCTCACGGGTGTCGCCCAACGCGGAGACCTTGGTGTTGCTCTGCTCGAGTTGCTGCTGCGCTGCTTTGAGCTGTTCGCGCGTTTGTTTGAGTTGCGCCTCGACGGTATCCAAGCGAACTTTGGCCGGTGGATCGCTGACCACGTACCGGGATAACACCCAACCTTCGGCACCGCCCTCGGTACGCACCCGGCTGTAGCCGGAATCGGGGTCGTTTTCGAGCACGGTGAGCCGCGTACCCGTGGGCAGGACGCGGACGATGCCGTGCTTGGTGCTGGTGCCCGTGCGCAGCGTGACCTCGAGATCGTCCGTGATATAGCCGGTGGAAGCCGCCAACGCCAGCGCGCTCCACACCGTCGCAAAGACGGTGAGGAGGATGGCGAGAGTGCGGCGGCGGGGATGGGAAAGTACTTGTCGGTTTCGCATATTGGCCCGTATTGTACGGAGAACTTACTGAAAAATGGAGTATTCAATCACATTTTGCCGGCTCGCCGGCGAGTTATACTTCATCTCGTCCAGGTTGCCGCCCGGCGCCGTGCATGTCATAAAAGCGCGATCCGGGTGCATGGGGGGCCAATATGGCGACCGTACCGATTACCGTCAAACGCTTCTTGTTCGAAAAGGGCATCCCTTATCGTTTCCTGGTACATCCCGGCGCCAACACGGCGGCCCAGGCAGTGCGGGCACTAGGAGTGGACCCGGCCGCGGTCGCGGTCTCACGGCTGTTGCGCGATCAGGATAGTACGGTCCTGGCGGTCTACCCGGCGACTGTGCGGTTGAACCTGGAACAGGTCAATCGGGACACTGGCCGCAATTTCAATGCCGTCGCACCCCGCGATATTCCGGGCTGCTACGGTGAGGCTTGCCTACCGCTGGCGCAGCTTTATCAGTTGCCGGCGTTGGTGGATGAGTCGCTGTTGGCCGCGGAACAGGTCTTTTTCCCCCTCAATGCCCAGGTTTTGTGCCGCCTCAGCGGTGCCGATTTTGGCGCGCTGCAGGGGCCGCGATCCGTCCATCACCGATTTGCACGCCCGGTCTCCCCTGCGGTCAACGGTCGCACTGAGCGGCGCCAACGCATCCGGGCGCGCCTGGAGGCTACCGACGACTTACCGGCGATGCCCAAGGTCGCTCAGGAGTTGTTGCAGCTGTCCGTCAACCCATACGCCAACGCCACCGACCTGGCGGCGATTGTGGAGCAGGACCCGAGCCTGGCTGCCCAGCTGCTGCGCTATGCGAATTCGCCGCTGTACGGATACCGCGGCCAGGTGGATTCGGTGCGCGATGTGATTTCCCGGGTGCTCGGTTATGACTTGGTGATGGACGTCGCCTTGGGGGTCTCGGTCGGGCGTTCGTTCCGCAATCCCGGCGACGGCCCATTGGGACTGGAAGCATACTGGCGACACGGCATTTATTGTGCGTCGCTGACCCAGCGATTGGCGGCGCTGGTACCGAGCATGCAGCGGCCGCGCCCCGGCATGGCGTATTTGGCCGGACTGTTGCACAACTTCGGAATTTTACTGTTGGGTCATTTATTCCCGGATGAATTCCGCTCCCTGAATGAAGCCGTGGCCCGGGAACCCGAGCGGCCGCTGCTGGTCCTGGAAGAACAACTTCTCGGTGTCACCCACTTGGAATTGGGCGCTTGGCTGATGCACTCGTGGAACATGCCTGAAGAGGTGTTGAGCGCAATTCGTCAGCATCACGACGAGGAGTTTTCGGGGGCCTACGCCGTTTACCCCAATCTGGTCCTGCTGGCGAACCGCTTATTGGCGGGCCGTGGGATCGGCGACGAACACGCCAGCGATCTGCCCGGCGATCTGCTGGCGCGATTGGAGATCACCGAGGCCGATGCCCGTGCATCGCTGGAGGCTATCGTCGAACATGCGGAAGGATTGGAGGTCATGGCCAGTCGGCTGGCTGCCTGATCCCGTCGTGCTGGACCGCGCTTAACCCATGCCGCGCAGAACACGCGGCCGCCATGGCTGATTTCGCTTGATCGATCCATTCCCGTGTCGCCGCGCTTTCGAAGCTCTGCCAGGCAATGTCCACTGCGAAGTCCAGAAGTGGGTCACGATCGATCGCCTCGGCCCTGGGATATCGAACATGCACGGGGCTGATAACACCGCAGCGTCGGTACCGAGCCTCGAGTTCGAGGACGCGCTCTTGCCGGCCCGCGCCGTCCTTCGGGACCACTGGGCGCCCCGCACCTTGCCCTGCGGCTTGGGCTCGGCCCCGCAGTCCGTCCTGGAAGCGCCGTGAAAATCGATTCGACCACCGGCTGGCTGGACCAGGCGCTACACGTACCTTCGCCGAACGCGGATGAGCGTCCGCCGCTAACCGTAGTGGACGCGGTGATCATTCATGGCATCAGTTTGCCGCCGGGGCAATTCGGTGGACCCTGGATCGACGACTTGTTCACCAACCGCCTGGATTCCACCGCTCATCCTTATTTTCGCGAGATCGCCGGGCTGCGCGTTTCAAGTCACTTGCTGATCCGCCGCGACGGCCGACTGGTGCAATACGTCGGATTCGGGCAGCGCGCATGGCATGCCGGGGAATCGTGTCTCGCCGGGCGCGCATGCTGCAACGACTACGCGATTGGCATCGAATTGGAGGGCGCCGACGACGTAGCGTATGAAGATGTCCAATACCTGCATTTGGCCAAAGTGCTGACGTTACTGATGCAGACTTATCCTTTGATCGTGCCCGAACGCATCGTCGGTCATTGCGACGTGGCGCCCGGCCGCAAAACCGATCCCGGCGAGGCATTCGACTGGAACAAGCTCGAGAACCTGCTGCACGCCATACGGCGCTCCTGATGGTGGGCTTGCAAGATGGCTGAGGAGCGTCGACACTAGGGCTTGTCCATCCGATTCAAACGCCATGACTCTGATTGTTCTCGTAATTGCCTTCGCCATCGAACTTCTGTCGGACCGCGTCGACCACTGGCGTAGTGACCGGTGGTTCGAAGATTACTTCCGCGGTCTCAGCGTCCGATTCAGCGACCGATCGTTTTGGCACGGACCCGCCGGCATCGCCCTGGTGTTGGCGTTTCCGATCTTGGTGGTGGCGTTCCTGCAGGGTCTGCTGCATGGCGCATGGCTCGGCCTGCTTGGTTTGTTGTTCGCATTGGCGGTGCTGATCTACAGCCTGCGGTATCAACCTCTGGAGCGCACAATCGATCGTTGCTGCGATGCGCTCGAGGCCGGAGACCGCGAACGCGCACGCAGTGCCGCCGATCAGTGGCTGGCAGCGGAGGCGATCGAGGACCCGATCGAGTTGAGTGGCGTGGTGATGGTGCAATCCCAACACCGGCTGTTCGCAGTGGTGTTCTGGTTCGCGCTGCTGGGTCCAGTGGGGGCGCTGCTGTACCGGCTCACGTGGCTATTGGCGCAGCCGCGGTCGGACATCGAAACGGCGGACAGCGACCCTTTCCGCGCCAGCGCGCGCCAGTTGCTTGCGATTCTGGACTGGGTACCGGTGCGGCTAGTGGGGATCAGCTATGCCCTGGCGGGTAGCTTCGACGAGGCGCTGCATGAATGGCGTTCGTCGCCGTCCGCGACCAATGACCTGTTCGATGCCAATTACGAGCTGCTGCACAACGTAGCGTTGGGCGCCTTGGGTCCGGAGCGCTACGACAACGCGCCGCAGCCCCTTACCGGAGTCCCTGGGCGGGTGGACGTTACAGTGGTCCGTGCGGCGCGCGCTATAGTCATGCGCAGCGCCATGTTATGGGGAATCGTGGTGGCGCTGTTCACGCTCGGTGGCATGGCGTATTGAGAACCCGGCGCGTGGGGTGGCTTGCTGCCGTTCCCATGGCGAGACAGGAGGCTGAGCGCGCGTGCGCATTGGCGTCGATCTCGGAGGCACTAAAGTCGAAGCTGTTGCGCTCGACGACCAGGGCGCTGTTTCCATGCGACAACGCATCCCGACCCCGGTGGGCGATTATCAGGCGACGCTCAATACCGTGGTTGGATTGGTCACCTACCTGGAACGGACCCTGGCTTGCCGCGCCAGCGTCGGTGTCGCCGCACCCGGCGCGATTTCTGCAGCGACCGGGCTGATCAAGAATTCCAACTCCGTTTGTCTCAACGATCAGCCGCTGGAACAGGATCTGGCGGCGTTGCTCGATCGCCCGATCCGCATCGCCAACGACGCCGACTGCTTTGCGCTTTCCGAAGCGGTGGATGGCGCGGCGTCCGGGGCCGACGTCGTGTTTGGCGTCATCGTCGGCACGGGGACCGGCGCCGGCATCGTAGTGCGGAACCAGCTGCTGCGTGGCATCAATGCCATTGCCGGCGAATGGGGCCACAACTCGCTGCCCTGGCCGCAAGCCGACGAATTGCCCGGCCCGGCGTGCTACTGCGGCAAGCAGGGCTGTGTGGAGACGTTCCTTTCGGGCCCGGGCATGAGTGCCGAGCACGCGGCGCGCACGGGAAACCGACTGACTGTTGAATCAATCGTGTCGCTGGCGCAAACGGGAGACCGGGAAGCCGAGCAGACCCTGTTACGCTATGACGACCGGATGGCACGCGCACTGGCAGGTGTGATCAACATCCTCGATCCTGAAGTGATCGTGCTCGGAGGCGGTTTGTCCAACATCACCCGGCTCAAAACGTGCCGCGCTTGTGGGGGCGGTATGTGTTTTCGGACCGGGTCGATACCCGGTTATCGGCTGCCCGCCACGGTGATTCGAGCGGCGTGCGAGGAGCGGCCTGGTTATGGCCGCTGCAGGACTAGAACGCGGTGCTCGGGTTCGCGCCCGGTGGCGCCGGTGGGGCCTTCAGTCAACGCCTTCGGCGATTTTCCGCATAGTCGGTACTGCGAGTTCCGCTTCATCCGCCTGCGCAAGTGCTCGTCGTAAACGCGCCGGAGCGCTGCGTCCCATGCATTGGTGTTCAGGGTCGCCGCGGAAGGCCGCCAGCATGCCCTGAATCAGTTTTTCCCGATCGAAACTGCGCCCGCAAAGAGACTCCTGTATCTCGATTACTTCGTCCGCCACGGCTCGGGCCAGATCCTCGTGGCGCAACCACAACTCGCCCACGGTGCCGCCGGTCTTCAGTCCCGCGATGTTGGTGGTCAGGATGAAAACGTTCTTCAGTACCAGCTCATGCAGCAACGCATCGGCGTCGCCGAGTACGCGGCAAGCGATACCGATGCTGGACAAAGCTTCGCACAAAGTTTCGGCCCGTGGCCCGAAGGCGGGCGAGGCCATGATGACTTTCGGCTCCTGCCCCGGTTTTTTTTCGAACCACACCGAGATCACAGTGGGATCGGACAGACCGTGGCGCTGCCAATCGCGCGGTAAGAGTTCGTTTTGCAATAATCCGGCCCGGGTGTTCCAAGCGTCGGGCAACTGCTCCAAGACATCGTGCAGGTCGGCTTCCGCGACGGCGATCAGCACCAGGCTCGGGTCCGATATCGAGGCTGCGACGTCGGCGATGTCGGTAGTCCGGGTCACCGGGTAGACCGGATAACCGGCGCGCAGGAATCCCCGCGCGAACACGCTGCCCATTTCGCCAACGCCGACCAATACCACGGCTCGTTTCACTGTAGCTCCTTTTGCCGACATCATGAGTGCGTCAACGACGCTGCTGCCAGAAAATTTCACTGCCGCCGTGACTGCGCGCAACCACGCGCGCCGCTACGAACAGCAAATCGGACAGACGGTTGAGATAGACCCGCAACTGCGGATTCAAAGTCTCGGCGCGTGCCAGAGTAACCAGACGCCGCTCAGCGCGCCGACAGACGGTGCGCGCCAGGTGGCACAGCGCCGCAGCGCGGCTGCCGCCGGGCAAAATGAATTCCTTCAGCGGCGGCAACGCAGCGTTGAATTCTTCCAGGGTCTGTTCCAAGCGCGTTACGTGCGCCGCCGCTATCATGGCATGACCCGGAACGCTGAGTTCGCCACCCAAGTCGAACAAGTCGTGCTGCAGCTCGCGCAAGCACGAGGCAACGGCTTCAGGCAGCGGTTCCGCCAACGCCATGCCAAGCACGCTGTTGAGTTCGTCGACGTCGCCAATGGCCTCCATACGCGGACAATCCTTGTCGACGCGGCTGCCGTCGGCGAGGCCGGTGGTGCCGTCATCGCCGGTTCGGGTGTAGATTTTGCTTAATCGGTTTCCCATGGGCTCATCCGTCCACCAAACGGTATTGTACCGGCAGCACCATGTCGATGGCATGGCCACCAAGCCATGACGCCGCTCCGGGTAGCTGAGAGATGCGGCTGATGCTGGTCAGCGCGGCGTGGTCCAGAACTGCAAACCCGGAAGTTCGCAAAATACGGATGGCGCTCAGCCGGCCGTTTGCTTCGACGCGCAGCCCAACTTCCACTCTGCCTTCCCAACCCCGGTGGCGGGCGATGCTCGGGTAATAGAAGTGGTTGCGTAACGAATCCTGTAAGCGGGCACGTACCCGAGCCGCAACCGCGGACGGGGACGATTTCCTATTCCGATCGGTAGGCCGTGACTCGGCTGCGGCCGTCGAGGACATGCGTTTTGACGTCGTGGCGGCGGCCGCTGTCGGGGCCGATGTCGGTGCAGGTTCGGGCGCCGGCTCGGACCGCGTTTCGGGCCGTGGCTCGGAGTGCGCTTTCGCCGCCCGCGGCGGTTGGCTGATCTGCGCAGTTGCCCGTGGTTCGGTTGCGGGTTTTTCTGCCGCTGGCGGCGCCGGTGGCGCCGTCCTTGCGACCCGGGCGGGTGGCGATGGCGGCGCTTGCGGTGTCGATACCGTGGCGGCGTCCGTGGCCGCTGGCGTCGCTATGCGGATGCGCAGCGTGCCACGTCCGCCACCGTCGCGCGGCTGCGGCGGTTGGGGCTGGGTCGGCAATAACAGCAGGCCGCCATGCAGCAGCAGAGATACGATCAGGAACCCGCCCAGCAGCGCGCCGCGCCGGCGGCCTATGGCCGGGCGCTCGGATACGTCTGCGGCGCCAATGTTTGCGCCGCTGATGATGCTGATGGAGTGCAACCCGGCCTCGTGTACTGCTTGAACCGCACGGCCTGGTTTGCGATCGGACAGGCGATCCACCCGCGCCGCCCGCCGCGACGCAAACCAGGGTTCACCCCAGGGCGGTCTCCGGGCTCGCGAGCTGTGATTTCCCGACCGGCACCTTCCCGCGCTGGATGCGCAGTGGTGTATTGCCGGTCTTGACTCGCCTACCGTTGCGGGGGCAGCGTCGGAATGGCGACTGTGAGGCGCACCGACTTCCCGTTACCTGAGGTCGCCACACCGTAGGGCCCGACCGCGGCACTGTCAAGCGCCGCATCGGCTCCGGGGGCCTGTCGAGCGACGCCAGGGACCGTTAGACTAGCGCTATGAACGAACCGACGATCACCGATCAAGGGTTTGGTATCCATACCATTGATACCGGATTCCAGCGTCCGGGGATGGTGGCGGCTCACGTCGTGGTCCACGGCGGCAAAGCCGCGCTGGTGGATGTCGGAGTCGCGCCGGGAACCGGAACTCTGTTGGCGGCGCTCGAGCGCCTGGGCATCGATCGACGGGCGGTAGAGTTGTTGTTGGTGACCCACGTGCATCTGGACCATGCAGGTGCCGCCGGCGCCTTGATGCAGCGATTGCCGAACGCGAAACTGGTGGTGCATCCTCGCGGCGCGCCCCACATGCTGGATCCGAGCAAGCTGATTGCCGGCGCCACGGCGGTGTACGGCGAACAACAGATGCGGGAGGAATTCGGTGACATCCTGCCGGTGGCGCCGGGGCGTGTGATTGAAGCGGACGACGGTTTCGCCATCGCGCTCGGCGATCGGCAATTGCTGTTTCTGGATACCCCGGGTCACGCCAAACACCATTATTGCGTGTACGATTCCCGCAGCCGCGGAATTTTCAGCGGCGACACCTTCGGGTTGTCGTACCGCGAGTTTGACAATGCCGCCGGGCCCTGGATTTTCCCCACTACCACCCCGGTGCAGTTCGAACCCGATGCGCTGCACGATTCCATCGAACGGCTCATGGATCTGGGGCCCGAACGCATGTTCCTCACCCACTTCGGCTGCGTGGAGCGGCCCCGTCCGTTGGCCGACGAACTGCATCGCCATATCGATGCCCTGGCTGCGCTTGCCCTTTCTCTCGCGGAGCACGCCCCGGGAAGCGAGCGCCTGGCACGCCTGCATGAAGGCGTGCAGATGCAAGTGATGACGTCGCTCAAGTCGCACGGTTGTGATTTACCGCAGGCGCGGATTCTGGAACTGATGGGGACCGATATCGAACTCAACGCGCAAGGGCTTGAGATCTGGCTGCAGTACCGCGCGCGTCGCAGGGCTTCAGCCCAGGGGTAGGGCCGGTGGTTGCCGGCCACGGCCTCAGAATGCTTCCTGTTCCATCTCCAGGTACACGAAATGAGCGTTGGCTCGATGGTTTTGATCGTATAAGCGTACCGATTCCCAATCCGGGAACCCGGCTTTGGCTACCGCTTTGTTCAGATCCAATCCGTCTTCGACGGCTTGATGCATCTGTTGGCGTAACTTGCTGACGTAGGAGCCGGTGCGATCGACCATCGGGAACGGTGGGGTTTGCGCACTGCCGTGACCGGGCACCATCAATCGAGCCTGGGGAAACGAACGCAGCAGCCAGGCTTGTGCTTCCAGGATCTGGCGGCTGTGGCCGTCGGCCATATAAGTGACGCGATTGTTGAAGGCGAGATCGGAAATCCAAAGTATGCCGGCATCCGTTTGATGGACGATCAGGTCGCCGTGGGAGTGGTGCTGGCCGACGTTGTAGATGTCGAATCGGCGACCGCCGACGTTGAGGCTGTAGCGGGTGAACCGTTCACCGCCGATCATTCGGTCCGGCCGCACGGTTTCGAAACCCTTCATGTCCTCGCCCAACAACTGGCGGCGATAGGTCACCGATTTTTCGTATGTTTGAGAAACCAGATAATTCAGCGCGCCTTCGTGGCTGAGAATCACGACATTGCCGAGTGCCCGGAACGCCGGTGCGCCGAAGGCATGATCGGGGTGACTGTGGGTCAGGATCAAGTGCGAGATAGGCGTATCCGTGACCGAGCGGATGGTTGCTATTAGACGCCGGCCCAGCTTCGGGGTGCCGAGCGAATCGATGACCAGGACGCCTGCGGGCGTGACCACGAAACCGGCATTGCCGGTGAAACCGCGGTTGTGTTCATCGGCTACGGCGGCATTGGCGTATATCATGTACGTGTCAGGCGCGAGCTTGTAGTACGGAAGCGGGTCGCTGTCCGCCGCGTTGGCGGCAATCACCAGGTTGGGCAATTGGTCGGTGTCGATCGCTGATTCGGGCGTCGCGTTGTACCCGGGCGCGGTACCCTGCTCAGGTGAGGGCCGCTGCGCATCCGCGATGGCCGCGGTTTTTTCAGCGGCGCTGTGCTCTACGCGCTCTTGCGTTCCGGACAAGCGCACCAGGATGCCTACGCCTAGTGCCACTAACAACAGGACAATCACGGTACGCATTGCGGCCTTCCTTTGGTCACGAAATTTCGACTGTGGTTCGTTCGCAGGTGGTGATGCGGAACGCGCATTGAAGCGCGGCACGGATTGAGCATGTCACGCGGGTATATACAATTTCCGAGAAGCAGTGCCGGTCTCAATCATCTTGTGACGATACAAACGCTGCAGGCTGGCACAATCCACCACCTCGTCGATGGGTCCTAGACACCATTCGCCGTCGCCGTACAACAGCAAAGCGTGGCTGCAAAAGCGTAGCGCGAGGTTGACGTCGTGCAGGCTCAACAATGCTGCCCTTGGCCCCGTGCGTACCTGGTCGCGTATCAGGGTCAGCAGTTTGATCTGATAATGCAGGTCGAGATGGTTGGTGGGTTCGTCCAGTAGCATCAGCGAAGGCGCCTGACACAACAAGGTCGCCAGGGCGAGGCGGCGACGCTCGCCGCCGGACAAGGTGCCCACGTCGCGCCGGGAGAGAGACGACAGGCCCACCATCGCCAATGCCGCTTCGGCATGGGCGAGATCTTCGGGACCTTCCAGTTGCCATGGCCGCAAGTAGGGGTGGCGGCCGATCAGTACGGTCTCCACTACTGTCGAAGGGAAGGGGTCGTCGGTGTCCTGGGGTAGCAAACCGACCAATCGGGCGCGTTGGCGCCGCTCCAAAGTCGACAATGACCGGCCGCCGATGCGGATACTGCCGGCGCGAGGCGGGTGAAGCCCGGCCAAAGTATGCAGCAGCGTGGTTTTGCCGGCGCCGTTGCGTCCCAGCAGCCCCCAGCATTGACCGGTCGCGAGGGTGATTTCGAGGCCCGAGCAGATTTCCACCGGACCGATGCCCAGGTCGAGGTTTTTCGTTTCCAGCAGCGGCTCGAGGGTGTCCATCTCAGCGGCCTCGGCGCAGCAGGTAGAGGAACAGCGGTACGCCGAGCAAAGCGGTCAGCACGCCGACCGGCAGTTGCTCGGGCGCGATCAGGTTGCGTGCCAGGGTGTCGGCCAGCAACAGCAGCGCGGCACCTGTGAGCGCGGCGGCCGGCAGCAGCCGCCGATGGCCGGCGCCCAGGACGAGCCTCACCATGTGGGGCACCACCAAGCCGACGAAGCCGATACTGCCGGCAATGGTTACGCTCACCGCGGTCAACACGGACGCCAGCACATACACGGTCATCCGCAGCCGGCTCACATGGACGCCCAACGATTCGGCTTGCAATTCGCCGCGAGCGAGCAGGTCCAGGGGTCGTGCGAGTCCCCAGCCGACCAGCAGCGTGATAGCGAGCACCAGCCATGCGAGTCCCGGCGCGGCTGCGTTGCTGAGATCCCCCATAAGCCAAAACAACATGCCCGGCAGACGGGCGCTGGGCGCAAGTGCCAGGAGCATACTGATCAATGCGCCCCAGCCCGCCGCGACGACGACTCCGGTAAGCAGTAATCGGGTAGGGGTCCAGCCGCCCGGGCCGCGGGCCAAGCCGAATACCAGCAATACGGCGAACAGTGCGCCGGCGAAGGCAGCGAGATTGAGCACCGCCGCACCGACCCCTGCCAGCATCCCCAGCAGTACGGCAACGGCGGCGCCCCCGGATACGCCCAGCACGTATGGATCGGCGAGCGGATTGCGCAACAGGACCTGCATCAAAGTGCCCGCGGTGGCCAGCATGGCGCCCGTGCAGATCGCCGCCAGGGCGCGGGGCAAGCGCAGGTCGAAGACCACGCCGCGCTGCAACGGATCGCCGCTGCCGCTGAGCACGGCGGCCAAGTCACGCAGCGACGTCGGCACGCTGCCGGTGCTGAGCGCCAGCGCCAGGCATGCAAGAAGAAAACCGGTTAGTGTCAGCCAGGGTACAAATGCGCGCACGCTGTGGCGGAGGCGGCTGCCCGTGTGCAGCGGTTCGGGTCCGCTGTGCTCACGGTTCACGGGTGAACTCGCCGGAAACTGGGTCCGCGCTGCGCAAGGTGATGATGGGCCAGCCGCGCCGCAGCGCCTGCGCACGGAGGGTTGGATTGGGGTCCACGGCCACCGGATGGGTCACCTGTTCGAGCAACGGCAGATCGTTGTGGGAGTCGCTGTAGAACCAACTGTCGCGCAAGTCCGAGTGGTGCTCGCGCAGCCATTGCTGCAAGCGACTGACTTTGCCGTGCTGATAACACGGTTCACCCTCCACCCCGCCGGTAAAGCGGCCGCCGTGGCGTGCCGGTTCGGTGGCAAGCAGGTGTTCGACGCCGAGCCGGGCCGCGATCGGCGCGGTGATGAAGCGGTTGGTCGCCGTGACGATGAGCAGTGTGTCACCCTGGTTTCGATGCCGATCGAGCAGCGCCTGCGCAGCCGGCAGTAAAATGGGATCGATCTTTTGGCGCATGAAATCATCACGCCACTTCTGCAGTTGTGCGGGATCGTGCTGCGAAAGCGGCCGCAGCTGAAAACGCAGGAACTCGTGGATATCCATGGTGCCGGCTTCGTACTGACGGTAAAAGCGCTCGTTCTCAGCTGCGTAATGGGCGCCGTCGACGATTCCGTGTTCCACCAGGTACTGGGTCCAGAGATAATCGCTGTCACCGCCGATCAAAGTATTATCGAGGTCGAAAATGGCTAGGGGCATGAGCAGATTCGCGGCGGACATCAAGCTGCGAACTATCTCAAAAATGTGGCGCGGTCGCCAAATGCACCGGGCCGGCGCCAGAGCCGGCGGTCCGCAGGTTCCTTCCCGTGATTACCCGCGGCGCCGACTTGCGACCGAAAGTAGTGTCGTAACAACAGGTTGACCGAGTTCATTATTAGCGATTCCTAATTTGGCGCGTCGGCTGGATTTGTGGAAAAATGAAAGCCAGATGACATGCCAAAACGGGGCGGCAAGTGATTGACTCAGAGGGATATCGACCGAACGTCGGCATCATCCTTTCGAATCGCGAGGGCCGACTTTTCTGGGGCCGGCGCATCGGCCAGAATGCCTGGCAGTTTCCCCAGGGCGGTATCCGTCGCAGTGAGAGTCCGGAACAGGCCTTGTATCGCGAACTCGGCGAGGAAGTGGGCCTGGGGCCGAACGATGTCGAGATCATCGGCGTCACCAAGGGGTGGCTGCGATACCGTTTGCCTCCGAATCTGGTTCGGCGCTACTGTACTCCGCTGTGCATCGGGCAAAAGCAGGTGTGGTTCCTGCTGCGTTTGCTCGGCAGCGAGCACAGCGTCTGCCTGGACAGTAGCGCGCAACCGGAGTTCGACGGTTGGCGTTGGGTCGACTACTGGTACCCGTTGAGCGAAGTGGTGTCTTTCAAACGCAATGTCTATCGCAAAGCCTTGCGGCAACTCGAGCCGTTGTTGTTTCCTGAGCGTGCTGCCGCGGCCTGCCGCGCGCCCGGTTCATATCCGGCCACCCAACCCAACGTCCGTAAATAATTCGAACGCGGCTGCAGCGGGGTCTTCCCCTGCGAGCGGCAAAGCGCACGTCACCGGATAAAGCGGATCTCCATGCTCGACGTCCTACGCCGAATCGTCCAGGAGGTGAATGCTGCGCGCGACCTGGACGAAGTCCTGTCCATCATCGTGCGTCAAGTAAAACGCTCCACTGCAGTGGACGTCGCCTCGATCTATCTGACCGACACCGAACGCGCCCAGCACGTATTGATGACCACCGAAGGCCTGAACCCTGATTCGGTGGGAGTCGTGCGTCTGGGTCTCGATGAAGGTCTGGTCGGACTGGTGGCACAGCGTGCCGAACCGGTGAATCTCGCCAACGCCCATGAACATCCGCGATTTCGGTTCTTTCCGGATTCCGGCGAGGAAGTGTTTCCGGCGTTCCTGGGCGTACCCATCATTCATCAGCGCAAAGTATTGGGCGTGTTGGTGGTGCAGCGGCGTTCGCCGGAGCGCTTCCCCGAAGATCAGGTATCGTTTCTCATAACCCTGGCGGCGCAATTGGCGGCCGCGATCGCCCACGCCGAGGCCAGCGGCGGCCGCAGTGTGCCCCAACTCAAGCATTCGCCGCGGGCGCGTTACGTCGAAGGCGTGGCCGGTGCTCCCGGCGTGGCGATCGGCACCGCAGTAGTGGTGTATTCGCCCGCAAACCTCGATGCCATTCCCGACCGTCAGATCTCCGATCCGGACGCTGAAGAGAGTCGTTTCCGCGCCGCCGTGAAAACGGTGCTCGAGGACCTGCGGCAGATGCAGCGCCGGCTCAAGCGGGTATTGCCCGCCGAAGACCGGGCCTTGTTCGACGCTTACGCGCTGCTGCTGGGAAGTGACAGCATGCTCAACGGCACGGTGCAGGAGATTCACGCCGGCAATTGGGCACAGGGCGCCCTGCGAAAAGTCGTGCTGACCCACGCGCGCCGATTCGATGAAATGGAAGACGACTATCTGCGAGAACGGGCTCAGGACATCCGTGAAATCGGCCGTCGGGTGTTGCTGGCGCTGCAGAAGGGGAATGTCGAAAAGCGACAGTATCCGCGCCGGACAGTCCTGGTTGGTGATGAGATCGGCGCTACCCATCTGGCAGAGGTCCCTGCTTCGCGCATCGCCGGCGTCATCTCCACGCGCGGTTCCAGTTCTTCCCACGTCGCGATCCTGGCTCGTGCCATGGGCATCCCGGCGGTGATGGGCGCTTCGGATTTGGCGGTTTCCCGAGTCGACGGGCGGGAAGTAGTAGCGGACGGTTATCAGGGCCGGGTCTATGTGCAGCCCTCCGCGGTCGTACGGCGGGAATACGCGCGCCTGGTGCGCGAACAGAACCGCCTATCGGCGGAATTGGAAGAATTGCGGGATTTGCCGGCCGAGACCGCCGATGGGCATCGCGTGCCGCTGTATGTAAATACCGGACTGCAGGCCGACATCGGCCCGTCGCTGCGCAGTGGGGCGGAAGGCATCGGTCTGTACCGGACCGAATTTCCCTTCATGATCCGCGAGCAGTTTCCCGGCGAGGACGAGCAGACGGCGGTGTACCGTCACGTGCTCGAAGCCTTTGCGCCGCGGCCGGTGACCTTGCGCACGCTCGATGTCGGGGGCGACAAGGCGCTGCCGTATTTTCCGGTGCAGGAGGACAATCCCTTTCTCGGCTGGCGCGGGATCCGCATCACCCTCGATCACCCGGAAATCTTTCTGACCCAGGCGCGCGCCATGTTGCGCGCGGCCAGCGGCCTGGAAAATCTCCAGGTGCTACTGCCCATGGTGACGGATTTGTCCGAGGTGACCGAAGCCAAGCGTCTGTTGCGGCAGGCGTACTCGGAGCTGGTGGAAGAAGGCGCGGAGGTGAGCTGGCCCAAGATCGGGGCGATGGTCGAAGTCCCTTCCACGGTCTACCTGGCGCACGAGCTGGCGCGCATGGTCGACTTCCTCTCCATCGGCAGTAACGATCTCACGCAGTATCTGCTGGCGGTGGATCGCAACAATGCCCGGGTGGCGAAGCTATACGACATGGTGCATCCGGCAGTTTTGCGCGCCATCAAGCAGGTGATGGACGCAGCGCGCGCGGAGCGCCGCCCGGTCAGTGTGTGCGGCGAAATGGCCGGCGACGCGGGCGCCGTTATTCTGCTGCTAGGTATGGGCGTGAACATTCTCAGCATGACTGCGGCCGGTCTGCCGAGGATGAAGTGGGTAGTGCGCAGTTTCACTCGCCGGCGCTGCCGGGCACTCGTCAACAAGGCCCTCAAGATGCAGGATGGCGCCGAGATTAGAGCGATGTTGAATCACGTCTTGGTGGAAGGCGGGCTGTCGGCCCTTACCTGGGGCAAGGGACGCAGCGACAACTGAAGTCCGTTGCATCCGTCTCAGCCACTGCGTCGGCGCAGCCGGCCGCGCAGCCACAGCCACACGCCGCTGCATGCCAACAGCACAAGCGACACGGCGGCTGCATCCATCAGGTACACTCCCCAGCCGCCCAGAATCCGACCGCTGTGCAGGTCGAGCAGTACCCGTTCCACCGACAATCCGGTACCGCGATAGCGGTGGAGAATTCGTTCGCGCAGCGGTGCCGGTAACTGCGTAGGCCCTGCCCATTGCGCTCGCGCGGGGGCTGCGGCGCGCTCCCATCGCACCAGGTCCGAATCGCCGCGGTAGTAACCGGAGCGCGCCTCGATCATGACACGGTCTTGGGCGTCGATGCCGATTCGATGGATGCCCTTGGGTACGCCGGCGCGCTGGTCCATGCGTTCCACGAGTTCGCCGTGCGCATCGAACAGCCACAAGGTATCCGCGCTCGCTGCGATCACCAACCCGTGAATGTCGAGGGCGCCCCGCAACGCGGGGAACTCACCGGCAAGCGCCTGATCACCGAGAAACCAGCGCTCGCCGACTTGGGTGAGCCGAGCGCCGTGCAAGTCGAAACTCGGCAGGCGATTCGGGGTGTCGATGCCGTACCATGCGAGCAGTGCCTCGGTGCGTACTTGGCGCTTGTCCAAATCGAGCGTGTCGGTGTGGTTGAGCAGTACGCCGGTGACGGCCAGCACCAATACCAGCAGTGCAGAGGATACGCCAATCCAGCGATGCCAGACATACCAGGACTGCAGCTTGGTGCGACGCCGGTGACGGCTTGGGTGCGTCATGGCGAGCCAAGGGCGCGACGGTGCAGCAGCAACGCCACGCGCGCGGTTTTCTTCAATGCGCGCACTGACAGGGTGGCGCCGGAAATGCCGTCGATGGTGCGATCGAGCCGCTGATCGCGGTCCAGGCCGGCGCCGTGGAACTGGTCGGTGAAGAAGGGATAGCGTACTTCCCAGCCGCGGCTTTCCCGAAATACCAGGACCTTGATGCGCTCGATGCGATCTGCGGCGACAACCACGCCCACGGTGATGGGGCGTTCCTTGCCCACCTCATCGAGGATCCAGACGCTGCGTTGGTCCCGCGCCCAGTAGCGCACCCGCAATGCCCGCGGCGGGTGGCCCAAAACGGCCTCGATCTGTGTCCGCAGCGCGCCGCGCAACCAGAGGATCTTCGGCTCCGGCGGTCGCTCCGCAAACATCTCGGCAACGAACTGCGCAGGTTCCTGGTAGACCCTTTCGGCGGCGGCCATCGTGGCCTGCAGGATGAGCAACAGGCCGCAGGCGGCCAGGAGGCCCATACGCATGCGTGCCCACGCGCAGGGCGCAAACTGCATCCTGCGCAAGGTCTTGTGCCGCCTAGAACTGGTAGCCGATGCCGACATTGACGCCGTCGAATTCGTCCTGGCCTGCAGGGGCGCTCTGGTTCTGATAGTCCGCCTTGATGACCACATCCGGATGGGGCCAGTAGTTCACGCCGAAATCGAGCTGCGTGTATTCGGAATCGGCGGAATCGCCGGCACGGTTGTCCCATCGGTTGTAACGGGCGAACAAACCGACCTGCCGAGTGAGCTTGTACGAAGGCTCGATGTACCAGCCGCGCTGCTCGTCGGCGCCCACCGCAGCCGGACCGCTGCCATCCAGGTCCCACATGGCGTACAGCGCTCGCAGCCCGAACGGACCGCGCTGCCACACGGCATGGGTCTCGAACAGGTTGGCAGCTCCGGCTGTGGGATCGCTGCCCTGGGTGATGTCGGTCTGGTGCTGCACACTCGCGGCCAGTTCCAGCCCGGGAATGCGGGTCCATTTGATGCGTGCGGTGACGGCGGGGTCCTGCGCAGTCGCCTCCGCGGTCTTTTGCCGCCCGCTGCGCACTGTGTAGTCGCTCGACGCCGAGGTGTTGAGACCTTCGTGCACCGCGAGGTCGTAGCTCAGCGCGGGCGCGATTTCGCCGCTTAGGACGGCCCCGCCAGCCCACCAGGTGCTGGGAATGATGTCGTGTTCCACCGGGTTGCGCTCGGTCCCGTAGAACGTCGCCGGCTCGTGGGTTTCGTTGAGAATGCCGACCGGCAGCAGGAATACGCCGCCCTTGACGCGGTGTCGGTCGCTTAGGTCGAACTCCACGTACGCTTGCTCCAACTCCACTTCTCCGGACTCTTCCCCGCCTTCCACCAAGGCGTGCTCCAGTTCGAGTTCGGAAAAGAAGCGGATGCGGTCATTGAACCGATGGCCGAATTCGAGCACGAATCTGTGGAAGTCCAGCTGGTCCTTGTCGCTGCCACCGGGCCGTTGGTTGTCCCAGCTGTTGTAATGTAGTTCGCCATAACCGCCGATGGTGGTATCCGGCACTGTGCTGGCGGCTTGGGTGTCGGCTCCCATCGCGGTGTGACGCTGCACTTCATCCATGGCCGAGCCGGTCGCGTCGAGCTGCTGCTCAAGCTCTTGATTGCGCGCCTTGAGCCGTTCGATTTCCTGTTGTTGGTGTTGCATTTGGCTCCACAGCTGTTCCAAGGTCGGGGTGGCAGCGGCGGTGCTCGCACCACTGGCGGCAAAGACTGCGGTCAAGCCCAATGCGGCGGGCCGAAGTGCGCGGCTAGGCATTACGAAAACTCCTCCTGGCAAAGTAGAAAAATGAAAAATCGCCTCGGCATTATATGTAAACAAAACACGATTGCAAATGATTCGTATTCGCACCCGTATTCTGGATATGCCCGAAGCGATCCTACATGACACTGATCGAACAGGGGAAACTGGGATTCCCGGCTAGTGGTGCGCAGACATCGGATGCTACACTTGCCTCATCTATGCACGTCACAGCAGACGAGGAGAATTCAATGGAGCAGAGCGAAGCAGTACAAGGTCAGGCGCCGGCATTCAATCCGCTGCTTGGAGATGCCGAGGTACGTCTGACCGATGCCGCGACTACGAAGCTTGCGGAGTTGTTCAATGAGACCGACGACGACATCGAAGCGATTCGGGTCTATGTCAGCGGTGGAGGCTGTGGCGGTATGAGCTACGGCATGACATTCGCGGACAGCCGCAGCGCATTCGACCGCGTCCTGGAAGCCGATGGTTTCAAAGTGTATGTGGACAGCGTCGCTTTGAATTTTCTCAAAGGCGTGGAGATCGATTACGTCGAGCGTTCCGCCGGCGCGAGTTTCGTGTTCAACAATGTGTTCGCGAGCACCGGCGGTAGCGGCACCTGCGGTGCTTGTGGCGCGGCCGGCGGTGGTTGCGCCTGATCCAGCCCGAAGCCGGCGGCGGTCCTCGCCGCCGGGTGCTGCTGGTCGCGCCCGCCAGTAGCTATCGCATCTCCCCCTACCTCGATGCTGCCCGCCGCCTAGGGCTTGAACCGGTAATCGTGTCCCAAGGGGAGCATTCCCTGGTGGGAGCGGTGGCCGGGGGTATTCAAATCAATTTTGAAGATCATGCCGCAGCGGTGGAAACCGTGCTGTCTGCTTGCGCAGGCAACGCGCCTGCCGCGGTCATCGCTACCGACGACGCCGGCGTACCGCTCGCGGCGCAAATCGCCGGGCGGCTGGATCTACCCCACAATCCTCCCGAAGCCGCGCAAATCGCCCGGCGCAAGGATCTGGCGCGTGCACGCTTGACGCAAGCGGGCGTACCGGTGCCGCGATTCTGGTTGCTCGATCTGGCACAGCCACTGGCGCCACAACTGCGCGACGTGGCGTTCCCGTGTGTCGTCAAGCCGTTGGCTCTTTCGGGGAGTCGAGGCGTGATCCGCGCCGACGACCCCGCGCAATTGGCGGCGGCGTGCGCGCGTACTGCCGCCATTGTCGCGCGGGAACAGCCGGGGGATCCCGAGCTTTCGCAGCGCCTGCTGGTGGAGGCGTTCATCCCGGGTCCCGAAGTGGCGCTCGAAGGCATGCTCGATGACGGGCGATTGCAGGTTCTCACCCTGTTCGACAAGCCCGATCCGCTGGACGGTCCGTACTTCGAGGAGACTTATTACGTCAGTCCCTCGCGCTTGGATCCGGCCTTGCAAGCGCACATTGCCACGCGCGTGCGCGAAGCTTGTGCCGCCTACGGTCTGCGTCATGGGCCAGTGCACGCCGAATTGCGCCTATGGCGGGACGAGGCATGGGTATTGGAAATTGCCGCCCGCACGATCGGCGGTCAATGTGCGCGCATTTTGCGTTACGGAGCCGGCCACAGCTTGGAGGAACTGGTACTGTCGCAAGCGCTCGGGATGCAATTGGCGCAAGCGCGCACCGATTCCGCGGCGGGGGTACTGATGATTCCGACCCCGGAGCGCGGCATTCTGCGCCGGGTGGAGGGCGTGCTTGATGCAGCCGAGGTGGAAGGTGTCGAGGAAGTTGAAATCAGCGTGCGCGAGGGATATGAACTGGTGCCGCTGCCAGAAGGCTCATCCTACCTCGGGTTTGTATTCGCCCGCGCGCAAACCGCCGAGCAGGTCGAGCGTGCATTGCGCGCCGCCCACGGTTGCCTGCGCATCGTTACTGCACCGGTATTACCCGTGGCCGGATCTGCGGGCGCCTGAGCGTTATTTCTTTCGTCCGGGCGGCCGAAATGCTTCGCCGCCTGTGTATTGGCCCTCGCCGAACAAGAAGCCTTTCATGTGTTCCTCGATCAGGTCAATGGTCTTTGGATCAGCGGTATTGAGCCCATTCTCGTTGATGATCATGGTCAGTTGCTCAAGCCACTTCTGCCAGCCTTCTTTCGATACGTTGTCATAGATGCGCTGGCCCAGATCGCCGGGATGAGGCGCTTCGTCAAGGCCTTCGGCTTCACGTTTCAATACTACGCATTGTACGGTTCGGGTCATCGGCGTCGGTCTCGGTTCGTTTGCTGGACGGGAATTTTAGCATTCGCGGCCCGTGCATACGACCGCTTCAGAATGGTTTGACGATCACCAAAATGACCACGCCAACCAGAATCAGGACAGGGAATTCGTTCAGCCAGCGATAGAACACGTGGCCGTGGCGGTTGTTATCGCGCTTGAAATCGAGCATCAGCTTGCCGCAGTAGACGTGATATGCGACCAGAATCGTCACCAGCGCGAGCTTGGCATGCATCCATCCCATGTTTCCGTACACCTGCCAGCCGGGCAATAGCATCCACAATCCGAGTCCTACGGTGATGATCGCGCCGGGGGTGGTAATGCCCCAAAACAGTTTGCGTTCCATGATTTTGAAGCGCTCGATGCTGATTCGATCGGTAGTCGTCGCGTGATAGACGAACAGACGCGGCAGATAGAACAATCCGGCGAACCAAGTCACCATGAAGATGACGTGAAACGCGAGCAGCCAATGGTGGGTTGTGATGGGCTGGTGCATGGTGGTTGCGCTCAGGCGGGTGGGAGCATTGCGCGGATGGTGCGGTCTAGCTGATCCATGTCCACCAGGCCGGTTTTGCGCATGACCACCCGACCATCTGGCGCGATCAGGATTGTGGTCGGCGTGATCGCTCGCTTCATACCGAATGCCCGCATCGCGCTACGGTCCAGGTCCAGGGCGACGGGGTAAGGAATGTCGCGCCGTTTGGCCAGCGCCATGACCTGATCGGGTCGATCGTAATACACCGCAATGCCGATCACCTCCAGGCCGTAGGGCCCAAGGCGGCGATACAACGCTTTCAGGGCCGGGATTTCTTTGATGCAAGTGGGACAAGTAGTGGCCCAAAACGTCACCAGGACGGGCCGGTCGCGTAAGCTGGACAAGCGCATTTTGGCGCCGGTGATGGTCAGCAACTGAACGTCGGGTACGGCGCCGGTTTCGACCGGACTCAGCCAGAACCATCCTGCGATAGCCACGAATACGACCACCGCCGCGCCGATCAGGACATCTCTTGCTTTCATCGAAGAATCGCAGATCTGCTGCCGTTTCGGCGCCGCAGATAATAGCGGTTTCGCGGCGTTCGGGGAACCCGGCCGCGGCGGACGGTTCTCAGATCATGATGTAACTCCAGCCTTCCTGGCGCCGGTTGATGATCTCGCTGAGCGCCGACGGCACGACCTCGGTACGGGGCAGCAGTGGCGGGGGCGCGCCGCGACGGTCGGTGATGCGCTGCAATGCTTTGCCGCACGCCAACAGCGACAGGTTGTCGTAGCGGGCCTTCATGGCTTCGATACGGCCCGCAAACGGGCTTTGGTCCGCGCGCAAAAGATCCAGACCGTCGCCGTTGGCGAGAATGGCCACCTGTACCCGCTTGCCCTGGGCGTTGTGTGCAGATAGAAGTTGCTCCGCCTCATCCAGCACAGTCGCAAGTTTGAAACGATCGTCGGTGGTCACATGCAGCATGATACGGACCGGTCCCTGGTTCGCCTGATCGGCCTGCGACACTTCAACCGTACGGGCAATGTCCATCAGGGTCTGGCTCTGGCGCAGGCTACTGTGAACCAGCCAGCCGGCACCCAAGCCGAGCCCGAGCAGCACGACCGCGGCCAGGCCGCGGCTCCAAATAGGATTTGCGGCGCCGCGGCGTTGCTGGCGCTCGGCGCCGGGCGGTTGCTGATAACCGAGTTTCACCAGGTCGCGCACCGTGCGCAGACCGCATAAGCGCCGGCCGAGCCCGTCTCCCTCGCGCACGGCTTCGATGAGTTGGCGGCGATCGTCATCGGCCAGCTCATTGTCGACGTACGCATTGAGGAATTCTTCTGAGAACCGGTCGTCGCGTTTGCTCATTTGACTCTCCGCAAAGTCGTGCTTTCTGCGGTCGGGGCGAACTCCAGCAGCTTTTCGCTCAGTGCGCGCCGGGCGCGGCAGATGCGGCTCATGACGGTACCGATGGGAATGTCCAGGACGGCTGCGACTTCAGCATAGCTGCACCCTTCGAGGTCGACCAGGGTCAGTGTTTGGCGCTGTCCGCTCGGGAGGTCCGAGACCGCTGCACGCACACGATCCACCAATGTAGCCGCATCGTGCAGCCGCTCAGGAGTTATTTCGTGGCCCAGCACGACGTTATCGATATCCGTGGTCGGACGCAGCCGACGCAAATGGTCACACCAACAATTGTTGAGGATCCGGAACAGCCAAGTGCGCACCGCTGCGGCTTCCCGCAGTTGGGATCGGTTGCGCAACGCCTTTGCCATGGTCTCCTGCACCAAGTCGTCGGAGGTGTCCGGATCGCCGCACCAGGAATATGCCAAGCGGTACAGTCGTTCCCGGTTATCTTCGAGTTGGCGGTGGAACTCCCCGGATGTGCACAGCCGCTTCAATATATTCATCTGAATCGGTCCCCCCCGTCGCCGATGCATGAATAGACGCCGCTGTAGCGCGGATTATTCCCTCTACGGCGTGCCCCGAATGGAATCATTCCGCACGGCACCGCGTCTTGAACCCCGTTCGGATGCGCCTGAGCGGTATCAATAGGTTGACCCGATCTGGGTCCCCGGCCGGTCTGCGGCTGGGTTTATAGTTGTTTTCGGAGCTTACACCAAACGATCCCGGTTGCGCTCCTCATCGGCCGACACCGTTTCCGGCTTCGGCTGCTCCGGCTCCGGTGCGCCAACGAAGCTGCGTGCTAAGGCGCGGTAAATCGGCTCGCGGCAAATGGCCCGTGAAACCACATAGGCGATGAAAGAAGTCGCCATGATCGGAAGCAACATGGTTTGGTTGTCGGTCATCTCCATGACGATCACCATGGAGGTGATCGGAGTCTGCACGACTCCGGAGAAATAGCCGGCCATCGCCAAGACTATGAGCGCAGTGCCAGGCACTGTGGTGAAAATCCCCGTGAGTGCCGAGCCCAAACCTGCTCCGGTGGCCAGGGAGGGGGCGAAGATGCCGCCCGGGATTCCGGTGAGGTAGGAGACCAGCGTGGCCAGGAATTTGTAAGCAGGGAATCCGGCATCCATGGTCCCGGTACCCGTAACCAGGCGGCTTGCCTCGCTGTAGCCGGTGCCGAAGGTCGAACCTCCCGAAAGCAGCCCCAGCGCGGCCAGGATGAGGCCGCACACGGCGGCGATGAGCAACGGGCGGCGCCGTTGCAAGGGCGCGATCCAACTCGTGCCTTCGACAAGCAGCCAGCTGAAGGTGCCCCCGAGCATGCCCCCGCCCAGACCGCAGACCAGCACCGCGAGCCAGCCGGCGCCCAGCCGCAACTCCGCGGTCGTGGATCCGAAGTAGCTGTAGTTGCCTTGAATCGCGACCGCCGTAACGCCTGCGAACACCACGGCGGTCAGCATCGTGCCGCTGGTGCGCTCCTCGAACGAGCGGCTCATTTCCTCGATCGCGAACACAATACCGGCTAACGGCGTGTTGAAAGCCGCGGCAAGCCCCGCGGCACTGCCCGCCAAAATCAGGCCGCGGTCCAGGAAGTGCAGAGGGAAACGAGCCAATTGTCCCAGGGAGTACATGATCGACGCGCCGATATGCACAGTCGGGCCCTCGCGTCCGATGGATGCGCCGCTGAGAATGCCGATGAAGGTCAAGATGATCTTGCCGAAGGCGATGCGCATCGATAACAGCCGTGAGCGGTGGCTGTGGTCGGCTGACTCCAAGGCCGCGATCGCTTGAGGAATTCCGCTTCCCTGGGCTCCGGGAAAGAAGCGCTGGGTCAGCCACGCCACCAGAACCAGCAACACTGGCGTCCAGAGCAGCGGCAGCCAGGAACGACCGGTCATCAAATATTCGAATAATTCGTTGGCCCGCTCGGCGGCAACTGCGAATAGCACGGCGGCCAATCCGACCAAAACCGCGCCCAGCCAGAATACCACCCGCGATTTCCATGCCTGGGGAGAAAGCAGCTGGGTGCTGGTTTGGCGGAATTTGTGCAGCATGAAATTATTGTGACGCAAAAAAAACCAAGTCTATCAGAAAGCTGTTGTGCGGCGGAGGCGTTTACCCGGGATTCGCCCGGGGATATGCATTAATGCCTTCTAATATTCTGAAAAGAATGAAATATTTGACTCCCGCGTATTTGCTCCGTAAATTAACCTGCCAGTAGGGTTTGGACCGGTTCGGTCTTTCCCAACAACAACAAAAAGAGCACTCCACCATCGATTAAGCGGCCCAGGCCGCTTTTTTCTTTCTGTCCCATGCTGTGCCGATTCGGTAGCGGCGCTTCCCCAAGCGCTTGCGCTGCCGGTATGATGATCGGTTTTTAACAACTCGGCACAGGAAGTTGCGTCATGATCAAGGTTGGAATCGTCGGCGGTACCGGCTACACCGGCGTGGAGCTGTTGCGGTTGCTGGCCGCCCATCCTCAAGTCGAACTCATGGCCGTGACCTCGCGCAGCGAAGCCGGTACACCGGTAGCGGAACTGTTTCCGAATTTGCGGGGGCACTGCGATCTGGCGTTCACCGCGCCAGATACGGCGATACTGTCGGCCTGTGACGTGGTGTTCTATGCCACCCCCAACGGAACCGCGATGCAAACGGCACCCGAGCTGCTCGACGCCGGCGTCAAGGTGATCGATCTGGCGGCGGATTTCCGTCTCAAGGATGCCGAGGAATGGAAGCGTTGGTATGGCGTGGAGCATGCGTGCCCGGAACTGCTCAGCGAAGCGGTGTACGGGCTACCCGAGTTGAATCGGGAGCTCATCCGCAACGCCCGCCTGGTCGCCAATCCGGGCTGTTACCCTACCGCGGTCACGCTCGGTTTTCTGCCATTGGTGGAAAAACAAATGATCGATCTGGGGCGGCTCATTGCCGATGCCAAGTCCGGTGTCAGCGGTGCCGGGCGAAAGGCTGCCGTGGACAAGCTGCTCGGTGAGGCCGGCGACAGTTTCAAGGCGTACGCCGTGCCAGGCCACCGGCATCTGCCGGAGATCCGCCAGACGCTGGAGATCGCAGTGGGGGTGCCGTTGGGTTTGACATTCGTACCGCATTTGCTGCCGATGATTCGCGGCATTCATGCGACCCTTTACGCCGAGTTGGAGGACAACGAATTGGACGTCCAATCGCTGTACGAGGACCGCTATGTGGATGAGTTGTTCGTCGACGTATTGCCCGCGGGATCCCATCCCGAAACGCGCAGCGTACGCGGATCCAATATGTGCCGTATTGCTTTGCACCGCCCCCAGCGCGGCGACCGAATCGTGATTCTTTCGGTAATTGATAACCTTGTCAAAGGCGCGGCGGGGCAGGCGGTGCAGAATATGAACCTGATGTTCGGACTTGACGAGGGCCTGGGTCTAGGCGCAATCGCGCTGCTGCCTTAGGCGCTGGCTCCGGCGTCGGCCGAGGATATTCAGTGGCCACTCATAAACTCGTGATCCGCCCTGAACGCCGCCTGCGCGCGGTTCTGTTGCGGTTGCTGGCGCTGCTGGCGTTTGCAGGACTGGTGTACGGGGCTTATTACGTAGGCGTTCGGCGTGGACTGGGCGACGCGCGCGGCGCGCTGGTGGAACGGGATCGGCTGCGCAGCGCCTCGGAGCAGTGGGAATCGAGGCTCGAGGCCCTGCGGGGCGAGTCCGCACGTCTGGAAAGCGCGCAACGTATCGACCGCGAAGCCAATGCACAGGTGCGGTCGAACCTGGATCGCCTGCAGCAGGAAAATTTGCAGCTGCGGGAAGAGTTGCAGTTCTACCGTAGCATCGTCGCGCCGTCCCAGCGCCAGGAGGGAGTCCAGGTGCAGCACTTCAGCGTCGAACCGTCGTCCGGCAGTCATCGTTTCCGGTACAAGCTGACCCTGATCAATCTGCAGGGCATCAAAGGACGCAAGGAAGTCGCACGCGGCGACGTGCAGCTGTACGTGGATGGCAAGCAGAAAGGGCGGCCTCGACGCCTGAATCTGCAGGAGCTGGGGGTCGGCGGCGACGCGAAACTCGAGTACGCCATCAAGTACTTCAAACATTTCGAAGGCGAGTTACGATTACCGGAAGACTTTGTCGCCGAGAGCGCGGTCGTGGAAGTCGACCCGCGCGACGACGACCAGGGTGCCATGCGCAAACAGGTCCAATGGCCGGACGGGTCAACCAGTTAGGACCGAAGGAGTTCAATCATGTGGTCGAAGGGAAAACGCAAGCATCGCACTGCCCGCATCGATACGTTGGTGGGCGAGCATACGCGGGTCGCAGGCGACGTCAGTTTCAGCGGCGGCTTGCACGTCGACGGCAAGATCGCCGGAAATGTGCTGGCGCCGGACGATTCCGATTCCACCTTGACCTTAAGCGAACAAGGCCAGATCGAGGGGGACGTCCGGGTGCCCTATATCGTGCTCAACGGCAACGTGGTCGGCAATGTCCAAGCGGCGCAACGCATTGAGTTGGCCGCCAAGGCGCGGGTGTCAGGGGACGTCGTCTACAATCTGATCGAGATGGCGATGGGTGCCGAAGTGAACGGCAGCCTGGTACACCGAGGGGAACCCGCAACTGCCCCCGCCGAGCTCGATCCTGCGCAAAGCGGCTTGGAGCCGGAGCCGGACAATACTTGACTTAAACAGTCAACTACTGATACTTTAGCTGGCAATTCAGTAACCGTCATCGATCGCGACGCGATCCTGACCAATGGAGAACAGGTATGAGCAGTGCAGCACTCGAAACGCCCGATACGCTGGTTTTCAGCGACAGCGCGGCCGCCAAGGTCAAGCAGCTGATCGAGGAGGAGAAAAATCCGGAGCTGATGCTGCGCGTGTACGTCACCGGCGGCGGCTGTTCGGGTTTTCAGTACGGTTTTACGTTTGACGAAACCTACAACGATGGCGACACGAAAGTGGACAACGACGGCGTCACCCTGCTCATCGATCCCATGAGTTTCCAGTATCTGGTGGGTGCCGAGATCGATTATGTGGATGATCTCGAAGGCGCGCGTTTCGTGATCCGCAATCCCAACGCCACCACCACCTGCGGCTGCGGTTCTTCGTTCGGCGTGTAACGCCAACTTCAACCGAGTTGTAAATCGAAAGGGCGCCGCCGGCGCCCTTTTTGTATTGTGACGCGGACGCCGAAAGCGAAAGCGCCGGCAGTGCATCTGCTATGCTACGCGGCCGACTTTGCAGTGAGGAGTGCGCGGATGAGTGACTATTTGCCCGGTCTGGCGGGCGTACCGGCGACCAAATCCAACATTTCGGATATCGACGGCGACAAGGGGCTGCTGACTTACCGCGGTTATCCCATCGAGGAGCTGGCCAAACACAGCAGTTTTGAAGAGACAACGTTGTTGCTGCTGGACGGTGAATTGCCCCGCAGCGATGAGTTGCTCGAGTTCGACCGGCAGCTACGCGGTAATCGGCAGGTCAAGTTCCACATCCGCGAAATGATGCGCTATCTGCCGGCCACCGGGCACCCGATGGAAATGCTGCAGACCGCAGTGGCGGTGCTGGGAATGTTCTATCCCGGCAATGAATGCCTTACCAGCAGCGAAGCGGACGTCGATTATGTGCACAACATGACGGTCAAGATCAGCGCCCGCATGGGCACCTTGGTCGCCATGTGGGAACAGATCCGCAACGGCTATGACCCTGTCGCGCCGCGCGAAGATCTGAATTACGCTGAGAACCTTCTGTACATGCTGAGTGGCAAAGAGCCCGATGCGCTGTTGGCTCGGATTCTCGATGTCTGCCTGATTCTACATGCCGAACACACCATCAACGCATCGACATTCTCGGTGCTGGTCACCGGATCGACGCTGGCGAATCCGTACAGCGTCATCGCCGCCGCAATCGGTACGTTGTCCGGCCCGCTGCATGGCGGCGCCAATGAGCGCGTCCTGGAGATGCTCGCCGATATCGGATCTCCCGATCGCGCTGAGGAATACATCGATCGGCGTCTGGCGAACAAGGAAAAGATCTGGGGAATGGGGCATCGGGAGTACAAGACCAAGGACCCCCGCGCCACGATCCTGCAAGGACTGATGAACGAATTGAAAGAAGCCCGCGGCGGAGACGTGAATCCGCTGCTGGAGGTGGCGCAACGGGTCGAACAGGTCTGCGAAGCGCGTTTGGCGCATAAGGGCGTGTACGCCAACGTGGATTTCTACTCCGGCATTCTCTACACGGAAATGGGTATTCCGCGCGATCAGTTTACGGCGATTTTTGCGATTGCCCGGGCGGCCGGCTGGCTGGCGCACTGGCGCGAGCAATTGGCGGACAATCGCATTTTTCGACCGACCCAGGTCTATATCGGCAAACAGCGGCGCGACTACGTTCCAATCGAGAGGCGTTGAGCGCCGTCCTATTGGACCGCGCGGTGGCGTTCACGTCGGCGGGCGGTCCAGATGGTCGCGACCACCACCGCCAGCACCAGCAACTGCGCCAATAGCGTTTCCGTCGTCGGATACACTCCAAGCAGATCGAAACGCGGAAAGCGCACCGGATCCACCGGCAGCAGGCCTGCTTCCTGCAGCGCTGCAACCCCGTGCCCGGCGAATGCAATCGCCAGCAGCAGCATTACGACGGCGTTAAAGGTGAAGAATTGACGCAACGGCAAGCGCATGCTCGAGCGCACGATGACCCAGCCCAGGAGGGCCAATAGTGCGGCGCCGGCGGCGACCCCACCCCACAGTACATGCTCCGCACCGGGTTCGATCTGCAGCCACAATGCCTGGTAAAACAGTACTGTCTCGAATACTTCCCGGTACACGGCCAGAAACGAGATGCCAGCCAGCGCCCACAGCGCCCGGCCGTGGAGCGCGCGCTGAATGCGTTCCTGGACAAACTCCTTCCAACGTCGGGCGTGGGACTTGTTATGTAACCAAAGCCCGACGTATAACAGCACTGCCGCAGCCACCAGCGCAGTCAGCCCTTCGGTCAGTTCGCGGCCGGCGCCGCTGATGGCAATCAGGTAGGAGGAAACCGCCCAGGTTACTGCGCCCAGTATCAGGGCGGCGATCCAGCCCGCGTGCAGGTAACGCATGGCATCGCGGCGCCCGGTACGGATGAGTACGGCACCGATCGCCGCCAGCACAAGCAGCGCCTCCAGCCCTTCGCGGAGCAAGATCACCAACGCGCTAGCGAATCCCATCCCGGCGGACAATCGGCCGGCGTCGAGACTCTCGGCAGCGCGTTGCAGCAGATCGTGCAGCTTGCTCTGCCGAGCCGCGATATCCGCGTACGGCGATCCGGCGCGCACCTGCTGCCGGTAGGCGAGCATCTCCCGTTCGATCTCTGCCATCAAATCCGGGGCGACGTTCTTCAATCCGGATTCGGCCAATTCGAAACCATCCAGATAAGCCGCTACCGCCAGCTCGTAGGCCTGCTTGGGGTTGCCCGCCCGGTATGACGCGAGGCTGTCGGCCATGCCCTGCTGAGCCACCTGGATCGGTGTCCGCGCGCCCTCGGCGGCATGTTCCGGATGACGCCGCAAATAGGCGAGTATTGCGGTGCCCGGTTCGCCGAACCGGCTTTGTGCCTGCTCCGGCGTCAACGCCGAGAGCAGGCTCAGACCGCGCAGGTCCTTGAGCGCACCCTGTTCGACCAGTCGCTTGCCTTCCTGGCGCTGCGCATCGCTGAAACTCAGGCTGCCGACGTAGAACGCCAATGCCCACCGTTGTTGATCATCGAGCCGATCAAAGGCGCGCATCGCAGTCCCGTCGACCCCCAGTGAGATGGCGCTGTAGAGTCCGTAGGGACTGCGCCGGGCAGCCCGTTCGGCATCATGGAAATTAGTGGGACGCGGATCCAGAGCGGCTGCCGCCGGGCCGTCGCCCCGGCCTTCGGCGCCGTGGCAAGAGGCGCAGTTCCGGGCAAACAGCGCTTGGGCGCCGGCCACATCGGGCGCGCGCCGCGGTGCGGTCGCTACGCCGTACAACTGCACGACTTGCGCACGGAGTTCCTCGGTTTGTTGACGGATCTGGGCACCGGGCCGTTTCGCGGCGATGTTTTCGCTCAACGACTGCACGGCAGCGCGCAGCGCTTCCCGTCCCGGTTTCGCGGGCAGCGCTTCCACCATCTGCACCAGTTGCGCGGCGAACTCCGCCTGTTCACGATATTCGCTTTGGTTCACGATCTTGCCGTCGGCGACCGTCGCCGGGTAATCGACGCCGATGTAATCGATCATGTGCAACAGCCTTTCGGCCGCCGCGCCATGGGCGAGCACGGGCAGCGTCAACAGCATCATGATCAATACGATTCTGCGTAAATCGCCGCGTCGGTATGAAATCAAAGTGAGCATCACTAGCCTTCGTGCAATCAATGCAAATGAGAACGATTCTAGTTTACAGTAGCTGGCGGGATCTGCAAATAGCGCAGGGTCAGGAGCGAATGTCGCCCGGGAATACGGCGCCCAACAGCACGCGCTTGCGTGCGCCGGTGGCGCTGGGGAGATTGCCGGCTTTGCCGCTCAGCCGGCGCGCGGCGAGCCAGGCGAACGCCATCGCCTCCATCCAATCAGGGTCGATACCGAAATCGATGCTGCTTTGTACCGGAATCGGGGCCAATGCCGCTGCCAGGCGTCGCATCAGGTCGGTATTATGTGCGCCGCCGCCGCACACGATCAGGCGCGCCGCGGCCGGTGCTTGACTGCGTGCAGCGCCCGCCAGCGTCCGGGCGGTAAGTTCGGATAAAGTCGCCTGGACATCTTGCGGATCGATATCCGCGCCGTGGCGTTCGAGTACGGCGTGCAGCCAGTGGCGGTTGAAATATTCCCGGCCGGTGCTCTTCGGCGGCGGGCGGGTGAAATAGGCGTCGTCCAGCAACCGCCCCAAAAAGGATTCCTCGACCGTTCCGCCGGCACCCCATTCGCCGCCGGCATCCAGTGGCTGGTGCAGGTGGGTTGCGCTCCAAGCGTCCAGTAGCGTATTGCCGGGTCCGGTATCGAATGCGGCGCTCTGGTGCCCGTCGGCGTGCAGCACAGTGATGTTGGCGATGCCGCCGATATTGGCCACGATGCGGGTTTCATCCCTGCTTTGGAGCACTGCCCGATGGAATCCAGGCACCAGCGGCGCGCCTTGGCCGCCCACGGCGAGGTCGCGGCGACGGAAATCGGCGACCGTCACGGTCGCGGTGCGTTCGGCAATGATGTTGGGATCACCGATCTGCAAGGTGGACGGGTCAGTGTCATCGGGATAGTGACCGATCGTCTGGCCATGGCTACCGATGGCGACGATGCGCTCCGCGGGGATGCCGGCATCGCGCAACAGCATTTCGACCGCTGTGGCGAAATGAACTCCGACCCGGACATCAAGGCTGCCCAGTTCGCGCAAGGCAGGCCGCGCGCCGGGGTCGGCGATTTCGAGCAGGCGCTGGCGCAGTTCAGGCGGATAGGGCAGGCTCAAGGCCTGCAAGAGACGAATCTCCGAACCCAGTTCAACCAGCGCTGCATCGACGCCGTCCATGCTGGTACCGGAGATGAGCCCGACATAGAGACCGCCCATGGACGTTGCGGGCGCTTTGCTCAGTTGCGTGCGACCTGGGTGCGGTCCAACACATCGAGCTGATCGATCAACGGATCGGCTTCGGCGCGGAATGCCGGCAATTCCAGCGTCGGGATGGGTGTGGCCACCGGCAAATCCACCGTCAGGGGATTGCGATGCACGCCATTGACGCGGAATTCGTAATGCAGATGCGGTCCGGTTGCCAAGCCGGTTTGGCCGACATAGCCGATGATTTGGCCCTGATGCACAGTGCTGCCGAGTTTGAAGCGGCTGTTGAAGCGGGACATATGACCGTACAGCGTGCTGTAACGGCTACCGTGGCGAATGATGATCACGTTGCCGTAACCGCCTTTGCGGCCACGAAACACGATTTTGCCGTCACCGGTGGCTTTGACCGGCGTCCCGGTCGGTGCCGCGTAATCGACACCCTTGTGAGCGCGAATGCGATTCAGGATCGGGTGCATCCGGTGGAGGTCGAACTTCGAACTGATGCGGGTGAAGTTGACCGGCGTGCGCAGAAACGCTTTGCGCACGCTCAGGCCACTCGGCGTGTAATAGCTGCTGCGGCCGTCGCTGTCGATGAAGCGGATGGCGCGATAGGTCTTGCCGCGGTTGATAAACTCAGCCGCGATGATGTCGCCGTCGCTCACTTTGCGACCGTCCAGGTAATTCTGCTCGTAGATCACCGTGAAACGATCGCCCTCGCGCAGGTCCTGAGCCATGTCAATATCCCAGCCGAAAATGCCAGCCAGTTCCATGGTCAGATTGTCCGACATTCCGGCTTTCTGGGCGGATACGAACAGCGATTGCGCAATCACCCCGGACGCGTTGGCAGTGCGTACCTCGTAATCGCGTTCGAGTTTGTTGGCTTGGTAGCCATTGGCATTGCGGGTGATCCGTAAGCTGTGGCTGGGGTCGATTTTCAAGACCAATTCATTGAGACTGCCGTCGTCGTCGACCCGTACGCGAAGGGTCTCGCCCGGAAACAGGCGTTTGAGCCGTGACACCGGGCCTTCGGCCTGCATGACATCGTAAAGCTGTCGCGCCGTGAGCCCGGCACGAGAAAAAATCTGCGCGAGGCTATCGCCGGATTTCACCGTGAACTGCTGCCAGTCCCCGCCGGAGAAATCTTCAGGCTGAGCTTGGTCCGCCGTCTCGCCGACGCTGGCCGAATCGCCT
>CAWKIK010000013.1:0-25000 GCA_963849825.1 uncultured Gammaproteobacteria bacterium | reverse complement strand
TGGAGGCCCGAACCGGGATCTGTTGAAAAAGATTCGGATGAGTTGTGGATCGGAGTGAAAGGCTAATCAAGCTCGGAGATAGCTGGTTCTCCCCGAAAGCTATTTAGGTAGCGCCTCGTGTATCACTCCTGGGGGTAGAGCACTGTTTCGGCTAGGGGGCCATCCCGGCTTACCAACCCGATGCAAACTCCGAATACCAGGAAGTGCAATCACGGGAGACACACGGCGGGTGATAACGTTCGTCGTGGAAAGGGAAACAACCCAGACCGCCAGCTAAGGTCCCCAAATTACAGCTCAGTGGGAAACGATGTGGGAAGGCCCAGACAGCCAGGAGGTTGGCTTAGAAGCAGCCATCCTTTAAAGAAAGCGTAATAGCTCACTGGTCGAGTCGGCCCGCGCGGAAGATTTAACGGGGCTTAAGCTGTATACCGAAGCTGCGGATGCAAGCACTTGTGCTTGCGTGGTAGGGGAGCGTTCCGTAAGCCTGCGAAGGTGTGCTGTAAGGCATGCTGGAGGTATCGGAAGTGCGAATGCTGACATGAGTAACGATAATGGGGGTGAAAAACCCCCACGCCGAAAGCCCAAGGTTTCCTGCGCAACGTTAATCGGCGCAGGGTGAGTCGGCCCCTAAGGCGAGGCCGAAAGGCGTAGTCGATGGGAAACAGGTTAATATTCCTGTACCTCGCATTACTGCGATGGGGAGACGGAGAAGGCTAGACCAGCCGGGTGTTGGTTGTCCCGGTTTAAGCGAGTAGGGAGTGTTCTTAGGCAAATCCGGGAACACAATCCTGAGACGTGATGACGAGCCTCCATGTGAGGCGAAGTGGTTGATGCCCTGCTTCCAGGAAAATCCTCTAAGCTTCAGGTAATGAGAGACCGTACCCCAAACCGACACAGGTGGGCGAGGAGAGAATCCTAAGGCGCTTGAGAGAACTCGGGTGAAGGAACTAGGCAAAATGGTACCGTAACTTCGGGAGAAGGTACGCCCCTGGTATGTGAAGAGACTTGCTCTTGGAGCAGAAGGGGGTTGCAGTGACCAGGCCGCTGCGACTGTTTACTAAAAACACAGCACTCTGCAAACGCGTAAGCGGACGTATAGGGTGTGACGCCTGCCCGGTGCCGGAAGGTTAATTGATGGGGTTAGCTTCGGCGAAGCTCTTGATCGAAGCCCCGGTAAACGGCGGCCGTAACTATAACGGTCCTAAGGTAGCGAAATTCCTTGTCGGGTAAGTTCCGACCTGCACGAATGGCGTAACGATGGCGGCACTGTCTCCACCCGAGACTCAGTGAAATTGAACTCGCTGTGAAGATGCAGCGTACCCGCGGCAAGACGGAAAGACCCCGTGAACCTTTACTACAGCTTTGCACTGAACTTTGAGCCTGCTTGTGTAGGATAGCTGGGAGGCTTTGAAACCGGGACGCTAGTTTCGGTGGAGCCAACCTTGAAATACCAGCCTGGCATGTTCGAGGTTCTAACCTAGGCCCGTAATCCGGGTCGGGGACAGTGTATGGTGGGTAGTTTGACTGGGGCGGTCTCCTCCCAAAGAGTAACGGAGGAGCACGAAGGTACCCTCAGCGCGGTCGGAAATCGCGCAACGAGTGCAAAGGCATAAGGGTGCTTGACTGCGAGACATACACGTCGAGCAGGTGCGAAAGCAGGTCTTAGTGATCCGGTGGTTCTGTATGGAAGGGCCATCGCTCAACGGATAAAAGGTACTCCGGGGATAACAGGCTGATACCGCCCAAGAGTTCATATCGACGGCGGTGTTTGGCACCTCGATGTCGGCTCATCACATCCTGGGGCTGTAGCCGGTCCCAAGGGTATGGCTGTTCGCCATTTAAAGTGGTACGCGAGCTGGGTTTAGAACGTCGTGAGACAGTTCGGTCCCTATCTGCCGTGGGCGTTGGAGACTTGAGAGGAGCTGCTCCTAGTACGAGAGGACCGGAGTGGACGTACCTCTGGTGTTCCGGTTGTCATGCCAATGGCATCGCCGGGTAGCTATGTACGGACGGGATAACCGCTGAAAGCATCTAAGCGGGAAGCCCCCCTCAAGATTAGGTCTCCCTGGGACTTCGAGTCCCCTGAAGGGCCCTTGAAGACTACAAGGTTGATAGGCTGGGTGTGGAAGTGCAGTAATGCATGAAGCTAACCAGTACTAATTGCCCGTGAGGCTTGACCATATAACCCCAAGCAGTTTGGTTGGGCATGGTCGCGTAACGATCCCAAGTCGCTGTTGATAGCGACAGACCCTAATGCCTACTGACTTCCCATATCTGCTTCGATTGCCGGCTGGTAAAGGCGATCAAGCATACAAGTTTGCCTGGCGGCAATAGCGAGTGGGAACCACCCGATCCCATCCCGAACTCGGAAGTGAAACCGCTCAGCGCCGATGATAGTGTGGGGCTTCCCCATGTGAAAGTAGGTCACTGCCAGGCTTTTAATCCAAGCCCCCGCGACGAAAGTTGCGGGGGTTTTTTTATGTTCAGACGCGTTTTGTCGCGGGCAGGACTGCGTAAATCAGAAAAACGAAGCCCCGCCTGGGGCGGGGCTTACGAGGGGTCTGGATTGAAAGTGCGTGGCGCCGCCTAGCGGATTTTCGACCGCTTGCGACTGAACCAAGTGAGTGCCAATCCCGCGCCAAGCAAACCGAGAATTCCGGGTTCGGGTACGCTGCCACCGTCGCCACCTGGGATGATCCCCGGTCCCTGGCCGACGTTGATCACGCTGGCGTCCAGCCCCTGGGTGAAGTCATAGAAATTGTCGTAGGGATCGATGTCGTTGACCTGAAAGGTCAGCGAGTCGGCTGCGTCGATTGCTGCGAAAAGACTGGCGAGCGCTGCGGCGTTGGTGCTGTAGAACCAGCCCGTGTCCAGCAGACTGTCACGAAAGCCGCCGCCGCTGAGGCCGCTAGCGCCGGGGTTGCCGGAGCCGTCGGTATTCTGTGCGTTGACAGCAGTCCAGTCGCCCAAGTTAGTGTTGTTAACCAACAGGGTGTTGTCGTTCTCGTCGAAATCGCCGGAAGCGGTATCGCCGTCGTAGAGGGTGAACCGGAATGCAGCCGACTTCAGCCCGCCGCCAAGAGCGCCGGTTACCGCGTCGCCGAAACCCGACTGAATGCCGATGGTGCCCGGGTTTCCTTGGTACGCAGCTGGAGTTCCACTGTCATAGAATCCGACGTACAGGCTGCTTGCGGATAACTGGCTGATGACGCGAGCGTCATTCAGGCCCACAAGATCGACGACGATCCCCCCCACGGTGGACGCGCCCACTGTGGTGACGTCGAAGCCTGACGGTGAGGTGCTGGTGAAGGGCGTCGACCACGCGCTGGCCGAGGCCGCAATTAATAGACTGCCCGTGAGAAGCTGTTTGAATACCATCGTGACTTTCTCCCATTCGCTGGATTCGTGCATAAGCTCCTAACGCCGAGCAGGGTTCATGCCAGAGACCATAACGAACTGGTGGAAATAGAGTTTTCATGCGTGCATTAGCGCTGCCACGGAGGGAATGTAAAATTTGGCGACACCATCCACGCGGTTGTCACGAACCGCCCGCAGTCAATCTCGATGAGTCGATTTCTATTTGATCAGTTCGGCATCCGCACAGCGTGCGACGGGCACCCGCCCCGCGGTATGGGTGCCACAGACGCGCTGCACATCGGCGACGCGCGGAATTGTGCCTATTCAGAAGTCGGGGCGGCTTTTTGCTCGGATGCTTGCCGGGCCTAGTGGATAGAGAAAGCTCGTCCTTTGACAACAGCGTCGCTTGAAGAACGCTCATTCCACAGTGCTTGTCAGGATAGTTTACATTTTATCATCGTTACCCCTACGCAAATTTCCCGGAATTGTTCGCAATCCGAATCTATCTCCTTCAAATCTCGCAAGATATGTCTGCGCATCCGGTCGGACACCTTCCAGGCCGCGCGTGCTTTATTTTACAACTCGCCTGCGTAGCGGATTTATCGAAGCGTTCTAACCCGACGATTTATCCACGTATTTCAACGATCTACACATTGCTGCCAGGCAACATGGCACAGTTGCTGCTCGGCGACACCAACGTCCTACAGCGGTGAATCTGGCATCGCATGGGTTACGGAAAGAACGGGCTTGTCAGCGATCAAGTCGAACTGGCTGAAACCTAGGCTGGTTTCACAGCCTGCGCTGGCCAGAAGAAGACTCTTCGCGAAGTGGGATCCGAACCGAACAACGAACCTCAGTTACGACCGAAACAAACAGGTGGGAGGGTAAAAATGAAAACTTACATGCGTACGCTGTGCTTAGCGCTGTCCGGCTGCGGTTTGTTCGCCGCCGGCGGGGCCAATGCGGCGTTGATTACGGCCACGCCGGGCAGCTTGACCCAGTGTCCAACAGTGGGAATCGCTACGAGCTGCGCGGTGGTATATCGATTCAATGCAGACGGGTCCGTGGATACCCTGGTGGATCCCACCATCCCGTCCACGGACGGTATAGAAGACACCCTTGCCGGTGTCCAGAATGACACGGGCGGTACGCTCAACTCGTTGTCACTCACGGGTGTCGGCACCAGTGGCCTTGGAATTTTCGATTTCGACTTTGACGGCCAAAGCCCGATTGCCAATCCAGGCAGCGGCCCGGGCGATACGTACTTCGGGCAATACTTCGATTCCACCGGTGCAGTGTTGGGGACCACCTTCTTCACCAATATCTCGTCCGCATCCGCCACGAACGACACCGGCGTCGTGAATTTCCCGGGGTTGACGGCTGGTGGCTACGGCTATTTCGTATTGGAGGATCAAATCAGCTTCCAAGCGCCCCCGACGACCGGCGGAGGCGGCGCCAGTGTGCCGGAACCTGCATCCCTTGCGCTGTTGGGAATCGGGCTGGCAGGTCTGGGTGTCGCGCGTCGCCGCAAGGGCGGTTGATCGTAAGACCTATCGCAATCTGCGTGGAAAAAGGCGGCCCCTGGGCCGCCTTTTTTTATGTGAGTGGCATCACGATTACGTACTCGGTGGGCAAACTCAGGGTCCTGTGCCGGCGACAGGCAGTCCACAAGGTTTAGAAGTGGATTTCCCGACTGCAAGGATCGGCCACATCATGCTATTTTGCTGATCCGAGCAACCATCGCTGGCAGTCAGTCGTGACCATTCGCTATACCATTTCTCTCGCCCGACCCTTCTCCCATATCTACCACGTGCGCTGTACAGTGCCCCACCCGACGGGTTCCGGGCAGCGCTTTTCGTTACCGGCATGGATTCCAGGTAGTTACATGATTCGCGATTTCGCGAAGAACGTGGTGCGGGTTTGGGCTAACAGCGACGGGCAAGCTGTTGCGGTCTCGAAAGTCGATAAACAAACCTGGCTTTGCGCGCCGTGCGCTGGTCCGTTGGACCTGGCGTATGAAGTCTACGCTTGGGATCTGTCGGTACGCGGCGCCCATTTCGATGACACTCACGCCTATTTCAATGGCACCAGCGTGTTCATGTGCGTTGAAGGACAGGCTACGCAGCGCTGCGAAGTTGAGATTCTTCGGCCGGAAAGTGAATCCTATGGCAGTTGGCGTGTGGCGACATCGTTACCGCGCGCGGGGGCTGCCGAGTGGGATTTCGGCGTCTACGCGGCGGCCGACTATGATGAGTTGATTGATCATCCGGTGGAAATCGGCGCCTTCGCCCTGGCGAGTTTCAGCGTCGCCGGCGTGCCCCATCACGTTGCGCTTTATGGCCGGCAACAGGCCGATCTGCAGCGGCTCTGTGCCGATCTGGAACGAATTTGCAGCTACCACGTGCGATTGTTTGGCGAACTCCCGGGCATGGAGCGCTACCTGTTTCTGGTCACGGTGGTGGGAGATGGCTATGGCGGTTTGGAGCATCGGGCTTCGTGCAGCCTGATGACCGCCCGTGACAGCTTGCCCCGCGCCGGTGAACCGAAAATCAACGATGCATATCGCGATTTTCTCGCCCTCTGCAGCCATGAATACTTCCACACCTGGAACGTCAAGCGCATCAAGCCCGCTGCATTTCTGCCCTACGATCTCCGTCAGGAAGTGCACACCCAGCTGTTGTGGGCGTTTGAAGGCATTACTTCCTATTACGATGAATTGGCATTGTATCGCGCGGGCTTGATCACTGCGGAAAGCTATTTGGAAATGGTCAGCCAAGCCGTGACACGGGTGTTGCGTACCCCGGGAAGATTCAAACAAAGCGTGGCCGAATCGAGTTTCGATGCTTGGACCAAGTTCTATAAGCAGGACGAGAACGCGCCTAATGCGATCATCAGTTATTATGCCAAAGGCGCCGTAATCGCGTTGGCGCTGGATTTAATGCTTCGCGATGCCACTGGCGGCAAGACCAGCCTCGACGATCTGATGCGTTCGTTATGGCAACGATATGGTCGTTGCAACGTCGGTGTGCCGGAAGATGGCCTATTCACTTTGGCATCGGAACTAGGCGGTGCGGCTGCGGGTGAACGGTTGCGCCAATGGGTGGAAGGTACGGACGATCCGGACTTAGTGTCGTTGCTGGCGACGGTCGGCGTGGAATTGCATTTGCGCAGCGCCGACTCTGCGAAAGACAAAGGCGGCAAACCATCGACGCGCGATCAAGCATTGCTGGTGCTCGGCGTGCGGCTGGCGAATGACGGTGATTCAGCGCGGCTGGCCGTGGTATTCGAGGGGAGCGGAGCGGCGGAGGCCGGACTGTCTGCCGGCGATGAATTGTTCGCCGTTGATGGAATCCGGGTTAACGGCCGCACGCTCGAAGGAAGATTGCAGCGCTATGCTCCCGGCGACACGGTCAATATCCACGGCTTTCGGCGCGACGAATTGTTTGAGTTGGCAGTACAGCTGCGATCAGCACCGGTTGATACGTGTTATATGAAAATCGTCGACGAAGAACGCAGCCGGGAGCAATGGTTGAATGGCGCGGACGCAGCCGACTGAGCGATCGCGTCCAGGATGTCAGCCTGCTGCAGCGCGAGTGAAATGTTCCCGTTTGAAGTTGTCGTTGACGCAGTCGAGCTGGTCCTTGCCCGTGAATTTGCATTTGATGATGGTTTGCTGTTTCCAGCCAAGCTTGGGAACATCGTCTTCGCTGTGACTGGTATTGTCCGGATCGTCCGGGCGTACGTACAGAACGTTGGTCCGGTAGGTTCCCATGAATTGGCCATCCTCACTGAAGCGGCCGAACTTCGCTTTCACCATGTAGTCGATTCGCGCGAATACATTGGTGCGTCTTAGACGTCCCGTTTCACAAACTACCGAATCTCCTTCGATGCTGCATTTGTTCAGTGCGGATGGCATGTGCTTGGACGGTTCGCCCCCCGCATTCAGCCAATGCCCGGCCAGCAAAAGCGCTTTGGTTTCGATCTCCGCCGGTTGTTCGGGCTTGGATTTTGCAACCGCGACCGGTTCCGGCTTGTGCTTGGGGGCTGGTTTCGGCTCGGGAGTCGGTTGCGTTTTCGCCACCACCGCAGCCGCAGGTTTGGCCTCGACCTTCGCCATCGGTTTCGGTTTCGGGCGATTTTCGGCAGCTTTGGCTGCGGCTTCCCGGGCTGCGTCTTCCTTTGCTTCGGCTTCCTTTGCCGCGGCTTCTCGCGCGGCGCGCGCTTTTCCGGCAGCCTCTTCCGCAGCGATGAGTTCCTTGATCCGACTCACTTCAGCCTTTGCCGGCACATAGTTGTCGTCTGCGGCTTGGGACAGCCAATACAAGGCTTTGGTGTTGTCCTGGGCGACGCCGTTGCCGTCCGCATACAACTCGCCGAGATAGAACTGGGCAGGCGAGTACTCATGCTGCGCCGAGCGGCGCAAATATTTGTAAGCCTTGCCATAATCGCGTTTCAGGCCCTTGCCTTCCAGGTACAGGTAACCCAGCTTGTACAGCGCTTTGACATGGTCCTGCTCCGCCGCTTTTTCAAACCAGGCCGCGGCGGTGTCGTAGTCGCGGGCAACTTCGGTGCCGCGCAGGTAGGCGTTGCCGAGGTTGTATTGGGCTTCCGGATCCCCTTTTTGGGCTTGTTCGGTCCATTGCTTGAAGCGGGCGTCGTACAAGGTGTCGGCCCCGTAAGCGCCGGGCGCGACGACCGTGAGCAGCAGCAATATGCCGAGCAGCGTTCTACTGTCCATAAGCTCGTTCCGTAATCTTGAGTTGAAGTTGGGTCTTCGTAATGGCAATAGCGGCGGTTGGGTCACATTCTTGAAATGCCCGCTGTTTATTTAGCGAAGCGTTATATTCCAAAGAAGTTATGATGCCGCAAGGGGGCGCCCTAAGCCGGGACGCCGGTCTGATACACTTTCGCGATGAACTACACCTACCGCATTTTGCAGACGCTCGCTGATGGCCGTTTTCACAGTGGCGACGATCTCGGCCGCGGGTTGGGTATTTCCCGCAGCTCGGTTTGGAAATATGTCCGCCGGATCGAAGCCTTGGGCCTGGAGGTGCATGCCGTGCGTGGCCGCGGCTATCGCCTGCAAGCAGCCCTGGACTTGCTCGACGCGTGTGCCGTCAGAGCGGCCCTGCCGCACGAGGTTCGCCCGCTGCTCGGCGGTCTGGTAATTCACCCCGAGTTGGACTCCACCAACCGCTATTTGCGCACGGCGGTTGAAGGCGACATGGCGTGCGGTTTCGCGTGTTTGGCGGAGCGTCAAACCGGCGGCCGAGGTCGGCGCGGTCGCATCTGGATCTCCCCGTTCGCGGCTAACCTTTATATGTCGGTGTATTGGCGATTTTCCGGCGGCGCCACCGGCCTCGCGGGCCTGAGCCTGGCGATCGGTGTGGCCGTGGCCCGGGTCCTGGTGGCACTGGGGATTGAGGATATGGGGCTCAAGTGGCCCAACGACCTTGTTTGGCGACAGCGCAAGTTGGGAGGCATTTTGATCGAGTTGGCAGGCGAGGCGAGCGGTCCGTGCGATGTTGTGGTCGGTGTCGGCATCAATGTGGACATGCCGGCGGCGAGTGGTGCGCTCGTGGAACAGCCGTGGACCGATTTGCGCGAAGTACTCGGGCCCGAATGCCCGCGTCGCAATCAACTGGCAGCGATGGTGCTGGGATCCCTCCTCACGGGCCTTGCCGAGTATGAACGCTGCGGCCTGGAGGCGTTCATTCCGGAATGGCGTGTCCGCGACGTGGCTGCGGGCTGCGATGTGGAATTGCATTTACCCCAGCGGCGAATCGCGGGGACCGCGCTCGGCATCGACGAAACCGGCGCGCTTCTGGTCCGCAGCGGTGATGACACACTTCGATTCGCCTCCGGCGAGGTCAGTTTGCGGTTATCGACATGACGTTATTGGTGGACGTCGGCAATTCGGCTTTGAAATGGGCGCTCCTGGAAGATGAGGCTTTGGTCGTGCGAGGGCGTCTGCACGCCACCGAATTGAGCAGCGATGCCGCGCTGGAAGGCCAGTGGGCCGCGCTTTCGCCGCCGCGGGTGTTGATCGCCAGCGTTGCGGCAGCGCCGGTGGCGGAACGGATTTCGGCTTGGTGCCGTGAGCGCTGGCAGTCGGAGATCCTTACCGTCCAGGCGCAGGCCAACGGCTTTGGTGTCCGCAATGCCTATCGCGAACCCGGTCGTCTCGGGGTGGATCGCTGGCTGGCGCTGGTGGCGGCTCGAGCCCGCAGCTCGGAGGCAGCCTGTGTAGTGGATTGCGGTAGCGCGGTTACAGTGGACGTACTGGACAAGGAAGGCGCACACCTCGGCGGACTGATCGTACCAGGCCTTGAAATGATGCGACGCAGCCTTGGTAGTTGCGCACAGGTTTCGCTCAATGGCGATGCCGACGAGGAAATCTCGTTGTTGGCGCGCGACACGCACAATGCCGTACGCGGCGGTACGTTGTACGCGACGGTGGCGTTCATCGATCGCGTCGTCGCAGATGTGAGCGGTGAGCTGCCCGCACCCATGCGGCACTTGATTACCGGAGGCGATGCGTCGGGCATGTTGGGATTGTTGCGGCATCCATTCGAGTACGTACCGGACCTGGTATTGGATGGCTTGGCGGTCGTGTCACGAGGGCTTGTATGCGCGTCTTGATTGCTGCCGTGCTGCTGCTCTTCAATATCGCGTTCGCCTTGTGGATGATTTACGGAAACGGTCAGCCGCGCCGTACTGTGGTGCCCGCGACCGAGCCCGGTATCGCCTCCTTGACCCTGCTCTCCGGGGGCGATGCGGAGACGACGCTGGCCGGTGGACGTTCCGCTCCAGGTGCGGCGCGTAACCAGCCCGCGCCGACACGGCAGAAAACTCCCGCGGCGGCGAACGATGCGAGTGGCGCCGCAGAGGAACCGCCATTGGCAGCGTATGACGAACATCCGGATCAGAAGACCGAGCCGCCGCCGCGGCAATGCCGTGCTATCGGGATTTACCCGGACCGCCGGTCGGCACGCGCAGAGGCCGAACGCTTGCCTGCGGAAGTTGGAGAACCCAAGGTAGTGGAAACTACGGTGGTCGAGCGGCGCTACTGGGTTTACCTGCCGCCGTTCGTAAGTCGCTCCGCGGCGTTCGAAGGGGAACGCGAATTGCGGCGCAAAGGAATAGAAGATCTGCAGGTATTGGCCGGGGATGACAAGGAAAACGCCATTTCGCTCGGCTTATATCGGGATTTGGCCGTAGCCGAACGTAGGCTGCGGCAGTTGCGCGGCCTGGGATATGCGCCCGAGATGGACGTCATCGAGCGCAGCCGACCGTACTTCTGGATCGAAGTGCCGATCCTGGGCGACGCGCCGAGTCGGCCGGCGTGGTTGGATCAACTGGCGGGTTCGGACCTGCAGGTGGAAGTGCGCGGCTGTAGCGATCGTGCGCCTTAAAGCAAATTGTGCTGCGCGCCCCGATTCCCTACAATCCGCCCATCCTCAAACAAGCTCAAAATGTCGCCGGCATAGCACAATTGGTAGTGCAACTGATTTGTAATCAGTAGGTTGGGGGTTCAAGTCCCTCTGCCGGCACCATCTTCAGGAGCGGCCCGTTTCAGTCCGCGACCCGTTCGCCCCGGCCGATGGCGTAGTAAACAAAGCCCAATTCGTTCATCGCCTGCGGTTCGTACAGATTGCGGCCGTCGAACACCACCGGTTCCTGGAGCGTTGCCTTGAGTTCAAAGAAATCCGGGCTGCGGAACTGGTTCCATTCGGTCATTACGACCAGCGCGTCGCTTCCCTGCAGGGTATCTTCCAGCGAGCTGCACAGGGTCAGGTCGGAACGCTCGCCATAGATGCGGCGTGCTTCATTCATCGCCTCTGGATCGTAGGCGCGGACCCGCGCGCCTGCCTGCCACAGTGCTTCCATCAGAGTGCGGCTGGGTGCTTCGCGCATGTCGTCGGTATTGGGCTTGAACGCCAGACCCCATACGGCGAAAGTGCGCCCGGTGAGCTGCCCCGCGTAATGGCTGTTGATTTTTGCGAACAGTACGTGCTTTTGCCGGTCGTTGACGGTTTCCACCGCCTGCAACAACGACGCGGCGTATCCGGCATCCCGCGCCGTGCGCTCCAACGCCTTGACATCTTTAGGAAAGCAGGATCCTCCGTAGCCGCAACCCGGATAGATGAAATGGTACCCGATGCGGGGGTCGGAGCCGATGCCGATCCGCACCTGTTCGATATCGGCGCCGAGACGTTCCGCCAACCCGGCCAACTCGTTCATGAAACTGATTTTGGTGGCCAACATGGCATTGGCCGCATATTTGGTCAGTTCCGCCGATCGCACGTCCATTACGATGAGTCGGTCATGGTTGCGGTTGAAGGGCGCGTACAGGCGGCGCAACCATTCGGCGCTCTCATCGGAATCCGCGCCGATGACGATGCGTGCTGGTCGCATGAAATCGTTGACCGCGTCGCCTTCCTTGAGGAATTCCGGGTTGGAAACGACATCGAAACCGACGTCGGCGCCCCGTGCGGCCATGGCTTCCCGCAATGCGCCGCGCACCTTGTCCGCGGTACCGACCGGCACAGTCGACTTGTCGACGATGATCCGATGCTCGCGGATATGCTCGCCGATGGTTCGCGCCACCGCCAGAACATGCTGCAAGTCCGCCGAACCATCTTCGTCCGGTGGCGTCCCGACGGCGATGAACTGAAACATACCGTGGGCGACACCGGCGGCAAGGTCTGTGCTGAACCGAAGCCGGCCCTGGGCGGCGTTGTCGCGCACCATTTCCGCCAGTCCGGGCTCGAAAATGGGGAGTTCGCCATTGTTGAGGCGGGCGATTTTGTTTTGGTCGATGTCGACGCACAGAACCAGGTTGCCCACCTGCGCCAGGCAGGCCCCCGTCACCAGACCTACGTAGCCCGAGCCGTAAACCGTCACTTTCACTGTCGTTTCCTCGATTGCATACCGGACCCACACCGAGCCGGCCTCGGCGCGGCAACCATATCAGAGCCGGGGCGTAGCGTCATCCGGACGCGGCCCGTTGCATACTCGAGCCAACGACATCATTTATACTTCCGGCCCTCGGGCGGCCGTCGATTTGCCGACGACTACGGTTGACAGGGGTCAGTGCGTTCCGCAAAATACGCAGCTTGCGTTTTGCGGAGGGGTTCCCGAGCGGCCAAAGGGATCAGACTGTAAATCTGACGGCTCAGCCTTCGGAGGTTCGAATCCTCCCCCCTCCACCAGCACGATTTTCTGGAAGACGGGTTCCGGGCATGTGGAACCGAATCTCCGACCGCGTCTTCGGGTTCAGGCGGGTGTAGTTCAATGGTAGAACCTCAGCCTTCCAAGCTGATGACGTGGGTTCGATTCCCATCACCCGCTCCATAGGTAGAAACAGCTTGTGCAGGGCTAGGGCAGTAGCTGCATGCGCACCGAACGTACTCGGTACGCGCGCGCTCCCGGTAGTGAAACGTGCCCATATAGCTCAGTCGGTAGAGCACTTCCTTGGTAAGGAAGAGGTCACCGGTTCAAATCCGGTTATGGGCTCCATATCAGTTTGAGATGAATGAACGTCGGCGCAGGCCTGCTCGGGCCTTGATTGATAGAGTAAGCGAAATCTGGAGGTCGTCCCATGTCCAAGGGAAAATTCGAACGTACGAAGCCGCACGTAAACGTTGGCACGATTGGTCACGTAGACCATGGCAAGACGACGCTGACGGCGGCCATCACGAAAGTGATGGGGGAGAAGTTTGGCGGCGAGTTCCGTGCGTACGATCAGATTGACAACGCGCCGGAAGAACGCGCGCGCGGGATCACGATCGCGACGGCGCATGTGGAGTACGAGTCGGAGAAGCGCCACTATGCGCACGTGGACTGTCCGGGACACGCCGATTATGTGAAGAACATGATCACGGGCGCGGCGCAGATGGACGGTGCGATTTTGGTGGTCAGCGCGGCCGACGGTCCGATGCCCCAGACCCGCGAGCACATCCTGCTGGCCCGTCAGGTGGGTGTGCCGTACATCGTGGTGTTTTTGAACAAAGCGGACATGGTGGACGATGCCGAGCTGCTGGAGCTGGTGGAGATGGAGGTTCGCGAACTGCTGTCCTCCTACGACTTCCCGGGCGATGACACGCCGGTGGTGACCGGATCTGCATTGAAGGCGCTGGAAGGGGATACGAGCGACATCGGCGTACCGGCGATCGAGAAGCTGGTCGCGGAGATGGACGCCTACATACCGGAGCCCGAGCGGGCGATCGACGGCACGTTCCTGATGCCGGTCGAAGATGTGTTCTCGATTTCGGGTCGCGGTACGGTGGTGACCGGTCGTATCGAGCGAGGCATCGTCAAGGTGGGTGACACGGTGGAGATCGTGGGCATTCGCGCCACCAGCTCGACGACGGTGACCGGTGTGGAGATGTTCCGCAAGCTGCTGGATCAAGGACAGGCGGGCGACAACGTGGGCGTGCTGCTGCGCGGCACCAAGCGCGACGACGTGGAGCGCGGTCAGGTGCTGGCCAAGCCCGGCTCGATCACCCCGCACACCAAGTTCGAATGCGAAGTGTACGTATTGAGCAAGGAAGAGGGCGGGCGTCACACGCCGTTTTTCAACGGATATCGGCCGCAGTTCTACTTCCGGACCACGGACGTGACCGGTGCGTGCGATCTGCCGGAGGGCGTGGAGATGGTGATGCCGGGCGACAACGTGAAGATGACGGTGAGCCTGATTGCGCCGATCGCGATGGAAGACGGGTTGCGATTCGCCATCCGCGAAGGTGGCCGTACCGTAGGCGCCGGCGTGGTGTCGAAGATCATTGAGTAAATAGATACGGGGAAGGAGTTGATGCCGTCCCCAACAGTCGGATGGGGGACAGAATTCAATTCTGTCCCCATGCGATATATAGGCCAGTAGCTCAATTGGCAGAGCGGCGGTCTCCAAAACCGCAGGTTGGGGGTTCGATTCCCTCCTGGCCTGCCATTTTTATTTTTAGAGGTTCGCGCAGGCCGGCAGTGGCGAGTTTGCGGAGTTCTCGTTAGAAGCGGATATGAATTCGAAGGCAGAAACGCAAGGCTCGGTACTGGATACGGCGAAGCTCACGATCGCGTTTTTGCTGGTTCTGGCCGGCGCGATTGGATTCAATTATTACAGCGATCAGTCGCTTCTGCTGCGGGTGATTGCCATGATCGTCGTCGCCGCTGTCGCGCTCGGTATCGCGTTGGCCACGGCTCGAGGGCGTCGGACCATTGGCTTCGTCAAGGATGCGCGCACTGAAGTGCGCAAAGTCGTTTGGCCGACGCGCAATGAAACGCTGCAGACCACTCTGATCGTCATGATCATGGTGGTGCTGGTGGGAATCCTGCTTTGGATCATGGATTCATTCTTGTTATGGGCGGTCAAGCTGTTGACCGGTCAGGGAGACTGATCAATGGCGATGCGATGGTACGTGGTGCACGCCTACTCCGGGTTCGAGAACCAGGTCAAACGCATGCTGATCGAACGCGTCAAACGGTTCAGCATGGAAGACCAGTTCGGTGAAATCCTGGTGCCTACCGAAGAAGTGGTAGAGATGCGTGAAGGCCAGCAGCGCAAGAGCGAGCGCAAGTTCTTCCCGGGCTATGTGCTCGTGCAAATGGATATGAACGATGACACCTGGCACTTGGTGAAGGATACGCCCAAGGTCATGGGATTCATCGGTGGCACCAGTGACCGGCCGGCGCCGATCTCCGACAAGGAGGCCGACGCCATTCTGCAACGGGTGCAGGAAGGTGCGGAGAAACCGCGGCCCAAAGTGCTGTTCGAGCCTGGCGAAGTGGTGCGGGTCACCGATGGACCGTTCAACGACTTCAATGGTGTCGTCGAAGAGGTGAATTACGAAAAGAGCCGCCTGCGCGTCGCGGTATTGATCTTCGGCCGCTCGACACCGGTGGAACTCGATTTCGGACAGGTGGAAAAAGGTTAATTGGCGCATAGCGGCGCAAACGTCGTTGTGCGCGTTGTCGATCGGGGAGCCTAACGGCGTTTGCACCCACAGGAGTGAGTAATGGCGAAGAAAGTACAGGCTTATATCAAGCTTCAGGTCGCCGCCGGCCAAGCGAATCCCAGTCCGCCCGTCGGACCGGCGCTCGGTCAGCACGGCGTCAACATCATGGAGTTCTGCAAGGCGTTCAATGCGCAAACACAGAACGTCGAGCAGGGTATGCCTCTGCCGGTGGTGATCACGGTTTATAGCGACCGCAGTTTCACCTTTATCACCAAGACCCCACCAGCCGCCGTGCTGCTGAAGAAGGCGGCGGGAATTCCCAAGGGAAGCGCGACGCCCAACAGCAATAAGGTGGGCAAGGTGACCCGCGCGCAGCTCGAAGAGATCGCCAAGACCAAAGAGCCCGATCTCAATGCAGCGGATCTCGAGGCCGCGGTGCGCACCATAGCCGGTAGCGCTCGCAGCATGGGCCTGGAAGTGGAGGGTTTGTGACATGGCGAAACTGAGCAAAAAGCAAAAAGCCATTCGCGAGAAAGTCGCGCCGGGCAAGCAGTTCACCGTGGACGAGGCGCTGGCTCTGTTGAAAGACATGCCGCGGGCGAAGTTTCTCGAATCGGTGGATGTAAGCATCAACCTGGGCGTCGATCCCCGTAAGTCGGATCAGGTCGTGCGCGGCTCCAGCGTATTACCCAACGGCACCGGTAAGACGGTACGAGTTGCGGTGTTCGCCCAGGGCGCCAATGCGGACAAGGCGACAGAGGCCGGCGCCGACGTGGTCGGTTTCGAGGACCTGGCGGATCAGGTCAAGGGCGGCACGATCGATTTCGATGTCTGTATTGCGACTCCGGACGCCATGCGCGTGGTCGGCCAGTTGGGCCAGATCCTCGGTCCGCGCGGTTTGATGCCGAACCCGAAAGTGGGAACGGTGACTGCCGATGTCGCCACTGCAGTCAAGAATGCAAAGGGCGGCCAGGTGCGCTACCGCACCGACAAGGCTGGCATTATTCACGCTTCCATCGGCAAAGTAGATTTCAATGTCGATGCCCTGCGCCAGAATCTCGAAGCGCTGTTGGCCGACCTGAACAAGGCCAAGCCGTCGGCAGCGAAGGGCATTTATATACAGAAGGTGACGGTTTCCTCGACCATGGGGCCGGGAATACCGGTGGATCGCAACAGCCTGCCGCTGTAACGCGGCCGGCTTGCAACAAGCTTTGGGCTGCCGCTAGCCGGTAGTCGTCAAAGACCGCAGGGGTGCTGAACGGCACTTAATCGACGCGAGTCACCCTGCGCAGACGGTGTAGCCCTGACAGGATATGACCTGGAAGGCCGCCGTAATGGGTGGAATGTCCGCAGTGCGACATTCCGTAGCAAAGCCGCTTCCAGGAGGTATACATGAGCCTGACGCTGGAACAAAAGAAAGCCGTAGTCGCAGAGGTGGCCGAAATCGCGAAGGTGGCCCACTCGGCGGTGGCGGCGGAGTATCGCGGCTTGACGGTCGGTGAATTGACCGAGTTGCGCGCCAAGGCGCGCAACGAAGGTGTCTATGTCCGGGTGGTCAAGAATTCCTTGGCCCGCCGTGCCGTAGAAGGAACCGAGTTCGAGTGCATGACCCAGGGTTTCGTGGGACCGCTGATGTTGGCGTTTTCCCAGGAAGATCCCGGCTCTGCGGCGCGGGTGGTGAAAGACTTCGCCAAGGGGCACGACAAGCTCGTGGTCAAGATGCTGTCGGTCGGGGGCCAGCTGTTCGCAGCATCGGAACTCGACCGGTTGGCGTCCATGCCGACCCGCGACCAGGCCATCAGTTTGCTGATGGCTGTGATGAAGGCACCGCTCGACAAATTCGCGCGTACCCTCAACGAGGTCCCGGGCAAAATGGTTCGCACCGTCGCCGCCATTCGCGATCAGAAACAATCTGCCGCGTGACCTTCGGGTACACGATCCGGCGCACATCATATCTAGTTTAGGAGTTTGACCATGGCTGTTTCCAAAGAAGACATTCTCGAGACCATCTCGAACATGACCGTGATGGAGGTCGTCGATCTGATCTCCTCTATGGAAGAGAAGTTTGGCGTGTCCGCAGCTGCGGCCGTTGCCGCAGCTCCGGCTGCTGCAGGCGGAGCTGAAGCCGCTGCTGCCGAAGAGAAGACTGAGTTCGACGTGGTGATGACCAGTTTCGGTGCCAACAAAGTTGCCGTCATCAAAGCGGTCCGCGCCATCACCGGCCTGGGTCTGAAGGAAGCCAAGGACATGGTGGAAGGCGCACCGTCCACCGTCAAGGAAGGTGCTTCCAAGGACGACGCAGACGCTATGAAGAAACAGCTGGAGGAAGCCGGCGCCAGCGTGGAGCTCAAGTAATACTTGTCTCCGGGTTGCGCGAGATCGGCAACCTGATCGACAGGATGGCTGGTGGCCTTGTGCCACCGGCCTTTTCCTGCTGGAGCGACGGCGCTGCCTAAATGCCGTCCGCGGGCCGGGACACCGCGTCATGACAGTCCCGAAATCACGATCAGGGATCGTTGCCCCGAAACATTGAAGTTGACGCTTAACTGAGGTACTCCGATGGCCTACACCTTCACCGAGAAGAAACGGATTCGCAAGGACTTTGGCAAGCGCCCTGCGACGCTTGAAGTCCCCTATTTGTTGGCGATCCAGCTGGAGTCCTACCGCCAGTTCCTGCAAATGGATCACGGCACCGAGCAACGCTCGGACTTGGGCTTGCACGCCGCGCTGAAATCTGTGTTTCCGATCTCGAGCTATTCCGGCAGCGCCGCGCTGGAATACGTAAGCTATCGGTTCGGCGACCCGGCATTCGACGTCAAGGAATGCCAGATGCGCGGTTTGACCTATGCTGCGCCGTTGCGCGTCAAGGTGCGTCTGGTGATTTACGACAAGGATGCGCAGGCGGGCTCCCAGGCGATCAAGGACATCAAGGAGCAAGAGGTCTACATGGGGGAAATTCCCCTGATGACCGAGAACGGCACCTTCGTCATCAACGGTACCGAACGGGTCATCGTGTCGCAATTGCATCGCTCCCCTGGGGTGTTCTTCGATCACGATAAAGGCAAAACCCATTCCTCGGGCAAATTGCTGTTCAATGCCCGCGTGATCCCGTACCGCGGTTCGTGGCTCGACTTTGAATTCGATCCCAAGGATTGCGTATTCGTGCGCATTGATCGTCGCCGCAAATTACCGGTGACCGTGCTGCTGCGCGCGTTGGGCTTCGATAACGAACAAATGCTGGACCTGTTCTTCGAGAAGAACGAGTTCACCCACGGCAAGGAAGGCTGGAAGCTGGCTTTGGTCCCCGAACGCCTGCGCGGAGAAACCGCGACTTTCGACATCAAGGTCAAAGGCAAGGTCATTGTCGAGGAAGGCCGTCGCATTACGGCGCGGGCTATTCGCGAACTGGACAAGGCGGACGTAAAGAGCCTGGTGATGCCCAGCGACTACTTGATCGGCAAGATCGTCGCCCACGATGTGCTGGACGAATCTTCCGGGGAGCTGATTGCCAAGGCCAATGACGAGCTTACGCCTGAGCAAGTAGAAGCTTTGGAAAAGGCCGGTATCAAAGAAATCAAAACGCTGTTCGTGAATGATCTCGATCATGGACCGTACATTTCCAGCACTCTGCGCATCGATTCCACCACCAGCGAGTTGGAAGCGCAGGTGGAAATCTATCGCATGATGCGTCCGGGCGAGCCGCCGACCAAGGAAGCGGCGCAGAATCTTTTCACCAACTTGTTTTTCAACGACGAGCGATACGACTTATCCGCAGTTGGGCGGATGAAGTTCAATCGCCGGGTCGGCCGCGACGAGGTTGTCGGCTCGGGCGTGCTGTCCAACGAAGACATCACGGATGTCATCCGTGTGTTGATCGATATCCGCAATGGCAACGGCGTCGTCGATGACATCGATCATCTCGGCAATCGCCGTATCCGCTGCGTCGGTGAAATGGCGGAGAACGTGTTCCGTGTCGGTTTGGTGCGCGTCGAGCGGGCAGTGAAGGAGCGCCTCAGTCTGGCGGAATCCGAAGGCTTGATGCCCCAGGAATTGATCAACGCGAAGCCGGTTGCTGCTGCTGTGAAGGAATTTTTCGGGTCCTCGCAGCTGTCCCAATTCATGGATCAGAACAATCCGCTGTCGGAAGTGACTCACAAGCGGCGTATCTCGGCGTTGGGCCCGGGCGGACTTACCCGCGAGCGCGCTGGCTTCGAAGTGCGTGACGTTCATCCGACCCACTACGGACGGGTATGCCCCATCGAGACCCCTGAAGGACCGAACATCGGTCTGATCAACTCGCTGGCGGTCTATGCGCGTACCAATGAATACGGTTTCCTGGAAACACCGTATCGCAAAGTCACCGACGGCAAGGTGACCGACGAGATCGAATACCTTTCGGCCATCGAAGAAGGCCAATACGTCATCGCCCAGGCCAATGCCACCATCGATGCCAAGGGCAAATTGATGGATGAATTGGTTTCTTGCCGTCATCAGAATGAATTCGCCATGTCGACGCCGGACAAGGTGCAGTACATGGACGTGTCGCCGAAACAGGTGGTTTCGGTAGCTGCGGCGCTGGTGCCGTTCCTCGAGCATGACGATGCCAACCGGGCCTTGATGGGTTCAAACATGCAACGCCAGGCAGTACCGACGCTGCGGGCGCAAAAGCCGCTGGTAGGTACAGGCATCGAGCGTACCGTGGCGGTGGATTCGGGTGTAACTGTGGTTGCACGACGCGGCGGGGCAGTGGATTCTGTGGATGCAGCCCGCATCGTGGTACGGGTCAACGACGATGAAACCGTACCCGGCGAACCGGGCGTGGACATCTACAACCTGACCAAATACACGCGGTCCAATCAGAATACCTGTATCAACCAGCGTCCGCTGGTGCGGGTTGGTGATGAGATCGCGCGCGGCGATGTACTGGCCGATGGCCCCTCCACGGACATGGGCGAACTGGCTCTGGGACAGAACCTGCTGGTCGCGTTCATGCCCTGGAATGGTTACAACTTCGAGGACTCCATTCTGATCTCGGAGCGTGTGGTACAGGAGGATCGCCTGACCACCATCCATATTGAAGAGCTGACCTGTGTCGCCCGCGACACGAAGCTCGGTTCCGAGGAAATTACCGGCGATATTCCCAATGTCGGTGAGTCCGCGCTGGCGAAATTGGACGAGTCCGGCATCGTATACATCGGTGCCGAGGTCAAGCCGGGCGACATCCTGGTAGGCAAGGTCACGCCTAAGGGCGAAACCCAGTTGACGCCTGAAGAGAAATTGCTGCGCGCCATCTTCGGCGAGAAAGCGTCCGACGTGAAGGATACCTCGTTGCGCGTTCCGCCTGGTATGGACGGCACCGTGATCGATGTGCAGGTGTTCACCCGTGACGGCGTTGAGAAGGATCAGCGTGCCCTGCAGATCGAGCAGGCACAGCTGCAGCAGATCAAGAAGGATTTGAACGACCAGTTCCGTATTCTCGAGAACGACGTCTACTCCCGACTCGAGCGCATGCTGGTGGGCAAGATCGCGGAAGGCGGCCCGAACAAGCTCAAGGCGGGCGACAAGCTCACCAAGAACTATTTGGCTGAACTGGCCCGCGAAAAGTGGTTCGAGATCCGTTTGCGCAACGATGAAGCCAACGAGCAGCTCGAAGGCGCTGCCGCGCAGCTCAAGGCCCAACGCGAAAATCTCGACCGCCGCTTTGACGAGAAGAAGTCGAAGATCACCGCGGGCGACGACCTGGCGCCCGGCGTGCTGAAGATGGTGAAGGTGTACCTGGCCGTCAAACGCCGGATTCAGCCCGGTGACAAGATGGCGGGCCGTCACGGCAACAAGGGCGTGATCTCGATGATCGTCCCCGTGGAAGACATGCCGTATTCCGAAGACGGAACGCCAGTGGACATCGTACTGAATCCGTTGGGTGTGCCTTCCCGCATGAACGTCGGACAAGTGCTGGAGACCCACCTTGGTTGGGCGGCGAAAGGACTCGGTCTGCGCATTGGCGAAATGCTGGATGCGCAGAACAAGGCGGCCGAGATCCGTAAATTCCTCGAGCGGGTGTACAACACCAGCGGCAAGAAGGAGGACATCGGTAGCCTCAGCGATGATGAAGTGATCGAACTGGCGAGCAATCTGCGCGGTGGCGTGCCGATGGCGACGCCGGTGTTCGACGGCGCTTCCGAGGAAGAGATCAAGACGATGCTGGATCTCGCCGGGTTGCCCAAATCCGGGCAGACCACACTATTCGACGGGCGGACTGGAGATTCCTTCGATCGCCCGGTGACGGTCGGTTACATGTACATGTTGAAGTTGAACCATCTGGTCGACGACAAGATGCATGCTCGATCCACCGGTCCGTACAGTCTGGTTACCCAGCAGCCGCTGGGTGGCAAGGCACAGTTCGGCGGACAGCGCTTCGGCGAAATGGAAGTCTGGGCCCTCGAGGCCTACGGCGCGGCATATACGCTGCAGGAGATGTTGACCGTGAAATCGGACGATGTGAACGGACGCACCAAGATGTACAAGAACATCGTCGATGGCGACCATCGCATGGAGGCCGGAATGCCGGAATCCTTCAATGTGCTAGTGAAGGAAATCCGCTCGCTGGCCATCAACATCGAATTGGATCAGGACTGATTGGTAGGAGTTCGATCGATATCGGCAGGCGCTAACGCTTGCAGAAGACGTCCTCCTACAACAAACAGGTGATAGATATGAAAGATCTGATGAACCTACTGAAGCAGCAAGGCCCGTCGGACGATTTCGATGCCATCCGCATCGGACTGGCCTCGCCGGACATGATCCGTTCCTGGTCATACGGCGAAGTGAAAAAGCCCGAGACCATCAACTACCGTACGTTCAAACCGGAGCGCGACGGACTGTTCTGCGCCAAGATCTTCGGCCCGGTTAAGGACTACGAATGCCTGTGCGGCAAATATAAGCGTCTCAAACACCGCGGCGTGGTGTGTGAAAAATGCGGCGTGGAAGTGACCTTGGCCAAGGTGCGCCGTGAGCGTATGGGCCATATCGAACTGGCCAGCCCGGTCGCGCACATTTGGTTCCTGAAATCGCTGCCGTCCCGCATCGGTCTGCTGTTGGACATGACGTTGCGCGACATCGAGCGGGTGCTGTACTTCGAAGCCTTCGTGGTGGTCGACCCGGGCATGACGACGCTGGAGCGTGGCCAGCTGCTCTCCGATGAGGCTTACTTGGAAGCCATCGAAGAGAACGGCGATGAATTCGATGCCCGCATGGGTGCCGAAGCGGTGTTCCATTTGCTGAAATCGCTGGATCTGCGTGCCGAAGCGGAAGCGTTGCGTGAAGAAATCGCGTCCACGAACTCCGAGTCCAAGCTCAAGCGCATTGCCAAGCGATTGAAGCTGATCGAATCGTTCCTGGATTCCGGCAACCGCCCCGAGTGGATGGTCATGACCGTGCTGCCGGTGTTGCCGCCGGATCTGCGTCCGCTGGTGCCGCTGGATGGCGGCCGTTTTGCGACTTCGGACCTCAACGATTTGTACCGTCGGGTCATCAACCGCAACAATCGCCTCAAGCGTCTGTTGGAACTGAACGCGCCCGACATCATCGTTCGTAACGAAAAGCGTATGCTGCAGGAATCGGTGGATGCGCTGTTGGACAACGGTCGCCGTGGGCGCGCCATTACCGGCACCAACAAGCGGCCGCTGAAATCCTTGGCGGACATGATCAAGGGCAAGCAGGGTCGTTTTCGTCAGAATCTGCTCGGCAAGCGCGTGGACTATTCCGGCCGTTCCGTGATCGTGGTCGGTCCGGCGTTGAAGCTGCATCAGTGCGGTTTGCCGAAGAAGATGGCGCTGGAACTGTTCAAACCATTCATCTTCTCCAAGCTGCAGCTGCGCGGCTTGGCAACGACCATCAAAGCGGCCAAAAAGCTCGTGGAACGGGAAGGCGCCGAAGTTTGGGATATCCTCGAAGAGGTGATCCGCGAACACCCGGTCATGCTCAACCGCGCCCCCACTCTGCATCGCTTGGGTATTCAGGCATTCGAGCCGGTGTTGATTGAAGGCAAGGCCATCCAATTGCATCCGCTGGTGTGTACCGCGTTCAACGCTGACTTCGACGGCGATCAGATGGCCGTGCATGTGCCGCTATCGATCGAGGCGCAACTGGAAGCCCGGGCGCTGATGATGGCCTCGAACAACATTCTGTCGCCGGCCAACGGCGAGCCGATCATCGTACCTTCGCAGGACGTGGTGTTGGGTCTGTATTACATGACTCGCGAACGCGTCAACGCCAAGGGTGAACACATGGTGTTCGCCGACGTCAAGGAAGTGCATCGTGCCTACGAAAACGGTCTGCTGGATTTGCAGGCCAAAGTGAAGGCGCGTGTGCGCGAAGTGTTGATCGACGGCGATGGCAATCGTGTGGAGCAAATCAGTATCAAGGACACCACTGCGGGACGGGCGTTGTTGTTCGATATCGTCCCCGACGGCCTGCCGTTCGACATGGTGAACCAGGATCTGAACAAGAAGGCGATTTCACGCTTGATCAATGCCTGCTATCGCCGTCTGGGTCTGAAGACCACGGTGGTGTTCGCCGATCAGCTCATGTACACCGGTTTCCATTATTCCACCCGCGCGGGCGTATCTTTCGGCGTCGACGATATGGTGGTTCCGGACGAGAAGCCTGCAATCCTGGCCCGTGCTGAAGCCGAAGTGAAGGAGATCGAGAATCAGTACATCTCGGGTCTGGTGACCAACGGCGAACGCTACAACAAGGTGGTCGATATCTGGTCGCACACCAATGACCAGGTCGCCAAAGCGATGATGGAAAAACTCGGCACCGATGATGTGACCGATGCCGAAGGGAAAACCGTCAAGCAGCCCTCGTTCAATTCGATTTACATGATGGCCGATTCCGGCGCCCGTGGTAGTGCGGCGCAGATTCGTCAGCTATCCGGAATGCGCGGCCTGATGGCAAAGCCGGACGGCTCCATCATCGAAACACCCATTACCGCGAATTTCCGCGAAGGCTTGAACGTCATTCAGTACTTTATTTCCACCCACGGCGCTCGTAAAGGTCTGGCGGATACGGCGTTGAAGACAGCCAACTCCGGTTACCTTACGCGCCGTTTGGTGGATGTCGCGCAGGATCTGGTCGTGACCGAAGTCGATTGCGGAACCCACGACGGCGTGACCATGAATCCGTTGATCGAAGGTGGCGATATTGTCGAGCCACTGGGTGAGCGGGTACTGGGTCGCGTTGTGGCCGAGGATTTGATCTTGCCGGGCACGAACAAGCCGGCGGTCACTGCGGGTACCCTGCTGGACGAGCACTGGGTCGAGCGCTTGGAGGAACTCAGCGTCGATCAGATCAAGGTGCGTTCGCCGATTACCTGCGAAACACGCTATGGCATCTGCTCCAAATGCTACGGCCGCGATCTAGGTCGCGGACATCGGGTAAACAACGGCGAAGCCGTTGGCGTCATTGCCGCACAGTCCATCGGCGAGCCGGGCACGCAGTTGACCATGCGCACCTTCCACATCGGCGGTGCGGCGTCACGTTCCGCGGCCATCAACAACGTCGAGGTGAAGTCCAAGGGTAGCGTGCGTTTGGACAACATGAAGCTGGTGCAACATCGTGACGGCCACAACATGGTGGTGTCCCGCTCCGGCGAATTGACGGTGCAAGACGAACATGGCCGCGAGCGC
>CAWKIK010000012.1:0-85176 GCA_963849825.1 uncultured Gammaproteobacteria bacterium | reverse complement strand
AGCGAGTCGTTCAAATTGGGTGATGTCGAATTCTTGATCAACGTCGTGGGCGCGGCTCATTCCGATGCGGACATGACGATGTATGTAAAGCCCGACCGCGTTCTTTTTTCCGGCGATATTATTTTCGAGGGACGGGTTGCCTACATTGGCGATTCAAACACCAAACGGTGGCTGGAAACCCTTCGGGAAATGGAGGCCGCGGAGCTGGTCGCCCTGATCCCCGGCCATGGCCCGGCGGCGGACGCGCCGAACCGGGCTCTGAAAGCCACGCGGCGCTATCTGGCGTTCATGCGCGAAAAATGGGGGCCGCGGTGGATCAATTGCTGCCTTTTGACGAAGCTTACCGGGCAGTCGACTGGTCGGAATGGAAAGACATGCCGGCGTTCGAGGAAGCCAATCGGCGCAACGCCTACGCCGTGTACTTATCCATGGAGCAGGAATTGCTTGGCGGTAATTGAGTGATGCCGAAAAGGTAATGCGAACGGTGATTTACTCCTCCCATCGCGCGATCCGGGTAGTATCTTGCAAGGCGTGAGCGACCGACAATGGACATGATCTCCTCGATCTGCGCCGGTTCAAGCTCGTGCGTCCACTTGGTCGCGGCCTGCAGAGGATTTTTTTCGACACTATAATAGCCGCTGTTGTCATTGGTGGTGCTGGTGCGCAGGAATCGCTCCGTCTGTGCAGACCATTCCAGTTCCGAGAATTCGAATGCTGCGCGCGCCGTGCCTCGCGGGTCCATACAAAACTGCTCGTAAGCAAACACCGTGCAGCGCTCATTGGCTTCGGCGTCTGCAAGCGCCTTTTCGTTGAACAACACCCATCGCCAGGTCAAGCGTTGCAGGGGAGACATCGCGTGAATGTCACGCTCAGTAAGTCTTCGTTCGCGCGCTGCGGGAGTCTGCAACAATTGCTTGAACACGCCGTAATCGTCACTGGTGTCGCCCTCGGATTCGAATCGCCGGGTGCGTTCGCCGCGTAGCGTCGAAGCGATCTGGGCGCACGGATGCCGTACCAAGACGATGCATCGCGCCTCCGGAAGCGCGGACATGATCGTATCGACGCGGCCGGCGGATTCGATCGATTTCCACACGAGGTGCGCGTCGAGCCGTTCTAGGTTCCGCCACGCCGGCAGTGCGAATTCCCCTGTCACACGGGCGAGCATTTTGGCGCCGTTTGCGGCGACGTTGCGCAGGGTTCGCTCTCCCGATACGTAATAACGCTTGGGGAACACCGGACGCGAAGCCACCACTTTGGTTTCCCGTCGCGCGAGAATCTGCGCGCGGAGCGTTGAGAGTGCACCGACCCTGGAGCCCCGGCAGGAGGTCACGAGGGGCAGATGCCTTAGATCGGTGAAATTGTCCGGCTCGTGTCGATACAAGGTATCGGGATGGCTATCGAATATTTTTCCGATCCAAGTCGTTCCTGACCGCGGCATACCCACGATCAGCGTAAGTTTTGTGTTCATGGGCGCTCTGTCGTTGCTCGTCGAATGTCGCCGTGGCTGCGCGGAGACGTCGACCGTGGCGACCAGGATCGCGCCAGGGCGTTACTTCGTTGTTACATTCGTGTGTCGGATAGATGAATTGACAGGCTAAAGGCTCGCGCGGGGCGTCCGGCGCAAGTGGCAGGGGAGGACGGGTTCAAAGCACGGGCGAAGTGATGTTTGGCGCCGTCGGCGCCTTTTGCGTCTGACTATAAGCATCTTCGTGCTTCAAACTCCACACCAGCAGGTCGTAATAGCTCCGGATGTTCTCGACATAGCGGACCGGTTCCTGGCCCCGCGCATATCCAAAGCGGGTGCGCTTGTACCATTTTTTCTGGCTCAAAAGCGGCAATGTTGCTTTGACATCCACCCATTTGTCCGGATCGCCATTGCGCATTTCGGTCAACTTGCGCGCATCTTCCAGATGGCCGAACCCCACGTTGTAGGCCGCAAGCGCCATCCAGGTCCGATCGGGTTCAGTTATGCGCTTCGGTATTTTGCGCTTTACGTTTTGGAAATATTGCGCGCCGCCATTGATGCTCTGCTCAGGGTCCAAACGGTTGTCTATATCCACCTGAGAGGCGGTGTCCAAGGTGAGCATCATAATGCCGCGCACGCCGGTGTGGGAGCGCGCTTTAGGGTTCCAGTGTGATTCCTGGTATCCCATGGCTGCCAACAGGCGCCAATCGATTCGATTCTCTTTTCCAGCCTGTTCGAATGTCGGTCGAAAATGCGGCAAGCGCTGTTTGATGTGGCGCAGATAAAGCCGGGTGCCGACATAATCGAAATCCGCGACATGGCCGTAGTAGCGTTCCAGAAGTTGTTCGAGGGTGTGCCGTTTGCGGATTTTTTCAAAGAACTTTGTGGCCGCATGGTAGAGGCTGTCGTCGCCCTGCAGCGGAAACGCCCACGCCAGGGGCTGCGGTTCGCCGAGGTCCAGGGCCACTCTCAGTTCGGGATAAAATCGTTGGTTCAGGGCAATAACGTTCGAGTCGGCGACCGTATAATCAATGAGTTGTTGGGATACCAGGTTGAGCAGCCCTTCGCTGTCGGTTTGTTTATTTTCGTTCCATGACAACGCCGGGTATTGCTGCGACAACGCGCGCAGCCGTTCCGCGTGACTGCTGCCGGCAGCCACCTCCAGTTGTCCGGACCCAAGGTCGGCGATATCGATAGGTTTCCGGCTTCCGCGTCGGTATACCAACTGCTCGGTAATTTCCTGATAGGTCGGCCCGAAACGTATCCATGTCTGGCGCTCGGGCGTCACCGTCAGGCCGGCTGCTGCGATGTCGGCCTCGCCTCGGGCAACCAGCTCCAAGACCTCGCCGGAACGATCCGGAACCACCAATCGCAAACGTACGCCGAGTTGCTTGGCGAACCGGCTGGCCAGTTCATATTCCAGCCCCGCGGCGCCATCTGGGCCGATATAGTAGGTGGTCGGACTGTTGCGTGTGGCAACTACCAGTTCCCCGCGCTGTTGGATGCGTCCCAACAGCGTTTTGGGCTGGTCGCCGCACCCGCCGACCATCAATATCAGTACAGCGATGAGTGCGCGCAAGCTTTACTCCGCTCCAAACGGCATGGCCATTGTAACGGATCGTTTGGGCAAAGATTTAGCAATCCGATCGGCCGTCATGTAAAATCGCGACCGTGGTCCCACATCCACACAGATCACGTCCAGTGCTGTATCGGAGAGGTGCCTGAGCGGCCGAAAGGGCTTGACTCGAAATCAAGTGACCCCTTCTGGGGTCCGTGGGTTCGAATCCCACCCTCTCCGCCAAATCAAATAAGGGGTCCGAGCTGGCCCCTTATTTAATTTGCATAGTGTGGACGCTGGATGACGGCCTGACAGGTTCGAGCCGAGACGCGCACGGGCGAGCCCACGCAGCCCGTCTCGCCTGCAAATCAAAAACGGTCCGTTTCCGGCCGTGGACCGCCTGAATGCGGATGGCGCGCACCCCGGAACAGCGCTGTCACTTTTCGATTCCCCGGATTTTTGGGGCCATATCTCGTCGGCGTCGTGACACCCGGTGTCGCGCGGCTCAGGTGCCGGAATCCGCGATCCCGATGATAAGGCTGCCGGATAGGGATACATGCATGTTTTCGGCCCTGCAAAAATCTCTCAAGAACGAGCGCAGCTTAGCGAGCGTTCAGCGCAATGTATTGTCCGGTTTGACTGTCGGGGTCATCGCACTGCCTCTTTCTATGGCATTGGCGATCGCCAGCGGGGTGGCGCCGCAGCATGGCCTGTATACCGCCATGGTGGCCGGAATCGTGATCGCTTTGACCGGTGGTTCGAAAGTCAATATCTCCGGGCCGACTGCTGCGTTTGTAGTTGTATTGCTTCCGATCGTCCAACGCTACGGCTTAGGTGGGTTGTTGGTGAGCGGTTTCATGGCGGGATTCGTGCTCGTGTTGATGGGCATGGCGAGGCTCGGACGATTGATCGAAGTGGTTCCGTATCCGGTGGTCGTGGGCTTTACGGCTGGCATCGGCGTGGTGATCGCGACTTTGCAGATCAAGGATTTCCTTGGGCTGCAGATCGGATCACTGAGCGGCGATTATTTTGGCAAGGTGGCGACCCTGTTGCATGCCATGCCGACGCTGGACTGGCGCGAGGCGCTGATCGGCACGTTGACGTTCATCGTGTTATTGGTATGGCCACGCACGCGATCGCGTATACCTGGGCACCTGGTCGCGTTGCTTGTCGGCTCGCTGCTGGGGTGGCTGTTATCCCATGCGGGTGGCGATTATTCAGTCGCCACCATCGGTTCCCGGTTTCACTACCAATTCGAGGGCGTGGAGGGAAATGGGATTCCGCCCATTTTGCCGGCGTTCAATTGGCCGTGGGAACAGCCGGGGCCGAGCGGCGCGCCGATCGGCATTTCATTTCCGCTGGTTCGCACTTTGATGGGCGCTGCGGTCAGTATCGCTGTGCTGGGCGCCTTGGAATCGCTTCTCTGTGCCGTGGTCGCGGATGGCATGTCGGGCAAAAAACACGACCCCAACGACGAGTTGATCGGCCAGGGGATCGGCAACCTGGTGGCGCCGTTGTTTGGCGGTATCCCGGCCACGGCGGCAATTGCGCGCACCGCCGCCAACATTCGCGCCGGCGGTTCGTCTCCTTTATCGTCCGTCATTCACGGGTTGTTCGTTCTGGTTTCCATTCTGTCGTTGGCGCCGGTGTTGTCGTACATTCCGATGGCATCCATGGCAGCCCTGCTGATCATGGTCGCCTGGAATATGAGCGAAGCCAGGCATTTTCTACGCATCCTCAAGGTCGCGCCCAGGAACGATGTGATTACGCTGCTTACCTGTTTCGCGCTGACCGTGTTGTTTGACATGACACTGGCGGTGGGCGTGGGCATGGGGCTGGCTGCGATACTGTTCATTCGGCGCAGTATCAGTCTCACTGAAGTCGGCTACGTGGGCGGCGAAACCGACTTGAATCCAGGATTCCCGAAGGAAGTTGCGGTGTATGCCATCAACGGGCCGCTTTTTTTCGGTTCCGCGCAAAAAGCCGTGAAAAGTATCTCCAATTTCAATCCCGAAGTTCGGCTGGTCGTCCTGGATATGAGCAAAGTGACGATGCTCGATATGAGCGCCATTATGGCGATGGAATCCATTCTCAAAAACCTGGAATTGAACGGCATTGTGCTGGTGATCAATAACCTCCGGCCGCGCATGATACTGAAACTGCGTCAGGCGGGAGTGCGGACCAAGGCCGGTAAAATCTATTTTTCGCGCTCTCTTGACGAAGCGCTACCAAAAGTCACCAAGATCCTCGGCGCGCAGCGCCAGGTCCAATCGCCAAACTCCTGAACTCGCGCGAGGCGGACGAAGGCATTTGCGGCGTGTGTCCGGTTGTACTAAGCCTCCAGATCAGTCAGCGGATTTCATTCCGCGCGCAAGGAGGCCACCATGGATTTGCAAAAGCAACAGCAAGAGAGACCGCCGCAGCACCAGGACCGGCAGCCCGGCCGTGAATCAGCGATGAAGCCGGAGCCCATTACCGAAGATCCGGAATACCGCGGCGCAGAAAAGTTGCGCGGTAAAGTTGCGCTGATTACCGGCGGCGACAGTGGGATCGGGCGTGCCGTGGCGTTGGCGTTCGCCGCCGAAGGGGCTGACATCGCAATCGCTTATTTGAATGAACATGAGGATGCGGCGCATACCAAACAACGGGTGGAGGCGCAGGGAAGGCGCTGTCTGACCATTGCCGGCGATGTCGGCGATCCGATCCATTGCGAGAACGTGGTGCGGCAAGTGGTCGAAAGCCTCGGGCAATTGGACATTCTGGTAAACAATGCGGCAGAACAACACGTTCGAGACCGTTTTTCGGAGATTACCAACGAACAGTTGCAGCGCACCTTCCAAACCAACGTATTCTCAATGTTCTACTTGACCCGCGCCGCGCTGCCACATCTCGGTAATGGGTCCGCTATCATCAATACCACCTCGGTGACGGCGTATGAAGGAAAGCCCGGGTTGATCGACTACTCATCGACCAAAGGCGCGATCGTGGCGTTTACACGATCCCTGGCAATGGAGTTGGCCGAGCAGAATATTCGCGTAAACGGTGTTGCTCCGGGTCCGATTTGGACACCGCTGATTCCCGCTACCTTTGCAGCCGACAAAGTCGAGAGCTTCGGCGAAGGCAAACCGCTTGGGCGCGCCGGCCAGCCGTTCGAAGTTGCGCCCAGCTACGTTTTCCTCGCCAGTAAGGATTCGTCCTATATGACTGGCCAGGTGTTGCACCCCAATGGAGGCACGGTCGTCGCCGGATGATCGCCAACCGGCAGCAAAGCGTTACTCAAAGTAGAACATTCTCAGCCGTCCCAACTCTTGTTCAATGGCGAGGGCGGCGCTGTGTTTTGCCGGTGCCGGGAGCGCATGGATCAACCAGCGCGAGAGTTCGGCGCGGCCGGTCACATCCCGCCAGCTCATTTCAGGTTCGGTGATGACCTCGAATCGCTTCAGATTACCGGCAATCCCAATTCCCATGGCTTTGACCAGCGCCTCTTTCGCCGTCCATAAATCGAAAAAACGCTTGCTGCGCAGATCTTCGTCTGTATCCGCCAGGCGAAGCGCTTCGCTGTCGCAAAAAAAACGCCGCGCCAGGCTCATGGCGTCGAGGGAGCGATGGGCTTCGAGGTCCACCCCGATTTCTCTTCCGCGCGCAAACGCGATCAGCGCCCAGCGTCCGGAATGAGAGACGTTGAAACCGAGGGTCGTACCATGGCGAGGGTCGACGTAAGGCTTCCCGGTGCCGGTCCGTTTCAGCTCGACCGATTGCGGCGATAGATCCAGATATCCCCCGAGCAGGCGGTGCAGCGCACATTGGGTCGCGGTGTATTGAATGCGCGAGCGCCCACGGCGCAGCCGCGAAGCACGCTCCAATTCCGTGACCGAGAGCAGGGCGGCTGCATCAGGGTCCGAGCGTTCCGCCGGCACGAGCCAGACATGGGTTTCTGCGTCCGCGATCCGGAGCCGCGGCGGTGGCGCCTGCCATGTCGATTGGTTATGGTCCATGGGAAATCCGACTCGGGACTCGACGGTAAATCATACCAGAGCATACGGGTGTGCTTGAGGAGGCAATTGAATGACGGCACGGACCATCGCGTTGTGGGCGACGCTGCTGAGCGGCGCCGCTGCGGCGCAACCGCAACCGGACACTACATTGACGATTTATAGTACCGCAGGTCCCGGTTCCATGCCGGCGGGCATGCTCAGGAATGCCGGCGGCGACGGGACAAATCTTCCGGGCTACGCGTTGGTGAACACCCGGCACGCATTTTCATTGACCCAGGGCGTGTCGACGGTTCGTTTCGATGAACTGCCGGCGCTGGTGGATCCAAGTTCGATTCGGCTCGACCTGGAGCAGAGCGGGCAGCCTCGATTGCTCGGACAACATTTCCGGTCGGGACTGGCCAGTGCCAGAGAGTTACTGCAGCGCGCGATTGGACATGTCGTGGAAGTGACGCCGCCGCCCGGCGGCGATCGATCGACGATCAATGGCCGATTGCTGGCTGTCGACGACGGGCTGGTGTTACAGCAGGAAAATGGCACAGTGCATGTGATCCGCGACTATGCGGATGTCCGTGCGGCTGGTCTGCCCGCCGAAATTTCAGCCCAACCTACGGTCTTGTGGTCGCTGCAATCGTCCGCGGCCGGAGAATTCCCCATGAACGTACGGTATGAAACCGCTGGCATCTCCTGGTGGGCCGATTACGAATTCTCATTCTCCACGCAGCCGCAAACGTGCACCGGCGCGCTGCACGCCACTGCCAACATCCTCAATCGCACGGGGCGGTCGTACGAGCACGTAGGACTCAAGCTGATAGCGGGTGACGTACATCGTGTGTCTGCGAACGTGGCTGGGCCGCCGATGAGAACTGCAATGTTGAAGGGCGCGCCGCCCCAGGAATTCGCTGAGCAATCGTTTTCGGCGTATCACCTTTATCAACTCGATCGGCCGGTCAGTTTGAGCGATGGGGCAGTGGAGCAGCTGGTTTTGTTTCCCCGGGCGGCTGGGATCAAGTGTGAACAGACGCGCGTGTACACCGGGTCGGTCGATCGGCCGGCGGCGATGTTGCGCCAGCCCATCGTCGATCCCGGCTATGGCGCGGCAGCGGATTCCGGAGTACGTCTCTCGTTGGCATTCCGAAACACCAGCGAGAACGGACTCGGTCTGCCGTTACCGGCGGGTAGGATTCGGTTGCGGGAAGCGGAGCGCGATGGCGATTGGGAGTTTGTCGGTGAGGATGGCATCGCACACACGGCTATTGGCGAGACGGTGCACCTTGATCTGGGTCGTGATTTCGATGTGGTGGCGGAGCGGACCCAGAAGGATTTTCAGGTCGACCAGGACAGGCGAGTGATGGAAGAGGAAATCGAGGTGCGCCTGCGCAACCACAGAACGCAACCGGTGGCGATCGAAGTCGACGAGCGTCTCGCGCGTTGGCGTCAATGGCAGATCGTCGACGCCAACCAGAGCTTCGACAAACAGGATGCCGATACCATTCGGTTCCCGGTGCACGTGCCTGCCAAGGGCGAAACGGTTGTCCGCTACCGCGTGCGGTATACGTGGTAATGACCGCCTGTATCTGCACTTAGCGCGGCGCTAAATTGATCCTGGGCAAGCTGGGCGTGACGCGTGGCAACTGTACGGTGCCGCGGGTGACGGTTGGATCGTCATCAGCGCTTGTGGCCACTGCTTTGGGTTCAACCGGTACCGTTGCAAGCGCCTTGGCGGCCGGCGCGGTGACGGTGTGCGGTTCGGTGTCGACGACCATCGGTGTAGCCGTGTCCTTGGAAGTCGCGGTTCGTTCGCCGTTTCGTAGCGCATCGTCGGTTTCCTGATTCATGACTACGATACTGATGCGGCGGTTGATCGGGTTTCGGGGATTGTCCTTGTCGAAAAGGACGGACGATGCCAAACCGACCACGCGCCCCATCTTGCCGGCATCCATTCCACCGGCGATGAGACTGCGCCGGGCCGCATTGGCGCGGTCGGCGGAAAGTTCCCAGTTACTGTAATCCCTGCGACTCACATAGGGCGTGATGTCCGTATGTCCGGCAATACTGATACGGTTGGGTACCTGATTCACAAACTTGGCGATCTCGTGCAGGATGTCGACCGTATAGGATTTGAGTTCGCTGCTCCCGGAGTCGAACATGGGCCGGTTCTCCTTGTCGACAATCTGGATGCGAAGGCCTTCCGGTGTGATGTCGAGCAATAGCTGGTCTTTGAACGGCTTCAGCGCCTGGCTCTTGCCGATGGCTTCCTTGAGGTCCGCCAGCAGGGACTCGAGGCGTTTGCGGTCGGCAGCCTTTGCGTCCTCGCCGGTCGTGTCGGTTTCGCTGCGCTGCTTGGCGCGTTGTTCCTTTTGATCTTTCTCCAGGATCTTTTCGCCCGCGCCCCGCGTAAGGTCCATGCTGCCACCGAAATCAATCATGCTGGTGCTGGCGCCCCCAGGGCCCATGGGACCAGGCGTCGGAGACTGACTCATACCTTCGGTCAAGCTGGGATTCTTGAAATACTGGGATATCGCCGCCTTTTGGTCCGTGCTCGCGGCGCCGACGATCCACATGACCAGAAAAAACGCCATCATGGCGGTTACGAAGTCCGCAAACGCCACTTTCCAAGAGCCCCCGTGGTGTCCGTGGGCACTCTTTTTAATGCGTTTGATGACGATCGGCTGTTTCTTGTCGTCCAATGGCACCGAAGTGGTCCCTTTTGCCTGCCTGCAGGACTAGCTGCGCTGGCCTCGCAGATGCTCTTCCAGTTCCTGAAAGCTTGGACGTACAGAACTGAACAAAACTTTGCGCCCGAATTCCACGGCGATTTGCGGGCTATAGCCGTTTACCGTGGCCAACAGCGCGACTTTGATACACTCGAATACCTTGGCTTCTTCGGCAACCCGATGTTCCAGAGCCACGGCCATGGGTCCGACGAATCCGTACGCGAGTAAAATGCCAAGAAAAGTACCCACCAAAGCCGCAGCGACGTGACCACCGATTGCTTCTGCGCTATCGCTGATGAATCCCATCGTGATCACGATACCCAGAACCGCGGCGACGATGCCGAATCCGGGGAGACCGTCGGCCACTTTTGTCAAGGCCTGCGAGGGTTGTTCGGCTTCGTGATGGTGGGTTTCGATCTCCACATCCATCAAATTCTCGAGTTCGAACGGATTCATGTTCCCGCCTACGATCAGGCGTAGATAGTCGGTAATGAAACTGATCACATGATGGTCTTTGGCGATTTTCGGATAGCGGTTGAATAGTTCGCTTTTGTCAGGCTCCTCGATGTCGCTCTCGATCGCCATCATGCCTTCCTTACGCGCCTTGGCGAAGACATCGTGCAATAACGACAACAGGTCCATGTAGAGCGGCTTGGTGTACTTGGAGCCCGACAACAGCGCCGGAACGCTTTTGAATACTTTGGCTACCACCTGGCTCGGGTTCGAAATTACGAAGGCTCCGAACGCCGCGCCACCGATGATCAGCAGTTCGAAAGGCTGCCATAGCGCGGCCAAGTGCCCGTGGGACAGGACGTATCCGCCTGCCACCGAGCCAAGGATAATCACGGTACCAATGATGAAAAACATGGGAGTGCAGACTCTGAGCGGTTCATTGCGGATGCACACGAAATCTATCGGCAATACCCGCGACCGCTTGAGTGTTAAAATCAAAACAAATCCGGGTGAATGGCGTAATAGACCGAATTCAAGTTGCGGCCGCGGTGAGCCGATGTAATGGGCGGTCAATCCCCGTGTGTGAGTTATGGAATCGCCCCCAGCACAGGACGAAGTCAACCGGTTGTCCGACTCGGTCGCGCAGTGGACCGACCGCTTGGCTGAGTGTCATTTGCCGTTGCTGGCTTCCACGGCGCGAGCGCTCTCCAGCCTGAATCCGGACTCGGGCATACCAATGGACCGGGTGTGTGACCGGGTGCCGGGCGACCCGGGCGCGGCATTAGAGATAGTGCGCCGGGCGAATGCCGGCCGCGCGCGTAATCTGGGTAGCCGCGTTGCAACATTGGACAATGCGGCCATGATGCTGGGCATGACCCAGTTGCGCTCGCTGCCATCGACCCTCGACCGGCTCGATCCCCTCGAGGCCGATACGGCACAGCGCCGTTACCTGCAGCTCGCGAGCCGCAGTTACCACGCCGGACTGCAAGCCTACCGTTGGGCGCGTTGGCGCGGCGATATGATGCCCAAAGAAGTGTTTCTGGCGGCCATGCTCCACGATGTCGGCGAGCTGCTGATGAGCCTCCATGGCGGTGCGGCAGAGCTGGAGCGCATTCATATGCTGCAATGCGCGGAGCGCATGCCTGCGGACGAAGCGCAATACGTGGTACTCGGCTTCAGCCTCGAGCAGGTCACCCGTAGACTCGCCGCGCGCTGGAACCTGCCGGAACTCTTGCTGCAAAGCTTGGAAGCGGAATATGCGAGCCAGCCACGCGTGCTAGGGGTGATGTACGCAACGCAATTGGCGCGTCTGGCTGAAGACGGCTGGTACGGCCACGAGCTGCAGGAATGCCTCGCAAACGTATCGGCGTGGCTGGAAGTGCCGGAGGGACACATTGTCTCGGAAGTGCACGTGACCGCCGTCGAGGCGGCCCGTGACGTCCAGGACTTTCGAATATTCCCGGCGGCGCGACGTCTGCCTATGCTGCCGGGCGAAGAGCCGGTGGAGACGGCGGAAGGCGAGTCTGCGAAAGACGGCGAACCCATGCCTGTCCATTTCTGCCTGATGCCCCAGCTGGCGGTATATGAAGAAGTTACAGACCGATTGGTGAACTACGTCCCGGCGGGCTCTAACCTGCATGAATTGATGACCGAAGTGATGCGTGGGCTACATGACGGTCTGGGCCTGAATCGCGTGGTCTTCGCCATGCTGAATCGAGATCGCAGTCTGCTGCAAGCGCGCTACCTGGCAGGGACCGACAATGATCCGGGCTTTAGCCGATTTGCACTGCGTCTCGACGACGCGCATTTATTCAGCCGGATGTTGGAGCGTGAGCAGGCGGTGTGGGTCAACGAAGACAACCGTGAGCGGTTTTGGCCGCTGGTGCCTGAACCGGTACGTTGTTTGATCCAGACCGACACTTTTTTCGCCGCCTCGGTGGTTGTCGACAGAAAGCCCATCGGGCTTTATTACGCCGATCGCCATTTGCCGGACTCTCGTTTGGATGCCAACGCATACCAGCGGTTCAAAAAATTGTGTCAGTTGAGCACGGCTGCGATCGGCCGCTTGCGCCGCACCTAAGCAATTGAAAATCCGTAGCCGATCGCCTGCTGCGTTTGCATGGACGGTGCAACTGGGGTACTCTTTCGCGCCGGCTGGATGCGGTTAAACGATCCTGTGATCGCGAGCGGGACCCGCACCCTGGCGCCTGAAAGTGGGGCGCATGCCGCGGGTTCCCCGACTGGTGTCAAGGGTCGGTGAGCAGTCAAAGAAGATGCCAGTATGGCGACTGCGGATGTAATTCCGGAGAGGTGTCCGAGCGGCTGAGCCGAGGCGCAGCCGAGACAACGCCGGAGCATGCGACGGCGGCCCCGCAGGGGCTGAGTAACGAGCACGCCTGGAAAGTTGTTCGGCAACCCCGTACCGAGGTTCGAGCCGAGCGCCGCGTGCGGGCAGCACGCGGGTGCATCGACGCACCCGCGTAATCCCGACCGGTGTCAGAGGTCGGCGAGCAGTCGAAAAAGATGCCGGGATGGCGACTGCGAATGTAATTCCGGAGAGGTGTCCGAGCGGCTGAAGGAGCACGCCTGGAAAGTGTGTGTACGGTAACCCCGTACCGAGGGTTCGAATCCCTCCCTCTCCGCCAAACCATGGAGCGTTGAATACGCTTCGAATACCATTACACTACGGCACGCGCAATTCGAACCCTCGGGTTAGATCGACCGGTTCGACAATCGGCTGAAAAGCGTTTGCACCCTGCCGAGTACGTAACAATTGATACCACCGCGTAATGGTGGTCCGCGCTGGTCCTCCCGCAACGATAGGCTGCAAACCCCGCCAGGCCCGGAAGGGAGCAACGGTAGCAGCGGACTCGGGTGCCGGGATGTGGCTGGTGCGGGCCGCCTCCATATTCAAATCACGGCCGCCAGTCCGGGTTTCTCGGGCGGCCTGTTTTTCGCTATGATGCGGTTAGTCCCTTCGAACCTTCGAGCCACCCAGGGCAACTCGCAATTTCCATGACGTATCAGGTCTTGGCGCGCAAATGGCGTCCCCGCAATTTTGACGAGATGGTGGGGCAGGAGCATGTGCTGCGGGCGTTGATCAACGCCCTCGACCATGATCGCCTGCACCATGCATTTTTGTTCACCGGCACCCGTGGCGTGGGTAAGACCACCATCGCGCGCATTCTGGCCAAGTCGCTCAACTGCGAACAGGGAGTCAGTTCCAAACCTTGTGGTCAGTGCAGCGCCTGCCAAGAGATCGATCAGGGCAGATTCGTGGACTTGATCGAGGTGGACGCGGCGTCGCGCACCAAGGTCGAAGACACCCGGGAGCTGCTGGACAATGTCCAGTACGCACCCACCCGCGGCCGCTACAAAGTTTATCTGGTGGACGAAGTGCACATGCTGTCGGATCACAGCTTCAATGCACTGCTAAAGACTTTGGAAGAGCCGCCGCCACACGTCAAATTCCTATTGGCGACTACCGATCCGCAAAAGCTGCCGGTCACCATTTTGTCCCGCTGCCTGCAGTTCAACTTAAAGCGCCTGCCGCCGGACCGAATCGCCGCCCACCTCGAACAGCTGTTGCAGGCCGAAGTCATCGCGTTCGAACAGGGCGCGCTGGTGGAGCTGGCGCGGGCGGCGGACGGCAGTATGCGCGATGCGCTGAGCCTGCTCGACCAGGCGATCGCCCACGGGGGCGGCAGTGTTCAGCAGGCCGAAGTGCAAGCCATGCTGGGAACCATCGAGCGCGAACACGTCATGGCCTTGTTGCAACGGTTGGCCGAGAGCGACGGCCAGGGCCTGCTGGAGCGGGTCGAGCTGATGGCCGAACAGGCGCCGGATTTCAGCGGCGTATTGCGCGATCTGCTGTCCTTGCTACACCGTATGGCATTGGCGCAGACCGTGCCCGGTGCATTGGATGATGCACTCGGTGACCGCGCGCAGATCGTTGCCCTGGCGGACGTGCTGTTGCCCGAAGACGTGCAATTGTTCTATCAGATCGGTTTGCTGGGTCGTCGCGATCTGGAATTGGCGCCTGATCCGCGCACCGGATTTGAGATGGTGCTATTGCGCATGCTGGCATTTCAGCCTGCGCTTCCGGCCGACCGCAACGATCGTGAACCGGTGTCTGTGGGCGGCGATCGGGGACAATCGGAGGAGCCGCGGCGTCGCGCTGGCGCTCCGGATGCGCCCGGCGCGAATGAGCCATCCGCACCCGAGCCGGTACAGGCGGCGGTTGCGCCACCACAAGCACCCACGCCCCCCGCGGACGACGCGCCGGAATGGGATCAAATCGTTGCAAAGCTGGGATTGCGCGGTGCCGCGCGGGAATTGGCCGTGCACTGTGCCCTCGGCGAGCGCAACGATGAGCGGGTGCACTTGTTGCTGGACCCGACCTACGAGCAACTTGCCGGCGCCAGCGCCCGACAGCGCCTGGAGCAGGCCCTGGGCGCCCACTTCGGAATCCCTGTGAAGCTGGAGATCAAGCTCGGCAGCGGTGAATTGGAAACGCCGGCGCGCCGACGCGCCGCCCAGCAGCGGCAACGCCGGGACCAGGCGGAGCAATCGATTCGCGACGACTCGGTGGTGCAGGATCTGCAGGAAGTGTTCAACGCCGAGATCAGGCCTGACCTGATTCATCCGGTCGATTGAGGTACGCGTTGCGGAATCACCCGGACGGTGCTGACGGCGCCGGGTGCGCAACCCGGCGGTGCAATCCCAAGGCCGTGCTCGGTATCATCCGCTATTAATATTAATCGGACTTTGGCCAACGCGAGGGTGTGGCGATGAAAGGTGGTCTTGGAAATATCATGAAGCAGGCCCAGAAGATGCAGGAGAATATGCAGCGGGTTCAGCAGGAGCTTGCCGCCATGGAGGTGACCGGGCAGGCGGGAGGCAGTCTGGTGAGCGTGATCATGAACGGCCGCCACGAGGTGAAACGGGTCACGATCGACGACAGCTTGCTGGGCGAGGATCGTGACATGCTGGAGGACCTGATCGCGGCGGCGGTCAACGACGCAGTGCATCGGATCGAGAAAACCACGCAGGAAAAGATGGCGGATGCCACGGCTGGGATGCCGCTGCCTCCGGGCATGAAACTGCCGTTCTGAGATGGGATATTCGCCCTTGATCGACGACCTGGTGGAGGCATTGCGGTGCCTGCCGGGCGTAGGGCCGAAATCCGCCCAGCGCATGACGTTCCATCTGTTGCAGCGCGATCGGGACGGCGCTCGGCAGCTTGCCCACGCACTGGTCGCCGCTGCCGATGGTATCGGGCGGTGTGAGCGCTGCCGGACGCTGAGCGAGGCGCAATTGTGCGGTCTGTGTGCCAACCCGGCGCGGGACCCGGGGTTGCTCTGCGTGGTCGAGAGCCCGGCCGACATCGCCAATATCGAACGCGCCACCGGCTATAAAGGCCTGTATTTCGTATTGATGGGGCATTTGTCGCCGCTCGACGGTATCGGTCCCGATGAGCTCGGGCTGGAGGTTTTAGCCGAGCGGTTCCGGACCGGAAATATCAACGAAGTCATTTTGGCGACTAATCCTACGGTCGAAGGGGAGGCCACAGCCCACTATATCGGAGAAATGGCACGACAAGCCGGTGTGCGTGCCAGCCGTATCGCCCACGGTGTGCCGTTGGGGGGCGAGTTGGAGTTCGTCGACGGCGGAACTTTGTCGCAAGCGTTCACGGACCGACGGCAGGTGTGACACTGGCACAGGCGCCCCTTTGCCGCTGTGCTATCCTTCTGAGTCCCAAATGATGATTGCCCGGCGCGTGCGCCGGACGAATGGTCACCATGCAGATCGCCCCCGTCTCCCACAATCTGCTCCCCGCGCGCGCGGCGGCTCCCGAACGCCCCGGCGCCGGCAGGCCCGTCGATCGGGTCACGGAGCTGTTAGCCCATACCCGCCCGCACGGTGGCCAGGAGCGGGTTCTGCAGGGAGAGCTGTTGCAGGGCGGGCGCGAGCCCGAGCCACCGTCCAGCCGTCGCCCTGAGACGTACGACGGCCGCCGGGAAGATCATCCGGCGTTCTACCGCCGTCACTCCAATCAGCAGTTTGTACAGCGGCGCGCGTTGGCCGCTTATCAAGCCTATTCGAATCCGGACGCCACGACTGCCAGCGGTCGCGGCGTCGACTATTTCATTTAAGCCTGCAGCAAGCGAAGGCGCTGGCCGAGCTCCAGCCCTCGTTGCTGCGCATTCACGAGGTAACCCATGTCCGATTGTGTTTTTTGTAAGATGGCGGAAGGCGAAATTCAACCCGACGTGGTTTATGAGGACGAGCACGTCTTGGCTTTCAGAGACCTCAACCCGCAAGCGCCGACCCACGTGCTGGTGATCCCCAAGCGCCATATCAGCACCCTGAACGAGATCCACGAACACGATGCGGAGTTGCTCGGACGGATGTACTTGGCGGCGCGCATGGTGGCAGAGCAGGAAGGGGTGGCGGAGCGTGGTTATCGTACCGTGATCAACTGTAACGCCGAAGCCGGTCAGAGTGTCTACCATGTACACCTGCATGTACTCGGTGGACGGCCGATGCACTGGCCCCCCGGCTGATCACGATGCCCGGAAAGCAGTCACCTCGTCCATGATTTCCTGATAGCGCTGCAGTCGCTGCCGATTGATTTCGCCGTTTTCCACCGCGCGCAAAAGTGCACAATCCGGTTCGTGGCGATGGCTGCAGTCGCTGAATTTGCACCCACCCAGGAACGGCGCGAACTCCCGGTAACCTTGCGCGATCCGCGCCGGTTCGATGTGCCAGACGGCGAAATCCCGTACGCCGGGCGAATCGATCAAATCGCCGCCGCCGGTCAAATGGTACAGCAGTGCAGTCGTGGTGGTGTGGCGTCCCTGACGTGTTTCACCGAGCGCGCCGATGCGGATGTCCTGCTGCGGCAGCATCGCCTTTACCAGGGACGATTTACCGACCCCGGACTGGCCCACCAGGATGCTGGTGTGATGGGCCAGTGCCTGGCGCAGCGCGTCGAGCCCGTGTGCGTCGGTGACGCTCGCGTACAGTACCTGGTATCCGATCCGCTCGTAGACCGCCATGCGCCGATGCAACGACTTCAGTGTCGCCGCATCGGGCAGGTCGATTTTGTTGAAGACGATGACGGGTGCGATGCCGGTCAGTTCCGCGGTAACCAGATAACGGTCGATCAAGTACTCGCTGGGCTCCGGGTACGCAGCCGCGACAATGAAAATACGGTCGAGATTGGCGGCGAACGGTTTTTGTCGACCGCCACTATCCGGACGGGCGAGCTGGGAGCGGCGCGGATGCACTGCCACCACGACCCCCTCTGCGGATCCCGAAGGCTGCCAGACCACTTGATCGCCGCACGCCAAAGCGCCGAGATTGCGCCGGGCGGTGCAGCGTATTTGGACGCCGTCGCGACCCTCCACGGTGAGGGCGGCGCCGTGATGGGCAATGATCAAGCCCTGCTGCTCCGGGCCGAGTTCGCTGGCATCCGGATTACGCTCCTGTGGCTCTCGATGTTGAGCGCGACGTTTGCGTTGCTCCTGCTGTGCCTGGATTCGCCGCGTCTGTTGCTGGCTCAGTTTACGCTGCGCCATGGTCGACCTTCGCGGGCAGCTTATACAAGCGCGTCGGCCTTCGCGGCGCAGATGAAATCATTTTCCGATAGCCCCCCGACGGCATGGGTGCTGAAGTGCGCGATGCAATGCTTGTAGCTGACCTCGAGATCCGGGTGGTGGTCTTCATGGTTTGCGATCCACGCTAGAGCGTTGACGAACGCGACCGTTTCGTAGAAGTCCTTGAAGGTAAAGTCGCGGCTGATACGCTTTTGTTCCGCATCCACCTTCCAACCAGGGTCGATTTGCACCTTCAGCGCCGCAATCCGATCGGCATCCAAAGGCGCGTCGTCTTTTCCAGGCGTAGTGCAATGCTGGTTCGCCAGATTCGTCATGATGTTGCTCCCTTGACTGTGAGCGAGACGTAGAATTCCGTGCCGCGACTAAGCTGGAGCCCGACTGCCGAAGCTTGCTTTCAGGTGCTCGATCCGCACCGAGGCCGGCGGATGCGAATAGTAGAAACGCGAGTAGATCGGGTCGGGCGTAAGCGTGCTGGCATTTTCTTCATACAATTTGACCAGCGCCCGCACCAGGGCAGCGGCGTCGCGCCGACCGGCAGCGTAGGCGTCGGCCTGGAATTCGTGACGACGTGACATCCATGCGCCGGCAGGCGTCAGCAGGAAGCCGAATACCGGTGCCGATAGCATGAACAACAGTAAGGCCATATAGTGCGACGGCTGACTGACGCCCAGGCCGTGATAGAACCAGGGCTGCGTAATCAGCCACCCGAGCAGGGCCAGGCCGAGCAGACTCATGACCCCCAGCCCCGCCAGCCGTTTACGGATATGGTGCAAGCGGAAGTGTCCCAGTTCATGGGCCAATACCGCTTCGATTTCGTCGCCGTCGAGCTGTTTGATCAGATTGTCGAAGAACACAATACGCTTGTTACTGCCGAGTCCACCAAAGTATGCGTTGCCATGGGTGGAACGTTTTGACCCGTCCATCACGAAGATGCCATCACTCTTGAAGCCGCATTCGTGCAACAACGTCTCGATGCGCTCTTTGAGTCCCGCATCTTGCAGCGGCGTGAACTTGTTGAACAACGGGGCAATGACCGAGGGGTAAGCCCACATCATTAAAAGACTGAATCCGAACCACACCATCCACACATACAACCACCAAAGTGTTCCCGCGCTGGCCATGATCCACAGAACGAGCCACGCCAGTGGCGCGCCAAGAATCAACATCAGTGCCGCGCCCTTGAGCAGGTCGCCCAGAAATACGCCAACGCTACTGCGGTTGAAACCAAAGCGTTGTTCGAGCACAAACGTTCTGATTGCCGAGAAGGGCAGCTCCAGCAGGGACATCAAGAGCATTGCGCTGATCAACACAAGAACGCCAGTGACCAGCGGACCGAGCTGTAGACCGCGCCACGCGTGATCCAATAGATCCAGGCCCCCGGCAACGGTCCAGAGCAGTAGTAAAAGGCCGCTGTACACCGTCTCCAGTCCGCCGAGTCTGGTGTTGGCGACCGTATAGTCTGCGGCCTTGCGATGGGCTGCCAACGGAATATTGTCGCGAAATTCAGCAGGCACCTGGTCGCGGTGTGCGGCTACAAAACGGGCATGGCGATACCCCAGCCACAATTGCAGGATGACGCTGATCGCGAGCATGAACAGAAATACGGCGGTGAAAGCATTCATTGGGTTGTTTCTCGTTGATGCGTGACGTGTTTCCGGCTACGCTTGTTTGTCGCGCTGTTTCAACTCTAATCAAAAGGTGGTTGGCGGTCCAGCCGTACTCGCAGCATCGGCAATCTCATCCACGCCACAGGTATCCGCATGGCCCAGGACCCGAATAATTTGATCTGGATCGACCTCGAGATGACCGGTCTCGATACCCAGCATGATTGCATTATCGAAATCGCCACGGTTGTGACCGACGTGAATTTGAACGTCGTCGCTGAAGGTCCGGTGCTCGCCATTCATCAGAACGATGCAATCCTCGATGCCATGGATGAATGGAATACAAATCAGCATACCCAGTCGGGGTTGGTGGAGCGGGTCCGCGCCAGCAATATCTACGATTCGGAAGCGCAATACCAGACCATCGGGTTCCTCGAGCAATATGTACCGACGGGCGTGTCACCGATGTGCGGCAACAGTATTTGTCAGGACCGACGTTTCCTCGCCCGCCTGATGCCGGAACTGGAAGCGTATTTTCACTATCGCAATCTGGACGTCAGCAGCATCAAGGAACTGTGTAGTCGGTGGTATCCCGATGTCGCCAAAGGTTTCAATAAAACATCCAGCCATCTTGCACTGGACGATATACACGATTCCATTCGCGAGTTGCGGTATTACCGGGAGCAACTGTTCAGAAGCTCGAATTGACCTCGATCGGGTTTCGCTATGCGACGTGTTCGGCAGCCGGCCACTTAATTGTCGGCGTCCAACAGCTCGATCCAATGCACAACCGGCAGATCGGTTCGTTTTCGTATTTCCATAAGACAGCCGATGTTTGCAGTGGCAATCGCCAGCGGTCCTCCGGACAACAATGCCGCAACCTTGCGATTGCCCAGTTCGCGTGACAATTCGGGTTGGAAAATCGAATACGTGCCGGCGGAACCGCAGCACAGATGAGCGTCGGGAATCGGCGTAAGTTCAAATCCGGCGCGCATCAGCAACTGTTCGGTTTTTCCAGGTAACTTCATGCCGTGCTGCAGCGTGCAAGGCGCATGAAATGCAATGCGCTTCGGCGCCCGGCTCATCAACTTTTCCAAGGGCTCGCCGGCCAGCACCTCACATAAATCTTTGGCCAATGCCGACACCCGGCTGGCCTTTTGCGCGTAGCGGGTATCGTGGGCAAGGAGCCGCCCGTATTCACGTACCGTGACGCCGCACCCGGTCGCGGTCACCACGATCGCCTCGATCCCTTTTTCGATTTCGGGCCACCAAGCATCAATATTCCGGCGCATGAAATCCAGTGATTTGGTTTCCTGGCCGAGGTGCAGATTGATAGCGCCGCAACAGCCGCCCTCGCCGGTTTGTACCGCGGTGATACCGAGGCGGTCCAATACCCGTACCGTGGCGCGGTCTATCTCCGGGGCCAAAGCGGGTTGTACACAGCCTAACGGCAGCAGTACGCGCCGTGCGTATTGCGACGGCTGGGCGCGTCGCGCGCGCGCTTTCCGCGGTACCATCCGGCGTAACTTCACTGGTAATAGCGGTCGTATCGTTTGACCCAAGCGCAGCGCCGCGGAAAATCGCCGTCGGTAGGGAAGCAGGCGCAAAAGTCCGAAACGAAGCAAGCGCTCGCGCATGGGCCGCGACACTTGGCGTTCGATTTCGTTTCGTCCGATCTCCAGCAAGCGCGAGTATTCGACGCCCGACGGACAGGTGGTTTCGCAATTGCGGCAAGTCAAACAGCGATCCAAGTGCAATTGGCTGCGTTCGCTCGGCGTTTGGCCTTCCAGCATCTGCTTGATCAAGTAGATGCGGCCGCGGGGGCCGTCGAGTTCGTTGCCCAACAATTGATAAGTCGGGCAGGTGGCGTTGCAGAATCCGCAGTGCACGCAGTTGCGCAGAATGCGCTCCGCTTCGAGGCCCTCGGGTTTGTCGAGAAACGATTGCAGTAGATTGGTTTGCATGGGTCCCTGGGGCTTACATCACCATTGTGGGTACATTCGCCCTGGATTAAGGATACCGGGCGGGTCGAATCGCTGCTTCAGGGCTCGATGCAGTTTGGCAACCTGTGGCTCGAGCTTCTGAAACACGTCTCCGCTGCGATCGCCGCCGCGAAACAGGGTGGCGTGGCCACCGACGCTGGCTGTCGCATCGCGCACAGTGGATTCATTGGCCGGCGTTTTCAGCCAACGCTGACCACCACCCCAATCCAGCAGCCATTTCCCGGGCAGTTCCAGCGGTGCCACTGTGGATGGCACGCAAAGGCGCCAGAGCGGACTGTCGCTGTCGAAAAACGCCAACCTTTGTTCACGCAAATCGGACCAGAAGGGATCCACTTCAGCGAGTGGTTCGCCGCCGAGTTTTGCCATCGCGCCCCGTACCGATTCCTCCGACCCTGAAAGTCGCACAATTACCGCTCCTCCATCATGACACGCGCCACTCAATGGTAGCGGTTGGGAGGCCCATCGGTTCATGACGTCGATTGCCTCGGCTGCAGACATCTCCAAACGAAGGGACGTTTCGTATGCTGGCCGGGGCAGCACTTTCAAAGATACTTCAAGGAGTACGCCCAAGGTTCCGAGAGCACCACACATCAACCGCGAGATGTCGTACCCGGCCACGTTCTTCATCACCTCGCCGCCGAAGCGCAAAATTTGTCCGTCGCCGCTGAGTATGGTGGTGCCCAGTACAAAATCTCGCACAGCGCCCGCGTAAGGGCGGCGCGGGCCGGAAAGTCCGCAAGCGATTGTGCCGCCGATGGTGGCTGCGTCGCCGAACCCGGGCGGTTCGAACGCTAACATCTGCCCGTGTTCGGCAAGCAGGTCAGTAATCTCGGACAGCGGAGTTCCACAGCGCGCAGTGAGCACGAGTTCGGTGGGTTCGTAGTGCACGACTCCTCGGTGTGCGCTGGCGCACAGCGGCTCACCTTCGATAGCGCGTCCGAAAAATGCCTTGCTGCCACCGCCGACAATGCAAAGCGGGGTGTTGGTCGCTATCGCACGTTCCAGCTGCGACTGCAGTGTCTGGCTGATGTCGCTCACTCGGTTTCCCCCGGATGACGAGTCAAAAGCGTTCCAATTCCGGGAACGGCAGATCTCCGTGGTGGACGTGCATGGCGCCGAATTCCGCGCAGCGCGCCAGCGTTGGCACTGCTTTGCCAGGGTTGAGTAGACCTTGTGGATCGAACGCGGCCTTGACCGCGTGAAAGCGCTCCAGTTCCGCTTGCGGGAACTGCACGCACATCTGATTAATTTTTTCGATGCCGACGCCATGTTCGCCGGTAATCGTGCCGCCCACCTTTACGCAAAGTTCAAGGATTTTTCCTCCCAGTTCCTCTGTGCGCTCGAGTTCACCGGGACGATTGGCATCGTACAGGATCAGTGGATGCAAATTGCCGTCGCCTGCGTGGAATACGTTGGCGACCGGCAGACCGTATTCGCGGGACAATTCGCTGATCCGGGTGAGCACATGGGGCAGCTCACGCCGGGGAATAGTTCCGTCCATACAGTAGTAGTCGGGAGAAATACGGCCTACCGCGGGAAATGCGGCCTTGCGGCCCTTCCAGAATCGCAGGCGTTCGGCTTCGTCCGCTGAGGTGCGTACTTCCACCGCACCTTCTTGGCGCAGCAGCTCGCGCACCACCATGACTTGCCCCGACACCTCTTCATTGGTGCCGTCCAACTCGCATAGAAGTATCGCGGCGGCGTCGACCGGATAACCAGCGTGCACAAAATCTTCCGCCGCCCGTATGGCAGGGTTGTCCATCATTTCCAGGCCGGCCGGAATGATCCCCGCCGCGATGATGGCGCCGACCGCCGCGCCGGCGCTTTCCAGGGAATCGAAGGCGGCCAAAAGCGCCTGGGCGCGTTGTGGCGTCGGCAGCAATTTGACGCAGATTTCCACGATCACGCCCAGCATACCCTCCGAGCCTGTCATCAACGCCAGCAAATCGAATCCCGGGGAATCCAGGGCCAGCCCGCCGATGGTCAACAGTTCACCGTCAATGGTGACGACCTTCAGCTCCATGATGTTGTGTACGGTGAGTCCGTATTTGAGGCAATGCACGCCGCCCGCGTTTTCGGCCACGTTGCCGCCGATCGAGCAGGCGATCTGCGAGGAGGGGTCGGGCGCGTAGTAGAGTCCATGCCCCGCAACGGCCTCGGAAATGGCCAGGTTGCGTACGCCGGGTTGCACCCGGGCGTAGCGCGCGAGGGGATCCACTTCGAGGATGCGGTTGAAGCGCGCCAGCGACAGTAGCACTGCGTCCTCGCGGGGTAGGGCGCCGCCTGACAAACCGGTTCCTGCACCGCGGGCGATCACCGCGATGCGGTGGCGGTTACAGGTTCTCAATATCGATTGTACCTGCTCCACGGTGTCGGGCAGCGCTACGACCAACGGCAGGCGCCGGTATGCGGACAGGCCATCGCATTCGAACGGACGAAGGTCCTCGGCGTTCTGCAACAGGTTTCCTTGGGGCAAGATCAGATCCAGCTCGGCGATCAAATCATGGCGCTCCTCACGTGACAGCGTTCGCACGTGATCGGGATCCGGCCGCTCGCCTGGTTTGTTGGATTCCGGTTCCATCAATAAGCAGTCATCGTGGCGACTGGCAGGGGTCGCGCTAATTGGATTTATCAGCTAGGTTTTGTTCTTCTTCGAGCACCACCTGATTCATTGCCAACAGGCTGTCGGGATTGAGCGAAATACTCACGATTTCGTGTTCCACGAGCCAACGGGTGATCTCCGGATAATCCGAGGGTGCCTGACCGCAAATGCCGACATATTTGTCCTGCCGGCGACAGGCTTCAATTGCCATCTCCATGAGCTTCAATACCGCCGGGTTGCGCTCGTCGAAGCCGGTCACGATTCCGGAATCTCGATCCACGCCCAATGTCAGTTGCGTCAAGTCATTGGAGCCGATCGAGAAGCCGTCGAAGTGCTCCAGGAACTGATCGGCCAGCAGAGCGTTTGCCGGAATTTCGCACATCAAATATACCTTGAGCCCGTCTTTCCCTCGCTCGAGGCCATGTTTCTTCAGTTCTTCGATCACGCTCGCGCCTTCGGCAACACTACGCACGAAAGGGATCATCAAGGTCACGTTATCCAGTCCCATGGATTCGCGAACGTATTTCATCGCCTCGCATTCGAGGGCGAAACATTCGGCGAACTGTTCGGATGCATATCGGCTTGCGCCGCGGAACCCGAGCATCGGATTTTCTTCTTCGGGTTCAAATTGCGCGCCACCGATCAACGAGGCGTATTCATTGGATTTGAAATCGCTCATACGTACGATTACCGGGCGCGGATAGAAGGCCGCCGCGATGGTGCCGACGCCTTCCGCCAAGCGTTGCACGTAAAACGTGCGTGGATCGTCGTATCCAGCGATGAGCTCGTCGATCTGCGCTTGGATTTCGGGATCGAGCTTGTCGTAGCCGAGCAGGGCGGACGGGTGAATGCGGATACTGGTATTGATGATGAATTCCAGGCGCGCCAACCCGACGCCGTCGCTGGGAAGGCGCGACACGTCGAATGCGATCTCGGGATTGCCGACGTTCAGCATCATTTTCGTGCGCGGATGCGAGAGCCGATCGAGCTCGATACGGCTGGTCTCGAATTGCTGGATTCCGTCGTAGACGTAGCCGGTATCGCCCTCCGCGCAGGACACGGTTACTTCCTGGCCGAGCTGTATGACGTCGGTGGCGTTACCGCATCCTACAACCGCCGGGATGCCCAGCTCCCGCGCGACGATGGCGGCGTGACAGGTGCGCCCCCCGCGGTTGGTCACGATACCTGCCGCGGTTTTCATGACCGGTTCCCAGTCGGGATCGGTGATGTCGGTAACCAATACTTCGCCCGGCTTGACGTCGTGCATATGCTCGGCGTCCAGGATTACGCGTGCCTTGCCGGCGGCGATCTTCTTGCCGATGCTCTTGCCGACGGCGATGACGTTGCCGCGGGTTTTGAGTTCGAATGCCTCCTGGTAGCGGCGATCGGACGCCGACTGCACGGTTTCCGGCCGCGCCTGGACGATGAAAAGTTCTCCGGAAATGCCGTCTTTAGCCCATTCGATGTCCATTGGCATCGGGCGTCCGGCGCGGTCTGTGTAGTGATTTTCAATCAGAACCGCGTAACGCGCCAACAGCAGCGCATCGTCGTCGGTCAATGCGAATGTCCTGCGTTCCTGCTCGTCGATCTCCACGTTTTTGGTCGGATTTTCCGCGGTCGGATCGTCGTCATAAATCATTTTCAAGGCTTTGGTGCCCAGCTGGCGCTTGAGCACCGGCTTGAAACCTTTGTCCAAGGTCGGTTTGAAAACGTAGAACTCGTCCGGATTGACGGTTCCCTGGACGACGTTTTCGCCCAGACCGAATGCAGCGGTGATGAATACCACATCGGTAAAGCCCGTTTCCGTATCAAGGGTGAACATCACGCCGGAAGAGCCGACATCGGAGCGCACCATCTTCTGAACGCCGACCGACAAAGCTACATCGTGGTGGCTGAAGCCCTGGTGGGTGCGGTAGGAGATCGCCCGATCCGTGAACAGTGAGGCGAACACTCGGCGGCAGGCGGCCATGATGTTGTCGATGCCGCGGATATTGAGATACGTTTCCTGTTGCCCAGCGAACGAGGCGGTCGGCAAATCTTCTGCCGTTGCGGAGCTGCGCACAGCCACATCGGTCTCCGGACCATGCTCCTGCTCGAGTTCGGCGTACGCGGTTCGAATTTCCTCGGCCAGGTCAGCGGGAATCTCTGCCTCCAATATCCAGCCGCGCACGGTTTTGCCGGTCCGTGCGAGTGCCTCCACGTCGTCCGCAATCAAATCGTCCAGTGCGCTATCGATGCGCGCGCGCAAATTGTTGTGGTCCAGAAAATGCCAATAGGCCTCTGCGGTGGTCGCGAAGCCATTGGGTACGCGTACGCCGCTGGAGGAGAGCGCGGAGTACATTTCGCCAAGCGAGGCGTTCTTGCCTCCCACCAGCGGAACGTCCTGATTGGTCAATTCGGCAAAGCGGCGGATGTATTTCATCGGGGAACCATGCAGTGTTTAAAGACAACGAGGGACATGAAGCACTCCATATTACCATTGCCCGACGCAGAAGTTCAGGTTGCGACGTCCGGTCCCTCGCGTCCGATCCTTTCCCGCAATTGCGCCAGGGAAGTGGAGATCCCGGCCAGTTCCGCAAGTGCCTCGTTCGTGGAAATGCCCTGCAGGGCCGGGTCGGCTTGATAGCGTTCCAGATATACCCGCAGGGTCGCCCCCTCGGTTCCGGTGCCAGACAACCGGTATACGATGCGCGATCCATCGTCGAACAATATTCGAATACCCTGATGCTCGCTGACAGACCCGTCGACCGGGTCCGTGTATGCAAAATCGTCGGCATGCCGGACGCGGTAACCCGACCATTGGCTGCCCGTCAGCCCCGGGAGCGCTTGGCGCAGCGCGTCCATCAGGTCGTTCGCCCGCCCGACATCGATCGCCTCGTAATCGTGGCGGCTGTAGTAATTGCGGCCGAATCGATGCCAGTGTTCTGTCACGATTTCGCCGACCGATTGGCCTCGGGCTGCCAACAGGTTGAGCCAGAACAAGACTGCCCACAGCCCGTCCTTCTCGCGGATATGGGATGAGCCGGTGCCGAAACTTTCTTCGCCGCATAAGGTGACCCGGCCCGCGTCCATCAGATTTCCGAAGAATTTCCAGCCGGTCGGCGTTTCGAAACACGGAATGCCCAACGACTCGGCGACTCTGTCTGCGGCCTGGCTGGTCGGCATCGAGCGCGCGATGCCGGCCAGACCATCGCTGTAACCAGGAACGAGCGTGGCATTCGCGGCTAGCACGGCCAAGCTGTCGCTGGGGGTTACAAAGAGTCCCCGGCCCAGGATCATGTTGCGGTCGCCGTCGCCGTCGGATGCCGCGCCGAATTCGTATCGGTCGGACTGAAACAGCGCTTCGACGAGTTCGTGGGCATATACGAGATTGGGATCGGGGTGCCCGCCACCGAAATCCTCCAGCGGCTCGCCATTTATGACCGTGCCAGCCGGAGCGCCCAGTCTACGTTCCAGAATTTCGACAGCGTACGGCCCGGTCACGGCGTGCATGGCATCGAACCGCATCTGAAAGCGGGACGAACCGAGTAGAGCGCGGATGCGGTCGAAGTCGAACAGTTTCGCCATCAATGCTGCGTAATCCGCGATCGGGTCGATGATCTCAATGGTCATCTCGCCCAGGCCCAAGGAACCGAGACGATCGAGATCGATGTCGTCGGTTGCGGCGATTCGATAGCGATCAAGGGTGCGGGTACGGGCGAAAATCGCTTCGGTTATCTTCTCCGGAGCGGGGCCCCCGTTCGCAGTATTGAATTTGATGCCGAAGTCGCCATTCGGTCCGGCGGGATTATGGCTGGCGGAAAGAATGATGCCGCCAAATGCCCCGTGTTTGCGTATTACCGCGGAAGCGGCCGGTGTGGAGAGAATGCCGCCCATTCCGATCAACAGACGCTGTACGCCATTGGCCGCCGCCATTCGCACGATGATCTGGATCGCTTCGCGGTTGAAGAATCGGCCATCGCCGCCGACCACTAGGGGAGCATCCGGCTGAGGTCGGCAGACATCGAATACGGCTTGGACGAAATTTTCGAGGTAATGCGGCGCGCGAAATACGACAACGCGCTTGCGCAGGCCGGACGTTCCCGGCCGTTGGTCTTGAAAGGGTGTGGTATCGACTTCAATGATTTCCATGATATGTTCAGCCGCGGTTCGTAGTGGGCGTATCCAGGATTTGAAATCTGCTGTGATATGATGAAGCCATGACCTTAGTAAAAAGCGAATTGCTCAAGCGCATCCTGAAGCGGCGCAGCTTTTCCGGTCTCATGGATCTATATGAGATCAATTATGGTTTGTTGAACCGATTAGTGCCGCATTTGCACACAATCGATGCGGCAGTGGTTTCAAGTGTCCCGGAATCGCCGGATCTCTACCTGATGGTCGAAGAGCGCTGCCGATTCACGACAACCCTGCGCCTGACATATTATTTCGCCTCACCCGAGGGCGCCCCTGTTGCCGACCCCGACCTGCAAATACGTCTATATCACGATGCCGGTCAGGCTGAGGCGATGGCTTGCCGCCACCGCGGATTCATGCCCTTGCAATCCAGTTCCGGAGTCCGACTGTCGGCGTTGGAATGTAAGTGGGATAGTAACCTGTTCCTCGAAAAGTGGCTGCGGTACTCACTTTCCCTCGGGCACAGGTTCGAACGGGTCGACGGCGACCGTCTCCCGCCGCAACGGGAAGCTACGCTGACCACCTCATGAGTGATGGAACTAATTCTTATTTTTGACCCTCCAATGTTGCGGGTGCATTTTCCCGCACTACGCTAAAGCCTACTGCCGGGATCCGCGGTTCACCGTGAAAACCAGCGCCCTATGTAGCTCCGAATTTGTTTGGATTTTCAGGGGCTTCCTGTAATCCCTCAGGGCTACTAGGTTAACAGTTTGACACAGTTTAATACTTGATTGAAATAGTCAGGTTATCCATACTGAGCGCAAATGGAACTGGCGTTTTAATCTGACGGAGAGGAGGCGGTACCCATGAAACTGTCGACTAAAGCTCGCTATGCAGTTACCGCCATGATGGATCTGGCGCTGCATGAGAATTCCAACCCCGTTACTTTAGCGGATATTTCCCACTACCAGGGGATCTCGTTGTCGTACCTGGAGCAGCTTTTCGCCAAGCTTCGCAAACAAGGGCTGGTGCGCGGTGTTCGCGGACCTGGCGGGGGCTATCGTTTGGCCCGTGCCGCAAGCGAGATCAGCGTTGCCGAGGTGATCACCGCAATCAACGAGGAAGACGAGCAAGTCTTCAAGGGACCGGCAGCCGAAGAGGATCGTGGCGAACGCGGCCTGCTCGAAGAAATGTGGAGCGATCTCAGCGGCAAGATTTACGGCTTCCTCAACGACATGACGCTGGATCAATTCGTTCGGGCCAATGCCCGGGAACAGGTTCGTCACGACGATGGCAAAAGCGACGGCGGCGGTCACCACGACCGGTCCGAAGCCGCCTGAATCCACCTCGGAAACTGATTCCAACGATTGAATTCAAGTGGCCCGGCACGTGACACCAGTATCAGGTGTGCGCGGCCGGGTTTGATTTTGCCTGGACGGCGCCCCCGGGGTGAGGTGAAATCGGCGACAGCGGTTCGCTAATATGGCTCAGATGCGGTGGATTGCTCGGACGATGACGATCTCAACGCGTTTGGCGTGGTTTCGCTTCCAGCGGCGCAGTTGGGCAGCGCTGGCGATTGCGTTCATCGTTTGCGGTGTAAGTCGGGCCGACGATGCTGCGGATGTGCAGGCACTGCTCAATGCAAATACAGCTCCCCACGGTGTCGTGTTTGAGGTGGCAAGCAACGATGCCAACGGCCTCGTATGGGCCATGCCGCGTGTGCAGCGATATGTGGGCGCACTTCGTGAGCGTTTTCCGGGCTTGGAAATCGCGTTGGTTACGCACGGACGCGAACAATTCGCGCTCACCACCCAGCATCTCGCGGATCGTCCCGCACTGCAAAATCAAATCCAACAGCTCGTACGTGAACAGGACGTGCCAGTGCATGTGTGTGAGACATATGCGGAGCGCAACGGCGTTGGTGCCGAGCAATTTCCCGCCGATGTGCAAGTGGCGGCGGCCGGTCCTGCGCAAGTCCAGGCATATCGCGAACTGGGATATACCGTGATTCGATTGCGCCCGTCCAAACGCTTCGACTAAAGACGCGCAGCCACGACCTGTCTGATTTCCTCGTCGGTAAGTTCGATCGGATTGGTTTTCATGCTGCTGCCGCGACTGGCAGCCACGATCCGGTCGATGTCGGAGGGCTGAACGCCATATACGTGCAGGCGCTCCAAGCGCATATGCGAAGTCCATTGGTCCAGCATTTCGACCAGGTCGTCGCGAGCAGTTTCGTCGTCCACGTCCCGTTTCGCGAATAGGCGACCGACATCGGCGTATTTGCTCAAGGCGATGTTGTGCGGGTCGCGCGCTCGGATGGCGTCGATATTGATTCGAGTCGCAGCGCCCACCAGTGTGCCGCACACCGCTCCATGGGGAATCGGGAAATATGCGCCGAGGGGCGACGCAAGACCGTGTACCGAGCCCAGACCTGTTTGCGCCAGACATATCCCCGACAGAAGCGAAGCGTAGGCCATGTGCGTGTGCGCGTCGGGTACGTCAGCGCCACGTTCATACCAGGTAAGCAGGTGATCGCGTACTGCCGCGAGGCCCGACATTGCCAACGCTTCGGTGATCGGGTTGGCGCGTAAGGATACATAAGACTCCATGAGTTGGGTGAGCGCATCCATACCGTTGGCGGCGATTTGCGCCGGCGGGCAGGTTGCCAGCAGATCCGGATCGACCACCGCATAAGCGGGTACCAATTGCTCGTCGCGGAAGGATTTTTTGAACCCTTCGGCTCCCCGACGGCTGAGCACGGCATTTTTAGTGGCCTCGCTCCCGGTTCCGGCGGTTGTGGGAACCGCGAGAAAAGGCAAGGGTGGTCCTCGATAGGGCAGTTCAGGCCCTACGCCTTCGAGATGATCCATCACGGAGTTACCGCTAGGCAGGAGTCCTGCGACGGCTTTTGCCGCGTCCAATACGCTGCCGCCGCCCAGGCCGATCACCACATCGAATGCCGCGTCGCGGAATTCCGTGACGATGGCATCGATGCGTTCGGGCGAAGGTTCACCACTGATACGGACGCGCTGCCAGTCGATGCGTGAGTGAGCGAGTCCCTCGAGCAAAGATTCCCACTGCGGTGCCTGTTCGATTGCAGCGCGACCGGTCATCAGCAAAACGCGATTGCCGTATCGACCGGCAAGACCTGGCAGTTTGGCGACCGTACCGCGCCCGAATTCGATTCTCGGCAGGCGTGCAATTGAAAACGGGTTCATCGTGTACTGTCATTCATCTCGGGAAACAGACCACGATGCAGAACGCCTCTGCGAGGCTGTGCCATCCAATCGGCAACGGTGTCGCGCCAATTCCTGTAATGCGGCGTTTGCTTGTGTGCGGCAGCGTCCTCGGCAGTGCGATAGGCTTCGTATAGGACGAACCGCGTCGGATCGTCGTCCTGCTGCAGCACATCGAATCGAAAATTGCCTGGTTCCTGGATTGACGCGATGTGGTTTTCACGGGTGGCGACGATGAAGGCGTCTACCCATTCCGGTTTCACATGCACGTGGACGAGGGTGATGTGCATCGATTTACTCCACGTTGCGCCGAAAGCGTCATTGTAGCAAAGCTCCGCCAGGCACTTGACTCGCGACGCCTGCGCGCGTCGCAGCGGTCTTTGCCGACGGCGGAACGAATTAGTGCGACCTATGTGGCGCTATGATGCCGCGACTGTTCCGAAGTCTGTTGATGCCGCAGCGCGTTGGCGCAGCTGCAACGCCGTCGGCGTGAACGCCGCTCGGGCTTGAGCGACTTCATAGTGCGGCTAACCCGGCCTACCGCGGCGGATCCGACGCTTTGCCAGGAGCCGGCGTGTCTGTGGCCGTCTCCGGCTGCCGGGGCAGGGAATTCAGATCCATGTGTTCGGGATCAATCGCGCCGGCGTGATTCCGTCGAGCCATGATCCCGACCCATGACAAGCGCGGCCGGACGCACCAAGAAATAAGGCGAACGTACGCAAACGCGCAGCCATCTCCAGCAAAAAAGCCAACCTCTCAAGGTCAGGGAGGCGCCCGGCGGCGCTCGGTCTGTAGAGCCGCACCGTGGGCTTCGGGTGAGTTGAGCGCAATTCATGAATACATCGTAATATTCTGATATGATTCCGGGTTTTCTCCCGGACCACAGGAATTGCGCATGGATCACGGAACCACACTGACCCAATTCATTATCGAAGAGCAGCGTCGCATACCGGGAGCCACCGGCGACTTCACATCGCTGCTCAACGACATTACTACGGCCTGCAAGAAGATTGCGTGCGCAGTCAACCGTGGCGGCTTGATCGGCATTCTCGGCTCCGCTGATACCGAAAACGTCCAGGGCGAAACCCAGAAGAAACTCGACGTCATTTCCAATGACGTGATGATCAATGCGCTCGAGTGGACCGGGCACCTCGCAGGAATGGCATCAGAGGAGATGGACGACCCGCTACCGATTCCCGCGGCGTATCCAAAGGGAAAGTATCTGATACTGTTCGATCCGCTCGATGGTTCGTCGAATATCGACATCAACGTTTCAGTCGGTACGATCTTTTCGATTTTGCGCGCGCCCGATGGCTGCGAGAATCCGTCGGTCGGCGATTTCCTCCAACCCGGAACCACGCAGGTGTGTGCAGGCTATGCGGTGTACGGGCCAGCAAGCATGTTTATTCTCACGACCGGGCATGGCGTAAACGGGTTTACGCTCGATCGATCCATTGGTGAATTCATACTTACGCATCCTGACATGCGTATCCCCGAGGAGACCGCTGAGTTCGCGATCAATATGTCCAATCAGCGGTTCTGGGATTTGCCGGTGAAGCGCTATGTCGAGGAATGCATCAAAGGCAAAGACGGACCGCGCGGAAAAGACTTCAATATGCGCTGGGTTGCTTCCATGGTGGCGGAAGTGCATCGCATACTGACGCGCGGCGGTGTCTTCATGTATCCGATCGATAGCAAGCTGCGCAGCAAAGGTCAGGCCGGAAAGCTGCGCCTGATGTACGAAGCTAACCCGATGAGCTTTGTTATCGAACAGGCCGGCGGTAGCAGCTCGACTGGATTCGAGCGAATCATGGAGATTGCACCGAGCAATTTACATCAGCGCGTGCCGGTGATTTTAGGATCGAAAAGTGAAGTGGCTCGTATCGAGTCCTACCACATGGAAAACACCGCGCAAGAAAAAATCGCGTAGTTTACATAATGAAGAACTGCAAAGAAGCCCGGTATTCACCGGGTTTTTTGTTTTCTGCTCTTTTCGTTTCAAGTTGTTGCGCGTTGGGCCCCGCCCATCCTGGATTCAGTGATGATGCCAATAGGTATGGCGCGTCACTTTCCAGTGGATCGGGCAAAATGGCGACATTTCTGCGCTGATCAAGCGACGATTCGTTACCAATCACGATGCGAAGTTTCATTGTGTATTTGCGTCGCAAATCACATACACCCCAGAACACCGACATCCCCTCGACGTTCGCCCATGCGCCCCTACACTGACGCCGAGCGTAAACACAACGCAATTGAAGGAGGCGTTTCATGAAACGGAAAGCGATTATTGCCCTGGCCGCGGTGTCGGCTTTGAACGTAGGTGTGGCGGCGGCGGAGGATATCGGTCCGCACGCGGGAGACCATGAGATCACATTGTCCGGTACCGGCACCAACGATAAGAATTTCGACAATGGCGCTTTCGGAATTTCGGGTAGCTGGGGCCAATATCTGACCGATACTTGGTCGTGGTCGGTCCGCCAGAACGTATCCTATTCATCCGCTGCAGGCCAAAACGCATGGAACGGTTCCACGCGGTTGGGCGTAGATTACAACTTCATGCCGGGTAACCGACTGCGTCCCTTCGCAGGCGTCAATATCGGCGCGATCTACGGCGACAACGTCAATGATACGGGAATTGCCGGTCCGGAGCTTGGGTTGAAGTATTATATCAAGCCGCAGACATTCGTATTCCTGCAAACCGAGTATCAGTTCCAGTTCAAACACGCCAATCAGATCGACAATCAGTTCGATGACGGATCCTGGGCACACACCATCGGATTCGGTATCAATTATTGAGTCGGGTCGATTGGGCGGACACCCCGGCGCGGTTATTGTGCCGGGGTTTTCGCATTCGCGGGTTGAACACCGCTATTTGATGCACAAGGTCGCGAAGCCGGGCACGACCGCCGCTCTCGGCATAGCGCACGTCTGCGTACAACGTGCCGATATTCAATATGCTGATCGCTAACTCGGGCTCCAATTCGGCCGCCCGTTCGGTAAAGGCGATCGGTCCTTCGTGCGCATGCTGCGCGATCCCCACGCGCGCCAATTTTCGGCGAAAGATACGCCATGCCCTGGCGGAAGGATCCAACGCCGGCGACCTGTGACGAAACGCCATGGCGGCGACCAGGAGTAGCAGGGCGGCACTGACGGCGCCGGCTGCAATCAGCGCAATATCGAGCCATGCGAGCCGGGAAAGTCCCAATCCTCTCAGGAATGCCAGCTGGCGCTGCGGACTGTACCCGAGCACCCATTGATTCCAACCGTTGTTCACGCTATCCCAGAAAAGCCTGACTTGGTGCGCCCAAGGAATACGCCCGTGATCGATGCTCAACCAGCGCGCATTTTCGGGTAACGCCGCATCGATCCCGGCTTCAATGCGCAGGGGAGAAACTGCTGCAGTTGGGTCGATCCGAACCCACCCGCGCGAGTCGAGCCAGATTTCCGCCCAGGCATGTGCGTCGGATTGCCGCACAATCCAGTACGATCCGTTTGGATTGTATTCTCCGCCTTGGTAGCCGGTCACCACCCGAGCGGGGATACCCGCCGCTCGCATCAAAAACACGAATGCGCTGGCGTAGTGCTCGCAGAACCCTTTCCGAGTATGGAACATGAAGTCGTCCATGCGGTCTTCGCCGAGCAGCGGCGGCCGCAGGGTGTAGACGTAGTTTTCAGAGCGAAACCGTTCGAGAGCTGCTGCGACGATCGCTTGCGGTCGATCGTGCGCCTTAGCGAGTGCTTGCCCGAGGGCGCGGGTGCGGGGATCGGATGTGGGTGGGAGCTGGAGGTTCTGCCGCCGTTGCGCCGCGGACAATGCACCACCGATACCTTTTCCGCGACGTACCAGTGAACGCATCCAGTAGCGCTCGCGCGCTTGAATCGGGCTCGCGGAAATGAGCTCGTATGCTTCACTGATCGTTGCGTTGGTTGGCTTTGTAGCCGGTGCATCCAGCGCGAGCAGCCACGGATGCCCGGTCGCTTCGAGCGTTACCTGGTAGCGCACGGATCGTGAGCCGTTTGCAGACGGTGCGACGGACTCGGCATGGGGCGCAGCCGACCAGCTTTCGCCGTCGTATCGGTCGAACACGGGGCCACGCCAATACATGAATGATTTCGCAGGCGCCGGGTCCAGGAATTCGACCCGGAAAGCGACTGCGCTGGATCGTATCAACTGACTTATGCTTCCGGGGCTCATGCTTGCGGAAAGCCCGGTGGACCCGCCGTGTGCATCTTCGGGCAGCCGCCATAGTGGTCCCGGAACACGCGGGAACAGCAAGAACATCAAAATCGCAATCGGCACTGCTTGAAGCGCCAACAACGTCGCCAGCCTTAGGTGGGCGGCGGGTTTGATATGCCAACCAGGATCGCTCACTGCGGCCAGTGCACTGGTCAGAAGAATGGTAACCAGGAACATGTACACGGACATGAGCACTGTTTGGGAGTAGAGAAAGTTGGTTACCACCAGGAAGTACCCAAGCAGTATGAACAGCCCCACATCCCGGCGTCGGTTCAACTCCAGAAGCTTCAATGCCAGCATCAGAATGATTGTGGCGACTCCGGCGTCACGGCCGAGCAACGTGCCATAGCTGAGGTAGATGCCCCCCAACCCGATAGCGACCAGCAGCGTGCGCAGGACGACACTGGGCGCGCGCCACTGGCGGCGGCTGGCATGATATCGCCACACACCTACGATCATCGCCACCAATAGAATCCACGAGGGGAGATGCGGAACGTGGGGCACTACTGCGGTCGCCTGGACGACCAGGATCCATAGGACTTTGTTCGCCGGGAAATGTTCGCTGACGACAGATTTGTTTTTGAAACGCATCAAGAGCGCGGCTCGCGAAGGGTTTGCGGAAGCTGAAAGCGGGATAACGCTTCGAGGCACCGGTGCTTATGTTGCTCGCCGTTTCCGAGAGCAATGCAAACTCCCGGCAGACGCAATCCGTAGCGGTGTCCTGCGAGGTGGCTATCGAGTATCCAGCGACACAACCGGGACAATCGTGCTTCCGGCGGCAGATCCGGGATCAGATCCCAGTCGAGCCACCCCTCGCCACCAGAGTCGCCTTCGAACTGCTTGGCGTATGGCTCGAGATCCGCAGACGTAGCCTTCCAGGCCAAATGGCGCGGTGAGTCTCCCGGCTGGTAGGGGCGCAGGCCGCGAAAGTCTTCGCGACCGGCTTGCCCGCGGCGAGAGGTACTGGCGTCAGCCGCGGTAATCGGCACCGGCGGTATCGGTCCTGGCTCCGGCTGGGGGTAGACGACGCAATTGCTGTTGGGTGTCAGCCAAGCCCAAGCGCGGAACAGGCCCAATGGGTATTCCGTAAAGATCGTGCAGCGACCGGGGGCCAACAGCCCGCGCTGAGGTGCGGGGACACGCAGTACAGCGGTGCTGCGCTGTCCTGATTCGGCGCGGACTCCAATCACTACAGCCGGGAGGCGACCGATGCGGGCGCCCACCGCCTGGCGCGACGGGGCCCGCGGCGTCGAGAAATGCAAGGGGAATTGTGCAGTCCCGCCTGCAAACACGGGCTGTGCGTGTCCGCTGCGCACTCGCAGCCCACTGAGATTGCGGTGCGTGTGCAGAATGGTGACCAGTGCCAAACCAATCAGCAGAAAGGTGAACGCGAAGCCAAGGTTATTATCGTAATTGATGGAGCCGATCAACATGAGCGCGACGACGATGCCGTACATCAACCCGAACCGGGTCGGAAGTATGTAGATACGGCGAGGGTTCAGTTGGACCTGGCCGGATGCCGGAGTGTCGTAGCGGCGATGAAAACGGGCGGCAAGTTTTTTTATCACAACAATACTAGGGTATGGCCACTGCGTGCAGTAATTCGGCCGCTGGGTCGAAACTATCGATATCGGAGCCACCGATGTCCGCTTGCAGTCGATGCCTGACTACCGGGCCGAGCACGGCCTGTAGATCCTCGGGTAACACGTGCCGGCGTCCGTCGATCAAAGCCCAGGCTTGGGCGCTGCGCAGAAGTGCCAAACTGGCCCGCGGTGAAAGCCCCAGCGGGAACCTTGCATCCGTGCGCGTGTGTTCCACAAGCGCCTGCAGATAATCCAGCAACGCTTCCGAGACGTGGATTTGTCCGGTTTCCAAGCGCAGCGCAAACAGCGCGTCCAGGTCGATGCACGGTTCGAGGCGTTCGAGCATGATCCTGCGATCGTCGCCGAGCAGCACCAGCCGTTCGCTTTGCCGATCCGGATAGCCCAACTCGATCCGCATCAGAAATCTGTCCAATTGCGATTCCGGAAGCGGAAAAGTGCCGACGTGGTGGGCCGGGTTTTGAGTGGCAATCACGAAAAACGGGTCGGGAAGTTTACGTGTCTGACCGTCGGTAGTGACTTGGCGCTCTTCCATCGCCTCAAGCAAGGCGCTCTGGGTCTTCGGTGTGGCGCGATTGATCTCGTCGGCCAACAATACCTGCGTGAAGATCGGCCCCGGTTGAAAACGGAAATTCCCGGTGTCCCGTTCGTAGATTGACGCACCGAGGATGTCGGCGGGCAGCAGATCGCTGGTGAATTGCACGCGGTTGAACTTCAGCCCTAACAAATTGGCCAGCAAGTGCGCGAGTGTCGTTTTGCCGACGCCGGGTAAATCTTCGATCAGCAGATGTCCACCGGCGAGCACGCAAGTCAACGCCAACCGAATTTGAAATTCTTTGCCGACGATCACTTCACTTGCTTGGTGGACGATGCCCTGTATGGTCCGGTGCATGCTTTTCCATAATTCATATTAAGGTGTAGAGCATGAGTCTACCGGAGGTAGACGACTTTGAACCGACGCAATTTTCCGCCTTCATGGATAGAATTTTCGGCTTCTTTGGCGCGAACTGAAGTGGTGTATGAATATGACTCTTGATTCGCGCAGCCCTGAATCGGGCGTCGACGGACGAGCCGGCAACAGGGCGGTTCCGCAAACCGGCCTGGGCCAAAGCCATTTCCAGCATGACGCCGTCATCGATATGGGGCAGATGCGCTTCGGTCGACGAAGCATCCTTCTCGCCGCCCGAAATCGACGTCGATGTTGATTTAGGAACAATGCCTTTTGTGTGGGCATAGGTGCATGTGGGCGTTATATCGTAGCTGTAGCGCGTGTCAGGGAGTCATGGATTCCCAGATTCGGTCGTATCCAGAACTGCTGCCTACGGGGCGGTGCACCCGAGGTTTGTGTGCAGTTATGCGCGCCTGGCCGCCACACCATTTTCCAATTCGACGCCAAATCCGCGATATCCTCAATACCACGGTGATCACGTGATCAATACGACTGAGGTTCATCCAAGCGCTTTTCGCACTTGCCGCACGCCGGTATCATCTGAGTTCGTATACACGGTGAAGCCAAGGTTTTCCACCAATACGAGCATGTCCGGGTTATCCGTCAAGACTTCGCCTTCCATGGTTTGAAAACCCCGTTCCCGTGCGGCAGTCGTCAAAGCATGCATTAACCGTGAACCGAGTCCGCGCCGCTGCCAGGCGTCGGCCACCACAAGCGCGAATTCGCAACTTACTGCGTCGGGATTCATGCTGTACCGGGCCACGCCTACTTCAATTTCCTTTCCTTGATCTTCGACCAAGGCGATGAACGCCAACTCGCGGTCATAGTCGATCTGCGTGAAACGGATCAACATTTCCGGGGTCAGCTCGCGCAGGCTCTGCATAAAACGAAAATAACGCGAGCGGGGCGAAAGTCTGCGCACGAACTGTTGTTCGATTTCTGCATCCTCGGGACGAATTGGTCGAATCAAAATCTCGGTCCCGTCGGCCAATTGTACGTGTCTTACCAAATGGGTAGGGTATGGATGAATAGCCAGGTGTCCGTAGCGGGACAGGGGCGCGGCCTGCCAATCCAAGGTGATGCGGGCGTCAAGTGCAATTGCGCCGTTCTCGTCGGAAATCAATGGGTTGATATCTAGTTCCCGTATGCGCGGTAACTCGCACACCATTTCCGATACCCGGCACAGCACTTGTTTCAACGCGCCTAGATCCGCAGCCGGGAGATTGCGGAATGTGGCCAGCAGTTTCGAAATCCGGGTCTGGGCAATCAACTTTGCGGCGATGAATCCATTGACCGGTGGCAAGGTTACGGCGCGATCGCGCAGAATTTCCACCGCAGTGCCGCCCGCGCCGAATGCAATCACGGGACCGAACACGGCGTCGCGCGCAACCCCGACAAATAACTCTCGACCGTGCGGTTGGTGATACATGCGTTCTACAGTTACGCCGTTTAACTGAGCGTCCGGTCGCTGCTTTCGAACATTTTCGAGCAAGTGGGTGTATGCGCTGCGCACTGCTTTCGCATCATGGATGTTCAGGTGTACGCCGTCGACGTCTGATTTGTGCAGCAAATCCGGCGAGCTGATCTTTATTGCTACTGGGAACCCCAAACTTTCGGCTGCAATCAACGCCTCGTTGGCGCTGTGCGCTTCAATAGCGCTTGTTACAGGAATTCCGAACGCAGTCAACACGGCCCGACTTTCCGTGGTGCTGAGTGACGACCTGTGTTCTTCCAGTGCCGCGTCGATGATCAGGCGCGCGCCCTCCACGTCGGGTTCGCTGCGCTGTGTCAGGGGCCCGGGAGTCTGCAGCAATAATTGCTGATTGCTGCGATACGCGGCCAGGTAGGAGAATGCCTCCACGGCTGTTTCCGGGCTCGCGAACCAGGCGATTCGATGAGCTGTGAACAATTCCCGGGCGGATTGCACCTGGCGATCGCCCATCCAGCAGGCAAGCAGCGGCTTCTGACTATTGGCTGTGGCATCGATTACGGCCTGCGCGCACGCATGGGGATCGGTCATGGCCTGGGGAGTCAACATTGCCAACACACCGTCCACGTTCGGGTCCGCAAAGGCTGCTTTGACCGCAGCCGCGTAGCGGTCTGCGCCTGCATCCCCCAGAACATCGATGGGGTTGGCGCGCGGCCAGTGTGACGGGAGGGACTTGTCGAGGTCGGCGATGGTTTGCGGCGCGAGCGCGGCGGGTTGAACGCCGAGATCGACGGCTCTGTCTACCGCCATCACCCCAGGGCCACCGCCGTTGGTCACAATGGCCAAGCGATTGCCGCGAACACTGCGGTGACTGCTCAGGAATTGCGCTGCAGCGAACCATTGTTCGACAGTCTGGACTCGGACGGCACCGGCGCGCTGCAACGCTGCATCGAAAACGTCATCGCCGCCGACCAGCGCACCGGTATGAGATACCGCAGCTCGATACCCTTCGGCGTGCCGACCGGCTTTGAGCACGATAACTGGCTTGAGACGCGCCGCAGCGCGCAAACCACTGATGAACTGACGCGCATGGCGCAGACCCTCGACATAGAGGAGGATGCTTTGCGTATCTGCATCGAGGGCGAAATAATCCAAGACGTCCCCGAAGTCCACATCCAGTGAATCGCCAGTTGAAACCACTGCCGAGAATCCGACCCCGTGGGCTATCGCCCAATCCAAGATGGCCGTGCACAGCGCTCCCGACTGCGACACCAAGGCCAACTTGCCTGCGACAGCGTTGTTCTTGCTGAAGGTGGCGTTGAGTCCGATGCTGGGGCGCATCAAACCTAGGCAATTGGGTCCCAAAATCCGGATGCCGTATTGGCGCGCCCGTTCCAGTAGCTGGCGCTGTGGTCCCGGCGAAGACTGCTCGTGGTTGCCAAACCCGGCGCTTAGGATGATCACCGCGCGTACCCCGTGTTCGCCGCAGTCCCGCAATATGTCTTCTACGGTGGCGATAGGAGTCGCAATAACGGCAAGATCCACAGGCTGGCGTAGGGCTCCTAGATTCGGATAGCAGCGCTTCGAACCGATTTTTGAGTACTTAGGGTTGATCGCATACAACGGTCCGGAAAACTCCCCGTGTCGAAGATTGTTCCAGACTTCAGTGCCGACCGCGCCGGGTCGACGGCTCGCGCCGTAGAGCGCAATCGCGGTGGGATTGAATAAGCGATCCAGGTAGTGAGGGCCCATAATGCCGCCAAGAGTCTTGGATTCAACATTAGCATAGAAACTATCTGAGGAATTGAATATGACCATCGGTTTCATAAGTCACCCTGCGTGCAAGCAGCATGAGATGGGAGCCGGTCACCCCGAACGGCCGCGCCGGTTGAGTGCAATTGAAGATCACATCGTATCCACGGGGCTGGAGTTTGCGCTGCGCCATTACGAGGCTCCCGCGGCAACCCGCGCTCAGCTGCAACGCGTACACGCCGATGATTACGTCGCGGCACTGTTCGAGGCGGTTCCGCCGCCCGAAGGCTATATCCAGATCGATCCCGACACGCTCATGAATGCACACACGCTTGAGGCCGCGCGCAGAGCGGCGGGCGCAGTCGCAAAAGGCGTCGATCTGGTCATGACGGGTGAGGAGCAGGCGGTGTTCTGCAGCGTTCGTCCTCCCGGCCATCATGCCACGCGTAGCGCCGCCATGGGATTCTGCTTTTTCAACAACGTCGCAGTTGGAGCGGCACAGGCCATGGCCGTATATGGCTTGAGGCGCGTGGCAATACTCGACTTTGACGTTCACCACGGTAATGGGACCGAAGACATTTTCGAAGGTGACGAACGAGTGTTGTTTTGCTCGACTTTTCAGCATCCCTTTTACCCGCACAGCGGAACCGGCCCGGTTCCTGCCCACATCATCAATGTGCCTTTGGCAGCGGGAAGTAAGGGCGCAGAGTTCCGCGCTGCGGTAACCGAACACTGGTTGCCTGCGGTCGAAGAGTTTGCGCCTGAACTGGTGATGATCTCGGCTGGATTTGACGCCCACGTGGAAGATGAGATGTCTCAGCTACTACTGACGGAGGAGGACTATGCCTGGGTGACGTCGGAAATCAAAACACTCGCGGATCGGCATGCCGAGGGTCGCATCGTATCCACTCTGGAAGGCGGATACGCGCTTTCAGCTCTCGGTCGCAGTGTCGGTGCGCACTTGCGGGGTTTGCTCGGATAACCACCTCAAGCCGGCACTGCGCCACCCTCCGGGTGCAATGCTTTTGTGACGGGCGTCATGTATTGAGCCAAACCTCCTTAACTTCACAACCTAAGATCCGCTACCCGAGTGCGAAGACCGAATTGCGCGGATAGAAGTGTGTGAAAGTTTTCCGATATGTGAGGTTCTTCACGACAGCCATAGCAATGTTGCGGCTATAACTAGTACCAACCTTCACAGGCCTTGCGGACCCCCAAACGCCATGAACGATTCCACGCACGCTGAAAAGATCGTCAGCATGAGCAAGTTCGCCGGCAAACTCGACAGCCGGGCGAGCACCGTCATGCGAACGATTCAGGAAATCGCTACCGGGAGCTTGCGCAAGCTCACGGAACAGATGCTGGATCGCGCCGACGACGCACTGTTTGATTTGGCTAGCAAAGCCGAAGGAAGCGGTGCGCAACAGCTGTACTTCGAAGCCATGCGCAGCGTGCGTCTGCAGCGTCAGAAGATCGGATCTGGATTCGCTCACGAGATCAAAAACGTATTCGACCGCTTCGCTGCAGGACATTCGCCAGGCAACAGGGACGCCAGCCAGCTTGTCGAAGAACTAAACCTCGCTCTTGTCGACGAGGATGGCATGGAAGAACAGCTCGCACTTGAAAACATGTGCGCAAAAGCTGAGCGCGATTGCCACCACGAATTGTTCGAACTTACCGTCCGCCTGGCATCGCTTACACGTCGGAACGACTTGGATGAGACCGCACATCCCTTTTATCCCGGTGAATATGCACACGCTTTCTCGAGAGCGCTTAAACCGATCGGGATGGATATCAAGGTCCGTCTCATCCTGTACAAACTGTTTGAAAAACATGTGCTGAGCCAAGCCAAAGAATTGCAAAAAGATGCGAATCGCATGCTGGTCAGCGAAGGCATTCTGCCGAAGATCCGTCATAAGGTCCGCAAGTCATTCAGCGAAACCGGCCAAGGCGACGCGGCGGGGGAACTGCTTGGCGATCGCGTCCCATCCGTGAAGGCGGGCGATGGCTTGAACATAGGTTTCGCTGGGTTTGTCCCCCATGCAACGAGCTTTGTCGGCGCATTGTCTTCAATTCAAAGCTATGTCGTGGAAAATGGATACCCCGTAGGGATGACGCCCGAGCAAGTGGGTATCCAACTCATACAAATATCGCGGCAGATCGAAGGCTCCGAGGGTGCAGGCTCCAGCCACGAAAAAACCATCGGTATGGTCGCGATGGTATTCGATTACATCCTCGACGACGCGAACGTCCCCGATAGAGTCAAGGGACTTATTGCGCGCCTGCAGATCCCGGTTTTGAAGCTTGCGTTGCTGGACGATGAGTTCTTCAGCCGTAGACGTCATCCGGCTCGGGTACTTCTCAATGAGATAGCAAGCACTTCGGTTGGGCTGGACCTGGACCGGGACCGGGACGGCGCAGCGTTCGTAACCATGTTAGAGCAACTCGTTGCACAAGTATTGGACGAGTACGACGACGATCCCAAGGTGTTCGATACCTTGCTGGTCGAATTCCGTGACTGGCGTGAGCGGGAGCAAGAAAGAGCGCGGGTGTTCGAGGATCGCGCGCGGAGAACCACCGAAGGACGCGAACGGGTCGAATTCGCCAAACGTCGTATCGAAGCCTGGATCGATATGTGGGCGGGGCGCGACAATCTGCCGCCTTTCATTGCGGAATTTCTCCGTAGCACGTGGCGAAATACCCTGCTCATTACGATGCATCGTCACGGTGAGGACAGCAAGGAGTGGGCGAGGCAGATCAAGACCGTCAATAACCTGCTCTGGAGTATCGCGCCGAAAAAGACCGCCAAGGGCGGCCGGCTCTTGGTGGAAATGATTCCGAGCATTCTCGCGGAAATTCGTGATGGTATGGAACTCAGTTCCGCACATCCTGAAACGATCGAGAATTTTTTCACGGAGTTGGCCCAGCTGCATGCGAAAACGGTCAACGGAGGTATAGATCGTGATCTCGGTACCCGGTCATCGCCCGAGGTCTCCGTAAGACCGGCGGCGAGTTCAGCCGATTTTCCCGGTCAGGAGATCAATGCCTTGTATCAGCAGGATATTGCAGACCTGGCCGATCCGAATATCGAAGAAATCGTTTTGGAGACCCCGAACGCCGCCGCTAGTGGCGACGATCAGGTGCAGGATCAATACGCGGAACAAGTCGAGACGTTGCAGTGTGGCACTTGGGTGGCATTCACCTCGGACGACGGCGCGGTCGTGCGCGCGAAACTGTCTTGGCGCTCCCCGTTGACCGGCTGCTGCTTATTCGTGGATCGAAAAGGAATTAAGATCGCGGACAAAACGCCCGCAGGTTTGGCAGCTGAATTGCGCAGCGGGCATGCTGCTGTGCTGGATGATGTGCCGCTGCTGGATCGGGCAATCAGTGCGCTGATGGCCAGTGACGACGAATCGGCGAGTTTGAGATTTGACGCCTAAGGGCGACAATTGCTAGCTGTTGTTTGCGCGAGGCATGAACGATGCCACGGCTTGGTCTAGCTCATCGCGGAGTTCACGCGAGATTTCGTCCATGGCATTTCGTTCCAATTGAGTGATGTTCCAAACGATCGGATCTACCTGCGTCTCCGTCTCCGGGGCGTCGTTCAGAAAGGCCGCGCCTCCCGTGCGATTTGCGGTGACGCTGCCGATGTGTACCAAAGCAGCTTCAATCCGGCTGTCCGTCGCGTTTTCAGGTTCGTGATGGTAACGAACGGCCGCGAGCAAGGACGGCGGCAGATTCCACAGCTCCAGCAATGCGCCGCCGATCTCGGCGTGATCGAACCCAAACATTTCCTGTTCGACGCGCGCCAAAACTTCCTCGTCGCCCGCTGACGCCAATAGCACGGCGGTGACCTTGCTGGGAAATTTGTAATACAGGATCAAACTTCCCACATCGTGCAGCAGGCCCGCCACATATAAGCGCTCTGGGCGTAAAACGCCGCAGCGCTTGGCGAGCTTACGTGCGGCGAGGCCGGTGCAAATGGAATGGCGCCAGAAGTTTTCCGGTTTTACCAGCTCGCTGGGGATATTGGCGAATACCTTGGCTGCGGACACTGCGGTCGCCAAAGCGAAAAGATCGTTCGTTCCAAGGATCGTGACGGCTCGGGAAATGGTGTCGACCCTGGAAGGGAAATTGTAAAACGGGCTGTTGACGACTTTGAGAATGCGCGCCGCAAGTGCAGTATCCCTGGCTGTGATTTCGGCGACGTCCGATGCAGATGAGTGCGGGTCATTGACGACTTCGTTGAGCCGAACCCAAACCTCGGGCGGCGAAACCAGCGCGGCTACGTCTTCGATGAAGTGGTTGAGTTCGCCGTGCATCCCGTGATTCTCTGTGTTGTCTTTAGTGTAAGGATACCGAAATTTCCGCCCGGATCAATAGACTAGGCCTTGTGGTCGACTCGGTTACACGGTGTTGAAGGCCGCGGCGATTTGAAAAAACGTTGCCGTTATGTTTGAATGTTATGCCCTTGTGCAATAGATGTGGCCGCGCATCCACGAATAGCCGTGAGAATGGCCTGGAAAGCGAACGGCATAACGCACAAGGCGCCCACGCCGTTGATGAATGCCATTCCGGTGCTCGGTCCGCCTGGTGCAATTGCAACCAAACGGCGAACGCTTCGCGTCGTCCGCCATTGCTACGTTTGCCGGTAGCGCCGCGACAATTCAAGAATAACGATTCGCAGCAAGCGGTCGGGCCGAATGGACCGCGAGCACAGTACTGAAAGCTGATCGATAAGCGCAGATCGCCGACGCAGTCGACGAACGATATACACAGTGGCGCTGTGCCGACCGAACGGCATGGCCTGAACCGCGTGATTTACTTCACTGCAGTGCCGTTCGGTCGGCACGTTGTCCCTGACGAACGGGACGCTGAACATGAGGAGAGCCCATGACGAACAAGAGCTTGTTTACTTCCGAGTCGGTATCCGAAGGTCATCCGGATAAAGTCGCAGACCAGATCTCCGATTCCATTCTCGATGCAATCCTGACTCAGGACCCGAAGGCTCGTGTTGCCTGCGAAACGCTGATCAATACCGGCATGATCGTGTTGTCCGGCGAAATCACGACCTCCGCCCAGGTCGATTATGCTGAGTGCGCGCGCAATACAGTCAAGGAAATCGGCTACAACAGCTCGCAGATGGGCTTCGATTGGGAAACCTGCGCAGTCCTGGCTTCGATCGATAAACAGTCCCCGGATATCGCGATGGGTGTGGATGAAGGCGATGAGAAGGAGCAGGGCGCGGGCGACCAAGGTTTGATGTTCGGTTATGCCAGCAATGAGACCGATGTGTTGATGCCGGCGCCGATTACCTACGCTCATCGCCTGGTTGCGCGCCAAGCGCACGTTCGCAAGAACGGTTCGCTGCCTTGGCTGCGTCCGGATGCCAAGAGCCAGGTGACATTCGCGTATGACGGCAACAAACCGATCGGCATCGATGCCGTCGTACTTTCCACGCAACATTCGCCCGACGTCGACCTGAAGACATTGCAGGAAGCGGTGATGGACGAAGTCATCAAACCGGTCCTGCCCGCTGAGTGGATCAGCAAGAACACCAAGTTCCACATCAATCCCACCGGCCGTTTCGTCATTGGCGGCCCGGTTGGTGACTGCGGTCTGACAGGCCGCAAGATCATTGTCGACACCTATGGCGGCATGGGTCGTCACGGTGGCGGTGCGTTCTCCGGCAAAGACCCTTCCAAGGTCGACCGTTCCGCTGCCTACGCCGCCCGTTATGTGGCCAAGAACATTGTCGCTGCCGGCCTTGCGGAACGCTGCGAAGTGCAGGTGTCCTACGCGATCGGTGTCGCCGAGCCCACTTCCATCCGCGTTGAGACTTTCGGCACCGGCAGTGTCAGCGAAGACCGCCTGGTCGAGTTGGTGCGCGAGCATTTCGATCTGCGTCCGCGCGGCATGGTGCAAATGTTGGATCTGTTGCGCCCGATCTACCGCCAGACCGCGGCATATGGCCATTTCGGCCGCACTGAAGACGAAATCAGCTGGGAGCGCACTGATAAGGCAGATTCGCTTCGCGATGCCGCAGGGTTGCGCGCCGCGAGTTGAACCTTCCGTCCAGCATGCAAAATTTAAAGGAGCTTTTTGAATATGAGTAGCACACAGCCTGTAAAGAATCTGACTCCCGACTACAAAGTCGCCGACATATCCCTGGCCGATTGGGGCCGCAAAGAAGTCGAGATCGCCGAGAGCGAGATGCCCGGCCTGATGGCGCTGCGCGAGGAGTACAAGGGCAAGGCGCCGTTGAAGGGCGCGCGCATTGCCGGCTGCCTGCACATGACCATCCAGACCGCGGTACTGATCGAGACCCTGATCGATCTGGGTGCCGAAGTCCGCTGGAGCTCGTGCAACATCTTCTCCACCCAGGACCAGGCCGCGTCTGCCATGGCCGCGGCCGGGGTGCCGGTGTTCGCCTGGAAGGGCGAGACCGAGGAGGAGTTCTGGTGGTGCATCGAGCAGACCATTTTCGGGCCCGACAACTGGCGCCCGAACATGATTCTCGACGATGGCGGGGATCTGACCCTGCTGATGCACGACAAGTATCCGGAGCTGCTGAAAGAGGTCAAGGGGCTTTCGGAGGAGACCACCACCGGCGTGCATCGTTTGTACGAGATGATGAAAAAGGGCACCCTGGCGTGTCCTGCGATCAACGTCAATGACTCGGTGACCAAGTCCAAGTTCGACAACCTGTATGGCTGTCGCGAGTCGCTGATCGACGGTATCAAGCGGGCCACCGATGTAATGATCGCGGGCAAGATCACCGTGGTGTGCGGCTACGGCGATGTGGGCAAAGGCTGTGCGCAGGCGTTCCGCGGCATGGGTGCGACCGTTTGGGTGACCGAGATCGATCCGATCTGCGCCCTGCAGGCGGCGATGGAAGGCTACCGGGTGGTGAACATGGATCAGGCGGCGGCGCTGGGCGATATCTTCGTCACCACCACCGGCAACATCGACGTGATCACCCATGCCCACATGCAGGCGATGAAGAACGAAGCCATTGTCTGCAACATCGGCCACTTCGACTCCGAGATCGATATTGCGGGGTTGCGCAAGTACGAGTGGCAGAACATCAAGCCCCAGGTGGACCACGTGGTGTTCCCCGACGGCAAGAAGCTGATCGTCCTGGCCGAAGGCCGGTTGGTGAACTTGGGTTGCGCCACCGGGCACCCGAGCTTCGTGATGTCGGCCTCGTTCACCAACCAGGTGATGGCCCAGATCGAGCTGTGGAACCATCCGGACAAATACGAGAAGAAAGTCTACGTGCTGCCCAAGCACCTCGATGAGCAGGTGGCCCGCTTGCACCTGACCAAGATCGGTGCCGATCTGACCCCGCTGACCCCAGCTCAGGCCGAGTACCTGGGACTGGACGTCAACGGTCCCTACAAGCCTGAGCATTACCGCTACTAATAAAAGAATAACGGAACGTTCCGGCGGCGAACGCGCCGTCGGGACGCATCCGGTTTAAGTGTACGAGCCGTTAAATACGTCTCGGCTGCCCGTACCGCGGACGATTGCTCAGAGCCGTTGCTAGGGCGAGTTATACTCAATACCGCAAGACCTTCCAAACACTTCGTCCAGACGCGGCAGGCTTCAGGCTCGTCTGTGCGACCGAGACGGACGCGATCTGGAGCGAGGGGGATGGCCGCCGAGGATGTTGGCCAAAACCACAACCAAAGGGACGAACGCACGTGAAATCCCAAAACCAATACCCTAGAACATTTTCTTTCGAACTATTCCCTCCAAAGAGCCCCGATGCCGCTGACAAGCTGAACGCGGTGCGAGACAAGCTAGGCGCGCTCAAGCCGTTGTATTTTTCGGTGACCTTCGGAGCCGGCGGCAGTACGCAACAGGGCACGTACGACACCGTGGTCGGGATCAAGCAGGCGGGATACGACGCCGCTGCACACCTGTCGTGCATCGGCTCGACCCGGAAAAGCATTTCCGATCTGCTGGACCGTTATCGCGAAGCCGGCATCAAGCGAATCGTTGCCTTGCGCGGAGACATGCCGTCGGGAATGCGCGGTCCGGCGGAGTTGCGGTACGCAAATGAATTGGTGGCTTATATCCGCGAGACCACCGGCGACTCTTTCCACCTGGAAGTTGCCGCGTACCCCGAGGTGCACCCGCAGGCCAAGAGCGCGGAGGATGACCTGAACAACTTCAGGCGGAAGGTGGAAGCTGGGGCGAACGGCGCGATTACCCAGTATTTCTTCAACGCCGACGCCTATTATCGCTTCGTCGATGACTGTGAAGCGCGCGGTATAACACTACCGATCGTTCCCGGGGTCATGCCAATTACCAATTACAGCCAATTGGCACGCTTTTCGAGCATGTGCGGGGCAGAGATTCCTCGATGGATCGGAAAGCGCCTGGAAGGGTTTCGCGACGATCGTGAATCGATTCGCGCATTCGGCGAAGACGTGGTAACCGACCTGTGCGAACGGCTCTTGTCGGCCGGCGCACCTGGTCTGCATTTCTATACCATGAATCAATCAAAAGCCACGCTGGCGCTATGGCGTAATCTGAATTTGTCGGAAATCAATCGCAGCGACGAGGTTCGCGCCGCACAAGCCCGGTAGCGAAAAGCCTAAGCAATAAAAAAAGCCTTCGATCTGATGGATCGAAGGCTTTTTTATGCCGACCTCAGCTCTCGCGTTCTTGATTGCTTGGCTGAAAGAGGCGAATCGTCCCTGGCGGTTTCAAGGTTTTCGAAAATGAAAGATGCCCCAGGCGAGATGGCCGTCCTTGCCGCCTTTGACCCAGTGCGCGAGACCTTTTTTCATCCGTGCGATGTAGTCTTTGCTCACGACCTTGGAAAGGTCCGCTTCGCGTTGCTCGGTCTCCCGTAGCACGCGCCCATAATGATTGACCAATTGCTCCCGATGATCCTCGTAACCAAGGTCTTTCATGCCGAGGGATTCGAGCTCACTCTTGTAAAACCCGGGAGACCCCAAGGTCTGCAGGTGAATGCGATCCAAAATCGGCTGCAACACGCCATCTGGACAATCGTCCGCCTGCATGGGATCGGTGAATACGAACGCGCCACCCGGTTTGAGCACCCGTACGACCTCGCGCAGAACCTGCGGGCGATCGCCGCTGTGTAAAATCGCGTCTTGCGACCACACGGCGTCGAAGCTCGCGTCAGGATACGGCAGCGATTCAAAGCTGCCGTCGACCACTTCGATCAAGTGATCCAGGCCCTGCGTCCGATTCATTTCCCGATCACGCTCGTTTTCCACCGAACTCAGATTAAGTGCTACCACTTGGCAGCCATAGGTTTTAGCCAAATACCGCGCCGCTCCACCATAACCAGCACCGATATCGAGCACCCGACTGTTCTCGCTCAGGTTGGAAAGGCGGGTGGCCAGGCGCTCCACGGTGCGCCGGCTGGCATCGGATATGGGCTCCACGTCGGATTTATACAGTCCGACATGTATGTCTTCGCCGCCCCAGATCGTATAGTAGAAATTGTCGGCGTCATCGCTGTCGTAATAGTCGCGAGCGGTGTTTACCGCACTGGAGTAATCGCTGCTCATTTGGAGTCGCCCTCGTCTTGGTCGGTCTCATAGAGCTTTTCAGCCACGTGGACAAAGAAATCGGGTTCGGTTTCTTTGTACGTTTCCTTGAAGTCTCCGTAGGTTTCGATGTGCTGGAACCCCACTTCCTGCATCAGCCGGCGGGTGTAGTCCTTGCGCAGAGGGAACATATTCAGATGGAACTCAGAGCCATCTGGAAACGAATATTTGAAGCGTGCCAAGCCATCGTCCATGTGCTCTGGTTCGGCGCTGACGTTATCGCCGCAATAATAATATTTGTGTTTCGAGCTGAATCCGTGGTCGAGAATCGAATCGTAATTGCGTTGATCGAGCAACAATATACCGTCGTGGCGCAGCGCTGCGTAGAATTCCGCCAGTGTCTTGCGGCGATCGTGTTCCGAGAACAAATGCGTAAACGAGTTTCCGAGGCAGATCACGGCATCGAACACCCCATGTACATCGCGATTGAGCCAGCGCCAATCCGCCTGGACCGTGCGCAGGATGTGTCCGCGCTTGCGGCCGTTTTCGAATGCTTTGACGAGCATCTCTGGGCTGCCGTCGGCACTGACCACATCAAATCCGGCTTCGATGAGGCGCACCGAGTGAAAGCCTGTACCCGTGGCGACGTCCAAGATCCGTTTTACACCGCGGTCCTTGAGAATATCGATAAAGAAGGTGCCCTCGCTTTCCGCGCGAGAGTCCCAATCGATCAATTCGTCCCATTTGTCCACGAAAGACTCGACGTATTCATGCTGATAATGATCGGTTTCACGCACTTTGACGGGATCCGAACCAAAAGATTGCTGAAGCGTTGCATCTGATGCTGTGGACATAGTGACTCCCTGAGCTGTTGTATTTCGGTTCGCGGAAATGCCGGAACCCGGTTTCGATCTGCCGGTGAGCTGATCGGACGAAAGTGCAGTAGCGCAGATTTAAGTGATTGCGCGAGCGGATGGCGCACTGCTCTCTAACCCTGAGTTCGGTACGGGCTCCGCGCGCAAATCCGTGTACGTACTGGATCGCAAGTGTCTCGTGGGCCCGGCAGTGCACGTCCGAGCGCTGCACCATTGAGCGCAATCGCGGTGGCAATGGTGGTAGTCCACGATCTGTATTCGTATTTCGGTTGATGACTGCGATGCGACGGAGAGATCACAGCCTTAGTCGGGCGGCGTAAACCGCCTCCGGCTGACGGCGGTAGTCAGCCGATCTTGAAATCGTGTTGTCCTCGCGTTTCTGGACGCGAAAAAATGGTTTCCACGATGAAATTAGCAAATTACGATGCTTAGTATAACGGATTTCGGCCTTCAGCCCAAATCGGCCTCCATCAGCATTGCAACGCCGGGTTTATCGGCTACCGGGTTGGTGCTATGTGCGTCTGGCAGACGCTTACAGGTCGTTTCCAAGATGCCCGATGAACTGAGAAACAAACCGCAGATCCCTTCGGAACGGACGCGGGTGTTCTCAATGCCTGGTCGCGTGCGGGAAATCGCGCGTCCGACAAATAATCTGCCCGACGATCCGGCGTTCCGGGAACCGTTATGGATCGAGAACTTGGAGCCGCGTTTGCTGACTCAGTCGGCGCGGCGCCGCACTGCATTGCATCTAAGCGCATTTGGATCGTTTGCTGAACCTCCTCGATCTAAAAAGGCGGATACCGTACCGCTCGCAGCCTTTTGCCATACAGACGTTTCTCAATCCGGTGATAGCGGTTCTATGAGCAAGGCACTTTGCATGCCGAACTCGCCGTCTTCGCACCAGGGGACTCGCGGTGGGAACTAATTCCCGCGTGAGCTTCGGCTTGCTGCCGCAGCACCTGGAATCTCCGGAATTTCGCACCTACGCTTTAGACGTTCCGGCGCCTGGACGGGCCGATGGGAACGCGACCTCGGACCATGGGCAAACTGCGGAGGGATATCTTCCGTGTCAACGCCTGGGCCAACCGGAGCGCCGGCCGTGGTGGTCGATATTATTCACCACGCGCAAACCGGTCGTGTTTGCCTCTCACGATTTCCCTGGTGGATTCACTGCCTCACTTTTCGGCGCACAAACCATCAGGATCTGCACATGCGCGGTTATGAGGAAGCAGGCACCACGACCACCGCGTTCGATGTGGTGGTGCACGATGTCATCAATCGAGTGTCAAAAAATCGGGTTATCGGGCCGCATACGCGACACACGTGGTCCGCGGCGAGCTGATCGAGCCTCGTGGATACGTCACACGATCAGGATATGCTCCAAGTGAGAGATGGGAATGGCTATAGAGAACGAAGGAATGTTCATGCTGCTTAAGCATGAGCATTGAGCGAACCAGAAACCGAAAGGAGATAGCGATGTCGATCTACGTGAGGAAACAAACCGCAATTGTATTGGCCTTGGTGCTCGGGACGGGTGTTGTGGTTTCGGCCCATGCACAGGAGTCCCAGAACGATGCGGATCAAAGAGGCTACTACGGCATGGGCCCCGGCATGGGCGGCTACGGCGGCGGTTACGGCATGGGCCCCGGCATGATGGGTGGCTACGGCGGCGGCGGTATGGGCCCCGGCATGATGGGTGGCTACGGCGGCGGTTACGGCACGGGCCCGGGTATGATGGGTCCCGGCATGGGCGGCTATGACGGCGGTTACGGTATGGGCCCCGGCATGATGGGCGGTTACGGCGGCGGTGGCATGGGCCCCGGCATGATGGGCGGTTACGGAGGCGGTTACGGCATGGGCTCCGGGATGATGGGTCCCGGCATGATGGGCGGTTACGGAGGCGGTTACGGCATGGGCTCCGGGATGATGGGTCCCGGCATGATGGGCGGCTACGGCGGCGGTTACGGCATGGGCCCGGGTATGATGGGTCCCGGCATGATGGGTGGCTACGGCGGCTGTTCTGGTTACGGCACGGGTCAGGGAATGAACCTATCCGAAACCCAACGAACCAAGTTGAGGGACCTCAACGATCAGCTGCGCAAAGAGCACTGGAACGTGATGGGCAAAATGATGGATGTGTATAACAAGCTGCGGGACGCTTATGCCACGGAAAAGCCTGATCCGAATGAAATCGGAACGCTGTATTCGCAGGTGAGCCAGTTGCGCCAACAGATGATCGAGGCGCATGTACAGGCCCATAATCAGATTATGGACCTGCTGACCGATGAGCAGCGACAGCAGATTCAGCACTGCGGTCGCGGCGGGCCCGCCGGTTCCGCGGGGGATCAAAGCTCCGGACCGAAAAGCGGCGGAAAGGGAAATGGGTCGATGATGCAGAGTCAGTAGGCTGTTACGCCCCGGCTCCATGCCGGGGCTTTCCTCCGACAAGAAAGCGCGCAATGACAACGAAACATGACGTTGCTACGCGGTATTGCGGTTTGATCCGCTTGGCGGTCGAGAGCCTACGTCGACTGAAAGCTGACGATGATATCTCCGGGTTCGGGCCGATCCCGTTCAGATAACGGATAGATGCTCAACTCGCCTTTGGCACTCAGGCGCAGTATGGTGATCGTGTCATCGCTGGCATCTCGCTGATAGGCATCATAATCGTAGGCGTCTGTTAATTCGGTCTTGCGAAATCGCGAACCGCGATAATAGGCTTGGGCAAAGTCTTCATAAGTCGTCTTCTCGTCGAAGGCGAAGTTACCTCGTGCGCCCGGCGCCATCAGTTCCGCGTCGTCTTCGTCGCCGCCCGCGACAGCAAGCTGATATACCCGAGTGCGGCCAAACAACGGTGCAAAGCGTCCGCATACCAAAGCGTTATAGGCGTCGTTCGCGGTCATGGCGAGCAGATGACTGAGTTCATGCAACTCCAGCGTTTCCTCGGCTCGTTCCGACAAGACCTGCCCATGATGCACCCGTACGCCCGACATGTGCGCCTTGCGTAGATGATGCCAGGAGGCGTCGCTAACAACGGTCGGTACGTCGAGTTGTTGCAGCATCTGCGCCAAATCCACTGACCAGGGTGTTGCGCCGACAATCAAAATCCCGTGGGGATTTCCGGCGCCCAGGTCCAGGCGGCTCGCGAGACGGCGGATGCTGAGGCCGTGCAAAGCGACCGTGGCCAATACCAGACCGAACACCAGGGGCAGCAGCTGTTCCGCGCCTGGGAATTGCTGGCCGACGAGCCGCGGTCCGAACACGCCCGCCATGGCTGCGGCCACGATGCCGCGCGGGGCTATCCAGCCTATCAACGCCAGTTCACGCCATTCCATGTGCGTGCCGATCGTGGCGAGATACACCGCAACCGGTCGGATCAAAAAGATGATCACGCCGATCAGGGCAGCACTGCGCCAGTCGAGACGACCCAACAGATCGAGCGGCAGGTCCGCGGTCAGCAGTATGAATATCGCCGATAGCAGCAGGACGCTGAGGTATTCAGTGAATCGGCGTAGTTCGTCGATGTCAGCCAGCTTCAAGTTGGCGAACACCAACCCCATTATGGTGACCGCCAATAGCCCGGCTTCGGCTTGAACCTGATTGGCGAGGCCGTACACTCCCACCACAAGCGCCAGCATGGCAGGCGATTTGAGGAACTCGGGAATGCGGCCGCTTCGAAAGGCCCAACCCATGGCGTACGCCGTGCTCGTACCAATCACCGTGGCGGCGCCGAAGGCGAGACCGAGTCGTACGATGGCCGGCCATAGTTCCGGCGATTCTGCAGTGACGGCGTAGTATTCGAACACCAGTACCGCCAGTAGCGCGCCTACCGGATCGTTGATGATGCCTTCCCATTTCAACAATGCGGCCGTATGTCGTCGCAAACGTGCGTGTCGCAGCAGGGGCGCGATCACGGTGGGCCCGGTCACAACGGTGATCGCACCGAACAGCATAGAGACCGGCGGCGATAGTCCGACAATGTAGTGTGCTGCTACGCTCGCCAGCAGCCAAGTGATGAGCAGCCCGACCGTCACCAGCCGCATTACTTGCACGCCGGCTTCACGGTATTCGGACCAGCGCAGATTTAGCCCGCCCTCGAACAGTATCAGCGCTACGCCGAGGTTGATCACCGGTTGCAGCATGGATCCGAACCGTTCGCTGGGCTGGATCAAACCGGTGAGGGGGCCAGCGGCAAGTCCGGCCACGATCAACAGCAAAATAGCCGGGATACGCAGTCTCCAGGCCAGCCATTGTGCGCCAATGCCGAATACGCCGATCAGAATCAGCGGTGTGAGTGAGGATTCGTTCATGGAATACGAGGCGTATCCGGAACGACGAGGGACGACTGTGCAGGGATCGGCATATCGGCAGTCTAGGTGTCGCAGAACACTTTACCGCACGCTGTTGACGGGATTCGGCATCATTTGTCCGTCAGCCGGATCCGATACGTGTTCTAAGATGAGTGGCATCAGAACGGGCCGGTTCGCAACGCCGCGCGGCTGAAGGGTCTCCATGGATTGGACGAGTTTGCACGCATATATAGGCCAAAAGGGCGCGGACATCGCTTGGTGGCAGATGACCGTCCGTGGGGTGCTTGTTTTCCTGTTCGGGCTGGCGGTGCTGCGCATAGCGGGGCGCCGGGTTTTCAACAAGGGCGCTCCGATCGACATCATTTTGGCAGTATTGATCGGTTCGAACCTCAGTCGTGCACTGACCGGGAACGCGCCTTTCGCAGCGACCCTTGCCGCTACCGCCGGCCTGGTTTTGGTTTATTGGGTGATTATGAGGATCGCGTTTCACTTCAAGCCAATCGGCTGGTTGGTGAAGGGGCGCCCCACCCGACTCGTTCAAGATGGAAAAATAGACTGGCAGGTTATGCGACGCCACGGGTTCAGCGAGGGCGACTTGGCGGAAGCCCTGAGAAGCAAGGGGATCGCCCAGGTGCAGGAGGTCATGACCGCGTACATGGAACGGGACGGCAGTATAAGCGTGGTCCGAAAACAATGAGCGCGGGCTGAAAAGCTCTGCACCGTGGCCCGCCGGGCGTCCCATGAGCTGACGGTGCGGGGCCAGCTTGCACCGTGCCCGACATTGTCGCCCATACTGCGCGCTATCTGACAATATCGAAATTGGAGAATCACAATGCAATTGCAGAATCTGTCGGGCAAGTGCGCCGTCATCACAGGAGCGTCGAGCGGCATCGGCATGGCCGCAGCCAATGCGTTACACGGCGAAGGTGTGCGGGTGGCGTTGGCCGCTCGCAGTGTCGACAAACTCGAAGCACTGGCTGCGAAGCTGGGTGATGGATGCATGGTCGCTCCGACGGACGTCGGGAACGAACAGCAAGTGAGCGACCTGTTCGATCGAGTGAAGCAGGAATGGGGCGGTCTCGACCTGTTGTTCAACAACGCAGGCGTCGGTTATGCAGGCCCATTCGAAAAGGGCGATACCGGCGAATGGCGCGCCACCATCGATGCCAACCTGTATGGGGTGTTGTTCTGTACGCGGGCGGCGATACCGCTGTTACGTAATCGTCCCGGTGCAATGATCAGTACGGTTTCGAGCGTCGGTGGCCGCCACGGAATCGAGGGGTGGGCCGTGTATAACGCAACCAAGTTCGCGGTCGTGGGATTACACGACGCACTTCGCAAAGAGTTGGGTCCGGAAGGCATTCGCGTATCGTTGATCGAGCCCGGCGCAGTTTATACCCAGTGGGGGCACAACGTATCCGAAGACGCGATGCGCGAACGCCGCGACAAGCTGGAAGCTTTGCATGGCGAGGATATAGCCGCGGCGCTGGTGCACGCATTCGCCCAACCGCCGAATGTCAACGTCCAAGAAATGCTGATCATGCCGACGCGCCAGACTTATCCGTGATCGCTGCGGCAGGGGTTGGCCCATCGAGGCGGAACGGAGAGGTGCGGATGATTTGAGCGGTCCGCCGCGCAGTCATTGACGACGGGGTGCCGGTCGCACCCGGGCCTGCTCGCGCTTGGCATTCGACCTGTCGTTTTGAATTGGTGCGGCCGGATATAATATTGAATCGCAGGTTTTCTCGGTTCGGAGGGCCAAGCGCGGGGCTGACGTCGGCGCGTGCCTGATGCCATCATGGTACGATCCAGCCGAATGAACGCCGGCGCGCATCGCAATGAGGAGAATCGAATATGAGTTGGGCAACGAGGTTCATATTGGGGCCGGTTTTACTGGCGAACATCGCATTCGCGCCCGCGGGGGCCGCGGAAGATAGCGGTCCAGAGTTTCCCAATGTGCCGAATATTCCGGTGCCCAAGGGGGCTGGCTACGGAGATTTCTTCGCGCAACATCAGCCGGTCAAAATCGTGTTCGGCGTGTCCGACCCGGGCGATCAGATGCGCGAGTCCCTGACCAACGCAGCGTACTCCATCAAATACCTAAAGCCGCGGAACATCGCCTATAAAATCCAGATCGTGCTATACGGCAAAGCGGTGCTCCCGGCCAGCCAGTTCGCCACCGAAGGCGCCGGCTACGCACCGCTGATGAAGGAACTTCATGAGCAAGGCGTCGAATTCGTTGTCTGCAACAATTCTCTCGCGGCGTTGGAGCAGTCGGCGGACGACTTGTATCCGTTCATGAAATTGGTGCCCGCCGGGATACTGCAGCTCGCAAAAAAACAGATGCAGGGATTTGCTTACGTCAGCAACATCAGCGGCACCGGAGCGCGCCCGCCGACCGAACCGAAATGAGGCGCGCGCAGGGCGCGTAGACGCGTCTCTCCGCGCTCATCCAACCGCCCGGACAGGGAGAGCACCAGCCCGGCCGCACGTGGCCAGTTCGAAAGTCCCATGCTGGTGGCACGGGCTTGCGGCACCGACATTGCCCAGCCCGGAACCCCGCGCGACGCAGAAGTTCGCGCAAAAAGAAAGCCTGGAGACGATCCAGGCTTTGGGCGTTGGTGGTGGGATGGTCCCCCGCCTCAAACGACTATTGAAAATACGCGATACCGGCGTTCTGGCAAGTTGCGAAGCCCTGCGTACTGGTGCGAAAAGCGGGGGTTGACAGGCGAATCTGCGGACATTCAAGCAGGTTTTTTGCGCTGATTGGTCGCCGGGAATGGACCTCAACCTCGTCTGCTTGCCGGGGCCGGTTCAATTCCCGAAACGGGAATCGAACCCGCGTCCCGCAGTCCTCAGCGCAGGCCGTACCAGACTCCCCGACCACTGCCGTGCTGATCAAGCGTGCCGCGTTCGACCAGTGATCGGAAATGCTGCTTCAGCGTGTTGCGGCTGGCCCCGGTTAGTTTGATGGTCTCGCCGATGGTGACGCGGCCATGCTCGCGGGCGAACTCGACGATCTGTAGCTGCAGTTCGGGCATGGCCGCAAGCACGATCTTCTCGCGCTCGACCTTCTTTTCGAGGCGCCGAACCTGCTCGGACAGAGAGCGCAGGAAGAAAACCAGCCACGGCTGCCAATTCGGTGCCTCCGTGCGGATTGTGCCCTGCGTCTGCCGGAGCGCCAGGTAGTACGCCTCCTTGCTCTGTTCGATCACGCTTTCCAGCGAGCTGTAAGGCACGTAGGCGTAACCGGCCTGGAGGAGCAGGAGCGTGGTCAGCACCCGGGAGAGTCGCCCGTTGCCGTCCTGAAAGGGATGGATCTCCAAGAACACGACGATGCACAGGGCAATGATCAGCAGCGGATGCAAGCGGGCCGTCTCGCGCTCCTGGTTCACCCAGGCGACCAGCTCCGTCATCAGGCGGGGCGTATCGAAGGGCGACGCAGTCTGGAACACGATACCGATCTGCGCGCCGGTTTCGTCGAAGGCGGCAACGCTGTTCGAGTTGGTCTTGTAGCTGCCGCGATGCCAGGTGTCCTTCTCGCTGTAACGTAGCAGGATCTGGTGCAACTGTTTGATGTGGTTCTCAGTGAACGGGATGTCCTGCCAGGAGGAGAACACCAGGTCCATCAGCTCGGCGTAGCCGGCCACTTCCTGCTCGTCGCGGCTGGCGAAGGACTTGATCTCCAGGTTCGACAGGAGCAGCTCCACCTCCCGGTCGGACAGCTTGCTGCCCTCGATGCGGGTAGAGGAGCCGATGCTCTCGATGGTGGCCACTCGACGCAGCGCCGACAGGCGATCGGGCGCGAGCGCGCCCAAGGCGCGCCAAGCGCCTTTGAACTCGTCAATCCTGGCGATGAGGCTCAGGATCTCCGGGGTGATCTGGATGGTGTCGGTTCGCAGCATGAACCAATACTACACCCATTTACACCCATTTCCCATGTGCATCCATTAAGACGCCCATTTACACCCAATTGGCGACCAAGACTGAAAGTACGGGCACTACCCATTACGTCTATGATGCGCTGGGTAACCTTCGGCAGGTGACACGTCCGGACGGCGCGCGGATCGATTATGTAATCGATCCGAACAACCGCCGTATCGGGAAAAAAATCAACGGTGAGCTGGTTCAGGGATTTCTGTACAAGGATCAGCTGAATCCAGTAGCGGAACTCGATGGCGGACACCGATCCGGGGTTTCAGCCGTTTGGATTTGCGGGTGGGGTATATGACGCCGACACGAAGCTAGTGCGGTTCGGGGCTCGGGATTACGACAGTCGCAGCGGGAGGTGGGCTGCGAAGGATCCCATCCGGCTCCGGGGGGGCGATGCAAACCTGTATGGCTATGTCCTCAACGACCCAGTGAACGGCAATGATCCGCTGGGTCTTTGGTCAGTATCGGTTTCCCTGTACGCCGGCATAGGTGGAAGCTTCGTGTTTGGATACGACGGCTCCAGTGGTCAAGCGTTTTCAGGCGGACGACTCGGAGTCGGCGTTCAGGACGCCTGATATGATGAAATTCTCTCCAACGAACTGGACCGAAGTCAGGGGTACGGTCAACTCCAACCGCTTTAGGTTGGCGTCCATTCCGGCGCCGCGGGCAGGAAACTTGATCGCCAATATATTGCACTTGGTGGTATGGGTATGCGATGAGAAGAGTGTTCAGAACCCGAACCTTCACCCGCTGGATGCGAAAAGCGGGCCTGACAGACGATGCCCTATGCGAAGCCGTGTCCGAGATGGCCCAAGGACTCGTCGATGCAGACCTGGGCGGCCATGTGGTGAAAAAGCGGGTTGCGCTGTCCGGGCAGGGAAAGCGCGGCGGAGCGATGACCATCGTGGCAACCAAGATGGCGGACCGCTGGTTCTTTCTCTACGGATTTGGCAAGAACGAACGCGCCAATATCGAGAAGGACGAACTGAAAGTGTTTCAAGAGGTGGCGAAGGAACTACTGGGGTTCGATGACCGACAACTGGCGACCGTTCTGACGGCCGGAGAAATTGTGGAGGGGTGTAATGGCAACGACAAAGCGTAAAAACCGCATTCTGGACGAAATGCATGAAACTGTCCGTGGGTTGCACGGAGCTGGCTTGATCAGCAAGCGGCGTATGGGTGAGTTCGATGCTCTGTGCCATCTTGATGTCCACGAGATGGCACCACAGGAGATCAAGTCCCTGCGCGAACAAGCGCATGTGAGCCAGGCCGTGTTTGCCGCCGTGCTGAATACCAGCTTGTCCACCGTGCAGAAGTGGGAAGTCGGCGACAAGAAACCGAGCGGCCCCTCTCTGAAGTTGCTGAATCTGATCGAGCGCAAGGGGCTGGAAGCCATCATCTGAGGAATCGTTTGGAGTTCATGTCTGCGTCAGAGCGTCATCGGTGACCACCCACAAGTGGCAATTCGCGTCCCGTTTCCGTCGACATGCGTTCGGCTGGCGATCCGACACGCCGGTGCAGCGGATCAAGGAAGCTCTCGCCGAGATCAAGCAGGTCGCCCGCAAAGAGCCTGTGCTCGCCGCTGAAGGTGCCATCACTCTGCTAGAAAAGCTCTCAATTCCAACTCGACATGATCCATCCCGCCATGAAGGCGATGATTCAATCTCGGCCTGCGTACGATCGCGACCCGGATGGCACTGGACCGTTTGGCTTCTCTGAATCGAATCCGATCCCAGTAAATGGCCCCATTGGCCAGCTGGCCTACCTTTCAAAGCTGGAGACCGCGCGCGGGGAGAGAATCCTTTTCCATCGGATCGGTGCCGTCGACACGATCGATGTGTTCGAGGCCGTCACCTTCTCTGGAAGTGAGTGGTTCATATTGTTTGCGGACCTTTACCATCCCCGGCGTTCGCGACTGACACCTGACGGCTTTCGGTTCACTCAGCAGGTGGGTCAGTTCTCCGGCTTTCACAAGTTCTGCAAAGACTTCCCATACGACTTCGTCGAGATGAAGCAGTCGGAGCGCGAGTCTGGATTGAGCATGGCATATATCGCCATCAGCAAGGTCGCAGAACCCATCCAGAGTCGGGCGTACCAGCGACCGCTTGCTCACAAGGCAAAGCTTGATCTGGTAAAGAGCTTTATTTGCCGTGTCGACTTCCACTCTTAGGGTATTAATGGCTGTGCCACCTGGGGCAGACGGGAATTTCAATTTTCCAATGTCCAACGTAAATGATTGGGCATGCCATACACCGTCGGCGCCGCGGGAACTGTCCCAACTCCTCGTCATAAAAAAATACTTTGTCGACCTCCGGAAACAACGTGTCATTTATCTGATCACCGTCGCAATCGAATATAGGCGTAGTGGTTTCATCTACATCGTAGGCGGGTAATCGCAACGTAAACTTGGCGGAAACGATGCCGCGACACGAACCCGTGGTGAAGAAAAACCGTTTGCGCGCGATCGAACGTTTAGTCATGCTACTTCGCAGTTGCTACAGTAGCTTGACGACTATGATTACATCCGCTCCCACAAAGCGTGATTTTTGACCACTCTACCTGGTACGGATGGCACATTGTCTTATTTATATTGGCCAGCGTATTAAGTTACGAAACATCGCCGCTGGGCACATTTGCGCTTGCCTTGGCGGCAATCGATATTGGGTATGTGTTGTGTTTGACGCTATTTTTCTTTTCACGTGCGCTTCCATTCGCTCGCCTCGCAGCCGTCGTTAGTGTCCGGCTCGATCGTGGCGAGGAAGGCCCATTGGTCGGGATAAACACCCAGGTCGTCATCGACGAAAACACTGTCGCCGGCTTCACGGGGTTTCTTTTGCAGGGGCAGGGCAATCAGGTTACCGAAACCACCCTTGGGCATAGTGTCCTGGTTGGGAAACAGTCGGTCGTACGAGGTCAGGCTGAGTTGCCGGGTACAGTTGCACGTGTGGCTGATGATGGCTGTGCCCAAGCGTCTGGCATCGCGTGCCGGTACCGCAGTCGAGAAGAAGATCCATGCGTGCGCGCCGTTGCCCGAGCGCGATATCTCCAGTGCTACAGGCACATCCAACTCACGGCAGGACTGAACGAAGGCTTTGGCTTCTTCGCGCCATTCGGCCTTGTCAAAGTCGACGGCTAGAAAATAGCAGGTGTCGTCCGACAGGAGAGGATAGACGCCGATCGTGTTCTCGCCGGCAAGGTGGCCGTAGATGACGGCATCCGATACAGGTATCAGTGAACGATTGCTGCAAGCGGCGCATTTGATCCGTGGCTTCTCGCATATGCCGGGACGCCACTCATTGGCGCACGCCGGGGCATAGCCTGACCTGCCAGTGGTCGCGCTTTCCCAGCGCACGGGATACACATCGGTGCGTCCCCGGAACAGGCGTCGATACAGAGCGACCTTTTCCGCTGCCGAGAGATTCGACGGCTCGGATGATAGAGGATTTGATGTAGTCGTGGGCGTTGGTGGGCGACGCCAATCTATGCCATGGGATTCGAGCAGGGCGATCAGGCGCGCGACTTCGGCGCGTAGCCTTGCCAGCTCATTTGGTTCGTTCGACATCGAATCGGATTGGTTTAACACCTTGATACGAAACCTCGGAGCATAGGGTCTCGGTGCCAGGAATTTGTATCAGGGCCGGCAGCGGCCACAGGCTGAGCCATTCGTTCATGCGAGTAACCAGTTATCGACGCGCAGGGACGGCACGCGCTCGAATTCGCGCGTGTTGGCGGTGACGAGCGTAAGGTCAGCGGCTAGTGCGTGGGCCGCAATCAACAGATCGTTCGGGCCGATGGGCGCGCCTTGCGTCGCGAGGTGGTGACGTACTTCTGCGTAGCGTTGATCTACCGGCGGTTCCAGCGGCAGGATCTCCAGTGCAGATAACAACAGGCCGACCCGTTCGGAAAGCTGCTTCGAATTCGATTTCGTTGCGCCGTAGCGGAGTTCCGCCGCCACGACGATGCTGGTGCAGATTGAATCCTCGCCTACGTGAACAATCCGAGTGGCGACAGTTCCGTCTGGACGTCGAACCAAGTCCGAGATGATGTTCGTATCCAGCAGGTAGCGGAGCGACACGTCCTATAGCTCCACGTCGTCCAGAGGCGCAAGGTCGTCGTCGACGTCGGGGAAGGGTCCTTCCAATGGCTCTAGCGATGCCAGCACTGCCAGCAGCCGGCCCTTGCGGACCGGTTCGATGATCAGGCGGTCGCCCTCTTTGCGCAGGACGGCCTCATCCCCCTCTAGCTCGAACTCGCGGGGAATGCGCAAGGCTTGATTGCGGCCGTTGCGGAACAGTCGGACGTGTCGTTCGGTTTCAGCCATGACGGTAGCCTCATTCAAAGCATATGCAATAGCATATGCCAGAACTTCCTGGGTGGTCAATGGCGCTGGTACGAACCGTCACACTGCTTTGCAGTGCAGTTCGCCGCTGGCTTGTCGACTCCACGAAGAAGCCGTTCCGAATGCTGAGTCACCTTAGTTCGGCAGCGCATTTCGAAAGGAAGCGAGCAAGCGAACGTTCCCAGAATGTTACCTTACCGCGAGGCGGGCGCCGCGCGTTGGGGGTATTTCGACTTGCGTAGGGTTCGATGAGCTGAGGTCAGGAATTTTGCCCGCGCCCGACGAAGAAAACCCTCAAATTTCGTGTCCTGCAGGGCAATTGGTGCCGAATTGGAAATCAAACTCAAATTAGTGTTGTAAAAACAGTAGGTTACGTTACAAAAATTGGTGTGGCGGCGGCAGTCACATCACCTTATAAATCAATACTTTATTCTGCTAAATGCCACAAATGCCCCCATAGATACCCCCGCGTAGATTTGTTAGGAAAGGAGAGGATCTGGCACTGGTACGCCTGATCCCGCGATAGCTTGCTGAGCCCTAGGGTACCCAAAACTGAATTTGGTGTTTTGGTGCATTGGTGTCTATGTGCTAGGCTGTGCCGGATGAAATCGAAAGAGACTTGGTATGAGTCGTTTGACTGTTACTCTCAATGACGATTTGCACCGCGCCCTGAAAGAGACGGCGGCGCGGCAGGGTCGTTCAATTGCCTCAATCATCGAGGAGAGCCTGCGCCTGCGCGGCATACAGGGCCAGGCAAGCGCCCGTGCGTTGGTCGCACAGGCTCGCAAGCGAGCGCAGCTCGATGCGGATGCGGCATTGGAGTTGGGTGTCGAGGAGACACGTGCCGCGCGTAAGCGATGAGTTCACTCGTCTTCGTCGTTGACACCAACGTGGTGGTCGCTGGCCTGGTCACGGGTTCGAGCCGTAGCCCGGTTGCGTTGGTTCTGGACTCGATGTTGTCGGGGACGCTGGTCTTCCTTTTATCGCCAGCGCTTCTCGACGAGTATCGCTCGGTGCTGTTGAGACCGAAGCTCGTGAAGCTACATGGTTTGACGGAAGCGCAGATTGATCAGCTGCTTGTTGAACTGACGGCTAACGCGATTTGGCGGGAACCGAAGCCCGGTTCTCCTGCGCCCGACCGGGGCGATGACCATCTTTGGGCCCTGTTGAGCGCCTACCCGGGAAGCATTCTGGTCACCGGTGATCGCTTGCTGCTGGAAAACCCTCCGACACGAGGCTCAGTGATCTCGCCCAGCACATGGCTCAGCGATTTTAGCCAAGGAACGTGACGCAAGATCGCGGCTCGAGAACTGCGCGAAGTTCCCCGCAAGCAGCTCGTAACTTTCTGGTTTTATGAAAGAAAAAAGCCGTGATATATCACGGCCTATCTGGAGTTATCTGGTGGAGACGGCGACAGTCACATTGCCTTGTAAATCAATTACGTGCGTTGCTAAACGCCTGAAATGCCCCCGAAAATACCCCCGGCATGTGTGTGATGAAATGAGAACCTCGGATAGCTGCTATCCGGATCTATTTCGTCCCAACACGGGAAACGGTTTCAGTTCGTCGTTGGAGTCCAGGGGCCACCAGCCGACCAGAGTTGCGGGAAGTGGATGTCAGCTTTCGCTGCGGCGATGGAAGGAAGCAGGAAATCCCGAAGCGCTGCCACGAGCACCTCAAGTTCCAGCGCTTCGAGCGTGTTCTTTCCCAGAAATGCTCGCCACTGCGTCTGCTTCTGCGTGTCTCGTGCGAAATCGTCAGTCAGGCCAAAGGGGACACCGGGAGGCAACACTGTCTTGCGGCGAACGAAGGTCGCCCGGATCGCGCGCCGCAGAATGTCGCCGTCGAACTCGGTGTGGCACGACAATATCCAGCGATCGAAGAAATCCTTCATTCGGCTGTTGGCGATGCCGATTGATCGTGGCGAGGAAGGCCCATTGGTCGGGATAAACACCCAGGTCGTCATCGACGAAAACACTGTGGCCGGCTTCACGGGGTTTCTTTTGCAGGGGCAGGGCAATCAGGTTACCGAAACCACCCTTGGGCATAGTGTCCTGGTTGGGAAACAGTCGGTCGTACGAGGTCAGGCTGAGTTGCCGGGTACAGTTGCACGTGTGGCTGATGATGGCTGTGCCCAAGCGTCTGGCATCGCGTGCCGGTACCGCAGTCGAGAAGAAGATTCATGCGTGCGCGCCGTTGCCCGAGCGCGATATCTCCAGTGCTACAGGCACATCCAACTCACGGCAGGACTGAACGAAGGCTTTGGCTTCTTCGCGCCATTCGGCCTTGTCAAAGTCGACGGCTAGAAAATAGCAGGTGTCGTCCGACAGGAGAGGATAGACGCCGATCGTGTTCTCGCCGGCAAGGTGGCTGTAGATGCCGGCATCCGATACAGGTATCAGTGAACGATTGCTGCAAGCGGCGCATTTGATCCGTGGCTTCTCGCATATGCCGGGACGCCACTCATTGGCGCACGCCGGGGCATAGCCTGACCTGCCAGTGGTCGCGCTTTCCCAGCGCACGGGATACACATCGGTGCGTCCCCGGAACAGGCGTCGATACAGAGCGACCTTTTCCGCTGCCGAGAGATTCGACGGCTCGGATGATAGAGGATTTGATGTAGTCGTGGGCGTTGGTGGGCGACGCCAATCTATGCCATGGGATTCGAGCAGGGCGATCAGGCGCGCGACTTCGGCGCGTAGCCTTGCCAGCTCATTGGGGTTCGTTCGACATCGAATCGGATTGGTTTAACACCTTGATACGAAACCTCGGAGCATAGGGTCTCGGTGCCAGGAATTTGTATCAGGGCCGGCAGCGGCCACAGGCTGAGCCATTCGTTCATGCGAGTAACCAGTTATCGACGCGCAGGGACGGCACGCGCTCGAATTCGCGCGTGTTGGCGGTGACGAGCGTAAGGTCAGCGGCTAGTGCGTGGGCCGCAATCAACAGATCGTTCGGGCCGATGGGCGTGCCTTGCGTCGCGAGGTGGTGACGTACTTCTGCGTAGCGTTGATCTACCGGCGGTTCCAGCGGCAGGATCTCCAGTGCAGATAACAACAGGCCGACCCGTTCGGAAAGCTGCTTCGAATTCGATTTCGTTGCGCCGTAGCGGAGTTCCGCCGCCACGACGATGCTGGTGCAGATTGAATCCTCGCCTACGTGAACAATCCGAGTGGCGACAGTTCCGTCTGGACGTCGAACCAAGTCCGAGATGATGTTCGTATCCAGCAGGTAGCGGAGCGACACGTCCTATAGCTCCACGTCGTCCAGAGGTCCAAGGTCTTCGTCGACGTCGGGGAAGGGTCCTTCCAATGGCTCTAGCGATGCCAGCACTGCCAGCAGCCGGCCCTTGCGGACCGGTTCGATGATCAGGCGGTCGCCCTCTTTGCGCAGGACGGCCTCATCCCCCTCTAGCTCGAACTCGCGGGGAATGCGCAAGGCTTGATTGCGGCCGTTGCGGAACAGTCGGACGTGTCGTTCGGTTTCAGCCATGACGGTAGCCTCATTCAAAGCATATGCAATAGCATATGCCAGAACTTCCTGGGTGGTCAATGGCGCTGGTACGAACCGTCACACTGCTTTGCGGTGCAGTTCGCCGCTGGCTTGTCGACTCCACGAAGAAGCCGTTCCGAATGCTGAGTCACCTTAGTTCGGCAGCGCATTTCGAAAGGAAGCGAGCAAGCGAACGTTCCCAGAATGTTACCTTACCGCGAGGCGGGCGCCGCGCGTTGGGGGTATTTCGACTTGCGTAGGGTTCGATGAGCTGAGGTCAGGAATTTTGCCCGCGCCCGACGAAGAAAACCCTCAAATTTCGTGTCCTGCAGGGCAATTGGTGCTGAATTGGAAATCAAACTCAAATTAGTGTTGTAAAAACAGTAGGTTACGTTACAAAAATTGGTGTGGCGGCGGCAGTCACATCACCTTATAAATCAATAATTTATTCTGCTAAATGCCACAAATGCCCCCATAGATACCCCCGCGTAGATTTGTTAGGAAAGGAGAGGATCTGGCACTGGTACGCGTGATCCCGCGATAGCTTGCTGAGCCCTAGGGTACCCAAAACTGAATTTGGTGTTTTGGTGCATTGGTGTCTATGTGCTAGGCTGTGCCGGATGAAATCGAAAGAGACTTGGTATGAGTCGTTTGACTGTTACTCTCAATGACGATTTGCACCGCGCCCTGAAAGAGACGGCGGCGCGGCAGGGTCGTTCAATTGCCTCAATCATCGAGGAGAGCCTGCGCCTGCGCGGCATACAGGGCCAGGCAAGCGCCCGTGCGTTGGTCGCACAGGCCCGCAAGCGAGCGCAGCTCGATGCGGATGCGGCATTGGAGTTGGGTGTCGAGGAGACACGTGCCGCGCGTAAGCGATGAGTTCACTCGTCTTCGTCGTTGACACCAACGTGGTGGTCGCTGGCCTGGTCACGGGTTCGAGCCGTAGCCCGGTTGCGTTGGTTCTGGACTCGATGTTGTCGGGGACGCTGGTCTTCCTTTTATCGCCAGCGCTTCTCGACGAGTATCGCTCGGTGCTGTTGAGACCGAAGCTCGTGAAGCTACATGGTTTGACGGAAGCGCAGATTGATCAGCTGCTTGTTGAACTGACGGCTAACGCGATTTGGCGGGAACCGAAGCCCGGTTCTCCTGCGCCCGACCGGGGCGATGACCATCTTTGGGCCCTGTTGAGCGCCTACCCGGGAAGCATTCTGGTCACCGGTGATCGCTTGCTGCTGGAAAACCCTCCGACACGAGGCTCAGTGATCTCGCCCAGCACATGGCTCAGCGATTTTAGCCAAGGAACGTGACGCAAGATCGCGGCTCGAGAACTGCGCGAAGTTCCCCGCAAGCAGCTCGTAACTTTCTGGTTTTATGAAAGAAAAAAGCCGTGATATATCACGGCCTATCTGGAGTTATCTGGTGGAGACGGCGACAGTCACATTGCCTTGTAAATCAATTACGTGCGTTGCTAAACGCCTGAAATGCCCCCGAAAATACCCCCGGCATGTGTGTGATGAAATGAGAACCTCGGATAGCGCTATCCGGATCTATTTCGTCCCAACACGGGAAACGGTTTCAGTTCGTCGTTGGAGTCCAGGGGCCACCAGCCGACCAGAGTTGCGGGAAGTGGATGTCAGCTTTCGCTGCGGCGATGGAAGGAAGCAGGAAATCCCGAAGCGCTGCCACGAGCACCTCAAGTTCCAGCGCTTCGAGCATGTTCTTTCCCAGAAATGCCTGCCATTGCGTCTGCTTCTGCGTGTCTCGTGCGAAATCGTTGGTCAGGCCGAAGGGGACGCCGGGGGCAACGCTGTCTTGCGGCGATCGAAGGTCGCGCGGATCGCGCGCCGCAGGATGTCGCCGTCGAACTCGGTGTGGCACGACAATATCCAGAGATCGAAGAAATCCTTCATTCGGCTGTTGGCGATGCCGAGCGCGGCGATTGCCTCCAGCTTTTCCGCCACAACCGTATAGCGCGGATAGACGCGCAACTTCGGCGCCTCGAAATCCGGGAGCATCACGGGGTACCGGACCTCCACCGGCCCGGGTGTTACGGCATCGCCGAAACCGATGTCGATCTGGACCGGGCAACGCGCACCATCGATCAGGCCGAGCAAGGTGACGCGTACCCCGGCGTAGTTGGCCTCCTTGCGAATCTCCGCCGCCTGGATTGTGTCCGGTCGAAACATCACCCCGTCCTCGGCGTCTATCACGCAGACATCCCTGAAGATAGCTTCGAGGTGAGGCAACTCGGCCGAGCCAAGACCCAGAAAATCGGCGTCACGCGTCGGGCGATGTGGAATGTCGAACCACAGGTCGAACAGCAGCGCCCCTTTCAGCAGGAATTGACCGCCGTGGGGGGAGATGCTGAGCCGGTACAGCAGGCGCTCGAGGGCATAACGGGTCAAGACGAGATTGAAGTCCTGCCGGGTTTCGCGAGCGCGGTTGAGCAGGCGGGCCCGCACGGAAGCTGCCAGGTTTCGTCCGCTCATCACAGGCTTTCCATGTAAGGGCGCATCACGTTCGCCACTCGGCAGAGCGTGGCGTAGCGCCAGAGCTCGTCCATGCTGACGCGCTTGGCACGCCAGGCCTCCTGCAGGGCCTCCAGCGCGACGTCGAGGCCGATCTTGTTACGGAACTTGAAGCAGTCAGCCACCGTACGGGCGACACTGGTCACGCGCACCGACACGCCATCGACGACGTGGTCCTCGACGCCGTGCGTCAGTGCGGCGCCCGAAAAGCGCACGATACGCAGCGGAGGGTAGTCCATCTTCGGCGCGCGGGCTTTGTTGGGGATGGCCAGCCAGACCTCGAACGGAGACTGTGTCGTGAGGTCGTGGAAGCGCAGCGCGGACAGTAGGCAGATGATCGCTTGCGGGTGTTTGTGCGCCACCTCGGCCAGCGCGTTGTGTTCGGAGATCGGTCTATCCGGCAGCGTGTACAGGCCACGTCCCACATGTCGGAGCAGTCCTTGCCGCACCAGTCGAGTGAGGGCGACGGTGGGGAGCCCGCGCTCAGTCAGATCGCGTGGTCGAATGAGGCCGCACTCTGCGGCGAGATCCAGAATGGCTTGATGCGAATTGGCCATGCGGCCATGGTGTTGCGAAATGCAGGTAGTAGTCAATAACTACCGACATAAAACAACATTCTTTGCCACTAATCCCTGATTGGCAGGCAGTCGTCAGCCGTCCTCTGGCGTCGCATGGGGGTATTTCGATTACGTGCTTAAAAGTACCCCTAAAATACCCCCAGATCGAGTTGATAGGGGTAGTTATGGGAGGTTAAGCGCGGGTAAGGATTTCGCTCGAATCCGATAGAGAGGCCGGGCCAATATCCTGGGCGACTCAGGCCGAATCACTGCTGGATCGGAAATCAAACTCAAAATATTCGTTCTTAAACAATACGTTACGTGCTAAAAGTTGGTGGAGGCGGCGACACTCACATTGCTTTATAAATCAATCGCTTAAATTATGAAATGTCCGAAATGCCCCCGCAAATACCCCCATGCAACCCGTGTTAGGAATTGTGAACTTGAGATAACCAACCTGGCCTACCGTCGTTGCCAGTTGCGGTCCTTTGCTCGGCTCCATACGTTCATGGCGCCCGGTGACCCAACTCGCTGAGTTTCTCCAGCGTATCGGGAAACTTCCTCACCATCAGGATCAATGCCGCGGCCTGGGCATTCGGCCGCGCCCGTCCTTGCTCCCAATTTTCAAGAGTACGCGTCGACACGCGGAGGCGGCGGGCAAAGACGGCGCGGGAGACGTGCATACGTTCGCGCGTGTCGCGGATGAGATCCGCGTCCACGTCGAGAGGGGGTAGGTCCTCGACCTCATGCGAACGCAGGGTGATCTTTCCCTCGCGCTGCTGCTGCATGGCATCGACGCCTTCCATCAGTTCATCGAACAACTTGCGCTTTTGCTTCATGACCTTCGTCTCCTGGCCTCCAATTCGGCCTGGATAGTCTTCTTCAATATCTTCTTCTCTTCCGCCGTCAGGCCGGCGGCTTCATCCTTGTCATAGAGCGTGAAGAGCCAGATCTGGCGATCGGCCGTGAGATAGTAGTAGATGACCCTCAATCCACCTCGCTTGCCTTTGCCGCGACGGGCGTCTTCCCAACGAACCTTGCGAAACCCGCCGGTGCCGGGCATCACGTCACCCAGTTCCGGATTCTCCATCAACGCGCGCTGCAGTTCGCGGTAGCTCTCGTCGGTCAGATAGTCTCCGAGGAGGCGCGTGAACAACGGGGTTTCCAGGAAAACCAGTTTCATTGGTTAAGTATACGCAAGTTGCGTATACTTTCAAGTCGAGGGTTCCGCGATGCGGTATCCCATCGCGCGGTAGCCGCGCTGGCGTTTCTCCCACATTCGGAGCAATGCGGGGTGGTTGGTGTCGACAAAATCGATGATCCGAACGTCGGTCTTGTCGGCGTGCTCCCGATGCAAGCGGCCGGCGTACTGCTGCAATGTGCCTTTCCAGGATACCGGCATGGCCAGGACTAATGTATCGAGTGGGGGATGGTCGAAGCCTTCCCCGACGAGGCGCCCGGTCGCGAGCAGGATCCGCGGCGAATCCGGCGGCAGCGCATCGAGTTCGGCGATCAGATTCGCACGCTGCTTTTTCGACATGTGCCCGTGCAGCACGAAGGGGTCAAGATTGTGTTCCTCCATCGAGCGCTTGATGCTGCCGAGATGATCGGTGCGTTCGGTCAGCACCAGTACCTTGCGACCGTCTTCGACGGCACGTCTCGTCTCGTCGGCGATTGCGGCTGAGCGTTCTTGGTCATCAGCCAAGGTCCGAAATATTTCCTGGATCCCGATGTCGTCCGGTATCGGCGTTCGCTGAGGAAGGGTTCGCGGAACGACTTCGAGATCATGCGGCGCGCTGGCCGGAGATGAGGCGGCGTGTCGAATCGGCCCACACTGCATGAAGATAATCGGCTGTTGACCGTCCCTGCGGATCGGTGTTGCGGTGAGTCCAAGGACGTAGTGTGCTTTGACACTTTTCAGGATGGCGTCGAACGAGGCTGCGCCGACATGGTGACATTCGTCCACGATCACCTGGCCATAGTCCTCGACCAGTGGGTCAACCTCGCCCTTGCGTGAAATCGACTGCATCACGGCGATGTCGATTTTACCTGTGGGTTTGCGCCTACCGCCACCGATGGTGCCGACGACTCCCTTTCCAACACCGAGGAACGTGTTCAAACGTTCTTCCCATTGTCGAAGCAGTTCAGTGCGATGGACCAGAACTAGCGTGTTGATGCGACGACGGGCAATGATGGCAGCCCCTGTGACCGTCTTGCCGAATGCGGTCGGTGCGCAGAGTACGCCAACATCGTAAGGCAGCATGGCAGCAACAGCGTCTTCCTGATCTGGTCGCAGCGTTCCGGCGAACTCCACGTCGACAGGTGTACCGTCTATCCGTTCGTCATAGATGTTGCAGCGGATGCCGTTGCTGCGAAGCAATTCCTGTGCAGCGTCCAGGCAGCCACGCGGAAGACCTACGTGTTGGGGGAAGTTCTCAGCACAGCCGATGACGCGAGGCTTGTCCCAAACCGACATACGCATGGCCTGCGCTCGATAGAACTCCGGGTTTTGAAACGCCGCAAGGCGAACTAGGCGGTTGGTGAGTGGTTGAGTCAGTTGAGCCTTCTCGAAATAGACGAGGTTCGCCAAAGTGATAGTTAGGGGCGGAGGCAATGGTCCAGGCAGCAGGACTTTGTTCGGTGTCGTGCGCTTCCACGGCGTTGCGAGGTCCTCTTCGTCGATGAACGTGACGTCGAGCGGGTGCATGGGGCCGGTGGCACGGAGGATCGCGGGTTCAATATCCAGCGGCGACATCGGCTCGATCGTGGCGAGGAAGGCCCATTGGTCGGGATAAACACCCAGGTCAGTCATCGACGAAAACACTGTGGCCGGCTTCACGCGGTTTCTTTTGCAGGGGCAGGGCAATCAGGTTACCGAAACCACCCTTGGGCATAGTGTCCTGGTTGGGAAACAGTCGGTCGTACGAGGTCAGGCTGAGTTGCCGGGTACAGTTGCACGTGTGGCTGATGATGGCTGTGCCCAAGCGTCTGGCATCGCGTGCCGGTACCGCAGTCGAGAAGAAGATCCATGCGTGCGCGCCGTTGCCCGAGCGCGATATCTCCAGTGCTACAGGCACATCCAACTCACGGCAGGACTGAACGAAGGCTTTGCTTCTTCGCGCCATTCGGCCTTGTCAAAGTCGACGGCTAGAAAATAGCAGGTGTCGTCCGACAGCAGCGGATAGACGCCGATCGTGTTCTCGCCTGCAAGGTGGCTGTAGATGCCGGCATCCGATACAGGTATCAGTGAACGATTGCGGCAAGCGGCGCATTTGATCCGTGGCTTCTCGCATATGCCGGCACGCCACTCATTGGCGCACGCCGGGGCATAGCCTGACCTGCCAGTGGTCGCGCTTTCCCAGCGCACGGGATACACATCGGTGCGTCCCCGGAACAGGCGTCGATACAGAGCGACCTTTTCCGCTGCCGAGAGATTCGACGGCTCGGATGATAGAGGATTTGATGTAGTCGTGGGCGTTGGTGGGCGACGCCAATCTATGCCATGGGATTCGAGCAGGGCGATCAGGCGCGCGACTTCGGCGCGTAGCCTTGCCAGCTCATTGGTTCGTTCGACATCGAATCGGATTGGTTTAACACCTTGATACGAAACCTCGGAGCATAGGGTCTCGGTGCCAGGAATTTGTATCAGGGCCGGCAGCGGCCACAGGCTGAGCCATTCGTTCATGCGAGTAACCAGTTATCGACGCGCAGGGACGGCACGCGCTCGAATTCGCGCGTGTTGGCGGTGACGAGCGTAAGGTCAGCGGCTAGTGCGTGGGCCGCAATCAACAGATCGTTCGGGCCGATGGGCGCGCCTTGCGTCGCGAGGTGGTGACGTACTTCTGCGTAGCGTTGATCTACCGGCGGTTCCAGCGGCAGGATCTCCAGTGCAGATAACAACAGGCCGACCCGTTCGGAAAGCTGCTTCGAATTCGATTTCGTTGCGCCGTAGCGGAGTTCCGCCGCCACGACGATGCTGGGCAGATTGAATCCTCGCCTACGTGAACAATCCGAGTGGCGACAGTTCCGTCTGGACGTCGAACCAAGTCCGAGATGATGTTCGTATCCAGCAGGTAGCGGAGCGACACGTCCTATAGCTCCACGTCGTCCAGAGGCGCAAGGTCGTCGTCGACGTCGGGGAAGGGTCCTTCCAATGGCTCTAGCGATGCCAGCACTGCCAGCAGCCGGCCCTTGCGGACCGGTTCGATGATCAGGCGGTCGCCCTCTTTGCGCAGGACGGCCTCATCCCCCTCTAGCTCGAACTCGCGGGAATGCGCAAGGCTTGATTGCGGCCGTTGCGGAACAGTCGCACGTGTCGTTCGGTTTCAGCCATGACGGTAGCCTCATTCAAAGCATATGCAATAGCATATGCCAGAACTTCCTGGGTGGTCAATGGCGCTGGTACGAACCGTCACACTGCTTTGCGGTTCAGTTCGCCGCCGGCTTGTCGACTCCAAGGCGACATCTGCGTCAAAAGACTTGGTTGGTCTTTACGATAACGTGACTGGTCGCGAGCGCTCATTTGAAGGCACCGCAATCCGTCTCGGGCTCGACGGAGACACGCTGCCGCCCGGACCGCCGATCGGGGAGAACATTGTTCGCCAATAGGGGAGCGAAGAAGCCGTTCCGAATGCTGAGTCGCCTTAGTTCGGCAGCGCATTTCGAAAGGATGCGAGCAAGCGAACGTTCCCAGAATGGTACCTTACCGCGAGGCGGGCGCCGCGCGTGGGGGTATTTCGATTGCGGGGTCGAAAGCACCCCCAAAAATACCCCCAGATCGAACTTATAGTGAACGTTAGGGTTCGATAAGCTGAGGTCAGGAATTTTGCCCGCGCCCGACGAAGAAAACCCTCAAATTCCGTGTCCTGCAGGGCAAATTGGTGCCGAATTGGAAATCAAACTCAAAGTATTGTTTTAAAAACAGTAGGTTACGTTATAAAAATTGGTGGAGGCGGCGACAACCACATCGCCATAGAAAACAAACGGTTGCGTTGCTAAACGCCCGAAATGCCCCCATAGATGCCCCCAGATCGCTTCGGCTGACTTTTTGGCTAGATTCAGGCCGATTTTACCGCTCTTCAGGCGCTCGCCATGCGCCGAATCGCTCCAGAGCATCAGTGCTGCCGATCAGGACGCGCGCCCGTCGAAGCCGCTCTATTGTGCGCTCCCGTTGCTCGTCAGGTAAATCCTGCGCTCGGCGTTCGGCGTCAGCGAAGAACGCCTCGAGTCGCTTCGCCTCCGCCCAGGCATCGATAACCTGCAGCAGCTCCTCCTTGCTGTCCTTCAGCGCCTTCGCGGCCCGTTCCACCTCCTCTTCGCGGCGCCACTTCTCCATCTGAGCCTCCCAGCGCTGGCGCTCGATCTCTGCCTGGCGCGCTCCCTCCTCGACGAGCCCCGCGATTTCGACGGTGGCTTTCTCCAGCTCCCGAACAATGGCCGGAATCCGGCCCGAAAGGTCTCGAGTCGGCGTCTCTCGCCACTGCTGGCTCCAAGCTGCCCGCGGGTAAGGGGAGTAGGCCTGGAGGCAAAGACTCCCGGTCGGGAAATCGTGGGTGCTCGTCCAGCCATAGTCCTGCGCGTACCGTCCCCGTCGCTTGGGCACGTAGTCGGTCAGCCGAACGTACTCGCCGTTCAGGTAGCGGGCCTCCGCCTCCTCGGACATTTCGATGACGGTGAGGCCGATCGCCACGGTGCCGATGTAGACCACCGTGCAGCGCATCGGTGACCACAGATTGTTGTAGTGGTGACCTTTCCCGGGGTTCTCCCGCTCGTCGACATCCGCGCGATGGAATCGCTCGGACGTGGGCGCGATGACGACCCGATGGTCCCTTGCCTCCAAGACCAGGAAGAGTTCGTTTGCAAAGGCGATGGCCTTGTCCAGCCCGGTCTGGGTGACTGCGAAGTCAACGAGGAGTTTCTTGGTCGGCTTGAGGTATTTGCCGTGCCACGAGAGACGACCTGCCTCGAAGAGAGGCTTGGCGCCGCTCACCAGCGGGTGTCGATGTGGCAGCGGCGGTCGCGCCGATCGCTTCCGTCGAGGCCTGCGGTCCGGAGGCCTCGGTAGCGAACGGGTCCGTTTGGGCAGGGTGCCGTCGCGCGTCCACTCGAGCGGGTCGCCAGGGCGAGGTTCGGGGAGTGGCGGTTGCTTCGGCGCTTTGCCGACCGCCAGCTTCGCCCAGTAACCGCGCTCCGGCCGCGGCACGTTGAGCAGCGTGCAGACGCGGGCCATGTAGCTCGACGAGACGCCAAGCCGGGCTGCGACCCTGAGCATGGGCTCGGACCAGACCATTTCGTATAGCGCTTCTCGACTGACCGGATCGTCAATACTGTCTACCCGCCGCGCTGATGCCTCTGCGTTGTCTTGTTCCTCAGTCACGTCCTTCAATCAGTCGCCATCCAAAGATTTGCACCCGTGAGGCCACCTTCCAAGCCGATTGCACCCCAGTCCCCAGCGCCAAAAGATCGCGCGTCGTATATTCTCCCCGCGAGGCTGCTGGGTATCAGAGACTCGAGAGCTCTCCTTTGGTAAGAATACGCACGCCGTATTTGGCCGCGACACCCGCGAAGTACATTGGAACCACCTCGCTAAACACCAGAAGTCCCTCCATCAAAGGCGACCCTCGCTCGCCGACGAACTTCGCGACCTTCGAACGATGCGCCTCCAACAGTTCAAGCCGCAAAAGATGCTTCTTCATTCGATCGGGCTTTCCGTGAGCGTTGATTTCTCCACGGAAGTCGTACAGCTGGCGAGCGATGTCTGTCGTTGTCATTGCCAGCTCCAAGTCCTTGCACTCTATCGCAAGTACGCGGCCCGCTTTCCAGGCAAGGACATCAACGTCGCCGTAGTCCCGATTGAGCTTGAGGTTGAGAATCTCAGTTAGCTTGAGGTCCGATCGGGTCCGCCAGCCGAGCGTTTCGAGCTGGAGTGCAACTTCCTTGTTGAAAGCATGCCCGCGCCTGTTTTCGGCTGCTCCGATCCAGGATCGCATTGGTCCCGGAGGGAAGTCGTTCGCGTCGTAACCCCCCGTGTAGCAATAGTCCAGGACCTTTCGTACCCCTGCACGGACCAACCCTGGTGCCACCAGATAGCGCATGGGTGAGTCGTCGAGCCCAACGACGGGCCTGCTAATGAGGGACAGGCGACGACGAAAGCGCCACGGGTACCAATCTTTGGGCGAGAACGCCTCGGGCGTGGAGGCCCATGTGGGGCGGGGCGATAGGGCAAAGGCTTTGAGTATGCTTCTGACTATGGTTTCGTCAAGTTGCTTCGAGCCATCGAGAGCACATAATTCGGCTTCGGTCGCCGAGAAAAACAACTCCTGACGTTTGATTCCCTCGTCTTCCAGATTGTCCATGAATACGCGCACATCATCGATTGTGAAGCCGAACGCTTCCGTCCAAGCCTCCCAGAATTCAGGCTCCAACTTTCCGCGCGCGGTTTCGAGTGGCTCGACATCTCGAAAGTGCCTCTCGTATGTGCTCGCACCAACGCGATAACGGATGACGCCGAGTGTCTGTCCATAAGGAGTAACGATGGTTTCATCGAAATCTACGTTTGTGTGCACGTCGCCAAAAGGAGTGATGCGGACCTCTGGGACCTTGCTCTCATACCGGATCGCCTCGGACCATCCGCCAAAATAGTACATATGCATGACATCTGCGAGGAGTCGAGCGATGTCCAGTCGGCCTGGGATGATTCCGGAATCTTTAGGGCACTCGCAAAGGGCCATTTCCACAAGGATTCTTGAACTCAGGGACGCGGCGTTGAGTTTGGCTATCTCATTCGACGATTCTGTTGAGGCGGCGTCTCTATCATGATGCATTGAGAGAACTGCACGCGCAGTCCTTAGCCAACGATCAGTCTCGACTTCTACGGCTTCGTGGTTACGAAGCAGCGCAACCAAAGTCTGCTCGCGGTTGTGCCGCTTCAATTCCGAGCGAATCCCCGCCCAAATGTTATCAACAAGATCATTGAGGTACTTACAGCAGGATTCAATGCCCTCGATGCGTGGCCCTTCGTCACGGCTCCGTGATTGCCATCCAAGCCCAATTCGGAAGAGCGCATCATCAATCTTGGAGATTGTGATTGGTTTGCTAGAAGCTTTGTGAGTAACGAAATCACGGAATTCCGTGGCAGAAAATAGATGCATGTCCCGAGCCCACTGGTCCGGGATGATCTGTTCAATAAGGGAATCGACAGTTCCGGGTGGTTGAACGTCGCCTGATAATCCACATGTTCCCGATACAAACGCCTCTACAAGCAGGCTCTCACCTAAGTTCTCGGGCAGGCGGAACGAGGCTAGGAAGCCAGTGCGAGCCGTGACGAGCACATGGTTACCTTCCGCACTGACGTCGAGTAGTGCCTTCGCCTGTTCTCGAGATGGAATTGGTATCGTTTGGTCCTTAGGATCCGCATCTTCGAATCGGCAAATCCACGCGACTAGGCCGCCTGGCAATGAGTAAACGGCTTCTTCGACAACCATCGCGGAGCGCTCGAGCCACGTTGCAAGCGCATGCCAGAGTCGGTAGTGGAGATCGCGGTCCTTTGAATTAGGCGTATCCACCGTGATCCACCAGCCGTGTCAGCGGCAATGTAAAACTGACCCACCTCTGCAACTGAAAATTGACCCACCCTTCGTTAACCTCGGACCCCAAACGGCTTGGGGGGTTCGAGATGATCAAGAAGGAGGGGTGTATGGAGATCAAGATATTGCAGCGCCAGGGGGTGGGTATCCGGGAGATCGCCCGGCAGATGGGCGTGTCGCGCAATACGGTGCGCAAGTACCTGCGCGGCGAGCCCGAACCAGGCTACGCGGCCCGTCCTGCGCGCGCGGGCAAGCTGGACCCCTATAAGGCATACCTCCAGGAACGGATCGAAGCAGCCCGGCCGCAGTGGATCCCGGCCACGGTGCTGGATCGGGAGATCCGCGAGCTTGGCTACCAAGGCAGCATCCGGTTGCTGCGCTACTTCGTCGCTGAACGGAAGCCGCTCGCGAGGCCCGACCCGGTGGTGCGTTTTGAGACCGAACCGGGCCAGCAGATGCAGGTCGACTGGGGCGTATTCCGGCGCGGCAAGCAGCCGTTATCGGCGTTCGTGGCGACCCTTGGCTGGAGCCGCTACTGCTACGTGGAGTTCGTTGCCGACGAACGCTTCGACACGCTCAAGGGATGCCACCATAATGCTTTTGCCTATTTCCAGGGCGCGCCCAAAGAAGTGCTGTATGACAACATGCGCACGGTGGTGCAACAGCGCAATGCCTACGGCAGCGATCTACACCGCTTCCACCCCGGGCTCTGGGACCTGGCCAAGCAAGTGGGGTTCACACCCCGGCTGTGTCGCCCGTACCGGGCCAAGACCAAGGGCAAGGTGGAGCGGTTCATTGGCTATCTGCGCCGCAGCTTCTATGTCCCGCTAGCCACACGCCTGAAGCAGGCAGGGCTGGCGCTGGACGTGGAGACCGCCAACCTGGAAGTGCTCACATGGCTGCGCGATGTTGCCAATGCCCGCGTGCACCGCACCACCCAGGCCGTCCCCACTGAACGCTGGCAACAGGAGGTCGCAGCCTTGCTGCCTGAACCGTTGCCACCGAAGGTCACTCCGCTGCGCCGGGTGGCGGCACCCGTACCGAGCGCGCATCCCTTCGAAGCGGTGGACCTGCAACACCCACTCTCGGTGTACGAAGCCGTGCTACGGGAGGCCCGATCATGAGTCTGCAAGCCGAACGCATCACCGAGGTCTGCGAGAAGCTGGCGCTGTCGGGTATCGCTCACCAGTACGATGCCCTGGCCGAAGCGGCGGCCAAGGCCGAGAGCAGCTATACGGATTACCTGGAGCAGTGCCTTAAAGCCGAGCAGCAGGCACGCCAGCAACGCAGTCGCACCGTGCTGGTCAAGATGGCGGGCTTCCCGGCGCTGAAGCTGCTGGATGACTATGACTTCAAGGTCGCGGTGGGCACGCCGCGCAAACAGGTGCAGGAGCTCGCTTCGCTGGCCTTTGTGAATCGCCGGGAAAACGTAGTGCTGCTCGGGCCGAGCGGCGTGGGCAAAACGCACCTGGCCATCGCTCTGGGGTACCTGGCCACCCAAGCCGGGCTGAAAACGCGCTTCATGACGGCGGCCGATCTGATGTTGCAGCTGGATACGGCACAACGTCAGGGACGTCTCAAGCAGGTCATGCAGCGCAGTGTGAACGGCCCCAGCCTGCTGATCATCGACGAGATCGGCTACCTGCCCATGAACAAGGATCAGGCGAACCTGTTCTTCCAGGTGATCGTCAAGCGCTACGAGAAGGGCTCCATCATCCTGACGTCCAATCTCTCGTTCGGGCAGTGGGATGAAACCTTTGCGGGTAACACCGCACTGACCTCCGCCATGCTCGATCGCATCCTGCATCACTCGCACGTCATTCAGATCAAGGGCGACAGCTACCGACTGCGGGAAAAACGAAAGGCCGGTATCGTGCAACCCGTAGCCGCGGACAAGAACTAGCCGGTGGGTCAATTTTACTTTGCAGAATCACTACTCAAGTGGGTCAGTTTTCGGTTGCCGTTGACAGCCGCGCGCGTTTGTCTCGTAGACCGCTGCGAGCCTATGCTGTTCTAGGTCATCAAGACTTACGTAAAGTGGGGCGTTCTCATCCTCTTTGAAAAAAGAGTGCTCGCGAAAGCGTCTGACTCTGACAAGTCGGTTGTCCCATGTCCGCGCGCGGTGGATATCGCCCGCGCGAGCGCCCTTCTGGCGTACTTCTAGCAGGCTGTTTTGGTTGACATAGACCATCAATGGCGCGCCTGCCGAGTCGTCGGGCAGTTCACCGTGGGGGATTAAATGACCATCTAGAGACTCGGACCATGCATAGAGATTCAGCAACCCGTTGACGTTGACAAGGTGAGCACCGATGTCTGCAAGACGGTCCTGTGAGTCGAGCAGGCTCCAAAGGTGCAACGGAGAAAAGCTCGATGCCCAGCTCATCGAAATGAGGTCCGGCGCAGAAATGGCATCAGCTCGCCAGCGCTTGTCCTTGACGCTTTCGAACTGAAGCGTCATTGGACGGCCCCAGGAACACGGCACGATCAAGGACAATCCTGCCCGAAACCGGTCCGTTGTCGAGTAGGCCTTGTGTACCTGAGCGATCCCGCCTTCTATTGCCCTGCTGAAGTGAATCGAATCGGGATTCGGACCAACCACCCCAGTCAGATCATAGTGAGCGAAGTTGTCGAGAACGAAGCAGATATGCAGTAATCGACCCTCGTCGACCCAGGTGGCCATATTGGCAACGGACACGTCGCCCATCCTTTGAAATGGTGGTGGCGGCGCGAGGCTGCCACCGAGTATGGGGATATTCTTGAAAGTTGCCGCAAACTCGGTCGCGTAGGCGCGATAGAGCGAGTCTCCGTATCCGTTGGATAGGCAGAATTCGATGATCATGCGGCGAATCGCCATTGAAACCGCCGCTGGAAGGGCGAGGAGAAGATCACCGTTAATTGCGAGTATCGGGTGGCGCTCGAGTGAGGAATGGCCGTAGGTCCCCCCACCTAATCTTGCACGCGCGGATTTGTCCAGAATGAACGCCTCAATGTCGTGGCGTTTGATGCCGAGGCGGGCGAGGTCAGTCTCACCAAAGAGAACATGCCTTTTTGCTGTCGCACCCCGCCGAACGAGGCTGGACTCAACAGTGTCGATAGGAACCGTGTTGCCCACTGTGAACGGTGATAGTCCGGAGCGCTTGACGGTTTCGTTGGAAAGCAAGAGGAGGGCATGGGCGGAGCGGCGGAGGCGGGTAAACGGTTCTTGAGCCGGCATTTCGTCTATAAGATGTAAGAAGCGTTGCAGGTAGAACGCCGAACTCTCATAGAGGCCCTCGAATATCAGGAAGTCCTGTTCGCTGTTGGATACGCGCGAGACAAAAACATCCTCGGCTGGGTCTTCCATTCCCCCAGCCCAGCCTTCGCCAAGAGTATTGAGCCAGGACGTTATCGCGCATGGCCGTGGGCTTAGTTTGCCGCGCGCGTTCGCGACGGCGAGATGTTGTAGGAGCTCGAGGCGAACGGCGTTCGCCTGAAACTCCGGCATGGTAAGCAGGCCAGCGATTGACGCGGTGAGAGAAGATGGCTTGTATTTCCGCAATGAGCGCGCAAGCTTCCGATGAGAGTCAAAAAGGCGTGCATAGGTCGGACTTGCCAATGGGCCTTCATCTGAGGTGTAAAGACTTTCGAAGCGATCGGTCATGTCTCGGAGTATATGGCTGGGGCTTTGCCTCTTGCGAGAAAGTGCCGCGTTGTTAGGCGCCTAGATCTGAAGAACTTCTCGCAGTCGTATGATCGCTGCTGTGCGCCGGCGATCGCTCATCAGTCGAATGTTGTGCAGCTTCCATTGAATGGCCGGCCAACGGTCCAATCCTTCGAACGGCAACAACGACCAATCCGGTTCGCCTTGCTTGATGGACATGAGAAACCGGCGCTCGTTATCGCTGAGGGCGCTCGCGGCCCACTCGAACAGCTGCGTCCGGGCGGCCTCGAGTTCCGCCAGCTCGACTGGCTCCTCGGTCATGCCAGCGAAGTGGTTGGCGAAGAGATCCGCGATTGTTTTGCGGTTCGGGTGCAGAAGTTCTGCAATCGGGCGCCGGTGGCCCGCGAGGTAGGCAACAAATGCTTGGCGTACGGAATCCGGGATCGGGCCCGATGCTTGAAGGTGCATGACATCGAAGAGGTCCCGCGGGTGCTGTCGGTCCAGCGCCGCACAGAGCTTCCCGGCATAGAGTTCCGCCGAGTCGAGTCGCTGGATCTCGACGAAGAGCTCGTAAGCTTCCTGCGCGGCCGGGCACAGTTCGCTTGAGACCGGCGGCACTAGGCTGCCGCGGATGACGACACTTGGCTCCACCTTGATACGTGCTCCCGACTTGTCGACGAGCAGCTTGGGCGCATCGCCCTCCACGAGTTGGACGTTTGCGCCTGGCACTGTCCGTTTGAGTCCTACGGCGATCGTGGCGAGCTGGGCGCGTATCTGGTCCAGCGCCGCCTCGCGATCGGACAGAGGCAGATAGGTAAGGTCGATGTCGACCGAGAGTCTAGGCATGTCCCGCAAGAACAGGTTTATGGCAGTACCGCCCTTGAGCGCAAAGTCGGGCGCGCCGGCGACTGCTGGCAAACAGCGAATCAGGAGTTCGACCTGAGCTCTGTAACTATCGCGCACCGCCATTGGAGGTCCTAACTCTGCGCAGGGTCGGCGACGACCAGGTCGTATTTCTTGTCGAGGCGTCCTCCAGCGTGGATGGTCCGCCGGCCTGACCCGAAATCGACCTTCGACAGATCGAGGTGTTTCAACCACGAATGATTCGATCTTTCGGCGGCATGCATGAACAGCCGCTTGGTCTTCACCGAGTTGCAGCTCTCAAGCAGCTGTTGAACGACCTGTGGACGCAGCGACGTCAGCGATTCCATCACTTGGAAGGCCTCTTCGTAAGACTGCCGTTTCGGCACGAGGTACATCATCTCGAATGCCGCGTGCTCGAGTGTTGCGACCTCGAGGTCGACGTCGTCGACCGGAAATGTGGACGTAGTCTTTTCGGTGCCCGCGAAGACGCCGGTCGTGACGAGCGTCACCGGTCTGGACCAGGAGTAAGCCTCGAACCAGGCTGGCAATTTCGTGCCGGAATTTCCGAACAAAACGATCGCGCGCGCTCCCAACGACAAGTAGTGCGTGTAGCCGCGCAGCTCGATGGCGGTGATTGCGCCGGGATGGACGGCGAGGCTGAGCTGCGTTTGTAGGGCGTGGACCGCACCGATCCAGTCGACTGTCGCACCGGCCCGTTTGTAGGCGCCGTGACCCAAACGTTCCAGCCAGCCGGACTGGACGTACTTGTCCGCAAGCCGGCGGTCGACGCCAAGGCTGCTCAGCCAGCGCAGTGTGGCGACCGATCCGGACGGCCACTGCTGCAACAGCTGGTTTATTTTCGATCCCATAAGACAACCATTAGGCGACGTATGAGCACTGGCGTAAACTAATTGCAAAGACTAGCACAGAGTTTAGAAAAACGCCCAATTGTCCCCATTTAGGTGACGATTACGCGTGAAAGCAAACTTAGGGGGTGTGCCCGACGCCTTGAGCAAGGCGGGATTTGGTGTAGCAAAATAACTAGCGGGGGAGCCAAACTGCGCAACAGTCAGGTTCCCGCGAATGGAAATCACACTGGCAGGCTTCGGACAAGAAAAAGGCCGCATCGTGAGCGGCCGGGATCGAGATAACTGTTTGATTATTCTCATAAAAACTGGTGGAGGCGG
>CAWKIK010000011.1:0-13055 GCA_963849825.1 uncultured Gammaproteobacteria bacterium | reverse complement strand
CCTTCCGCCGATGGATCAGGAAATACCATCGGATCGGCAACCTATCCATTTCGGTGCCGGAGAGACAGAGACCACCGTGGAGCAACCACGGGGCAAGCATACCTTGCAGCTGCTGATGGGCGACTGCCACCACGTGCCGCACGATCCGCCTGTCTACTCGAGGAAAATCACGATCATCGTCAAGTAATCCCGCATGGGCGCGCGGGGCATCCGATGATCGCGGTCACTCAGCGCGCTTCGCGCCAGATGAGCCTTCGATACGGAGGTCACCGCAGTTCAGCCGGTGAGCCTAGCGGCGCCATTGACGCGCAGTACAAGTAAGGTCCTCGAGAATGATTCGAAGCATTTCCCATGGTGCTGGCGTCGACGGCCAGAGAAAAACGTGCTATTGCCGAAATTTTACGGACTTTGTACGATCAAACGAATGACCGGCTTGCTCCAACGTTCCGCGGCGGAGTCAGGACGGATTGTACGGCGGCGACGTCAAAACTCCGGAGGGCATGCGCGCGTTGGCCATGACGATCGATGAGCATTGGATGGGCCGCGCTCTTGAGTTGGCGCGTCATGCGGCCGAGAACGGGGAAGTGCCGGTCGGTGCCGTGCTGGTGCGCCGCGAGTCTTTGATCGCGGAGGGTTGGAACCAACCGATTGGTAGTAACGATCCGACCGCGCACGCCGAGGTCGTCGCGCTCCGAGCGGCTGGACGTCAAGAGCGCAACTACCGTCTTCCCGGAAGTACGCTGTATGTCACCTTGGAACCCTGTGCAATGTGCGTAGGCGCTATGGTGCATGCGCGCATCGAACGCTTGGTTTTCGGTGCCTTCGATCCCAAAACAGGCGCTGCCGGCTCCGTGTTCGATCTTTTGCAATCTGCCGAACATAATCATCAGGTGCGCGTTACCTCTGGAGTGTTGGCACAGCGTTGCGCCGCACTGCTGACAAACTTTTTTCGCGCCCGACGGTCCAATACAACGTAAGCGCGCTTGTTTCGCGTCGACAGCCGATGAGCATCGTCATGATCCGAATTGCCTTGTCCATTGTGGTATCAAGCGTGATATCCGTCTTAGGAATAAGCGCCGTTGCGGCACCGCCATTCGAGCCGCAATTTCCGCCGGCAACTGTGCATATGCAATTGAAACGCGTATCCGAGCACGTTTATTACGCGCAGGGCGCGGCGGGTATCGCAACCGAGAATCAGGGTTTCATCTCCAATGCCGGTGTCATCATCACCGGCGACGGCGTTGTGGTTTTCGATGCGCTGGGTACCCCGGCATTGGCCGAGCTATTGGTCCAAAAGATTCGTGCGATTACGGATCAACCGATCCGCAAGGTGGTGGCCAGTCATTATCACGCCGATCATATATACGGGTTGCAAGTATTTCGGCGATTGGGCGCCGAGATATTAGCTCCGGAAGGCGCGCAAAAATATCTGAATTCCACGTATGCGCAGGAACGGTTGGACGAACGCCGTTTGTCGCTGGACCCTTGGGTGAATGACGATACGCATCTGGTGGCGCCGGACCGATATATTGCGCAAAGCGAGTCGTTCAAATTGGGTGATGTCGAATTCTTGATCAACGTCGTGGGCGCGGCTCATTCCGATGCGGACATGACGATGTATGTAAAGCCCGACCGCGTTCTTTTTTCCGGCGATATTATTTTCGAGGGACGGGTTGCCTACATTGGCGATTCAAACACCAAACGGTGGCTGGAAACCCTTCGGGAAATGGAGACCGCGGAGCTGGTCGCCCTGATCCCCGGCCATGGCCCGGCGGCGGACGCGCCGAACCGGGCTCTGAAAGCCACGCGGCGCTATCTGGCGTTCATGCGCGAAAAAATGGGGGCCGCGGTGGATCAATTGCTGCCTTTTGACGAAGCTTACCGGGCAGTGGACTGGTCGGAATGGAAAGACATGCCGGCGTTCGAGGAAGCCAATCGGCGCAACGCCTACGCCGTGTACTTATCCATGGAGCAGGAATTGCTTGGCGGTAATTGAGTGATGCCGAAAAGGTAATGCGAACGGTGATTTACTCCTCCCATCGCGCGATCCGGGTAGTATCTTGCAAGGCGTGAGCGACCGACAATGGACATGATCTCCTCGATCTGCGCCGGTTCAAGCTCGTGCGTCCACTTGGTCGCGGCCTGCAGAGGATTTTTTTCGACACTATAATAGCCGCTGTTGTCATTGGTGGTGCTGGTGCGCAGGAATCGCTCCGTCTGTGCAGACCATTCCAGTTCCGAGAATTCGAATGCTGCGCGCGCCGTGCCTCGCGGGTCCATACAAAACTGCTCGTAAGCAAACACCGTGCAGCGCTCATTGGCTTCGGCGTCTGCAAGCGCCTTTTCGTTGAACAACACCCATCGCCAGGTCAAGCGTTGCAGGGGAGACATCGCGTGAATGTCACGCTCAGTAAGTCTTCGTTCGCGCGCTGCGGGAGTCTGCAACAATTGCTTGAACACGCCGTAATCGTCACTGGTGTCGCCCTCGGATTCGAATCGCCGGGTGCGTTCGCCGCGTAGCGTCGAAGCGATCTGGGCGCACGGATGCCGTACCAAGACGATGCATCGCGCCTCCGGAAGCGCGGACATGATCGTATCGACGCGGCCGGCGGATTCGATCGATTTCCACACGAGGTGCGCGTCGAGCCGTTCTAGGTTCCGCCACGCCGGCAGTGCGAATTCCCCTGTCACACGGGCGAGCATTTTGGCGCCGTTTGCGGCGACGTTGCGCAGGGTTCGCTCTCCCGATACGTAATAACGCTTGGGGAACACCGGACGCGAAGCCACCACTTTGGTTTCCCGTCGCGCGAGAATCTGCGCGCGGAGCGTTGAGAGTGCACCGACCCTGGAGCCCCGGCAGGAGGTCACGAGGGGCAGATGCCTTAGATCGGTGAAATTGTCCGGCTCGTGTCGATACAAGGTATCGGGATGGCTATCGAATATTTTTCCGATCCAAGTCGTTCCTGACCGCGGCATACCCACGATCAGCGTAAGTTTTGTGTTCATGGGCGCTCTGTCGTTGCTCGTCGAATGTCGCCGTGGCTGCGCGGAGACGTCGACCGTGGCGACCAGGATCGCGCCAGGGCGTTACTTCGTTGTTACATTCGTGTGTCGGATAGATGAATTGACAGGCTAAAGGCTCGCGCGGGGCGTCCGGCGCAAGTGGCAGGGGAGGACGGGTTCAAAGCACGGGCGAAGTGATGTTTGGCGCCGTCGGCGCCTTTTGCGTCTGACTATAAGCATCTTCGTGCTTCAAACTCCACACCAGCAGGTCGTAATAGCTCCGGATGTTCTCGACATAGCGGACCGGTTCCTGGCCCCGCGCATATCCAAAGCGGGTGCGCTTGTACCATTTTTTCTGGCTCAAAAGCGGCAATGTTGCTTTGACATCCACCCATTTGTCCGGATCGCCATTGCGCATTTCGGTCAACTTGCGCGCATCTTCCAGATGGCCGAACCCCACGTTGTAGGCCGCAAGCGCCATCCAGGTCCGATCGGGTTCAGTTATGCGCTTCGGTATTTTGCGCTTTACGTTTTGGAAATATTGCGCGCCGCCATTGATGCTCTGCTCAGGGTCCAAACGGTTGTCTATATCCACCTGAGAGGCGGTGTCCAAGGTGAGCATCATAATGCCGCGCACGCCGGTGTGGGAGCGCGCTTTAGGGTTCCAGTGTGATTCCTGGTATCCCATGGCTGCCAACAGGCGCCAATCGATTCGATTCTCTTTTCCAGCCTGTTCGAATGTCGGTCGAAAATGCGGCAAGCGCTGTTTGATGTGGCGCAGATAAAGCCGGGTGCCGACATAATCGAAATCCGCGACATGGCCGTAGTAGCGTTCCAGAAGTTGTTCGAGGGTGTGCCGTTTGCGGATTTTTTCAAAGAACTTTGTGGCCGCATGGTAGAGGCTGTCGTCGCCCTGCAGCGGAAACGCCCACGCCAGGGGCTGCGGTTCGCCGAGGTCCAGGGCCACTCTCAGTTCGGGATAAAATCGTTGGTTCAGGGCAATAACGTTCGAGTCGGCGACCGTATAATCAATGAGTTGTTGGGATACCAGGTTGAGCAGCCCTTCGCTGTCGGTTTGTTTATTTTCGTTCCATGACAACGCCGGGTATTGCTGCGACAACGCGCGCAGCCGTTCCGCGTGACTGCTGCCGGCAGCCACCTCCAGTTGTCCGGACCCAAGGTCGGCGATATCGATAGGTTTCCGGCTTCCGCGTCGGTATACCAACTGCTCGGTAATTTCCTGATAGGTCGGCCCGAAACGTATCCATGTCTGGCGCTCGGGCGTCACCGTCAGGCCGGCTGCTGCGATGTCGGCCTCGCCTCGGGCAACCAGCTCCAAGACCTCGCCGGAACGATCCGGAACCACCAATCGCAAACGTACGCCGAGTTGCTTGGCGAACCGGCTGGCCAGTTCATATTCCAGCCCCGCGGCGCCATCTGGGCCGATATAGTAGGTGGTCGGACTGTTGCGTGTGGCAACTACCAGTTCCCCGCGCTGTTGGATGCGTCCCAACAGCGTTTTGGGCTGGTCGCCGCACCCGCCGACCATCAATATCAGTACAGCGATGAGTGCGCGCAAGCTTTACTCCGCTCCAAACGGCATGGCCATTGTAACGGATCGTTTGGGCAAAGATTTAGCAATCCGATCGGCCGTCATGTAAAATCGCGACCGTGGTCCCACATCCACACAGATCACGTCCAGTGCTGTATCGGAGAGGTGCCTGAGCGGCCGAAAGGGCTTGACTCGAAATCAAGTGACCCCTTCTGGGGTCCGTGGGTTCGAATCCCACCCTCTCCGCCAAATCAAATAAGGGGTCCGAGCTGGCCCCTTATTTAATTTGCATAGTGTGGACGCTGGATGACGGCCTGACAGGTTCGAGCCGAGACGCGCACGGGCGAGCCCACGCAGCCCGTCTCGCCTGCAAATCAAAAACGGTCCGTTTCCGGCCGTGGACCGCCTGAATGCGGATGGCGCGCACCCCGGAACAGCGCTGTCACTTTTCGATTCCCCGGATTTTTGGGGCCATATCTCGTCGGCGTCGTGACACCCGGTGTCGCGCGGCTCAGGTGCCGGAATCCGCGATCCCGATGATAAGGCTGCCGGATAGGGATACATGCATGTTTTCGGCCCTGCAAAAATCTCTCAAGAACGAGCGCAGCTTAGCGAGCGTTCAGCGCAATGTATTGTCCGGTTTGACTGTCGGGGTCATCGCACTGCCTCTTTCTATGGCATTGGCGATCGCCAGCGGGGTGGCGCCGCAGCATGGCCTGTATACCGCCATGGTGGCCGGAATCGTGATCGCTTTGACCGGTGGTTCGAAAGTCAATATCTCCGGGCCGACTGCTGCGTTTGTAGTTGTATTGCTTCCGATCGTCCAACGCTACGGCTTAGGTGGGTTGTTGGTGAGCGGTTTCATGGCGGGATTCGTGCTCGTGTTGATGGGCATGGCGAGGCTCGGACGATTGATCGAAGTGGTTCCGTATCCGGTGGTCGTGGGCTTTACGGCTGGCATCGGCGTGGTGATCGCGACTTTGCAGATCAAGGATTTCCTTGGGCTGCAGATCGGATCACTGAGCGGCGATTATTTTGGCAAGGTGGCGACCCTGTTGCATGCCATGCCGACGCTGGACTGGCGCGAGGCGCTGATCGGCACGTTGACGTTCATCGTGTTATTGGTATGGCCACGCACGCGATCGCGTATACCTGGGCACCTGGTCGCGTTGCTTGTCGGCTCGCTGCTGGGGTGGCTGTTATCCCATGCGGGTGGCGATTATTCAGTCGCCACCATCGGTTCCCGGTTTCACTACCAATTCGAGGGCGTGGAGGGAAATGGGATTCCGCCCATTTTGCCGGCGTTCAATTGGCCGTGGGAACAGCCGGGGCCGAGCGGCGCGCCGATCGGCATTTCATTTCCGCTGGTTCGCACTTTGATGGGCGCTGCGGTCAGTATCGCTGTGCTGGGCGCCTTGGAATCGCTTCTCTGTGCCGTGGTCGCGGATGGCATGTCGGGCAAAAAACACGACCCCAACGACGAGTTGATCGGCCAGGGGATCGGCAACCTGGTGGCGCCGTTGTTTGGCGGTATCCCGGCCACGGCGGCAATTGCGCGCACCGCCGCCAACATTCGCGCCGGCGGTTCGTCTCCTTTATCGTCCGTCATTCACGGGTTGTTCGTTCTGGTTTCCATTCTGTCGTTGGCGCCGGTGTTGTCGTACATTCCGATGGCATCCATGGCAGCCCTGCTGATCATGGTCGCCTGGAATATGAGCGAAGCCAGGCATTTTCTACGCATCCTCAAGGTCGCGCCCAGGAACGATGTGATTACGCTGCTTACCTGTTTCGCGCTGACCGTGTTGTTTGACATGACACTGGCGGTGGGCGTGGGCATGGGGCTGGCTGCGATACTGTTCATTCGGCGCAGTATCAGTCTCACTGAAGTCGGCTACGTGGGCGGCGAAACCGACTTGAATCCAGGATTCCCGAAGGAAGTTGCGGTGTATGCCATCAACGGGCCGCTTTTTTTCGGTTCCGCGCAAAAAGCCGTGAAAAGTATCTCCAATTTCAATCCCGAAGTTCGGCTGGTCGTCCTGGATATGAGCAAAGTGACGATGCTCGATATGAGCGCCATTATGGCGATGGAATCCATTCTCAAAAACCTGGAATTGAACGGCATTGTGCTGGTGATCAATAACCTCCGGCCGCGCATGATACTGAAACTGCGTCAGGCGGGAGTGCGGACCAAGGCCGGTAAAATCTATTTTTCGCGCTCTCTTGACGAAGCGCTACCAAAAGTCACCAAGATCCTCGGCGCGCAGCGCCAGGTCCAATCGCCAAACTCCTGAACTCGCGCGAGGCGGACGAAGGCATTTGCGGCGTGTGTCCGGTTGTACTAAGCCTCCAGATCAGTCAGCGGATTTCATTCCGCGCGCAAGGAGGCCACCATGGATTTGCAAAAGCAACAGCAAGAGAGACCGCCGCAGCACCAGGACCGGCAGCCCGGCCGTGAATCAGCGATGAAGCCGGAGCCCATTACCGAAGATCCGGAATACCGCGGCGCAGAAAAGTTGCGCGGTAAAGTTGCGCTGATTACCGGCGGCGACAGTGGGATCGGGCGTGCCGTGGCGTTGGCGTTCGCCGCCGAAGGGGCTGACATCGCAATCGCTTATTTGAATGAACATGAGGATGCGGCGCATACCAAACAACGGGTGGAGGCGCACGGAAGGCGCTGTCTGACCATTGCCGGGGATGTCGGCGATCCGATCCATTGCGAGAACGTGGTGCGGCAAGTGGTCGAAAGCCTCGGGCAATTGGACATTCTGGTAAACAATGCGGCAGAACAACACGTTCGAGACCGTTTTTCGGAGATTACCAACGAACAGTTGCAGCGCACCTTCCAAACCAACGTATTCTCAATGTTCTACTTGACCCGCGCCGCGCTGCCACATCTCGGTAATGGGTCCGCTATCATCAATACCACCTCGGTGACGGCGTATGAAGGAAAGCCCGGGTTGATCGACTACTCATCGACCAAAGGCGCGATCGTGGCGTTTACACGATCCCTGGCAATGGAGTTGGCCGAGCAGAATATTCGCGTAAACGGTGTTGCTCCGGGTCCGATTTGGACACCGCTGATTCCCGCTACCTTTGCAGCCGACAAAGTCGAGAGCTTCGGCGAAGGCAAACCGCTTGGGCGCGCCGGCCAGCCGTTCGAAGTTGCGCCCAGCTACGTTTTCCTCGCCAGTAAGGATTCGTCCTATATGACTGGCCAGGTGTTGCACCCCAATGGAGGCACGGTCGTCGCCGGATGATCGCCAACCGGCAGCAAAACGTTACTCAAAGTAGAACATTCTCAGCCGTCCCAACTCTTGTTCAATGGCGAGGGCGGCGCTGTGTTTTGCCGGTGCCGGGAGCGCATGGATCAACCAGCGCGAGAGTTCGGCGCGGCCGGACACATCCCGCCAGCTCATTTCAGGTTCGGTGATGACCTCGAATCGCTTCAGATTACCGGCAATCCCAATTCCCATGGCTTTGACCAGCGCCTCTTTCGCCGTCCATAAATCGAAAAAACGCTTGCTGCGCAGATCTTCGTCTGTATCCGCCAGGCGAAGCGCTTCGCTGTCGCAAAAAAAACGCCGCGCCAGGCTCATGGCGTCGAGGGAGCGATGGGCTTCGAGGTCCACCCCGATTTCTCTTCCGCGCGCAAACGCGATCAGCGCCCAGCGTCCGGAATGAGAGACGTTGAAACCGAGGGTCGTACCATGGCGAGGGTCGACGTAAGGCTTCCCGGTGCCGGTCCGTTTCAGCTCGACCGATTGCGGCGATAGATCCAGATATCCCCCGAGCAGGCGGTGCAGCGCACATTGGGTCGCGGTGTATTGAATGCGCGAGCGCCCACGGCGCAGCCGCGAAGCACGCTCCAATTCCGTGACCGAGAGCAGGGCGGCTGCATCAGGGTCCGAGCGTTCCGCCGGCACGAGCCAGACATGGGTTTCTGCGTCCGCGATCCGGAGCCGCGGCGGTGGCGCCTGCCATGTCGATTGGTTATGGTCCATGGGAAATCCGACTCGGGACTCGACGGTAAATCATACCAGAGCCTACGGGTGTGCTTGAGGAGGCAATTGAATGACGGCACGGACCATCGCGTTGTGGGCGACGCTGCTGAGCGGCGCCGCTGCGGCGCAACCGCAACCGGACACTACATTGACGATTTATAGTACCGCAGGTCCCGGTTCCATGCCGGCGGGCATGCTCAGGAATGCCGGCGGCGACGGGACAAATCTTCCGGGCTACGCGTTGGTGAACACCCGGCACGCATTTTCATTGACCCAGGGCGTGTCGACGGTTCGTTTCGATGAACTGCCGGCGCTGGTGGATCCAAGTTCGATTCGGCTCGACCTGGAGCAGAGCGGGCAGCCTCGATTGCTCGGACAACATTTCCGGTCGGGACTGGCCAGTGCCAGAGAGTTACTGCAGCGCGCGATTGGACATGTCGTGGAAGTGACGCCGCCGCCCGGCGGCGATCGATCGACGATCAATGGCCGATTGCTGGCTGTCGACGACGGGCTGGTGTTACAGCAGGAAAATGGCACAGTGCATGTGATCCGCGACTATGCGGATGTCCGTGCGGCTGGTCTGCCCGCCGAAATTTCAGCCCAACCTACGGTCTTGTGGTCGCTGCAATCGTCCGCGGCCGGAGAATTCCCCATGAACGTACGGTATGAAACCGCTGGCATCTCCTGGTGGGCCGATTACGAATTCTCATTCTCCACGCAGCCGCAAACGTGCACCGGCGCGCTGCACGCCACTGCCAACATCCTCAATCGCACGGGGCGGTCGTACGAGCACGTAGGACTCAAGCTGATAGCGGGTGACGTACATCGTGTGTCTGCGAACGTGGCTGGGCCGCCGATGAGAACTGCAATGTTGAAGGGCGCGCCGCCCCAGGAATTCGCTGAGCAATCGTTTTCGGCGTATCACCTTTATCAACTCGATCGGCCGGTCAGTTTGAGCGATGGGGCAGTGGAGCAGCTGGTTTTGTTTCCCCGGGCGGCTGGGATCAAGTGTGAACAGACGCGCGTGTACACCGGGTCGGTCGATCGGCCGGCGGCGATGTTGCGCCAGCCCATCGTCGATCCCGGCTATGGCGCGGCAGCGGATTCCGGAGTACGTCTCTCGTTGGCATTCCGAAACACCAGCGAGAACGGACTCGGTCTGCCGTTACCGGCGGGTAGGATTCGGTTGCGGGAAGCGGAGCGCGATGGCGATTGGGAGTTTGTCGGTGAGGATGGCATCGCACACACGGCTATTGGCGAGACGGTGCACCTTGATCTGGGTCGTGATTTCGATGTGGTGGCGGAGCGGACCCAGAAGGATTTTCAGGTCGACCAGGACAGGCGAGTGATGGAAGAGGAAATCGAGGTGCGCCTGCGCAACCACAGAACGCAACCGGTGGCGATCGAAGTCGACGAGCGCCTCGCGCGTTGGCGTCAATGGCAGATCGTCGACGCCAACCAGAGCTTCGACAAACAGGATGCCGATACCATTCGGTTCCCGGTGCACGTGCCTGCCAAGGGCGAAACGGTTGTCCGCTACCGCGTCCGGTATACGTGGTAATGACCGCCTGTATCTGCACTTAGCGCGGCGCTAAATTGATCCTGGGCAAGCTGGGCGTGACGCGTGGCAACTGTACGGTGCCGCGGGTGACGGTTGGATCGTCATCAGCGCTTGTGGCCACTGCTTTGGGTTCAACCGGTACCGTTGCAAGCGCCTTGGCGGCCGGCGCGGTGACGGTGTGCGGTTCGGTGTCGACGACCATCGGTGTAGCCGTGTCCTTGGAAGTCGCGGTTCGTTCGCCGTTTCGTAGCGCATCGTCGGTTTCCTGATTCATGACTACGATACTGATGCGGCGGTTGATCGGGTTTCGGGGATTGTCCTTGTCGAAAAGGACGGACGATGCCAAACCGACCACGCGCCCCATCTTGCCGGCATCCATTCCACCGGCGATGAGACTGCGCCGGGCCGCATTGGCGCGGTCGGCGGAAAGTTCCCAGTTACTGTAATCCCTGCGACTCACATAGGGCGTGATGTCCGTATGTCCGGCAATACTGATACGGTTGGGTACCTGATTCACAAACTTGGCGATCTCGTGCAGGATGTCGACCGTATAGGATTTGAGTTCGCTGCTCCCGGAGTCGAACATGGGCCGGTTCTCCTTGTCGACAATCTGGATGCGAAGGCCTTCCGGTGTGATGTCGAGCAATAGCTGGTCTTTGAACGGCTTCAGCGCCTGGCTCTTGCCGATGGCTTCCTTGAGGTCCGCCAGCAGGGACTCGAGGCGTTTGCGGTCGGCAGCCTTTGCGTCCTCGCCGGTCGTGTCGGTTTCGCTGCGCTGCTTGGCGCGTTGTTCCTTTTGATCTTTCTCCAGGATCTTTTCGCCCGCGCCCCGCGTAAGGTCCATGCTGCCACCGAAATCAATCATGCTGGTGCTGGCGCCCCCAGGGCCCATGGGACCAGGCGTCGGAGACTGACTCATACCTTCGGTCAAGCTGGGATTCTTGAAATACTGGGATATCGCCGCCTTTTGGTCCGTGCTCGCGGCGCCGACGATCCACATGACCAGAAAAAACGCCATCATGGCGGTTACGAAGTCCGCAAACGCCACTTTCCAAGAGCCCCCGTGGTGTCCGTGGGCACTCTTTTTAATGCGTTTGATGACGATCGGCTGTTTCTTGTCGTCCAATGGCACCGAAGTGGTCCCTTTTGCCTGCCTGCAGGACTAGCTGCGCTGGCCTCGCAGATGCTCTTCCAGTTCCTGAAAGCTTGGACGTACAGAACTGAACAAAACTTTGCGCCCGAATTCCACGGCGATTTGCGGGCTATAGCCGTTTACCGTGGCCAACAGCGCGACTTTGATACACTCGAATACCTTGGCTTCTTCGGCAACCCGATGTTCCAGAGCCACGGCCATGGGTCCGACGAATCCGTACGCGAGTAAAATGCCAAGAAAAGTACCCACCAAAGCCGCAGCGACGTGACCACCGATTGCTTCTGCGCTATCGCTGATGAATCCCATCGTGATCACGATACCCAGAACCGCGGCGACGATGCCGAATCCGGGGAGACCGTCGGCCACTTTTGTCAAGGCCTGCGAGGGTTGTTCGGCTTCGTGATGGTGGGTTTCGATCTCCACATCCATCAAATTCTCGAGTTCGAACGGATTCATGTTCCCGCCTACGATCAGGCGTAGATAGTCGGTAATGAAACTGATCACATGATGGTCTTTGGCGATTTTCGGATAGCGGTTGAATAGTTCGCTTTTGTCAGGCTCCTCGATGTCGCTCTCGATCGCCATCATGCCTTCCTTACGCGCCTTGGCGAAGACATCGTGCAATAACGACAACAGGTCCATGTAGAGCGGCTTGGTGTACTTGGAGCCCGACAACAGCGCCGGAACGCTTTTGAATACTTTGGCTACCACCTGGCTCGGGTTCGAAATTACGAAGGCTCCGAACGCCGCGCCACCGATGATCAGCAGTTCGAAAGGCTGCCATAGCGCGGCCAAGTGCCCGTGGGACAGGACGTATCCGCCTGCCACCGAGCCAAGGATAATCACGGTACCAATGATGAAAAACATGGGAGTGCAGACTCTGAGCGGTTCATTGCGGATGCACACGAAATCTATCGGCAATACCCGCGACCGCTTGAGTGTTAAAATCAAAACAAATCCGGGTGAATGGCGTAATAGACCGAATTCAAGTTGCGGCCGCGGTGAGCCGATGTAATGGGCGGTCAATCCCCGTGTGTGAGTTATGGAATCGCCCCCAGCACAGGACGAAGTCAACCGGTTGTCCGACTCGGTCGCGCAGTGGGCCGACCGCTTGGCTGAGTGTCATTTGCCGTTGCTGGCTTCCACGGCGCGAGCGCTCTCCAGCCTGAATCCGGACTCGGGCATACCAATGGACCGGGTGTGTGACCGGGTGCCGGGCGACCCGGGCGCGGCATTAGAGATAGTGCGCCGGGCGAATGCCGGCCGCGCGCGTAATCTGGGTAGCCGCGTTGCAACATTGGACAATGCGGCCATGATGCTGGGCATGACCCAGTTGCGCTCGCTGCCATCGACCCTCGACCGGCTCGATCCCCTCGAGGCCGATACGGCACAGCGCCGTTACCTGCAGCTCGCGAGCCGCAGTTACCACGCCGGACTGCAAGCCTACCGTTGGGCGCGTTGGCGCGGCGATATGATGCCCAAAGAAGTGTTTCTGGCGGCCATGCTCCACGATGTCGGCGAGCTGCTGATGAGCCTCCATGGCGGTGCGGTAGAGCTGGAGCGCATTCATATGCTGCAATGCGCGGAGCGCATGCCTGCGGACGAAGCGCAATACGTGGTACTCGGCTTCAGCCTCGAGCAGGTCACCCGTAGACTCGCCGCGCGCTGGAACCTGCCGGAACTCTTGCTGCAAAGCTTGGAAGCGGAATATGCGAGCCAGCCACGCGTGCTAGGGGTGATGTACGCAACGCAATTGGCGCGTCTGGCTGAAGACGGCTGGTACGG
>CAWKIK010000010.1:0-124857 GCA_963849825.1 uncultured Gammaproteobacteria bacterium | reverse complement strand
GGCAGCGACAGCGCAATGCCACGCTGCCGGTCCCCCGACAAACAAGGTGAAGCTTGGGGGACACAGTCCACCGGCGCTACAAAACCGTCGTGCAGATTCGGAGCGGCATGCTCGCGATCGCGGTGATACAGCAGGACCAGAAGAATTGCCGCAGTGGCCACCGGCGCCAACCAGAACAAACGCCTCCCAGTCACGGTCCGCGCTCACCCCAGTAAGCCCGAATCGCGGCCACACCCTGAGCGCCACAGTCCCAAGCCTGGGCCAAATCGCCAGTATCCAGCCCTCCCAGGAGATATACGGGCACGGTAGCTTCGTCGAGCAACTGACGCGCTCGCTCCCATCCGAGGATTGGCGCACCGGGATGACTCTCGGTGGGCTGCACCGGAGAAAGCACAGCAAAATCGACGCCGATCGACGCTGCATGACGCAGTTCCGCGGCATTGTGACATGACGCCGCGACCCATTGCCCGGTGGGCAGAGGGCGCTGCTTGCATTCCATCAGCCGCGTCCCATTCAAATGAACGCCATCGGCACCAATTTCGCCGACCGTCTCCGGGGCGGAATTGAGTAGCATTCGGGCACCGAAACGGTGACATTCCTGCAGTGCCAACCGCGCTACGCCCTGGTAGGACTCGCCTTGCACATGCGGCAGCCGCAGCTGGACCAACCGGATGCCATCGTGCAGCGCGCAACGCAGCCGCTGCAGAAAATCTTCGCGATTTTGAAATTCGCCGGTGATCAGATAGCGGTCGGGGAGGCGCAGCGCATTGACGATGGGGCGATCGGCGGCGGGCATTTCCAGGCCGGGCAGGTCATCGACCGACAGCCACCGCAACGGTTGGCCTTCCCGACCGTGGGGCTCGCCATCGAACGCTTCCACTTTCCAGACATCCAGCAGTACCGAACGATCGCCGTAGTGATGCGTCACCCGCAGCAGCGGCCGTGCGCGCCGCAGTTCGATCCCCAACTCTTCGCGAAGCTCGCGCCGCAGCGCCTCATAGGGCTGCTCACCCGGTTCCAATTTGCCGCCCGGGAATTCCCACAGGCCGCCCTGATGGGCAGCTTCCGGGCGCAAGGCCACCGCGACCCGGCCTGCGACGTCCACAATGGCGCCGGCTGCTACGTGGATTACAACGCTCTCAGTCATGGCGAGCATACGCCGCCACGCCGCCATCAGGTCCGGTATTCGGCGTTGATGCGCACATAATCGTAGGAAAAATCCGTAGTCCACACGCGTTCAGCGGCGCTTCCGCGCCCCAGCACCACGCGGATCAGAATTTCATCCTGCGCCATCACCGCAGCCCCCTGGGCTTCGTTGTATTGCGCCGCGCGGCCGCCTTCTTCGACGATGCACACATGATCGAGATAAATGGAAATTTTGCCCACGTCCAGCCTTTCGACCCCTGCACGCCCGACAGCGGCGAGAATCCGGCCCCAATTCGGATCGCTGGCGAACAATGCTGTTTTGATCAGCGGCGAGTGTGCAACGGTGTAAGCTACCTGCAGACATTCCTCGGCAGTTGCGCCCTGCTCGACCGCAACGGTCACGAACTTGGTCGCGCCTTCGCCGTCGCGCACGATGGCCTGGGCGAGATAAAGACACACTTCTTCGACGGCTTCGCGCAAGGCGGTAACAGTCGCGCCAGTCTCCCCTACTTCAAGCGGCCCCGCACCGGTTGCCACCAGCACGCAGGCGTCATTGGTGGACGTGTCGCCGTCGATGGTGATGCGGTTGAAGCTGCGGTTCACGGTCTCGACCAGTACCCGCTGCAACAGCGCGGATGGAACGGCGGCATCCGTCGCCAGAAACGCCAGCATGGTCGCCATGTCGGGACGGATCATGCCTGCTCCCTTGGCGATGCCGGTCACACTGAACCGGCGGCCGTCCACTTCCTTGGAGACAGACCAGCCTTTGGGCACTGTATCAGTAGTCATGATGGCGCGGGCCGCCGACAACCAGTTTTCGTCGTTGCAGTCGGCGACCGCGCGGGGTAAAGCGGTTTTGATTCGCTCCACCGGCAATGGCTCGCCGATGACGCCGGTAGAAAATGGCAGCACCTGTTGTGCTGAGCAGCCGATCAGCTCCGCGACCGCCCGGCAACTGGCCTGGGCCGCTGCGATTCCCGGCTTGCCTGTGCCGGCATTGGCATTTCCGGCGTTCACCAACAGCGCCCGCGGTGTTGCACCGGCTGAGAGATGCTGCCGCGCCACGATGACAGGTGCCGCGCAGAACTGATTACGGGTAAACACCGCAGTCAGGGACGCGCCCTTGCTGATCTCGAGCAACAGCAGATCGTCCTTCCCGGATTTGCGGATGCCAGCCGCTGCGATACCGAGGCGAATGCCGGCGATCGGCAATAATGATTCAGGCTGCTGTAATCCCACCGCCATGGGGCGAGGCTCCTTACGAAAGTGAATCAGAACCGGCCTCAATCGAGGCCCATTGCGCAATGGCGATGTTGCGTCCGGCCTTCGGCCTTGACGCAACCTACCGCTGGCGAACTCCGCAGGATGTGTCAAGCGCGCCGCGCGGACGCATCGAGACGTTCTGGCCGATTACTGCAGGCTACCGTGGCAATGTTTGAATTTCTTGCCGGAGCCGCACGGGCAGGGTTCGTTGCGGCCGACTTTACGGCCGTCGCGGACAAACGGGGCCTGAGGTTCTTCCGCACTGACGGCGACCTCCATTGCATCCCCTTCCGCCATTTCCGCTTCGGCTGTCGCGGCAGGTGCTTCGGCGTGCTCGAATTGCATGTTGCTCGGTGCGCGACGCCGCTGCTCGACCGCATCGACATCCTCCTCGGCGCGCACCTGCACTTTGGTCAAAATGCTGACCACTTCCTGCTTGATCCGCTCCAGCAGCGCCTCGAACATTTCGAACGCTTCGCGTTTGTATTCCTGCTTCGGATTCTTCTGCGCGAACGCACGTAAATTGATGCCCTGGCGCAGATAGTCCATGGCCGCCAGATGCTCTTTCCAGAATTGATCGAGCACTTGCAACATGATGGCCTTCTCGAAATGGCGCAGCACGTGGGCGCCCGCAAGCTGTTCCTTCTTGGCGTATTCACCCTCGAAAGCTTCGAGAATGCGCTCACGCAGTGACTCTTCGTGCAGGGTCTCGTCCTCGTCCAACCACTGCGCAATCGGAAGCCTGGAACCGAATTCGTGCTCCAAAGCATCTTCCAGGCCCGGGACGTCCCACTGCTCGTCCAGACTGCCGGGCGGGATGAAAGTACTGATGACGCTGTTGACGACATCGGCACGAATCGCGCGAATGGTTTCGGACACATCGTCGGAAGCCATCAACTCGTTGCGTTGTTCGTAGACGACTTTGCGTTGATCGTTGGCGACGTCGTCGAATTCCAGCAGGTGCTTGCGAATATCGAAGTTGTGCGCTTCGACTTTGCGCTGCGCATTTTCGATGGCCTTGCTCACCCACGGATGTTCGATGGCTTCGCCTTTCTCCATACCCAGGCGCTTCATCAGAGACGCGACGCGGTCGGAGGCGAAAATGCGCATCAGATTATCTTGCAGCGACAAATAGAATCGGGTCGAGCCCGGGTCGCCCTGGCGGCCGGCGCGGCCGCGCAACTGGTTGTCGATGCGCCGGGATTCGTGCCGTTCGGTGCCGACGATGTGCAATCCGCCGGCTTCAATGACGGTGTCGTGGCGCCGTTGCCATTCGGCGCGGGCGGCTTGTACCGCCTCGGGCGCAGGATTCTCACCCAACGCCGCCAGATCGGCTTCCAGGCTGCCGCCCAGCACAATATCGGTGCCGCGGCCGGCCATGTTGGTGGCAATTGTGACCGCGCCCGGGCGACCAGCCTGGGCGACGATGTGGGCTTCGCGTTCATGCTGTTTCGCGTTCAGCACCTCGTGGGCAATCTTGTGCTGGGTCAGCAGACGCGACAAATGTTCGGACGCGTCGATGGAGGCGGTACCGACGAGCACCGGCTGGCCGCCCGCGTGGGACGCCTTTACATCCTCGATGATGGCGTCGAACTTGTCCTCCATCGTCATGTAGACCTGGTCGCCGCGGTCGTCGCGAACCATGGGCTTGTGGGTGGGAATGATCACCACTTCCAGGCCGTAGATCTGCTGGAATTCGAACGCTTCGGTATCGGCCGTACCGGTCATGCCCGACAGCGTCTTGTACAACCGGAAGTAGTTCTGGAACGTGATGGAGGCGAGGGTCTGGTTTTCACTCTGGATTGGAACGCCCTCCTTGGCTTCAACCGCCTGGTGCAATCCCTCGGACCAACGCCGACCCGCGAGGGTGCGGCCAGTGAACTCGTCGACGATCACGACTTTGCCGTCCTTGACGATGTAGTCCACGTCACGCTGATACAGCGCGTGGGCACGCAGCGCTGCGTTGACATGATGCATCAGCATGATATTGGCGGCGTCGTACAGGCTTTCGCCTTCGTTCAACAAGCCGCTATCGGTAAGCAGGTCTTCGACTTTCTGATGGCCGTCCTCGGTCAAATAGACCTGTTTGACCTTTTCGTCGACACTGAAGTCGCCCGGTCCGTCTTCTTCCTCCTGCCGGATCAGGTTCGGAACCAAGCCATTGACCTTGGCATAGACTTCCTGATTTTCGTCCGCAGGGCCGGAAATGATCAGCGGCGTGCGCGCTTCATCGATCAGGATGGAATCGACTTCGTCGACAATGGCGAAGTTGAGCTCGCGCTGCATTTTCTCGGCCATGCTGAAGGCCATGTTGTCGCGCAGATAGTCGAAACCGAATTCGTTGTTGGTGCCGTAGCTGATGTCGGCGCCGTAGGCGGCCTGCTTTTCCTGGGGAGTCAGGTCGGCCACCACGACCCCGGTGGTCATCCCGAGAAAACCGTACAGCTTGCCCATCCATTCGGCATCGCGGCGCGCCAGGTAATCGTTGACGGTGACCACGTGCACACCCTTGCCCGACAGCGCATTCAGATATGCTGCCAGGGTGGCCACCAGGGTCTTACCTTCACCGGTGCGCATTTCCGAGATCTTGCCGCTGTGAAGGACCATGCCGCCGATCAGCTGCACATCGAAATGCCGCATACCAAGTACGCGTTTGCCAGCCTCACGGACCACCGCAAACGCTTCCGGCAGCAGATCGTCGAGACTCTCGCCGAGTTCCTGGGCGCGGTGGCGGAATTCGTCCGTCTTGGCGCGCAATTGCTCATCGCTCAGGGCGCTGATGGATTCTTCGAGACCGTTGATCCGTTCCACGGTCTTATACATACGCCGCAGCATCCGCTCGTTGCGGCTGCCGAAAATTCGAGTAAGCAGTTTACTGACCATGAGCCCCAAGTCGTCCGTTCGCGCTAAAAGTCGGGAGTTTACCGCATCGACGCCGGCTTAGCAGCGTTTCGGGCGGACGGGGACCGGACTGATACAGTTTGGAAACAGTTTTGGTGCGAGGAGAGCTAGCGCTGAGCGCGAATGTACTTCTCCGGATTGACCTCGCGGCCGTCGCGGAGCACTTCAAAATGCACGTGGGGACCGGTCGAACGGCCGGTGGAGCCCATCAGGGCGATCTTCTGTCCTTTGGTGACGCGATCCCCTACCTTGACCAGGTTCTGCTCATTATGTCCATAGCGCGTCACATAGCCATTGCCGTGGTCGATTTCGATCAGGTTGCCATAACCATAGCGCTCGCCGGACCAGGTCACTACACCGGCTGCAACTGCGACTACCGATGAGCCTTCCTGGCCTGCAAAATCCATCCCCTTGTGGAATTCGGTCTTGCCCGTGAACGGGTCCGCGCGTTTACCGAAGTACGAGGACAACCATCCCGTGGTGATGGGTCGGCCTTCAGGGTAGACCTGTCGCTGCAGATTGCTGTGCAACATCATGGTTTCGAGGGCACCTAACTGATGTTCGCGGTCACTCAATTGCGAGGCGAGCTGGTCCATGGCTTCAAGCAGATCGGCCACATCCTGGTTGGAACCGTCGGCCGCTTCCTCGGGACCACCTTGGGCGGGAGGTTGGTCGAAATCGAATTCGCCGTTGTCGAGATTGGCCATTTTGGTGAGCCGCTGGCCGAGGGCATTGAGGCGCATGACCTGGGCTTGCAGTTGTCCCGTGCGCAGCGCGAGCGCATCGACGTAGGACTGCGCTTGTTGACGCGCGGCAACCACTGCATTGCGCTGCCCGGCCAATTCCTTCTTCCAGGAAGCTACCACTTCCGGCGAGACCGAAGCGGCACGTTCGACCCGGGCGCCAACCCAGTAGCCGGCGCCGACCAGGGTGGCGATACTCAGCCCAAGCACAACCGTCATGACGCCCGACAAGCCCAGCGGGCTGAGCCGAAAAGTCAGTGGCCGTTCACGGCGCTTGGTAAACAGGATAATATCCATGTCAGGTCGCGGTACGTTGGCCGAACCGGTTGGCTCTCATCATTAGTATTATCGACCCTATGACCCGTAGCTTGAAAACTCAGTCTCTCGCGAAACTCATGCAGCCCAAGGACCGGCATCTACGTGCCTTGACCGAGCGGACCCGGCTGCTCGCGCATTTGACCGCTACCGTCCGTGACTGCCTGCCGCTGCCCTGCGCCGACCATTGCAGCGTCGCCAATCTGGACGGCAATCGACTGGTTCTGGCCGTCGACTCGCCGGCCTGGTCGGCGCGACTGCGCTTTCACGTGCCGGAGCTGACGAAAACCCTCAAGCAACATCAAGGACTTAGCATACGACAAGTGCGAGTCGTGGTGAGCCCCTCAATTGATACCATAGCGCCAAAACGCCGCGCGCGCTCGGATATATCTCACAAAAGCGCGGAACTGCTAAAGCAGTCTGCGGCCGGCATCGAGGATCCCGGCCTGCGCGCCGCATTGCTCCGGCTGGCGCGTCGTGGACAAATGCGTTGAGATGCGCACGTTCCGGGGAGTGCTACGAAACGCTGAATTCGCGCCGCAGCTGCATTGCGGCGCGCACTCGGTGTATTAATGGGAATGAGCCGGATGCAGGAACGAAATCGGCGCCGCTCCAGCGTCTTCGAACGTAACTTCTTCCCACGCGGCCTGATCTTCCAACAGTACACGCAATAGTTTGTTATTGAGTGCGTGGCCCGATTTATGGCCGCTGAACGCGCCGATCAGACTGTGACCGAGCAGATACAGATCACCGATCGCATCCAGGATCTTGTGTTTGACGAATTCGTCCTCGTAGCGCAGACCGTCTTCATTGAGGATGCGGTAATCATCCACGACGATTGCGTTGTCGAGACTTCCGCCGAGGGCCAACTGCCGTTCGCGTAGCAACTCGATGTCACGCATGAAGCCGAACGTACGTGCACGGCTGACTTCACGCACGAAAGACGTTGTGGAGAAGTCCACTTCAGCGCGCTGCTGGTGGGAATGGAACACCGGGTGATCGAATTCGATGGAAAAGCCCACCTTGAAGCCGTCGAACGGTTCGAAGCGAGCCCATTTGTCGTCTTCGCGCACTTCCACCGGCTGTTTGATACGGATGAAACGTTTCGGCGCGTTCTGCTCTTCGATGCCGGCAGACTGCACCAGAAACACAAACGGTCCGGCGCTGCCATCCATGATCGGAACTTCCGGGGCGCTGAGATCGACGTACGCGTTATCGATGCCAAGTCCGGCAAGCGCAGACAGCAAATGCTCGACAGTGGAAATCCGCACATCGCCTTTGACCAAAGTTGTCGACAACCGTGTGTCGCCAACGTTTTCAGGTGCGGCTTTGATCTCGATCGGATCACGCAAATCCACGCGCCGGAAGATGATGCCGGAATCGGGCGCAGCCGGACGCAAGGTGAGATACACCTTCTTGCCGGTGTGCAGACCGACGCCGGTGGCGCGGATCACATTCTTGAGCGTACGCTGTCTAATCATTCTCAGTTAAAAACCTCCGTCGTGCGGACGGAAATCGCAGAAAACCGACGGCATGGTAACATACGGTATGTGGCCTGCAAAGCGAATTCCATCGCGATTCCGTTTCGACAAGTATCTGAATCCTCGCCGCTTTCCTGACGTTTTACGGCGCACTCCATGCCCTCCTGAACACCTGCTTCCGACGCTTGGTGGCGCCGCGGTCGGCGCGGGTCGCGGAGGGGTTGCGACCCGCGCCGACCGGCACTACGGCCTAATCAGCCTGCTTGCGTAAAAACGCTGGAATATCCAGATATTCCAGATCCGCAGCGCTGGACGGGTTGAGCTGATCGCCCACGGCACGGCGACGGATTACCGTCGGACGGTCCAGCTCGTCGTAGTCGACTTCACCGGACTTGTCGCGCTTGACGATTTTCACCGGCTTCGGCTGCTCCACCTTGGCCGGGCTGCCAATCCCGGTGGCGACCACGGTAACTCGCAAATCGCTGCCGATTTCCGGATCCAACACCGTACCTACCACAATGACAGCGTCTTCGGCCGCTAGTTCCTCGACGATCTGGCCGACTTCGTGGAATTCGCCCATGGACAGATCCGGGCCTGCCGTCACATTCACCAGAATGCCCTTGGCGCCCATCAGATCCACATCTTCCAGCAAAGGACTGGCAATGGCCATTTCCGTCGCCACACGCGCCCGGTCTTCGCCGCTGGCCGACCCCGTGCCCATCATGGCCATACCCATTTCCGACATGACCGTGCGCACGTCGGCGAAGTCGACGTTGATCAGGCCCTCGCGGGTGATCAGCTCGGCGATTCCCTGCACCGCGCCGCGCAGCACATCATTGGCGGAACGGAACGCCTCCAGCAGGCTGATGTCCTTGCCCAACACTGCCACCAACTTTTCATTGGGAATGGTGATCAGCGAATCGACGTGCTTCCCCAGCTCCTTCATGCCTTCCAGTGCGACCGCGGTGCGCTTCTTGCCCTCGAACGAAAAGGGGCGGGTCACGACTGCAACCGTCAATGCGCCCAGTTCCCGGGCAACCTGAGCCACCACTGGTGCCGCGCCGGTACCGGTGCCGCCGCCCATGCCGGCGGTAATGAACACCATATCGGCACCTTCCAGCACTTCCATTAGCCGATCCCGATCTTCCAGTGCCGCCTGCCGGCCGATTTCGGGATTGGCACCGGCGCCCAGACCCTTGGTCATGGAACTGCCGATCTGCAATACCGTTTTCGCCGCGGTTTTCTTCAACGCCTGCGCATCTGTATTCAGGCAGATGAAATCCACGCCTTCGATGCCGGCGTCGACCATGTGCTGCACGGCGTTGCCGCCGCCGCCACCGACTCCGATCACTTTGATTACAGCGTTTTCGCTGTATGCGTCCATTAGTTCAAACATGTCGAACCCCTCCTCAGTCGTTTGCCCTTTACTGCAACGGAAGCGGTCGCACCATGCGCCGCAGCCGATCTCTACTTCCGCCACGCCGGTATATAGGCCGGCGCGGATCAGAAATTCCCTTGGAACCAACTTCGCATGCGTTCCCAGATACCTTTGAAACCCCTTCCCACATGGGGATCGGAGATTCGCTGCTGACCGTTTTGCTGGCCAAACAACAGCAGCCCGACGCCGGTGGCATATATCGGATTGCGCACCACATCGGCGAGCCCGGTGACATACTGGGGCGTGCCCACGCGCACCGGGCAGTGGAAAACCTCTTCGGCGAGTTCCACCAGGCCTTCCATCTTCGCGCTGCCACCGGTGAGCACGATGCCGGCGGCCACCAGATCTTCAAAACCGCTGCGCCGCAGTTCCGCCTGCACCAGGGCCAGCAATTCCTCGTAGCGCGGCTCCACCACCTCGGCCAAAGTCTGGCGCGCAAGTCGCCGGGCCGGACGTTCACCCACCGAAGGCACTTCGATGGTTTCGTCGGAACTTGCCAGCTGCGTCAGCGCGCAGCCGTACTTGATCTTGATTTCCTCGGCATACTGGGTCGGCGTACGCAACGCGACCGCGATGTCGTTGGTCACCTGATCGCCGGCAATGGGGATGACCGCGGTGTGACGGATGGAACCTTCCGTGAACACGGCAATGTCGGTGGTCCCACCGCCAATGTCGACGATGCAGACACCCAGCTCTTTTTCGTCATCGGAAAGAACCGAATAGCTCGACGCGACCTGCTCCAAAATGATGTCGTCCACCTCGAGGCCGCAGCGACGTACGCATTTGACGATGTTCTGCGCAGCGCTCACCGCACCCGTGATCATGTGGACTTTCGCTTCGAGACGCACGCCGGACATGCCGACAGGCTCCTGGATACCTTCCTGGCTGTCGATGATGAATTCCTGGGGGATGATGTGCAGGATCTTCTGATCGGCCGGGATGGCAACCGCCCGCGCAGCGTCGATGACCCGTTCGACATCGGTGGAACTGACTTCCTTGTCGCGAATGGCGACGATGCCGTGGGAATTCAAGCTACGGATGTGGCTGCCGGCGATACCGGTGTAGACCGAATGGATCTGGCACCCGGCCATCAATTCAGCCTCTTCCACGGCGCGCTGAATCGACTGCACCGTCGATTCGATATTCACCACCACGCCTTTCTTCAGGCCGCGCGAAGGATGGGAGCCGATACCGATGATCTCGATGCCGCCTTCCAGATTGATCTCGCCGACGATAGCCACCACTTTTGAGGTGCCGATATCGAGACCGACGATCAGATTGCGTTCTGATTTCTTCGTCATATGCGAAAAGCTCTCCCCCTGATGCGCGCCGGGTTCATCCTCCTGTATGGACTCACGATCCTGCCTTCCCTTTGTCGTCGGTTGCGTCTTTCCAGCGCACCGCAAAGCCGTTGGTGTAACGTAGATCCACCGCCGCTATGCGTGTGGCCGATGCCGAAAGCACGCGCGGATATACCCGTGCGAATCGGTCCAGCAAGGCGTCGACGTCGCCCCGGCCGAAACGTAGCTCGATGCCGTTGTCGAGGGTCATCTTCCATGCCCGGCGATCGGTCACCATCAGTTGCACCGGCTTCAAGCCCGCCGTTTCCAGGCGTTGACTGAGTTGGCGATAGCGCTGCGCCAATTGCTGCTCAAAACCTTTCGGACCGGACAGTTGCGGTAGCTCGCGGGTGAACGGTTCCTGCTCGGCACCAAACCAGACACCGTTCACATCCAGCAGACCGTCGTCTCCCCAACGGGCCAAGGGCTTGTGTTCGGTCACCTGGATATACAAATGATCCGGCCACATCCTGCGCACTTGCACGTTCTCCACCCAGGGACGTTTGGCAACCGCATCGCGGATGGCGTCGATATCGACGCCGAAAAATCCGCCCTGGATTTTCGTATTCACAGCTCGCTGCAGTTCGCTCTCGTTCAAGTGACGAAACGCGCCTTCCACCTTCACCGCGCGAATCGGCAGATTCTTCGGATTCAACATCCAGCTGACGGCAACGGCGATCACACCCACCAGCACACCGAGCGCCAGAGCATTCTGCGCATGGCGCCACCAACGCCCCCATGCAATCGGCGCCCGCGCCTTGCGCTTTTTCACTTTTGCGGCGCGCGCCATCAGCGCTTCGCTCCACGTGGCAGGCTGGTTGCAAGGATGCGCAAAACGAGCTCATCGAAGCTGACACCGGCGTTTTTTGCCGCCATTGGAACCAGACTGTGATCGGTCATGCCAGGGACGGTGTTCACTTCTATCAGCCAAGGGCGCTGCTCTCGGTCCACCATGAGATCGACCCGACCCCAACCGGTTGCGCCGGCGACGTCGAATGCCTGTAAAGCCAATTGCTGTAGCTGCGCTTCCCGCTCGGTTGCCAACCCGCAGGGGCAGTGGTAACGCGTGCTGTCGGCGCGGTATTTGGCGTCGAAGTCATAAAATGCATTCGGCGTTTCCAGGCGGATCATCGGCAACGGCTCACGATCGACTATCGCCGCGGTATATTCGGCGCCATGCACCCACTGCTCCGCTATCACTTCCTCATCGAACCCCGCGGCTGCCGCATAGGCGCCGGCAAGTTCCGGCATGTGCTCCACCCGCGTCATGCCGATGCTCGAACCTTCATGCACCGGCTTGACGATGAGCGGCAAGCCCAGTCGCTGGGCAACGTGGGCGAAATCGCTGTCGCGGTGCAGGACTTCGTAGTCGGGCGTCGGCAATCCCGCCGCCTGCCACAAACGTTTACAACGCAACTTGTCCATCCCCAGTGCCGAACCCAGCACACCGCTGCCGGTATAGGGCAAAGCGATGGTCTCCAATGCGCCCTGAATCACACCGTCTTCGCCGCCGCGCCCGTGCAGGGCAATGAAAGCACGGGCGAAACCGCCGGCGCGCAATTGTTCGATCACATCCGCCTGGGCGTCGATGCCGTGGGCATCGATGCCAGCGTTACGCAATGCCTGCAATACGGCAGCGCCGCTTTTCAGGGAGATTTCCCGCTCCGCGGAGCGGCCACCCATGAGCACCGCGACCTTGCCGTAATCCCGGGGATCGTTAGTGGCCGTCGTCATGACGCTTCTCCGACAATGCGCACTTCGGGATGCAATTCGACGCCGTGCACGTGAAGCACGGTTTCGCGCACCTGTCCGATCAAGTGCTCGATATCGGCCGCGCTCGCGGTACCTGTGTTGATAATGAAATTGGCGTGCTTTTCGGAAACGCAGGCGCCGCCAACACATTTTCCTTTCATCCCCGCAGCCTCGATCAATCGCGCCGCATGGTCGCCGGGGGGATTGCGAAACACCGAACCGCAGCTCGGCAGGCCGATCGGCTGAGTCCGGCCACGCCGATCCAATAACGCTTTGATGCGCGCCTGCGCCGCCGCGGAATCACCGTTTTCGAGGATCAAGTGGGCTGCGAGAAACCATTCATCGGGTCTGCCGCGCACGCTGCGATAACTCACGTCGAACTCCGTCGCCTCTCGCCGGTGGCGCTCGCCATTGCGATCCAAAGTCTCGGCCACCGCGACCCGGTCCCAGGTTTCGCCGCCGAAAGCACCCGCATTCATGGCCAGCGCGCCGCCCATGCTCCCTGGAATCCCGGCCAAAAATTCGGCGTCCACCAAGCCGCGCCGGGCACAGAATTTCGCCACCTTGGCACACGCGACTCCGGCTTCGGCGCGCACCTGCAATGGCCCGGTCTGCTCGAGGCCGTCAAGTGCGCCCTGGGTGACGATCACGGTGCCGGCGAAGCCTCCGTCACGCACCAACAGATTGCTGCCCAGACCCAACCACAGCAGCGGCTCGTCGGCAGGCAGCTGGCGCATAAATTCAGCCAGGTCATCCGCATCGGCAGGGCGGTACCACGTGGCCGCCGCCCCTCCCACACGCCAACTGGTGTAGCGTGCCAACGGCTCCTGCCGGCGCAACTCGCCGCGCAGCGATTGTTGTCGACGTGCGGTCATCATCAACCGACTCTTCGCCCCCGCTGCTCGGCGCGACGAGCGCGCGGTGGCAACTTCGGCGCCCGTATCGGAATTGCCAAGCGGCTGTGTAAGGATTCGCCGCAGCCCAAATGCAGATGACGCAATGAATGACTGTGATTCATCGATGGGACTCCTGGGAACCGCGAGCGCCACGCAAGCGCTTGGGCAATTCCGCCGCGACGGCGCCGATGTTGCCGGCACCCAAGGTCAGCAATACGTCGCCCGGCTGCATTACCGAGGGCAACACCTGCGCCAACTCGTCGATATTGGCGACAAAAACCGGATGTACCTGGCCGCGGGCGCGAATGGCGCGTGACAGCGAACGACCATCCGCACCGGCAATCGGATCCTCACCGGCGGCGTACACTTCGCTCAGCACCAGCGCGTCGGTCACCGACAGTACGGCCACGAAGTCTTCGAACAGATCGCGGGTGCGGGTGAAACGATGAGGCTGGAACGCGACGACCAGGCGACGCTGGGGCCAACCTTTGCGGATCGCTTCGATCGTCGCCGCGACTTCCCGCGGATGATGGCCGTAATCGTCCACCAGCAGCACGCTGCCGTGATCGAATTCGATTTCGCCGTAGATCTGAAAGCGACGGCCGATACCTTGAAAGTTTTCCAGCCCCCGTTGGATATCGGTTTCGCTTACGCGCAGTTCCCAGGCCACCGCAATGGCGGCCAAGGCATTGCGGACGTTGTGAATACCGGGCAGATTCAAAGTGACCTCGATGGCGGCCTCGCGTTCGGGTATGCGGACTTTGAAATGCGTACGCTGGGCGTCCTGCTGAATATCGAACGCGGCAATATCGGCATCGGCACGAGTTCCGTAAGTAATCACCGGCCGCGAGATCTCCGGGATCAAAGCCCGCACCTGATCGTCGTCCAGACACAGAATCGCTTGCCCGTAAAACGGTAAGTGATGCAGGAATTCCAGGAACGTGGCTCGCAAGCGATTGAAATCGCCGCCGTAGGTTTCCAGGTGATCGGCGTCGATATTGGTGACCACCGCCATCATGGGTTGCAGATACAGGAACGAGGCATCGCTCTCGTCGGCTTCCGCGACCAGATATCGGCTTTCGCCCAGGCGCGCGTTGGTGCCGGCGCTGATCAAACGCCCGCCGATGACGAACGTTGGATCGAGACCGCCTTCTGCCAATAGGCTCGCCACCAGACTGGTCGTAGTGGTCTTGCCGTGCGTGCCCGCGACGGCGATGCCGTAACGAAAACGCATCAATTCGGCGAGCATCTCCGCCCGCGGTACGATCGGAACCCGCGCATTGCGCGCCGCCAGTAATTCCGGATTGTCGGCGCGCACAGCGGTGGATACCACCACCACATCGACGCCGCTGATCTGGGTCGGCGAATGGCCTCGATGAATGCGCGCGCCCAGGCCTACAAGGTGGCGGGTGACAGCATTTTCGGCAAGATCCGAACCGCTCACTTCGTAGCCGAGGTTCAAAAGCACCTCGGCGATACCGCCCATGCCGGCACCACCGATGCCGATGAAATGAATGCGCTTGATACGCCCCATGGGATTGTCCATGCGTCCGGACTGGGGGTTACGCCGTGTCATGCGCCCACCCCCTGTGCCAGCGCCAGACAAGCGTCGGCGACCTGTTGCGCGGCATCCGGGCATGATTTTTCCCGCGCCCGTTGCGCCATGAGCAACAGCCGCGGGCGTTCGAAGCCGTTTAGGAGATCCCTGAGTCGGGACGCACTGAGGTCGATTTCGGGCAACAGCTGCGCGGCGCCGGCGTCCACGAGGAAGCGGGCATTCGCGGTCTGGTGATCATCGACGGCGTAGGGATAGGGCACCAGGATGGAACCGACACCGGCGGCCGCCAATTCCGCCACCGTGAGCGCACCCGCACGGCAAAGCACCAGGTCGGCCCAACCGTAGGCTTCTGCCATGTCATTTACGAATGCCGACAGCTCGGCATCGACTCGCGCCCGCACATAGGCCGCGCGCGCCGCATCCAGGTGGCGGACGCCGGCTTGGTGGCGCACCAAGGGGCGGTGTGCCGGTGCGATTTGGGCGAGCGCCGCCGGGACCGCTTCATTCAAGGCGCGCGCTCCCTGGCTGCCGCCGAGCACCAACAACCGCAACGGTCCGCTGCGATCGATGAAACGCAGCGCCGGTTCTTGCAGAGCGGCAATGGTTGCGCGCACCGGATTGCCGGTGCAGCGGGCCCGGCGCGCGGCGGGTAAACTGCCGGGAAACGCTTCCATCACCGTTCCGGCGATGCGCGCCAACCAACGATTGGTCATACCGGCGATGGCGTTTTGTTCGTGAATGCACAGAGGCCGGCCGAGCAGCCGTGCCATCAGGCCACCGGGGCCGGAAACGAAACCGCCCATGCCCAACACCGCACGCGGGCGCACCCGGCGCAAGATCCGCCACGCCTGCCAACAGGCGCCGGCAACGATCAAGGGCGCACGCAGCAGGCGCACGACACCTTTGCCGCGCAAGCCCACCACTGAGACCCACTCCACCGGAATGCCGGCCTCCGGCACGACCCGCGCCTCCAAGCCCTGCCGGGTTCCCAGCCAGACCACCGGGACCCCGCGCTCGCGCAGCGCGTCCGCCACGGCGAGTGCCGGGAACACGTGCCCGCCAGTGCCACCGGCCATGATCAGGACCGGCGCACTCATGGTGCACCTCGGCGCGGTTCGCGCTCGGCCAGCTCGCGCCGGGCTGCTTCATGGCCGATGCGCAACAACAACGCCAGCGCCATGCAAGTCACCACCATGCTACTGCCGCCATAGCTCATCAACGGCAGGGTCAGCCCTTTGGTGGGCAGGACGCCCATATTGACGCCGACGTTGACGAACGCCTGCAAGCCAATCCACAAACCGATGCCATACGCGACATATGCGGAGAAGTGCCGCCCGACCCGTTCGGCGCGAGCGCCGATCAACACAGCGCGCCAGACCAGCAAGGTAAACAGTCCGATTACCAACGCCGTGCCGGCGACGCCGAGTTCCTCCGCCAGTACCGCGAGCAAAAAGTCGGTGTGCGCCTCCGGCAGATAGAACAGCTTCTGCACGCTGCCGCCCAGGCCGACTCCGAACCATTCTCCGCGGCCAAACGCGATCAACGACTGCACCAACTGGAAACCGCTGTTGAAAGGGTCGTCCCAGGGATTGAGGAACGAAACCACCCGCGCCCAGCGGTACGGCGAAAAATAAGCCAGCGACGCCATTGCCGTGCCGGTCACTATCAACAGCGCCGAAAATTGCCAAATGCGCACGCCGGCGAGATACATCATGCCGAGCGCACTGGCGAGCAGCACCACCGCAGCACCGAAGTCAGGTTCCAGCAGCAGCAGCATACAAATCAGCGCCAGCAGACCCATCGGCTTCAGGAATCCCCAGACCGATTCGCGCAGTTCCTGATTGCGCCGCACCAGGTAGCCGGCCAGGTACACGATGGTGAGCAGCTTGGCCAGTTCCGAAACCTGCAGCTGAAACACACCCAGCGGCAACCAGCGGGTCGCACCGTTGACCTGGCGCCCCAAGCCGGGAACCAGCACCAGGATCAACAGCACGAACGCCACTGCGAGCAATGCCGGGCTGAGCTTTTCCCACGCTTCCAGCGGTATGCGCAGTACCGGCAGAGCGGCCAGGAAACCGACTCCCAGGAACAGCAACTGGTGCTCGAGGTAATAGAAGGGCTCACCGAAGGCACGGTCTGCTGTGGTAATGGACGCTGAAGTCACCATGACCAGGCCAAGCGCCAGCAACACCGCAACGGTGATCACGAGCGGTTGATCCCACAGATTCGGCGCTCGCCGCGGGGCGCGGCGCAGCAGCCGGGAGCCGATTGCCGGAATGGCCTGCCCGTTCATTGCAGCAGCCTCTGTACAGCATCCATGAACACTTCGCCGCGGTGTTCGTAGTTGCGATACATATCCAGACTGGCGCAGGCAGGCGACAGCAGCACAGTGTCTCCCGGCTGGGCGAAATCCGCCGCCTGGCGGACGGCGTCATCCATGTCCTGCGCTTGCGCCAGCGGCAAAGCACCACGCAGCGCTTGTTCCAGACGGGGCGCATCGCGGCCGATGAGCACAGCAGCCCGGCCCTTGTGCTCCAGCACCGGGCGCAACGGCGCGAAATCGGCGCCTTTGCAATCGCCCCCGGCGATCAACACGACCTTGCCCGGCATGCCGGATACGGCCGCCAGGGTGGCGCCGACGTTGGTGCCTTTCGAATCGTTGAACCAGGTAACCCCGTTTTTTTCCGCGACCCACTGACTGCGATGCACAAGTCCCGGAAATTCCCGCAATACTTGCAACGCGGGTTCGCCGTCGATCCCGGCCGCCTGGGCGAGCGCCAGTGCAGCAAGGGCATTGGCGACGTTGTGGCGGCCGCGCATGCGCAACGCGGACTCCTGCAGCAGTTTCCGCTCGCCCCGTGCCAACCAGCAGTCGCTGTCACGACACAACAAACCAAAGTCGCGCGGCGACGGCGGCGCTTCCAGTCCGAACCAAACGCAGTCACCGCCGCCATCGGGCATTGCTGCCACCAGCGGGTCGTCGCGATTGAGCACCAAAGTCTTGGCGTTGTGATAGATCCGGCGCTTCGCTGCTGCGTATTCGTCCAAGGATCGATAACGATCCATGTGGTCCGCGGACACGTTTAGCACCGCCGCGGCAAACGCCTTGAGGCTGCTGGTGGTCTCCAATTGAAAGCTGGAAAGTTCCAGCACATAGAAATCCGGCTCGCTTTCGCGGAGCAATTCCAGCGCCGGTGTCCCCAGATTGCCGCCGACCCGAACGTCGCAGCCGGCAGCGCGCACCAGTTCGCCCACCAGACTGGTCACGGTGCTCTTGCCGTTGGACCCGGTGATCGCGATGACCGGAGCCTGCGCTTGGCGCGCGAACAATTCGATATCGCCCAGTACCGGCACGCCCCGCGCAATGGCGTGAGCCAATGCCGGCTCATGCAGCGACACGCCGGGGCTTACCACAAGATGGTCGGCGAATTCGAACACCCGATCTTCGAAGCCGCCGGTGAAAATCGCCACGTCCGGCAGTTCCCGGCGCAGCGTCTCCAACGCGGGCGGCTGGTCACGACTGTCCACTACCGCGACTTCGGAGCCCTGGGCCACCAAATGACGGGCGCAGGACAGCCCGGTCTTGCCCAGACCGACCACCAGCACTTTGCCTTGGAGTTGTGCCTGCACCTGCGAAGCCGCTCCCATTGCCAGAACCGTCGATTCCATTGCTGCGTCAGCGAATCTTCAGGGTCGCCAGACCGATCAGCACCAGAATCACGGTAACGATCCAGAACCGCACAATTACACGCGGCTCCGGCCAACCTTTGAGTTCGAAGTGATGATGCAGCGGCGCCATGCGAAAGATGCGCCGGCCCGTCAATTTGAAAGACACGACCTGCAGAATTACCGATACCGTTTCCATGACGAATACGCCGCCCATGATCAACAGCACCAATTCCTGTCGCACCACGACTGCAATCACGCCCAAGGCAGCGCCCAGCGCGAGGGCGCCGATGTCGCCCATGAATACCTGGGCTGGATAGGCGTTGAACCAAAGAAAGCCGAGCCCCGCGCCTACCAATGCGGCGCAGAACACCACGATTTCGCCGACGCCGGGGATGGAAGGGATCTGCAGATAACTCGCGAACTGGGCGTGGCCGGAGGCGTAAGCGAAAATGCCCAACGCGCCCGCCACCAGCACCGTCGGCATGATCGCGAGACCATCCAGGCCGTCGGTAAGATTGACTGCATTGCTGGAGCCGACGATGACGAAATAAGCCAGCGGCACGAACCACCACTCCAACGCGATCTTCACTTCCTTGAAGAACGGCACGATCAGTTGGGTTTCCACCGGATTGGCGGGGTCGGCACTCATATACAGCAGCACTGCCGCTGTCAGTCCGGCCACCGATTGCCAGAAATATTTGTAGCGGGCGATCAGCCCGCGCGGGTCGCGCAGCACCAATTTCTTGTAATCATCTACCCAGCCGATAACGCCGAACAGCAAAGTTGTCAGCAAGACGATCCAGATGTAGCGATCGCGCAGTTCCGCCCACAACAGGGTGGTCACGGTGACCGCCACCAGCAGCAGGGCGCCGCCCATGGTCGGCGTTCCGGCTTTCGACAGATGGGTGGAAGGCCCGTCGTGACGCACCGTCTGACCGATCTGATAAAGATTCAAACGCCGGATCATGAACGGGCCGATGATGAAGGAAATCACCAGCGCGGTGATCACCGCCAACACCGCGCGCAGTGTCAGATACTGGAAGACGTTGAAACCGCTTTGATAGCGCTGCAGGTATTCGAATAAATAAAGCAGCATGCTCAGCGCCCCCCGTTGCCGCCGGCCGTGCGTTGCGGTTCCACCAGAAGCGCATCCACCACTCGTTCCAGATGCATTCCGCGCGATCCCTTCACCAGCACGGTGCCCGCGCCAGGGCAATCGCGGCGCAACGCATCCACTAGATCCTGCCAGTTGTCGAAGTGCCGCGCGCCGTCACCGAACTCCAGCGTCGCGAATCGCGCCAACGTCCCAAGGGCGTACAGACCGTCGACACCAGCGCCGCGCGCCAAGCGCCCGGCTTGGCGATGCAACGCTTCGCCCTCGCCGCCCAATTCGAGCATGTCGCCGAGCACCAGCCATTTGTGACCGCTTTGTCCGGCAAGTACGGCCAGCGCGGGGCCCAGAGAGCCGGGATTGGCGTTGTAGGTATCGTCCAGTATTTGCAGTTCCCCGATACCGGCGCGCATCTGCAAGCGCCCAGCCACCGGCTGCAAAGTCTCCAGTCCGCGGCAAATGGTTTCCAAAGGAACACCGACTGCAAGCGCCGCCGCGGTTGCCGCAAGCGCGTTGACCACGTTATGCCGTCCCGGCAACGGTAGGATGAGTTCCGCACTGCCCACCGGGGTGTGCATGATCACACGCGAGCCTCTGGCGTGAGGCTGCCAGTCCGCGGTGACATCGGCTTCGGTGCTGAGCCCGAAGCGCACCACCTGGGTATGCCGGGCCAGCCGATACCAGACCTCAGCGAAGGCGTCGTCGGCGTTGATGACGGCGGTTCCGGATGCTTCGAGGCCCGAAAAGATTTCACCTTTTGCGTGCGCCACGCCCTCGATGCTGCCGAACCCTTCCAGATGTGCGGGCCCGGCGTTGGTCACGACCGCCACCTGCGGATGGGCCAGGCCGGTAAGATAGGCGATCTCTCCAGCGTGGTTGGCGCCCATCTCCACCACCGCGAATCGGTGTTCCGTCCGCAGCCGCAACAGCGTCAACGGTACGCCGATCTCGTTATTGAGATTGCCGCGCGTGGCCAGCACCGCCCCGCTCTGCGACAAAGCAGCGGCGATCATTTCCTTTACGGTGGTCTTACCATTGCTGCCGGTGACCGCCAGCGTCGTGACTGCATGGCGTAAGCGCCAAGTCTGCGCCAGCCGACCTAAAGCGCGGCGCGTGTCTTCGACCAGCAGCAGTGGAAGTCCGTCGCCACAGTGGCGACTCACCAGCGCGGCCACTGCGCCGTTGGCCTGGGCCTGGGAGACGAAATCGTGTGCATCGAAACGCTCACCTGCCAAAGCGACGAACAGCTCTCCCGCGCGCACGGCGCGACTGTCGGTGCTGACGGCGTTGAATTCGGCGTCCTCGCCATACAACTGCCCGCCCAGCGCTGCGGCGGCTTCCGACAAGCGCATAGCGGTCATGGACTTGCCTCCAGCTGCATCCTGACCTGCTCGCGGTCGCTGAACGGAAGCCGCCGCCCGGCTACTTCTTGGTAGTCCTCGTGGCCTTTGCCGGCCACCAGCACTACGTCGGCGGCATTGCAATTATCGATGGCGTAGGCAATAGCACGCGCACGATCCCGTTCTAGGTGAACCGCACGTCGGTGCTCGATACCGCTCATGATGTCGGCGATGATCCGGTCTGGATCTTCGCCGCGTGGATTGTCGTCGGTGATCACCACGCAATCGGCGTAGCGTTGCGCCGCGGCGCCCATCAGCGGCCGTTTGCCGGCGTCCCGTTCGCCGCCGCAGCCAAACACACACCAAAGCCGGCCGCCGGTGTGGGCACGCAGCGCTTGGAGGACCGATTCCAACGCCTTGGGAGTGTGCGCATAGTCGACCACCACCAACGGCTTGCCGGCATGACCGCCGAACCTTTCCACTCTACCCGGCACCGTGCGCAAGCCTTGGATCGCAGCGCAGGCGTCCTCGAAACTCAATCCGGCGAGAATCACCGTTGTCAGTACAGCCAACAGATTGCTGGCGTTGAAGGCACCCAATAAAGGACTGCGGATCGACGCCCTGCCCCAAGGACTATGTATCTGCATGCTCAGTCCGTGGGCATTCAGCTCGAGTTCCTCGCCCCGCACCGTATCGATCGCGTCCGTTGCGTGCAGCGGTCCTATACCGTAACCGATCACCTTGACGTCGCCGTCGAGGCGCCGGGCCAGGTCGCGCCCAAAATCATCGTTGAGATTGACCACCGCATGGCGCAAACCGGGAGTCGTGAACAGACGCCGTTTGGCGGCGCCGTAGGCTTCGACATCGCCGTGGTAATCGAGATGATCGCGGCTCAAGTTGGTGAGCACGGCCGTTTCGAAACGCACTCCGCCGACGCGCCCCTGGTCCAGCGCGTGGGAAGACACTTCCATCGCCGCGTAACGGGCACCGTGATTGCGCATGTCGGCCAACAGTTGCTGAATGCATATGGCGTCCGGCGTGGTGTGGCTGGCCGGTTCGAGGTTTCCGTACAGACCGTAACCCAAGGTTCCAATCACACCACAACGACCGCTGTACCCGTCCAAACTGGCGGCGACGAATTGGCTGCACGAAGTTTTGCCGTCGGTTCCGGTCACTCCGATCACCGACATCGCGGCTGACGGCGACCCATAAAAACGGTCGGCGATAACGCCGACCAGTTGGGCAAGTCCGTTGACGGGCAGAGCCGGTAGACGGCCGAGCCGCGCCCGCAGCGGCGGCGGCAATTCGGAAAATTGCGGCGACGGCTCCCACAAGACCGCGGCAACGCCGGCATCCACAGCTTGCTGCACATGTGCCAAACCGTGGCTGCGCCGGCCTTGCAAAGCAAAATACAAATCGCCGCGTTGCGCACGGCGGCTGTCGAGACACAGCCCGGAAATCAAGCAGTCTGCCGGCGCCGGGATGTCCGCCAGTCCGGCCAGGAGCGCGTCGAGACGCGTTTCGAATTTTTGTGCCGCGCCGCTCATTGCTCGTTGTCCAGATGCGCAAGGCGCGTGGGCGCTGCGGGCAGGTCGTCGGGAGGCACGTCGAGCAGACGCAAAGCGCCGGTCATCACCTTCCTAAACACCGGCGCGGCGACTTGGCCGCCGTAATACTCACCGTCGCGGGGCTCATTGATCACCACCACGACCGCCAAACGCGGGTTGGATACCGGAGCGAAACCTGCGAATACGCCGATGTAACGGTCGGCTTCGTAGCCACCGGCGCCAACCTTGTGTACGGTTCCGGTCTTGCCCGCCACCCGATAACCGGCCACCTCGGCGCGGGTACCGGTGCCCTCCGCACTGACGACGGTCTCAAGCATGGCGCGCACCTGATCGGCGATCTTGGCGGACATGACCCGTTGTCCGGCGGGTGCCTGGTCCCGGCGCAAAAAAGACACCGGACGCAGAATGCCGCCGTCGGCAATCGTGGCGTAAGCCTGGGTGAGTTGCAGCGGTGTTACGGACAGTCCGTATCCGAACGACAAAGTGGCGCGTTCGATGTCGTGCCAGCGATGGTAGTGGGTAAGCAATCCGCCGGATTCGCCGGGAAATCCGCTTGCGGTAACGGTACCGAAACCGACCCGGCTGAACATGCTCCACATGCGTTCGGGTTCGATCGACAATGCGATCTTGCTGGCGCCCACGTTGCTGGAATGGGTGATAACGCCGGTGACATCCAAGGGGCCGTAGTTATGGACGTCGCGTACCAAGTTGCGACCGACGCGCAAATAGCCCGGACTGCAATCCACTGGCGTATTCGGATGATATTTGCCGCTTTCCAGCGCCGCGGCGATGGTAAAAGGCTTGATCGTCGAACCGGGTTCGAAGACGTCGGTGACCGCACGGTTGCGCCGGTATTGGCCGCTGCGCATCTGCCGACGGTTGTTGGCGTTGTAGGAGGGCTGGTTGACCATCGCCAACACTTCGCCCGTCCGCACATCGAGCACCACCACCGATCCGGAACGGGCATCGTGCTCCTGCACCGCGGATTTCAATTCCCGATAAGCCAGATACTGCAGGCGCCGGTCGAGGGATAATGTGAGGTCTTTCCCAGGCCGGGTCGGGCGAATACTTTCGACGTCTTCCACAATGCGCCCGAGTCGGTCCTTGATCACCCGTTTCGCGCCCGGCTGGCCGGACAGCCAATCGTTGAACGCCAACTCGATGCCCTCCTGGCCTCGGTCGTCGATGTCGGTCATTCCGACCACATGAGACGCCACTTCGCCGGCCGGATAATAGCGGCGGTATTCGCGTTGCAGAAAGACGCCTGGCACGTCCAGTGCCGCAACCTGCGCCGCAACGTCCGGCATCACTTGACGCTTGAGATAGACAAACTCCCGATCGCCGCCGCTGGCCGCCGCCAGCAAGCGCTGCAGGTTGTCGGTATCGGTACCGAGCAACCGCGCCAATCGCGGCAGCAGATCGCGATGCAAGACCAGCTCCTTGGGGTTGGCCCACACCGAATCCACCGGCGTGCTGATCGCCAGCGGTTCACCATGACGATCGACAATCATGCCGCGGTGGGCGGGAATCGGCACCACACGCAGATATCGTGCGTCGCCTTGAGTTTGCAGAAATCCGCCATTCACCACTTGCAGGTAAACCGCGCGCCACACCAACATGCCGGCCGCCACGGCCACCACCGCCAGCACCAACAACCGGCGTAAAGCGAAAGTGCGAATCGGGGCGTCGCCGCTCATGGCTGCGCTATCACCACTTCTTCAGGTGTCGGAATGTGCATATTCAATTTCTGCCGCGCCAGGCGCTCGATGCGCCCGTGTGTCGCCCACGTGCTCTGCTCCAACTGCAGGCGTCCGAATTCCACATCCATGCGCGCCTGTTGCTCCTGCAGTGTCTGCAATTGCACGAAACGTTTGCGGCTCTCATGTTTCGCCCAGACCACAGCTACCGCGGACCCCATAACCGCGGTCACCAGCAACGCCATACCCACGGCATTGCGATTCACGGCAGCCGCTCCGCGACTCGCAGCACCGCGCTGCGAGCACGGGGATTGGCCGCGCATTCCTCCGAGTCCGGGCGCAACGCTTTGCCGATCAGGCGCATGGTCAGGCCGAGCTGATGGGAGGGCACCGGCAAGTCCGGCGGAAACAAGTCACGGCCGCGTGCCTGATCGCGCATGAACCGCTTGACGATGCGGTCCTCCAAGGAATGGAAACTGATCACCGCCAAGCGGCCGGCGGCCGCGAGGATGCGCACCGCCTGCTCCAGACAAGCACGCAAGTCATCCAGCTCGCGGTTGATGTGGATACGGATCGCCTGAAAGGTCCGGGTCGCCGGATGTTTGTGCTTTTCGCGCACGGGAATCGCTCTGGCGACAACCGCGGCGAGCGCCGCTGTGGTGGTCAATGATTGCTCGTTCCGCGCCGCAACAATTGCCCGCGCCACGCGGCGATGGAAACGCTCTTCGCCGAGATCGCGTAGCACTGCGTCAAGTTCCTTTTCCTCGACTTGGGCCAACCATTCGGCGGCCGACTGACCTTGTTCCGGATCCATGCGCATGTCGAGTGGACCGTCGTGCTGGAAACTGAATCCACGCTGCGGATCGTCAAGCTGCGGCGATGACACGCCGAGATCGAGCAGAATGCCGTCGATCCGGCCGGCGACGCCGTGGCTTACCGCCAGTTGTTCCAACATTGCAAAGCTGCCTCTGACGATCGTGAATCGCGAATCGCTGCCGAACTGCTCGGCCGCCGCGCGCACCGCTTCCGGATCTTTGTCCATACCGAATAAACGCCCGCCCGGCCCGAGACGCTCCAGGATCGCCCGGGCATGACCGCCGCGACCGAACGTGCCGTCCATGTAGATTCCATCCGGGCGAATCGCCAGGCCCGCAACCGCTTCCTGCAACAAAACTGCTTGGTGGGCGCCGCGGGATGCATCGGTCCCGCTCACAACGACAACTGCTCCAGTTCCGGCGGCATGTGCTCGTCGTCGTAGCTGTCCTCGGCAAGCCACTTCTCGCGGCTCTCGTTCCAAAGCTGCTCGTCCCACAATTCAAAACGCTGGCCCTGGCCGATGAGCACTGCGCGCCGATCCAACTCCGCAAAGGTGCGCAGCGGCGGTGGAATCAGAATGCGACCGTTACCGTCCAGTTCGCACTCGGTGGCGTGACCGACCAGCAACCGCTGCATTCTCCGCGCCGCCTTGTTGAAGCTCGGCAAGCGATTGAGTTTGCGTTCGATCTCCTGCCAGTCAGACTCGGGATAAATGAGCAGGCAATGATCAGGGTCCACTGTAATAATCAAGCGGCCACCAGAACGCTCCGCCAACGATTCGCGGTAGCGCGTCGGCATGGCCAGCCGGCCCTTGGCGTCGAGGCTGAGGACGTTTACGCCGCGGAACAAATTCAAACTCCCTGAGAGGAGGCGGTAGACCCACCATTACCCACTTAAAACCACCATTCACCACATTTTGGGCAATATTGGTCTCCAGGCCTGAGGGTGTCAAGGGAATTTGGCCTTAAAAACGGGAAAAATTCGCTGAAGGACAGTTACTTAGGCACACCGCCGACGCAGTTTTTGAGGTGGGATCGCCAAAATAACGGCGCCTAAATCAGTAGCTTGATGGGACTACTTGCGGTGACTTGTCAGGATTTTAGGGGGGGGCGGCACAAGCGGGGTTCAAAATGAGAGCGGGAGCCGGCCTGTAAGCCGGGTTCTGTCGGGAACAGTCATTCATCTGGGACATGCGTCACCGCATGCCTCCTGCGACCTACCCGGAGGCGGACGCGGGCCGCGTCTTGCGCGCCATGGGCGCGCGGGCCTCCCTATTTGGTCTTGCTCCGAGTGGGGTTTACCCTGCCACCGAGTGTTGCCACCGGCGCGGTGCGCTCTTACCGCACCTTTTCACCCTTACCGGCGCCCGTAGGCACGTAGGCGGTATATTTTCTGTGGCACTTTCCGTAGGCTCGCGCCTCCCAGGGGTTACCTGGCACCCTGCCCTATGGAGCCCGGACTTTCCTCCACGCCGTGATACGACGCAGCGACTGTCCAGCCGGCTCCCGCATGGCCATGATACCACTTGCCGGGACGCAGCCGCGTGCTATTTGCCGGAGCGACCGGCCGTACCGCCACCGTCGCCGTCGGTAGTCTCACGGCTCCGGCTCGCCCTTTCCGGCCAATTCGAGCGCCCGCTTGTATAATTGGTTGCGGCCGCGGCCGGTGATCTGTGCCGCCAGACCCGCCGCCTGGCGCACCCCCAGTTCCGCCAACAGCACCCGCAATACGCGATCGGCTTCCGCGTCGTCGCCGTCTTGCGCGGCCGCGCCGTGCACCAGCACCACGAACTCGCCCCGCCGTTGGTCCTCGTCGTTTGCCAGCCAAAACTGCAGTTCCGCCAGCGATGCTGCACGCACGGTTTCGAAGGTCTTGGTCAACTCCCGCGCCACGACCGCCTGGCGCTGGGCGCCGAACGCAACTGCCATATCGGCGATAGCGTCTTCTATGCGTCTACCGGCTTCATAGAACACCAAGGTCCGGCTCTCTTCAGCCAGGGACTGGAGCCGACTGCGCCGGGCGGCGGACTTGACGGGCAGGAAACCCTCGAACGCGAAACGGTCCGTGGGCAAGCCGGCCACCGACAATGCCGCCACCATTGCACTGGGCCCCGGAATCGGCACCACGACGATCCCGGCCTCTCGCGCGGCGCGCACCAACCGGAAGCCCGGATCGCTCATCAACGGCGTACCGGCATCGCTGATCAACGCGACGTTCTCTCCTGCAAGTATCGCGGCCACGAGCTTATCGGCCTGTTGGCGTTCGTTGTGTTCGTGATAGGGCAACGTGGGCGTGTTGATCCCGAAGTGCTGCAGCAACGGTCGACTGTGGCGCGTGTCCTCGGCCGCGATGCGATCGACGGACTGCAGCACTTGAATCGCCCTGGGGCTCATGTCGCCCAGGTTTCCGATCGGCGTGGCAACGACATACAGACAAGCTGGCTCAATTGACACTTCGGTTCCCAAACAAGATACTGAGCCGCTCACGCAGCCTACGCGGCCGCATGCCCAATACGCCGGAAGCGGCAGCGCTACATCCTGCATCGGAATATCACCCCGTGCAAGCCAAGGCCGATCGGCAATGGACGCACCGGCGACGGTAAATGCCGCAATCCGGCTGACCAACGCGGTGCGGATGAGGTCGATCGTTTCGAAAACGCAGCGTGCTGCCGCAACCGCCTCGGGAATCAACGACAGGAAGATCTGGTCCGGTGTCTAGAAGATCGTGGATTGAATTGCGCAAGGTTCTGTCATTGCTGTGCTTGGCGGGCTTGCTGTTGCTCAGCGCCTGTCAACCGCAGCCGACCCGGCAGCCTCCCAGCCCGCAAGCGGCCGCGGCCAGCGAGGGCCGGGCGCTGGAGGCGCAGGGGCAGTACGATGCGGCAATCGATGCCTATCTGCAGGCCGCGGCGCAATCCCAGCCGCCGCTGAAAGGCGGCCTGCAACTCGAGGCGGTGCGGGTTTTGCTGCAACAGCAGCAGGCGCAAAGGGCACAGCAGCTCTTGTCGACCATCGACCAGAACGCGCTCAGTCCCGACGACCGGGTCCGCGCGACTCTTTACGGCGCACAGCTTGCCCTTGCCGTCGGCGACGCGGACCAGGCATTGCGCATGAGCGCCGAGGTCGGCCCACAGACGCCTCCCGCGCTGTACGCGCAGGTTTTGCAGCTCCGCGCCCAAGCCTACGATTTACTGGGTAACTATGTCGAAGCTGCGCGCAGCCGCATTCAGCTCGATCCAATGCTGGAAAGCGACGAAGCGCGACAGCAGAACCGCAACGCAATCTGGGCCAGCGTTTCCCAGTTGTCGCCCGCCGCCGTGGAGCAACTGCTTGCAGCATCGCAGCCGGGAGACCTGACCGGCTGGCTCGACTTGGCCGCAATCGCCAAACGTGCGGGGCGTGATTTCCAATCGCTGCAACAGCAATTGGCCGGTTGGCGCGGCCGCTACCCACAGCACCCTGCGAACGGCGAGTTTCTCGATCAACTCACCGCGCAGTTGCAGAAGCTGGGCACACGCCCGCGCACGGTGGCATTGATACTGCCGCTACAGGGCTCCCTCGCCGCCGCCGGCAGCGCCATTCGCGACGGCTTCATGGCCGCTTACTATGGCGATCGAGGCACCGAACGCGCCACCAGCACGGTGCGCGTATATGACTCCAGCGGCTTCGGCGGCGACATCTGGACCCTTTACCAGCGCGCGCTGGACGACGGCGCCCAAGCGATCGTCGGCCCCCTGGACAAGCGTCTGGTATCGACTCTTGCGCGCGCCGGGGAACTGCAGGTTCCGGTGCTCGCGCTCAACAGCACCGAGAATGATGCTGACTCCGTCCCCGCCAATCTCTATCAATTCGGATTGCCGCCGGAAGACGAAGCTCGTCAGATCGCGGAACGGGCTGCTGCCGAAGGTTTGGAGCGCGCCGTGGCCCTGGTGCCACAGGGAGACTGGGGCACGCGGATACTGAGCGCCTTGCAACAGCGCATGCAGCAGCTTGGCGGACAGGTCCTCGAATATCAGACCTACGACCCCAGCCAGACTGATTTCAGCGATCCCATTCAAAGGCTCCTGAATCTCGATCGCAGTGAACAGCGTTTCCAGGAGTTGCGCCAGATCACCCGCCGCGACATCCAATTCGAGCCGCGTCGGCGTCAGGACGCACAATTCGTGATGATTGCGGCGTATCCGCTACAGGCGCGATTGATCGCGCCGCAACTGCGCTTTTTTCACGCTGCGGACCTCCCTGTCTATGCGACATCCCATGTATTCACCGGCGATGTGGACACGGAAAGCAATCGCGACATGGACGGTGTGATGTTTTGCGACATGCCCTGGGAACTGAATCCAGACGACAAAGCAGCGCACTTGCGCCAGCAGTTGCAGTCCAATTGGCCGCAGGCCATGCAGCGCTACGCGAGACTGTTTGCGCTCGGAATCGACGCCTACGGAGTACTGCCTTACCTCGGTTGGTTGCGTGAACAACCTTATGAACGCTATCCCGGAGTCACCGGCAGCTTATACCTCGATGAGTACCGGCACGTGCATCGCAATCTGCAGTGGGCGCGGTACGTGAATGGCCGGGCCACCCTCATCGAATCCCCGATGCCAATGACCAACGGCGCCGAGACTCCGGGTCCCGGTCTGGAAAATGTCACCGATGAGCAGTCACAGGGAATTGGAACCGCCCCCACACCTGGCAGCGGGCAGTAACGCCGAGGCTCAAGCGTGCGCGCATTTGCGCGCCCATGGCCTGCATTTGGTGGCGAAGAATTTCCGTTGCCGCGGCGGCGAAATCGACCTGATCATGCGCGACGGCGCGACACTGGTATTCGTCGAAGTCCGCTTTCGGCGAAGTAACCGTTTCGGAGATCCCGCCGCGACTGTGGACCTGCGCAAGCAGGCACGGCTGGTGACCGCCGCTCAGACGTACCTGCAGAAGTTCCGGTCGGCATCGCCGTGCCGATTCGACGTTGTCGCCATCACCGCCGGCCGATTGGACTGGATACCGGATGCGTTCGGAACTTGAGGGCAGATAGGTTGATTTGAAACAGCGGTAACGCCGTGCTAAACATCCGCGCACGGCACTGCAAGCTTTGCCAGACCGCAAACCACTCACATCGGCGTCCAGCGTCGTCGTTTACGAGCGGCGCGTACGAGCAGCACCGCAAAGCGGTCCGGCAACACACCGGTTGCACAAACCGCCGTAGCCGCACATGGAACATGGACACTGCATCACGGTACTCAGGAGATCAAATGATGATTCGCAGCAGTAGTTGGATATTTGTGGGCATCTGGATCGCCGTCGCGGTCAGCGGTTGCGCAGGCGCGGTCATCGCCGGCGGAGCCGCGGGAGCATCCGCGGCGCACGATCGACGCACCGTCGGCACGGTGGTATCGGATCAGGAAATCGAAATCAAAGCCATTGCCGCCCGCAAGGAAGATCCGATTTTCGAAGGCAGCCACATTAACGTCATCAGCTACAACGGTGTCGTGTTGCTGACCGGCGAAGCACCCACCGCCGAAGTGCGCCAGCGCATGGAGGAAAAAGTGCGCGCCATTCGCGACGTGCGCAAGGTATACAACGAAATCACCATCGCTTCGCCAAGCGCTTTCGCCTCCCACGCCAGCGACGCCTGGATCACCACCAAAGCCAAGGCAAGCCTGCTGCAGGTGAAGCTGAAAAATTTCGATCCGACCCGGGTCAAAGTGCATACGGAAAACGGCACCGTCTACCTGATGGGGCTGGTGACGCGGACCGAAGCCGACGCGGTGGTCGATCAGATCCGGCAAATCAGCGGCGTGCAGCGGGTCGTGAAAGTTTTCGAATACACGGGCTGAATCTGAACGCAACACCGGCTCCACGGGCCGATGCTACAATTGATGCTGGTGTATTTGCAGGCGCTACCGTGGCCGCGAACGCGACACAACATCCCCAGCTCGAGTCGTTGCTGGCGCATTTGATCGAATCGCTGGGTGCCGACAACGTCCGCCGCGCCAGCGCAGACGTGTGGCCCTACGGGTACGACAACAGCCGCCGCCACACGCTTCCCGACGTCGTCGTGTTCGCCACCACTCACGAGCAAGTGCGCGATACGGTGCGTTTGTGCAATCAATTCGACGTACCGCTGGTCGCTCGCGGACGCGGCACAGGCACCACCGGCGCTAGCGTGCCGATCCGCGGCGGCGTGGTACTGACACTGGAACGCATGCGGCGCATCGTAAGTATCGATCCCGCGAATCGAGTGATGGTGGTGGAACCTGGGGTGACCAACCAGGAAGTGCAGGACGCCGCCGCCGCCCACGGTTTCTTCTGGCCGCCCGACCCAACCAGCGCCGCCTACTGCAGTGTCGGTGGCAACTTGGCCTACAACTCGGCCGGCCCGCGGGCGGTGAAATACGGCACGCCGCGCGAGAACACGCTCGGCTTACGTGCTGTTACCGGCGCCGGGGCGGAAATCCGCACCGGTGTATACACGTCCAAAGGCGTGGTCGGTTATGACTTCACCCGTCTGTTGATCGGCTCGGAGGGTACACTCGCGGTCATCACCGAAGCGACCCTGCGACTGACGCCGCTGCCCGCCGGCAAGCGCACCTTGCGCGCAGTTTACCGCGACATGCACAGCGCCGCAGCAGCGGTCGCACGCATCATGGCTTCGCCGGTCACGCCTTGTGCGCTCGAATTCATCGACGGCAAAGCGATCGAAATGATCCGAAGTTACGCGCAAACCCAACTGCCGCACGAGGCCGGCGCCATGCTCATGATCGAGGTGGACGGTCCCGAGGACTGCCTCGAGCAATCGGCGCAAGCGGTTGCCGACGCGGCCGGTAATGAGGGCCTGTTGTCACTGGACGCGGCGCGCACTCGCGAGGAAGTGGCGCAGCTTTGGCAGACGCGTAAAGCGCTGTCCCCAGCGCTTCGCAACATCGCACCGAAAAAAATCAATGAAGACGTGGTGGTACCGGTTTCTGAAATACCGGCGTTGATCGATGGTTTGACCCGACTCTCCGAACGATACGGTGTCCCGATCGTCAATTTCGGACACGCGGGGAATGGCAACATCCACGTCAATCTGCTGGTCGATCCCGACGATGTCCGCCAGATGGACAATGCCCAAGCGTGCTTGAGCGACGTGTTCGATCTCGTGTTGGCGTTACATGGAACGCTCTCCGGCGAACACGGCGTGGGACTGGAGAAGCGCGATTTCGTACAACGGGAAATCGAGCCCGTTACGCTGGAACTGATGCGTCGCGTTAAACAGCAATTCGATCCCAAGGGGATCCTCAATCCGGATAAAATGTTTCCATTGTGATGTTGCGTGGCGCGCAGCCCGAGGGCCCGGTTCAATCGCTTCCGCCGACAGCCGAGATCTGCCGGTAAAGTTCAGCATCGGCGGCCGAGAAACAACATGCAATCAGCGAGTCGAAACGCGATTCGAACTCGCGCATCGCCGCCACCGCAATGCGCGCCGCGGCGTACTTGGGATAACCATACACGCCGGTGCTGATAGCGGGAAACGCGATCCGTCTGGCGTCATGGCGTAGCGCAAGCTGCAAGGATTCGACGTAGCAGGAACGCAGCAACTGCGGTTCGCCCGCCTCGCCTCCCTGCCAGACCGGACCGACCGTATGGATCACCCAGTTGGCCGGCAATGCAAAACCGGGTGTGATTCTCGCCTCACCGGTGGGGCATCCCCCCAAGGCTCGGCATGCCGCCAACAACTCCGGACCGGCGGCGCGGTGAATGGCACCGTCCACACCGCCGCCGCCGAGTAAACTCGAATTGGCGGCATTGACGATGGCATCGACAGCCAAGGTGGTGATGTCCCCTTGCAGGATTTCGATCACGCCTCGCCCGTCCTATCGCTATTTCACCACTTTCAATGCCGGCCGCTTGGGTTTGTCGGGGGATGAGCCGGAGGGGCCGTCATCTCCGCCGTCGCCGTTTTCCGTAAACGCCATGCCTTGGCCATTTTCTTGCGCATAAATCGCCAGCACCGCGGAGACCGGGAAACTGATCGCCATATCGGCACCGGAAAAACGGGCCCGAAAGGAAACCAGGTCATTGCCCACATCCAGGCCGGATACGGCCCTGGGCGCGACGTTCAGTACGATTCGTCCTTGCTGCACGTGCTCGATAGGCACCACAACGTTCTGCTCATCGGCATTGACCAGCAGATATGGCGTCATGCCGTTATCCACTACCCAATCGTAGATTGCCCGGATCAGATATGGTCGACTGGAAGTCATAGTCCAAAGATAAGAGATCGGGACGAAAAGATAAAACCGGGGCCGTTACCGGCCGCCCCGGTTGACGGAAATGTGTGAATTGGAACCGGCGTGAACGGCCGCGCTAGCCGCGCATTTCCCGTTCAGCGGTCGACAAACTGGCGCGCATGGACGGACGTTCGAACAACCGGTCCGCGTACTGACGCACCGCTTTTGCCTGACTGGGGAGCTCGATGCCGTAGTAGTCCAAACGCCACAAAACCGGCGCTACCGCGCAATCCACCAGAGAAAATTCGTCGCTGAGAAAGAACGGCTTGGCCGCGAAAACTTCCGCAGTCGCGGTCAGGCTGTCGCGCAGGATCTTACGCGCTTTGGTCTTGCGTTTCTCATCACCCGATTCCAGCTCGTCCACCTGGGTGTACCAGTCCTGATCGATGCGATATAGCGTCAATCGCGAGCGTGCGCGTGACACTGGATCGACTGGCATGAGCGGCGGGTGGGGGAAACGTTCGTCGAGATATTCCATGATGACCCGGGAATCGTACAGCACGAGTTCGCGATCGACCAACGTCGGAACTGAATTGTACGGATTGAGATCGACCAGATCCTCGGGGAGGTTGTCGGGCTCAACGTCTGCGACCTCGTAGGTGATGCCTTTCTCCGCGAGTACAATGCGGGCGCGATGGCAGTAGGGATCGGTGGGGGACGAAAACAACGTCATCACCGAGCGGCGATTGGCAATCAGTGCCATAGAGGTACTCCCGATTCAACTCAGACAACAAAGCTGGGATTATATCGCAAAGCGACTGCGTCGGACGGGAAGCTTGCCGGACGGGCTACTGAAGCCCGCCCGACCGGGGCTCAATGAACGTCCTTCCAGAATTCCTTTTTCAGCATGTACGCAATCGCGGCGAAAATGACCAGGAACAACAGCACCCACACGCCCAGGTGGCGATGGGCCAGCTTGCCCGGTTCGCCGGCGTAGGCGAGAAACGTGACCAGGTCGCGGACTACGCGGTCGAATTCCACGTCACTCATCCGACCATCGCTGACTTTCTCGAAGCCTTTGAATTCGGAATGCGTCTCGCCGTTCTCTTTTTTGATCTGTTCGAAATCGGCCTTCTTCATTCCCTCCAGAGACCACAGCACGTCCGGCATGCCGACGTCCTTGAACACCATATTATTGACGCCGAACTTCTTGTCCTTATCGACGTAAAAGGTCTTCAGGTACGTGTACAGCCAGTCGGGACCGCGATTTCGCGCCGCGAGCGTCAGATCGGGCGGCGTGACGCCGAAGAACTTTTCCGCCTGATCCGAGGTCATGCTGGAATGCATGTAACTAGCGAGCTTCTTTTTGCCGTCGGAAGTCGGGAAAAACAGGTTTTCGAACACCTGCTCCTTGCTCAGCTGCAAGTCCCGCCCCAGACGCCCATAGGACATGTACTTCATTGAATGACAACCCATGCAGTAATTCACGAAGTACTTGGCTCCGCGCTGCACCGCAGCCAGATTGTTCAGGTCCACATCGGCCTTTTGGCAAGGGACGCGGCCGCACTCGCCGCCGGTTGCGCCCAACGCGACCAGCGGCGCGACCGCCAGTACGATACTCAGAATGATTTTTTTCATTTGAACGTCACCCTTTCCGGTACCGGCTTGGTTCTACCCATCCTGGTGTAGAACGGCATGAGCAGGAAGAACAAGAAATACAGGATGCCGAAAATCCGCGCGAACATGGTCAGAATAGGCTCCGGCGGTTTGGTGCCCAGCCAGCCCAGCGCGACAAAGCTGACGACGAAGATGACGAGCGCAATCTTGAAGATCGGTCCTCGATAACGGATCGACTTCACCGGGCTGCGGTCCAACCACGGCAGCAGGAACATGACCACGATGGCGGCGCCCATGGCAACTACGCCTCCGAACTTGCTGGGCACCGCGCGCAAGATCGCGTAGAAGGGCGTGAAATACCACAGCGGCACGATATGTTCCGGGGTCTTTAACGGGTTGGCCGGAATGAAGTTGTCCTTTTCCAGGAACCAGCCCCAGAATTCCGGCACGAAGAACACCACGCTCAGAAACAGGATCAGGAATACGGCCACACCCCAGATATCCTTCACGGTGTAATAGGGATGGAACGGAATACCGTCCAGCGGAATGCCGCGCTCATCCTTTTTCTTCTTGATCTCGACCCCGTCCGGATTGTTTGAACCGACTTCGTGAAGCGCCATGACGTGCGCCACTACGAGCGCCAACAGAATGATGGGCACCGCAATGACGTGGAACGCGAAGAAACGGTTCAAGGTCGCATCGGAGACCACGAAATCGCCGCGAATCCAAGTCGACAATACATCTCCGATTCCGAACGGGATGGCGCCGAACAGGGAAATGATGACTTGCGCGCCCCAGTACGACATTTGTCCCCAAGGCAACAGATAGCCCATGAAGGCTTCCGCCATCAACGCCACATAGATGAACATGCCGAACAGCCAGATCAACTCCCGCGGCTTCTTGTAGGAGCCGTAGATCAGGCCGCGAAACATGTGCAGATACACGACAATGAAGAATGCCGACGCGCCGGTCGAATGCAGGTAGCGGATCAGGTTGCCGTAAGGCACGTCCCGCATGATGAATTCGACCGAACCGAACGCGAGTTCGGCGTCGGGCTTGTAGTACATGGTCAGGAAAATACCGGTGAGAATCTGATTGACCAGTACCAGCAGTGCGAGCGAGCCGAAGAAATACCAGAAATTGAAGTTCTTCGGCGCGTAATATTCGGCGAGGTGCTCATTCCACAACTTGGTGGCCGGGAACCGCGCGTCGACCCACGACATGAATTTATTGCTCATCACGCGGCTCCTTTACCTTTGTCTTCACCGATCCGAACCACGGCGTCGCTGACATAGAAATACGGTGGCACTTTCAGATTGATCTGCGCCGGCACGCCCTGAAATACACGCCCCGCAAGATCGAAACGCGACCCATGACAGGGACAGAAGAAACCGCCCAACCAGTCCGGACCCAGATCTTCCGGTGCAATCTCCGGACGGTAGGTGGGCGAGCAGCCGAGATGGGTACAGATGCCGATGACGACGAAATATTCCGGTTTGATGGATCTATAGAGGTTCTGCGCGTAGGACGGCTGCTGGTCGGGGCTTTTCGTGGACAAGGGATCGTTGAGCCGATCGTTCAGCTTCGGCAGATCGTCGAGCATGCGCTTGGTACGGTGCAATACCCAAACCACCTGGCCGCGCCACTTGACGTTGATCTTCTGGCCGAGCTCGACCTTGGAGATATCCACCTCGATGGGGGCTCCAGCGGCGCGGGCGCGGTCGCTGGGGTTCATGTAGGTCACGAACGGCACAGCGGCTGCCACTACACCTGCACCGCCAACCACGCTCGCGGTGGCGGTGAGAAAGCGGCGCCTGCTGCGATCCACGCCTTCTTTGCTCATGTACGATCTCCTGACGAAAACAGAACGCAAAAAGTCACGCATGTGGGACCGTAGGCCCACCCAATACGGAGTAATACCGGAGCTACCGGCCCTGCGGAGCGCGGCAATTCTATCAGAAAATTACCGCCTTTTCACATCGACCTTCATACGCGCGCGCCGAAGCCATGAAAGACACGCTAACAACTTCGTCGGCGGCACCGATGCTCATCTCATAAACAACCGTTACACCGGGTTTTCAACATCTATGAAATCGAACGCAAGATCGAAACGTTGCGCCAGATGGCGCCCGAGAGCCTCTGCGCCATAACGTTCCGTGGCATGATGACCAGCCGCAAAATAATGGATTCCCAATTCCCGCGCCGCATGCACCGTCTGTTCGGAAATTTCCCCGGAAACGTACGCATCGAGGCCGAGCTGCGCAGCCGAGTCGATCAAGCCCTGGGCCGCGCCGGTGCACCAGCCTACCGTGCGTATCGACCGGCCGTTGCCGGCGATGTGAAGCGGGGTGCGCCCCAATGCCGACTCGATCCGGGCACCGAACTCCTCAGCGTCGAGGGCCGCAGGCAGCGTGCCGTGCAGGCCCAATTCCAGCGGCGACGGTCCGAAGCGGCCTTCAACGGGCAGGCCCAGCCGTGCCGCCAACTGTACGTTGTTGCCGAATTCGGGGTGCGCATCGAGCGGCAGATGGTATGCCAACAGACTCAATCCGGCATCCAGCAGCGCTTTGATCCGGCGCCGCTTGGTACCGGTGATGACCGCCGACTCGCCTTTCCAGAAATACCCGTGGTGCACCAGCAGCAGGTCCGCGCCGCACTTCGCGGCGGCGTCGACCAGCACCTGGCTCGCGGTGACACCGGCGACCAGCCGTTCCACCGCATCGCGGCCCTCGACCTGCAGGCCATTGGGACAATAATCATCGAACCGCTCGATAGCCAGCAAATCGTTGCTATAAGTGACCAGTTCGTTCAGCGATACCATGGATTTTTCCCGGGCACATCACACCCGCTCGGCGCGGCCAACGCCGCTCGTTCGGCAATTACTGCGCAGACCGCGACCCCTGTGTACACTGTAAATATGCACCGCGAGGCTGCGCATTTTGATCGTGCCACCAGACGTGAAGTGCCGGAACAGCTGCGCGTGGCAAGTTTCAAAGTGCCGTTAGTGTATCGGCTCGAACAACGGACGCCAAACCGTGTCTATCACGCGCACCCTGAATTTTGTGTTTCGATTCGCTACCGTGGGTATTGCCGCGGCACTGGCTGTGATTTGGCTGCGCCCGGACTGGATCCGTGCGCCACGTCCCGTGGTGCAGATCCAACAGGCCGCGGCGCCCGCCGTCGTACAGCGCAGCGGCGCCGCAGCACCCCTATCGTTCGCGGACGCGGTGCAGCGGGCATCACCGGCGGTAGTGAATATCTACAGCGCCAGAGTACTGGGTGACCTCGACCACGAAGCGGCCCCGCAACTGGACCGTTTTCTAGATCGGGAGGCTGTTCCCGATGGTCGGCGGATCCAAACCGGGCTGGGTTCCGGCGTCATATTCAGCGAAAAGGGTTACATTCTCACCAATTACCATGTCATCGCCGGGGCGAACGAAGTGGAGGTGATGCTCAGCAATGGGCGCAGCGCGGCGGCCACGTTGGTGGGCAGCGACCCGGACACCGATCTGGCGGTTCTGAAGATCCAGCTACCCGACGTCCCTGCGATCACCCTCGGCGATTCCGAGCACTTGCAGGTTGGCGACGTGGTGCTCGCAATCGGGAATCCGTACGGAGTCGGCCAGACGGTTACCCAGGGCATCGTCAGCGCCACTGGCCGCAAACGCCTGGGCATCAACACCTACGAGAATTTCATCCAGACTGATGCCGCCATCAATCCCGGAAATTCCGGCGGCGCACTGGTGAACAGCCGGGGCGAACTGGTGGGCATCAACACCGCAATCTTCTCGCGTACCGGAGGCTCCCAGGGCATCGGCTTCGCCATCCCCGCCAATTTAGCGCGCAAGGTCCTCACCGAAGTAATCGAAAACGGCCATGTGGTGCGCGGCTGGCTCGGCATCAGTATGAACGACCTGACTCCGGATCGCGCCCGGGAAGCCGGCCTGGAGAATCCCTATGGTGTAGTGGTGGCGGCATTGTTCGCAGACAGCCCTGCTCGCCGCGCGGGCTTGAAAGCCGGGGACATCCTGTTGCAGGTGAATTCGGAGCAGGTCTATGACGCGCGTCAGATGCTGGACCTGATCGCCCGGGTGAAACCAGGAGACAAGATCAGCCTCGAAGGAATACGCAATGGCAGCCGATTCCATGCCGAAGCCCAGGTGGCTGAGCGTCCTGCCAGCCCCGCGCCGCTGCAATGACGACCTATGCCGGCTGGGCCAACGCGATCGCGAACCCATCGAGGAAACGGCGGTTCTCCTCCGGCTTGCCCACCGTGACCCGCAAGCAATTGCGCAGCATTCCACCGGCACCATTCAGGTTCTTGATCAGTACTCCTTGCTCGCGTAAGCGCGCAAACACCGGATCCGCCCTGCCTTCGGCAACGCGCAGCAACAAGAAATTCGCCTGACTCGGATAGACTTCGACGCCTTCCATGGCATCCAACGCGTCGAACAAGCGTTGCCGGTCCGCTCGAATGGCCTCGGTCTGTTCATCGAGCACGGCTTTGTGCTCCAGCGCAAATTCCGCGCTCGCCTGGGTCAGCACATTGATATTGTAGGGCAGGCGCAATTTGTCCAGTTCGCCGAGCCACGCTGGCGGGCCCGCCAACAGACCGAGCCGCAGACCCGCCAAGCCCATCTTGGACACGGTGCGCATTACCAGCAGATTGGGAAAACGGCCCAGCGATGGCATGAAGGTGTGGTCCGCGAAAGCGCTGTAGGCTTCATCCACCACAACCAGGCCCGACGTTGCCTCGGCAATCGCCTCGATGGTCTGCGGGTCGAACAAATTGCCGGTGGGATTGTTGGGATGCGCCAGAAATACCAGCGCCGGCTGATGGCGCTCGATTGCATCGAGCATGGCGTCCGAGTCGAGACCGAAATCATCGCTACGCAACGGCACGCCGACGTACTCGAGACCGGCGAAAGTCGCGATCATGCGATACATGACGAAGCTCGGTTCCGGCGCCAGAATCGTGCGGCCCGGCTCGGCTACGGCCAGGGCCAGCAACTGAATGAGTTCGTCGGAGCCGTTGCCGAGTAGCAAGTCGTGTCCGGCCGGGATGGCGAAGGCGCTGCGCAAGCGCGCCTTGAGTTGCGTGGACGCCGGGTCCGGGTACCGGTTGAGCGCGACACGTCGCAACTTGGCGAGCCAGGCGTCCACTAGGGCTTCGGGCCAGGTGTAGGGATTCTCCATGGCGTCGAGCTTAATCAAGCCTCGAGCGGGAGGCACGTGATAGGCCGACAAGGCGCGGATATCGGCACGAATCCACTGCCGCACCCGTTCGTCTATGGAATCCATCGCAGGGCCTTCGTCCGAATCGCTCGGTTGCGAGCACCGGTCTTGATATCAGACCTCGTCGCAACCGGTTCAACATGTACGCTAACGCTTGATCCGATATTCCGCAGACCGCGCATGCGCCGTAAGCTGCTCGCCCCGGGCCAGCACCGAGGCGGTGGCGCCCAGCACCGAAGCACCTTCCGCCGAGCACATGATCAAACTGCTGCGCTTTTGAAAATCGTACACACCGAGTGGCGACGAGAATCGGGCCGTACGCGAGGTAGGCAGAACATGGTTCGGACCAGCGCAGTAATCGCCCAGTGCCTCGGCCGTGTAGCGACCCATGAAGATCGCCCCTGCGTGGCGAATCCGCGGCGCCAATACTTCGGGCTCCGCCACCGACAACTCCAGGTGTTCGGGCGCGATATAGTTGGCCACTTCCACCGCTTGGTCGAGGTCGGCGACCTCGACCATGGCGCCGCGGGAATCCAGTGCGGCGGCGATGATGGCCGCCCGCTCCATTTCCGGCAAAAGGCGTTCGATGCTGGCCTGCACCGCATCGAGGAACCGGCAGTCGGGCGATACCAGGATCGATTGCGCGTCCTCGTCGTGTTCGGCCTGGGAGAACAGATCCATGGCGATCCAGTCCGGGTCGGTGGCGCCATCGCAGACCACCAGGATTTCCGACGGACCGGCGATCATGTCGATGCCCACGGCGCCGAACACCATGCTCTTCGCCGTCGCGACATAGATGTTGCCGGGTCCGACGATCTTGTCGACCCGTGGTACGGTCTCGCTGCCGTAGGCCAAAGCCGCTACCGCCTGGGCGCCGCCGATAGCGAATACCCGATCGACGCCGGCAATCGCTGCCGCTGCCAGCACCAGCTCGTTCAGTACGCCCTCAGGTGCCGGCACCACCATGATCAACTCGCCAACGCCTGCGACTTTCGCCGGAATCGCGTTCATCAGTACCGAGGACGGATACGCGGCTTTGCCTCCAGGCACGTACAGGCCGACCCGGTCCAGCGGCGTGACCTGCTGGCCGAGCACCGTACCGTCGGCTTCGGTGTAGCGCCATGACTGGAGCTTCTGATGTTCGTGATAGTTGCGCACACGGGCGGCCGCGGTTTCCAGGGCCTGCCGTTGCGCTTGCGGCAACGGATCCAACGCCCGCCGTACGCGCTCGAGCGGAATCTCCAGCTCGGCCATGGACCGCGCGTCGCGGCGGTCGAAGCGGTTGGTGTATTGCAGCAAAGCCTGATCGCCGTTGCGTCGCACCTCGGCGATGATATCGCGCACCGTTTGCGCAACCTGTTGGTCGGAAACGCTGTCCCATGCCAGCAACCGGTCCAACTGCGGCCAGAAGTCGGCATCGCCATAGCGCAAACGTCGTACCTTGTTCATGATTTGCTCCGCGCGCTGTTGCGTTCCACAGCTTCGGCCATCAGCGCCATGAATTCCTTGATGCGCGCCGATTTCATTTTCATAGCGGCTTTGTTGATCACCAAGCGGGAACTGATATCGGCAATGTGGTCCATCGCAACCAAGCCATTGGCCTTGAGTGTGCCACCGGTATCCACCAGATCGACGATCCGGTCCGCCAGTCCAACCAGCGGCGCGAGTTCCATGGAACCGTACAACTTGATGATCTCCACCTGCCGGCCCTGCGCTGCAAAATAGCGGCGCGTGCAATTGACGTACTTGGTGGCGATGCGCAGCCGCCCGTGCGGGCGAGGCCCGTCGGCGAGCCCCGCGACCATCATCCGGCAGCGCGCAATACGCAGATCCAACGGCTCGTACAAGCCCTCGCCGCCGTGCTCCATCAGCACATCCTTTCCCGCGACCCCGATATCGGCGGCACCGTATTGCACATAGGTCGGCACATCCGCGGCGCGAATGATCACCAGCTTCACGTCGGCATCGTTGGTGTCGAGAATCAACTTGCGGCTGGTCTCCGGATCGTCGATGGGCTCGATGCCTGCGTGCGCCAACAATGGCAGCGTCTCGGTGAAGATCCGGCCTTTTGACAATGCGATGGTCAGTGGTTCACTCATGGAGTTGCGCTCGGTACGCCATCAGGCGGGCACGCGCCGAATCTTGGCGCCCAGCTGCTGCAGCTTTTCCTCAATATTCTCGTAACCGCGGTCGATGTGGTAGATGCGATCGACCACCGTCTCGCCTTCCGCCACCAAGCCAGCCAATACCAGACTCGCCGACGCCCGCAGATCGGTCGCCATGACGGGGGCCGCGGTCAGACGTTTAACGCCCTTGCTGATGACCGTATTGCCTTCCAGACGAATATCGGCGCCCATGCGCTGCATTTCCTGCACGTGCATAAACCGGTTCTCGAATACCGTTTCGGTGATCATGCCCACGCCCTCGGCCACCGAGTTCAGGGCCGTAAACTGCGCCTGCATGTCGGTGGGGAAGGCCGGATACGGCGCCGTGTGGATATCCACCGCCTGCGCCCGCCGCCCGTTCATTTTCAGTTCGATCCAGTTGTCTCCGCAAACCACGTCGGCGCCGGCCCCCTGCAGCTTGCGCAGCACGGCGTCGAGCAGATCGGGGCGGGTGTCCTTGAGCTTGACGTGTCCGCCCGTCATCGCGGCCGCCACCAGATAAGTACCGGTCTCGATGCGGTCGGGAAGCACGTCATAGCGCGTGCCTTCGAGCCGCTCGACGCCCTGCACCGTAATGGTATCCGTGCCGGCGCCGCTGACCTTTGCGCCCATGGCGTTGAGGCATTCCGCCAAGTCCACGACTTCCGGCTCGCGCGCGGCATTTTCGATCATCGTCGTGCCTTCGGCGAGGGCCGCCGCCATCATCAGATTCTCGGTCCCGGTAACCGTGACCAGGTCCATGACCAGCTGCGCGCCGCGCAAACGTTCGCAACGGGCGTTGATGTATCCGCCTTCCACAGTGATGTCCGCCCCCATCTTGCGCAGCCCGTCGATGTGCAGGTTCACCGGCCGGGAGCCGATCGCGCAGCCGCCCGGCAAGGAGACGACGGCCTCGCCATAACGCGCCAGCAGCGGCCCCAGTACCAGAATCGAGGCGCGCATGGTCTTGACCAGTTCGTAGGGCGCGTAAAAGTCGCGGATCGGCCGCGGATCCGCTTCGATACGCATGCGCTCGTCCACCGTAAGTTCGACCCCCATGCGGCCGAGCAACTCCATGGTGGTGGTGACATCGTGCAGATGCGGCACATTGCCGATTACCATGGGACCGTCGGCCAGCAGCGTCGCTGCGAGTATCGGCAAGGTGGCATTCTTCGCCCCCGAAATCGAGATTTCGCCTTCCAGCGCGCCGCCGCCGGTGATGATCAGTTTGTCCATTGCGATCCGATTTCGGTTGCGGGAAACACGGCGCGCCGCGGCGAACCGGAGTCTTGAGGGCCCGTGTCTATGACTGCTTCTCCTGCCACTCCTGCGGCGTATAGGTGCGCAGTGCCAGCGCATGGATCTCGCCGGTCTGCATGCGATCGCCCAAGGCCGCGTACACGAGCTGATGCTGTTTGACCATGTTCTTGCCTTCAAACTCGGGACTGGTCACTTCCGCTTCGAAGTGCTGGCCGTCGTCGCCACGGACGATGACCGTGGCATCAGCAACGCCGGCCTCGATTAATTTCTTGATTTCGTCTCGATGAATCATCGCACAACCTATTTGATTTGAAGCACCCGGCCCCGACGTACCCAATGGGTGAACAACGCAGTTTTGAGCCGCGAGCCGGAAGCAGCAAACACACGGGGTCACTTCCGCCGGGAACCCCGGCCGACCGCCGGACTGAGTGCGGAAACCCGATCGGAAACCCTTGGGAGCCGGTAGCGAAAGCCGTCAATCATATAGAAAAATCGCTTGGAACGGGAGACGTGCAGCCAAATTCCCGGCATCGACCCAATGGCGTGGCAGCTGCTGCGCAGAATCGACAGTGGCAGTCTCGCGACATTTTGTGGAGCCGATCGACACACCCGTGGCTTCCGCGATCGGCAGCCGCCGCGCCATACCGCCGATAGGTCCAGCGAATCATCACCTGCCCGGCACCCGGGATCGAGGACATGCGCTCGCGCTTCGATCCGCGAATCGTTCCATCGCACCGCGGCCAAAACGGCCCGGCTGCCGATGCAGCATTTCCCGCACCGTAATCGAACGAGGTTCAGGCGGATTTCTGTGGAATCCGTGCTGCGGACGGCGCCACGCAGTCGCGTCGCGGTTGGGCAGGAACGGCGTTGCTATCGATCGGATTTGACTTACGCGCGCCGTTGGCGCAGCACGCCGCGGCTCGCCGAAGCGCTTGCGCACGTCCGGGAATCGACCGCGGCCTCTCTGGGCTACCCTCGAGCGAGGGCGAGCGGCAACACTTGATCGAGACTGCTGACGCGGGCGATGGCCAGCATCTGCCCGGGAACGTTCAGGTAGCGGATTTCGACTCCGTGCCGGCGGGCTTCCCGTGCCCATTCCACCAACAACGCCACGCCGGCGCTGTCGGCGCGGCGCACATCCCGTAAATCAATATCGACGTGGGTTTGTTCAGAAAACAATGACGCGGAACGTTCCGATATTCCCGGCACAGTCTGAAAGCTCAGTTCGCCGGATAAGCGCCAGTGTCCGGGCGATTGCGCTTCCAACTGTACGGTCACGCACCCTCCCGGTTGCGGGCGGCGAGATTCTTGATGGTCGTGTCGAGCCCTTTCTGGCGGATTTCATTACCGAACGAAGTGCGATAATTGAGCACCAGATTCAAGCCATCGATGGTCATGCCCACGACCTTCCACTCATTGTTTTCGTATTTGAGGTCGTATTCCACAGGAATCGGAAACCCGCTCTTTTGCTGAATTTCGGTGCGCACCGTCACTTCGTCGTCGCGGTTGCCGGGACGCAAGGGCAGGAATTTCACGTCCTGGCCATTGTATTGCGCCAGGGAACTGGCATAGGTGCGCACCAACAGGTTCCGGAACTCCTCCGTGAACTTTTTCTGCTGCTCGGGCGAAGCGCGATTCCAGTATTTGCCGAGCACTGAGCGGGCCATCGATTCGAAATCGAAATGCGGCAGTACGATGTCGCTGAACAGATCGTAAATTTTTTCCGGATGTTGCTGTATGGTCTGTTCGTTCTTGCGCAATGCCGTCAGCATCTGCTCGGTGGTCTGCTTGACCAGATCGGCCGCATCCTTGCCCACGGGCCGCGCCCAGACGGGGGCTGCGGCAAACAATAGAACCAGCGTCCAAATTGCAATGCGTTTCATTACTCTCCTCCGGCGAGCACTTTCAAGTGCGCCACCTCATTGTTGTAGTCGTTGACTGTAGTCAAATAGTCGGTTTGGATCAGCACGTAACCCTGGAATGCCTCCAGCACCTTCGACGCTTCCTCCAGACCGCCTTCGAAATCGGCGTAGCGACTGATCATCCAGCGCCGTCCGGCACGGCTGCCGTCATCGAGCTTTTGAACGGCCTCATGCAGTCCCTTCACCTTGTAATAGGACTCTGCCACTTCGAACGGAATGCCTTCGCGGGCGAACGAAGCCTTGGAAACCAGCGCCTCCAGTTCCGCCTGCGCCTTGGCGACCTGCGCCGGCTGGGAGCCGGCCGCCCACTCCCATTTGATGCCCACCACCGGGGTCACCCCGACATGATTGAACGGATCGACGATATACGGATTGTCGAGCCGGTCACGTTCTGGCGAATAGGACATGGAACCTACCACGCCTGCGTACAGATTGGGCAGGGCATCGGCTTTTTTGGCCGCGACCAGGGCGCGGCGCGCCCGCAATCCAGCTTCGACCTGTTCCATTTCGGGGCGTTTCTCGATCGCCTGTTGCTGCAGTTCCTGCAGTGACGCGGTCGGCGGGTCCACCGGCAGGATATGATCGTCCGCCAGTTGCAGCTCCTCGTCCGGCGCCATACCCGTCAGCAACTTCAGGCCGTCCCGGGCGACGTTTTCCACGGCTTGAGCCTGCGCCAGATAGCGGCCCACCAGCGCCGCGCCGGTGCGCAAAGCGTAGAGGTCGGATTGCTTCACCTTGCCGGTTTGGTCGTCCAACCAGCGCTGCACCGTGTTTTCCGCGCCATTGACCCGCTTTTGCACGTCTTCCAGTAAATACCGCGTATCGCGGGCGGCGAGATAACCGTAATAGGCCTTCACCACCTGCAACCGAACTTCATTGCGCTTCAATCGCACGTCGCCGCGCTTGACATCCACGTTGCCCTGGGCGGCGGCGCTGTAATGTTCGATTTTGCCGAAGGTGTACAAGGGCTTGATGATTCGGAACTCCAAGTGAGTCCAGAGCGAAACGCCGTCCTTGAGATCACCTCCGTCGCTGCGCGGGGTACACGGCGTGGCGTTACAACTGCGGGCGCCGCCTCGATAGAAACCACCGTCTATGCCTTCGGTCAGTCCGACGAACGTGTTGACGTCGTAGCGCAGACCGTCGCTGCCCAACGCTTCCTGCAGCATGGCCCGCGCGGCATCGACCAGATGGCGCGTTTCCGCCACCCGCGGGTCCCGCTCCAAGGCCCGCTCCACAGCCTGATCCAAAGTCATGGTCTGTGCAGATGCGGCGCCGGTGCAGGCTCCGAACAGGATGCCGATCCAGAACAAGCGTTTCATTTGCCACCCCCTTCCGATGCCTTGCTGAACAGGAACTGGCCGATCAATTGTTCCAGCACCAGGGCCGACTGGGTATGGCGGATCTTGTCGCCCTCGACCAGAAATTCCTGGGCGCTGCCGGGCTCCAGCCCGATGTATTGCTCGCCCAGCAAACCGGCGGTATAGATGCTCGCCGACGTATCCCGGGGCAAGCGGCTGTGTTCCGCCTGCAGCACCATGTTCACCACCGCCTCGTAGGTCTTGTCGTCATATCCGATTTGGGTCACATGGCCGATACGCACGCCGCCGACCCGAACCGGCGCCCGGACCTTCAATCCGCCGATGTTGTCGAATCGCGCCACTACGTGGTAACCCTTCTCTTCGCCGAATGCCGACAGGTTGCTCACCTTCATTGCCAGCATGAACAATGCCGCGATCCCGGCCGCGACAAAAATACCCACCGTGACTTCCATAACCTTGCTGTTCATTGCCTAAGCCCTTGGTCCAACAATGCTAGTTTGTAAACATCAGCGCGGTGAGTACGAAATCCAGGCCAAGCACCGCGAACGCGGTATGCACCACGGTGCGCGTGGTGGCGCGACTGACGCCCTCGGTTGTGGGGGTCGCTTGATAACCTTCGTACACCGCGATCCAGGTGGCAACGATACCGAACATCACGCTCTTGATCAGGCCATTGTATACATCGTTGTGCAGGTCCACCTTATCCTGCATCTGCGACCAGAAGGCGCCCGCGTCCACACCCAGTAAGCCGACACCGACGAAATAGGCGCCGAGAATACCGACGGCGCTGAAGATCGCCGCGAGTAGTGGCACCGACAGGACACCCGCCAAAAACCGCGGCGCCACCACCCGGCGCACGGGATCGACCGCCATCATCTCCATGACCGAGAGTTGATCGGTGGCCTTCATCAGCCCGATCTCGGCGGTCAGCGCCGACCCCGCCCGGCCCGAATACAACAGCGCTGTCAGCACGGGACCCAATTCACGCACCAAAGACAGTGCGACTACGGGGCCCAGGGATTCTTCGGCGCCGAAATCCACCAAGGTGGTATACATCTGCAAACCCAGCACCATGCCCACCGTGAGGCCCGAGATCACGATGATGGCCAGAGACAGGACACCCACCGAGTACACCTGCTGCACCAGATCGCGCGGCCGGGTGACTACTGCGGGCATACCGCCCAGCACCTGGATCAGGAACAGCTGGGCCCGACCCAGATGGCCGAAAAACGCGATGCCCACCCGCCCGAGCCGCTGCACCGAATCGGCGATGCTCACGGTTCGACCCCGAGAAAATCGACTTTGTAGTCCGGCGCCGGGTAGTCGAACGGCACCGGGCCGTCGGGCATTCCGTTGAGGAATTGCTGCACCCATTCGGATTCCGAATGCCCCAGTGCCTCCGGGGTGCCATGACCGATCACTTTACCGCCTGAGATCATGTAAAGCTGGTCGGAGATCGCCGACACCTCGGCCACGTCGTGGGAGACGATGATACTGGTCAAGCCCAAAGAATCATTCAGCAACCGGATCAATTGCATGATCACACCCACGGTAATGGGGTCCTGCCCGGTGAACGGCTCATCGTACATGATCATCATCGGATCCAGCGCGATGGCGCGCGCCAGGGCGACGCGCCGGGCCATGCCGCCGGAAAGTTGCGCTGGCATCAGCTCTCGTGCGCCCCGCAACCCCACCGCTTCGAGTTTCATCAGCACCAGGTGACGGATCAGCGATTCGGACAAAGCCGTGTGCTCGCGCAACGGAAAGGCAACGTTGTCGTAGACACTCAGATGGGTAAACAGTGCACCACTCTGAAACAGCATGCCGATGCGCTTGCGCAACTCGTACAGCTCTCTGCGTCCCACCTTGTGCACGTCGAGCCCATCGACGTGGATCGAACCGGACTCCGGCCGCCATTGGCCGCCGATCAGGCGCAGCAGGGTCGTCTTGCCGGTACCGCTCGGCCCCATGATGGTGGTGATTTTGCCGCGGGGAATATCGATATCCACGCCATCGATGATGCGACGCCGGCCGAATCCGAAACGCACGTCCCGGATGCGGACCAGAACATCATCGTCCGCTGCTTCGTTATGACTGTTTGCCATTGAGGATCACATTGCGCGACATCGCGGGCGCATTATACGGTGTACGGAGGAGTTTACGCGACTGGCTCATACGCCGAGCAAGTCGGCAATGACGGTCGCGTCCCGCAATGTCTGCACTTCGCATTGCGCGCCGTCGATGAACAGCACCGGCGGTCGGTCCCCGCTCGCCTGACGGGCAAAGTCTTCGATCCATGATCTAAGCAAGCGTCGCTCTCCGCCGTCCAGCTCGTCTACGATCCCGGTTGAACAATGGGGCGCCGCGACGCCGGGTCGCCAAAGCGGTGAAGCGATACCCGCACGCACCCATGGGTGCTCCGGGGTGGCGCCATCCATGGCGATATGCACGTTGCGCTCCGCCAGCAACCGCGCCAGATCCGTACTGCGCGCACCAGGCGCACCGGCACTTCCGCAAACGATACCGCCCATGCGCGACCCCAGCTTCGCCGCAAATTCCAACGCCCGTTCCAACTCGAGCGCAGCCGTGCCAGGGAACGCCACATGGAAACGAAACGTCTCATGCGTGTCCTCCTGCCAGCGGCCTATGTCGCTGGCAAGCGCTGCGGGCAGCAATACGCACGGAAACTCATTGGCATAGTAGGTGAGTCGCCATTCCTCGGGGAGGGATTCGGGGTAGAACGAATCAAACCAGTGGAAGTGGTTCCAGTCAATGCTGCCGATCTGCATGTATTGTCACGCCGTGCGTCGTCACCTTCAGCGTCGCAGTGTACTCGCTCTACGCCGAAGACACATGGATTGCAATGTCGACGTCGGCGGCTTGTGCCCGCTGCGATTGCACCGGCCGACGTCACCGATTACAGTTCGGAAGCCGAGCCGATCGTCGCCAACGGGTCGCCTTCGCACAAGCCGCGAATCTCGCTGGGTAAACCTGCAATGGCAGACATCATCCGGTTCAAAAAGCCGCGCGCGAGCGACAAGCACCAAGGCAAGACCTTGTGCCGCCGCGGCTTTCATAAATGGGAGGCGGTCGAGACGCCGTTCGACGTGCGTCTAGGCCGATTGGTGACCCGATACCGCTGCGCCCGCTGCGGCGCGACCCGGGTCGAATCGCGCTGAACAGCCGATTCGCACTGTTCGCTTCACTGAACTGATTAAGGTTGTAGATGCTTGCGCACATCGCTGCCATTATCGTTGGCTTTGCCCTATTGATCTGGGGCGCGGACCGCTTCGTCGCCGGCGCCGCCGCCACCGCCCGCAATCTGGGCGTATCGCCCCTGATCATTGGTGTCACCATCGTCGGCCTCGGTACCTCGGCGCCCGAGATGTTGGTTTCCGCCATGGCGGCGTTCGACGGCAACCCCGGCCTCGCGGTGGGCAACGCCCTGGGGTCCAACATCACCAACGTCACCCTGATCCTGGGTATCACCGCCGTCATCACACCGCTCCAGGTCCGCTCCGAAATTCTACGCCGGGAGATGCCGCTACTGCTGGCGACCATGCTGGGCGCACTGATCCTGCTGCTCGACCGCCACCTGGGTCGCCTGGACGGCCTGCTACTGATGCTCGGCATGGGCGTGATGTTGTTCTGGCTTATCCGCCTCGCCTTGAGCGGGCGCAGCGACGCCCTGGTGGGCGAATACGAGTCGGAGATCCCGTCCGGTATGTCTACCGGCAAAGCTCTGCTGTGGTTGGCGTTCGGCCTGGCATTGTTGTTGATCAGCTCCCGCGCCTTGGTATGGGGCGCGGTGCAGGTCGCCACTACCCTGGGCGTGTCGGATTTGGTGATCGGGCTGACGATCGTCGCCGTCGGCACCAGCCTGCCGGAACTGGCGGCCTCGGTGATGAGCGCCCGTAAAGGCGAGCACGATATTGCCATCGGCAATGTCATCGGGTCCAATATATTCAATCTGCTGGTGGTATTAGGTCTGCCGGGCCTGATTCATCCGTTCGAATTGCCCGAGATGGCATTGACCCGCGACTATTCGGTCATGGTAGGGCTTACAGTGGCTCTATTCGCGTTCTCCTACGGCTTCAACAAGCCGGGGCGGATCAACCGTCTGGAAGGTGCATTGCTGTTGCTGGCGTTTTGCGGCTACCAGGCATTACTGTACGTTACCGAACGCCCGGCATTGTGAATCGGTCCGCCGATAGCCGACGGACCGGGGCCTTGAGGTGCCATGACCACATTAGAGCCACGATGAGCGAAAAGGACCTGAGACAACTGGGCTTGGCGGTAGTGGAGACCGAGTCCCGTGCCGTCGCCGAACTGGCGGGACGGATCGATGATGATTTCGTCCGTGCCTGCGAATTCATGCTGCAATGCGAAGGGCGCATCGTGGTCATCGGCATGGGCAAGTCCGGCCATATCGGCGGCAAGATCGCCGCCACCCTGGCCAGTACCGGCAGCCCCGCGTTCTTCGTCCATCCAGGCGAGGCGAGTCACGGCGACCTGGGAATGATTACCAGCAAAGATGTGGTCCTGGCGCTGTCCAATTCCGGCGAAACCCAGGAAATCCTCACTATCCTGCCGCTGATCAAACGGCTCAACGTGCCCCTGATTTCGCTGACCGGCAAACCGCGCTCGACTCTCGCCACCACTGCCACGGTCAATCTTGACGTCAGCGTATCCCAGGAAGCCTGCCCCCTCGGTCTGGCGCCCACCTCCAGCACCACGGCGACTTTGGTGATGGGCGATGCGCTGGCAATCGCGCTGCTCGAAACGCGCGGCTTCACGGTGGAGGATTTCGCCCTGTCGCATCCCGGCGGCAGTCTTGGTCGCCGGCTGCTGCTGTTGATCGAAGACATCATGCACACGGGCGACACCATTCCCCGGGTGGCCGAGAATGCCACCCTCAGCGAGGGATTGCTGGAAGTTACCCGCAAGGGTCTGGGCATGACCGCGGTCATATCAGCGGACGGCGAGCTGGCCGGCGTCTTTACCGACGGCGACCTGCGCCGCACCCTGGACCGCGGTTTGGACGTACATACCACGCCGATGCATGAAGTCATGACCCGCAACTGCAAGACGGTGGGCGCCCACGTCCTGGCCGCCGAGGCATTGCGATTGATGGAAGAGTTCAAAATCAACGCGCTGCTGGTTGTGGACAAAGGTGGCCAACTGGTCGGCGCCCTCAATATGCACGACCTGCTGCGCGCCGGCGTAGTCTGAATGCGAGTTAAGGACAATCTATGCAGGATATCTTCGAAAAAGCACGCCAGATCCGATTGGTGGTATTCGATGTCGACGGCGTGCTGACCGACGGCAGCCTATTCCTTGGCGACGACGGCCAAGAATACAAGGCGTTTTATTCCCGCGACGGCCACGGCATGAAAATGCTGCAGGCCAGCGGCGTGCCCATTGCCATCATCACCGGACGCAGTTCCGAGGTCGTCAAACACCGGGTCTCCGATCTCGGCATCGAACATGTCTACCAGGGCCAGCGCGATAAACTGGTCGGCTTCGAACACCTGCTGCAGCAATTGGGCATCGCGCCTGAAGCCATCGCCTATGTTGGCGATGACGTGGTCGATTTGCCGGTCATGCGCCGGGTCGGGCTTGCCATCGCCGTGCAGGACGCCCATCCGTTGGTCAAACAGCACGCCCACTGGCAAACGCCCAGCGGGGGCGGACGCGGCGCCGCGCGGGAAGTATGCGAGTTGATCATGGAAGCGCAAGGCACACTGCAGGCGCAGCTGCAGCCGTACCTTTGAGCGGGATCGATGCGGGGTATATTCAACCTGCGCGTGATGCTGGTGCTCGCCCTGCTGGGAGTGGCCGCAGCAGCGGGATGGTGGCTGCGGGAACGCATCCACGCCAGCACCGCGCCACAGCCCGACACGCAGGCGCAGACCGTTCCGGATTATTACATGGAGAACTTCACGGTCCACGCCATGAATGAAGCGGGCAAGCCGCGCTACCAATTGTCGGCCGCCAAAATGGTGCATTACGCCGAGGACGATCATTCGGATCTGACCGAACCGCACGCCCTGTTCTTCCGGCCATCGGGCCCGCCTTACGTCCTGGATTCACCGCGCGGCCGGATCCTGCGGGGCGGCGAACAAGTGGATCTGCTGGGCCAGGTGGAGATCGACCGAAGCGCCGGTGAAAAAAACCAGCCGCTACACGTGACCACCCGCGACGCCCGGGTGTTTCCAGAGCGCAAGTACGCGGAGAGCGACACCTACACGGTCATCACCAGCCAAAGCTCCCACATGCAAGGCGTCGGCATGCGCGCCTGGTTCGACGAGCGCAGGTTGCAACTGCTATCGCAAGTCAAAGGCATTTATGACGTCAAAAAACCGTGAACTGCTGCTGGCGCTGCTGGCTGCCTTGACATTGCTTCCCGGGGCCGCGTGGGCGCTGAAATCGGACCGCGAAAAACCGGTGCATATCGAAGCTGACGACGTGGAACTGGACGACAAGCGCGGCATCAGCGTCTATCGGGGAGACGTGGTCATCACCCAGGGCACGATGCGCATCACCGGCGATCGGGTCACGGTCTACACCACCCCGGGCGGCGATCTCGACCACGCCGTCTCGGTCGGCAAACCCGCAACCTATAAACAGCGCCCGGACAACAAGCCCGACGACGTACACGCCCGCTCTTCCACCATGGAATATTTCGCTGCCAAGGACACCGTGACCCTCACCGGTGACGCCCACCTGCGCCAGGGACCCAACACTTTCGACAGCGAAAAAATCATCTACGATGTCGCCAACGATCATGTCGATGCCGGCAAACAGACCGGCGGCGACCGGGTGCGCATCACCATCCATCCGGAATCCAAACCGAAGCCTGGCGAGTCCAAGTCGTCCGAACCCAAGCCTTCCAAACCCTGATGAGTACCCTAGAGGCGCGCAACTTGCGCAAGACCTATCGTGGACGGCCGGTGGTGGACGGCGTCTCGGTCAGCGTGGCCCCCGGTGAAGTCGTCGGCCTGCTGGGCCCCAATGGCGCCGGCAAAACCACCTGCTTCTACATGATCGTCGGCCTCGTGCCCTGCGAAGCGGGGGAAATCGTGCTCGACGAAACCGACATCAGCTACTTTCCCATGCACGCGCGGGCGCGCAGCGGAGTCGGCTACCTGCCCCAGGAAGCGTCGGTATTCCGGAAATTGACCGTCGCCGAAAATATTCTGGCGGTACTGCAGACGCGCAAAGGGTTGAACCGCGTACAGCAGCGCGAACGCTTAACGGAGTTGCTGGAAGAGCTTCACATCGGGCATTTGCGCGATAATACCGGGATCAGTCTTTCCGGGGGCGAACGGCGGCGGGTGGAGATTGCCCGCGCGCTTGCCATGGAGCCGCGTTTCATGCTCTTGGACGAACCGTTCGCGGGAGTGGACCCGATTTCGGTCCTGGACATTCAGCGCATCGTCGAACACTTACGCGATCGTGGCATCGGCGTGCTGATCACCGATCACAACGTACGGGAAACCCTCGGCATCTGCAGGCGCGCCTATATCCTCAACCAGGGCGTCGTCATCGCCACGGGCGCGCCAGAAGAGATTCTTGCAAATCAACAAGTTCGCGAAGTCTATCTCGGCGAACATTTTCGCTTGTAAAGGCATAGGTTCTGCCGCAGAATGCGGCACGTGCCCCTATTTGGCACAATAAATGCTACTATGATGTCCACTGGACTAGCAGAGCGCCCAACGCAGCCATCCGCGCGGTTATGAAACAATCAATACAGCTCCGTCTCGGCCAGAATCTCACTATGACTCCGCAGTTGCAGCAGGCCATCCGGCTGCTGCAACTGTCGACTCTGGACCTCCAGCAGGAGATCCAGGAAGTGCTCGACTCCAATTTGATGCTGGAAGTCGCCGAAGATGAAGGTACGCTCGCCGAGCGCGAACAGCTCGGCGCCGACGAGCGCGACCGCTCCGCCGAGGATACCCATGGGGAGTCCACGGAATTGGACGCCGCTGCCGCTTCCGAGAACATCCCCGAAGAACTGCCCGTGGACAGTGGCTGGGAAGACGTCTACGACGGCGCCACAGCACTGTCGGCGCCGGCGGCCGGCGATGATCGCCAGGACTCCTACGATAACGCCCAACGCGGCGGTGAAACGCTGCAGGAGCATTTGCAGTGGCAATTGGATTTGACGCCTTTCAGCGACACGGACCGTGTCATTGCGGCGGCCGTGCTCGACGCCGTTGGCGACGATGGCTACCTGACAGTCACCATCGAAGATCTCCACCAGGGTCTGGTCGGCGAATTCGACATTGAACTCGACGAAGTGGAAGCGGTGCTCCATCGCATCCAACAATTCGATCCGGTGGGCGTGGCGGCGCGCAACCTGTCTGAGTGCTTGCTCGCCCAACTGCGCCAATTGCCGCCGGAAACGCCTGCCCTCAAGTGCGCCGAACAGCTCGCGCGCGAGCACCTGGAACTGCTGGGTAGCCGGGAGTTCAATCAATTGATGCGGCGCTTGCGAGTCAATCAGGACGAATTGCAGGCAGCCATCGAACTCATCCAGTCGCTCAATCCGCGGCCCGGCTCGCAGATCACCGGCACCTTGCCCGACTATGTGATTCCGGACGTCCTGGTGACCAAGCATCGCGGCCATTGGCGCGTGGAGTTGAACCCCGAAACCATGCCCAAACTACGGATCAACGCCCAATATGCCGGCATGATCCGGCGCGCCGACAACAGTTCGGACAACTCGTACCTCAAGAACCATCTCCAGGAAGCACGCTGGTTTTTGAAAAGTCTGCAGAGCCGCAATGAAACGCTGCTGAAAGTGGCCCAGAGCATCGTCGAACGCCAACGCGGCTTCCTGGACTATGGCGACGAGGCTATGAAGCCGCTGGTATTGCGCGACGTGGCCGAGGCGGTGGAAATGCACGAATCGACCATTTCGCGGGTGACGACCCAGAAATTCATGCACACGCCGCGCGGCATCTTCGAATTCAAGTATTTCTTTTCCAGCCACGTCGGCACCGCCGACGGCGGCGAGTGCTCCGCCACCGCGATTCGGGCCATTATCAAGAAGCTGATCGCGGCGGAAAATCCGGGCAAGCCTCTCAGCGACAGTAAAATCGCCGAAATCCTCATGGATCAGGGCATCCAGGTGGCACGGCGGACGATCGCCAAATACCGCGAAGCGATGGCGTTGCCGCCGTCCAACGAGCGCAAGCGGCTCGCCTGAAGAAATCACAACGAACAGAGGAATTTTGTCATGCAAATCGACCTCACGGGCCATCACGTGGACATCACCCCGGCGCTGCGCAGCTATGTCAATGACAAGTTCGAACGCCTGGAGCGGCATTTCGACAATGTCACCGATGTCCACGTCATCCTGAGCGTGGAAAAGGTGCGCCACAAGGCGGAGGCTACCATCCAAATCAGCGGCGGCAGCCTGTTTGCCGATAACGTCGAGGATGACATGTACGCGGCCATCGACGGCTTGGTGGACAAACTCGACCGTCAGGTGAAAAAACACAAGGAAAAGCTGACCGACCACCACCGCCGCTGACAGATTCGAGCTCCCGCCGGCCCAGATACGGTCAGGAACCGCTGGGCTGGCGCCGCAACCGCTGTCTCGGCCGCATTTCGTTGCTACAATGATCTAGGTCCTGAACCGGACGCGTGACGGGCGCAATCCCTGCGACAGACTTGACATGAATATCACAGAGTTACTAGACGGCGACCGCATCGCTTGCGATTTCCAGGCCACCAGCAAGAAGCGTGTATTGGAAGAACTCAGCGCGCTGATCGCAGCAAGCACAGCCGACCTCACCCAAACGGAGATCTTCGACAGCCTGGTCGGGCGCGAAAAGCTCGGAAGCACCGGCTTGGGGCATGGTGTTGCCATACCCCATGGCCGCATGAAAGGACGCGACCGCGCGACCGCCGCGTTCATCAAACTCGAGCACGGGGTGGATTTCGACGCCAGCGACAACCGACCCGTGGATTTGCTGTTCGCGCTGCTGGTGCCGGAGCATTTCACCAACGAGCATTTGGACTTGCTCGCGCAGTTGGCCGAGATGTTCGACAACGAGGAATTCTGCAATAAACTTCGGACCAGTCACGACAACGGCCAGATCATGGAATTGATGCGTCACTGGCAGCCGAAGCCGCACTCGGCTTCCGCATGAGCGACGCGTTCACCGCCCGCCATCTCTACAACAGTCTACGCGCGCCCCTGCAACTGCATTGGGCCAGCGGTACGGCAGGCCAGGACCGGGAATTCGGCCCGATCGAAGCCGGAGAGACCGGCACCACCCTGGTCGGGCACCTGAATCTGATCCATCCGTACCGCATTCAAGTACTGGGGCCTTCCGAACTGGCCTACCTGCAACACCTCGGCAAAAATTCCTACGACGACGCCATCAAGCACCTGTTCTCAGGCGACACCTCGGTGGTCATTGTCGCCAATGGCCTGCTGATTCCCGAAGACTTGTTGGAGATGTCGGAGCGCAGAGAGATACCGATGCTGCGTACCGGCGTCGAGAGCCATCGCCTGATCACCCACCTGCAATATTTCATGGGGAATCTGCTCGCCGAAAAGACCAGCATGCACGGCGTATTCATGGAAGTCATGGGGATCGGCGTGCTTTTGACGGGCGAAAGCAGCATCGGCAAAAGTGAACTGGCGTTGGAATTGATCACTCGTGGCCACCGCCTGATTGCCGACGATGCGCCGGAATTCAGCCGCACCATGCCCGACACCATCAGCGGCACCTGCCCTGACATGCTGCGAGAGTTTCTGGAGGTCCGGGGACTCGGGGTCATCAACGTACGCGCGATGTTCGGCGACAGCGCCATCAAGAGCAGCAAATATTTGCGCCTGGTCGTTCGCCTGGAAGCCATGGACGACGAACGCCTGCGGGAAATCGACCGATTGCAAGGGAGCCGGGAGACGCGCAAGATTTTAGGGGTGGAGGTTCCGGAAATCTCCCTGCCCGTGGCGCCGGGCCGCAACTTGGCGGTACTGGTGGAAACAGCGGTGCGCAACCACATACTCAACATGAAAGGCTACGACGCCTGCGCCGACTTCGTCGCTCGCCAACATCGTGCCATGCAGACGCCGGACGAACCATGAAGCTGATCATCGTGAGCGGACTGTCGGGGTCCGGCAAGAGTATCGCGCTGAACACGCTCGAAGATCTCGATTATTATTGCATCGACAATCTCCCGGTGGGCATGCTGGGAGCATTCGCGGAACAGATGACCGGCGACTGGGGCCGCAACCGCAGCGACTACGCAGTCGGCATCGACGCCCGCAACAGCTCCCAGGATCTCGACAACTTCCCGGGACTGCTGCGCGAGCTGCGCGCCCGGGACATCGACTGCACGGTATTCTTTCTACAATCCGAAACCAGCATCCTGCTCAAGCGCTTCAGTGAAACACGGCGCAAACACCCGCTCACAAGTAAGAACACCGCGCTTGCCGACGCCATCAAGCTCGAACGGGGATTGCTCGAAACCGTAGCGGCCAATGCCGATCTGTTCATCGACACCAGCAGCACCACCGTGCACCAGTTGCGCGATCTGATTCGCGACCGTGTCGCTTTGGACCAGCCCGACGTCATGTCGCTGTTGTTCGAGTCTTTCGGCTATAAGCACGGATTACCCTCGGACGCAGATTTCGTATTCGACATTCGTTGTCTGCCGAACCCCCATTGGGAAGCGGAATTACGGCCGCTGTGCGGACGCGATCAGCCGGTCATCGATTTCCTCGAAAAGCAGACACCGGTAGCCCGTATGCTGGCGCAGTTGACCGCACTTCTGGATGAGTGGGTGCCCTGCTTCGAGAATGAAAATCGCAGTTACATGACCGTCGCGATCGGCTGCACCGGCGGACAGCATCGATCGGTCTATATGGTCGAGCGCCTGGCCAGCCATTTCCGCGAGCGCAGAGCCAACGTCATAGTGCGGCACCGGGAACTGTCGTGAGCGTCGGTCTACTTCTCATTACCCATGACCGCCTGGGCGAGCAGTTATTGCAAACTGCCACGACCATGCTGTGTGTTTGTCCTCTCAACGCAGAGTACATCGCAGTCCACGGCGACGGCGATCCCGACCGCGTCACCGCTATGGCAGGCCAGGCGCTCGACCGCCTGGAACAGGGTGAAGGTGTGCTGGTATTGACCGATATCTACGGTTCTACACCCAGCAACATCGCCATGCGATTGCTGGATTCCCATCGGGTCACGGTCGTCGCAGGAGTCAATTTGCCCATGTTGATCCGGGTCCTCAACTATCCACGCCTGTCGCTGGAAGAGTTGGCGCAAAAGGCGCTAAGTGGCGGCCGCGACGGCGTGCTGCTTTGCAAGGAAGACCCATGGAGTTGAATGAGGAGACAAGTTTGATCGAACGCGAAGTCATGATCGTCAATAAACTGGGGCTTCACGCGCGCGCCGCTGCCAAATTCGTCACAGTCGCATCGGGATTCGCCAGCGATATTCATCTGGCTCGGAGCGAGCGCAGCGTAAACGGCAAGAGCATTATGGGTGTGATGATGCTGGCGGCAAGCAAGGGCACTGCATTGACACTCACTGCGGACGGCCGGGACGAAGCACAGGCGATCGAAGAATTGGAGCGCCTGATCGAAAACCGCTTCGGTGAGGAAGAATGAGTCTGTACCGCGCGCAACCGCCGCTTCGGAACCGGCGCACATGAGCCTCGCGCTGGCCGGCATCGGTGTTTCCCGCGGCGTTGCCATCGGCAAAGTGCATTTGCTCGAGCGCGGCGAACCGGAAGTCGTCGAGTATCAGGTCCCACCGAAAAAGATCAATGACGAGATCAAGCGTTTCCGACGAGCGCTGGAAGTCGCGCGCCAGCAGTTGCGCGACATCCGCACGCGCATCCCGAGCTCCACTCCGGCCGATATCAATGCGTTCATCGACACTTACCTTTTGATGCTGGAGGATTCGACGCTTACCAGCGTCCCCGAAGAGGTCATTCGCGAACGCTCGTGCAACGCAGAATGGGCGCTGAAGCTGCAGCTGGATCGTTTGGTGCGCGTATTCGATGCCATGGACGATCCTTATCTGCGCACCCGACGCGATGACATCGCCCATGTCGTCAATCGCGTATTGCGCATCCTGCTGCGGCAGGATACGCACGACGGCGATAGCAGTTCCACATTGCGCAACCGCATCGTCATTGCCGACGATCTCACACCAGCGGATACGGTCCTGCTGCAGCACCAGGGCATTGCGGGCTTTGTCACCGAATATGGCGGCCCGCTCTCTCATACCGCCATCATGGCCCGCAGTTTGCGGATTCCCGCTGTCGTCGGCGTGCATCGGGCACGTCAATATCTGCGCGACGGCGAAGAACTCATCATCGACGGGCGCGAAGGTGCATTGCTGGTCAGTCCTGACGAGCAAGTTTTGCGCCATTTCCGGCAGCGGCAACGCAGTGAACGCCAGTATTTCGCCGGCTTGCGCAAGCTCAAGGATGAAGCAGCGGTCACACTGGACCAGCAGCGTATTCTACTGCAGGCCAACATCGAGTTGCCGGAAGACATCAAGCCGGTCCGCGAAGTGGGCGCCGACGGCGTCGGCCTGTACCGCACCGAATTTCTGTTCATGAACCGGAATACGGTACCGGACGAAGAGGAGCAGTTGGAAAGCTATCTCAGCGTCGTCAAAGCACTCAAGGATCAGACTGTAACGATTCGCACCCTCGACCTCGGTGCGGACAAACAAAGCGGCAACGGCCGTGCCGGACCGTTACCTACCAACCCGGCGTTGGGACTGCGGGCCATTCGCTTGTGCCTCAAGGACCCGGCACTGTTTCGCCCGCAACTGCGGGCGATCCTGCGCGCATCGGCATTTGGCCACGTGCGGTTGATGATCCCGATGCTGTCCAGTACCCAGGAGCTGTTTCAACTAATGCAGTTGCTGGAGGACACGCGCCGCGAGCTCAAGCGCCAGGGATTGAAATTCGACCCGAACATGCCCATCGGCGGCATGATCGAAGTGCCCGCGGCGGCAATCTCGGCAAGCTTGTTCGCGCGCCACCTGGATTTTCTATCCATCGGTACCAACGACCTGATCCAGTACACGCTGGCCATCGACCGCATCGACGACGAGGTCAACTATCTGTATGACCCGATGCATCCGTCCGTGCTGCGTTTGATACACTTGACGATCAAAGCCGCCGCCCGGGCATCGATACCCGTGTCCATGTGCGGCGAAATGGCCGGAGATTGCCGCTACACCCGCTTGTTGCTCGGTATGGGACTGCGCGAGTTCAGCATGCATCCGTCGACCATGCTGGAAGTGAAGAGTATTATCAAACATTCGGTAATCAAGGATCTCATCGGCCCTACGCGTCGTATCCTGCTCAGCACGAACTACGAACAAACCCAACGTTTATTACGCCGTCTGAACGAATCCTGAGCCGCCAGGGCGTCGCGCAATTGTAATCTGCTTCCATGGACCCCTATCACGATAGCGGCTACACTGGCCGCCAGCGTCACTGGCAGCCACAGGTGCTCAGGTCCATGTTTTTGCCCTTGCTGCGCTGATCCGGTAGGTCTGAACCGGGCCCAACCAGGAGCCGACCGCGCCTTAGCCGGCGCTCAACGCTACCCCGCCCTCGTGCGGCGGCTCAGCGATTGCGCACGAGCCTGCGACTGACTCCTGGCGGAGCGCACCATGGATGCCATGGATGCCGTCAGGCTCCATACGCTGTTCGTTATCCGCAAGACTTCCACATTCCAAGGAACTTTCGGCCATGGGCGACGCCGCCACCCAGCAACACGAATCCCGCCTGCAGGCTCTGACCCGCGCGCTGGAAAGCGGCACGCTGCAGAACGTGTGGAAGATGCTCAACAATCTTCACCCGGCTGAGATCGCGCAGCTAGTCGAGTCACTGCCCCCCACCGAACGCGATATCGTCTGGAAACTGGTCAGCCCGGACAACGGCGGCGAAGTGCTGCTACACGTCAACGACGAGGTGCGCGCACGGCTGATTTCGGACATGGGGCCCGAGGAGCTGGTCGCCGCCACCGAAGGCATGGACATGGACGACCTGGCGGATCTGCTCGACGATCTGCCGGATACGGTGATTCGCGAAGTCGTCCGTTCCATGGACAAGCAGAACCGCCGGCGCCTGGAATCAGTGCTGTCCTATCCGGAGGACAGCGCCGGTGGTTTGATGAATACCGACACCATCACGGTGCGTTCCGACGTGACCTTGGACGTGGTGCTGCGCTATCTCCGCCTGCGGGGAGAAATCCCGGATTTGACCGACGCTTTGATCGTGGTCAACCGTTTCGACAAGTTCCTGGGGATGCTGACCCTCTCCCGCCTGCTCACTTCCGACCTCAATCTCACGGTGGCGGAAGTCATGGACCGGGAAGTTGAACCCATCGATGCAAACTTGTCCGCCAGCGAAGTGGCTCGCATCTTCGAGCGGCTGGATCTGATTTCCGCCCCCGTGGTGGACAGCGACCGGCGTCTGCTTGGCCGCATCACCATCGACGACGTCGTCGATGTTATCCGCGACGAGGCCGACCATTCACTGATGAGCATGGCCGGCCTGGATGAAGAGGAAGATATGTTCGCCCCGGTCATCACCAGCACCCGCCGGCGCGCCGTCTGGCTGGGCATCAACCTGTTGACCGCTTTCCTCGCGGCCTGGGTGATCGGTCAGTTCCAGGACGTGATCCAAAAAGTGGTGGCGCTGGCGGTGCTGATGCCCATCGCTGCGAGCATGGGGGGCATCGCCGGCACCCAGACCTTGACCCTGATCATCCGCGGCCTTGCTCTGGGACGAGTAGGCAAGGCCAATTCCCGCTGGCTCATGACCAAGGAACTGATGGTGGGCGGCCTCAATGGCGTGCTCTGGGCGGTAGTGGTGGCGCTGATTGCCATCATCTGGTTCCACGACGTCATGATCGGGGTGTTCGTGGGCGCGGCCATGATCATCAATCTGATCTGCGCCGCCCTCGCGGGTTTCGGCATTCCTCTGTTGTTGCGGCGCTTGGGCGTGGACCCGGCTCTCGCCGGGTCGGTGATCTTGACCACGGTCACCGACGTGGTGGGCTATATGTCGTTTCTGGGCTTGGCGACCATCTTCCTGTTGCATTGATTTCGCCGCCCGCCCCGCGGCCTTGAGATCGCCCCGCACCGGTCGGCGGAGCGGCGGCCAGCCCCTATTCGCCGGCGATGGTCATCTTATCCAACAACAGTGAACCGGAACGAATCGAACCGCGAGTTTCCACGTCGTTGCCCACGGCCACCAGGCTGGCGAACATGTCGCGCAGATTGCCGGCGATGGTCAACTCCTCCACCGGATACTGGATCTCGCCGCCTTCGACCCAGAAACCTGCCGCACCCCGCGAGTAATCCCCGGTCACATAGTTGATGCCCTGGCCCATGAGTTCGGTGACCAGCAGGCCGGTGTCCATTTGCTTCAGCAGTGCCGGAAAATCCGACGGCCCCGGGGCGATGCTCAAATTGTGAACCCCGCCGGCGTTGGCCGTGGTTTGCATACCCAAGCGGCGCGCAGAATAGCTGTCGAGTACATAGCCCTGCAGAATCCCGTCGCGCACCAGTTCCCTCGGCTGGGTGGCGACGCCCTCACTGTCGAACGGTGCACTCCCCAGCGCTTTCGGCAAATGCGGCCGCTCCTCGATCAAAACGAACTCGGGGAAGATCCGCTTGCCCAGATGATCGACCAGGAAGGAAGCGCGGCGATAGAGCTTGCCGCCGCGCACCGCCGCCACCAGGTGGCCCAGCAGCCCGGTTGCCAATTCCGCCGCGAACAGCACCGGCGCTTGTCGGGTCTTCAAACGCCGGCCGCCCAAGCGCCGGATGGTACGTTCTGCGGCTTTGCGACCGACTTCGATCGCGGGTTCCATGTCCGCCGCATCACGCGCCACCGTGTACCAATAGTCGCGCTGCATACCGGCCTCACCCTTGCCGATGACCGCGCAACTGATGCTGTGGCGACTACTGGGATAACCGCCGATGAAGCCGTGGCTGTTGCCATATACCGAGACACCCTGATGGCTGCTGACGGTGCCGCCCTCGGAATTGGTGATGCGGGGATCGAAACGGCGTGCCACATCCTCGCAGGCCCGGGCGATTTCGATTGCCTGTTCCGGCGTCACGCCCCAGGAATGGCACAAATCCAGATCGGGAATATTCCGGGCCATGAGCGCGGCGTCTGCGAGCCCGGCACAGGCATCCTCGCCCGTATAACGGGCGATCGAGCACGCCGCCTGCACCGTTTCGCGAACTGCAGCGGCGCTCCAATCGGAGGTGCTCGCCGAACCCTTGCGCTGACCGAAATACACAGTGATGCCAAGGCCGCGGTCACGGTTGAACTCCAGGGTTTCCACTTCGCCCAGGCGCACCGTCACCGACAAGCCGGCGTCGAAACTGACTCCTGCTTCGGCGGCACTTGCGCCTTGGTTGCGCGCCTCAGCCAAGACCTGTGCCACCAGGGATTCGAGCTGCGCCTGGTCCGGAAATGCCTGCTCGACCATCGATTCGGCACTCTGCGTCATATCACTTCTCCATACATTGAGACCTACGGCCCTCATGCCCGCAGGCCGGGGTTCGCTGATACAATGGCCGCTCGCCACCTGCATGACTACCCATGGACGATAACGAACACGAGCTACCGAGCAAGTCCCAGCGCAAGCGCGATGCCAAAGCATTGCAGGATCTGGGGGCCGAACTCGTACAACTGAGCCCGAACCAACTCGATCAGTTCCAACTGCCCGACGAACTGCGCGATGCGGTCGAACTCGCCCGCCGCATTCGCGAAAAAACGGGACGCAAACGCCAGCTCCTGTACATCGGCAAACTGCTGCGCAATGTAGACGCCGAGCCCCTGCAGCGGCAGCTCGACGGACTGCGCCTGCAGGACAAGGAAACGGCCGCGCAACTACACCGGCTCGAACACTGGCGCGACCGGCTGATCGACCAAGGCGATACCGCCCTCGAAGCACTGCTGGAGGCTTTTCCCGATGCCGACCGCCAGCACCTGCGGCAACTCGTGCGCAGTGCGCGGCAGGAGCGTGATCGCGGCCAGGCGCCGAAATCGGCGCGCCAACTGTTCCGATATCTACGCGATCTGGACGGCTGAGACCGCTTCAGCCGGCGCTGGTGCCGCCGACGGTCAAACCGTCCACCCGTAACGTCGGCTGACCAACGCCCACCGGGACGCTCTGCCCCTCCTTGCCACAGGTGCCGACGCCGGTATCGAGCTTGAGATCGTTGCCAACCATAGACACCCGCGTCAATACATCCGGACCGTTGCCGATCAGGGTGGCGCCTTTCACCGGCCGGGTGACTTTACCGTTTTCGATCAGATAGGCCTCGCTGGCGGAAAACACGAATTTGCCGGACGTGATGTCCACCTGACCGCCGCCGAAATTGACCGCATACAAGCCCTTTTCGACCGACGCGATGATTTCATTGGGATCGTGCGCGCCAGCCAGCATGTACGTGTTGGTCATACGCGGCATGGGCAGGTGCGCATAGGATTCGCGGCGACCGTTGCCGGTCGGCGCGGCGCCGGAAAGGTGCGCGTTGAGCCGATCCTGCATGTAGCCCTTGAGGATGCCGTCTTCGATCAACACGGTGCGTTGTGTGGGCGTGCCTTCATCGTCGATGTTCAATGATCCGCGGCGATCGGCCAAAGTGCCGTCGTCCACCACCGTGCATTCCGGCGCCGCCACACGTTCGCCGACGCGGCCGCTGAATGCCGAGGTGCCCTTGCGATTGAAATCCCCTTCCAAGCCGTGGCCGATGGCCTCGTGCAACAACACCCCGGGCCAACCCGCGCCCAACACCACGGTCATGGTACCGGCGGGCGCGTCCACGGCTTCCAGATTGACGATCGCCAGACGTGCGGCCTCGCGCGCATATTCCAGCGCGCGATCTTGGTCGAGAAAATATTCGTAACCGACCCGGCCGCCACCACCGGCGGATCCCTGTTCACGCCGTTCGCCGTCCTCGGCGATGACGCTCAGGTTCAAGCGCACCAGCGGGCGAATGTCCGCGGCAAGGGTGCCGTCGCTATGGGCGATCAAGACCACGTCATGCACGCCGGCAAGACTGACCATCACCTGTTTGATACGCGGGTCCTGGCGCCGGGCTTCCGCGTCCACCGCTTCCATGAGTTGCAGCTTGGCGCGTTCGTCCAGGGTCGACAGCGGATCCAAGGGCTGATAGAGCGCGTGACCCGCGCGCGCCCGCCACGCCTGCAGACTGCCCTGACGGCCGCTGGCGGCGATGGCCCGCGCCGCCTGGGAAGCCTGCATCAGCGCCGGCAATTGGATTTCGTCCGAATAGGCGAAACCGGTTTTTTCCCCGGCGATGGCGCGGATGCCGACACCCTGGTCGATGCCGTGGCTGCCTTCCTTGACTACGCCGTCCTCAAGTAGCCACGACTCGTGGCGGCTGATCTGGAAATATAGATCGGCGCTGTCGATGGCATGACCGAGCACGCGATCCATGACGTTGTTGAGGTCGTTGTCGCCGAGACCGGCGGGCGCCAGAATGCGGTCGCGGGCGATATCCAGGTTACTGTTCATGGCTTTGATCCGTCGCCGTGGTTGTGTCGCGCTAAACAGCGCGTAAGCAGTCTATCGGACTGAATGGTGCCGAAAAAGGCACAGAACAAGGGGGCACAGGCCGCGTCGTGGATTACTTGCCACCGAGCCGCCGGTGGTCGAGTACCGGAAAGGTGCGGCGCAATGAATTCAAACGCTCGCGGTCCACTTCCGCGGTGACTACCCCGGCGCCCCTGGGCAGACGCGCAAGCACCGTACCCCAGGGCTCGACGACCATGCTGTGACCGTGGGTTTCCCGGCCGCTGGCGTGATATCCGCCTTGCGCCGCGGCGACGATGTAACACTGATTCTCGATCGCCCGCGCTCGCAGCAGGGTTTCCCAATGGGCTTTGCCGGTGATCGCCGTGAATGCCGAAGGTAGCGCGATCAAGTCCACCTGCTGGGCGGCCATGGCGCGAAACAATTCCGGAAAGCGCAGATCGTAGCAAACGGCCAGACCGAGGCGGCCAAACGGCGTATCCACCACCGTCACCCGGTCGCCGGGTTCGATGGTCTCGGATTCGACATAATGTTCGCCGGACTGCTCGATGTGCACATCGAACAGATGCATTTTGTCGTAACGTGCCACCTGCTGCCCGCGGTCGTTGTACAGCAAGCAGGCGGCCCGGATACGGTTGGGGTCCGAGGATATCAACGGCACGGTGCCACCGACCAGCCATACACCGTGGCGTTGCGCCTGCTGGGCGAGAAAATCCTGCACCTGGCCTGAGCCGTCGCGCTCGCGAATCGCCACCTTGTCGGTTTCCTTCAATCCCATAATGGCGAAATTTTCCGGCAACACGACCAGCTTGGCGCCCTGGGCCGCTGCTTCGGCGATCAACCGCCCGGCTTCGATCAAGTTGGCGCCGACATTGGGCGAAGACGCCATTTGTACTGCTGCTACGCGAGCCATGAAAACAGTCCGTTTCTTCAATTGATGATGTTCATTGGTGGCGAGGTCAGCGCGCGACGCGCATCAGCGCCCCACACCGGCGCCATTGACCTCGATCGACAAGGCGTCGGTGCGCTCGTTTCCGGGCGCGGTCAGAATCGCCGAGGACGGCACCCCCAGCGCAACCAGCCAGTCACGCAGTTGCACCGCCCACAAAGACCCTTCGTCGCCACCTGGGTAACGAATGGTGATGACCGAGCCGGAATTGTAGTCCCAGGCGTGAACTGCGGCTGCAAGTGCGTCGAAACCGAGAACCCGCTGCCCATCCCGGGGTCGCAACCATTCCTCGGCAGTCAGACTCCATTCGGAACGGGGCGCGGCGGTCAACGCTGCCTGAAACGCGAGCAGCGCCGACAACAAGAGATATTTCATGATCCCAAGCATATCATACGGTCCCCGGTCCTCGCGGCGTGTGGCTCACCCGGATTCGTCGGCGCGCTTGACCTGAGGGTCGCGCCATGGTCCGGTAATGTTGTAACGAACCCGGGACATTTCGTCGATCTTCTTGCCGAAAATGCGTTCCGCGACCCACAGACCCAAGCCGACTGCCGGTCCTCCGGCCAGTCCGCCCACCACCGGAATCGATGACGACACCCGGGGGGTAACCAACGCGGTTTGGTCATAGTCCTCGGCCGCCAGACCGATGCGGCCGGCTACATCCACGCGAGCCGCAGGGCCTTCCATGTACAGATCGTTGGTGTAGGCATCACCATTGGCAATGGTAAACGTGCCTTCGATGCGATCGAATGCAAATCCGCGCTGTACGAGATCGGAGAAATCCAGGGACAGCCGCCGCGGCAAAGCCTGCAGCGACAACAATCCGAATATACGCCCGCCCCGGGGATTCAATTCCAGCAACTGCCCGTCCCTGATCTGTAGACGCAACTTACCGTCGAGTTCCTTGAACTGGAAGTCCGCCGGCGAACCGGGCCATTGGGCCTCGATATGGAAAGTGCCGGCACCGCGCTTGACGGTGTCGGCGTAGCCGCCGGCTGTGAGCAACTGCCCCAGATCCGCAGTACTGGCGTTGATGGTGAAATCGCAGATTTCGCCCTGCGCAGCGTTACGCCATTGCCCGGTCGCCGTCGCATTCAAACTCGGCGAGTCGATGCTCAGCTGCGACACGTTCAAACCGTCGGGCATTGGATCCGCGGCTAACACCATCTGTCCCAGATCGGCTTCACCGTAAAAAAAGTGTTCGACTTCGACGCGTAACGGCGGGACCGATGCCGGGTTCAACTCGGCGTCAGAAGTCGGGGAGGAATCGGGATCGCCGCTGGCGCTCAAGCGCAACTTGCTCAAGGTAGCCGCCACCGGTGCCTTCGCGGAGGTGGCGACCGGAATCCGGACTTGGCCTTCGATTTCCTGCGCCTCGATGTCCGCCAGCCACTGATCCGCGGAGCGGCTCGCAACGAGATGCAGATCATGGACGTCGTTCCCCAACGCCTTGAGTGTGTCGACACGCAAATCAAACGCGTTCAATTGCCCCATCCAGCCTTCGGCATTGGTACCACCGCGGTCGGCGCCATTGATCCAGCGGCGCCATTCGCTGACCGAAAGTTGCCCGATCGCACCGCGGATTCGCAGACCGGTCTGGTCCGGCAAAGCTGCCTGCGCCCCACCGAAGCGCAACTCGCCGGCCTGCAGTTTCGAATCGGCAACGCGGAACACGCCATTCAAAAGCGACCCGTAATAAAACCGTATTTGGCCGATGCCGCTGCCGGTCACCGATGCCGAAACCAAGAGCGGGCGTGCTGAGTCCGGCGCCTTTGCCAACGGCGCCGGCAGCGCTACTTCCAAGCCGCGCAATTCGCTCCGCGCCTGCAAGTCCAGTTTGATCGGCGCTACCGGGTCGTGCGGTTGATGCACCGTGGCCCGCAGGTCCCATTCCGTGGTTCCCCGCAGCACACGGTCGAGAATCGGCACTGACGCGGACAGCAATTGCCCGGGGCCGTTGCGGGTATGCACATCCAGCTGCACCTGGGTTTCATTACCCACCTCGCTGCTTTGGACCATCATCGATGCGGGCGCTGCGCGCCATCGCAGTCGCAAATCATCAGCCGCGTAGGAAACCCGGCGGTCGCGATAGCTGAAATTCAGCGCGCCTTGCAGGTTTTCGAAGTGCAGATCATGGAGCGGCCAGCTGAGCTGGTTGCCGTTGAATTGCACTGTGCCGTCGATTTGCACCTGCTTTGCGGCATGAAACGGCAATCGCAGCTTGAGCGTCGTACGCGCGTCCTTTGCAGCCTTGATCTGGTCGAGTATCGCCGGCGCATTATCCGACAGCGGGCCGCGCCGCAAGTAAGTCAGAAAATCCGGCAGCGTTCCATGGGCCCGCGTGTCGAGTTCGAGCACCGCCCGGTCTCCCATATGGGGAATCGCCAAGCGACTGGGGCCGATATCCAGACCGAGTATTTTGCCGCTGTAGATATCGGCGCTCATGGAACGGTCCGAAAACCGTATCCCGGCCACCCCATCTTCCAGACGAGGCCATCCCTGGGCGTAGTCGAGGATCAGATTTTCGACTCCGAAATCGACCCGAAAGGTACCCTGTTCCGCAAAAGGGAAGTCCGACAAACGGCCGAAATACAGCGCCCGGCCGCTGGGAACACGACCACTGGCAAGCGCCTGATCGAGCCAATGCACTACCTTGGGCGGCATGATGCCAGTGGGGAGATAGTGGGATGCCTGACCGCCGTGTCCGTCCCGGAAATCCACCAACAGATCCAGGAATGGACTGGTGCCCGAGCCGGGTACATCGATTCGCATATGGCCGCTGGCACTAATGTCTTCGTTGCTCGCGCTGAACCGCGGCGCATAGAAACGCACGCCGTCACCCTCCGGATGCCAATACAACGCCCCCGCCAATCTTTGTGCGTGCAGCGGCTCGCGAAAAAGACGCGCGTACGTGAACCGCACCTGTTCGCTGTCCAGGGATAGAAAACCATGTTTGCCATCGGTGCGCACGGTACCGTCGACGCCTTCCCACCCCGGAAACCGTTGCCAAGGACGGACGGACAGATCCTGGAATTGTAGTGCCGCGAAAAGTCCGGTACCGGACGCGGAAGGATCGTAACGAAGCGCCAGTTGGCGCAAGTCCCCTCTGGGCGCGAGAGCAGCCGCTGCCTGACGCAGCCCGGGTGTCAATCCGGGTATAGTCTGGAGCACGGCATTGACGTCCTGCAGCCGCACGAACGGCGTGGTGAGTTCCCAGCGTTGGCCGCCTTCTCCAGTATCGGTCACGGCCATACGCAGGGACGTTTCGGGCCACTGCAGCGCGTCCCGCACCACCTGCACATGCTCCAATGCCAACCGCCAACCGTGTTGGTCCTGTTTCCAGAACAGGTTGGCGCTGGCTTGATCCAAAGCCACAGGTGTAATTGGACCACCCTGGTCCGCGGCGATGCGCGGCTGCCACACCAGATCGCGGCCGTTGAGTTCGCCGCGCAGGCGCTCCAGACGATCAGCGCCGTCGGCCCAAAGCTGGAAGTGCACGCTCCCGAAGATGCGCTCTACATCCGCGAAACTGGAGCCATCCAACCACGAGCCGGCGACGACCCGCCCCTCCATGTAGAACTGACTGCGCAAGGTGGATGGCTGCAGCGGATCACCAGCGAGATCCAAGGCGAACCGTAGCCGGCCCTGTGGGCTGCCTGCCAACTCGCCGGCGCCGCCGAGCCGGTAACGACCATCGATACGCCGCAGATCCAATTTGAGTTGCGAGATTTCGAGGGGTACGGTACTGATCCGTGGGTCTCGCCAGCGCAGAGTCGCATCTTCGAGACTGACCCGATCGCGCCTCATGAGCCATTCAAGCAAGCCGTGGCCGCCGTGGCCTGCGACACCACCGAATCCAGTATCGATACCGGCGACGCTGTAGCTGCCGTCGGCATGTCGGGCGATATCCAGCGAACCGCCCACCAGACTGATCTGACCCGTCTCGAATCGGCGCCGCCGCAAACTATCGAAGATATTCACGGACGCACGTACTTCGCGCATGGACAACCAGGTCTGCGAGCCATCGGCGGTCAATACCCGCACGTCGCGGAACCGCAGATCGGGATGAAGACCATGCCATCCGGCGCTGATTTCACCGATGTCGACTTGGCGACCGACTTGTGCGCTGGCGAACTGTTGAAGTTCCACGCGGTAATGGTCGAGCAATGGCAGCAACAAGCGCGCGACGCTGACCAGTAAAGCCAGCCCGATCACAAAAGCGGCGGTCGCCGCCCAAAGGATCGCAAACAGCTTGCGGCTTAGGCCATGTCTAAACCACATGAGTTACAGCGGACCGGTACGTGGTCCGATTGCGCTCGGTTGGCGGCATGGAACGGCTGGTATACACGCCGCGCACGCTACATGGGCACCACATCGTACTGTTCCTGGGTGTAGAGCGCCTCCACCTGCAGTTTGATCGGCTTGTCGACGAACGCCTCCAGCTCGGCGAGACTTGCCGATTCTTCGTCGAGCAACAGATCGATGACTTCCTGGGATGCCAGCACCAGCAACTGCTCGGCGTCGTATTGCCGCGCTTCCCGAATGATCTCGCGGAAAATTTCATAGCAAACGGTTTCCGGCGTCTTCAAGGAACCCCTGCCGCTGCAGGTCGGACAGGCCTCGCACAGGATATGTTCGAGACTCTCGCGGGTGCGCTTGCGGGTCATCTCCACCAATCCGAGCGCCGACACCTCGGTAATGTGGCTGCGGGCGTGATCCTTCTCCAGACTCTTTTCCAGGGCCCGCAGTACCTGACGCTTGTGCTCGTCAGTGGACATGTCGATGAAATCGATGATGATGATGCCGCCGAGATTACGCAGCCGCAGCTGCCGCGCAATAGCCTGCGCCGCCTCCAAGTTGGTCTTGAAGATGGTTTCTTCCAAGGTGCGATGACCGACATAGGCGCCTGTGTTGACATCCACAGTGGTCATAGCCTCGGTCTGGTCGATGATCACGTAACCACCGGACTTCAGTTGCACCTTGCGTTCGAGGGATTTCTGGATTTCGTCTTCGACACTGTACAAATCAAAGATCGGCCGTTCGCCGGGATAATACTCGAGTCGATCGGCGAGCTGGGGAATGAAACTCGAAGCGAATTCGCTGAGCCGGGCATAGGATTCCCTTGAATCGACCCGCACTTTCTCGATGTCGTCATTGACGAGATCGCGCAACGTGCGCAGCGCCAGTTGCAGGTCTTCATGCACCACGTGGCCGGGCGGCACGGTACCGGCACGTTCACTGATGGAATTCCAGAGTTTGAGCAGAAAATCACGGTCCCGCGCCAATTCGTCCGCAGCGACGCCTTCTGCGGCCGTGCGCACGATATACCCTCCCGCAGCCGATTCCGATACGAAGGCGCCGACGATGTCCTTCAAGCGCTGGCGCTCGATCTCGTCGTCGATCTTGGTAGACACACCGACCGTGGATTCTCCCGGCAGGAACACCAGCGCACGCGAAGGGATGGTGATGTGGGTGGTCAGCCGCGCGCCTTTGGTGCCCAGGGGATCTTTCACTACCTGCACCAGGACCTCCTGGCCTTCGCGCAGTAGCGCGGCGATATTGTCGTTGCGGGTGGTACCGAGATTCTCGCCTTCGTTCAGAGTCGTGGCGACGTCCGAGGCGTGCAGGAATGCCGCCCGATCCAGGCCGATGTCGACGAATGCGGCCTGCATGCCCGGCAGGACACGGCACACCTGCCCTTTGTAGATGTTGCCGATCAGACCGCGGCGACTGGTCCGTTCGATATAGAGTTCTTGCAATACACCGTTTTCCACCAACGCCACGCGTGTTTCGCGGGGCGTCACATTGATCAATATTTCTTCGCTCATATCCGGAGTATACGTGAGGACGGACCGAAAACGCCCGTATTGGCGCTCATTTCAAGGTATTCGACGACGCAGCGTGAACGCGGCATCCGTGAATCCGGTCACGGTGCGGCGAGCACGTTCAACCCGAAGCGGCTCAGCAGTTGGCACGTTTCGTAAAGGGGCAGGCCCATGACGGCGGAATAACTCCCATCGAGACGCTGCACGAAGGTCGCTCCCCGTCCCTGGATCGCGTAGGCTCCAGCTTTGCCGGCGGGTTCTCCCGTGTCCCAATAGGCCTCCATCTCGGCATCGGACAGTTCCCGGAACCTGACGATGCTGCGGCTCAGTGCGACCTGTTCGCGCTTCCCCTGAACGATCGCGACTGCGCTGAGCACTTCGTGGCTGCGGCCGGAAAGGCGACGCAGCATCTCCAAGCCGTGCGCGCGACCGCTCGGTTTGCCGAGCACCAGCCCTTGCACGATTACTTCGGTGTCGGCACCCAATACGGGTAGGTTCAGAGTCCGCCCGGCAGTCGACCAACCAGCGCGCGCCTTATCCAATGCCACCCGTTGCACGTACGCGGCCGGTAATTCGCCGTCGGCCACCTGCTCGTGCACCGTTGTCGTCAGTACGTGATAGCGCACGTGGATCTGATCCAGCAGCTCACGCCGGCGCGGGGACTGGGAAGCGAGATAGATCTGTGGCGGCGCTTCGCACATCAGCGGTGGTATGGGTGGCCTTTGAGCAGACTCCACGCGCGATAGAGCTGCTCCGCCAACACAACACGCACCAATGGATGGGGCAGCGTCAGCGGCGATAATGACCAGGTCGCGTCGGCACGCCGGCGGCAAGCATCATCCAGGCCTTCAGGACCTCCCACCAGCAGCGCCACGTCGCGGCCATCCTGTAACCATTGCGCCAACTGCTGCGCCAGCGCCTCGGTGCTGAACGAACGCCCGTCCACCTCCAGCGCGACCGCCCGCGCCCCGGTCGGCAGCAGCGCCAGCATGCGCTCGCCTTCGGCGCGCCGGATGCGCGCCAAGTCTGCGCCCTTGGTTCTTCTTCCGGCCGCGACCTCAACCAACTTCAGCGCGCATTCGGGCGGCAGACGCGACGCATATTCGCGAAAACCCTGCTCCACCCACTGCGGCATGCGCGTACCGACCGCGAGCAGATGAACGATCACCGCCCAGGCTCCGGTCGAGCGTCGGACATCTGCGCCCGAAAACCTATCGCGCCTGATTGGACTCGGGCTGACCGGTTGACCAAAGTTTTTCCAAATTGTAAAAATCGCGGACTTGCGGCTGCATTACATGCACCACCACATCGCCGAGGTCCACCAAAATCCATTCGCCTTCGCGCTCGCCTTCCATACCCAGTAACCGCACGCCTTGTTCTTTGGCGCGTTTGCCGACGTTGTCAGCAAGTGATCGCACGTGCCGATTCGAAGTGCCGCTGGCAACGATCATCACGTCTGTAAACGAAGACCGGTCGTGGACATCGAGCACACGCACGTCCACCGCTTTGAGTTCGTTCAAAGCCTCGATCGCCAGGATTTCAAGTTGCTTTGGTTGCATGCGGGTTCGCTCATGACCTCCGTAGTTGAATCTGAACCGGCACCAACAGCGCCGGGACTCGCGGTACACTTCACACGCTACGATAAATCGCATCTCGTTCGATCAGCTCACGGACCGCGTCGGGCAATAGAAATCTCGCGCTGGCCCCGGCCGCGATCAGGGCGCGGATCGCGGTCGCTGATATCTCCAACTGCGTTACCGGCTGCAGCAGTATCAAGCCCGCCGCCTTCCCTTCCAACCCGACGGCGTTCGCCGCCCGTCGCGATTCCATCAACGTCGCGAATTCACCCTGTCGCGGCGGCGTCCAGCCCGGGCGGTGTGCGCCCACCAGGTGCGCCAATTCCAATATCTCCTGCCATCGGTGCCAGCGCTGAAATCCCAGCAAGGCATCCATCCCCAGCAACAGGCACAAGCTCGTGTTCGGAAACTCCGCCCGCAGGCTCTTGAGCGTATCGACCATGAAAGACGGGCCGTCGCGGTCGAGTTCGCGGGTATCGACCCGGAATCCGGCCACGCCTGCCACTGCTGCTCGTACCATCTGCAGCCGCTGGTCGGGCGACGCGCCTGGCATGTCACGGTGCGGCGGGTTGCGGCTAGGAATGAACCGCACTTGCTCGAGTTGCAATTGCTGCAACAATTCAAGTGCCGGGCGCAGGTGACCAAAATGGATGGGATCGAAGGTACCGCCGAAAACGCCGATCATGGCACCGCTGCCGCGGGAACCGAGGGCCACGAGCGCCGGGGCGTGCTGCGTAGTTGCAGGCGCCCAAGCAAAGGCCCGCGACAGGCATTATTTGCGGATGTGACCGTCACCAAGCACCACGAATTTCTGCGTAGTCAGCCCTTCAAGACCGACCGGGCCGCGTGCGTGAAGTTTGTCCGTACTGATGCCTATTTCAGCGCCCAAGCCGTATTCAAAGCCATCCGCAAAACGGGTCGAAGCATTGACCATCACCGAACTTGAGTCCACTTCCCGCAAAAAACGCCGGGCGTGGCCAAAGTTTTCGGTAATGATGCTGTCCGTATGATGGGAGCCATAGGTTTCGATATGTTCGATGGCCTCGTCGAGATCTTTTACCACGCGGACTGCGAGAATCGGCGCCAGATATTCTTCCGCCCAATCCTCCTCCCGCGCCGCGCTGATACCCGGCGTGATGCTTTGGGTAGTTGCACAGCCGCGCACTTCCACGCCTTTTTCCTGCAGCATCGCCACCAGCTCAGGCAATACATCAGCCGCCACCGATTCCGCGACCAACAACGTTTCCATGGTATTGCAGGTGCCATAGCGTTGCGTCTTGGCGTTGAACGCCACCTGAATCGCCTTCTCCAGGTCGGCGTCATCGTCGACATAGACATGACAGACGCCGTCGAGATGCTTGATCACCGGCACCCGCGCTTCACGACTGACGCGTTCGATCAGACTCTTGCCGCCGCGCGGTACGATCACGTCCACGTAGGCCTGCATGCGGATCAATTCGCCTACCGCATCCCGGTCGGTGGTCTCGACTACTTGCACCGCCTCGCGCGGCAGGCCGGCCTGTTCCAATCCGGCTTGCACGCAGTCGGCGATGGCGCGATTGGAATGGATCGCCTCCGAGCCGCCGCGCAGAATCGCGGCATTGCCGGACTTGAGACAAAGCGCCGCCGCGTCGGCCGTAACATTGGGGCGCGATTCATAAATGATTCCGATCACCCCGAGCGGCACGCGCATGCGGCCGACCTGAATGCCGCTCGGGCGGTACTGCAAATCGCTGATTATGCCAACCGGATCGGGCAGTTCCGCCACCTGTCGCAGCCCGTCCGCCATGGCGGCGATTCGGACTGGCGTCAGTTCCAGTCGATCGAGCAAGGCATCAGTCAAACCCGCGTTGCGACCCGCCTCCAGATCCAGGGCGTTGGCGTTCCCGAGTGCCTGTGCATTGCGCTCCAGGGCGTCGGCGATGGCATGCAAAGCGGAATTCTTCGCGCCCGTGTCAGCCCGCGCCATGACACGCCCGGCGCGACGGGCACAGCGCCCCAATTCCGCCATGTAGGCGGGAATCTGCATCTGCGGGGATTGTGGCTCGGCACTCATTTCATAGCATCGCACAAGATCGTGGAAATAAAGCTTGACGGAGCCAGGCGACTGGGAGCACGGCGCTATCAGAGCGTCAAATGGACGCGCGCTGGCGCCGCTCGCCGAACAACTCCGTTCCGGACAACCGTAACGCCAATTGTAACAGCTCGTCCCAGGCGTTGCCCGCCGCCGCGCCTTTCGCCAAACGTTCGCAACGTCCGCAATCGAGCACCAGCGCGCGCCAGTTTGACGCGTCATGTCGCTTGAGCGCATCGCGCACCAGCGGCTTGCGGCGATCCCATATCTTGTGGCGGGTCAGCACGGATTCAAGGGAAGCCCCCGCCTGAGCGTCGGCGGCGATCGTAGCCAACGCACGAATTTCGCGGCCGAGCGCCCAGACGACCAATGCGGGCGCGACGCCTTCTGCGTGCAATCCTGCCAACATGCGTGCGACCCGAGCCGAATTGCCGGCAAGCGCCACATCCACCATACCGAAAACGTCGAAACGTGCGCTGTCGCTCACGGCCGTCGCAACCGTGTCCGGGCCGATACGGCCCTCGCCGTGCAGCAAGATGAGCTTATCGATTTCCTGGGCCGCGGCCAGCAGATTACCCTCGACCCGCTCGGCGAGCATGGCCGCCGCTTCACGGGTCGGCTGCAAGCCCCGGGCTCGCATGCGCCGCTGAATCCAATCCCCGAGGTTGCGCGCCTCTACCGGCCACACTTGCACCAGCGCGCCCGCCGCCTCGACGGCCTGAACCCATTTGCTACGCACGGCGCCGCGGTCCAGCTTACCGCAACCGATCAGCAAAACGGTGTCCTCGGGTGGCCGCGCGCAATAAGCCTGCAGGGCCTTGCTACCTGGATCTCCCGGCTTTACAGGCATGCGCAGATCGATCAGCTTGCGTTCCGCAAACAAGGACATGCTGCTGGCCTCCTGCGCCAGCAAAGCCCAATCGAAACCCCGGCCGGCTTCTATCACCTGACGCTCGGTGAACCCCTGGGCTCGGGCGGCCTTACGCAGGACGTCCGCGGCTTCCTGAGCCTGCAACGGCTCGTCGCCACTGACGAGGTAAACGGGTAACAGCGATTTCGCGCAATGACTGGTGAGTTGCTCGAACTTCAGACGCATGGACCGCCGCTCGTTTCAGGATGCCCGGGCGCGGGCAAGTCGCCGCAGGATGAGCTGCGAGACATCGCGCTGCATCTCCTGCTGCAACAATGTTTCTTCGGACGACGATCCGAGCACCTGATTGGGATCGTAGCGGTAATCGCGCACCACCTTGACTTCCTGCGGGGCTAGCAATTGTACGCCGTCCGCGCGGGTGACCGAGAACTGCACGTAGTAAATCAGTTCGTACTCGCTCACCTGTGCCTGACTGCTGACCGACAACACCCGCCGGTCGAACCGTTCGCTCAACATATGCAAAGTGGCGCCCGCAGCCTGGGGAGATTCGACGACGTGGGCGCCGGAAGCCTCAAGATTCAAGCGCAAGTCGCGCACCACGGCGCTGTTGGCATTGCCGTCGATATAGGTCTGTTTCATGGCGGGTGGATATTCCACCGCACCGCGCAGATGGAAACCGCACCCGCTCATCGACAGCGCCAGGAACCACAAAAATGCGCTCAGGGTGTAGCGACGAAAGTTTGCGCCAAACATGGCCGTCACTTCACCACCACGTTAACCAGCTTACCCGGTACCACGATGACCTTGTGCAGCGCCTTACCCTCGACGAACCGCTGCACGTTTTCATCCGCCAGTGCGGCCTGTTCGATTGCCGGTCGAGTCGCCTCGGCGGGCACCGAGATCCGGGCGCGAAGCTTGCCGTTGACCTGCACCACCAGTTCCAAGGAATCCCGTTCGAGCGCTTGTTCGTCCACTGACGGCCAGGGTGCTTCGATTACCGCAGAGGGGTGGCCGAGCGCAGTCCAGAGCGCATGACTGACGTGAGGCACGATGGGCGCCAACATCAAAACCACCGATTCCAACGCCTCGTGTACCACCGCGCGGCCCTGGGGGGAGGCGTCGTCGAACTTCGCAATGGCGTTGACCAACTCCATGTTGGCGGCGATGGCCGTGTTGAAGGTATAGCGCCGGCCGACGTCGTCGCTGACCTTGGCGATGGTCTCATGGGCTTTACGGCGCAAAGACCGCTGCCCATCGTTGAGTTGCGCTGCATGCAGCGGCTCTAGCTCACCGCCCTGGAGATGCTCCCAGACCTGGGTCCACAAACGCCGCAGAAAGCGGTGTGCACCCTCCACGCCCGCATCCGACCATTCCAAAGACTGTTCCGGCGGCGCTGCGAACATGGTGAATAATCGCACCGTATCAGCGCCGAATCGCTCGATCAGCGCCTGAGGGTCGACCGTATTGCCCTTGGACTTGGACATCTTCGACCCGTCCTTGAGCACCATTCCCTGAGTGAGCAGGTTGGTGAACGGTTCGTCGCTGTTCAGCAAGCCCTCATCGCGCAGCAGTTTGTGAAAAAACCGCGCATACAAAAGATGCAGAATGGCGTGTTCGATTCCGCCGATGTATTGGTCCACCGGCAGCCAATGATCGGCGCGTTGATCGAGCATCGCGCCGTCGTTATCGGAGCTGGCGAACCGGGCAAAATACCAGGACGATTCGAAAAAGGTATCGAAGGTGTCCGTCTCACGTTCCGCCTCGCCGCCGCAACCGGGGCACTGGGTGCGATAGAATTCCGGCATGCGCTTCAAAGGCGAACCCACACCGTCGAACGATACATTCTCCGGAAGCACAACGGGCAGCTCGTCGTCCGGCACCGGAACCGTGCCGCAACTGGGGCAGTTGATCACCGGGATCGGCGCACCCCAGTAACGCTGCCGGGAGACGCCCCAATCCCGCAACCGATAATTGACCCGGCGATTACCCCGGCCGCATCCCGCCAGCCAATCGGCAATCGCATCGAAGGCCTGCTGTGAAGTCATGCCGGTGAACTCGCCGGAGTCCACCAGTACGCCTTTGTCCGTGAATGCCTGCTGCTGCAAATCGACGCTCGCGCCGTCGTCCACCGGCGCAATGACCTGTCTGATCGGCAAGCCATAGGCCTGAGCGAATTCCCAATCTCGTTGGTCGTGCGCCGGCACCGCCATGACCGCGCCCGATCCATACTCCATCAAGACGAAATTGGCTACATAAACCGGCACGCGCTCGCCACTGACCGGATGCACGGCGCGCACTCCGGTATCCCTGCCCTTCTTTTCCAGCACGGCCATGTCCGCTTCCGCCACTTTGGTATGACGGCATTCGTCGATGAAGGCTTGTAGCCGGGAATCACCGGCCGCTGCCCGCAACGCCACCGGATGCTCGGCGGCGACCGCAACGTAGGTGACGCCCATGAGGGTGTCGGGGCGGGTCGTATAGACGCTTAGATGTTCGTCGCGGCCATCCAGCTCGAAAGCCAGCTCGACGCCCTCCGAGCGCCCGATCCAGTTGCGCTGCATGGTACGAACCGATTCCGGCCAACCGTCGAGTTTGTCGATGCAGCGCAACAGTTCATCGGCATACGCAGTGATCTTCATGAACCACTGCGGAATTTCGCGTCGTTCCACCAGTGTATCGCAGCGCCAACAGCGGCCTTCGATCACCTGCTCATTGGCGAGCACCGTGAGATCGTTCGGGCACCAGTTCACTGGCGAGGTTTTCTTGTACACCAACCCTTTGCGCAACAGCCTCGTAAACAGCCATTGCTCCCATCGGTAATATTCCGGTTTGCAGGTCGCCAGTTCCCGGCGCCAGTCGTAGCCGAAACCCAGCCGTTTGAGCTGGCCGCGCATATAGTCGATGTTTTCGTAGGTCCAGCGCGCCGGCGGGACGTTGTTTTTCATCGCCGCGTTTTCTGCCGGCAGACCGAAAGCGTCCCACCCCATCGGCTGCAGAACATTTTTGCCCTGCATACGCTGGTAACGGCTGATCACGTCGCCGATGGTGTAATTGCGCACGTGGCCCATGTGCAACCGGCCGCTGGGGTACGGAAACATGGACAAGCAGTAGAACTTGGGCGCGTCGGGACGTTCGGAAACCTCGAAACTACCGTTCTCGTCCCAATAACGCTGGGCTTCGGCCTCTAGGGACGCGTGGTCGTAATGCTCTTGCATCGCTGGGTCAAATCGGTTTGCAGGTCGGGAAATGGACCGGCACAGGATACCGTAGGGTCACGAATTTGAACAGCGAAGCCGCGGATGACAGGGTACGGGTTTTGATCCAAACTAGAAGCTGAAGCAACTGCCGAAGCGAAAGCCCATGGAACCGGAAGACAAAACCCCCCGCCAACGCCTGGAAAGCGCCTACGACACGATGGTGACCCGGGTGCAAAACTCGTTGGAGCGGGCTGGTAACGGCATCGACACACTGCAAAAGGCCCTCGCCGGTGCACGCGAAACAGCCGTGGAATTGGGTGAATTGAGCCGCGATGAAGCCGACCGGGTCGCCGCCTGGGTTCGGCGCGATCTTCATGACGCCGGAGACTATCTGTCGCGCACCGGGCACGAACTCGGCGACTGGCTGCACATGGACCTCGAGCTTATCGAGCACGCGCTGCTCGACCTGATCGCCAAAGCCGCCGATCGCACGCAGCTCGACATGTTGAAATTCCAGGAAGAAACCATTCAGGCGAGTGAATATCGAACCGGAGAAGTGACCGGCCCGGGCACGCTACGCTGCAGCAACTGCGGTGAGGAACTGAATTTTCGCACCCCCGGCCACATTCCGCCCTGCCCCCATTGCCGCGGCACGACCTTCGAACGCAAAAGCCGCTAGCGCGTGGTCATCGCCGATGGCGACCGGCAGCCGTTACCCGCCAACCGGCGAGCCAAGCAAGCAGACTCCCCAGCAATACCGGCCAGTCGCCAAAGCGGACATAAGGTGTCGCGCCGCGCCTCGGTTGCAAGCTGCCCTTCAGTACGGCAACTTGAAACTGAGGCGAGTTCGCCAGCACGCGCCCGCGCTCGTCGACAATCGCCGTCACCCCGTCATTGGTAGCACTCAATACATAGCGCCCACTCTCCATGGCGCGCATCTGTGCCATTTGCAACACTTGGTGGGGCGCGCTGGAATCGCCGAACCACGTATTGTTGCTTACGTTCACCAGCCATGCCGCTTGCGGCAAAAAGCTCCTTACTTCACTGGGAAACGCGATTTCGTAGCAGATGGAAATTCCGGCGCGATAGCCTGCCGCCGGCAACGGTGCCTGCACATCGGCGCCGCTGCTGAAGTTCGACATGGGTACCTGCAGTATATCCAGCAGCGAGCCCAGAATACTGCGCAACGGGATGTACTCGCCAAAGGGCACTAAGTGACGCTTGTGATAGAACGTCCCTGAATCGAGGCTGAGCACACTGTTGTAGTAAACATCGTTTTGTTCGCGTACAGGCAGACCCATGAGAATGGCGGTATGGTGGCGCCGGGCCTCGGCTGCGATTCTATCGAGATAGCCCGTTTCGACTTGATCGTAGAATACGGGAACCGCGGTTTCAGGCCAGATGATCAGATCGCTGTCCCAGTTGGCGCGCGTCAATTGGACATACTGCAACAGGATATGGCGCCGGTAAGCGGGATCCCACTTGCGCATTTGCGCCACGTTCGGCTGCAGCAGACTGACCTTCAAAGGACTGCCCACCGGCGTGGTCCATTGCACGAATCCGAGTGCCCAGGCAACCGTCCACAAACTCACGAGGGCGGCGGCGGCAAAGAATTTAGACCTGCGCGGCGCTGTCAGCAATAAAATTAGCAGGCCCGCGCTCAACGCCAGCGTCCAGCTCACGCCGTAAACGCCCAGCACCGGTGCCAAGCGTCCCAGGGGAAACCCCGTTTGCGTGTATCCGACATAGAGCCATGGAAAACCGGTAAGGAACCAGCTGCGCAGCCATTCGAACAGCACCCACACCGCCGGGAAGACCAGCAGCAGCCGCGCTGTGCGCTGGCCTGCGCTCAAGCGCACGGCCGTCCATCCCGCAAGTGCAGTCGCCAAGGCGAGCAACAACGCCATGATGGCGGTAAACAGGCCGGCGAGGAACGGCGGCAGCTGCCCGTATATGTGCATGCTGAAATAGACCCAATACACGCCACCGCCGAACAATCCGACGCCGAACAACCAACCGTGCCAAGCGGCCCGCGATGGACTCGCATCTAACCAGAGAGCAAACAACAGTGCGAGCGCAAACGGCGCGATCCAAGCCTGCGAAAAAGGTGCGAACGCCAACACCAGCGAAGCCCCGGCCAGCAGCGCCAGCGCGTCGGCCGCCCGCGGATGAAGGTATGACAGGGAAAACTTGAAATGACTCACGACGACAATAGGGGAGATCCGATTGCGCGAACCGGTCAGCGCTCCGGCTCTTGCGCTTGATTGCCGCTTTGCGCTTCCACCGTGACCCGCAGCAGATGAATGCGCCGATTGTCTGCCCGTAGGACTTTGAAGTTCAGGGGTCCCTCGCGAAGGGTTTCACCGCGTTTGGGCATGTGGCCCAACTTGCCGAGAATCAGGCCGCCGATGGTATCGAATTCCTCGTCACTGAAACTGGTGCCGAATTGTTCGTTGATATCTTCGATGGGCGTCAGCGCCTTGACTGTGAAGTGCGCGGGATCATGCTCCAAAATGAAAGTGCCTTCCTCGACGTCGTGTTCATCTTCGATCTCACCGACGATCTGCTCGATCACGTCCTCGATGGTGACCATGCCGGCCACGCCACCGAATTCGTCCACCACGATCGCCAAGTGGTTGCGGGACGCGCGAAATTCCCGCAGCAACACGTTCAAACGCTTGCTCTCGGGAATGAAAGATGCCGGCCGCAGCAATTCGCGGATATTGAAACTGTCCCGTTCACCTTCCATGTAGAACCACAACATATCCTTTGCCAGCAGAATTCCGACCACTTCGTCGCGGCTGTCGCCAATCACCGGAAATCGTGAGTGCCCGGAACGAACGATCACGGAAAGTATGTCTTCGACCGGCGCATCGCGTTCGAGAACGACCATTTGCGAGCGCGGAATCATCACGTCCCGGACCTGCATTTCCGAAACCTGCAGCACGCCCTCGATCATGGTCAGCGCTTCTGAGTCGAGCAGATCGCGCTTCTGCGCGTCGCGCAGGACTTCCAGCAACTGCTCGCGATCGCGCGGCTCACCCAGGAAGGTCTGGGTGAGCCGCTCCAGCCAAGATCTGCCCCCCGTCGAACTGCTACTAGGTCGATCGTCGCTCATGAAAGTCGGCCGGGTTGCGATGGGATCGATCGGTCGTCGATGTGCTGTGCGGCAAGATAGGGATTTTCGAACCCGAGTTCCCGCAATGCTTCGATTTCGGCCGTCTCCATACGTTCCGCATCCCGGTCGTTCTGGTGGTCATACCCCAACAAGTGCAAGCACCCGTGCACGACCATGTGCGCCCAATGGGCGCGGGCGGGTATTTGCTGTTCGCGGGCTTCGCGGCGCACTACCGGCGCACAGATGATCAAGTCACCCAATAGCGCCGAAGGAATTCCGGCCGGCGGTTCAAATGGAAAAGACAACACGTTGGTGGGCCCGGGTTTGCCGCGATAATGCTGATTGAGCTCGGCACTCTCGGCGTCGTCCACGACCCGCACCAGAACTTCGCCGCCGTCGACGCGGCCCGACAATGCGACGCTCACACAACGTCGGAACTCAGCGACATTAGGCACGCCGGTGCGTTGAGTAGCGTACTGCACGTGTACTACGATCGAGTTCGCCTTTTGCTTGTCGTCCATTCAGACGTCCCCGCGATCCTGATCGTACCGATCGTACGCCGATACAATGCGCTGTACCAATGGATGGCGCACCACATCCCGGGCATTGAAAAAATTGAACGAAATTCCTTCCACGTCCTTCAGTACTTCAATAACGTGGCGCAATCCGGATTGACGGTTGCTTGGCAAATCGATCTGCGTCACATCGCCGGTGATTACCGCTGTGGAACCGAATCCGATCCGGGTCAGGAACATTTTCATCTGCTCAACAGTGGTGTTCTGCCCTTCGTCGAGAATGATGAATGCATCGTTCAAAGTTCGCCCACGCATGAACGCCAGGGGCGCGACTTCGATGATATTGCGTTCGATCAGCTTTGCGACCCGTTCGAATCCCATCATTTCATACAGCGCGTCGTACAGTGGTCGCAGGTACGGGTCGATCTTCTGCGCCATGTCGCCGGGCAAAAAGCCCAGCCGTTCGCCGGCTTCGACCGCAGGGCGCACCAGCAACAAACGTTGGACCCGTTCCTCCTCCAATGCCTGTACCGCACAGGCCACCGCGAGGTAGGTCTTGCCGGTGCCGGCGGGACCGACACCGAAATTGATGTCGTGGGTGAGCATATTGTTCAGGTAACGCTTCTGATTCGGACCGCGGCCGCGGATCGACGCTTTGCGCGTTTGGATCGTGACTTCCTGCTCATCCGCGCCGCCAAGCAGCAAACTTTCGACGCCGGCCTCCTGAAGATGGAGGTGTACCCGCTGCGGCGACAATTGTTCGGTTTCGGCTGCCTGATAAAGCTTTTTCAAGACTTCGCCGGCGGCGCGCGCGGCTTCGGTGTCGCCAATCACCTGGAAATGATTGGCGCGGTTGTTGATCTCCACTCCGAGCCGGCGCTCCAATTGGCGCAAATGCTCATCGTAGAGGCCACACAAGTTCGCAAGCCGGGCATTATCAGCGGGCTCGAGGGTCAGGTCCAGTGTCTGGGGATGGTCGCTCAAGATGGCGGCGAATCACAAAAATGTGAAGACAAGTCTTTGATTGTCAATTCGTTACGACGCGGCAGCGGGATCCATAACTCGAGTATGGGTGCCTGGAGGCGCGCTTTCAAGCACCCGCTACCGGTGCCGCGACAGGCACCGCCTCGCCGCGCAAGGAATTGGGCAGCGCCTCCGTGATGCGTACGTCGACAAACGTCCCCAACATGGAAGGATCGCCGGGGAAATTGACCACCCGATTGTTGATGGTCCTACCGGACATGCGGGCCGGGTCCTTGCGCGAAGGACGGTCCACCAGCACCGATTGTACCGAACCTACCATGGATTGGCTGATCCCAGCCGCCATGGCGCCGATTCGGGATTGCAGCCTGGCGAGACGCTCCTTCTTTTGTTCCAGCGGCACGTCATCGGGCAGCGCGGCGGCCGGTGTCCCAGGGCGCGCGCTGAACACGAAGCTGAAGGAATGATCGAAGCCCACTTCCTCGATCAAATCCATGGTCGCTTCGAAATCCTGCTCCGTCTCCCCTGGAAATCCCACGATGAAGTCGGATGACAGACTCAAGTCCGGACGCAAGGCGCGCAGCCGGCGAATCTTGTTTTTGTACTCCTCGATGCTATGGCCGCGTTTCATGAGGGCGAGAATCCGGTTCGAACCGCTCTGCACCGGTAAATGCAGATGACTGACCAACTGCGGCACTTCGCTGTATACCTCGATCAGGCTGTCGCTGAATTCCACCGGATGCGAGGTGGTGTAGCGAATGCGATCGATGCCGTCGATCGCAGCGACGTAGGTGATCAGCAGCGCGAAATCCGCGATTTCACCATCGTCCATTGGCCCACGATAAGCGTTGACGTTTTGTCCAAGCAGCGTCACTTCGCGCACGCCCTGAGCCGCCAGCTGCGAAACCTCAACCAGTACATCGTCGAACGGTCTGCTGACCTCCTCGCCGCGGGTGTAGGGCACCACGCAGAACGAACAATACTTACTGCAGCCCTCCATGACCGACACGAATGCGGTAGGGCCTTCCGCGCGCGGCTGCGGCAGGCAATCGAATTTTTCGATTTCCGGGAAGCTGATATCAATGACCGAGCGTTTGCGAGACCGCGCTTCATCCAGCATTTGCGGCAGGCGGTGCAAGGTCTGCGGACCGAACACCAGGTCGACGTAGGGCGCGCGCTGGCGCAATGCTTCACCCTCTTGGCTGGCCACACAACCGCCCACGCCGATCACCAAATGCGGGCGCTGTTCTTTGAGTTCGCGCCACATGCCCAATTGCGAGAACACCTTCTCCTGGGCCTTCTCGCGGATGGAGCAGGTATTGAGCAACAGTACGTCGGCCTGCTCGGCGCTCGACGCGAGTGCGAGACCGTGAGACGCCCGCAGCACGTCGGCCATTTTCGCCGAATCGTACTCGTTCATCTGGCATCCGTGAGTCTTGATGTAAAGCTTGCCCGACATGGCTGCGTAATTTGCGACAGGGACCGCGCAACATACTACAAAGATTGAAGAAATGCCAGAATCCTAGCGCTTGCAAAAGGACTCCCCGCGACTTGATCAGACGGCGGGCAGCACGCCTCGTTCGCGTAATACGATGAGCACCTGGTCAACGCACTCCTCAACCGTCTGCTGATCGGTGTCGAGTGTGAGTTCCGGATTCAGGGGCTCTTCGTAGGGTGATGAAATTCCTGTGAATTCCTTGATTTCCCCAGCGCGCGCACGCTTGTAAAGCCCTTTTACATCGCGGTCTTCACAAACGCTCAGTGAGCAGCGGCAGTAGATTTCCAGAAAATCCCCATGCGGCAACAGATTGCGGACCCGCTCTCGATCTTTGACGAACGGCGAGATGAAAGCCGTCAGCGCGATCACGCCGGCCTCGGTAAACAGTTTCACCATCTCGCCGATTCGGCGCAGGTTCTCGGATCGGTCCTCGTCTGAAAAGCCCAAGTCCGAACACAGTCCGTGACGCACATTATCCCCGTCGAAAACGAACGTTCGACAACCCAGGCCGTGCAGTCGTTCCTCTACCGCGTGGGCGATGGTGGATTTGCCCGCTCCGGAAAGTCCGGTGAACCAGAGTGCGACTGACTTGTGGCCGTTGAGTGACTCCCGACGGTCGCGGGTCACGGTCGCATTGTGCCAAACCACATTAGTACTTTTTTCCACTGACGGACTCCTCACCTCAATCGCTGCGGTAGGTCGCAACCACCGTGTAACCTACCCATTGCGCCAGGCGCGGTCCAGCGTTTCGCGCCAATCGGCGAGGCCGATTCCAAAACGTGCTCGCAATAGACTGCCGTCCAAGACCGAGTTGGCCGGCCGGCGCGCCGGCGTCGGATACTGCTCGGTCGGTATCGCGATGAGCTGCGCCAAACTCGGCTCCGACCCTGCCATAAGATCGCGGATGGCCGACGCAAATCCGAACCAGGAAGTGCGACCCGCGCAACTCAGATTGAACAAGCCTCGCTGGCGCTTGATGTAATCGACTGGATTCGCGCCGCCCTGTCCCACCACATCGACGGTAGCGGCGGCTATCGCTTCCGACCAGGTGGGCGCACCCACTTGATCGTCGACCACTTTGAGTTCCTCTCGCTCGCGCAGCAAGCGGCGCATGGTCAACAGGAAATTCGCTCCGTGAAGGGAATACACCCAACTGGTTCGAAAAATCAGATAAGCTCCGTCTTGTGCCTGGATGGCCTCGTCGCCCGCCAGTTTGCTGCGTCCGTACGCACTAAGCGGCGCTGGCGAATCACTCTCCGTATAGGGGCCCGACTTAGTGCCGTCAAACACATAATCGGTCGAAAAATGGATCAAGGCGGCGTCCAGTTGCGCTGCCTCCCGTGCCAGCAGTTCCGGGGCACGCGCGTTCACCGCCATAGCGCGCTCCGCATCCTGTTCAGCGCGATCAACTGCGGTATAGGCCGCGGCATTTACGATCAATTGCGGGCGCAAGCGCTTCACCCATGCGCTGATCCCGGTGGCATCCTCCAAGTTCAATTCTTTGGACGACGGCGCGTGGAGTTCGCATTTGCCTTGCCATAACCTGCGCAGGGCACTACCGACCTGCCCCCCGGCGCCGAGCAGCAAAATCCGTATCACGGAAACAACTCCGCCTCCCGCAAACAAGCACCCCGGCGATCCTTGTCCGACACCTGGGGGGCATCGGCAATCGGCCATGGGATCGCCAGCTCCGAATCGTCCCAGCGGATACAGCGTTCGTGCTCCGGAGCATAGTAGTCCGAGGTTTTGTACAACACCTCGGCAAATTCCGAGAGCACGTAAAAACCGTGGGCGAACCCCTCCGGCACCCACATCTGTTCGCGGTTTTCCGCCGACAAACGAACACCGATCCAACGCCCGAAGGTGGGGGAGCTACGGCGGATATCGACCGCCACATCGAAGATCTCCCCGGCCAGGACCCGTACCAATTTGGCTTGGGGCTGCTGGATTTGGTAGTGCAAGCCCCGCAGCACACCGCGCTGTGAACGGGACTGGTTGTCCTGCACGAAATCGAGTTCGCGACCAAGCAGTTCGCGGGCGCGCACGCGATTGTAGGCTTCGAAGAAATAGCCTCGCTCATCGCCGAATACGCGGGGTTCGAGCACCAGCACATCCGCCAGCGCGGTGGTACGCGCATGCATCAGAATTCCTCCTCCAGAATGCGTAGCAGGTAATCCCCGTAGCCATTTTTTCTAAGCGGCTCGGCGAGCTTGCGGACCTGTTCTGCATCGATGTAGCCCATACGCAATGCCACCTCTTCCAGGCACGCGATCTTGAATCCCTGCCGGCGCTCGATGGTTTCGATGAACGCAGAGGCCTCAAGCAAGGATTCGTGCGTGCCGGTATCCAACCAGGCCATGCCTCGCCCCATCAACTCGACGGACAATGCGCCTTGCGAAAGGTAGCGACGATTGATGTCCGTGATTTCCAGTTCGCCTCGTGCGGACGGCTGCAGTTCGGACGCGTATTCGATCACTTTGTTGTCATAGAAATAGAGCCCGGTTACGGCATAACGCGATTTCGGCCGCTGCGGCTTTTCCTCGATGCTACGCACCGTACCTTTCGCATCGAATTCAACGACGCCGTACCGCTGCGGATCGCTCACCTGATACGCAAACACGGTCGCACCGTCATCGACCTGATGTGCTCGCGCCATCATGCGGGCGAGGTCATGCCCGTAGAATATATTGTCGCCCAAAATCAGGGCGCACGGTCCATCTCCGATGAACTCCCGCCCGATCAGAAATGCCTGTGCCAACCCTTCCGGACGCTCCTGAACCGCATATTGGATGGAAACGCCGAGCTTGCTGCCGTCACCCAAAAGCTGCTCGAACCGTGGAGTATCCTGCGGCGTGGAAATCAACAGGATTTCCTTGATTCCCGCCAGCAGCAGCGTACTCAGCGGATAGTAGATCATCGGCTTGTCGTATATCGGGAGAAGTTGCTTGCTGACGACTTGGGTTACCGGATACAAACGAGTTCCCGATCCCCCGGCCAGTATGATTCCTTTTCGGTGCGCAACGCTTTCCGTGTTCATTTCCAAATCCGCCGGATGTCGTTCTCGTTATTTCGCAGCCAGTCCCAGGCGCTGACCACGGTACACGCCGTCGAGGATCGGCTGCCACCAATCGCTGCGCTGTAGGTACCATTCGACCGTTTTGCGCAAGCCGGATTCGAAATCTTCGCGCGGCCTCCAGCCAAGCTCGTCGCGTAATTTTCGCGCGTCTATAGCATAACGAAGATCGTGGCCCGGGCGGTCTGCGACGAAGCTGATCAGCGACGCGTGGGGCCGGTGCACGGATGTCGGCAGCAACTCATCGAGACAAGCGCAGATGGCTTCAACCACTTGGCGGTTGGTACGTTCCGCGCCGCCGCCGATATTATAGACTTCGCCCAATCGGCCATTGCACAAGACCGCCCACAATGCGCGGACGTGGTCCTCGACGTACAACCAGTCGCGAACGTTCCCACCGTTACCGTAGATCGGCAACGGCTTGCCCGCGCTGCCATTGATGACCATCAACGGGATCAACTTCTCGGGAAACTGATACGGACCATAGTTGTTCGAACAGTTGGTGGTGACCACCGGCATTCCATAGGTATGAAACCAGGCTCGGGCGAAATGATCCGACGCCGCTTTGCTGGCGGAATAAGGCGAGTTGGGCCGGTATTGGTTGGTTTCGGTGAATTCGCCGGTTTCGCCCAACGAGCCATAGACTTCGTCGGTGGAGACGTGATGGAAGCGGAATGAATCGCGATGTCCCGCCTCGAGACGCTGCCAATGGTCGCGCGCCGCCTCCAGGATCGTGAAGGTACCGACTACGTTGGTTTCGAGGAACGGCGCCGCGCTATCGATAGACCGGTCGACGTGGCTTTCAGCCGCGAGATGCACGACAGCGTCGGGGCGGTATTCGGCAAAAATACGCGCCATTTCAAGCCGGTCGCAAATGTCGGCGCGCTCAAACGAATAGCGGCTGTTGTCGGCCACTTCGGCGAGCGAAGCGAGGTTTCCGGCGTAGGTGAGCTTATCCACATTGACCACTTCACAGTTCGTCTCGTGAATAAGAAACCGTATCAGGGCGGAGCCGATGAAACCCGCTCCGCCCGTGACTAAAATTCGCTTGGGTTGATTCATCGTGATCTCGTCATGTGCATGCGGAAACGGCGAAGCATCAACCCTGTTGACGCTCCCAACCCCATGCGTGCTTGACAATGGTGGCGAGGTCGCCATACACGGGTTGCCAATCAAGCAGTTCCCGCGCGCGCGCGGCGTCTGCGACCAGCGCAGCCGGGTCGCCTGAGCGCCTGGGCCCGTCTATCACCGGAATGTCTCGTGACGTAATTTCACGCGCCGTGTCGATAACCTGCTGGACCGAGAAGCCGCGCCCGTTGCCGAGGTTGAACACTTCACTGGCGCCGCCCGCCATCAAGCGATCGAGTGCGCGCAAATGCGCCTGACACAAATCGGTAACGTGGATGTAGTCGCGCACACCCGTTCCGTCCGGAGTATCGAAATCCCGTCCGAATACCGTGACGTTGGCCCGCTTGCCCGACGCGGCTTTCAACACCACCGGGATCAGATTGGTAATGCCCTCGAAGCGTGGACCAAGCTGACCATCCGGGTCCGCGCCGGCTGCGTTGAAATACCGTAAACACACCGAGCGCATCCCATAGGCATGATCGAAGTCGTCCAAAATCTGTTCGACCATCCACTTGCTCAGACCGTACGGATTGATCGGTGACTTGGGGTGATCCTCATCCACCGGTACGTATTGCGGTTCGCCGAAAATCGCTGCGGTCGACGAAAAAATGAAACGGTTTACGCCGTGCCGAACCATGGCATTGAGCAGGTTCAAGGTATTGGCGACATTATTCAGATAATACTTGCCGGGATCCTGAACGGACTCGCCGACCTGAATGAACGCTGCGAAATGCATTACAGCGTCGAAACCATGTTCGGGTAACAACCGATCGAGCAACGCGCGATCCCCGATATCCCCTTCTACGAATTCGCCGCCCAACACAGCCTCCCGGAAGCCGGTGGACAGATTATCCAGCGTTACCACCGCATGGCCGTGCTCCAGCAGCATTTTTACCATGTGCGAGCCGATATAGCCGGCACCACCTACGACCAGGACTTTGCTCACGCCATCTCCATCAGGGGTCGAACTTCAGATTTGCGAGCGATTCAGGTTCGCCCGTAGTTGTCTTCCATGCGCACGATGTCGTCTTCGCCGAGATAATCGCCGCTCTGTACTTCGATCATGATCAACTCGATTACCCCGGGGTTGGTCAGCCGGTGCTGATTTCCAGCGGGTACATAGGTTGATTCGTTGCTGCGCACCAGGTACTCGCGGTCGCCATTGATAACTTTCGCAGTCCCGGATACCACAATCCAATGTTCGCTGCGATGATGATGCATCTGCAGGGAAAGTTCCGCGCCGGGTTTGACTACGATGCGCTTCATCTTGAATCGATCGCCCTCCTCGAGCACTGTGTAAGTTCCCCACGGGCGGTGCACGGTGCGGTGCAGTCGATAAGCTTCATGACCGTCCGCCTTCAGGCGCTCAACGATCCGCTTCACATCCTGGCAGTGGTCCCTGTCGGCAACCAACAACGCGTCCGGCGTGTCGATCACGATCAGATTTTCCACGCCCAAGGTCGCGACCAGCCGCTCATCGCTGTGCACGTAACAGTTATGGCTGTCGATGCACAACGTTTCGCCTACCGTGCGGTTTCCGTGTACATCCTGTTCCGCCAGATTGCCGACCGCGGTCCAGGAGCCCACGTCGCTCCAGTCGAACTCGCACGCAACCACCGCAACTCGGTCGGCCTTTTCCATTACCGCGTAGTCGATGGATACCGCAGGCGCTGCCGCGAATGTCTCGGGATCGAGCACCAGTGGTTCCAAGTCGCTTTGCGACGCCTGCCAACAGGTCTGCGCCGCGGCGAAAACATCAGGCGCAAACCGCTCCAGCGCGGCGAGCATGGTCGAGGGAGCGAAGCAGAACATGCCGGCGTTCCAGAGGAACCGACCGGCATCCAGGTAAGCTTGCGCCGTCTCCAGATCAGGTTTTTCGACGAATCGATTGACCGTGAAGGCGTGCGGTTCGTCCCCATCCCCGATCGCGGCCCCTTGTTCGATATAGCCGTACCCCGTTTCCGGAGCGCTCGGTCGAATCCCGAATGTCGCCAGATAACCTTCGCGCGCCAGCGCTTCGGCGCGTCTCACTGCGGCCGCAAACGCCGGCAAATCTTCGATGACATGGTCGGCGGGCATGACCAGCATCACGGCTTGATCACCGAAGCGGTCATGCACGCGCATTGCCGCCATGGCAATCGCCGGTGCAGTGTTGCGGCCGACAGGCTCGAGGGCAAAGTCCAGGTGGGTGCGCTGCGATTGGCTCACCTGTACATACTCATCGCGGGTCTGGAAATAGTATTCCTTGTTGGTGACGGTAAGCAGCTGCTCGACACCGTCCAGCGCCAGTGCGCGCGTGAGCGTCTTCTGCAGCAGGCTTTGGCCGTCGGGCAGGCGCATGAACGGCTTGGGATGCGCTTCGCGGGACACCGGCCAGAGTCGGGTTCCAGCACCGCCGGACAGAATAACGGGTATCAGCATTTAAAATTCGCCTCTTGGCGCCTGATCAAGGACCCACTACGGCACGATCGGCGGCAACCGTCGCCATTCGGAAGGCATACATCCGAGCCTGCGGTCAATCGCTCTTAGAACGGAATGTCGTCGTCGAACTCTTCGGGGGCCGACGCCGGCGCCGACGCTGGTTGGCGACTCGCGGCCGGTTCCTGGTTGTAGTCATAATTGCCCCCGCCACTACTGCCGCTACCACCGCCACGGCCGCCCAGCATTTGCATTTCGCTGGCTACGATTTCGGTGGTGTAGCGGTCATTGCCGCTTTTGTCCTGCCACTTCCGCGTGCGCAAACTGCCTTCGACGTACACCTGTGAGCCCTTCTTCAGATATTCGCCGACGATCTCGGCCAGACGATTGAAGAACACCACATTGTGCCATTCCGTCCGTTCCTGTTGCTCGCCGCTCTGTTTGTCTTTCCACTGCTCGCTGGTGGCCAGCGCGACATTAGCCACGGCAGAGCCGCTGGGCATATAGCGCACTTCCGGGTCGCGCCCCAGATTCCCAATCAATATGACTTTATTTACGCCCCGTGCCATGGTCGTCTCCGTCGTAGGTTCATTCACTGTATCGTGCACGTCCATCCATTGGACAGCACCGCCTACTATAATTAGAAAATCTGCCTGGCGATAGAAGGCAGAGCCAAGCCTTTGATTTCTTTCGCGGGACGCAGCTCAGGCGGCCGGCGCCGGAGCGCCCTCGAGATCGCGGGAAAAACCGGCCAGGGCGTCGTGATCCAACGCCTTGTGGTCCACTTTGAGATACGCCACCCCGTCCTGGGGAATCACCACGGCCTCGGCCACACCTCGAACCTGGGACAATTGCGCTGCCAACTTGCGCGCCGAAGGTTCGTCGATAGTGCCGACGTTGAGCAAATAACTGGCGAGATAGCGTGGTTCACGCATGGAACTGGCAACAATCAGCCATAGAATCGCCATAGCGCCGCCCAATACGAAAACGCCGGTAAAGCCGGCAAAACCCAGCAACGAACCGCCAGCCGCACCGCCCACGAACGCACCGAGGAATTGACTGCTGGAGTAGACGCCCATGGCGGTGCCCTTGCTTTCCGCTGGCGCCATTTTCGATATCAGCGAGGGCAGGCTGGCCTCGAGCAAATTGAAGGCGGTGAAAAACAGGAACAGCATCAGGGTCACAACCCAGAGCTGTCGATGCCACTCGGCAAGACCCAATTGCGCCAAGGCCAACAGGGCAATGGCGCCCAGGAATACGCGCTTCATCATTCGGCGCCGTTCCGCAAGGATGATGAACGGCACCATGGCGGCGACCGAAAGCAGCAGTACCGGCAAATAGATCCACCAATGATGGTTCGACGGCAGTCCCGCTTCCCGCACCAAAGCCAGGGGCATGGCAACGAAGGTCGCCGTCAACACCAAGTGCAGCAGAAATATACCGAGATCGAGGCGCAGCAGCTGGCCGTCCCGCAATACTCCGGCAAATTGTGCCGGAACCGCTTGCGCATCGCGATGTACGCGGCTTTCGTGGGGCGTGGGCACGACATACCAAAGCACCAGCATGCCGGCCAACGCCAGCAACGCTGTGATCCAGAATATGCCATGCAGGCCGATCCAGCTATTGAGCACCGGCCCCAATACCATCGCCACGGCGAACGAGCTGCCGATGCTCATGCCGATGATCGCCATGGCCTTGGTGCGGTGCTCTTCCCGCGTCAGGTCGGCGGCGAGGGCCATCACAGCGGCGGCGATTGCGCCTGAACCTTGTAACGCGCGCCCGGCAATGATGCCCCAGATGGAGTCGGACATGGCCGCCACCGCACTACCCGCAGCGAACAAAAGCAAGCCGGCGAGGATCACGCGCTTGCGGCCGAATCGATCGGACAACATACCGAAAGGAATCTGCAGGATGCCTTGGGTCAAGCCATAGGCGCCCAGCGCGACCCCGGCGAGCGCTGGCGTCGCCCCGTGCAAGTGGTCCACGTACAACGAAAAAACCGGCAGGATCATGAACAACCCCAGCATGCGCAGGGCGAAAATGCCGGATAGCGAAATGGCGGCCTTACGTTCTGATGCGGTCATCGGGGTGTAATTGCCGCCAGCTGGTTTGTTCAAGCCCGTCTCCCTTGCCTTTGCGCGTAGTTACCCGGAACGCGTATATTAACAGGTTGCCCTGGCAGCTAAAAACCGAGCATGGATACGATCCATATCCGCGGCGCGAGAACCCACAATCTGCAGAATGTCGATCTCGACTTGCCGCGGGACAAGCTCATCGTGATCACAGGCCTGTCAGGCTCGGGCAAGTCGTCCCTGGCGTTCGACACCATTTACGCCGAGGGTCAGCGGCGCTACGTCGAATCGTTGTCGGCCTATGCGCGGCAGTTTCTGTCGATCATGGAAAAACCGGACGTCGACCATATCGACGGCCTTTCGCCGGCGATCTCCATCGAACAGAAATCCACCTCCCACAACCCCCGCTCGACGGTTGGCACGATCACCGAAATCTACGATTATCTGCGCCTGCTATATGCCCGGGCCGGCACGCCGCGTTGCCCGGAACATGGCATCGACCTCGATGCGCAGACGGTCAGCCAGATGGTCGATCAGGTCCTGGCCATGCCGGAGGGCACGCGCTTGATGCTGCTCGCGCCCCTGGTTCACGACCGCAAGGGCGAGCATCTGCACATCGTCGAGGAACTGCGCGCTCAAGGTTTCATCCGCGCCCGCATCGACGGCGCATTGGTCGATCTGGATCAGGCACCGGCGCTGAAGTTGCACGAAAAACACACCATCGAGGCGGTGGTCGACCGTTTCCGCGTACGCGCGGATCTCGCGGTGCGTCTGGCGGAGTCGTTCGAAACGGCGCTGCGCCTTTCCGATGGCGTGGCCGTCATTGCGCCGATGGACGCCGACAGCACCCTGCCCGAGTCTTCTTTCTCGTCCACTTTCGCCTGCCCGGTTTGCGGCTACTCGCTGACAGAACTCGCACCGCGGCTGTTTTCGTTCAACAACCCGGTGGGCGCATGTCCGAGTTGCGACGGGCTCGGGGTGCGCCAATTTTTCGATCCCAAGCGCGTCGTAGTTCACCCGCAACTGAGTCTTGCCGGCGGCGCCATCCGCGGCTGGGACAGGCGCACCACATACTATTTTCAGATGGTCAGCTCATTGGCGGACCACTATGGATTCGATGTCGAAACGCCGTTCGAAGAATTGTCCCAGCAAAACCAGGACATCCTGCTGTATGGCAGCAATAACGAGATCATCGAATTCAAATACTGGAATGAACGCGGCGGGATCACCACGCGCAAGCATCCCTTCGAGGGCATCCTGCCCAATATGGAACGCAGGTACAGAGAAACCGAATCCAACGTCGTACGCGAAGAACTGGCCAAATACCTTTCTACGCACAGTTGTCCCGATTGCGGCGGCACGCGATTGAATCCGGCAGCCCGCAACGTGTTCGTCGGTGACGTCGCATTACCCTCGGTGACCGCACTGCCGGTCGGAAAAGCGCAGCGCTTCTTCGACTCGCTGGAACTGGAAGGCCAACGGGGCGAAATTGCCGCCAAGGTAGTCAAGGAAATCGGGCAGCGCCTGGATTTCCTGGTCAACGTCGGCCTGGATTACCTAGCGCTCGACCGCAGTGCAGATTCGTTATCCGGCGGCGAGGCACAGCGCATCCGGCTGGCCAGTCAGATCGGCGCAGGGCTGGTGGGTGTCATGTATATCCTCGATGAACCGTCGATCGGTTTGCATCAGCGCGATAACGAGCGCCTGCTCAGCACCCTCACATACTTACGCGATTTGGGCAACACCGTCATCGTCGTGGAGCACGATGAAGATGCGATCCGCAGCGCAGACCACGTGGTCGATATGGGACCCGGCGCGGGCATCCATGGTGGTCGCGTGGTATCCCAGGGAACCGCAGCAGAAGTCACTGCGGATCCAAAGTCGCTGACGGGTCAGTATCTGTCCGGACGCAGGCGGATCGCAGTGCCCGCCGATCGAGTCGCGGCGCAGCCGGGGCAAATGCTGAGCCTCATCGGCGCCTCCGGTAACAACCTAAAAAGCGTGAACCTGGAAATCCCCCTGGGCCTCATGACCTGCGTCACGGGCGTCTCCGGCTCCGGGAAATCCACCCTCATCAATGACACGCTGTACCGCGTGGTGGCGCAGGAAATCAACGGTGCCAGTGAAGCGCCCGCCGCTTATACCGAAGTTACCGGTCTGGAGATGCTCGATAAAGTCGTCGATATCGACCAAAGCCCGATCGGCCGCACGCCGCGATCCAATCCGGCAACCTACACCGGTCTGTTCACGCCCATACGCGAACTTTTCGCTGGCACCCAGGAAGCCCGTTCCCGCGGATACAAACCGGGAAGGTTCTCGTTCAACGTAAAGGGCGGCCGCTGCGAGGCCTGTCAGGGCGACGGCGTCTTGAAAGTGGAAATGCACTTTCTCCCGGATATCTATGTCGCCTGCGATGTCTGCAAGGGCAAGCGATACAACCGAGAGACGCTGGAAATCCGCTACAAGGGACTCAGCATCCACGAAGCACTGGAACTCACAGTAGAAGACGCGCTGGATTTCTTCAGCGCGGTACCCGCCATCAAACGTAAGTTGCAGACGCTACTCGACGTCGGCCTCTCGTACATCAAACTCGGTCAGAACGCGACCACGCTTTCCGGCGGCGAAGCGCAACGCATCAAGCTCGCCCGCGAACTTTCCAAACGCGACACCGGCCATACGCTCTACATTCTCGACGAGCCCACCACGGGCCTACATTTTCATGATATCGAACAGCTGCTCGACGTTTTGCACCGATTGCGCGACCACGGAAATACGATTGTCGTCATCGAGCACAATCTGGATGTGATCAAAACCGCCGACTGGATCGTCGACCTGGGGCCCGAAGGCGGAGAACGTGGCGGCACGATCCTGGCGGCCGGCACCCCGGAAGCCGTGGCCGACAATCCGCAGTCTCATACTGCACGCTATCTGAAAGCCGCCTTGCGCGCCGACCAACGCGGCCCATTGAGCAACTGACCCGGCTCAGGCACGCACCACAACGATGTCGCCGCACGATAGCTGAAACGTATCGGAAGCTCGCCCCTGGTTGATCGCAATCTCGGCCAGACCGTTGGCATTCTCGTACCAAAAGCCTTCTCCCACCGGGACGTCTGAAAAGGTGCTGGCACGGGCGAGCCGTTCCCCGTTCACCTCCAATATCGACCCAGCGGCAATATCGATGGCGCGCAGCCCGGTCATGGCGTTGCCAAAGCGGTCGATATACACGATCCGGCCGAGATCGTGCGGCCAATCGGCCGGTACCCGGGACGACACCTGCTGCTCCTCCACCGGAGGCAACTCTCCCAACGCGAGGCCGGCCGCTACCGGGGCGAACAGATCTCGGCCGTGGAAGCTGCTGGAAAGTCGGGCCGGACGCCACACGATATCCCACCAGCGGACACTGCTTGTCCGGCACACCAGCGTGTTGAACAAGCCATTGTCCGGGCCCACGAACCAGCGCCCCGCGGCCTTCACCAATACCGCGCGCCGGTCGCCGCCTACGCCGGGATCCACAACGCACAGGAACACGGATCCGGGCGGAAATTCATCCACGTATGCCGCGAGCAAATAGCCCGCCGCGGGGGCATCGAAAGCGGGTACATCGGCAAACAGGTCGACCACGGGCACATTCGGCGCCTTGCGGTACAGCACCGCCTTCATCTGCCCGACGTAGGGTCCGTCCAAACCGAAGTCTGTGAACAAAACGATCATGGGTCCTCAGTCTAGCCGAGACTAAACATTCCGTTATCGCCGCCTGGAAATGCAAAGAGCCGGGGCAAGCCCGGCTCTTGCGCAGTGCAGCGGTCGCGGATCAGTTGAACTTGAACTGCCCCACCAACGACTGAAGTTCGGCCGCCAAGCGCGCCAATTGGTTGCTGGCGTCCGCGGTCCGGCCGGCGGACTCGGTAACGCCGTCTGCGACGCGGTTGATGTTCACAACATTCTTGTTGATTTCCTCGGAAACCGCGCTTTGTTCTTCCGCGGCGCTGGCAATCTGTGCGTTCATATCGCTGATGGTGGCAACCGACCGCGTGATCTTGGTCAGCGACGCACCGGCTTCCTGTGCCCTGGCCACGCTGTCGTTGGCGCGGCTCTGGCCCTGCTGCATCACAGCGGCGGCGTCCCGCGCACCGGCCTGCAAGCGTTCGATCACTTGCTGAATTTCGCCAGTCGACTCCTGGGTACGCGAAGCCAACGTGCGCACTTCGTCGGCAACCACCGCAAATCCGCGTCCTTGCTCGCCGGCGCGTGCCGCTTCAATCGCCGCATTCAACGCCAAAAGATTGGTCTGTTCCGCGACGCCGCGAATGACGTCCAGCACGGCACTGATACTTTCACTGTCCGCTTCCAGACGTTCGATGACCGCCGCAGCCCGCTCCACCTCTCCCGCCACACTCTCGATCGCCTTGACGGCTTCGCGCACCACCTGCTGGCCCTGCACCGCCTCCTGGTCAGCGGCCTCCGCCGAACGCGCAGCTTGGGATGCATTGCGGGCAACTTCCTGTACCGTCGAGGTCATTTCGTTCATCGCGGTCGCAACCTGATCGATCTCACTACGCTGCCGGGCGACGCCACGATTGGATTCCTCGGTGACTGCCGACATTTCCTCGGCTGCCGCCGCCACCTGAGCCGTCGATTTGGCCACGTCCGCCACCAGCGCCCGAACCTTATCTGCGAAGCGATTGAACGCACCCGCCAACTCGGCGACCTCGTTGCGCCCCTTTTCCTCGAGGCGACGGGTCAGATCCCCTTCGCCTGCTGCGATGTCGCGCATTGCATCGACGGCGGCCCAGATCGGCTGCACGATACCGCGTGCAACCAACGCAGCGAGCAACAGACCGAACAGCAGGGCAATCCCGCTCACCAAAACAGCGGTATTACGCGCGCCGGTTAGGGCATCCGCATAATACGAACGATCCATGGAGAGTTCCAAAATGCCGATCGGATGTCCGGAAAAATCGCGAACCGCGTCCGCCAGCACCGCAACCGGCATATTGCCTGTCTGGATCTGCCCAATTGCTTCTTCACCGGCCAAGGCTTGTTCCATCCTAGTCGGCAGCAACGGTGATGCGTCTTTACGGGTCGAGGCAAACGCTTTGTAGCTACCGTCGTCGGCCTGCAAAAAAAGCGATGCATCGACGCCATAGTGCGATTTGAAAGCGTCGAAGAACGCCTGCCCGAACGACGTTCCGAACTCCACTGAGCCGACGTGCTTCCCATCGTGCACGATGGGCACGATTCCACGCACACCGAGACCGGCCACACCCTTTTCGATGCCGCGAACGACGGTGGTATTACTATTGGCCGCAACTACCGTCTTGCGAAAGGCGGACAGGTCATCACCGAACTTGCCTGGCTTATGCACCCGCAAGAACGAGATTGCCGGCGCCTTGTGGAATTGGAACTGGCGCACGCCGTATTGATCTCGCAATCGTTCGAAGCCGGCTACGAACAACGCCTTCAATCGTTCGCGATCGTTATTGGCCATCGCCTCCTGTACGTCCGGGGTCCCGGCTACGAGGGCCGCGAGCGATTCCGCGGTGCGACCCTCGGAATCGATCGCCGCGCTGATGTTGTCGAACAGACCGCGCAATTCGCGGCGCTCGGCCTGTGCGACCACGGTGTCGAAGCGGGCAAGGAACACCGGCACCAAGGCCGAAACAGTGAGCACGAGCAGCAGCGCGAAGCTCAGCGCGATGCGACGGCCGATCTTGATATTGGACAGCATAACTACTCCGGGAACATAAACGTCACGTCCGAAAGACGCAGACCGACATCAGTGCGCGATACATGGACATCCATGCGGCCATGTTTCGGCCACCGTTACTATTCGGCCGATCCCGGGTTTGCTTGAGACGGAATCAATGGAATCGTCTACCCATAAAAAAAGCCGGGCTCAGCCCGGCTTTTTTTCAGAATAGAAGCGAACGGTCGTCAATCGTCTGTGCCCGCCTCGGCTTCATCGGGCAATGGCCGATCCACCAACTCCACGAATGCCATTTGCGCCGCGTCGCCTGGACGATATCCACATTTCAAAATGCGCAGGTAACCACCCGGACGCTCCTTGTATCGCGGACCAAGCTCGTTGAACAGCTTAGTGACCACATCGCGATCACGTAGGCGTGCGAACGCCACACGCCGCTTGTGTACCGAATCGGACTTCGCCATTGTGATGAGCGGTTCAGCGACTCTGCGCAGTTCCTTGGCTTTCGGCAAAGTGGTTTTGATGACTTCATGACGCAGCAGAGACGCCGCCATGTTCTTGTACATGGCTTGGCGATGACTGCTGTTGCGGTTGAGTTGACGTCCGCTCTGACGATGGCGCATGACTGCGATTCCTTAACAATCCGATCTAGGTTTCGAATACGCAAGCGCCCACTAGGCACTTGCCAGAGATTACGTGCCGACTTTTTCGCGATCCTTGAGTCCGGCAGGCGGCCAGTTTTCCAAGCGCATGCCCAACGACAATCCGTGCGAGGCGAGTACGTCTTTGATTTCAGTCAACGACTTCTTGCCCAAATTCGGGGTTTTCAGCAGTTCGACTTCGGTACGTTGAATCAAATCGCCGATATAGTATATGCTTTCCGCTTTGAGACAATTTGCAGAGCGAACCGTAAGCTCGAGATCATCCACCGGCCGCATCAGGATCGGGTCGATCTCGGATTCACGCTCCTGGGGTTTCTCTTCTTCCTTGCCCTGCAGGGCCACGAACACCGACAACTGATCCTGTAAAATTCCTGCTGCGTAACGTATGGCGTCTTCGGCGTCTATCGTGCCGTTGGTCTCGATATCGATGATCAGCTTATCCAAGTCGGTACGCTGCTCGACACGGGCGCGCTCGACCGAATACGTTACTCGAGACACCGGACTATAGGACGCGTCCAGCAGCAAATGTCCGATCGGGCGATTATCACCACCGGCGCGTTGCGGTGCCGGCACATAGCCGCGACCGCGTTCGACCTTCAACGTCATCGAAAGCTCGCCATCCTTGGTCAGATTCGCAATCACGTGATCGGGGTTCATGAGTTCGACATCATGATCCAGCGTGATGTCGCGGGCGTAAACTTCGCCGGGGCCCTTTTTCTTCAGCGACAACGAAGCCTGGTCGCGCGCATGCAGCTTGATCGCCAGGCCCTTCAGATTGAGGAGCACATCGATGACATCCTCCTGGACGCCTTCGACGGTCGTATACTCGTGCAACACCCCTTCGATCTCCGCCTCTACTACTGCGCAGCCGGGCATCGAAGACAACAGAATCCGACGTAAAGCATTACCCAGGGTATGACCGAAACCGCGTTCCAATGGTTCCAAGGTCACTTTGGCCCGCTTGTCGTTGACGAATTCCACGTCGACGATTCGCGGTTTGAGAAAGTCTGTCAATGAACCCTGCATGGATATTCCTCTTTAGTGCGCTAAGTCCGCCAAAGCGCCCTGGCTTACTTCGAGTACAGCTCGACCACGAGATGCTCGTTGATGTCAGGCGGCAATTCGCTGCGTTCCGGTACAGACTTGAACACGCCTTCCATCTTCTTTGCGTCCACTTCCAACCAATCGGAGATACCGCGCTGCTGCGCGAGTTCCAACGCCGACTGGATACGAAGCTGATTACGAGACTTGTCGTTTACTGCGATGACATCACTCGCGCTGACCTGGAACGACGGCACATTGACTTTCCGGCCGTTGACCGTCACGCCTTTGTGGCGTACCAGCTGCCGCGCTTCCGAACGCGAAGCCGCAAAACCCATCCGGTACACGACGTTGTCGAGGCGGCACTCAAGCAGTTGCAACAAGTTGTCGCCAGTCGAGCCTTTCAGGCGAGCGGCTTCCTTGTAATAGTTACGGAACTGCCGCTCCAGAATGCCGTAGATCCGGCGCAATTTCTGCTTCTCACGCAGCTGCAGCGCGTAATCCGACAAACGCTGTCGCCGCTGACCATGCTGGCCAGGTGGTGTCGGACGATTTTCCACCGCGCACTTCGAAGTGAAGCACTTCTCGCCCTTGAGAAACAGCTTGCCGCCTTCGCGGCGGCACTGGCGGCATTTGGAACCAATATACTTTGCCACTTTAGTCGCCTCCCGGCTTAGACTCGACGTCGCTTCGGCGGACGGCAGCCGTTATGGGGAATCGGCGTTACGTCCGTAATGTTCGTGACTTTGAGACCGCAGTTGTTCAGCGCCCGTACAGCAGACTCGCGGCCGGGCCCAGGGCCCTTGACCATCACCTCGACATTCTTCATGCCGTATTCCTGCACCGCCGTCCCCGCGCGATCGGCCGCAACCTGAGCTGCGAATGGCGTGCTCTTGCGCGAACCGCGGAATCCTGAACCGCCGGAAGTTGCCCAAGCCAGCGCGTTTCCCTGGCGATCGGTGATGGTGACAATCGTATTGTTGAAGGACGCGTGGATATGGGCGACCCCATCCACTACGTTCTTCTTTACTTTCTTGCGCGTGCGAGTCGGCGCTTTTGCCATGTCTCGTAATCCTGAATTTACTTAATGTAGAAGTTCACTTGCGAATCGGTTTACGCGGTCCCTTGCGAGTCCGCGCGTTCGTGCGCGTACGCTGCCCACGAAGCGGAAGACCACGTCGGTGACGTAGACCCCGGTAACAACCAAGATCCATCAAGCGTTTGATGTTCATGGACACTTCCCGACGCAGATCGCCCTCGATGGCGTATTTACCCACTTCGGTACGCAGCTTATCGAGATCGGCCTCGCTAAGCTCCTTGATCTTGGTAACTGGATCGATTCCGACTGCTGCGCAGATCTTCTGCGCGCGGGTGCGGCCAATGCCGTAAATCGCGGTCAGCGAGATCTCGGCATGCTTATGATCCGGAATGTTGACGCCTGCGATACGGGCCATTCAGTCTTTCTCCTAAATACTCAAAATGCAAAGGCCGGCACGGAAAACGCGCAATTCTAGCCTAATGCACGGCAAAAATAAATCGGTGCCTGGCCTCAGCCTTGGCGCTGCTTGTGGCGGGCGTCGCTGCAGATCACCCGTACCACGCCATTGCGGCGAATGATCTTGCAATGACGGCATAATTTCTTAACCGATGCGCGAACCTTCATCTCTGCTCTCCACGGCCTAGGCCGGACAAACCCGTTAACCAATTGATTTAGCGATAATTCGTTACCGCAGCATACCTGTGCCGCCGTACCCTTTCAGGTTGGCTTTCTTCATCAGACCCTCGTATTGGTGGGACATGAGCTGCGCCTGGAGTTGCGCCATGAAATCCATCACCACCACTACGATAATCAGCAGCGAAGTGCCGCCAAAATAGAACGGCACGTCGAAGTACAAAATCAAAAATTCCGGCAGCAAACACACCACCGTGATGTATATCGCACCCGCCGTAGTCAGCCGGGTCAACACGCTGTCGATGTACCGGGCAGTCTGCTCGCCGGGACGAATGCCGGGTATGAAGGCCCCCGATTTCTTCAGGTTGTCAGCCGTCTCACGCGCATTGAACACCAGCGCTGTGTAGAAAAAGCAGAAAAACACGATCAACAGCGAGTACAACAACACATACAGCGGCTGACCTGGCGATAACATCTGGGAAACATCGCCCAACCACGCCATGGCGCCGCCCTGGGCACTCTGACCGAACCACTGGCCGAGCGTCGCCGGAAATAAAATCAGGCTCGAAGCGAAGATCGGCGGAATCACACCCGCCATATTCAGCTTCAGCGGCAAATGACTACTTTGTGCCGCATATATGCGCCTGCCTTGTTGACGCTTTGCGTAATTTACCGTGATCCGTCGTTGCCCGCGCTCGACGAAGATCACGAACGCGATCACCGCTACGACTCCGGCGATCAACATAAGCACGGTGAAGATACCCATTTCACCGGTCCGAACCTGTTCAAGCGTAGCCCCGATGGCGTGCGGGAGACCCGCCACGATGCCCGCGAAAATGATCAATGAAATACCATTACCGATACCACGCTCGGTAATCTGCTCGCCGAGCCACATCAGGAACATCGTGCCGGTGACCAGGGTCACGCCCGCCGTGAACAGGAAGCCGAGTCCCGCCGGTGCAACGCCTTGTCCCTGCAACGCGTGCGCAACGCCTATTGCCTGAAACGTCGCCAGCACCACCGTTCCGTAACGGGTGTACTGTGTGATTTTCCGCCGACCGGTCTCACCTTCCTTCTTCAGCTGTTCCAGACTGGGCACGACCACAGTCAGCAACTGCATAATGATCGAGGCCGAAATGTACGGCATGATCCCGAGGGCGAACAGCGACATGCGCTGCAACGCGCCGCCGCCGAACATATTGAACATGCCCAGGATCGTGTTCTGCTGGCTGTCGAACAAACGGGCCATTGCGGCCGGATCAATCCCCGGCACTGGAATAAACGTGCCGATCCGGAACACCAGAAAGGCGCCGAGCACGAACAGTACCCGCTGCCGAAGTTCGCGGAGTTTGCCGATCCCGCCTAGCCCGCCGGGCAGGTTTGCCGGAGCGTTCGCCACTTAGCCCTCGATTTTGCCGCCGGCGGCTTCAATTGCCTCGCGAGCACCTTTGGTAGCGCCGATACCCCGCAACGTCACCGCCTTGTCCAACTGGCCGGATGCGATGACTTTCGCTTGTTTGCATTGCTCAGGCACGATATTCGCGGTTTTCAGCGCCAGCAGATCGACCACGTCCGTGCCCACCTTGGCGAGCTCATGCAACCGCACTTCGGCCACGAAACGAGTTTTGTGAGAATTGAAACCCACCTTCGGCAGGCGACGCTGCAGCGGCATTTGGCCGCCCTCAAAGCCGACCTTATGGAAGCCGCCGGAGCGCGCATGCTGGCCCTTATGACCGCGCCCTGCAGTCTTGCCGTTGCCGCAACCGATACCGCGACCCACACGTTTGGCGTCACGCTTACTCCCACGCGCCGCTTTGAGCGAATTCAGTTGCATGTCAAACCTCCTCAACCTTTAGCGCGTAGCGCACGCGGTTGATCATGCCGCGATTCTGTGGCGTGTCGTCTACAACAACCGTGTGGTGCATCCGGCGGATCCCAAGACCACGCACAGACGCCTGGTGATTCTTCAATCGACCGGCCATGCTCCTGACGAGCGTTAACTTGATCTGTTTATTAGCCATGGCTTACCCCAGGATCTCTTCGACCTTTTTGCCACGCTTCGAGGCAGCCTTCTCCGGAGACGTCATATCCGTCAGGCCACGGATCGTCGCACGTACCACGTTGATCGGGTTGCGGGAGCCGATGCATTTGGCCAAAACGTTGTGAACGCCTACAACCTCGAACACGGCGCGCATGGCACCGCCGGCAATGATGCCGGTACCATCGGATGCCGGCTGCATATAAACCTTGGATGCACCGTGACGCGCAACAACCTCGTGCTGAAGCGTGCCCTCTTTCAAGTCGACGCTGCGCATGTTTTTACGCGCTTTCTCCATCGCCTTCTGGATCGCGAGAGGCACTTCACGTGCTTTGCCGTAGCCGAAGCCTACCTTGCCTTCGCCGTCACCGACCACTGTGAGCGCAGTGAAGCCGAACTGCCTACCGCCTTTGACCACCTTGGCCACGCGATTGACGGTAATGAGCTTCTCGAGAAGACCGTCGCCTGTATTATGTTCCGTATTCGCCATGCCTCAACCCTTAGAATTCCAGACCGGCTTCGCGCGCTGCATCGGCAAGCGCCTTGACACGGCCGTGGTATTTGAAACCCGAGCGGTCGAATGCCACTTGCGTGACCCCTGCGGCTTTCGCCTTTTCGGCAATCGCCTTTCCAACCGCCGCGGCCGCATCGGCATTGCCGGTATATTTCACCGCGCCACGCAGATCTCTTTCGACCGTGCTTGCGGCCGCCACCACCTGCTCGCCCGGCGCGATGATCTGGGCGTAGATGTGACGCGGGGTCCGGTGCACCGTCAACCGGTGTACGCCCAACTCCCGAATCTTGGCGCGCCCGCGACGAGCGCGGCGCAAACGTGCTGACTTCTTGTCCATAGCGCGCTACCTTACTTTTTCTTCGCCTCTTTCAAAATCACCTGCTCATCGGCGTAACGAACGCCTTTGCCTTTATAAGGCTCCGGCGGGCGGTAACCACGAATTTTTGCAGCCACTTGTCCGACCTGTTGCTTGTCGATCCCCTTAACCACGATTTCGGTCTGGCTCGGGGTTTCGATGGTCACGCCTTCCGGCACTTCAAAGTTCACCGGATGCGAGAAGCCCAGGGTCAGGTTCAAAACTTTGCCTTGGGACTGTGCGCGATAACCGACGCCACGCAGTTCCAGCTTGCGCTCAAAACCGTTGCTGACGCCGACGACCATATTGTTGACCAATGCACGCATGGTGCCGGCCATCGCACGGTCATATTTCGACTGTGCAGCAAAGCGCAGGAGGTTGTCCTCCTGGCTTACGGAAACCGTACGATGGATATCCACCGCCAGCGCACCCTTCGGACCTTTGATCTGTACGTTATGGCCGCTGATCTTGACTTCGACACCCGAAGGTACGGCCACCGGATTGTTGGCAACTCTCGACATGGTCGACTACTCGCTTACGATACGATGCAGAGCACTTCGCCGCCCTGCCCGGCGGCACGTGCGGCACGGTCTGTCATGACGCCCTGCGACGTTGACACAATCGCCACGCCAAGGCCGTTGTGAACCTTGGGCAAATCACCAGCTGCCTTGAAAATGCGCAGGCCCGGACGACTCACCCTCCGAATTTCATCGATCACCGGCGCGCCTTGGTAATAGCGCAGCTTTACGGTCAACGACGGTTTGGCGCCATCGGACACCGACACTTCGTCGATATACCCCTCTTCCTTCAGCACGCGTGCAATTTCCGCCTTAAGCTTCGAAGCCGGCATCGCCACTTCGACCATGTTGGCGATTTGCCCGTTGCGAATGCGGGTCAACATATCGGCAATCGGATCACTCATACTCATTTGAATCTACCTTATATTCTCTTTCAGCAATTGCCGCGGTCCGCTACCAACTCGCCTTGCGCAACCCCGGGATATCACCGCGCATGGTTGCCTCGCGCAATTTGTTGCGCGCCAAACCGAATTTGCGATAGAAGCCATGTGGGCGGCCCGTCAGCCGGCAACGATTATGCATCCTGGTAGGACTCGCATCGCGCGGAAGCTTCTGCAGACGCTCAACCGCATTCATGCGGTCCTCGTCGCTCGCTTTTGGGTCCTTGATCAAGGCCTTCAGCTCAGCGCGCTTGGCGGCGAACTTGCGCACCACCTTCTGTCGCTTCACTTCACGATTGACCATGCTTTTCTTTGCCATACCTGAACCTGCCTCAGTTTCTGAACGGGAAGTTGAATGCCGCCAGCAGCGCCTTACCTTCCGCGTCGTTCCGGGCGGTGGTCGTGATCGTGATATCCATCCCGCGCAGAGCATCGATTTTGTCGTACTCGACTTCCGGGAAGATGATCTGCTCACGCACACCCATATTGTAATTTCCGCGACCGTCGAACGATTTCCCATTCAATCCACGAAAATCGCGAATACGCGGAATCGCGATATTGATTAGACGATCGAGAAATTCGTACATCCGCTCACGGCGCAACGTAACTTTGCAACCGATGGGCATTTCGTCGCGAATCTTGAAACCCGCAATGGATTTCCGCGCCTTGGTCACCACCGGCTTCTGGCCCGCGATCGCGACCATGTCGGACACCGCGTGATCGAGGATCTTCTTATCCGCAACCGCTTCACCGACACCCATGTTCACGGTGATCTTGGTGATGCGCGGCACCTCCATCACGTTGGCGTAGTTGAACTGCTCCTGGAGCTTTTTAACTACGTCGTTCTTGTAGAATTCTTGCAACCTTGCCATGACTGTCACCCGCTTACGCGTCAACCACTTCGCCGTTCGACTTGAAAAATCGCACACGGCGCCCGTCTTCGAGCGACTTCACGCCCACGCGGTCACCTTTCTTGGTTACCGGGTTGTAAAGCATCACGTTGGAAATATGGATCGGCATTTCTTGATCCACGATTCCGCCGCCGACGCCATGCGCCGGATCCGGACGCTGGTGCTTTTTGGCAACGTTGATGCCCTCCACCAGGATCCGCTCGTACGGCATCATCCGCAACACGGTCCCTCTCCGGCCTTTGTCTTTTCCGGAGACCACGATGATTTCGTCGCCCTTTTTGATCTTTTGCATAGCCGTATCCCGCCTAGAGCACTTCCGGCGCCAGGGAAATGATCTTCATGAAATTCTCAGTGCGCAATTCACGCGTCACGGGCCCAAAAATACGGGTACCGATTGGCTGCAACTGGTTGTTGAGCAGCACTGCCGCGTTGCCATCGAAGCGGATCAATGAACCGTCCGACCGGCGCACGCCCTTGCGCGTACGGACAACCACCGCGCTATAGACCTCGCCCTTTTTCACTTTGCCGCGCGGAATCGCTTCCTTTACGCTGACTTTAATGATGTCGCCGATGCGGGCATAACGGCGGTGTGACCCGCCCAGCACCTTGATGCATTGCACCCGGCGCGCCCCGCTGTTGTCGGCCACATCCAGCACTGTCTGCATCTGAATCATGGCTTGCTTCCAAACAACGTAGTTGTCTCAGTTCCGTAACCGCAAACTACCCAATGAACGATCACCCGCGCGTCTGCTCCAGGACCTTGACCAATTTCCAGGATTTGGTCTTGGACACCGGGCGGCACTGCGCAATCATGACCGTATCGCCCTCGCTGCAGACATTGTCTTCGTCGTGAGCGTGAATCTTGGTCGAGCGCCGGATGAACTTCCCGTACAACGGATGCTTAACCTGGCGTTCCAGCAGCACCGTGATGGTCTTGTCCATCTTGTTGCTGATGACACGACCTACCATTGTGTTGGTCGCTCGCTCGATGTTTTCCTGGTCGCTCATGACGCGTTACCTGCTTTCGCCTTTTCGTTCAGCACTGTCTTCACCCGTGCGATATTCCGGCGCACTTTCTGAATTTGGTCCGGGCGGGACAGCTGACCGGTGCCGCGCTGCATGCGCAGATTAAACTGCTCGCGCAACAAGCTGTGCAATTCCTGGTTCAGCTCGTCGACGCTCTTATCTCGCAAATCGCTCGCCTTCATCACATCACCGTCCGGCTGACAAACTGAGTTTTGAACGGAAGTTTGGCACTCGCCAGACGGAACGCTTCGCGTGCAATCTCCTCGGTCACACCTTCCATCTCGTACAACACCTTACCGGGCTGCACGACCGCCACCCAATATTCGACGCTTCCTTTACCTTTGCCCTGACGAACTTCCAGCGGCTTCTTGGTCACGGGCTTGTCTGGAAATACGCGGATCCAGATCTTGCCGCCACGCTTGATGTGGCGCGTCATGGCGCGACGTGCCGCCTCAATCTGGCGCGCAGTCAAGCGGCCGCGGCCAATGGCCTTCAGTCCGTATTCACCAAAACTTACGCTACTGCCGCGATGCGCCAGGCCCCTGTTGTGGCCCGTCTGCTGTTTGCGGAACTTCGTTCTCTTCGGCTGTAACATTACAACTGACTCCGGTTAGCTCGCAGCCGCGCTCTTCTTGGCGCCGGCGTCTTCGGTTTGGGCATCCGCTTCAAAAACCTCGCCTTTGAATACCCAGACCTTCACTCCGATGATTCCATACGTGGTGCGCGCTTCGGCGAACCCATAATCGATATCGGCACGCAAGGTATGCAGCGGCACTCGCCCTTCCCGATACCATTCGCTGCGCGCGATCTCCGCCCCGTTCAACCGGCCGGCGACATTGATTTTGATGCCCAGAGCGCCCAGGCGCATGGAATTGGTAACCGCGCGTTTCATGGCTCGGCGGAACATGATGCGACGTTCCAACTGTTGCGCGACGCTTTCCGCCACCAACTGTGCGTCAAGTTCGGGCTTGCGAATTTCCTCGATGTTGACCGAAACGGGCACGCCCATCATTTCGCTAAGCTCTTTGCGAAGCTTTTCGATGTCTTCGCCCTTCTTGCCGATGACGATGCCCGGACGCGCGGTATGAATCGTGATGTGCGCGCTGCGTGCCGGACGTTCGATCTGAATGCGGCTCACGGATGCTTGCGACAACCGCTTTTTGAGGAACTCGCGTACGGCGAGATCCTGCTCGAGGTAGTCGGCAAAATCCTTCGAATCCGCGTACCACTTCGACGTCCAGTCGTTGGAGATACCCAGGCGAATTCCCGTTGGATGTACTTTCTGACCCATTCCGGCCTCTCTGTTTACTTTTCCGCTACCGTCACGGTGATGTGACTGGTGCGTTTGAGAATGCGGTTTCCGCGACCCTTGGCGCGGGCGTGCCAGCGCTTGTAGGTGGGGCCTTCATCCACCGTGATTACCGATATCTTCAGTTCGTCGATGTCCGCGCCGTCATTGTGCTCGGCATTCGCAACCGCCGATTCGAGCACCTTACGCACCAGATGGGCGGCTTTCTTCGGGCTGAAGGTCAACATGTTCAGAGCGCGCTCAACCGGCATGCCCCGAACCTGGTCTGCAACCAAGCGCGCCTTTTGCGCCGAGATACGCGCGAAACGATGTTTTGCCGATGTTGCCATTTCGCCTACTCCGTCACTTCGCCTTGCGATCGGCGGCGTGACCTTTGAAGGTACGCGTTACCGCGAATTCGCCGAGCTTGTGTCCGACCATGTTTTCACTGATCAGGACTGGAACATGCTGCCTGCCGTTATGGACCGCAATCGTCAAGCCGACCATATCCGGTAGCACCATGGAACGACGCGACCAGGTCTTGATCGGCTTTTTGCTATTCGTCGCAGCTGCTTCCGCAACCTTCTTTGACAGATGAAGATCTACGAAAGGGCCTTTTCTGACTGAACGTGGCACGTTTACAACCTCGTCTCTTTACTTGGTGCGTCGACGCACGATCATACCGTCGGTGCGCTTGTTACTTCTGGTCTTGTAACCCTTGGTCGGCGTACCCCAGGGGCTGACCGGATGCCGGCCACCGGAAGTGCGGCCTTCTCCACCGCCGTGGGGATGATCAACCGGATTCATTGCAACGCCGCGCACCGTCGGTCGAACGCCACGCCACCGTGTGGCGCCGGCCTTGCCCAACTTGCGCAAGCTATGTTCGGAATTTCCCACTTCTCCGACAGTCGCCTTGCACTCCGCGAGAATTTTGCGCATTTCGCCGGATCGCAACCGCAGGGTCGCATAAACACCTTCACGGGCTACCAGCTGCGCACTTGCGCCGGCGCTACGCGCCATCTGAGCGCCTTTGCCCGGTTTCATCTCGATGCAATGCACCGTGCTGCCGACGGGGATATTTCGCAAAGGCAGCGCGTTGCCGGCACGGATAGGAGCGTGCAGGCCCGACATCAGTTCGTCACCCACCTGTACGCCGCGAGGCGCGATGATATAGCGACGCTCGCCGTCTGCATATAGCAAAAGCGCAATATTTGCAGTCCGGTTCGGATCGTATTCCAAACGCTCGACTTGCGCTTTGACGCCGTCTTTGTTGCGTTTGAAATCGATTACCCGATAACGCTGCTTGTGGCCGCCGCCGCGGTGGCGAGTGGTCACCCGGCCGCCGTTGTTGCGCCCACCGGTCTTGGCCTTCTTTTCGACCAATCGCTCATAAGGGGCACCGGTATGCAAACCCGGCGTCATTACCTTTGTGACGCCGCGCCGGCCCGGAGAAGTCGGTTTTGCTTTTACGATTGCCATAATCTTTGTCGTCGTTCCGCGTTAGCTTGCGTTAGCCGGCCTTAGGCCGATTCGGCGCCCAGGAAATCGATCTCCTGGTCTTCCGCCAGACGCACATAAGCTTTTTTCCAATCGGATCGCCGGCCTTCGGTCGACTGAAAGCGCTTGCGTTTGCCCTTCATAGTGGTTACCTGGACATCAGCCACCTTAACCTCGAAAAGCGTTTCGACCGCCTTCTTGATCTCCGGCTTCGTTGCGTCCTTGGCAACTTTGAAAACGTATTGGTTCGCTGCGTCGCCGACCCGCGTCGTCTTTTCCGAGATGTGCGGCGCAAGCAACACCTTCATCAGGCGCTCCTGATTCATGCCAGCCACTCCTCTACTTTGCGCACCGCATCCACTGTCATCACCACGCGCTCCGCGCCAACCAAGTCGACGGGGTTCAGGCCGGCGATATCCGTGACGGCCACGCGATACAAGTTGCGCGCCGACAGGTAGAGATTCTCATCCGGGCTGTCGCTTACAATCAGAACCTGGCTCACGCCCAGATCTTTGAGTTTGGCGATCAGATCTTTGGTCCGCGGAGCTTCCACAGCGAAATTCTCCACGACCACCAGGCGCTCCTGGCGCACCAGTTCCGACAAAATCGAGCGCATCGCGGCGCGATACATCTTTTTGTTGACCTTTTGCGAAAAGTCCCGCGGCTGGGCCGCGAAGATCTTGCCGCCACCGCGCCACAATGGGCTGCGTATGCTGCCGGCACGGGCTCGGCCGGTGCCTTTTTGCCGCCAAGGCTTGGCGCCGCCACCACGCACGTCCGACCGGGTCTTCTGCGCCTTGGTGCCGCTGCGGGCGCCCGCCAAATAAGCAGTAACCACCTGGTGGATCAATCCTTCATTGAAGTCCGTGCCGAATGCGGTATCGGCCACCTGGACGGTGCCACCCTGCTTGGCATTTGTGAGCTGCAACTCCATCACCGACTCCTATCGCGCTTTCACAGCGGGACGCACAATCACGTCTCCGCCCTTGGCGCCGGGTACCGCGCCCTTCACCAGAATCAGATTGCGGTCCACATCGACCCGCACGATTTCCAGATTCTGCGTCGTGATGCGGGCGTTACCCATGTGGCCGGCCATTTTCTTCCCCTTGAATACGCGTCCAGGGGTCTGGTTCTGACCGATGGAACCGGGGGCGCGATGGGACAGCGAATTACCGTGGGTAGCATCCTGGGTCCGGAAATGGTGACGCTTCACCGCACCCTGAAAACCTTTGCCGATACTCGTACCGTCGACATCGACCTTCTGCCCGACTTCGAACACGTCCGCTTTGATTTCGCCGCCGACCTGAAGGTCTTCACCCTCACCATCGGACAATCTGAATTCCCACAGCCCGCGGCCGGCATCGACGGACGCCTTAGCGAAATGGCCCGCCATCGCCTTGCTGACCAGCGACGAACGGCGAGTGCCGGTCGTGACCTGCACGGCGCGATACCCGTCGCTATCCAAGCCCTTGAGCTGGGTAACGCGGTTCGGTTCGACAACGATCACAGTCACGGGTACGGAATTACCGTCCTGGGTGAACACCCGGGTCATTCCCGCTTTTCGACCGATTAATCCAATAGCCATTGCTATCTCCAAACACCCTGCAGTCCAGACGATTCCGCGCCCTCGAAAGCGCTCAAACCCGGAACACGCTCATCAGTTCAGTTTGATCTGCACATCCACGCCAGCCGCCAGATCGAGCTTCATCAATGCATCGACGGTCTTGTCCGTGGGTTCGACGATATCCATCAACCGCTTGTGCGTGCGCAATTCGTACTGATCGCGCGCGTCTTTGTTCACATGCGGAGAAATCAACACGGTGAAGCGCTCTTTCTTGGTCGGCAGCGGAATCGGGCCTTTGACCTGCGCACCAGTGCGCTTGGCGGTTTCCACGATTTCCGCTGCGGATCGATCGATCAATCGATGATCGAACGACTTCAACCGGATGCGAATTCTCTGTTTAGATGCCATCTCGTTTCTCTCGGGGAGGGAATCGATCCCTCCTCCCCTTAATTGTTACTCAATGATCTTCGACACCACGCCGGCGCCTACGGTACGGCCACCTTCGCGGATGGCGAATCGCAACCCGTCTTCCATCGCGATCGGCGCAATCAGGCTCACCGTCATCTTCACGTTGTCGCCCGGCATCACCATCTCCACGCCCTCCGGCAGATCGCACGCGCCGGTCACGTCCGTGGTCCGGAAGTAGAACTGCGGCCGATATCCGTTGAAAAACGGCGTGTGACGCCCGCCCTCTTCCTTGCTCAATACGTACACTTCGCATTCGAACTTGGTGTGCGGGGTGATCGAGCCGGGCTTGGCCAGCACCTGACCGCGCTCCACGTCGTCGCGCTTGGTGCCGCGCAGCAGCACGCCCACGTTGTCGCCCGCCTGTCCTTGATCCAGCAGCTTGCGGAACATCTCCACACCGGTCACCGTCGTCGAGCTGGTGGCGCGAATGCCCACGATCTCCACCGTGTCACCCACCTTGACGATGCCTCGCTCGATACGACCGGTCACCACCGTACCGCGACCCGAAATCGAGAACACATCTTCGACCGGCATCAGGAACGTGCCGTCGATCGCCCGCTCGGGCTCCGGTATGTAGGCGTCCATCTCCGCGACCAGCTTCTCGATCGCCGGTACGCCGATGTCGCTCGTATCCCCTTCCAGCGCCTTCAATGCAGATCCGGTCACCACCGGCGTGTCATCGCCCGGGAAGTCGTAGGAGGACAGCAGTTCGCGAACCTCCATCTCCACCAGCTCCAGCAGCTCGGCATCGTCCACCATGTCCGCTTTGTTCAAAAACACCACGATGTACGGCACACCCACCTGACGGGCCAGCAGGATGTGCTCGCGGGTCTGGGGCATCGGACCGTCGGCCGCGCTGACCACCAAAATCGCACCGTCCATCTGCGCCGCGCCCGTGATCATGTTCTTCACATAATCGGCGTGTCCCGGACAGTCCACGTGCGCATAGTGGCGCTTCTCCGACTCGTACTCCACATGCGCCGTCGCGATCGTGATCCCGCGCGCGCGTTCTTCCGGCGCGTTGTCAATCTGATCGTACGCACGGAACTCGCCGCCAAACTTCTCCCCCATCACTTTCGTGATGGCCGCCGTCAGCGTCGTCTTGCCATGGTCTACGTGACCAATCGTGCCAACGTTTACGTGCGGCTTCGTACGTTCGAATTTTCCCTTGGACACGGCGTCTTACCTCTCACAAATGTCTTGGAACCAAACTTGTTATTTGCTCTTCATTACCGCTTCGGCGACGCTTGTAGGCGCCTCGGCATACTTGCCGAATTCCATCGAATACGTCGCGCGGCCTTGGGTGGCGGAGCGCAGGTCGGTGGCATAGCCGAACATTTCAGCCAGCGGCACTTCTGCACGCACGATCTTGCCCGCCGGCGCTTCTTCCATACCTTGAACCAGACCGCGACGACGATTGAGATCGCCCATAACATCGCCCATGTATTCTTCCGGCGTCACCACTTCGACCTTCATGATCGGCTCGAGCAAAGCAGGATTGGCCTTCGCCGCACCTTCCTTGAAGGCCATGGAACCGGCAATCTTGAATGCCATTTCCGACGAATCGACGTCGTGGTAGGAACCGTCGTACAGGGTTACCTTCACGTCCACGACCGGGAAACCCGCCAACACGCCATTGCCCAACTGCTCCTGAACGCCTTTGTCCACGGCCGGGATGTATTCGCGGGGAACCACGCCACCGACGATCGCGTTTTCGAATTCGTAGCCGGTACCCGGTTCTTTGGGCTCGATTTTCAGCCAGACGTGACCGTATTGGCCGCGGCCGCCGGATTGGCGCACGAACTTGCCTTCCTGTTCCACCGACTTGCGAATCGTTTCGCGATAAGCGACCTGCGGCTTACCGACGTTCGCCTCGACCTTGAACTCGCGCTTCATGCGATCGACGATGATTTCCAGGTGCAACTCACCCATGCCGGAGATGATCGTCTGCCCCGACTCTTCGTCGGTGTGCACCCGGAAGGACGGATCTTCCTGCGCCAGCTTGGACAGCGCGATACCCATCTTTTCCTGGTCCGCCTTGGTCTTGGGCTCGATGGCAATGGAAATCACCGGCTCCGGGAATTCCATCCGCTCCAGCGTAATGATGTTGCTCGGATCGCAAAGCGTGTCACCGGTAGTCACATCTTTGAGGCCGACTGCGGCGGCGATGTCGCCGGCGCGGACTTCTTTGATTTCTTCGCGTGAATTGGCGTGCATCTGCACGATACGTCCCACCCGCTCTTTTTTGCTCTTGACCGGGTTGTAGACGGTATCACCGGATTTGATGACGCCGGAATACACGCGGAAGAAGGTCAAGGTGCCGACAAACGGATCGGTTGCGATCTTGAACGCCAGCGCTGCAAATGGCTCGTCGTCGGTGGAGTGACGGAGCGCTTCGGTCTCGTCCTTGTCGTCGAGATGGCCCTTGATGGCCAAAACGTCGGTGGGAGCCGGCATGAATTCGACGATGGCGTCGAGCATGGCCTGGACACCCTTGTTTTTGAACGCAGAACCGCACAAACAGGGCACGATTTCGTTGTTCAGCGTGCGCATCCGCAAGCCCTGCTTGATTTCCTCGGCCGACAGCTCGCCGCCTTCGAGATATTTCTCCATGAGCTCTTCGTTGGCTTCGGCAGCCGCCTCCACCAATTGCTCACGCAACTCCTGCGCCTGCGCCTGCAGTTCGGCCGGAATCTCTTTCGCTTCGTAGGTCGCGCCCAGGTCAGCTTCGTTCCAATAGATCGCCTGCATGCGGATCAAATCGACGATGCCTTTGAAGCCTTCCTCAGCGCCGATATTCAGCTGAATCGGCACGGGGTTGGCGCCGAGACGATCTTTGATCTGCTTGACCACGCGCAGGAAATTCGCGCCGGCGCGATCCATCTTGTTGACGAACGCCATCCGCGGTACTTGGTACTTGTTGGCCTGCCGCCACACGGTTTCGGATTGGGGCTCGACTCCGCCGACCGCACAGAAAACCGCGCAAGCGCCGTCCAGCACCCGCAGCGAACGCTCGACTTCGATCGTGAAATCGACGTGTCCCGGCGTGTCGATGATATTGATGCGGTGTTCGGGAAACTGCTTGTCCATGCCCTGCCAGAAACAGGTGGTCGCAGCGGACGTGATGGTGATACCACGCTCCTGCTCCTGCTCCATCCAGTCCATGACCGCAGCACCGTCGTGCACTTCACCGATCTTATGAGAAATACCGGTGTAGAAAAGCACGCGCTCAGTGGTCGTCGTCTTACCGGCATCGATGTGAGCCATGATGCCGATATTGCGATAGCGCTCGATTTGGGTCTTGCGTGGCACTGCGGCGTTACCTCAACAAAATCTGTTACGTGTTGCTTTGCGATTACCAGCGGTAATGCGCGAAAGCCTTGTTGGCGTCTGCCATACGATGGGTGTCTTCGCGCTTCTTGACAGCGGAACCGCGGCTTTCAGACGCCTCCATGATCTCCCCGGCCAAGCGGCGCGCCATGGACTTCTCGCCGCGCTTGCGCGCTGCATCCATCATCCAGCGCATTGCCAGCGTGGTACGACGTACCGGACGTACTTCAACCGGGACCTGATACGTCGCGCCGCCGACGCGACGGGATTTGACCTCGACCCGCGGGCTGACGTTCTCCAGGGCCTTATTCAAAATCTCCAGTGCGTCGCCTTTGGTCTTCTCCGAAATCTGATCCAACGCGTCGTACACGATTTTCTCGGCGACCGATTTCTTGCCATCCACCATCAACATATTGATGAACTTGGTCAGCATCTCGCTTCCGAACTTGGGATCCGGAAGAATGGCGCGTTTGGGAATTTCTCTTCTTCTAGGCATGGCCTGCTCTCAAAACTCTCGATTCGGGATCTGACGATCAACCCTTCGGGCGCTTGGCGCCGTACTTCGAACGACCCTGGCGCCGACTGTCGACACCGGACGTATCCAAACTTCCGCGTACCGTGTGATACCGAACACCCGGCAAATCCTTTACACGACCGCCACGAATCAGCACCACCGAGTGCTCTTGAAGGTTATGGCCTTCGCCGCCGATATAACTCGAAACTTCGTAACCGTTGGTCAGTCGCACGCGGGCGACCTTACGCAATGCCGAGTTCGGCTTCTTCGGGGTGGTGGTGTACACACGAGTGCAGACTCCACGTTTTTGCGGAGACGCCTCCAGCGCAGGCACATTGCTCTTTTCCACCTTGCGGCGGCGCGGCTTGCGCACCAACTGGTTAATTGTTGCCATGAATCGCAAACTCCGGCTTAACAGGCCCACACAGCAATTGGCCCCACGCCCGCGAGCACGGTGAGAACTTTTACGTTTTCAGTGACTTACGCCACCACTCCCAAGTTCTGGGGAGTGCCTACCGGGCCTTAGCGGCGCCCGGGGAAACCCTACTCGCGACGTGGTCCGCATGCGCCCTATGGGCACCTGGACCACTCTGGGAAAACAAAAGACAGGCCGGAAAACACGCGGCCTGTCGGAAGAAGCGGAATTGTATGGGTTGCGCTCGCAGCCTGTCAACCCGCTTCCCGAAATTTTCCGGGAAACGGGGTGACTGCGACCGGCGTCAGTCCTGCGTGGCGCCTTCCTCGGCGCCCGCCGGGTGCTCGCCGAACTCCGGAGCTGCCTCCGGGACTTCGGGCATGAACAAATCGCCGGCACGTCGACGCTGGCGATCGCTGTGATAAGCCAGGCCTGTTCCCGCAGGGATCAGGCGCCCGACGATGACATTCTCCTTCAAGCCCCGCAGGTCGTCTCGGGAACCGCGCACCGCCGCTTCGGTCAGCACGCGGGTGGTTTCCTGGAAGGAAGCAGCGGAAATAAATGACTCAGTCGCCAACGAGGCCTTGGTAATGCCTAGCAGCACGGGTTCATAGGTCGCCAACTGCTTGTCCTCGGCAATCATTTTCTCGTTCTCTTCCAGTAACCGGGCCCGATCCAACTGCTCGCCCTTGAGCAGGCGGGTATCACCTGGATCCACCACTTCGATCTTGCGCAACATTTGCCGGATGATCACCTCGATGTGCTTGTCGTTGATCTTCACACCCTGGAGGCGATACACGTCCTGGATTTCCTTCACCAGGTAATCGGCCAACGCGGTGACACCGAGCAACCGCAGAATATCGTGGGGATTGCTCTCGCCTTCGGCGATCACTTCGCCGCGCTCTACATGCTCGCCTTCGAACACGTTGACGTGGCGCCACTTCGGAATCAACTCCTCGTGCTGCTCGCCATCAGCGTCGGTGATCACCAGCCGTTGCTTGCCCTTGGTTTCCTTGCCGAAGCTGACCGTACCCGTGTACTCCGCCATGATCGACGGCTCTTTGGGCTTGCGGGCCTCGAACAGGTCTGCGACGCGCGGCAGACCGCCGGTGATATCGCGGGTCTTCGACGACTCCTGGGGCAAGCGCGCAATAATATCGCCCACTTCCACCTTCGCGCCGTCCTCGACACCGACGATGGCACCGGAAGGCAGATAATAGATTGCAGGCAACTCGGTGCCGGCGATCTTGACGTCCTTGCCTTTTTCGTCGATCAGCTTGACCATCGGCCGCAGATCCTTGCCGGCGGAGCCACGCTGTTTCGGGTCAGTGACGATGATGCTGGAAAGCCCGGTCACCTCGTCCGTCTGGCGATTCACCGACACGCCTTCGACGAAATCGTGGAACTTCAGTACACCAGCCACTTCGGTAATGATCGGCAGGGTATGCGGGTCCCAGTTGGCGACCAACTGACCGGACTCGACGGCATCGCCGTCATTCACCGACAAGGAAGCACCGTAGGGCACCTTATAGCGCTCGCGCTCGCGGCCATGTTCGTCTTGCACCGTCAATTCGCCGGAGCGGGACACCACCATGTTGTGGCCGTCACGATGTTGCACCAGCTTCATGTTGTCCAAACGCACGCTACCCTTGGACTTCACCTCGACGTTGTTGATGGCCGCGGAACGTGACGCCGCACCGCCGATGTGGAAGGTGCGCATGGTCAACTGCGTGCCCGGCTCGCCGATGGACTGTGCGGCAATGACGCCAACGGCTTCGCCGTTGTTTACCCGATGTCCGCGACCTAGATCGCGGCCGTAGCATTTGGAGCAGATGCCATAGCGTGTTTCGCAGGTAATCGGCGAACGCACCTTGATCTGATCGACGCTGAGTTCCTCCAAGCGCTCGACCCAGTGCTCGTCCAGCAGGGTACCCGCAGTGACCGCCGGCTTGTTCGTGCCCGGCAAGATCAAATCCTCGGCCACAACGCGACCCAGTACCCGCTCACCCAGTGGCTCGACAATATCGCCACCTTCGATCAACGGATTCATGGTCACGCCGTCGTGGGTTCCGCAATCGACTTCGGTCACGACCAGATCCTGCGCGACATCCACCAAACGGCGCGTAAGGTAACCGGAGTTGGCTGTCTTCAACGCCGTATCCGCCAGACCTTTACGAGCGCCGTGGGTGGAAATAAAGTACTGAATGACGTTCAAGCCTTCGCGGAAATTCGCGGTAATGGGTGTTTCGATGATGGAGCCGTCCGGCTTTGCCATCAGGCCGCGCATTCCGGATAGCTGACGAATCTGCGCCGCACTACCACGGGCGCCGGAATCGGCCATCATGTAAATCGAATTGAACGAGGGCTGCTTGACGGTTTTCCCTTCGGCATCGGTCACATCATCGGTGCCGAGTTTTTCCATCATCGCTTTGGCGACCTGGTCATTGGTGTGCGACCAGATATCGACCACCTTGTTGTAGCGTTCGCCGTTGGTCACCAGACCCGAGATGTACTGATTCTCGATCTCCTTCACTTCGGCTTCAGCACGGGCCAGGATTGCAGGCTTCTCGTCCGGAACCACCATATCGTCGACGCCGAAAGATACGCCCGCGCGGGTGGAATAATGGAAACCGGTGTACATGAGCTGATCGGCGAACACCACCGTGGTCTTCAGACCCAGACGGCGATAGCAGGCATTGATCAAGCGTGAAATCGCCTTCTTGTTCAGATCCTGGTTCACCATGTCGAACGGCAGGCCGTCGGGGACGATATCGAACAACAACGCCCGTCCCGCAGTGGTGTCCTTGATACTGATTTGCTCCACACGATTGCCATCGCCGTCGATCAACACTTCGCGCACACGCGCCTTCACTTTGGCCTGCAAATCCAGCAGACCGTTTTCGTAGGCACGATGCACTTCCTTGACGTCGGCGAACACCATGTGTTCACCCTTGGCGTTGACGCGTTCGCGAGTCATGTAATACAGACCCAACACCACGTCCTGCGAAGGTACGATGATCGGCTCGCCGTTGGCCGGCGACAGAATGTTGTTCGAGGCCATCATCAGCGCCCGGGCTTCCAGTTGCGCCTCGATCGATAGCGGCACATGCACGGCCATCTGATCGCCGTCGAAGTCAGCGTTGAACGCGGTACACACCAGCGGATGCAATTGGATGGCCTTGCCTTCAATCAACACCGGCTCGAATGCCTGAATACCCAAGCGATGCAGAGTGGGGGCGCGGTTGAGCATGACCGGGTGTTCGCGGATCACCTCTTCGAGGATATCCCAAACTTCGGCGCCTTCCCGTTCCACGAGCTTTTTGGCCGCTTTGATGGTCGTTGCCAAGCCGCGCAGCTGCAGCTTGGAGAAGATGAATGGTTTGAACAGTTCCAGCGCCATCTTCTTCGGCAAACCGCACTGATGCAGCTTCAACGCCGGACCGACCACGATCACGGAACGGCCGGAATAGTCCACGCGCTTGCCGAGCAGATTCTGACGAAAACGACCCTGCTTGCCCTTGATCATGTCCGCCAAGGATTTCAGCGGCCGCTTGTTGGTGCCGGTAATGGCGCGCCCACGGCGACCGTTGTCCAACAGCGCATCCACCGATTCCTGCAGCATACGCTTTTCGTTACGAACGATGATGTCGGGCGCGTTCAGTTCCAACAGACGCTTGAGGCGATTGTTGCGGTTGATGACCCGACGGTACAAATCGTTGAGGTCCGAAGTCGCAAAACGGCCGCCATCCAGCGGCACCAGCGGACGCAGATCCGGCGGCAACACCGGCAGCACGGTCATGACCATCCACTCGGGGCGGTTGCCGGAATCCAGGAACGATTCGATCAGCTTCAATCGCTTGGCAATGCGCTTGAGCTTGGACTCGGAGTTCGTGGACGCGATTTCTTCACGCAACGCTTCCGCTTCGGCACGCAGATCCAGCGATTTCAGCAAATGGAACACCGCTTCGGCACCCATGCGGGCATCGAATTCATCGCCGTTCTCTTCGATGGCTTCCAAGTAAGCCTCATCGGAGAGCAGCTGGCCACGCTCCAGCGTCGTCATGCCCGGGTCGACCACCACGAAGGCTTCGAAGTACAGCACCCGCTCGATGTCGCGCAACGTCATGTCCAACAGCAGACCGATGCGGGACGGCAGCGATTTCAGGAACCAAATGTGCGCGACCGGGCTGGCCAGTTCGATATGGCCCATACGCTCACGGCGCACCTTGGCCAAGGTCACTTCCACGCCGCATTTTTCACACACCACGCCGCGGTGTTTGAGACGCTTATATTTGCCGCACAGGCATTCGTAGTCCTTAACCGGGCCGAAGATCTTGGCGCAGAACAGTCCGTCGCGCTCCGGTTTGAACGTACGGTAGTTGATGGTCTCGGGCTTTTTCACTTCGCCGTATGACCAGGAACGGATCATGTCCGGCGAGGCCAGTCCGATGCGGATGGCATCGAAATCGTCCGACGGGCCTTGCTGCTTCAGTAGGTTCATCAGATCTTTCATATCTATCACCTGTTTGTTGTAGGAGGACGTCTTCTGCAAGCGTTAGCGCCTGCCGATATCGATCGAACTCCTACCAATCAGTCCTGATCCAATTCGATGTTGATGGCCAGCGAGCGGATTTCCTTCACTAGCACATTGAAGGATTCCGGCATTCCGGCCTCCATGCGATGGTCGCCATCGACGATGTTCTTGTACATCTTGGTGCGTCCGTTCACATCGTCCGATTTCACGGTCAACATCTCCTGCAGCGTATATGCCGCGCCGTAGGCCTCGAGGGCCCAGACTTCCATTTCGCCGAAGCGCTGTCCGCCGAACTGTGCCTTGCCACCCAGCGGCTGCTGGGTAACCAGACTGTACGGACCGGTGGATCGAGCATGCATCTTGTCGTCGACCAGATGGTTCAACTTCAACATGTACATGTAACCGACCGTCACCGGGCGATCGAAGGAATCTCCAGTCCGCCCGTCGAATAGTGTGGTCTGCCCGGATTTGGGCAACCCGGCGAGATCCAGCATCGTCTTGATCTCTTCCTCGGAAGCGCCGTCGAACACCGGCGTCGCCATCGGCACGCCACCGCGCAGATTGCTCGCCAGTTCGATCACTTCATCATCGCTGAGGCTACCGATGTCCTCCTTCTTGCCGCTGGTGTTGTACACCCGCTCGAGGAATTTACGGATCTCGGCCGCCTTGTTCTGCGCATCCAGCATTTCGCCAATGCGCAGACCGAGTCCTTTCGCCGCCCAACCAAGGTGGG
>CAWKIK010000009.1:0-199079 GCA_963849825.1 uncultured Gammaproteobacteria bacterium | reverse complement strand
CGCCCGCAGTGAACGGCTCGGCCTCAAATGCCCGCGAACGCATCATGCACTACCTGGAAACGGAAGGCACCGACGGCGTGGTGGCCCTGGGCCAGTCGCGCAAGACATGGGCCGCCGAGCTTGGGCTGAGTCACGAAGCGTTGTACCGAACCCTGCGCCAGCTACAGGATAGCGGCACAATCGTGATCGAGGCGCAGCGGATCGCGCTCAAGCGGTAACGAACGCGTCGATGTAGCGCACGGCAAGCGCCAGCATGAGCCCCCCCAGCAACAGCTTGAGCGCAGCTTGAGGAACATACTTCTGCACCCTCGCTCCCAGGTACATACCCGCGAGGCCGCCCAAGCCGAACAGCAGGCCCAGCGCCCAGTCGGGATGGGTTGGCACTCCCGCCGGCGCGGGCAGCAGCATGTAGAACAGCACACCGAATACCGAGGTCAGTAACGTTGCCGCCAGTGCCGCGCCGGCGACGGTATACACCGGCAAGCCAAAAAAGGTGATGAGAAACGGCGCGATGATCGAGCCGCCGCCAATGCCATAGATGCCGCCGATGACCCCGACCACGAAGGCCAGCAGCAGCACGGCGGGGACGCTGAAGGAACCGCTTTCCTCCTGATACGTAAAGACCACCCGCGCCAGGGTGATCCGCACGGTTCGCGTCGTTGCGGCCGGGGCGCTCGGGTTCGATAGCGCCCTCGGGCTTGCGTTGGCGAAACTGTTGCCGGCCCGTGTCGAGAGCACGAACGGGGCCAATAGCCGATAGGCGATATACAGCAACACGACGCCCACAAAGTGCTTGAAGGCCGCCGGGTCCGGCAGGTAATAGACGCGCACGAAGTAGCCGATGATGATGCCCGGCAGGGCCCCGAGCGCGATGATAACGGTCAGCGACCACAGCATGCGGCCTTCGCGCAAATAGCGATAGATGCCACCGGGAATGGCGACCAAGTTGTACACCAGGTTGGTGGCGCTGACCGAGGGCGCGGTGTAGTGCAGCGCGCTCATCTGAAATGGCAGCAACAGGAAGGCGCCGGAGATGCCCACCATAGCGGTGAAAAAACTGATCCCGAATGTCACCAGCGGAGGCAGCCACAGAGTGGTTTGCACGCCGGAAACGGAGAAGGTGATTGTCAGCCAGTCGATGGTATTACTCCGGACCGTGCAGTCGGCTCATGGTCGGCGCCCTACGCCGCCGGGCTGCTCGGCGTCGGCCCCCAGGACGTGGCCGGCGACACAGCGCCCCTTTCCACGGCGTAGGCCAGTTGTTTGCCTTGGGCAGGGACACCGTGCAACGCGGGCGGCGCCAAGAGCAGGACTGCGAGCGCCGAAACGGATGCTTTACGCTGCATGGGAACAACCTCCTCATGGTGCTTGTTCAACATTCCTCGTATTGCGAGGCGTTCGCCACCCGATCGGCATCGATCGCGGTGTCAGGAAATCAACCTGCGCGGCGAGGCAAGGTTACGATCGCTTCCAATCCGCCGCCAGCGCGGTTGCGCAATACCAGCTCGCCGCCGTGCGCGCGGGCGATGTCGCGCGCCACCGACAGGCCGAGCCCCACGCCGCCGGTGACGCGGCTGCGCGAAGTCTCGAGCCGATGGAACGGTTCGAACACCTGTTCGAGCTCCGCCGCCGGAATGCCGGGGCCTTCGTCGGCAATCGTGATGCGCAGGGCTTCGTCCGTGTCTTCTACATTTATATCGGCGACCGCGCCATACTTCACCGCATTGTCGATGAGATTGGTCAGCAGGCGCTTGAGCGCCAGCGGGCGGGCCGGATAGGGCGCGCGGGGCTCCCCGTGCACGTGCACGCGCTGCCCCGCCTCCTCCATGTCGGCCTGGATGCTCTCCAGCAACGCCAAGACATCCACCGGCTGCATCGGCTCGTCGACGGCCGCGCCGCGCAGAAAATCCAGCGCCGCCCCGGTCATGGTCTCCATCTCGGCCAGGTCCTTGTCGATTTTTGCGCGCAGTTCTGCGTCTTCGATCAATTCGGCGCGCAGCCGCAGGCGGGTGATGGGCGTGCGCAAGTCGTGGGAGACCGCTGCCAGCATGCGCTCGCGTTCGGTGATATAGGCGTTGAGCCGCCCCTGCATTCGGTTGAAGGCGCGGGCGGCGCGCCGTACCTCGGTCGGCCCTTCCTCCACCAGGGGCGGGCGGCGCATGTCCTGTCCCAATCCGTCTGCGGCTGTGGCGAGCACCGCCAACGGGCGCGTCAGCCAGCGCACCGCGAGCAGGGTCAGCGCAATGACCGACAGCAACAACACCGCCAGGGTAAGCAGCAGCCGCCACGGCCAAGCGAAGGGTTCGCCGACCAGGCCGTATTCGAAGCCGATAGGCGTGCCGTCCGCCAACTGGGTTTGTATCCGAAACCCCGCGCCGCGGGCGGGAAAGAATGCCGTCATGGGACCGAAGCCGCGCGCATGCATCGCATGCGGGCCGTAGCGATGGTCTTGCTCCTCGGCGCGTTCCGGCGTCAACAGCAGCACCCGCAGCGGCCGTTCATCACCCAGCAGTCGCTGCAACAGTGCGCGCAGATGTTCGGCATGGGTGTTGTCCAGCGGTTGCGCCGCCAGCGGGCGCGGATCTAACGAGACACGCAATTGCGCGCTGTTGAGCGCCGGCACGATGGCATTGCGCGTCTCGGCATCGAGCCGATCCAAAGCGTGCACGGTGCCGGCAATGCGTTGCGAAGCGGACAGGCCGCTGGCCTCGTACAGGGCGCTGGCACGATCCCGCAACAGGATTACCGCACCGAGCAACTGTGCCGTCAGCAAGCCGACCAACAGGGTGAGAATCAAGCGACCGGTGAGCGTCGCGGGCAGGAGGCGTCTCATGACTCGGACACCACCTCGGCGGCCAGCACGTAACCTTCACCGCGCACCGTCTGGATGAGCTCCGCCGCGGTGTCGCCGAGGCGCCGGCGCAGCCGACCGATCTGTACGTCGACGCTGCGATCGAACGGCAGCGCTTCGCGCCCGCGGGTGAGGTCCAGCAGCTGGTCGCGGCTGAGCACCCGGTTCGGATGCTGAAGCAGCACCTCGAGCAAGCGGTATTCGCCGCCCGACAGCGCCACCACCACGCCCGCCGGTGACAGCAGTTGCCGGCGGGCACGTTCCAACGTCCAGCCCGCGAACTGAAAACGGCGTACTTCGGGGGTGTCCGGATGCGGCAGCGCGCGCGTACGGCGCAGCACCGCCTTGATGCGCGCCAGCAGCTCACGCGGACTGAAGGGTTTGGCCAAGTAGTCGTCGGCGCCCATCTCCAGTCCAAGGATGCGGTCGGTTTCTTCGCCGCGGGCCGTGAGCATGATCACGGGCAGGTTCGAATGCGCACGCAGATCGCGACACAGGACCAAGCCATCCTCGCCGGGCAACATGAGATCGAGCACCACGAGGTCGAACCGTCCTTTCTCCAGGGCGGCGCGCATGGCGCGGCCATCGGGAACGGCGGTGGCACGCAGCCCGTTGCGCGCCAGATAGTCGCGCACCAGGGTGCGGATCTCGGCGTCGTCATCGACGATCAATATGTGCTCGGGACTTTGCATGCGAACCGTTATACCCACTCCGACCAGCACGCGGTGAAAACAATGTAACGCCATGTAACAGCGAGCCGCATTGTCATCATGCGTTACCAAACGGGGTTCTTCCGACATTCGCCGGCACCGGAGATCTGCTCCAATGACGGCGTTCAACCAATCCACGTTGAGGAGATGATAATGAACACGACGAGCAAAATCGCGTTTGGTGTACTGGCCGGGCTGGGTATTGCCGGTTCCGCTGCGGTGCTGGCGCAGGAGCATGGCCCGATGGCGGGGCACGGCGCAAGGACAGGTCACTGCCAGATGGCAGGCAACGGACCGATGGCAGGCCAGGGGCCGATGATGGGCCGACACATGACAGGCGACCCAGCGGCGCATCTGGAATCACTCAAAACCGAGCTCAAGCTCACCGATGAGCAGCAGCCGGCCTGGGATACGTTCGAGAAGGCCGTACGCGAGCAAGCCAAGACGATGACCGAGGCAGGGCCGCGGCAGGCAGGCAAGCACGATCCCGACGCGCATCTTGCGTTCATGGAACAACGCCTCGCCGGAATGAAGACGATACACAAGGCACGCACCGAACTGTTCAATGTGCTGACGCCTGAACAGCAGTCCGTGTTCGACCAGCAGCACGGTCCGCACGGCCGTCACCAAGGCTAAGCAACCGTGCAAGCGTCGGCAGGAGGTGGCTTGCCGCCTCCTGAGACGTCCGATCTTTCGTGAATCGCGCGTTGGCCGACAGGGTGCCCAGTAACCGCGTATCGGCAACGGATGCGAGGCACCTTCAGATTTTCGTAATCACCGCTCCGCGCCGGCGGCACGTGCGCCGCAGGAGTCCGCAGCAACGCTGTTGTCAGCACTGCAACCGCGATTGCGGTGGACGCCGGCGAAAGGGGGTCGAAGGTGCCCATCACGGGGCCGGGGCTCGCATGGACAAGCGCAGGCAGCTTCGTCATACTGACATTTCTTCTCTCTCCTTTTTCGAAGCCGCTTGAGCCATTTCGGCGGAACCCTCGCGCTCGTGGCAGAACCATGGGCGACCTGTGGGCATGGCAGGGATACCCCATGCAGATGTCGGATTTCATCAGGAGTAATCTGGAGCAGATCCTCTCGGATTGGGAGGAATTTGCGGCGACGCTGCTGCCCGCCGCGGCCGGTCTCGACGCGGAGGTGTTGAGAGACTTTGCGGCAGAGATGCTCGGGAGAGTCGCGGAGGACATGGAGGTTGGCCAGACCCGCGCCCAACAGTTGCAGAAATCACGGGGCGAGCACCCAGATCGTTCGCCGCACGTGACGACCGCCGCTCAGGAGCATGCGGCGCACCGGCTCCGCGATACCTTCACGCAAGAGCAACTCGTAGCCGAATTCCGCGCGCTGCGCGCAAGCGTGATTCGACGCTGGGCCGACCAACTCGCGGAGGTCGGTCCCCCCGCCTTGGAGGAACTCACGCGCTTCAACGAGTCAGTCGATCAGCTCTTGACCGAATCTCTGTCCTGGTACGATCGCGAACTCCAGGAAACCCGCCGGCAGGCGGATGAGGCAAGACGTCAGCGCGAGGAGAGCTATCGTGCGCTGGCGGAGCTCAAGCCGGACGCCACGATGGTCTACGCAGGGAAGCGCATCGTGTACGCCAACGGCGCGGCGGCGCGGCGGCGCGGCTGCTCGGCGCCGATTCTCCGCACGCGCTCGTGGGCCGATCGCCCCTGGAGATTACCGATCCCGTCAATCACGAGCATGTCTGCGAGCGCATTCAGTTGGCGCTTTCCGGGCAGACCACCCCCTTGGTCGAGTACGAGTGGAGGCGCCTGGATGGCACCCACGTGGAGGTGGAGGTCGCCAAAGCACCGATTCCCTGGGATGGAGATACCGCAGTCCAGGTGATCGCCCGGGATGTGTCCGCCCGAAAGCGGGCCGAGCAGACGCTGCGTGAAAGTGAGGAACGTTTTCGCGTGATGGCGAACGGTCTGCCGCTGATCATCTGGGTTCACGATGCACGCGGCGCCCAGGAGTTTGTGAACCAGACCTTCTGCGAGTTCTTTGGCGTCACACCGCAAGAGATGACGGGAGACCGTTGGCAGCTGCGGATGCACCCGGAAGATGCGGACGCGTATCGCGATGAATTTCTCGCATGTATACGGGACCGCCGACCGTTTCACCGCGAAGTGCGGGTGCGGGCCGCCGACGGCGAGTGGCGCTGGATCGAGTCCTGGGGCCGCCCACGCTTGTCTCCGGATGGCACATTCCTGGGCTTCGTAGGGGCGAGCGCGGACATCACGGGGCGCAAGCGCAACGAGGACGCGCTTCGCGAGAGCGAGGCCAAGCTCATCGCCATCGTCGATCAGCTGCCGGTCGGCATCGGCGTTACTGATCTAGCTGGCCGCACCCTTTCGCTCAACCCGGCGGCGCTGCAGATGCACGGACTCGCGAGCGCCGATGCAATGCTTGGTAGCCTGGAGGGATACCGGGAGAAGTTCGACTTGTATTACCCCGACGGCCGGCACATGCCCGCGGAGGAATGGCCGCTGGCACGGGCGCTTCGCGGCGAGTATGTGTCGCAATACGAGGTGCGACTGCGCCGGCACGACGGCGAAGAGCGCTACATCGCCTACAGCGCCGTATTCGTGGCAGCGACGTCAAGGGGCGCATCGCTCATCGTGTTTCTGATGCAGGACATCACCGAGAGCAAGCATACACAAGGCATTCTCACGAGGACCCTGGCGCAATCGCAGGCGATTTTCGACCAGATGACCGAAGGTCTCGTGGTATTCGATCCTAATGGCAACCTGCTGGACATGAACCCAGCTGCGCTGAAGATCCACGGGTTCGAAACGGTTGAGAGTCTGCGGCGGAACCTTGAAACGCTGACCGACGTCTTCGAGCTTTTCGATCTGCAGGGCCGGCCGCTGCCGACGGACGCCTGGCCGATCGGGCGGGCACTGCGCGGTGAGACATTTCGCGCCTACGAGGTGCGCGTGCGCCGCGCCGACACGGGCAAGAGCTGGATCGGATCGTATGGCGGCAGCCCGGTCCACGATCCGGATGGACGCCTGCTGCTGGCCGTCGTCACCTTGCGCGACGTGACCGCCGAGCGCGAAGCCGAAAGTGCGCTGAGCGTGGCGAAGAAGCGCCTCGAAACCGCGTTGACGGCCACCGAGGTGGGCGTGTGGTATTGGGACGTATCGAACAACCGGATGCGCGGCGACCGCAACATCCTGAAGCTGTTCGGCCTGAGCGAGGCCGATCACGATGTTCCGCTGGAGGTGTTCGTCGATTGCGTCCACCAGGATGATCGCGCCGATGTGGTGGCCGAAGTTCAGCGCGCGGTCGCCGACGGCAGTCTCTATGAGAAGGAATATCGAGTCGTTCACCCTGACGGTCGCGTGCGCTGGATTCATGCGCGCGGCCGGGTGGAGACCGACGAGGGCGGTCGGGCGATCGCGTTCCCCGGCGTCGCTGTGGATGTGACGGAGCGCAAGCGCGCGGAAGAGGCAGTCCGCGAAGCCGACCAGCGCAAGACCGAGTTTTTGGCCACCCTGGCCCACGAGCTCCGAAACCCGCTGGCGCCGATCCAGTCTGGAATGGAACTGCTGCGCCTGACCGATGGCAGCGTGCCCAGGTGGGATCGAACCCTGGACATAATGCAGCGCCAGATGGTCCATTTGGTTCGGCTGGTCGATGACCTTCTGGATGTCTCGCGCATCAGTCACGGGAAGATTGCGCTGCGCCGGGAGCAGGTCGACGTGGTCGAAGCGGTGCGCCGGGCCGTAGAGGTGTGCACGGCGTCTTTTGCCGGCGCTCGTCAAGTGTCGGTCGATTTTCCTTCCGAGTCGTTGATGGTGGAGGCGGACCCCATCCGCTTGGCACAAATTGTCTCGAATCTGCTGAACAACGCCGTCAAGTACACCAGCGACGACGGGCGGATCTGGATCGCGGTGACGCGGGAAGACTCGCAGGCGCGAATAACGATACGGGACGACGGTCTTGGTATCGCGCCTGGCATGCTGGAGGACGTGTTCAGCCTCTTCCGGCAGGCCGATCCCGTGCGCGCCAGCGGCCTCGGTATCGGCCTCACACTGGCGCGCAGCTTGGTCGAACTGCATGGGGGAACCATCCAAGCGCGGAGCGACGGCCCGGGGTGTGGGAGCGAGTTCATCGTTTGTTTGCCGCTGCACGAGGCGCGGACGGATGTGGAGCCCAGCCGAGAGCGGCGGACAGAGCGGGCCTCGCTCGCGGGGCGGCGTATCCTGGTGGTGGACGACAATCCGGATGTGGCGGAGAGTCTTGCCATGTTGCTGAGCACGCGGGGAGCGGACGTGCGCACGGCACACGACGGGCGGTCTGCGCTTTCAATGATCGAGGCATTCCAGCCTCGCGCGGTACTCCTCGACATCGGCATGCCGGGGATGAACGGCTACGACGTCGCGCGCAGCATTCGCGCGAGGAACGCAGCGGGAGGCGTGCTACTGATCGCCGTTACCGGATGGGGGCAGGAGGAGGACCGCCGCCGAGTGAAAGAGGCGGGATTCGATCATCATCTTGTCAAGCCAGTCTCACTCGCCGATATCGAATCGTTATTGAGGTCCGCCGGCAACGGACAGCAGTGACGCTCCAATACCCGTCCACCGGAGCCCGACGGCGGCCCAAAAATGGTCGCTGTCGTCCTATTCTGTTGAAAAACTCCCGCGAATTTTGTTGCCGCATCGGGTAAAATGCGGACAACAAGAACAAAGGGAGAACCCTTGCATGATGGGGAATCAGACCGACGGTCAGGAATCTCTGTTTTACGCCTTTAGCCTTGAAGAGCACATCCCTCAGCACCATCTGCTTCGCGGTATCGATCGGGTACTCGATCTAAGCGATCTCCGCTACTAGCTCGCCGAATTTTATAGCCACACCGGCCGCCCATCGATCGACCCGGAACTGATGATCCGGATGTTGATTATCGGCTATTGTTTCGGGATTCGATCGGAACGCAGACTGTGTGAGGAGGTACACCTCAACCTTGCTTACCGCTGGTTCTGTCGCTTGGGCTTAGAAGACAACGTACCGAACCATTCTACGTTTTCCAAGAATCGGCATGGACGATTTCGCGAGAGCAACGCCTTTCGGCACCTCTTCGAGACGGTGCTGAAACGTTGCATGAAGGAAGGCTTGGTAGGCGGCGAAGGTTTCGCGATCGATGCGAGTGTCGTGAAGGCCGATGCAAGCCGGCAGCGTCACCGAGAAGACGACGATGATTGGGGCAGTGGCGGTGGCTCGCGAGCGGTGCGTGAGTATCTTCAGTCGCTGAATGAGGACGAGGCTCAGGGAGAAACGACTGCCAGGAAAATCTCGGCGACAGATCCCGCAGCTCGTTACACTGCTGCACCTGGAGGTCCTGCCTTCTATGCTTACTCGACCAATTATCTCATCGACACAGACCATGGGATCATCATGGATGTCGAGGCGACCACAGCCCATAGGACGCCGGAGGTCGAATCGACCAAGACCATGATCGAACGGGTTGAGCAGCGCTTCGCTATCAAGCCGCAGCGCCTGATCGGGGACACGGCATACGGTACCGCACCCATGCTGAATTGCCTGGTCGAGGAGAAGCAACTGGAGCCGCACATTCCAGTGTGGGACAGATCCGAAGGCAACGCGGGTCTGTTCGGCCGATCTGACTTCACATGGCAGACCGAGGCCGACCGGTACCAATGTCCGGCAGGCAAACTCCTAGAGCGCCGTCGACGTGCTTTCAAAAATCTGCGCACGGGCATTACTAAGGCGAACACCATCAGTTACCGCGCTAGCCAACGCGATTGCGGAGCGTGCGACTACAAAGCGCGCTGTTGCCCGAATACGTCACATCGAAAAATAGCCAGAAGCATCTATGAGTCGTCGCGTGATGTTGCGCGTGCGATCGCTCACACTGACGGGTACAAGGGTCACGAAAAGATCGAAAAAAAGTCGAGATGTTGTTCGCGCATCTCAAGCGTATCCTGAAGTTGGATCGTCTACGATTGCGCGGACTGAGTGGGGCGCATGACGAATTCCTCCTTGCGGCAACGGCGCAAAATCTTCGCAGGCTGGCCAAGCTGCTAAGTAAACCGCCACCAAGTCACAGGATAGCTGCGCCTATTTGAGGCACTTTCACCCCGACCACTCACCTTAAACCCATCATCTGAACGAGATGATGGAAAAACCCGAAGAAAATACCGCTCTCCCTCGTTCTCAACGGCCGTGAATCGTCCTCTCCTCCCTATTTTTTCAACAAAATAGACCACAAGCGGACTTTCGAATGAAATCTCATGGCGACTGCTGCCGGCTCTGGAGCGGGCAGCAATCTGTGCGCACATTCGTACTCGTCGTGTAGCGCTGATTGCTATAACTTAGACCACCGTGCCGCCTACGGCGGCGGTGATCACCCGTTCGACATCGCTAACGTTGAGGCCGAACCGCGCGGCCGCGGCGCGTTCGACGGTGAAGTCGAGAAAATAACCGCCGGTGGTACGTTCGGCGAAAGCGCTGCGCGTATAGGGTTGGGTGCGCGGATCGGCTCGCAGTGCTTCCTCGATCGCGACACCGGTATTTTCGATGGCCCTTAAATCCGGACCGAACACCTTGATACCCAACGCCGACCGATGCCGGTGGCGAGCATCTCGGTGCGGGTTTGAATCGGCATCCAGAAGATGTTGGGCATACCCGGAAATCGCAGCTTCTGATCCATTTCCTGGATCAAACCCTCCCGAATGAAAAACCCCGCCGAAGCGGGGCTTGCGCCTTCCTTACTGGCTGCCCGCCAATCCGTGGCAGGTTCCGCGCAACCCGGTGTCCCGTCCGACCTCGGACTTCCCTGTCGCTGCGGTAACCACATGCTACGACGAGAGCAACCGGCCACACTGTTCGGTACCCAACATACCGCTGGCACTACTGCGGTCGCCTAAGGTGCGGTTCTTTGGTACGTAGGTCCAGGGCAGTCTGTCAGCGGGAACTGATTGTGACGTAGGTCTGCGCCTGCAACGACATCGGTGTAACAGCTTCGCGGTCTTGTCGCGGATGGGTTCCTGCGGGGGGTTGTAGAATTTGCCCACCCGGAGACCTCGTGTGGAAGGCAGATTGGGCCTTGCAAACGGACACTTCCGCGGCTCGCAATCCATGCGGCATACAGAAGCGCAGTGCGAGTGGCCCAAACGTCACTCCGCCGAAGCGGCCCTCGATCTGCTGGGGGATAGGTTCTGGTATCTTTTCAGCACGGGCAACCGTGTACTGAACGGCTCTGGTGAGTCCGCCCTTCCTTTCGGCCGTGTGCTTCGCGAATCCCGCGTTGCCGTGTCCGGTAGAAGCGCGAACACGGTTCGTGCTTTCTGCCGCCTGCTTCGATTCCGAAACTGCCTTACGCCGCTTGAAGTGGCCGGCTGCCTGTGGAGGCATTAGTTCCGCGCGCGTCAGGTTGCAAAGAAAACACCGGCGGCCTTATCAGGATGGCATAGCCGGGCTCGCGATGCCCGGTCGTTCGATGCGGCCTCGTCCTTCGCCGACATGCCTTCTGTCACCTCCGGCGCGCTGCTCAATGCCTCCCTATTCCCTGATCTGGTAGTCCTGGCAACTAGCGGGTTGATCTGTCTCCGACCGTCGGCTTTTCGCAGTGCCGAGTCGAAATCGGCTTCGGAAGTGAAGTATAGCGTACCGCCAACACGTCGAATTCCCGTGTCCGGTACCAGCGTGCCGGTAATGCGTTCTACATGCGCCCGATACGCATTTAGAGAATGTCTTACCGGTCACTGAGTCACAGCGCGGGGCGGTGGCAACGTTCGGCACCCAGCACAGGAAGAGATCCGGTCGCGGTCCGCGTGCCGCGCCGGGGCAGTCAACGCGCCCGACTTCGTCGCTAGAGCATCGGCAAGCGCAACCGCAGGGAAAATGGATGCTTGCGAGCACCAGCGCTCGGTCGTGCATGCTTCCGCCCAGGACGAGATGGTTCACCCAATCATCCGCCGGTGCCCATCCGTCGTGTCTTTCTTGGAAAACAACGCTCGTACGTAGTCGCGCAGATTTTCAACGGCGGCACGGCCTGCGAAACCTCTGTGGACTCCATCGTTATTAGGAGAGAGGCTGGCGCCCACCTTCTTCCGGCTTATTTCGGCCAATACGTAAAAACACCTATTGAGGAAAAGCCGCGGAGATTCGGTTGGCCAGTCTGTATTCCATCATGTCACGTGTTAACGCGTATTTACGGTTTTTCCCATTGCGAATAGCGTTAACAGCGTACTCAATTCGAAGGAAACAAGGGCGATTTCAGCCGAGATCATAGTTCAAAAACCCCGAATGAGAGGCTCGAAGCGCCACTCACAAGTTGAACTGCAGGAGGTGACTTAAATGAAAAAGTTCTTGATCAACGCGCGATATTGGTTCGCTCCAATTCTCATCATTGCATCCATGGTGGGCGTATTGGTCGGCGGCATGTTTTCCTGGTACGGGGTGTTGTTACTTGGCGTCGGCATCGTGATCGACACACTCCTCCGTTTTCAGACACCCGGCGCCGGTTTCGACGACAACGGGGAAACGATGGGTATCGCATGGCTGCAAAATACGGTCATGTACTCGATGCTCGGTGTTTTCGTGTTGCTGCAGGTGGCTCTGGCCTGGCGCATCTACCAATACGTCAATGGTGTGCCGATTAGTGGTGGCTTTGACCACATGTTGTTCGGCATTCTCCCATATCAGAACGGAATTACCGGACTGAACCTGATCGGTGCCACCATATCGACCGGCATCTTCGCCGGCATCGGCATCATTTATGGTCATGAACTTGCGCACACCAAGGGGGCCACCTTTGTGATTTCCCGCTGGATGATGGCGTTAAGCGGAAAGGCGCATTTCAGCTACGCGCATGTATACAACCACCATCTCGAGCTCGGTCATGAAGACGATCCGGCAACTTCGCCCCGTGGCCGCAGTCTCTGGCAGCACTATCCGCTGGCGGGCATCGGTCAATCGCGCTTCCTGTACCGCATGGAGAAGCAACGCCTTCAGCGCCGCGGCAAACCTTTTTTGACTTGGGAGAACCGCTGGTTGCGCGGCTACGCTATGAGTCTGCCGACGTTGTTCCTGTTCTGGTATGCCGGCGCATGGGTTGGAATCGGCTGTCTCGCCATCGTTTGGTTTATCTCCAACTTCGAACTGGAAGCGCTCAACTACATGGAGCACTACGGTTTGATCCGGGAAAAAGGTCAGCCTATCGACTACCGCCACTCCTGGGATAATTCCACCGCGTTTACAAGCTGGTTCTTCATCGAGATCGGCCGTCAGGCGGATCATCACGACCGCGGGGAAACCCACTTTTGGGAACTGGACGAGGTGGGCGCACCCAATGTCGGGTGGGGATACTTCACAATGTTCGCCGTGGCGCTGATCCCGCCGCTCTACCACGCCTATTACAAGAAAGAGCTGGCGAAGTGGGACGAACAATTCGCCTCGGAAGGTGAGCGCCAGATCGCGGAACGTATCAATCGTCAGGCCGGTTACGCATAAAGAGATGTCACACCATGCGATGCCGCCCCCTCGGGGAGGGGGAGGCCGCACCGAGAAGAGCAAAGACTACTTAGAGGAAGAGCAGAACAATGAGTGCACAGACGCTTTATGAAAGACTGGGTGGATCAGACGGCATTGCGGCAATAACGGACGACATATGGTCGAACCACACTCAGAATCCGCTGGTCAAAAACCGGTACGTGAATTCCGACCCAGAGAATGTCAAGCGATTGGTGCGTGAGATGTTTTGTGCGGGTACTGGCGGTACGGAGACCTATACCGGCAAAGACATGCTGAGCGCGCACACCGGAATGAATATCAATGATCAAGAGTTCAACGCAGTAATCGACGATGTTCTGAAAGCGCTGAAATCGAACGATATCGGCAAGCGCGAAACCGATGAGGTGCTGGCCATTCTGTGGTCGATGAAAAGCGAAATCATTGGAGTTTGAGCGATTTCGGGTCTTTATCTAGTCGAATGAAGGAGAGAAAGTCATGAAAGTCACTTGGGAAGAAAAGGTCTGTATCCACGCCGGGAAGTGTGTGGAAGGAAGTCCGGAAGTGTTCAGAATCGAAGACGGGAAATTCACGATCCATTTGGACGCCGGCGAAGAAAAGCAGATTCGCTCCACAATAGCGGCCTGTCCATCTGGTGCATTGCAGATCCACGAGGACTGAGCAGCGCAATGTTCAGAACCTACTGATCAGAAGAACTTACACAGGCCGGTTTTTCGAACTACACAGGTCGGCCATGTAACCATCAAGAACTGGATCGAGGAGCGCACCATGTTAGGCGATCGCTTGCAGAATAAAATGAAGCTATACGGCAACCCGGCGTGCCTAAATACAGCGAAGTGCTTGTTCACGGCCGCCGAAAAGGGCGTTGATATCGAGTCCCATTACGTGGGCCCAGATGGTCAGGGCGACGCAGCAGAAGCTGCCGTCATTTCCCCGCACGGATCTCTACCGGTACTCAGAGACGTGGATTTCGTTGTCTATGGTACCAATGCAATCATGTCCTATCTGGACGACAAAGGCTTCGGTCCTTCCCTGGTTCCTCGGAACGCAACAGTACGTACTGTCATGTATCAGTGGATTCACATCGCGTCGGAGTTGGCACAACCCGACGTGGCAGCGCTTGTGAGTGGCAGTGGCGATACAGCTGTCGTGTCACATTGGTTTGGTGCACTCAATACACATCTAGAGTCTAAGACCAAGGACGTCGCGCTGCGCGGAGACTATATCTGTGGCGCGTTCAGCCTTGCTGACATTCACTGGGCGGCACTTGCGCAAGGTTGCGTACTTTCCGACGCCGGAAACATCTTGGAAACGCATGCTCAGGTGAAGAACTGGTGGTATTTGATCAAGGGACATCCGAGTACGAGCAAAGAGAAAATCACCGCCTACGACATATTGCCGACGGTGCATGACATTAAGGGAAATAATCTCAGAGGAATACAGATAAATGCCTGATATGTGCCCGGCCCAAGCCGACTGACAGGAGCGATCGCGGGATGTTCGGAGTATTCAAAAAGACCAAGCAAGACTGGACCGCGGAGGTCACTCCGTCCGGAACGTCGATCACGGTGAAACCGGGGCAAAACCTGCTGAAGGCGGCACTGGACGCCGGGATGCGCTGGCCACACGACTGCCGAGTGGGCAGCTGCGGGACGTGCCGTTGCAAACTGAAGCAGGGGAAGGTGAAGGAGCTGTCCGATTTCGCTTATGTCTTGTCCCAGGAGGACCTGCAGTCAGGGATGATCCTTGCGTGTCAGTCTGCATTGCGCAGCGATATTTCAGTGGAAGTCGAACTGCTGGAAGACACGGCGGAAACCGTCAGCGTCTCCTCGCACAAAGCCGTCATAGATAGGGTATCTCCATTGACCCACGATATTGTCGAGTTGGTGATAAAGGCCGTTGACGAATTCCCCCGTACGGCTGTAGCCGGCCAGTACGCAGAACTGGAGATTGACGGTATTGCCGCGCCAAGGTCCTATTCGTTTGCCAAGGCGCCCGAGAACGAGGCCGATCACGAGATTACATTCTTTGTGCGCCGCGTTCCAGGCGGGGAATGTACGGAGTGGTTATTCAGCCAGAATCGGACAGGCGAACCGGTCACGGTCACCGGTCCCTACGGCTCGTTCTGGTTGCGCCCTGGCGATTCGTCAATTGTGTGTGTAGCAGGAGGCAGCGGCATGGCGCCCATCAAAGCACTATTGGAAAGTGCGCTCAATAACGGAATAGCGCGGGATGTGCTGTTCTTGTTTGGGGCGCGTACGCAAAAGGATTTGTACTGCCTGGACGTGATGGATCGGCTACGTCAGGACTGGAAAGGTAAGTTCGAGTTTGTTCCGGTTCTTTCAGAGGAGCCGGAAGAGTCCGATTGGAAGGGAGCCACAGGGTTTGTCACACACTATTTGGAAAGCGCCTATATCGAAACTGGGAAGTTGGATGTGAGGAAAAGTCAGGGCTATTTGTGTGGGCCACCGGCGATGGTGGATGCGGGAAAGGCGCTTTTGGGTTCCGCGGGAATGGCAAAAGAAGACATCCACTTCGACAAATTTCTGGATGCGGCGACCATGCCAGCGGGCAGGCAATAGAGCGGTCGGCAGCTCATGGCATTTGGAGTCTGAGGTCTTGGGTGTATTCGAATTATCAATGATCGTTTATTTAGGAGATCAGAACATGGCGTCACTCAAAGCAATTTTCGTAATGATCGCATTTTCTGCAGCGGTCGCGTTCGGCATGAATGCGGTTGGACTCACGGAACATTTCCGCGAACCGGCCTATTCGTTAGCGGGTGCTGTCGTATTGCTTGTCGCGCTAATCGTGAACGTATGGCTTTATCTCAAAATCGCGGGCGAAACGCCGTTTAGATGGTTCCGGCAAGACTAACCGATCAAGGAGCAAAGAACATGGGGCTCTTTTCGCGAAAAAAGAAACCTGAGGGTGGGATTCATCTGCGGGGGTTCCCCGGCGATGTGGACACATGCAAGTGCTTGTACCTGGCCGCTGAGAAGGGCGTTCACATGGATGTGGAGCTGGTGGACGTGACCGACAGGGAGCACGAGAACGCGGCATTTCGGACCTTGTCTCCCTTTGGCAAGGTTCCCTGTCTGGGGGAGGGCGATCTGGTAATCGCCGGCGCCGCGGCGATCCTGCCGTATCTCGACATCAGGGGCAACGGTCCATCACTTACCCCGAAAAAAGCAGCCCGCCTAGGCGACCAAAATTATTGGATCGAAGTCGGGCAGTATCGCGTGCTTCCGCACGTTCACAATCTGATCAACGAATACGCGCTGAAGCCAATGAGCACTCCGAGCTATACCCCGGACGCAGGCAAAATTGACACGGACGTGAACGCTGTTGAGCAGGTATTCAGGGTCGCGGATGCATTTTTGGAAGGCAAGAACTATTTTGCAGGTGACTATTCGTTTGCGGAAATCCATTGGGCGCCTTATCTGCACTTTTGGGTCATGACGGGCCAGGAGTCACGATTGGACGCGCATTCGAATCTCAAGCGTTGGTTCGAGCGAATCAAAGCAAGAGAAAGTCAGGGCCGAAATACCTATGGGGTGTTACCGAGTCTGAAGCAGATCCAGGGCAAGGAACTCAGGTACGTGGCATGACACGGACAGCCAATGAAAGATGCGCGCTTGATTGGCGCCTGAAACCATGGTGAACAGACGATGAACGACTTATTTGCGTTTGGAAGGACTGCGGACAACACCTCAACCGACGCCAACTATGGTTCGGCAGGAGATATGAAAAAGACGCAGTATGTCCTGCAGCTATTGGGATTCCCCGCGCACGCCGACACATTGAAATGCCTCATCACCGCGGTCGAAATGGGCATGGAGACGGATGCCGGCGTGCTGGACATTCTTGAGAAACAGAACGAAAGCAGCGAATACCTGAGATTCTCCCCGCTCGGTATCGTGCCGGTGTTGAAAGAGGCGGAATACTACGTGGCAGGCGAAGCAGGAATCATGAGCTACATCGAGGCGCGGGGGCTGGGGAAACGATTGCCGCCGAAGAATGCTGCGCTGCTGGCGGAACAGAATTATTGGTCCGATATTGCTTGCACCGAGGTAGGTCCGCACGTCAACACGTTGGTGAAAGAACGTATCTTGGCGCCGATGGATGATTCTGTGTGCAGGGTCAACCCGGCGGACATCGACGCTGCCAGGAAGGCGCTCGCGGCGCCACTGGATGCGTTGAACGCTCAATTGGCGAATAACACCTTCATTATCGGCAACTATTCGTTTGCCGACATTCATTGGACTGCATACGTGCACTTGCTGTATGAAGCCGGCGAAGGGGCTCTCATAGACGCGCGTCCGAACGTCAAGGAATGGTTTGATCGGATCCGGACGCACAAGAGTTTTTCCGGGCAGAACATCGTTGCGTATGAGTTGTTGCCGAAGCTCGCGGATATCAAGGGAAAGAAACTCAATTCAATTGTCATTAACGATTATTGACAAGAGCAAGCCGTAAGAGCGAAGCGTAATGATGTGGCCATTCGGTAAATCGGACAGTCAACTGGAACTGGCAATGTCGACCTTGAATCCTTTTGTCATAGCATCCTTGGGTGGGCTGAATGGACACGATCGTGATGGAGAGTTTGATCGGCGGGACGTGCGAACCCTGGCGACGTGCTATGTGTACGGCGCCGTACGGTATCTGGCATCGTATGACGGCATGACGTCCACCAATACTGGAGTGTTGCTGGAACAAATGCTGGCCACACACTTTCAGGCGGATTGTGAGGAAATTCGCAGCTTTCGGACGCTATTTTCTACGGTCGGGGCGGGAGATAGAGAGCAATTATTCATGACAGAAGGGGCCAGTGCGCTGCGCCGTTGGCTGGTCAACGGGGACCGGGCCGTCGGAACCCACCTAAGAGAGTTGCTGGATTCGGCGCATTGACGGGCGCGCGGGAAATACGGTTGGGCTTGGTTGTCGCTCCGCGATGACTGAAAGCCGGAGCGGAGCGGCGCATGAACAGAGAGATCTCACATAGGAGAGCGAAACGATGTCTCAGAGTGGCGGAAATAATACGATGGTATTTGTGAGTGCAATGGCAGTTGGAGTGGCGATTATCGCCGTGACGCTGTATTTATCCGGTGCATTAAACGCATTGTTTTGACCGAGGTGATAGTGCTTACGAAGTCTACGTGATCAATTTTCGGTAGATTTCCCCGATGCGAAAAGGGAGTTTCTCGACCTGGTCGACTACGACAAAGTTATCGCGCCCGAACATGTGGGGTAAATAGTCCATAGCATGGTCATCGATCGTGATGCAAAACGGATGGATGCCCGCTTGGCGCGTCTCCATGAGTGCCTTGCGGGTGTCTTCTATACCGTAGGCGCCCCGATACCCGCCTTCATCATCAGGGCGTCCGTCGGACAAGACGACTATTAAGCGTGTGCGAGCTTCCACAGTCATGAGCTTCGCGCTGTGGTGACGGATGGCGACCCCCATCCGAGTGTAGTCTCGCGACTCAATGGCGCCGATTCGGTGCCATACGGTTTCTCCGTAGGCTTCAGGGAACTCTTTGATGGGATAGGACGTGCAGTGTTCGTGCCCACGTCCGGAAAAACCGTAAACTGCATATCGATCGCCAAGTAGTTCAAGGGATTCGCACAGCAGCACCAGCGCTTCGCGCTCCACAGTGTTCACCCAGCCGCGGGTCGAAGCGCTCAGGTCTAACAAGAACAGGGTGGCCATGTTCGCACGCTCATGACGCGTACTGATAAATATTCGATCATTCAGTTCCATGCCGGCCCGCCAATCAGTCAAGGACTCGACGAGAGCGTCCAAGTCGATGTCTGCGCCATTGGTTTCGCGGCGCATTGGCCTGGGATCGTGTCGCAGCGCTTCAAAGGTGCGCCGAAGACGTGCGAGCAACGCCGAATATTTGTCCAGCGTCTGGGCGCGGAAGGCATTAGGTTCGGCAGCTACCGGTTGTTCTCGTAATCGGCACCACTGTTCGCGATAGCATTGGCGCGCCTGGTCCCATTCGTCGTACCTAAACTCCTCGCTTTCTGAAGGCGCGTCCGACTTTGTAGGTGCTGCGGGTGGAGCGTCGTCAAATGCGTCGCCGCTCGATGGCTCGGGCAATTCCTTTGGGTCAGACGCATTCAGCGCAGGCGCCTGCTGGTGAATATTTGCATTGTCTCGGGCATACCGTGCGGGTTCCAGGACGTTTTGATATTCGGCGGGAAGTGGGTCGTTGTCAGCAGGGTAAACTCGATGCACCCAGGAAAGGCTATCTTCCACGGTTGCTTCCGGTGCGCCTAGCGCGCGCGCCGCTGCTTGCCAGTCGTGAACATGAGTGTGATCCGCCGTACGAAACTGCTGCATGTCGCGTGCGACCCCGGGCAGTTCACGAACGATACAGGCGTCCAGGCGAAAGGTTTCGAGTCTGTGAAACAGGCGTAACGCACGGCCAGGGTCAGGAAACGACGCCAATGACGGCTTGGGGTCGACCGCCCATGTACCGAACTGGCTTTGCGCCCATTGGTGTGCTGCGTGGGCTTTAAACAGCCGAAAATTTGCCTCACGGTCCGTATAACGCTCGACCCGCTCTGGAAAGAACATCGTCTGCGTGTCCGTAAAGGGGCTTTCTCCAGCAGTCAGCTGGAACCGGCGGTTGCTGAGTCCGCGGACAAACACCTCCATGATCCCCGCGATCTCTGCGAATGACACCGCTCCGGGGACGCCGTCTAATCGTGCGCCACGCTCGTTAAAGCCGTCAATAAGCGCCTCCGCCGCGACCATGCCATGGTGAATGGCCGCCTGGAGAATGTCCTCTAGCCATGGATGCCAGGCATGGTCAGGGAGGACTGTGAGCGCTGGGACTGCCGCACAGCAGAAACGATAAGCCAACTCCGTGTTCTGCGCCGCTAATCTGGCAACGGATGCCAGAAAGCGATTCTGTTCGACAAGACTATACTCCGCCAAAAGCACCGCCACCCGGTGAATGTCGCGGTACGTCCTTAGGGTCGGGTCGACCAGAAGCTCTAACCGGATCTGCAGTTCTCTAACTTGCATCCCCCCAAAGTTCGAGGAGGCTCGCGTCGGCTTGCGTGCTGCCGGAGCAGCGGGTTTTCTCCAGAAGCGGAATATCACAGGCAAGTCGCTCAAATGGCTATAACGAAAGAGTGGGTTCAAGGCGCATCGCGTTTGAGTACGTAGGGATGCCTACGGCCACGGCAGGATCGTTCACGGTGTGGGCGCAAGAGCGGCACCCAAAACCGGCGAGACTGCTGCAGGAAGCATGGCCGGAGCAGGCTGACTACGGGCACCCAGCGCCCGGCGGTAGCAACGCTGCTTTCCACATGTGCGAGATCGGCGCCAGTGCTATGCGAAATATAGGCTTAACCAGTATGTGCCCCAACAGATCAAGCCCACCCCGCTGGCGAACCGGACCGGACCGGGAGCGGGCAAAACCTTTTCCGCAAGAACGAACGCGCTGATCAGTGCCACCCAAAGCATATTCATTACGCCGACGGCGAACAGTACCAGCATCAGTGCCCAACAGCAGCCCACGCAATAAACGCCGTGACGGATCCCCATCAGGACCGCTCCACGGGCACCATCTTTCCATTCGGTCATTAGAAAGGCCAATGGACTGCGGCATGTCGTAAGACAAGCATCTTTCAGCGGTGTCCACTGATAGAGGCCGGCGACGATAAGCACCAAACCGCTCAGTAGGTAACTGGCACTGTTCATCATGGGGTTCAGCATACCCGCAGCATGCAACAGCCACTGGGCGACGGTCGCGATTACACTGAATCCAGTCCAGGCGATAAGGTAGCCTGCAACAAAGATGAAAGTCGGTGTATGCGACTGTTCACGACGGCGCTTGCCGCGGCTTACGGCTGCAAACATCGCCACCATCGGCAGAGTAGACGGTGTCATCATGGCAACCATCATGGTCGACCACATCACAAAGAGCATGAAGAAATCCATGAACGACCAGATCGACGAAGCAGCCGGGGGCATCCACATCTCAAATCGCTCCATGTGGCCCATTGGCCAGGCCATTTGCCACATGTATACCCAGCCTGCCAGCGCAATGCCGGCCAGGCCGCTGCCGATGACGAGGTATTCTCGAATACTGAGTTTCGAGGATCCTGGTTTGGCTAACGATATCGAGTTGGACATGGCGCTTTCATTCCGCACTGGCTCGACTGCTCGCTTCAATGGGATCGTTGCACGCAGCGTCGATATGGGGTCTGATGATGCAACGGAGGCGCAGCATAAAAAACACGTATTTTTACGTATAGGTGAGCGAATGACGAATGCCTACTGTGAGAAGCGAGGACTAGGGCCCTGCCCAGGGCCCTAGTGCGTAGAACAACGACGGTGTGGTTGGCATGATGGGGCCAGCCTTTAGTGAATCATCATTGCACTGGCATCCTTTTGATGCCGCCACCTTACACGCGAAAATCAGCATATGAGGACGAAGCGATGGAAAACGAATCGGACTGGAGCCTTCAGGGTGACTATTTCGAGTCCTGCAACTGCGACTTGGTGTGTCCTTGTATTTTTTTACGTCCGCCCACGCAGGGTTTCTGCGAAGCGCTAGTGGGTTGGCACGTGGACAAAGGTCATATGGGCGATGTGAGCTTGGACGGGCTGAACGTGGCTGCGTGGCTGCACTCGCCCGGCGCGCTGACCGATGGCGGCTGGCGTCTGGCGTTGTATATAGATGAGCGCGCAGATGAAGCACAGGCTGCTGCGTTCTCAAAGATATTCGGCGGGGAAGTGGGTGGGCACCCTGCGGTTTTGGCGGGTCTGGTCGGCGAATTGATGGGGGTTAAAAATGTGCCGATCGAATTCAAGAAAGAGAACGGCACGCACGTCCTTGAGATTCCAGGAATCGGCAAGAACGTGACGGAGGCGGTGGCAGGAGAAGATGGTGGCGCCGTCATGGTTTCCAACCATCCGCTGGCCGTTTCCCCGGGAAATCCGGTCCGGATCTCCGCTTCGACGGAGGCGCAATTCAAAGATTACGACGTGGAATGGACGCAGCACGACAAGGTGGGTTTGTCGGCACCATTTTTCTATCATCCGTGAAACCGGACGGTTTTGGTCAAGCTCACATTTGAGCGTTACGCGATGAATCGGAACGGCGGCCACCGGGTGGGCGACGAGGGCCGCGACAAACAGGCGCGGAACCGGATCGCAAGTGCGGTGTCCGCCGCGGAATCTGAAGGCGGTGCCGCTATGGCGTAATAGTGCGCAAGCGATTGTGGAGTAGGGAATGCTTGCTGTTCTACCCGCTGTTCGTGTCCTTGCGAGCTCCGCGCCGTAGGGCTCGATGACGCAATTCCCTAGGCGCCGGAGCAGACGTGCAGAGATTTCTCTGCGTTCGTGAGTCCAGCGATATCGGCGTCTTCGTCCGGCTGTATTCGAGGCAGCCAACCCGCCTCATACAGATCGTCATTGATAAGTTCAGGCCTGTTCAGAAGCCCGGTATTGGTTGCGACTTTCATACTACCCACCGCTGAGAGAAATTAACGCACCACGTTGGCGGATTCGATAACTCCGAAGGGTTGATTTCTTGGCGACGGAGTCAGTGGGTTCGGGAATTGCGATAAAAAAACCTCACCGACACGCTCCCGGGCCAAATCCGCGATCTCGATCAGCCAGGTGCTCTCCTTGTGTTTTCGATCAGAGGCGAGATTGGTTGCACAGGTAGCGATCAGGGCATCATATTGAACGCATTCTCACTTCAATAACAGCAAATGGAGCAATTTCACGGTCGATACGTACGGCGAGGGGAATCCGATATGGGCGATGCGACTGAATGGTGGAGTGGCGGCTTGGAACGATGACCAAGCCGCCGCAGCCACGTCAATCAAAACGTCCAGCTTAGTCCGGCACCGAACTGCCAAGCGCTGGCTTCGACCTTGGTTCCACCGATCTGTTCGTCCTCTTTCAATGCTGTGGCAGCATGGACGTCGATGTGAAAGTTGTTATTCAAGGCATATCCAATGCCTGCCGTGATTTGATGCTTCCAGATGACCTCTGCGTTGGTGGCTTGTAGATAGCGAACCAATGTTGGATTGAGTTGCACTGTGGAGCCGCCGGCAACGAGAGAAGTGGCCTCACCGACACTGGAACCGACGTTCCCTTTGATAGGGCTGTCAGCGTAGCTATACCCGATGCGCCACTTGAATTTTCCCTGCGTTAGCTGAGCACCCAGGCCAAAGACCGTCTGATCTTTATATATGTCCTGATAGAAATCGGCCTGTTCCCAGTTCTTCCAAGTAACATCGGCTTCGATCAGCAAATTTCCATTCATGAGGGATGAGTTCGCGATGCCCAGCGCGACTTCTTGCGGTTGTTCTACCGTGAGGTCATAAAAACCGGTAGCGGAGTATTTGGTGGCGTTCTCATACTTGATAGAAAGGGGGCTTCGATAGTAGGCGCCCAACGTGGTGGGCCCGACTTCATAAGTGGTACCGAGGGTCGCCCTGATCCCGTAACCATGCACAGAAGAGCCGTTTTCCAGCAGACCGACTTGTAAGTAACCGCTTCCGAGCGTCAGCATACCGCCCACATTCCAGTGGTCGTTGAGTTTGTACGCAAGCCCCGCATTGGCGCCGAACAGAATCAGCTCGGCTGTGGGACTGAGACTACCGGGCGCGGTCCGGAAGTCAGATCCGATACCGGACACGGGCGTCAAGCCGACCCCGAGGGTCATGCCGTTTCCCAGAGGCTGGACGATGCTGACGTTCGGCAGCAGGTAATCACTTGCATCGGAATCGCCGGACCAGGCCGTGCCGGTTGCACTTCCATCGTGGGTGTCCGTGACGTCCGGGTGATAAAACGTGGCACCGAACAAGAAATGCGTCCCGTCGTCGTACTGACCCAGGGTGGCGGGATTCCCGAATACGGCGGCCGAAGTGTCCTGTGGACGTGCGATACCGACGCCACCCATACCGCCGGCAGCCGGCATCATGGTGAGGTTCAGGTCGGTACCGTAGTTGGCTGCGTGGACGCTCCCTGCTAACACGGTTATCAAGGTTGCGTACAACACGCGCACTGGATACCGCCCCGTGAAGCGAAGTCTCAATGGATTATTCATCTCTTAAATCCTGTCGTTTCTGTTCGAATGAGGGCCGAAACTAGCGGAAACCGGCCAGCGGATAGCGGTGCCGCCATCGGCTGGCGGTTTTTTTCGCAACTGTCAGAGCTTTGTGCCGTTGAGCGTAACGTTGCCGGTCACGGTCACTGCGCGGGTGATGGTATCCAGCACCGGGCAGTGCGATTCGACGGTTTCTGCGAGTTTACGAATGGTTTCGGCATCTGCGGGGCTGTCGATGAAAGTCTCGAAACGAATGTTGTCGTAACCGGCAGGAATCTTTTCGTCCATGGCGAACAGTCCATGGAGATCAAGATATCCTTTAACAGCGACTTTGACGCTTTTGAGTTCGACGCCCATTACCGAGGCGTAGGCGGAGTACATGATTTCCTGGCATGTGCCGAGCGCGGCAAGTACAAGTTCGACCGGGTTCATGCCGGCGTCTTCGCCGCCTAATTCCGGCGGTTCGTCGATTGTCAGGAGCGGGAAGTCGCGCACTTTTGCCGTGCAACGTACCCCGCTTTGCAGTTCGGTTTCGGAGCGGAACACCAGTTTGGCCGCTTGGGGGTTGGATTGGATTCTTTCCATTGTCTGCGTCAGTGCTGCTTTGACGCGATCGTTTGTAGAACTTGGGACTGTGCTCTCTGGCGTAGCGCTCATCGGTGACTCCTCAACTCGGGCGGTGATTGGAATAATGGTCCCGTTTCGCACTTCAATGGCGGACTCGGGTAGAAGGACAAGAGCAGACCGCATGCCAGGTTATGCAACAAACCGTTAGATTTGTGCCGGGTCGTGCGTTACTTCGGCGTGACTTCATAACACGCGGAATCTAGAGGAGGTTTTTGTCGCCTGCACACAGGTTCAAACTAATTACGGCGACCGGTTGTGGTTGATGAGCTGTAAACTACGCCGCAGACGTCACGCAAACGGGTCACGATGCGACACAGGAGTCACGAGAGATGAACACCGGCAGATGGGTTCGCAAGCTCATTCCGAGGGGGACCTCTGCCTACGGATTACTCGCCGGTATCCATATCGGATCCGCATCTGTGTACGGGCGACTGAAGGAGGCGGGCGCTATAGGGGTGTTTGACGGATGCGAAGCAAACCGGCGTAGTAAGATGGAAGTGCGAATCGGGTGTCGGCGAAGAGCTGGCGACAGGTGTCGCTCAGTTCAAGTACTACGTGACGAATGTGCCGGATTGGCTATCGGGGGGCGCCGTGGGCTTAATAGCAGCCTTTGAAGAAGTCTACCGGGAATCCCGCCAGCAGCGCTGCAGGGTGCACAAGATGCTGTACTTCCTCATGGCCTGTCAAAGTCCGTGCTGGCGAAGGCGAAACAGAACTGCCACCGAGAGGACCGTTGATCTGTTTCTCAGGACCTGACGAGAGAGTCGCAATTGTTGAGGTGTGTGCACTGCGTGTGCGGCGTGCGCGGTGCTCCGCGCACGCCGGTCTGCAGCTACTACGAACGTTTTTGCCGTAGTTGCCGCCCGAATGCGGCGACGAAAACGAGCGCGTCTTGCGTTTTCGGATCCTTGGCCAGTTTCAAAACACCGGAAAGGCCGCCCTTGGAGGGCGGCGTATCTTCGGCTTCCTGCCGGGCGCGACCGAGTCCTTCCAGCAGATCGACCAACGTGGTCTGAATCTCTTGTCGACCGAGCAACTCAACGAGGCGGAAAAACCCGGGGTTTCGTGCCAGCCGGTCCACTAAGCACATCAGTTCGCCGGCGATCAGCGCAAATCGGCTGATAATGTCGTCCGAAAGCGCATCTTGCGCTGAACCCGCAAGCCGTGCCAAGCCGACCAAGCGTTCCAGATCGCCGTTGTTGACCAGTTCCGTGATCGCAGGAAGTGCCCGACCGATGCCGCTGCGGTTGATACGGTCCAACAAGTCGAGTCCGTCCCCGGCGGTTTGAGCCAGTCGAGAGACCATATCATCGGTTAAAGCGTCTTCAGCTGAGCCCATGACGCGAGCCAGGCCGGCTACCCGTTGCAGGTCGCCGTTCTTGACCATGTGCGCCAGAGTCGGAAGTGCGTCAGCCACGCCGCTTCGGTTGATACGGTCCAGGAGATCGACGCCGTCGGTTGCGGTAGCGCTCAGACGGGTGACCATGTCGTCGGTGAGCGCGTCCCGGGCGCTGGCGAGGAGCCGGTGCAGTTCCTGGTTGGTCGCCGATTGTTCCTCAGCGTCGTTCGTTTGTTCCTGCGGTTGACTCATGATGGCCTCCTCATAGCAGCCCGCGGGCGCTGGCCCAATAGAGTTGGTTGTAGGCCATCTTGAACCAGTGCACGCCCTTGGTCGGGGCTTTCGGGTCGGGCGGGTTGTTGTAATTGAACATGGCATACGTTGCCTTGTCCTTTCCGGCCTCGATAAAGCAGAACACCTTGCCGTCGTAGTCGCGTACCGCCGTGCCGATCTTGACCGTTGACGCAATATTCTCGGCTAGCGCTTCGGCTTCGAAGTGTGCCGTGGAGCCGGCTTTGCTGATCGGGAGATTGGTCGTATCGCCCAGAACGAAGGCGTTTTTATGGCCCTCTATGTTCAGACGATGTCTGTCGGTTGGAATCCAACCCGCCTTGCCCAAGCCGTTGCTCTCGATCACTTCCATGCCCTTATGAGGCGGCACCGCTACTAAGAGATCGTAATTGGTCTCGGAGCCTTCCTCGCTGCGCAGAACTTTATTTGCGCCGTCCACCTCTTTCATGTTGAACAGCGTTTCGTAGGTGATGCCGTGGCGGTCGAATTCCTTTTGCGCCCATTTGCCTACCGGCTCGAGACTGTGCAGGCGGCCGATCGGGTAGGTGTAATGTATCTGGACCTTGTCCAGAATGCCCCGTTCGGCGAAATAGTCGCGCATCATGAATGTCACTTCGAGCGGAATCATTGGGCATTTGTGCGGCACGCCAACGGTGACCACGACCTTGCCGCCTTCGAACTCACGCAGCGCCTTATGGAAGTTCAACGCGGCTTCTTCGGTATAAACGTTGATGGAGTTTTCAGCGAGGCCTGGGATATCCTGCGGCATAGCACGCGAACCCGTGGCGATTGCTATGATGTCGTAGTCATAGCGCTTGCCACTCTTGGCGATGACGTGGTTCTCATCCAGAGCGAAGGTTTCGACTGGATCCACGTGGAACGCGATCCCCGGTTCGAGAAGGCTCTGTTGGTCGCGGTACAGCTCGTCCGGTGCCATGCGGCCGAAAGCCACGTAAAGCAGGCCCGGTTGATACATATGACGTTCGCTGGCGGACAGCATGGTGATTTGAGCTGTGCCGCGCTCGAGTTCCGAGTGCAAACGCCGGGCGAGATTGTTAGCCAGGATGGTGCCACCCATTCCGCCGCCTACGATCAATATCTTCATCGTGATTCCTCCTGTGGCTCGATTGGCGATTATTTTGTTTTTCGCACGACGACGTGCCATACGCCATCGGCCTGGAAGTTTTCTACTATTTCGTGGCCAACTTTGTTCACCCATTCAGGGATATCGTTGGCGGAGCCTTCGTCAGTGGAGAGGACTTCCAACTCTTCGCCCACCTCAGCCTGCTTGATACCAGCAATGAGTTCCATTAGTGGTCCGGGGCAAAAGGTGCCACGGGCATCGATAACCGTTTTTTCGCTCACTGTGTCGCTCCCGTCAAAAGGTCCAGAATTGTCCGCCGGTGGCGTCGTCCAGGAAGCGGGTGAGTCCCAGGGGCTCGTCGATGTAGGGCGCCAAGTCGTCCTTGCGGAGCCCGAGAATATCCATAGCCATGGAACAGGGACATACGCGCGCGTCCCCCAACTCTACTGCCTGCTGGAACAGTTCCAGGAACGGTGGCGCGTTCTTCTGTTCCAGCAACTCACCAACACGTCCTTCCGCCGGCGCTTTGCTTTCGGCGTTGCGTGCGAAGTAAGGCAGTGCATTCATGGACAGGAATACGGTGACCGGGTGCCCGCTCACTGCGCCCACTGAGGCCACCATCGCGGCCATCTGCAGTCGTTCGCGAGACTCGGAAACCACCATGATGCTGATCTGTTCGGATGCCATTGGGTTCCTCTTAACATGTTCCAAGGGGCGCTCGCCAGAGGGGCGATCGCAATGAGTTTAGCTCACAATTCGAGGCAAACCTTGTGCCAAGGAAACACGCACTTGAAAACAATGGGTTAAGTCATTAGCCATGTGCCGCATCCGCACAGGCGTGACGAGCGGGGGGTAACACTGTGTACTCATGCTGGGACGCTATCTCGGGATCGGAAGGCGCTGCGGCAGTTTGGTATGTGGTTTGCTTGACAGCAGGCGGTGAACACGATGGGGGAAGTCTATGCGAATAGTGGCTGCGATCGTGTTTTTTTGTGCCTTGGCTTCTTCAGGCACGGTCGATGCGGAGGTGATCAAGGTCGTGCTGCTGGGTACGGGGGGGCCTCGGCCCGATCCGGCGCGCGCCGGGGCGGCAGTGATGGTGGAAGCGGGCGGTCAGCGGCTGCTGTTCGACAGTGGCCGTAATGTAGTGACTCGGCTTTGGCAGGCGGGTTACGCGCCTGGAGACGTGGATCGGGTCTTTCTTACCCACCTGCACTCCGATCACATCGTGGGCCTGCCAGACCTGTGGCTTACGGGGTGGATTTGGCAGCGTCGGCGGCCATTGCACGTGTCTGGCCCCATTGGCACCACACGTATGGTCCGGCATCTCCAAGCCGCATATGCCTTCGACCGCAAAGTGCGCAGTGAAGTCGAATTCGGTCTAGATCCGGCCGCGGGAGTTTTGGAGGGCGCGGACGTGGACGAAGGAGTGGTCTACCAACACGCCGACGTTCGGGTCAGCGCGTTTCGCGTCGACCACGGTTCAGTGCGCCCGGCACTGGGCTACCGAGTGGATTACGGCGGCCAAAGCGTGTTGATTTCAGGAGATACGAGCCCCTCGGCGAGTCTGATTGAACACGCGCGCAACGCGGATCTGCTCATTCACGAAGTAGCGGCTGCCCGCGAGGGTCTCACAGCACACAATCCTCGCCTAAAACGGATCCTCGGGTACCACACGCAACCCTCGGGCCTGGCAAAGGTGCTCGCACAGACGCAACCACGGCTGACAGTCTTGACCCATTGGGTGCTATTCGGTGTCGAGCCCGAGCAGGTCCTCAAGCAGCTCAGGGCTCGTTGCGACTGCCCGGTGATCGAAGGGGTGGATCTGCTTTGGGTCGATGTCGGCGAGCAGATCGTGGTACACCACGCGAGGGAGAAGCGCTGAGTCGCATTGAGACATCGACATTGGAGGATTCGCCTCGACCGCACCTGTCAAATTGGGGCGCGCCAAGCACCAAGTACTGCACCGCATATCGGCACGCTGGCGCAGCGCAGTTCAGCTGATTTTATTTGCGAGCGTCATTCGCGAGGTTCGAGGTGTCTGTCTTCTCCGCGAGCACATCCTGGACTGATTCGATGAGCTGCGACGTCGGCATACCGAAGGGAATAATCCGTGCGAGCTGACCGTTCCGATCGATGATAAAGATGTTGGCGCTATGATCCACTTCGTAACGGCCGGCGCTCATATCGCCTTCGTAGCGGAAATACGTGCCATATTGTTCGGCGAGGCTTCTCAATTGCGGCTCTGTGCCGGTCAACCCGATGATCGCATGGTTGAAATACTTGACATAATCACGCAACTTCTCAGGCGTGTCGCGGCGCGGATCCACCGATACGAACAGCGGGACCACCTGTTCGGCGCGCGCACCGAGGGCTCGCATCAGCGCGCTAACACTGGACAGTGTGGTGGGGCAGACATCAGGACATGAGGTGTAACCGAACGCCAGTACGACGATTTTGCCCCGCAACATATCCAATGAAAGTTGCGTCCCGTCAGTACGTGTCAGCGTGAAATCCCCGCCGGGTGCGGCCGACGCGCGCTCGGTCGCGTGGCCACCCCCTGATGTGAAACACAAGAGACAAAACAAGACTCTCAGCAGTGTGGAGCGTATCGGTGACATAAGCGACACTCAGTCTACGGATCTGGCCGCATAGACAGCAGCAAGTAGCATGCCACGGTGGCGTGCCCGAATCTCGGTAGCTTGCCTACGCCGCACATATTAGCGATATCTAACGTTCATGTACTGTTGCGGAGCCACGTGACGCTCCTTTCTGTCACCTTTATGAAACAAGTGCCACCGGTTCAGTTTCCGATGCGCCCTATGAAGCCCCAGCGCGAGAAGGGTTTCATCCCCTAATGGGTGGCGATCATGAGGCTTTCAAGGGCTTCGATGCGGACCGGGAGCTTGATCGCACCTATGGCCCAGATCTTGCTCACGTAGCAGTAGCTCGAAAACGATTCGAGGGACCGCGCGCGCGGCCAATGTAGCAACGGATCGCGGCGGGCAGAACTGTGGCCGAAACTAGAACGAACTGAGCAAACCAGGTTTGGAGGAGAGAAGAGATGATCAAGTCACGGCTGAAGAAGCACATAGCTGCGGCGGCATTTGCGGCGTTGGGCACGCTGGCGGTGGGCGTTGTGACGTCGACCGCCAGTTACGCGGATGAGACCGCATGTTCGCCATACATGGCCAAGATCGTGGGTCAGGAGGATTACGTGTACGTGTGGACCCTGGGCGTAGAGGGCCTTGGGGACGGTCAGGACAAGCTGGTGACAGTGGACGTCAATCCGAAGTCCGAGACCTATGGCCAGGTGGTGGATACCGTGTCGGTGGGCGGTCGCAACGAGGCACACCACTCGGGGCTGACGGATGATCGCAAGTACCTGTGGGCGGCGAGTCTGGATACGAGCAAGATTTTCGTATTCGATGTGCATACTGATCCGCGCAAACCGAAGCTGCATAAAGTGATCGATAACTTTGTGGCCAAGAGCGGGGGAGTGGTGGGTCCGCACACGACGTACGCCTTGCCGGGTCGGATGATCATTTCGGGGCTGTCGAACAACAAAGACCACGGTGGTCGCACGGCGCTGGTGGAGTACACCAATGAGGGCGAGTACGTGACGACCCATTGGATGCCGACCGACGATAATCTGCGCGGCGCGACGAAGACGGGCAAGTTCGCCGACGGTTACGGATACGATATTCGTGCATTGCCGCGGTTGAACGTCATGGTGACTTCTTCGTTCACCGGCTGGTCGAACTACATGATGGATTTCGGCAAGATGCTCAAGGACGAAGAGGCGATGAAGCGCTTTGGCAACACGGTGGTGGTCTGGGATCTGCATTCACGCAAGGCGAAGAAGGTGATGGATGTGCCGGGCGCGCCGCTGGAAGTGCGCTGTGCATGGGGGCCGAACCACAACTACTGCTTTACCACCACGGCCCTGACTTCAAAGATCTGGTTGATCTACGAGGACGAGGGTGGCGAATGGCAGGCGAAGGCGGTGGCCGACATCGGCGATCCATCCAAGATCCCGTTGCCGGTGGACATTTCCATCAGTTCGGACGACACCCACCTGTGGGTGGACACGTTCATGGACGGCAAAGCACGGCTGTTTGACATCTCGGATCCGTTCAACCCGAAGCAGGTATACGAGAAGCAGATCGGCAAGCAGGTGAACATGGCCTCGTCGAGCTGGGACGGCAGCCGGGTGTACTTCACCAGTTCGCTGTTGGGCAACTGGGACAAGAAGGGTGAGAACCTGGACCAGTACTTCTCGGCCTACGATTGGAACGGTAAGGAGCTGGTGAAGAAGTTCGAGATCAACTTCTACGACAAGAAGCTGGGGCGCCCGCATCAGATGCGTTTTGGGGCCTATTCGCTGTACTCGCAGAAAGCACCCGCGGACGATCGCAAACTCGCCCGCGCGCATTGATCTGACCTTGGGTCGCGGCACGGGGCAGATCCCGCGTCCGCGACCCCATATATTCTCAGCGACCGCCGCGATGCGCGGTCGCCGTGCAGGTGAGACCGAGAAAGGATGTGTCTAAGTAGACTGTTGTGGATTCTGGTTCTTATGGTCGGCGCCGGTTTGGCGCAAGCGCAACCGAGCGCCAAAGCGCAGGTACTAGCGCCCGGCTATGGGGAGCTCAACTATCAAGCACCGAAGGCCGGGACCTACCGTCTGCCGCCGTTGAAGCAGGCTCCGGGCGGTCAAGTATTGCTTTCCTCCGGCGAGCCGGCGCAGCTTAGCGACCTGCTGGGAGACAAAATCGTGGTGCTGAGCTTCATATACAGCACCTGCAGCGACGTCAATGGCTGTCCGCTGGCCACGTTCGTGCTTCACCGAATCTACAAGCGGGTGCTGAAAGACCCGCAGCTGGCCGGCAAAGTTCGGTTACTCAGTTTGAGCTTCGATCCCGATCACGATACGCCAGGGGTGATGCGCCTGTACGGTAGTAATTTCAAGGACAAAGGCGGGGAGTGGCGGTTTCTCACCACACGTTCCGAGCAGCAGCTTGCCCCGATTCTGGATGCCTACGGACAGAACGTGCAGAAGCTCTACGACGAGCAGGGCAAGTGGACCGGAACATTCTCACATATCTTGCGGGTATTCTTGATCGATCGCGAAGGGCGTATCCGCAATATCTACAGTGTTTCGTTCCTGCATCCGGACGTGCTGTTGAATGACATCCGCACCGTATTGATGGATGAGCAGGGCTTGTTGCGGTCCGAAGACGTGCCGCCGCGCCCGCGACCTGCGGTGGATCTGCTCGAAAACGTGAGCCGTCCGGGTCTGGGGTTGCCTCCCGTACCGGTACCTGTAGACAATCCGGTTACGCCCGCCAAACTGGAACTCGGACGAAAGCTGTTTTTCGATCGCAGGCTATCACTCAACGGCACCGTATCCTGTGCCATGTGCCATATCCCGGCGCAAGGCTTTACCAACAACCAAATGGCCACCGCGGTGGGTATCGAGGGACGGACCGTCCGGCGAAACGCACCCACAGTGCTCAATGCCGGCTACTGGCAACGGCTGTTTCACGATGGACGCGAGACTGAGCTGCGCCGTCAAGCGTGGGTGCCGCTGATTTCCAGGGACATGATGGGTAATCCCGCGCCGGGCGTAGTACTCGATCGGATCGAGTCGTTGTCCGATTACGATGGACTGTTCGAGGCGGCTTTCCGACGCGGGCCGAGCATGGAAACCCTTGGCATGGCGTTGGCGACCTACGTGCGCAGTCTGGTATCGGGAAACTCCGCGTTTGATCGTTGGCACTACGGCCACGAGGCCGATGCCCTGAGCGCATCCGCCAAACGGGGTTTTGCGTTATTCACCGGCAAGGCAGACTGCGCTTCCTGTCATCGGGTGGGCGAGCGCAATGCTTTGTTTACCGATCAGTTGCTGCACAATACCGGGCTCGGCTGGTACAACACCATGAAGAAGGAAACGGGCAAGCGCACCGTACATTTGGCGCCCGGCGTTGAACTGGAAGTCGAGAAGGCGATTGTGGACTCGGTTTCCGCTCAGCCCAAAGGGGATCTAGGCTTGTATGAAGTCACCGAGAACCCGGCGGATCGATGGAAGTACAAGACGGCGTCGTTGCGAAACATTGCGCTGACGGCACCCTACATGCATGACGGGTCTCTGGCGACGTTGGCGGATGTGATCGACTATTACGACCACGGCGGTTACCCCAACGAAGAACTCGACCCCCGCATCCATAAACTCGGTCTGAGTGAAGCGGAAAAGCAGGATTTGATTGCGTTCCTCAAATCGTTGACCGGGGATAACATCGCCGCGTTGGTGGCTGACGCCGAAGCCGAGCCGGTCGGCGATCCGAACGGAGACAAAGGTCCGTCTGGACGACAAGATGCACATCGGTGAAGGATCCAAGTGGCGAGTTCCGGCCGCCCTGTGTCTGTTGTTGGGGATGCCAGCCGCCTTGTCGGCGCCTGGCGATTTCAAGCACGGCTACGAAACATCCCACTATCAGACCCGCTCCCTGAGTCTTGAGTCGAGGCAAGGCGTCCCTGCCAATTTGATGCAGCTGATAAAAGAGCCGCCGCTGGGGCTGCCCCAAGTCCCAGTACCCGCAGCCAATCCAGTCACCCGTGACAAAGTCGAGCTTGGACGCAAGCTTTTTTATGATCGGCGCTTGTCTCAAAATGAGACGCAGTCCTGCGCGATGTGTCACATCCCCGAACAGGGTTTCACCAACAACGAGTTGGCCACTGCGGTCGGCATCGAAGGGCGCAGCGGCCGCCGAAATGCGCCCACTATTTACAACGTCGCCTACCGGACTTCTCTGTTCCACGATGGACGCGAGCAGAACCTTGAGCAGCAGATATGGGGGCCATTGCTCGATCGGCGGGAGATGGGGAATCCGTCCTTCGCTGCGGTGCTCGAAAAGATCAAGGTCCTGCCCGATTATCAGGGACGCTTCGAGCAGGCATTCGGTCGCGGCCCAACCATGGAAACGCTGGGTATGGCGCTGGCTAGTTACGAGCGCACGCTGCTGTCAGCAAATTCGCCCTTCGATCGCTGGTACTACGGCGGCGACAAGAAGGCGCTGACAGAGGCGGCGAAACGAGGCTTCTCGCTTTTCCGCAGCAAGGCCAACTGTGCGGCTTGTCATACATTAGGGGAACGCCATGCGCTGTTTACCGATAACCAGTTCCATAACACCGGCGTCGGCGTCGAGCGCTCGCTTTCCGATGCGCCGCGTAGCCACAAGGTAATTTTGGCGCCAGGCGTGATCGTCGATGTCGAAGACACCGTGATCGACCCGGTAGCGGAGCCGGCTTTGGCAGATCTGGGGCGATATGAAGTGAGCGAAAACCCTGATGATCGCTGGTGCTACGCGACACCATCACTGCGTAATATCGCATTGACCGCGCCTTACATGCATGACGGTTCCATGGAATCGTTGAATGCCGTCGTGGATTTCTATAACAAGGGCGGTTTTCCAAACGAGAATCTGGATCCGTTGATGCGCCCGTTGGGGCTGAGCGCACAGGAACGTGCGGACCTGGTGGCGTTCCTTCGCAGCCTTACCGGAGACAACGTTGACACGCTGGTTTCAGATGCCTTCTCCGCCCCGGTGGGTGATGAGAAAGCCGACGACCCGGACTGGGTGCGGGAGTTGGATCGCCGCCTGGGCGCCGGCAAGCGACCTTGATCGTTGCCCGGGTGCTGCGCGGACGACCGCGCGACCCAGCGCCGTTGCTTAATCGCACCGCAAGATGGACGTTTGTGGGGTTTCGAATTGGCAGTGATTCCCAACAACCGCGTATAGTGGTAATAATCGGGTGGACTGGATTATCGCATCGCTTGCGATCCATAGTAGCGGACGGAGTATAAGCTTGGGTCTGTCCTGATGCATACGCCCCAACGATCTCGCCGGCGATTCCTCGGCCTGGCTACTTTCAGTCTGATCGGCACTGCGTTCGGAGGCGCGGGGACCATCAGGACGGAATCGCGCTCCCTTTACATCAATACCGCGTTCGGGCCGCCGATTTCGGGCGGCAACGGATTCTTCGATCGGCTGGCGCGGCTCATGTTCAGGCCGGTCGGCTACAGCATCACGGTGCAGACGCCGCCAGCGGAGCGCGCGCTGATGCTTGCCAACGCAGGTGTCGACGACGGGGACGGACCCCGGATACCAGGGCTGATAAAAGAATATCCACATCTGGTCCGGGTCCCGGAACCGATCCTCGATATTGACTTTGTCGCATTCACGAAACGATTGCGCTTTGATACCGCGGATTGGCAGAGTCTGACGCCATTCAGCGTTGCAATCGTGACGGGGTGGAAGATCCTGGAGCGCAACATCACGACATCTGCCAGGCTGGTGCGAGTCAAAGATCCAAAACATTTGTTTATGTTGCTCAAACAAGGGCGGACCGAGGTGGCGGTAATAGACCGCTTCAGCGGTTATGCGATGTGTAAAAAGATCGGTCTCCGAGATTTCAACGTCCTGGAGCCGCCACTTGCGTCGACTCCCATGTATCTATATCTGCATGAGAGACACGCAGAATTGGTTGATGCCGTATCAGAAACTCTGCGGGATTTGAAGACCTCAGGGATATACGCACGCTTATTCCAGGAGACCGTGAAAAATGTCTACCCTGACCCTCCCGTTTCCCACAGCCGATGAAGCAAAGAGTCACAGGCGCCGCCTTGCGCCGCGCATGGTGCTTTACACGTTGCTCTTCAGCTCGGTCGTCACTTTCTTCGCCACCGCGCTTCAGCTGTATCTCGACTATTCGCATGACGTCGAAGCGATCGTATCCCGCATGGGTCAGATCGAAAATAGTTATCTGCAAAGCATCGAGTTGAGCATTTGGACTATGGATTATGAGCAATTGCGCGCGCAGCTCGAAGGTATCCGCGCTTTGCCGGACATGCAGTATCTGGAGATCGAAGTCAATGACGCGGCAATGATATCAGTCGGAGCAGATCAGGGCCGCGATCTGATACGGCAAGCGTTTCCTCTCAGGCATCCGTACCGGGATATCAATGTTGACCTCGGTACGTTGCATGTAGTAGCCAGCTTGGATGCGGTGTACCGACGACTTTACGATAAGATATTGGTGATTTTCGGCGCCCAAGCGGTCAAGACGTTTCTCGTGGCCACGTTCATGCTTTTGCTGTTTCAGTGGCTGGTAGGCCGGCATCTGGCGCAGATTTCCAGTTCGGTCCGCCGAAAGCGCCTGGAAGCACCTGAAGGGGCTATCGCCTTGCACAGAACCCATTCCGTCGATGATCCACCCGACGAACTGGATGACGTCGTAAATGCGTTCAATGAAATGTGCGCTACCCTGCAACATTCCTATGATCGGCTTGCGCAGAGTGAGGAGCGGTTTGATCTCGCAATGCGGGGCGCCAACGATGGTGTATGGGACTGGGATTTGCGTGACGGAACTGTTTATTACTCGCCGAGATGGAAAGAAATGCTGGGCTACGCAGACTATCAGATAAGCGATGACCCGAATGAGTGGCGCGAGCGGTTACATCCGGACGACCGCGAAAGCGTACTGCGCGGGCTGGATGAACACATAAAGGGTAACGTCGGGAAGTTCGAAAGTATTCATAGGTTGCGGCATGCGGACGGATCGTACCGCTGGATTCTGAGCCGCGGACAAACATTGAGGGACGGTGACAACCAGCCATACCGGATCGTCGGGACGCATGTGGACATCACCGCACAGAAGCAAACCGAGGAGGCTCTCGCGAATATAACCCGGCAGCTACAGGATGAACAGGATCGGCGGCTTCAAGCCGAGCGCTTGGCGTGTGTCGGCGAAATCTCAGCAAGTATTGCCCACGAGATCCGAAATCCCCTCTCAAGTATCATCAATTCGCTTGAATTGCTCGGCAATGAAAAGGTGACGGACGAAGAGCGCGGCAACGTGATCGAGATTGTCGACGATGAAACCAGACGATTGCAAAGAATTCTAGAGGAGTTTCTCAATTTTGCCCGGTTGAAACCGGCTGAGATCTCGCCTCATGACGCGGACGCTCTATTGCGGGAGACCGCCGAAGCATTTGCATTGAGTAACGAAGATCCTGACGCCCGTGTCCAAATCAAGCTCGATTTCCGTCCCGGATTGAAGAAGGTTTATTGCGACGGCGACCAAATGAGGCAGGTCGTATGGAATCTGATGCTTAACGCCGTTCAGGCGATGCCTGATGGCGGAACGGTTACGGTATTCACCGCCGAAAGCGGTGATCGCCTGAAAATCGGTTTGCGGGATACGGGGGCTGGCGTGCCAGCTGAGTTGCGTGACAAACTCACACGCCCATTCGTCTCTGGACGTGAGGACGGCACCGGGCTCGGGTTGTCCATCGTGCAAAGAATTCTCGTCCAACATGGTACGGAACTGCATATCGACACGAAGTCGGGGAACGGGACGGAAATGGCATTCGATCTGAAGCAGGTCTGAGCCTATGACAGAAGTATTGATCGTAGACGACGAGCGCTCGATTCTAAAAACGCTGTCCCTGTTCTTGAAGACAGAGGGGTATAGCGCGTCGACTGCAGAAGATGTGGTTGCAGCGAAAGCGATACTGAGCGAGCGTGAAATCGATGTGGTCATCACCGATCTGAAGCTGAAAGGCGCAGAAGGTACCGAACTGATCTCGTTTCTACGGGAAATTGACCATCCTGCCGGCTGCATCGTTATGACCGCATATGGCTCGATCGAGAGCGCCGTAGAATGCGTCCGTCTCGGAGCATTTGACTACCTTACAAAGCCCGTGAAGCCGCAAGAACTCCTGATTCGGGTAGAGAAAGTACTCGAAAAACGGCGCTTGACAGAAGAGGTCGCGCGCTTGCGCGCGGAAGCGGTGGCTCGCGGGCAACGCGAGGTGGTCGCCAAGAGTCCGGAAATGCGCAATATTCTGGACATGATTCATCGAATACGTGAGTTGGACCTGCCAGTGTTGATCACCGGCGAGACGGGAACAGGAAAGGAAGTGGTCGCGCAAGCGTTGCATCGCAGCAGTCGTCGGTCGAAAGGTGCATTCCTGGCAGTGAACTGTTGCACGCTCCCGGATGATCTCCTGGATTCTGAATTGTTCGGACACGCCAAAGGCGCGTTCACGGGCGCGACTTCGAGTACCAAGGGTTTGTTTGAACAGGCCCACGGTGGCACATTGTTCCTAGATGAAATTGGAGATATCAGCCCTCGACTGCAGACCAAGCTGTTGCGCGTTCTACAGGAAGGGCAAGTGCGCCCGGTCGGGGGGGTAAGGTCGATCGATGTAGACGTGCGGATTATTGCAGCGACCAATCGGGAGTTGCAGGAGATGATTGCAAACGGGCTATTCCGAGCCGATTTGTTTTTCCGACTCAACGTTGTCCCGATCAATGTTCCGCCTCTACGGGAACGCCCAGAAGATTTACAGCCATTGATCGAACGCACGGTCGCCGAGCATGAGAAGCGGACCGGAATTCAAATCCGCCTGAGTTCAGCGGCCTTGCAGAAACTCCTGCTGTACGATTATCCCGGCAATGTACGCCAGTTGGAGAATGTGGTCGAGCGCTCAGTAGCGCTTGCGAAAAGCTCGACAATCGAAGATTCGGATATCTACTTAGACAACTATCCGGGTGAACTCGCCCCGGCAGTCGAGCTCTTCGAGTCTGATCCGAAGGACAGCAGGCTGGCGCTGGAAGACATGACCTTACGCCACATTCGTCGGGTGCTGACGCTATATCGCGGTAACCAGGTCACCGCCTCCAAGGCATTGGGAATCAGTCGTTCGACTCTGCGGCGGAAACTCGGCTTGGACTGACCGGTTTCTCATACTGTTATTCTTCTCCACCCGAACAAAACGTCCGTTTTGATCTGACCCCGCTCGGTCCTTCACCTGTACGGATCTGACACAGCGGTCTGTCGCGATCTGGGACACCGATTCGCGGATGTCAGTTCAAATGTATCGTAACTATCGGTTTTCCTTGTGCAGTAGGTGGTGGCACAAAACCTGCTTCTAGCACGGCGCAGTGCGCATGGCGCCTAAAGCCGGGGACTCGGCTGTTTCGTCATCAACTAGAGGACCGATTCATGACCGGTTGGATGAAGAATAAACGCTTCTGGCTGATGTGGGCTGGATATGCGTTGGCTTTGTTGTTTTGGTACGGAAGCACGAACTGGTTACCCATCGCTGCTTTCAACCGGTTGCCCGGGCCGGTGGCAGTCGTATCCGAATGGTTCAACCCAGACCCGGTATACGGCATTTCGATTTTTACCAAACCGTACTACGTGCATATCATGTACAGCGTGTATCGCGCCACGGCGGCGTTCCTGCTGGCTGTCGCTTTAGGTGTTCCGCTGGGTATCATGATGGGTTGGAGTGACCGCTTCAACGCATTCGCTTCGGCTTTGTTCGGTTTGTTGCGGCCTATTCCTCCGCTGGCCTGGGTGCCGGTTGCGATCTTGTTGTTCGCCAAACCCGAATTCGCAGTCATCTTCGTCACGTTCCTGGTGGCATTCTTCGCCACGACGATGAACACCTTTGTCGGTGTACGATCCATTGACAAGGATTATTTCCGTGCAGCGATGTGTCTGGGATCCACTCCGTACGATGTTCTTAAAAACGTAGTTGTTCCCGGAGCGCTGCCACACATCTTTACCGGCCTTCAAATCGCGATGGGCGCAGCTTGGTTCTCTCTCGCTGCTGGTGAAATGATTGCCGCGCAATACGGGCTCGGGTTTCTCGTATTCGATTCTTATAACCTGATTCAATTCCCGACCATCGTCATCGGTATGGCGACTCTGGGCATTGCGGGATTTTTGAGCTCGGCACTTATCCGGGTGGCCGGAAAGTCTCTCATGCAATGGCGTGAACAAGCGCTCGGAATGGAGGGTTGACCCAAATGACCGTGGATACTGCAGCAGCCGTGGATCAACGCCCCGCAGCGTCCGAGCCGATTGCAGAACGGCCCACCATAGGGCGTCTTTCGATTCGGGATGTCGGCAAGACCTACGACCCAAAAGGTGCCGCCGTACTGGCTCTCGAGAATTGTAACGTCGAAGTGGAAGCTGGGGACTTTCTGGCAATTGTGGGTCCTTCCGGTTGCGGCAAATCCACGCTCATGAACGCAATTGCCGGCTTCGACAATATTACAAGCGGACAAATCGTGCTTGATGGTGAACCTTTGGCGACTCCCGGCACCGCGCCGCGTCCTGGGTCCGATCGAGTGGTTGTATTTCAGAATGGAGCGCTGTTCCCCTGGAAAACGGTTGCGGACAACGTCATGTACGGGCCGGTAATCCAAAGGCAGCTTTCGCGGAGTGACGCTCGAGAAAAAGCGATGAGCCTGTTGAACAAGTGCGGGGGATTGGATCGTGTCGCCGATTCCTATCCTGCCCAACTTTCGTCAGGCATGCAGCGACGGGTCGAGATCGTACGCGCTCTGATGAACGATCCGAAGATTCTTCTGCTCGATGAGCCATTCCGCGCGATGGATACGGTCTCCAAGACCACCATGCATCGGCACTTGCTGAGGATGTTTCACGTTTGCAGAAAGACCATCATATTCATCACGCACGATCTCGAAGAGGCCGTATTTCTGGCTGACAAGGTTGTGGTGATGACTTCGCGCCCAGGAACGATCAAGAAATCACTGAATGTAGATTTGCCGCGGCCCCGTACCGCGGAGATGCTCGCCAGCGAAGAGTTTCAGGACTTGAAGTCTCAGCTTTCAGAAACTGTACATGAGGAAGCGAAAAAGGCTTTTGAACGTGGTGAACGGGAACAAGCCTAGAGGAGGTGCGATATAATGAGTGCGGTAGGACAAGACCTAAAATCAGCGGGTCCCGGAAAAACCGCGACGGGACGCGCACTTCGATCGCGATGGCGCCGGTTGAAAGCGCCGGACTGGCGCGGCGCCTCAGCGGTAATAGGCTTCTTCATACTTTGGGATATTTTGGTTCGGGCACAAATTGGCGGATTTGCGCAAATTCCATCGCCCCTCGAAGTTGCCAACGCGTTCGTAGCCGATTACATGTTCTCGTCCCGCTACTGGGCATCCTGGGTAGTGAGTTTCGAGCGCGTATTTTACGGGTTTGCCATAGCGCAGTTACTGGGGATTCCACTCGGGCTGTTGCTAGGTACTCGACCAACGATGAACGCTCTCTTCTACCCCGTAATCGAACTGTTGCGGCCAATACCGCCCCTCGCGTGGGTGCCGTTGTCGATTCTTTTCTGGCCGACCACGGAACTGAGCATCGTTTTCATCACATTCATCGGCGCGTTCTTCATTATCGTCATCAACGTCCATGACGCCGTGCGCGGGATCAAGAAAGAACACATGTGGTTGGCGCAATCGCTAGGCGCCAGCCGCGCAACGATCTTCAGGCGCATTATTGTCCCGTCCGTGATTCCATCAATCGCGGTCGGCATGACGCTCGGTATCGCTGTGACATGGAACGTCGTGATTGCGGCGGAGATGATCGCGAGTGATAGCGGGCTGGGTCGACTCACCTGGGAAGGGTACGTCAGTCATACCGGGCCTGTGGTACTCATCGGGATGATCTCGATTGGAATAGCCGGGTACCTGTCGACACTGATAGTCGACATCGTTGAACGAAAGATGATGCCTTGGAATTCGGCCAACTGAGTGGAGGGTAACCGATGAGTACCATTCCTGGTAGCGGTCATCTCCGTGCCGACAATTTGAACAAGTCCTTTGCGAGAAAGGGCGGCGAACCGACCGTGGTGTTGGAGAACTGCTCGATCGACGTCGAACCGGGTAAGCTCACCGTGGTCATGGGCGCTTCTGGATGCGGTAAGTCGACGCTTGCTTATATTTTGGCAGGGTATATCAGGCCCGACCAAGGCACTGTGAAACTCGATGACAGTACAGCGAGCGCGCCGGGCTCCGACCGTGTGCTCGTATTTCAGGAGACAGCGCTTTGGCCCTGGATGACGGTGAGTGACAACGTCATGTTTGGCCCGCTCGCTCGTAGGGAGCTGTCAAAAGCGGACGCGCGACGAAAAGCGATGACGCTGTTGGCGCGGTTCGGGTTGCAGGACTTTCGCGACAAATACCCGGGCCAATTGTCTGGCGGAATGAAACGTCGCGCAGAGCTGGCCCAAGCGCTCATCAATAGCCCCAAAGTCATGATTCTCGATGAGCCGTTTCGGGGGCTGGATGAGATGACTCGCGAACTGATGCAGGAATATTACATGCGTCTTTTCGAAGAAACGGGCCTCACCACGTTGTTCATCACCTCCGAGTTGGAGGAGGCGATTTTTCTCGCGGATCGCATCATGATTATGGGGCAGTGCCCGAGCCAGATCGTGCATACGATCGAAGTCGGGTTGCCGCACCCGCGTACCTTCGATGTCATGGGGAGTGACGAGTATCTGTCCATTAAGCGGAACGCGATGAAACAGCTTTATGCCCACTCAGAGGAATCGGAAGACTTTGCTTGATGCAAAGACCGAAACGGCGTGTACGTGGTTGAGCGATGCACGGAACGCGCTAAATAACGATAAATGCAGTGACTGGAGGGTCGGAAATGTCTAAAGCGAGACGGTACTTGGGCTGGTTTTTGGCGACAGCAATGGTTGCGGGTTCAATTCAGATTCGTGCGGAAGACGCGGCGCATATCACTTACGGCTATCATCCCTATTGGACTGGCGGTTGGAACGGCGTCATTATCAAGGCGAAGGGGCTTTGGAAGCAATACCTCCCAAAAGGAAGCACAGTGCGGTTCGAGCCGCATTTGACCGGCCCTCCTATGGTAAACGCATTGTTGGCCGACAAGATGCAGATTGGAACCATGGGAGATATGCCGTCTTTGGTAGCAACAACGAAGGGGCAGATTGCCGATATTCGGTTGGTGTCGGTTCCGATGTTCAGCAACGGGCAGAACTGCAATAAGATTCTCGTGCGCAAAGATGCGCCGGACTTTGCGTCCGTTGAAGAAGCGACGAAATGGTTGGATGGAAAGAAATTTGCGGTACACCGTGGAACTTGCGCCAATCGCTTCGTTGAATCCATCATCAATAAGGGTGCGTTCAAGCCTTCGCAGGTGTTAAACATGCCGATCGAGGTTATTGCGAGCAGTTTCGAATCGGGGAATTTGGACGCGGCGGCTATGTGGGAGCCTCACGCGCGTCGCCAAGTAGTCCTTGGGAACGCGAAGTACGCCGCGACGGGCGCACCCTGGAACGAGACCGATGCGGATTTCACACTCATGCGGCAGGACTTCATCGAAAAGCATCCGGAGGCTGCGAAGGGCTGGATGAAAGCTGAGATCGAAGCGGTACGTTTTATGGTGGAGCACCCGGACGAAACGGTGGAAATTCTTCATGATGAACTGACGGGTTACTCGCGACAGGCCATCTGGTCGGCGCTCTATAAGAAAAACCCGGCCGCCATCGGCGGTGCGAAAGTGAACTACATCGGAAAAATGGTGTTCGACAAAGACGTCATGGACCTGATGAAGAAAGGTTACGCTTTCTTGCACGAGGTTAAGGTTCTGAGCTCTCCCGATATGCCTCCGCATCCGATTAACGATCAACCGCTGAAACAAGCTCTGGCGGAGCTGAAGATCCAGGCACCTGTAGGCGAGATTGTGGGCCAGGAACATCACAGTAAGTTCGCCGAGAACTGAGTTAAGCGCGTTCGCGCGGGGCGAATGAGCCCCGCGCGTCGCGATGCCTTCGAACAGCCGGTCGTGTGGAGCGATGACATGTCAGAGGAGCATTACGCCAACTGTAGTTGGGATCCAGACAAAGGCTACGATGCACAAACACAGTTCGGACACATCCCGATGTTTTGCGATAACGGACATCGGGCGGTCGAGCTGATGTTGCTTTCAGCCGCTTCTTGTTTGAATTTCTTTCTAGTGGAATATGTCAAGGCGAGAGACCTTCCAGTGCAGCACCTGCATGTCAAGTGTACGGGGGAGCTGGCCAGCGGTCCGGCACGCATTGCAAAAATCCAGACGCACGTATCGGTAGAAGCCGATATGGATGAGAAGGACGTGCGCAAGATGATTAGTATTTGTGAGCGCGCGTGTAAAGTGATGAATACGCTGAAACAGTCACCGGAAACCCATGTTGAAGTGGATTTGCGGAATTCTAAGTAGCAAATACACAGATTTCATGCCAAACAGGAAAACGCTATGGCGCCGCACGTTGTGATTGTCGGGGCGGGACCGGCGGGATACGTCGCAGCCATCGATGCTGCGGATCTAGGGGCGCAGGTCACGCTGATCGGTGTAGAGGACGTAGGCGGCACCTGTCTGCACCGGGGATGTATCCCAACCAAGACGCTGATCGCCAGTTGCAAAGTGCTGACGCAAGTCAGTCGTGCGGCGGAGTACGGGTTGGTATTGGACGGTAATGTAAGCGCGGACTGGGGGGCGCTACGTGCGCGAATGACAAAGGTAGTGGGTACGAACCAGCGCGGCATCGAGGAACTGCTTCGCGACCGTGGCGTGGAAACGGTGAGCGGTCTTGGGCGCATGGTCGACTCTGGCACGATTCGTGTAAACGGCAAGGATATACACGCAGATCAGGTTTTGCTGTCCACCGGTTCGCGGCCTTTCATACCGCCTCTGTTCGAGTTGGACGGAGATCAGGTCTGCAGTAGCGATGAAGTGCTGAAATGGGAGATATTGCCGCGTTCGGTTGTGATGATCGGGGGCGGCGTGATCGCATGCGAGTTCGCGTTCGTATTCCGTGCACTGGGCCTGGATGTGACCATGGTCGAAATGGCGGACCGTCCACTGCCGGCGGAAGACCCGGACATGTCCAGCGTGCTGACACGGGAAATGAAGAAACGCAAGATCCGGTTCATCGGCGGCACCGTCGTGACGGGAGTCGGGAGGAACGGCGACGGGGTTGCGTTATACGTCGGTGACGACGTAGTCGCTCAGGGTGAGCGGGCGGTGGTTGCAGTCGGCAGATCGTCGAAGACGGATGGGCTTGGCCTGAAGGAGCTCGGGATCGCGACCGGGCGTCGCGGCGAGATCCTGGTTGACGATCACATGCGAACCAATGTGGCTGGCGTGTATGCAGCGGGCGATGTCACCGGGAAGCTGATGCTTGCCCATGCCGCGTCCGCTCAGGCGCGCGCTGCCGTACACCATATGCTGGGGGTTGACGCGGCACCGTATATAAACGAAAACGTACCGCGTATAACCTTCACGGATCCGGAAGTCGCGAGCGTTGGCATGGACGAGGAGACCGCACGTGAACGCTTCGGAGGTGCGCGCGTCGGGCGTTTTGATCTCCGTAGCCTGGGCAAAGCCCATGCTCTCGGAGAGATCGCGGGATTCGTCAAGGTGGTCGGACACCCGGAAACCGCTCAGGTGGTCGGCGCTCATATTATTGGTTCGCACGCCGCGGAGCTGATACACGAAGTAGCTGTATTGCTGTCACGCGAATGCAACATGGAGATGCTCATCAGTACCGTGCATGCGCATCCGACGCTCTCGGAAGCGATTCGGGAGGCGGCCGAAGATGCCATGGGTCAGGCGCTCCACAAGCCACGCACGAACAAGGAGTCGATCAATGAACAACGCCGAAGGTTGTCTGTTTAATCAGGGACACGTCTGGTGTCGGGAACGCGAGGACGGAGTTCTGGAGGTGGGTATCAGCGATCACGCCCAGCAAAGCTTGGGCGAAATCATGTATTTCGAGCTTCCGGAGCCCGGTACCGAGATTGCGGCCGGCGAGTCGTTCGGTACTGTCGAGTCGGTGAAAGTTGTGAATGATTTGATCGGACCGATCACGGGTACAGTGGTCGAATTGAACCCGGCTATCGAAACGGATCCCGCCGTTGCAAACCGGGATCCCTACGGGGAGGGATGGTTACTCACTGTCAAATGCGACGAAGAGTTGCCGGCAGAGTTGATGGGCCCGGAGTTGTACAGTCAATACCTGCAGGGAAAATGACGGGGTGCGCGTCGCCCGCCAGGATCACGGAGGTGCGACCCGGGCGGTAGGAATGGGTATCGAAAAATACCTATACAGTCGATAAGCGCAAAATAGAAGTAGAGCAATCAGATACGAAGCGCTTTTCTTTGCGTCTCAAAACTAGAACGAACTGAGCAAACCAGGTTTGGAGGAGAGAAGAGATGATCAAGTCACGGCTGAAGAAGCACATAGCTGCGGCGGCATTTGCGGCGTTGGGCACGCTGGCGGTGGGCGTTGTGACGTCGACCGCCAGTTACGCGGATGAGACCGCATGTTCGCCATACATGGCCAAGATCGTGGGTCAGGAGGATTACGTGTACGTGTGGACCCTGGGCGTAGAGGGCCTTGGGGACGGTCAGGACAAGCTGGTGACAGTGGACGTCAATCCGAAGTCCGAGACCTATGGCCAGGTGGTGGATACCGTGTCGGTGGGCGGTCGCAACGAGGCACACCACTCGGGGCTGACGGATGATCGCAAGTACCTGTGGGCGGCGAGTCTGGATACGAGCAAGATTTTCGTATTCGATGTGCATACTGATCCGCGCAAACCGAAGCTGCATAAAGTGATCGATAACTTTGTGGCCAAGAGCGGGGGAGTGGTGGGTCCGCACACGACGTACGCCTTGCCGGGTCGGATGATCATTTCGGGGCTGTCGAACAACAAAGACCACGGTGGTCGCACGGCGCTGGTGGAGTACACCAATGAGGGCGAGTACGTGACGACCCATTGGATGCCGACCGACGATAATCTGCGCGGCGCGACGAAGACGGGCAAGTTCGCCGACGGTTACGGATACGATATTCGTGCATTGCCGCGGTTGAACGTCATGGTGACTTCTTCGTTCACCGGCTGGTCGAACTACATGATGGATTTCGGCAAGATGCTCAAGGACGAAGAGGCGATGAAGCGCTTTGGCAACACGGTGGTGGTCTGGGATCTGCATTCACGCAAGGCGAAGAAGGTGATGGATGTGCCGGGCGCGCCGCTGGAAGTGCGCTGTGCATGGGGGCCGAACCACAACTACTGCTTTACCACCACGGCCCTGACTTCAAAGATCTGGTTGATCTACGAGGACGAGGGTGGCGAATGGCAGGCGAAGGCGGTGGCCGACATCGGCGATCCATCCAAGATCCCGTTGCCGGTGGACATTTCCATCAGTTCGGACGACACCCACCTGTGGGTGGACACGTTCATGGACGGCAAAGCACGGCTGTTTGACATCTCGGATCCGTTCAACCCGAAGCAGGTATACGAGAAGCAGATCGGCAAGCAGGTGAACATGGCCTCGTCGAGCTGGGACGGCAGCCGGGTGTACTTCACCAGTTCGCTGTTGGGCAACTGGGACAAGAAGGGTGAGAACCTGGACCAGTACTTCTCGGCCTACGATTGGAACGGTAAGGAGCTGGTGAAGAAGTTCGAGATCAACTTCTACGACAAGAAGCTGGGGCGCCCGCATCAGATGCGTTTTGGGGCCTATTCGCTGTACTCGCAGAAAGCACCCGCGGACGATCGCAAACTCGCCCGCGCGCATTGATCTGACCTTGGGTCGCGGCACGGGGCAGATCCCGCGTCCGCGACCCCATATATTCTCAGCGACCGCCGCGATGCGCGGTCGCCGTGCAGTTAAATTCAAGTGCCAACGGGTCATCCATCCAATGTCTTTGGACATGGCAGTCGATCGTTTCATTGCCCTTAGTCGTATCAAGGAACCGCCAACGGACACCATCGTGTAATCCACCGCTTCGCGGCGCCTCGCAACAGGGGGCAGCCCGCAAATGGACCAGTTTGTGCGGAGACGGTTACTGTCAAAGGACACGTCTTTGTACTCGTTGTTCGCGATGCGGAACAGCGCTTTCGGCGGCCTATTTCGGCTCTTTTCTTTGTTGGCCATCCGAGGGGATTGCCGTACTCGGGAACGTAGGTAGTTTTACGTATGTACCATCATGCGGCGTGTGTGCAATACACATAGACAGCTGTAATCCAGCTATAATTAAAATCATAGGGTCATGCCGCGCTCCAAGCGCAGGGAATGAAACGCGTCTGTTGCGGCGGCAGCACGGGGGCTATCAGATGGATGGTTCGGAACGACAAGCGCGCTCATCCGACCAATTGCCTCGGGACCTGGATAGCATTTTGCGAAGCACGCACCAGGTGGCAACCGAGGTGGTTGCGCCGCGCAGCGAACAGGTCGACCGTGAAGCCCGTTGGCCTCGAGAGGGTCTGCAGGCGTTGCAGGCGGCCGGGCTCGCAGGATTGGTGATACCGGAATCGGCGGGGGGGCTCGGTCAAGGCCTGTACGCACTCGCACAAGTCTGCGAAATCCTCGGGCAGGAATGCGCCTCGACCGCTATGTGCTTCGGTATGCACTGTGTCGGCGCGGCGGTTCTGGCGGCCAAAGCAACGCCGGATCAGCAGCGTCGCTTTCTTGAGCCCATTGCTCAGGGACATCATTTAACCACACTGTCGCTGAGCGAACCGGGGACCGGCACCCATTTCTATCTTCCCCAGACCGAACTCCGTTCGCTCGGACCCGATCGCTATCAAGTCACCGGTACGAAAGCCTTTGTGACCAACGGTGGATGTGCCGATTCCTATGTCGTCTCGGCGGTGGCGGCCGATGCTGGAGCGCCGCCGGGCCAGTTTTCCTGTGTGGTGGTGCCGCAGGACGCTCCCGGTCTGCAGTGGGGGGCGCCTTGGGACGGTATGGGTTTACGCGGCAACTCCTCGCGAAGCCTGGATCTGCAGGCGGTGGCGGTGCCTCGCCAGGACCTGCTAGGCGAAGAGGGTGACCAAATCTGGTACGTGTTTCATGTCATCACACCCTATTTTCTGACCGCGATGGCGGGCACCTATCTGGGCGTAGCCAGCGCTGCCATTAACCAGGCGCGTGACTGGATGGTCCGTCGGCATTACACCAACAGCGGCTCATCGCTGGCGCAACTGCCGGTGCTGCAGCATCAACTGGGTACACTTTGGGGCGTTTTGGAAAGAACGCGGCGTCTGGTCTACTATGCCGCCCGCAGTTTTGATGCCGACGAGCCCGATGGTCTAGCCAGTCTGTTCACCGCAAAAGCGGAAGTGGCTGATTGCGTCGTGCACGTAGTCAACGAAGCGATGACGCTTACTGGTGGCAGCGCATATCGCAACAATTCTTTATTACATCGATTGATGCGTGATGCCCGTGCGGCCCATGTGATGTCGCCGACCACCGATCTACTGCGTATTTGGACCGGCCGCGCATTGCTCGGTCAGCCTATTCTGGGTGATTGACGATGGGTGGACACGTCACCCTGGTGCGCGTAGACAACACGGTCTCTGATATATTGTTGCGTGAACTCGACCAGGAGTTGAGTTTTCAAGGCGCGCTACGTGAGGACGAAATGCTGTCGGTCCTGGCCCGCGACACACTCGACACCGACGCCATCGTGCTCGGCACACGGCTCGAAAGACCGGTTCAGTTCGCGCAGCAAGTCTACTCGCTGGGCAAGGATTTGCCGATACTGATTCTGAGCCCGCAAGAGCGCTTTGAGCAGTTACGTCATGCGGTGCAGTTCTCGCCTTTCCTGGGTAGTGAGACCCGACCTTGGCCGGCTTCCGACGTTGAAGAATTGGCGCTCGAGTTGCGCGAGTGCGTAACCCGTACGCAGCAACGGCGTCGTTACCGCGGAGCTATGGCTGCCGTGCAGGCGCGGCTGAATGGCGCGCCGCCAGCGCGCCCCCAGGTCAGCCATTATCTGGATAGCTTGCTTGATCGCGCTCCGATCGGCGTGCTCAACCTGGATCCACACGGACGAATCCTGACGCTCAACCGGCGTGCGGCGGCGATTCTGCAGCGTGCTGGACAGGCCATCGCAGGCACCAACTTTCCAAATTTGTTCGTTTCCCCGGAACGAGAACGCATTGACACGATGCTACGTCAATGTGTCCCACCGTCCCGTGAACGGGCGCCGATGGTGGTGGAGATTCCGGGCTTAGAAAGATCTTATGCCGAGATGACGGCGGCCGCATTGGTTGACCCCACGGGTGAGTTGGTTACCACCGTGATTCTGCAGGACGTCACCGAGCACGTACGCGCCGAAGGCGAGCGCAAGCGTGTCGAGCAGGACTTATTGGCCAGCGAGCGGCGCTACCGTGAATTGCTACTCACCATGAACGAGGCCGTGGCAGTGCTCGACGAGCGCTACGCTATCACCTATGTCAACCGTCGATTTTGCGAAAAATTCGGCTACCGGCAAGACGAGATACTGGGGCGAGCACTTATCGACTTCGTGCACGAAGACGACCGCGATCTGGTCAGTTCTTACATGAACACCGTTCGCTGGGGCCAGCCGGTACGTTTCGAGAATGCCTGGATTACCAAGTCCGGCGCTACGATCCATACGCTTACTTCACCCAAGCTGGTCTTTGACGAGAAAGGCAACCATCGCGCTTGCCTGGGAGTATTCACCGACATCACCGAGCGTCGCCAGGCGGAGGAAGCCCTTCGCCAGAGCGAGAAGCAACTGCGATTGATTACAGAGGCCATTCCCGAGCTTGTCGGTTACCTGGACACGGACGGCCGCTATCAGTTCTGCAATAAGGCGTTTGAAACGTGGTTCGGCTGCAGCCGCACCGAGATACAGAATCTGAAGGTCGAGGACGTCGTCGGTGCCGAGGCCTATGGGATCATCAAGCCCAATCTCGATGTAGGGTTCGGGGGCGAAGCTGCGTACTTCGAAGGTACAATACCTTATGCCCGGGGCGGTCCCCGTTATTGCCGCGCAAGCTACATACCCGATCATGGCCCCGACGGTAGTGTACGCGGCCTGTTTCTACTGGTATCCGACATCAGCCAGCGCAAGGAAGCAGAAGAGCGGCAGCGTCAGCATTTGATTGAGCTATGTCACGCTTCACGGCTGACCACCTTGGGTGAGTTGAGCTCCCAGCTGGCGCACGAACTTGCTCAGCCGTTGGCCTCCATCGCTACTCATGCCCATGCTTGCGCGCGGCTCATGGATCGAGGCGGCGATATGACAAGTATTCGCGACTCGCTGATCGACATAACCGACCAGGCACTTCGCGCACGCGAGATCATGTCTCGTCTGCGCAAGCTCGCTCGCAAGGACTTCAGCCGTGGCAGATTGGATTTCAATGAGCTGATCGACTCTGTATTGCACCTCACCGAGTCCCAAGCGCGAATGCAGAACGTTCACGTGGAGGTCGAGCTTGGGGCCGATCTGCCGCCGCTGTTAGGCGACCAGATCTTGATCGAGCAAGCGCTATTGAACCTGGTGCTCAATGCGATCGATGCGCTCGGTGGCATATCGAGCGCGCAGCGCAGACTCTCGGTAAGAACTTGTGAGCGGCCAGAAGGTTCGGTCCGCGTCGAAGTTTGCGACAACGGGCCTGGGCTCAATCAGGAAGTCGAGCCGCGGATCTTCGAGCCGTTCTTCAGTACCAAAAGCGAAGGTATGGGGATGGGGCTCGCTATCACGAAATCAATCGTTGACAACCACGGCGGCGAGATCGGAGCCGAGAACCTCGAGCCGGCAGGAACCCGCTTCTGGTTTTCGATACCGGCGACCGACTGAGAAGGTAAGGTGGCGATGAATGGTCCCGTTTACATTGTCGACGACGAGGAGACCATGCGCCGTGCCCTGAGTGCATTGCTGCGTTCAGCGGATATCCGTTGCCGCGACTTCAATTCTGCGAACGCATTTCTAGAGGTACTCGATGAGTTGGAGCCCGGCTGCTTGCTGCTTGATCTGTATATGGCCGGAATGACAGGTCTCGAACTGCAGGAAAAGCTGATAGAACGCCAATTCACCATGCCAATTATCGTCATCACCGGTCATGGGGACGTGGAAACCGCCGTGCGGGCGATGAAACGAGGTGCGGCGGACTTTGTTCAAAAGCCGTTCGATCCGGCCGAATTATTGGATCGATTGCAGCAGAGCATGGCAACTTTCCAAGCCCAGCGGGATGTCAACGACGCAGCTGCGCGAGCACATGAGCGGGTTGCAAATCTGACGCCAAGAGAGCGCGAAATTGCCGACCAGTTTCTTGCGGGTAAACGCAACAAACAAGTCGCGCAGGCCCTTTCAATCAGCGTTCGCACGGTGGAATTGCACAGGGCCAGCATTATCCGAAAACTGGAGGCGACGAGCATAGCGGACGCCGTGCACACGATTACCTTGGCCGAAAGCTTGGCGGGCGATGCAGTCAACGCGAAAAGTACGCCACCTGGCAAGCGCTGAACATGAATTCAGCACATACGTAGAACCACGTGGTCGCGACGCTGCCCCAGCGCATAAGGGGGCTGGGGGCGGAGCCACTTGCCCGTCCTGCTCAGTATCCTCCTGCTTTAGCTCGCTCGCCACGGGTTCCCTTGTGACGTGACTCGCAGCGAAGCACGCATATTTGCGTATTTACCTGCCTATTAGTCAGACCTACATTAGTTTATTAATAGTGATTCGCACTGTGTTTAATCTTTGCGCAACTGCATTGCGTATTACCAGGACCGTCGATGGGTCGCGTGGTGGTCCGTCTGGCCTGTTGGGGCTCAAGTGCGTCTTCATGCCGAAGCGCTCAATTGTTTGTAGAGCCGCTGCCTTATGTCCGTTTTCGCGACTCGGACTAACGGATAGCCGAGAAATCCCAAATGACCGCGTACTTGGGAGACGATGGGACTAGTCACGGCTGCCACCATCGATACTTATCGTGCTCACTATGGGCGCACTTACCAGTAATTACATGGGGGGCCGTGGGGTGATGCATCCGCTGACAGTATCGGAACACGCTCGCTTGGTTTATTCCGCCCTGGAAAAGCCCGACGCGATTACGAATGATGTCTCTCCTGAGGTGGCCAACTCCTGGCGTCGTTGTCTAATCGACTATCGGCTTGACCCTGTTCGCCGAGCAGAGCCAGCGGTGGTCGAAAGGACCGATTTGCGGCAGCGCCAGGAGCAGCTCGCGCCTTTGCTTGAATTCGCCAAATCCGAGATGACCAGCCTTTATCAACAGGTCGCTGGATCCGGATATGCCATTCTGCTCACCGACATGGATGGCGTGATCCTGAACTACGTCGGCGATCCACAGTTCACCGACGCAGCGATGCGCAGCGGGCTGCACAACGGTTCGGTCTGGAGTGAGGCCGCTCAAGGCACGAATGGCATGGGGACTTGCATCGCCATGAAGAAGCCGCTGGTCGTACACCAGCACGAGCACTTCCTCAGCCGCCACACCGGGTTGACATGTTCCGCGGCACCCATCCGAGATCCCAGTGGAGAGATGATGGCGGTGCTCGACGCCTCATCTGAATCCCGCTTGGCACAGCAACACACCATGGTATTGGTCAACATGGCGGCGCAAACGATCGAAAATCGGATGTTCTTGGCTGCGTTCAAGGAACACTTCTTGATTCGATTCCACTCGCGTCCGGAGTTCGTCAGTACACTTGGCGAAGGCGCTATCGCCCTCGACGAAACCGGCACCATCCGTGGCGCGAACTGCAGCGCGTTGTTTCAGCTCGGTATACGCTTGGACAACCTGATCGGCTGCCCGGTCGAGAAGGTATTCGACGGCTCGATGACCACGCTGATCAATAGCGCTCGAAAGCATTCCTATCATCCGATGGCGATCCGTAGCGCCTGTGATGGGCGGCGCTTCCACGTTGTTATACAGCTCCCTATCGACATTCCCTGTAAGACGGATTCGAGAGGCTTGCGACGAAACCCGATCCGTTCGGTCCGCGTGCCCTCCAGCGAATGTAGACTACAGCTTCTGGATCTCGGTGACCCGACTATGGCGCGCAATATCGATCGCGCGCGCAGACTGCTGAACCGCAATATACCGTTGCTGTTATACGGCGAGACCGGCACCGGAAAGGGAATATTTGCTAAGGCGCTTCATGATGAAAGCGAACGATCCTCAAAGCCATTTGTGGCGGTAAACTGCGCCGCGATTCCAGAGGCGCTGATTGAGAGCGAATTGTTCGGCTATCGGCCAGGAGCATTCACTGGCGCCAATCGGAACGGTAGCCGGGGGAAAATTTTGCAGGCGGATGGCGGCACGCTGTTTTTGGATGAGATTGGGGATATGTCCCTGCATCTGCAAGCTCGATTATTGCGTGTTCTGGAAGAAAAGGAGGTGGTTCCGCTCGGTGGAGAATCACCCGAAAAAGTAAATTTGGCCATAATTAGCGCCACACATCGGGACCTCACCACTCTGATTTCGGACGGTCGGTTTCGAGAAGACCTTTACTATCGCTTGCACGGCATGGCGCTGACTATGCCGCCGTTGCGAGAGCGACATGACCGAAGAGCACTAATGCATGCGATTGCGCAAAACGAAGCCGGTAACGAGGGAATAGAGTTAAGTGAAGAGGCCCTGGATATCCTGGATAGTCAGGCGTGGCCGGGAAACATTCGACAATTGCGCAATACGTTGCGTACGGTCCTGGCTTTTTGCGACGGTGGTGTGATTAAAGCGGAGGACCTTCCGGATGACCTGTGTCGTGTTCCACTCGGACGCACGTCCACCGGGAATTCAACTGAGTCCCAGGGGCAATCACTCGATCCGCTTGCCGAGGCTGAGTGCCGTGCGCTGCTTAAAGAGCTCAACAACACGCGTTGGAATGTGGCGCAGTTGGCTCGGAACCTCGATGTAAGCCGCAATACGCTATATCGAAAAATGCGGCGCTATGGAATTCGTCCGCCGCGATGAGTACTCAGGGTATCGGGTTATCAATGAGTGCCGGCTGGAAACTGAATAGAATTGGCAGGCCAACACATCTAATCGTATCCGATAGTAGGACGAACGCCATTCTTCGCGATCGGCATTCGGGGCTGAAGCAATGGCACAACAATCCTGCCCGTCCGGGGCGCTACCGCTGGCGAGAAAGTCCCTGTCTGCGCACGCTGTCGCTTTATACCTGGAGTCTGTTTAGCCCACCGCAGCTAACCGCTGGAATGGCGCACAGCCCGGCGAATACATTGTCGGCGCGCAGGTAGGGTGGCGAAGGCAGGAGCCGTTGGCACGGCCGTCCAGAAAAGAAAGTGACACTCTGTCCGCAATGCTCCACGTTTGGCGCACCGTAAATAATCCTAGAGCGAACCAAGGGCGGACCGCTCGTGCATTCACGCCCAGCAGTGCAATGGCACACTAGTTGCTCATCTCAAGCCATGGATATCCGCGGTCGTGCAAATCAGTCGAAGACGACGGTAATGGCCCAGATGAGCGTCCGCTAGGGTCTCTTGCTGCTCAGCGCACCCGTGCGATGCCGTTTCGTGGATATTGGCTTCTCACGCAGGGCCGGTCACCGGCGCGGTTCTAGCTGGCGTGGAGCACGCGAAATTGAGTGTACGGGCCTCAACGTCCGAAAGTGCGCAGTAATTTGGGTTGAGAGTCGGTTGTGCAGTGGAACGCGTCCGTTCAAAACGGTTCCGGTGTTGCAAGGCACCGTCTGTGCCGTAGTTTTTGCAGTTACTGCGGAAGATAGGTCGTCGTAACAAGTATTTGAACACAGTTTCCAATTTCGTCCATGGTGTCGCAAAGCGTCGGTTGTCGGTGGTTGAGGCATACAACCTTGACGGGAAACGGCCTGGAGGTGCGTTCGTGCGAATGTTGGTGTTCGAGTATGAAACTGGCGGGGGATTGCTCGGTAAACCATTGCGTCCGGCATTGGTTCAGGAGGGCGAACTCATGTTACACGCGCTGTTGCGCGACCTCGTTGACCTGGACGAGATCGAAATCCTGAACTTGCGCGACGCCCGACTTCCGCCTCTGGCGTTTCCGGCGAAGGTGCGCCAGCTGTATCACAGCCACGAATTGGTGTCCCAATTCAAGCGTGGTCTGGCGGAATGTGACGCCGTATGGCCGGTGGCACCGGAAAGCAACGGAACCCTTGAACGGCTGTCCATCGAGACTTTGGAACACCAGCGGGTGCTGATTGGCAGTCGTCCCGATGCGATTGCCGTGGCGGGGAGTGTACTGCGTACCGTTCGAACGCTGGAGCGGCACGGGATACCGGTAGTACCCACCATAAGCGGTGCCGATGTACTAGTCGGGGCGCCACTCCAAGATCCGCCGTGGCTCGTCAAACCCGATGCCGGGAATAGTTATACTGGCGCACGCCTTGTTCGCGATGAACGGGAACTACTCGAGTTCCTGCAACAATCCGGTAACGCTGCGGGGTGGGTGGTGCAACCCTACGTAGTCGGTACTCATGCCAGTTTGTCGGTACTGGCTGGGAATGGGATGTGCCACCTGCTCGCTTGCAACACGCAGCGTATGGTTTTGGTCAACGATGAATTCCGGCTCGCCCGTTGCCTGGTAAACGGCATACAGTCCGACCGTCTGCAATTCGAGGAACTGGCGCGCGCTGTTTCTTCCGTACTGCCCGGCTTGTGGGGCTACTTCGGAATTGAACTCATGCTGACGGAAGACGGTCCCCTGATATTGGGAGTGATTGCACGCCTAAATACCTGCTATGCAGGAATCACACAGGCGTTGAATCTCAACGTCGCCGGCATGGTGCTTGGATTGTTAAAGGACAACGCGCAGGCGCCACACGTCACTCAGTCCACCCGGACGGTTGCACTGGACATGGAAGCTGTGGATGTTGCTTGACACTTGACACGGTGGTCGGCTGGCGCGGACCGCTGCTTCACGCGCTAAGCAGTGCACTGACAAGGTTGACGGATCGATGCGTTGTCCACGGTCTGACGACGACCGGATAACCTGGCCACCTGTTTGTCAGTCGAACGTGCGCCGCCATTTGAATGGCGCGTCTCAGTAATCGAACTTTCCGCTGCGTTGAGGTGCTTAGGCGTTTCTCAGACGTGGCGCTACGAGCGCACGGACACTCATCTTGGTGGTTGTATGTCGTAGCGCTTCATCTTGCGGTATAGCGTGTTACGGCTTAGGTTGAGTGCACGCGCGACCTTCGCTACGTTCCAGCGCATCGTCTCGAGTTCATGCAGGAGCGCCGCGCGCTCGGCTTTTGCGAGCGGATCGCATACGTGGGGTATGGTCGCGGCTCCCCCCGCCGCCGACATGGCGGCAATTCCGCCGCTGCGCAAGTCGTCGGGAAGGTCATCGGCCTGGATGATCGTACGTTCAGACAGGGCCACCAGAGTGCGCAGCGTGTTGCATAGTTGGCGTATGTTTCCCGGCCACCCGTATTGGCAAAGTAGATCAAGCGCTTCATCACTTAGCTGGACATGTGGGCCGTCGCGTGTTTCCTGGCGAATGATTTCGTGTACCAGTGTCCGACAGTCGCGGCGTTCGCGCAAAGGGGGAATGGTGATTGCGACACCGTGCAACCGGTAATAAAGATCGTCTCTAAAGTGGCCCCCGGCAATCAGTTGGGTAAGATCCTGGTGTGTGGCGCTGATTACCGCGATGTCCACCTTTTCAGGAGTCTCTCCGCCCAGCGGAACCACTTCCTTTTCTTCCAGCACACGCAGCAAACGGGCCTGCAGATGCAGGGGCATGTCGCCGATCTCGTCAAGGAACAAAGTGCCACCGTCGGCTTGTAGTATCTTTCCACGGCTGCCGCGCCGGTTGGCGCCGGTGAAGGCGCCGGGACGGTAGCCGAAGAGTTCGCTTTCAATCAGCGTCTCGGGGATTGAGGCACAATTGACCGCGACGAAAGGTTTCGTGGCGCGCTCGCTGGCATCGTGAAAGGCTTTGGCGAAAACCCCTTTTCCGGTTCCGGTCTCGCCGTACAGCAGCAACGGAATATTGCGATTCAACAGCTTATGCGCGCGATGAATATTGCGCGCCATGGCCGGATCTCCGAGATCAAGATGACTCAGGCGACTGTGGCCCGGAGCGGTACTATCATTCGGGTTCGGCGTCGTGCATTGCTTAATGGAAACGATTTTTCGACTAACCTCCTCGGCGTGGGCGGGTAGCCGTACTACGGCGAAGAATCGTCTGCCATCAACGGCTCCGTGCAACCGCATAGGATGAAAACAATGCTTTCGAGCGCTATTGATCAGCGTGGTCATCGAGCCGTCGAATACTTTCTCGACCGGGCAGCCGATCAGGTTGTCCAAGCGTATACCGAGCTGAAACAACGCGCTGCAGTTCGCGCCACGGATGGTGCCGGTTTCGTCGAGGGCGATAGCGCCTTCGCCAAGTGTACTGACGAACTCCGGACGCGAGTGGAATCGAATCAAGAAGTGTTCCTTGAACGCAGCCAAGAACATCCGATTTTCGATCGTTTGCGCCGCCATGTTGACCAATACCATGGTGTGTTGCTGTGCCAAGCGGGATTCAGATGAGGCGTCGAGCACCGCCATCATCTCTCCACTGGGATCTCGGATGGGTGCCGCGGAACATGTCAACCCGGTGTGGCGGCTGAGGAAGTGCTCGTGCTGGTGTACGACCAGCGGCTTCTTCATGGCGATGCAAGTCCCCATGCCATTCGTGCCTTGAGCGGCCTCACTCCAGACCGAACCGTTGTGCAGCCCGCTGCGCATCGCTGCGTCGGTGAACTGTGGATCGCCGACGTAGTTCAGGATCACGCCATCCATGTCGGTGAGCAGAATGGCATATCCGGATCCAGCGACCTGTTGATAAAGGCTGGTCATCTCGGATTTGGCGAATTCAAGCAAAGGCGCGAGCTGCTCCTGGCGCTGCCGCAAATCGGTCCTTTCGACCACCGCTGGCTCTGCTCGGCGAACAGGGTCAAGCCGATAGTCGATTAGACAACGACGCCAGGAGTTGGCCACCTCAGGAGAGACATCATTCGTAATCGCGTCGGGCTTTTCGACGACCGACTGAACCAATCGGGCATGTTCGGACGCTGTCGAATTGCGCATCGAGAATTCCCCCTTCCAAAAATGGAACTGGCATTCTAGTTTATAGCCAGATGACCATATGTTCGGATCGATGTCAAGTTCAGGAGTTGACTTGTCGGTGGGAATTGTCTCCGGGGATGTCGGCGGTCTTCAGAGAAAGCCACGGTGTGTTGTCGGTAACACTCTTTCAAAGGCATATTAAAGGGCAGTTTGGCACATTCCGTCGGGCACCCCGGTCTCCGGCGTCCGGTCCGATGAGGCTTTGGTGCGCTCGGTGGCTGGGTGGATGCTGCCGGTGCTTCGGCGGTTTTGTGCTGCAATGTGAGCACGATTCTGATATAAATTCTAGAATATTGCTTCTAGTAAGAAGGACGCACATGGGCACGGCAAGCGCAAAACAACGCAGGCCGCACACGCAGGATCTGATCCTGAATGCGGCACTGCAGCTATTCACCGAGAGGGGTTTCTTCAACACGTCGGTGCAGGATGTCGCGCGCGTGTCGGGCGCGAGCATTGGTTCTATTTATCACCACTTCAAAGACAAAGAAGATATTGCCCGCGCGCTGTATCAACGTCATCTGGACTTCATGTCGGAAGCGATCGAAACGATCATCATTCGTCACGGAAGCGTGCAGGAGCGCTGCCGTGCGATTATGGCGATGTTATTCGAGTTTACCGAGCGACAACCTGCAGCGATGGAGTTCATGCTCTACGCAAAGCATCGGGAATTCCTGCCGGGTGCCCGACCCGTGTGTTCTTCGCGACCATTCGAGCTTATGCGCAAGATCGTGGCCATGGGCATAGAAACCGGAGAGATCCGGGCGCTAGATCCGGTGGTCGCCTCGTCTGCCTTGTTCGGGGGTGCGCTGCGCCTAATCGCCGCGCGATTGGACGACGTCATAGATTGGCCGCTCGACGAACGCCTCGACGAGGTGTGGTCGTGCGCATGGCGTGGGATAGAAGCCTGATTCGCAGAAATCGGAACATTCGGATTACCATCGCGGATTCAGTGTTTAACGATGATTTCCTTGAGTTCGCGCCTGAAGGCCGGGTCGTCCCAATCGCGGCCGCCATTTATCCTGTGTGTGATCCGGCCATTTTCGTCGACCAGAAACGTAGTGGGTAACCCGAGAACCTTCCAGCGTCCGATAGCCTCTGAATCCTGATCGAGCAATACGGGGAATTTGATGTCGAAGTTCTCAAGAAACGGAGCTACCGTATCCCAATTTTCCCCGACATTAACAGCAAGGATTTCGAGTCCATCGTCGCGCAACGCTTGGTAGGTATGCTGCATGGATGGTAGCTCTTTTCTGCACGGCGGGCACCATGTTGCCCAGAAATTGACCGCTACCACTTTGCCTTTGTAATCCGATAAGCGTTGCTGCTTACCGTCTAGATCCTGTAGTACGAGCTTGGGGGCGTCGACATTCGGTACGGCAGGGTGGATTGTCTGCGGCGCACTGATTGACTTTGTCAGGGGCAGGGCGGCAATTACTGCGGCTAGGCCGAGTACCGTCAAGCGTCGTTTAAGCATGGGACTCTCCTTATTTGATAAGCGTTCGATCGCGCGCGCATTGCAGATTACGCACCGTCGCCGTGCGTGGTTTGCCGTCCTCGCGCCAGTGGATCACCAGGTCGAATTCTGACGTTGGCGGCACTTCGGTGGCGATCATGCCTTGGAACCAGTCTCCGGGAGCGTGATGCTGAACTGTGGGAAACTGTGACCATTGAAACGCGATGCGGGCGGTTTTCGAGACCCCGGACGTTTTCCAGCGGTCTAGCCATTGCTCGGTGAGCGTCAGCGGCCGTGTCGTACCATTTGCGCGAACTTTCCAATCTTTCAGATCGATCGAAAGTTCGTGGTTTTGGCTGCCGTTTGTGACAATAGTCTGAAAGACGCACGCGGTTGCGTAGCGGTCAGCCGCTTCTGCAGAGAAACCGCGGGCTAGGTAGAAGGATCGGGTCTGGTCTGGTACCCGTTGAATGAACTGAAACGTGACCCCGCTGGGGGCTTCGAGCGTCCAGTGGTAGCTGCCGACGGCATCTTGCTGTTTGGTGCGGGTTTGAACCATGTCGGAATTGGCGTGCGCCTCCGATATGGCAAGCATCTGAACTGCACAGCATAAAGCTACCAGGGTCGTCGCGGGCAAACGCGCCCACTCCGCACGCCGGCCGAGTCGTGACTGATGAAAAAACATGCGCGACGTTCCGTTCGTTTCTTGGATATTTCGGTTCTAGCGTACCGGGATCAGCGCGTAGCCACGATTTTGGTAGCCCATGAGCGATATCCAACTGTTCCCGACCACCTTTACGCCAGGATGTATCGTGTCGGGTCGGACGTGCAACACTTTGGCGGCGACTCCGCACTGTTCAAGCGTGATGTTTTTCATTGCGGACAGCTTGTCCAACACTTCTGCTATCTGGACTGAGACTTCCTTCTCCTCTGGGTCCAGGGCACTTCGATCGGTTGACATATACCGTGTCGCGGGTCCCCGGAACGCCAGTACGAATACGGGATTGACGCCTTGTGACTGAACCGACTCCGCGGTTTGCGCTATCAGGTTGAGATAAAACTTGAGCTTTTTGGGGTTCTCGGTGGTGATGTCAAAAACCGCGTGCGTCGCCTTCAGTCCGGCAAGGGCAGCGTGATCATCTGCCGGAGCATTGGCTGCCGGTACGGCATGCACGAAACTTAGGCATAGTAGCGCTACCACCGTTTGGACGTATTGCATAGGCGATCGGAACATGGCGGCAACCTCCAGAGGTTTATATTTTTTTGTCTTACTGTTCGAGCAATATCCATGCCTGACGGCATCGCGATGGGGCTCGAATACGGCGAGCGGGGCCGGACAGCTAACCAAATACTAGCATTGCCGCTGCGGAAGTGCGTTTCGATGGCCGTTGGACGTCGCACTCACGTGTCATTGTGTCTCGTGGATGGCACATATCTCAGGACGGCCGCGTCCGCAACCGTGCTGCTGGATGCGACTTGGGGGCGCGACGCTGTGAGAGCGCTGGCGTCGCAATCGGTGTCAGTGATACCGGCGTCGGTCTCATCGATTCATCGATGGCGCAGCGTATCCCGCATGGCCACAGAAGTGCCTCCCCGCACCGCGCCTGTCCCTGTGCGACTCCGTGGGTAAGGTCATGCCCTCGTTCGCAGGGCTCATCCGGTCGCATTTTCCCGGTCGCGTTCCACCGGCAGACCGTCCCGTTCCCATTCCGGGTAACCGTCCTGGAGGCGATTGGCCTGACGGCCGTGGGCACGGAGTGCGGCGACCGCATCGAAGGCGAGGATGCAATGAGGACCCCGGCAATAGGCCACCACATCTTGATTCGGATCAAGTTCGTCGAGGCGCTGCTCTAATTCGGTCAAAGGAATGTTGATTGCTCCAGGAAGATGACCGGCGGCGTATTCCTCCCGCGGGCGCACGTCCAGCACCGTGACCAGTCCATTGCGAACGCGCTCGAGCAGGGCTTGGCGCGGGACGGGCTCCAGATCATCCTTGACGGTGAGGTAGGTCTGCACCAGTCGGTTGACCTCCGCCAAATGGCGTTCGGCGCTGGACCGTAGGGCGTTGAGCAGGTCAATCACGTCGTTGCCGCTAAGCCGGTAAAACACCTTGAGACCCTGCTTCTGCGCACGCACGAGGCCCACGTGGCGCAGTTGCTGCAGATGTTGCGAGGTATTGGCGACCGTGAGTCCGGAAATCCGCGCCAACTCGTCCACGCTGCGTTCCCCTTGTGCTAGAAACTCTATTAGTTCCAATCGGTTGGCGTTTGCGAGCGCTTTGCCCATGCGGGCGAACTGCGCGAACAGCTCATGTTTGAAGTTGCCGCTTGACATCAATGAAGTCCTCTTTTACCGTGCCTATTCAACGATTCAATTGAATAGTGTCGACGGGGATAGTGTAGCGGCTTTCCCGCGGGTCTCGAATCGAAAGCGCCAACCGGGGACGTCATGCAGATATCGGAGTTCGTCTTGGGTCATGAGCCGGCTATTCGTCTTGGATTCTTCTTGGGCGTGTTCGCGCTCATGGCGCTATGGGAAGTACTTGCACCTCGGCGGGCGCGGGCGCACTCGAAAGGCATTCGCTGGGGCAGCAATCTGGGGCTGGTGGTCCTGAACAGCGTCGTACTGCGTCTGCTGTTCCCGGCGGCCGCGGTCGGCATGGCGGCGTTCGCTGCCGGGCAGGGCTGGGGCGTATTCAATTACTTCGAGGCTCCGGGATGGTTGGCGGTGCTCGCCTCAGTGGTGGCACTGGATTTCTCCATCTGGATACAGCACGTGATGGTGCATGCGATTCCTGCGTTGTGGCGCATTCACCGGGTGCACCATGCAGACCTCGATTTCGATGTGACCACCGGTTTGCGCTTCCACACGCTGGAAATCTTGTTGTCCATGGTGATCAAGTTCGCCGTCATCCTGTTGCTCGGACCTCCGGTGTTGGCGGTGGTGATCTTCGAGGTGCTACTGAACGCAACTTCCATGTTCAATCACAGCAACGTGCGGATTCCGCTCGGAGTCGACCGGGTTCTGCGCTGGTTCGTGGTGACGCCGGATATGCATCGCGTGCATCATTCGGTGGAGGATGACGAGACCAACAGCAACTTCGGCTTCAATCTGCCCTGGTGGGACCGACTGTTCGGCACCTACCGCGACCAGCCGCGGGCCGGTCACGAGGCTATCGTGATCGGCATACACGGCTATCGGGAGATGCGGCAGGTAAGCTGGCTCCCGGGGATGCTGTGGCTACCGTTCGTGGGCAAGGTTACCGACTACGCCATCAATCGCCGTCAGTGGAGCGAACCACCTGGCCATGTGGCGGAAGGCGGCGCAAACCCTTCTATCGAACATGCTTCCGACCATCATAGTGTGTCGGCATAGAAACCCAGCGGGAAGGATTCCAATGTCCCATCCAAACCTTCGTACGCTGGTGCGCTCCGCCTTATTGCTGACGCTGATTGCCGGAATCGCCGTTGCGGTTGTTTATCGAGACCGATTCGATGCCGGTGCCCTGGAGGCCTGGGTGCACAGCAGCGGCGGGGCGGCGCCACTTACTTTCATGGTCGTGTACATGGTCGCCACTGTGCTGTTCCTGCCCGGCTCCGTACTTACCCTGGCCGGCGGCGCCCTGTTCGGCCCGTTGTTGGGCACGATCTACAGTCTCACTGGCGCCACCATCGGCGCTACCTTGGCGTTCTTGGTGGCGCGTTATCTGGCGGGGGACTGGGTTGAGCGCCGGGCTGGCGGGCGCCTGGGGCAGTTGAAGCAGGGTGTGGAGTCCGAAGGCTGGCGGTTTGTCGCTTTCGTGCGCTTGGTGCCGCTGTTTCCGTTCAACTTGTTGAATTACGCCCTCGGCCTCACGCGCATTCGTCTGTCCCATTACATCATCGCGTCCTATATCTGCATGTTTCCCGGCGCAGTGGCCTACACGTACTTGGGGTACGCGGGGCGCGAGGCTGTTGCCGGGGGCGAGGGACTGATCCGCAAGATCCTGCTCGCTGTCGCACTGTTGGCGGCAGTGGCCTTCGTGCCGCGGCTGATCGGCCGGCTGCGGCGCGGGCCTATGCTTGAGATCGGCGGATTGCGCGAGCGTCTGCTTCGAGGCGACGATCTACTCGTGTTGGACGTGCGTAGTTCCGAAGAGTTCGAGGGTGAATTGGGTCATATCGATACTGCCCGCAATCTTCCGGTGGACCAGTTGGCCGAACGGCTGCATGAACTTACCGAATGGTCGGAGCGACCCATAGCCATTGTTTGCCGCACTGACCGGCGTTCGGCGAAGGCCGCGCAGATTCTGGCGCGGCACGGCTTTGCCGATGTGCACGTGGTGCGCGGCGGCATGGAAGCCTGGAGTCGAGATCCGGCCTCACCCGCAGCGGTCTCGGATCCAAATCTGTCTCAATGATCCAGACCGAGCGAGGCCCGCCCGCCAGGTTTGGGTTTTGATGCCGGGCGGTGCGTCCGTGGCGTCACCCCCTTACGCACCCGCGCCCCGCATCCTCGGACGCAGGGTTGCGGCATGACCAACTCGGTTGTATACGGTATCGAACAGGCCAAGTACGACGCCCGGGCTGAGATGTCGCGCACCGGCCGGTCTGCGATGCTTCGACGCACTGGAGCATGGAGGTCTGGCGCCCTGCGGGATAGGTGTAAAAACGGCCGTCCACGCTTCGACTATGGGCGCGAAAACAAGCGCCCGCCGCGATTACTTTGGAACTCACCCCAAGAGCGAAATGATATGCATGCCACTCTACCATTGTTGGCTCACAGCGACTTTCCAGCGCTGAAACGCTCCAATCTGGAAATTCTGCAAGTGAACCTGGGCTATCGCTGCAACCAATCCTGCCTGCATTGCCACGTCGGCGCCGGCCCCAATCGTACGGAGTCGATGGGCACCGAAACCGTCGACGACATATTGCGTTTTCTGCAGGCGAGTGGTGCGCGTACGCTGGATATCACGGGCGGCGCACCGGAACTCAGTCCTCATTTCCGGCGTTTGGTGCAGGCCGCCCGGGCGATGGATGTGGCCGTGATCGACCGCTGCAACCTCACGGTGCTCGAGGAACCGGGGCAGGAGGATACGGCCGAATTTCTGGCAGCCAATTGCGTCGAGATTGTTGCGTCGCTGCCGTGCTATCTGGAAATCAACGTAGATGCCCAGCGCGGCAAAGGGGTGTTCGCCAAGAGTCTGGGCATCCTTCGTCGGCTGAATGCGCTCGGCTACGGCGTTTCCGAAACCGGCCTGCGGTTGAGCTTGATGTACAACCCTCAGGGAGCCAGTCTGCCGCCGCCGCAGGATGCATTGGAGGCCGATTACAAGCGTGTGCTCCGGGAGGAGTACGGCGTTGTGTTCAATCGTCTGTATTCACTGGTCAATATGCCGATTCAGCGTTTCGGCAGCACGCTGGTGTCCAAAGGACGCTTCCAGGACTACATGGAGCTGCTGCGAAGCGCGTACCGGGAGGAGAATCTGGAGACGGTCATGTGTCGCAATCTGATCAGCGTGGATTGGCGGGGATATGTATATGACTGCGATTTCAATCAAATGCTCGATCTTCCACTGCAGCACGAAAGGCGCACGCATACCCATGTGCGCGATCTCATGGGTGCGAAGCTGAATGGAACGCCGATCGCCGTCGCCGATCACTGCTACGGCTGCACGGCAGGGCAGGGGTCCAGTTGCGGCGGTGCATTGTCGGGTTGAGGCCAATATGTGCGCGCGCAAACAGACATCGACGCAACTGCGCACGGAACAGAATGGCACAAACATTTCCGTCATCGTTCCCGCCTACAACGAAGCGGTTGTGATCTCCGGTTTGCTCGAGACGCTCGCGCCTCTCCGTCAGCGCGGGCATGAAGTCATTGTCGTTGACGGCGCCAGCGACGATGCGACGGTTGCGACCGCCACGCCATGGGCCGATGTGGTGCTGGCGGCGCCGCGTGGCCGCGCTCGACAGATGAACGCCGGCGCACGGGTGGCAAAGGGCGACGTACTTTGGTTTCTGCATGCCGATTCCAATATACCGCAGCACGCCGATGCGCTGATCCGCGCTGCCCTTGATCGCGGCGCAATGTGGGGCTGGTTCGACGTGCGGCTGAGCGGTGCCCATCTCGGTTTGCGGGTGGTGGAATGGATGATGAACCGGCGTGCGCGCCTCAGCCGCATCGCCACCGGTGACCAGGGGCTGTTCGTTACCCGGGCGCTGTTTGCTTCACTCGACGGGTTTGCGGACATCGATCTGATGGAGGACGTGGAACTCACAGCACGCCTGAGGCGCCAGGCGCGCCCGGTAGCCCTGCGAGTGCCGCTGGTGACTTCCAGTCGTCGCTGGGAGCGTGACGGCATCCTGCAGACCATCGTATTCATGTGGTGGCTGCGCTTGGCTTATGCATTCGGCGCCCACCCGAGCCGCCTCGCCAAGCGCTATCGATGAACCTGTCCGGGCCAATGCATGGCCGTGTTCTGGTATTCGCCCGAGCGCCAGTGCCAGGTGCCAGCAAGACGCGTCTTGTTCCGGCCCTCGGAGCGGAAGGTGCAGCACAGCTGAGCGCGCGCATGCTGCGTCATACCTTGAACACGGCTTGCAGTTTACCGTTGGAGTTGTGGTGCACACCCTCTGTTCGGCATCCGGTATTTGACCGATGTGCGCGTGATTTTCGCCTGACGCTTCGGACCCAGCGCGGCGCGGATCTTGGCGAACGCATGCACAATGCGTTGGAAGAGACCCTGACGCATGCACATTGGGCTGTATTGATCGGAACCGACTGTCCCGAACTCACAAGCCGCGATTTGCGGCAGGCCGCAGCCGCGTTGGCGGGAGGCGTCGATGGGGTTTTGGGACCCGCAGCGGACGGTGGTTATTATCTGATCGGGCTGCGTCAGCCCATGGCCGCGCTTTTTCACGGCGTGCATTGGGGCACCGGAGAAGTGCTGGCGCAGACACGTGACCGGTTGCGTGACGCCCGTTGCTGCTGGCACGAATTACCTGTGTACAGTGACCTGGATCGGCCGGAGGACCTTTGGGAGTCGGATTGGTTCGGTAATGCGGTCGAGGATGGGTCAGTACGTTGAAGTGCCTGTGCCGGATCTTACTTTTTGATTGCGCTGATCTACGTTGTGCTCGCACGCAGGCTGTTATCGCGCTTGTTGCCGCGCGGCCGCACGGCCGGCCTGCCAAAGGAGCAGTACACCGATGATCGACGACAGTATCGACGCGGTGAACACCGCGATTTTGGCGGCTGAAAAGTCGGCTTGATCCGGAAATGCCTGGCCGGCGACGAACAGCGACATGGTAAAGCCGATGCCTGCCAAGGCCCCAGCGCCGCACAAGTGCCCCCAAGAGTATGCATCCGGTTTCACTGCGACACCCGACCATACCGCCAGTACGGAAGCGCCTAGCATACCCAGGGGTTTGCCCAGCGTCAGTGCGGCAACGATCGCGAACATCAGTTGCCCATGGCCTTGCATGATGTCCACGGCCATGACCACTCCCGCGTTGGCAAACGCGAACAACGGCAGGACGAGATAACTGGAACGGGCGCCTGCGTGGCGCAATAGTCTGGCAGCGGGCGACTCGAGGCGGTCGTGAATGCTGTCCAGTGCGCTCAACGCGGGCAGCGAAGGACCGTGTCGTAATACTTCGCCGCCTGCGGCCGCTTCGGCGCCGATGATGGTATTGGCCTGGGCGATCAGGGCTTTGAGATTGGGAGGCGGGCGGGTCGGGATGAACAATGCCAGGATCACGCCCGCCAATGTGGCGTGCAGGCCGCCGGCGTGTATGCACGCCCACAGCAGGATACCCAGCAGCATATAGGGCGACAGACGGTATACGTGGGCGCGGTTGAGCATTCCCAAGGCCAAGATGATCAACGCCGCGGCGGCGAGGAACTCATAATTCAGCTTGTCTGAGTAAAACACGGCGATGACAAGGATCGATCCGATGTCGTCGACGATCGCCGCAGCGGTCAAAAAAATGCGCAGTTCCACCGGTACTCGTCGACCCAGCAACACGATCAGCGCAACTGCGAACGCGGTGTCCGTCGCCATCGGGATTCCCCAGCCATGGGCCCAAGGCCCTTGAGGAATGATCACTATGTAGAGCAGTGCCGGGACCAGCATGCCGCCCAAAGCGGCGGCGATCGGCAAAGCCGCGGACCTGCGGCTGGCGAGATGTCCGACCGTAAATTCGCGCTTGATTTCCAGCCCCACCACTAGAAAGAAAATTGTCAGCAGACCGTCATTCACCCAATGTAATAGCGACATGCGAAAGGCCGCATCGCTGAGCGAAAAGCCCACGGTCTGGATCCAGAGGGCATGAAAGTCCTCGCCCAGTGCCGAGTTGGTGAGCACCACGGCGAACACAGTCGCCAGCAGCAACAACACTCCAGCCGAAGGCCCCCAGCTTACGAACTCGAGCACCGCCGACCGCACCCGATGGCCGAGCGTGCCTAGCATCGCGTCCGCCAGCGAATGTTGGTCCCATGGTCCCTGATAGCGCCGACTATTGATAAAGAAGGTCGGCGTGATCTTTACGCCACTGGCTTGCGCGCTGCTGATGTCGGCCTGCACTCGCTGTGCGGCGCGCTGGGCGGCCACTTCAGCTTCGGCGGGTGTAAGATTCGGCGCGGCGAGGTCCTGCGCGACTTCGCGCAAGTCGTCTTCGGTCAGGGACTCGGAGCGGGTCATCAACTTGATGTGGGCTTTCCAGAAATGTTCCGGGTCCGGGGCCAGTTCCACGAGTTCCGCGGCGCGTAGTGCCATCTCGTTGCCGGGTATCGGGCGATGCCGGAAGACGTATTGCATGCGCGTGCCGAACTGATCGCGCACATCGGAAATGGCTTCGTTGGCCGCTCTGCAGCTCGGGCACGCGTAGCTGCCGTACTCGACCAGCGTGATTTGCGCATTCGCCGGGCCGAGCACGTGATCGACACGCTGATCAACAGCGCGATCCAGGCGATTGTTAGTGGTCGTCCCCGGCACTTGCCATCTCCACTGGATCCCTGGCGCGCCAGGGGCATCGGTTGTCGCTCGCCTAAAAAGACCATTGGCGGCGAAATGCCGGCTTATTATGTGTCAAGCACACGAAAAGCACAGCTTCGACAAGTGGGTGCCAATCACCGTCCGGACCGAATTCGAAACCGTGACGAATTTTTACGGTCCGCTATGTCGTCGCGGCACATGCTCAGGCATACTTTCCCTTAGCGCTTAGGAGGTTGCCGTTGACTGAGAAAGGACTTTTCAAGCGACCGGCTTTTCTGTCGGCGCTGGTGCTGGTGGCGGTATTCGCCGTCGGCGACGCGCTGATCGCTGACCACGGGAGTTTGCAGCGCTGGTGGAGCGACATGGCCTGGAGCGCAGCCTCACTCGGCGCGGCCCTGCTGTGTCTGGCAGCGGCGGGACGGTTGCGCGGCCGCCAACGTCTGGCTTGGATGTTCTATGGGCTCGGTTGCCTGGCATGGTTTCTGGGGATGCTCGTATGGGACTTCCACGAACTGGGCCTCGGGCAGGTGACGCCGTTCCCCGGCTTGGCGGACATCGGCTTCCTGGCGTTTGCACCGTTGTTCATGGCGGGATTGGTGTATCACGCCACCACGGCACCCGGCGTGGTGTTGACCGTGCGCAATCTGGCCGACGTCGGTCTGATCGTGTGCGCGACCCTGATCGGCACCGCCGTGGTTCTGGTAGAACCATTACGCGACCCGGGGCTGACGGTACTCGACCGCGTGACCGCTCAGGCCTACCCTGTCCTCTACGTCAGCACTTTTCTGTTGGCAGTTCTGGTGCTGTCGCGTCATGCGATCGCACGGAACATCGACCGGCCAGTGCTGCTGTTGTTGATGGCAAGCCTGGCCCTGCACGCCGTCACCGACAGTTTGTACGCCTATTCACTTTTGGAACACAGCTTTCAGCCCGGAAACTACCTCGACGCGTTCTGGATTGCGGCGTTCGCCCTGCTTGGCGTGGCCGCGATCGCGCAAGTTGAGGGGGGCGAAAAGGCGCCAGCTTCGATGTTCCCGGTTCTGGATGAACGCATGCGGCAGGTGGAGGCCTTGCTGCTTGCGGGCGCGCTGGCTGTGATCGGCACGCTCTCGGTGTTCAACAGCGCCAGCGCGGATGCCGCGCTTTGGCGCAAAGTGGCGTTGTTGTGTACCGCACTGGCGGTGTTTCTGGGTTTGCGGGAGTGGGCCAGTGCCCACATCCATGGGCAGCTGCTGGGCGGCTTGCAGCGATCCGAGCGGGAACTCAGCCGCATCCTCGATAATTTGCAGGACATGTATTTTCGCATCGATGCCGACGGTTGCCTGCAACACTGCTCGCCCTATGCCGAACAGCTTCTGGGAGTCGAAACCGGGGAGTTGGGCGGCGTGCCTTTCGAAGCGTTGTTTGTCGATAAGCAGGAGGCCGCCCGCTTCTCCGCACTGCTGCACGACGAGCCCGGTCTGGTAACCAACTTCGAGGCGCCTTGGAGACGCGGCGACGGCTCCGAGGTGCGCGTCTCGATCAATGCGCACCGATTGCACGGCGCGGATGTTCCATTACAGGTGTGGGAAGGCACGGCCCGCAACGTTACCGAACAGCGCCGCGCCGAGGCCCGGATGTATCAGCTCTCCAGTGCGCTGGAGCAGACCGCCGATGTGGTGATGATTACCGATGGGGACGGCATAATCGATTACGTCAACCCGGCGTTTACCGCGATCACCGGCTACGGTCGCGACGAGACAATCGGGCAAACCCCTAAACTGCTGAACTCGGGCCGCCATGATCGGCGTTTCTACAAACGCATGTGGGAGCAGATACTCGCCGGCCAGGTATACAACGAAGTTTTCGTGAATCGTCGCAAGAACGGTTCGTTGTACTACGAAGCCAAAACCATCACGCCTGTGACCGGCGACCATGGCCAGGTGACCAGTTTCATCTCCACTGGCAAAGACGTTACCGAACAGATGGAGACTCAGGAGCAGCTGCGGTTCCTGGCCGAGCATGACATGCTCACTGAACTGCCGAATCGGCAGGTGCTGCTCGAGCGTATCCGCCAATCGCTCGCGCGGGCCCGGCGCCGGGACCGAATGGTGGCGGTCCTGTTCATGGATCTGGACCAGTTCAAATATATCAACGACAGCCTCGGCCATGAGGTTGGGGACGAATTGCTGGTGCAGATCGCAAGGCGGCTGCAGGCCCATGTCCGCGAAGGCGACACGGTGGCGCGTTTCGGCGGCGATGAATTCGTAATCGTCGCCGATGACGCCGGTAGCCCTGACGAAATCTCCGCCATCGCCGATAAGCTGTTGAAGGCGCTGGCGCCGACATTCAAGTTCAACGGAATGGAATTTTATGTCACAGCCAGCATTGGTATCAGCGTATTTCCCGGAGACGGTCCGGACTCCGAGACCCTGCTGCGCAACGCCGACAATGCCATGTACCGGGCCAAGGAATCGGGCCGCAATGCGTACCGGTTCTATTCGGGGGACATGAGCGCTCGTGCATTCGAACGACTGACGCTGGAAAGCAGCTTGCGAAACGCTTTGGATCGCGAGCAGTTCGAATTGTTCTACCAGCCCCAGGTACGGGTCAGGGATCGAAGCGTGGTTGGCATGGAAGCGCTGCTTCGTTGGAACCACCCGGAGTTCGGTATCGTTTCCCCGGCGGAATTCATCCCGCTGCTTGAGGAGACCGGCCTGATTCTCCCGGTGGGGAACTGGGTTTTGCAGCAGGCTTGCGCGCAAATGCGTCGTTGGTTGGACGAGGGGATCGTCCGTGGCCGCATGGCCGTGAACATTTCCGCACGCCAGTTCACAGACGCGGGATTTCTCCATGTCGTGCAGCGCACGCTCGAATCGTGCGGATTGGACGCCGAGCGTCTGGAACTGGAAATGACTGAGAGCATCTTCCTGCGGGAATCCCAGGCAACTTCCGACATGTTACGTGCGTTGGACGAACTGGGTGTGACCCTGGCAATCGATGACTTCGGAACCGGTTACTCGTCCTTGAGTTACCTCAAACGCTTTCCGATCCGGACGTTGAAAATCGATCGTTCGTTCATCCGGGATATCACTGAAGACGCCGACGACGAAGCGCTCAGCGCTGCGATCCTCGCCATGGCGCAGCGGCTGGATCTGCGTGTGGTGGCCGAAGGCGTTGAGACCGAAGCGCAGTTGCAGATGCTGCGCACGTTCGGTTGTGAACTGGTGCAAGGCTATTTGTTCAGTCGCCCGCTGGCAGCGCCCGAAATGGAACTTTATCTAGACGACGCAGCCGCCGCGCGTGCCCGTTCCGGGCACGAGTAGGGCGTTTACCACGCAAGCTTTTGCCGACTCGGCGGCCGATGACTTTATGAAGCCTCGCTCGAACGATAACGAAGTTTGCGCTCCTGCGCAGATGCCGGCTTGCTGAGCCCATAACCACGCCACATCGTTTTCTCCTCGTGCGGGTGGCAGGTGCTTAATGCGGCAGCATTCAATCCGGGGATACGGAAAATGCGCTCACCCGCGCTGTCGCTGTGGCCGGCCCAAGGTCACTCGGTGCCGCCCGAAGTCAGGCGCCAGGCAAAATACGTTGCAACACGCCGTCGCGGCGGAGGAAATGGTGATATAACGCGGCGGCGACGTGGATGCCCACCAGCGCCAAGAGTAGATAATTGGCTAACAGGCCGTGCACATCACCGGTCCAACCCCAGCTTTGGGCCCGGGTTGCCAGTAGTTTGGGCATTTCGAGCAACCCGAACAGCGTTACCGGATATCCGCGCCAGGACGCATTCAGCCAGCCCAGAATCGGAACCACGAACAACAGCACGTAGAGCAGCCAATGCACGACCCGCGCGGTGCGCATCTGCCACGGCGGAACGCCGTCCTGCGGCGCCGGCTCGCCGTGTGTCATGCGCCAGAAAAATCGCAAGACGGCTATCAACAGAATTGTCGTGCCGAATGAGAAATGCAGGCTGATCAGCGTTGTGACTTTCGTATCGCGGCCGATGTGCGGCATGGTCCAGGCGAGCACGAATTGTGTGATCAGGAGTGCGACGATCAGCCAATGCAGAAATTTTGCGGTGCCGGTATACGTGTTCCTGGGAGCAGTGGTCGACATGATGATCGGGATCCCTGTAAGCCAGACAGCATGTTTGCCCGGATGTGCAATCGAATCCCGAGCGTGGGCGAAAGGCGATAGATTGCCATGACGCACGTTCGAGTTGAAGTTCGCGTGCCGGGCGAGTTCTTCAGGTGTCTTGGAATTTGATTGAGGCGTGGGCGCCGTCGCAGAACGGTTTGTTCTGCGAGGCGCCGCATCGACACAAGGTCACGCGATTGCGTCGTTCGTAGTGGAATCCATCGCTGCTGAGCAACGGCACGCCTCCGCGCAGCCATATCGGTCCTGAGCAGTCCTGCGCGGGATCTACGATCAGTACGATCGACGGCTCCAGATCCGGCTCGACCGGTTCACCGCTTTCGTTATCCCACGCCACCAGCCGCCCCGACGGGCAATTACCGGCCTCGCCGATAAAATACTCCCGAGCCTGGTCACGGTCCGTTTCCTTGACCAGATTCCAGATCTGGCCATGGGCGTCGCAAAATCGGGCGAACGCGCACAGGTTTTCTGCGTCGGTCAGCGACATCGCGGGTCCTTTCGTGATGGTGGCTTGTTCACGATAGGGCTGGCGGCTGGCAGCCTCCCGACCGTCGAAGCCAATCTTGGCGTGGGTCCCATCGCAAAATGGCTTACTCCCGCTGTGTCCGCAGCGGCACAGCGCGTAGTTGGGTTCGTGTGACAATTGTTCGCGCTGTTCCCAGCGCACGGACTCGCCGTCGCGGTTGGTGCCGATTGATTGCTTCGAAAGCGGCAGGTTACCGGCGACGACGTAGGGACCGTCTTTGGTGATTTGGACTTGTGCTGCCGCGGAGGGCGCTTGTTTCATTTGCAGTCTCCAGTTTGTTTGTGTGAACGGCCCTCGCATCGGCCGGCGCGACACTAATGCCCATGAATGCGCGCCACGGGGTACGCGCCCTCCTGCAGTTGAAGGTCTTGCCCGAACAGGAACGAGTCCATCGACAGCACTCCATAGGTCATGCCGCCGTCAATGACCGTTACCGGCTGCGCCGAACTTGCGGCGCCAGCGGCGACCAGAAGCGGCCAAAAGTGCTCGGGAGTCGGGTGCGCCCGCTGCGCATGGGGAGCGACCTTCAGTGCTTACAATAGACGCTGCTGATCTCCTTTGCGCACTGCTTCACGAATCCAGGTTGAGAATTCCACAGCATAGTCCGAGGCGTGTTCGGCGCCGGCGCGGACTTCGTACAGATTATGGGTGAGGCTGCCGGAACCGATCACCAATACGTTCCCGCCCGCCAGTGGAGTGAGGCTGCGCCCGAACGCGAACGCGCCTTGCGCGTCGATGCGTGACGGAAGCGAGCGCTGGATCACCGGCACGTCGGCTTGCGGTTAAAGGTACGGCAGTGGTACCCAGGCACCGTGATCGAGCCCGCGTTGGGGATCGGGCTTTGTGTCCCAACCGGCGGCCTGCACGCGCGCCACCGTGCGCGCAGCGAGCGTCGGATGACCGGGGGCGGGATACCGCATCTCACGAAGCGCTGGGTCGAAGCCGCCAAAATCATGCATCGTCTGGAGGCTGTTACGCGGGGCTGCGCGGTGATCCAGTGCGGGGAGATCACCACTGCCGCGTCCGGGCGCGCCATGCTGCGCCCCAGCGCGCCAAGGGCGGGTCCTGCGGTGCCCGGCTCCAGGGCGAAAGTGGGCGCCCGGTGGGCGACGAACAGCGTGGGCCGGGAGGCCATAGTGATTGTGTTCTGTGGTGTCATGACACGGCAACATCATGGCACGGGCGCCGTGTATAGGAGCGCGTTTGTCCACCGGCGCCAGCGGCATATCTTGTGAAGTAAATCACAAAATTCTAAAGCTCTAATGTTTGATGCCGTTACCCATCCCGAGCGACGGCTGCCGCGTATGCCTTTCCGGGTGCGGTCGCCCGTGCCCGCGCAAAATTACGACTAGAGGTAAAAAACCCATGAAGATTATATACTTAGGCCGGATGGCCGGGCTCGCGCTCGGCCTGTGTGCAGGGACGGCGTATGCCACCAACGGCATGAACATGGACGGCTACGGCCCCGTCTCGGCGGCGATGGGCGGTGCAGCCATGGCGTACGACAACGGTACTGCGGCCATGATGAACAACCCAGCCACCTTGGGATTGTCACAGTCCGCTCACCGCGCTGATCTGGCGCTCGGTTTCCTGGGGCCGGACGTGAGCAGTACGGTGCCTGGCTATCCTAGCGCGCGATCATCCAGCGACGCCTTCTTCATGCCGGGATTGGGCTGGATCAGTCGCCACGGCGCGTTGGTTTACGGCGTTGGCGTCTACGCCCAAGGCGGAATGGGCACGGAATACGATGCCGATTCGCCGCTGGCAATGGGCTCCGGCGAGCCGGTGCGTTCGGAGGTCGGAGTGGGGCGGTTACTGTTTCCGGTGGCTTTCGAAGTCAATGATCGATTGATTCTCGGCGGCAGCGTCGACGTGGTCTGGGCGGGCATGGACCTGCGGATGGCGGTCAGCGGTGCACAACTGGGCGGCATGGTGACCGGTTACGACGCGGGTTGGGGTCCTTTGTTCGGCGCGCTCGGTTCGGCCGGATGGGCGCGTTTCGACTTTTCCAACGGTAGTGATTACACCGGCGCCGCCACCGGGTACGGGCTGGCGTGGAAGTTCGGCGCTTTGTACCGCATCAATCCGGCGTTTACCGTAGGTGCGTCCTATCACTCCGCGACCCGTCTATCCGACTTGGAGGGCGATGCGAGCTTGAGTGCCGAGGGCGGTTTTACCGACAGCGGCGAAGTGAAGGTGCGCAATTTTCAATGGCCGGCATCGGCCGCATTGGGCTTCGCCTGGCGGCCGTCGGCGCGCGTGCTGTTGGCGGGTGATGTCGAGCGGGTATTCTGGGCGGACGTGATGGACCGCTTTCGCATGACTTATCACAGCGCGAACTACGGCAATCTGGATGTCGAGATGCAGCAAGATTGGTCCGATCAGACGGTGCTGCATGTGGGCGCGGCGTTCCAGGCGACCAAGGCGCTTGTGCTGCGCGTGGGTGCCAACCGCGCCGACAATCCGATTCCCGACGCTTGGGTGAATCCGTTGTTTCCAGCCATTATCGAAAACCATTATTCCCTGGGTTTCGGTTACCGTTTCGATGGCGGCGGCGAGTTGAACTTCTCCTATACCTATGCACCCGAAGTGTCCGTTACCAACAGTTACACCGGTACCCGAATCAGCCATGCGCAGGATGCCTGGCAATTGATGTATAGCTGGCGTTATTGATCGCCGGCAACGGCGGGCGGACAGTGTCCGCCCGGCCAGCGCCGATTTTGCGTTGCCGCGCGGGGCGGCGCGGGCTATGTCATCCAACGCTTGCAGGGCTTGCGATCAACAACGCAGCCACCGCCCTCGCCATCGGTGGATCGCCGTCGAGAGAGGCTGCCCCCACGCGCGCCTGGCTGCAGGAAAGCGCATCGTTTCCAAATATGATCATGCGGTTGCGGGCTTCGCGTCCATGCCGCGGCGGTCGCCGCAACCGCGCCAGAACTTGCCAAAGTACGTATGGACGCTAGACCTAGGGAGGTAGAAACAACGCGCTTCCGGCTGCCACGCTGGAAATCCCCGTGACCAAGACAAGGAGAACGCAATCATGGCGGCATCTAGTGCTGATCTTCACGAACCGGCCGAAGTACTCGGTCCTGAGGTGATCGACCGACACCGCGCCATTGTCTCGATCATGGAAGAGCTGGAGGCAGTGGACTGGTACGATCAACGGGTCCATAGCAGCGATGACGAGGAACTCGCTGCCATACTTGCGCACAACCGCGACGAAGAAAAAGAGCACGCGGCCATGGTGTTGGAATGGTTGCGGCGCCGGGATCCGAAACTCGACGAGCATCTTCGCAATTACCTGTTCATCGACAAATCACCCCTGGAACGCGAATCGGAGTTGGAACAGGGCGACGAGGGCGGTTCAGGCGCCGACGGTTCCCTCGGGATCGGCAGTCTGCGGGCGGAGGTGAAACGATGAATGACCTACTAAGGGATCTGGCACCGATTTCCGCCGAAGCCTGGACGGAGATCGAGGAGGAAGCACGACGCACGCTCACGGCAACCCTCGGGGCGCGTAAGTTGGTCGATTTCGTCGGTCCGCTCGGCTGGGGCGCTTCCGCGATCAGCTTGGGCCGCAGCGATCGCTTGAAATCCGAACCGCACAAAGGTGTCGAAGCGCGTCTGCGGCGGGCACTACCGTTGATGGAGCTGCGGATTCCTTTTGACCTTTCCCGGGATGAGCTGGAGGCAGTCGGCCGTGGCGCCGACGATCCGGAACTCGACCCGGTGCGCGAAGCCGCACGCGCGATCGCCCTGGCCGAAGACAAAGCCATATTCCATGGCTATCGCGACGGTGACGTCGGCGGTATTGTGCAAGCGGCCAGCGACAGCAAGTGCGCACTGAGCGAAGACTATACCGAGTATGTTGGCGTGGTCGCCGAGGCGCTGTACAAGCTGCGCGCAGCCGGTGTCGACGGTCCCTACGCGCTTGCCCTGGGACCGCGTTGCTATACCGGTTTGCATAAAACATTGGAAGGCGGCTTTCCGGTGATCGAACACGTGCGCAAATTGTTGGATGGCCCGGTCGTGTCCGCTCCTGCAGTCGATGGGGCGGTGGTGATGAGCATGCGCGGCGGCGATTTCGAGCTCACGGTCGGCCAGGATTTCGCGATCGGCTATCTCGAGCATAATGCGACAAGGGTGCGCCTGTACCTGCAGGAAAGCTTCACCTTCCGGGTACTGTCGCCGGAAGCGGCGGTGCCGTTGGCGTACGCCGACTCCCAAAAGTGAGCGCATTCCGAGATCACGAGCCCCGGTGCGCCACAGGCGCCGCCGTCGCGCGGCGTTTCTGAATGCGAGGCCGATTCGGGTCCCCTCCGCGACTAGAACCCGCTGGTTAACAGCGGATTTACCCACTATTTCACATTCTTGCCCGCCGTCCAGCACATAGTCAGCGCCGGGTCTTGACTCTATACTCTACTACAGGGTGTAGACTTTCGTTCAGCGAGATGGGGAACGATATGGACGGATTGACAGTCGGCAAATTGTCCAAACAGACGGGCGTTGCGGTCGAGACTTTGCGCTACTACGAGCGGCGGGGCCTGCTGCCTGCGGCCCAGCGCAGCGCATCCGGTTATCGCTTGTTCGCACCTGATACGGCAGGAAGGTTGCGATTCATCCGCCGCGCTCAGGCCTTGGGCTTTTCGCTGGAAGAAATCACCGAATTGCTGTCCCTGAGCGATGACCCCGGCAAAAGTGCAGCCGAAGTAAAGCGGTTGACCCAAAGCAAGCTCGCCGATATTGAACTGCGCATCCGTGATCTACAGCGAATGAAACGAGGGCTGTCTGCGCTCGACCGGCGCTGCTCCGGCCACGGTTCCACCGGCAAATGCCCGATTCTGGGTGCGCTTGCCGACGATGATGGCTAAGTACGCGGCGTAGCGAAATAAGCACGTACCACCCGGAGGAGGTTCGGTCCATGAAACAACTGCAGCTCGGCATTGAGGGTATGACGTGCGCTTCCTGTTCCGCGCGGGTCGAGCGCGCGATCGGCAAACTGTCCGGCGTCGCTGAGGCAAGCGTGAATCTGGCCACCGAGCGCGCCAGTGTCCGTTATGACGAGAGTGTGGTGGGAGCGAAAGCGATTACCGCTGCTGTGACAGAAGTCGGTTACACGCCGGTCGTGGATGAATTCGAGATCGGCGTCGATGGGATGACCTGCGCGTCCTGCACGGCAAGGGTGGAGCGCGCCCTCAACAAGCTGCCGGGTGTGATCGATGCCAGCGTGAATCTCGCCAGTGAGCGGGCCACTGTGCATTACTTGCCTGCCAGCGTCGGCCCGGACGAACTGGCCGCGGTGATCGAAGATACCGGCTATGGCACACACCGCTTGGACCAGGGCGACGGCCGGGATGGTGACGAGGAGCGCCAAGCCCGGGGACGCAATGCCGCGTTGCGGGCGATGCGCCGGGACGTGTGGACGGCAGCGGCCCTGACGGTGCCGGTGTTGTTGTTTTCCATGGGCGCGATGTTCGTGCCCGCCATCGAACATGGTATGCGGTCTCTGGCACCGATTATGTTTTGGGACTGGCTGCAGGCGTTACTGACCACGATCGTGTTGTTCGGGCCCGGGCGGCGCTTTTTCCGGCCGGGTTGGATCGCCTATCGGCACTTGTCGCCGGACATGAACAGCCTGGTGATGACCGGAACCGGCGCCGCCTGGATGTTCAGTATGCTGGTGCTGCTGTTTCCGGGCTGGTTTCCTGCCGAAGCGCGCAGCCTTTATTTCGATTCAGCGGCGGTCATTGTTACCGTGATTCTGCTCGGCAAGTTTCTGGAAGAGACGGCGAAAGGACGCACCTCGGCGGCGATCAAAAAGCTCATTGGCCTGCAGGCCAAGACAGCCCGCGTGCTGCGTGACGGAGTCGAACAGGACGTTGCGGTCGCGCAGCTTCGACCGGGGGATACAGTGGTAGTACGGCCCGGCGAACGCCTACCGGTGGATGGCAAAGTAGGCGAAGGCGAGAGTTATGTCGATGAATCCATGCTGACAGGCGAGCCCGCACCGGTGACCAAGCGAATTGGCGACAAAGTGGTGGGCGGCACCGTGAATCAACACGGCCTTCTGCATGTGGAAGTGACCCAGGTCGGCAAGCACACCGTGCTGGCCCAGATCATTCGCATGGTCGAGCGCGCGCAAGGCTCGAAATTGCCGATTCAAGGCGTAGCGGACCGGGTCGTCAGGGTATTCACACCGGCCGTTATCGCCATTGCCGCAGTCACTTTCACCGCCTGGTTGTGGTTGGGGCCGCCGCCTGCAATCACGATGGCGCTGGTCAGTGCCGTGGCCGTGCTGATCGTTGCGTGTCCCTGCGCCATGGGCTTGGCGACCCCGGCAGCGATCATGGTCGGCAGCGGTCGGGCGGCGGAACTCGGTGTGCTGTATCGCAAGGGCGAGGCATTGGAGACCCTCTCCCATGTGGATACGGTCGTATTCGACAAGACCGGCACTCTTACGGAAGGCCACCCGCGGTTGACCGATCTGGAAGCGGTCGATGGCAATCGCGACGTTGCGCTCGCGCTTGCGGCAGCGGTCGAGCGCGGCAGCGAACATCCCTTGGCGCGCGCCATCGTTCAGGCGGCACGGACGGAAGGGTTGCAGTCGGAGCCTGCTGAAAATTTTGCGGCGATCCCCGGCTACGGTGTGCGTGCCAACGTCGGCGGCCAAGCGATATTGCTCGGCGCGGATCGATTCATGGAAAAGGAGGGTATTGCGGTATCGCAGGTTGCCCAGCGGGCTGAAGGATTGTCTCGGCAAGGCAAGACGCCGATGTATCTGGCGGTGGACGGTCGCGTGCGCGCCGTTTTGGCCGTGGCCGATCCTCTGAAGCACGAAGCGGCTGCCGTATTGGCCGCTCTGAAAACGCGAGGTTTGAGAATCGCGATGATTACCGGCGACAGCCGACGCACTGCGGAAGCGGTTGCCGCGCAAGCCGGTATCGATGAAGTTCATGCGGAGGTCATGCCGGACGGCAAAGCGGCTGCGATCGAGGAATTGCAGCGACAAGGGCGAAAGGTTGCGTTCGTCGGCGACGGAATCAACGACGCGCCGGCCCTGGCGCAGGCGGAAGTGGGCATCGCGGTCGGCTCCGGTACGGACATCGCGATCGAAGCGGCTGACGTCACGCTGACGCGGGGTGATCTGTCCGGCGTAGTGACCGCACTGCATGCCGCGCAACGCACCATGGGCACTATCCGTGGCAACCTGTTCTGGGCGTTTTTCTACAATATTCTGCTGATCCCGCTGGCGACCGGCATTTTGTATCCCTGGACCGGCTGGCATCTGAACCCCATGATCGCCGGTGTGGCCATGGGATTCTCCAGCGTATTCGTGCTCGGGAACAGTTTGCGCCTGCGGCGGCTGCGCGCCGTCGACTACGGTGGTGCAAGCAGCGGAGCCACGTCCGAAGCCAGCGCACGGTTGGCCGCTGCGCACCAGACCGTGCATGGAACCCACTGAACGAATCCAATCGAAACCAAGGAGTTCCACATGCAAACCACCCTCGAGATCTCGGGCATGACCTGCGGTCACTGCGTATCCGCGGTAACCAAAGCGTTACAGCAGGTGCCTGGCGTGGACCAGGCGCAAGTCAGCCTCGATCCGCAACGAGCCGTAGTCACCGGCGATGCCGATCCCCAGGCCCTGGTGGCTGCAGTCAAAGAGGAAGGCTACGACGCCAGCGTGCAATGAACCGCCGCTACCGGATCGCCTCCGCAGCACGATCGGCGCCGTCATGACGTCGAAGCCGGTGCTCGTCTACACTTCGCCCGGCTGCCCGGATTGCGCAGCGGTCAAGCAATGGCTGCAGCAACAGGGGCTCGAATTCGAGGAACGCGATATCACTGCGCCGGGCATCGCGGACGAGGCCAAATCCCGCTACGGCGTGCGAGTCGCGCCCATAACGGTGATCGGTGATGCGTTTTTCTATGGCACTTTCACGAAACAACTGCCGAGCCTCAAAACGGCTTTGGGCGCAGATTGATCGGCGCGAGCCGGCAACCGAGACGTCGGCTCGAGTGCTGAGTGGAATGGGTGTCAGCCGGCGCAACACGATAAGCGCGCCAGGTCTTGCGTGAAAGTCTGCGCGCAAAGCCTAATTCCTTCCGCCATGGTGAGATAAGGAATCATCTCGTCGGACAGATCCCCTACCGTGAACCCCGCACGCATCGCCAGTGCCGCCGCGTGAATGATTTCGCCCCCTTGGTCGGCAATGATCTGTGCGCCCAACAGCCGTCCGGAACCGCGTTCCGCGACCAGTTTGATAAAGCCGCGGTCGTCGCCGTTGACCGATGCGCGGGGTACCTCACTCACGGGTAACAGTCGGGATTCCACATCCAGCCCTTTCTTCCGTGCCTCGTTCTCGGTCATACCTACGCTGGCGATCTGCGGGTCGACGAAAGTCACCGATGCCAAGGTGTCGAGATCGAGCCGGGCATCGCCGCCGAGCATGTTGATCGCAGCACGTTTGCCAGCCGCCGCGGCTACGTATACGTATTGCGGAAGGTTGGTGCAGTCGCCGGCGGCGAAGATATGAGCGCGGTTAGTGCGCATTCGCGCATCGACCCGAATTCTGCCGTCAACGTCGGTCTCGATCCCGGGGTTCGCAAGATTCAAAGTCGACGTATTGGCGCGACGACCGGCAGCGATCAACAACCGGTCGCCGCGCAGGATCTCGTGCGGGGTATGCAATTGGAATTCGTTACCGGAATGTGCGACCGACAGTACGGCAGTGCCTTCGCGCACGGTGATTCTGTCGTTGCGAAAGATCCTCGTCAGCGCCGCACCGATGTCCGGGTCTTCACGAGGTAGCAGAGTGCTGCGTGCGACAATGGTTACTGCCGATCCCAGCCGCCGATAGGCCTGGCCCAATTCCACGGCTACGGTCGAACCGCCGACGATCAGCAAGTGCTCGGGGATTTCCGGGGACGCAAGTGCCTCGTTGGAAGTCCAGAATGGCGTTCCAGTCAAGCCGGGCAGGTCCGGGACATTGGGGGCGGCGCCAGTTGCGATCAGAATGCATTCGGGCCGCAATGTTTCGAACCGGCCGTCGGCGCGCTCGATGCGCAACGTGTGGGCATCATGAAACCGAGCGTGGCCTGATAGCCGCCGTATGTTTGCGGACGCCGCCAGTACGTCGGCATATTTGCGCTGGCGCATTCGGCTCACCAGATCGTTGCGCTGTTCGAGCAGCGCGCGGCCATTTGAGTGGAGCCGCTGCTGCGCGCCGCGCACATTTTGGACCGCCGGAAGGTTGCGCGCGGCGTCCCGAATCAGCACTTTGGACGGGATACAGCCCACATTGACGCACGTACCTCCCAAGGTACCCGATTCAACCAGTGTCACCCGGGCGCCATCTTCGGCTGCCCGCAGTGCACAGGCGAACGCTGCGGCGCCACTGCCGATAATCGCAATCTGCTTCGGTTTGCCGCTCATGACATACACTCTGCGCAGGCGACGCTGAACCGGAGTACGCTCGGCGCGTGCGCCATGAGGTCTCCGCCTGTCGAAAGAAAGGAGACGTCAGCCTAAGGGCCGTACCGCGGTACAGAGTCAAGGGCGCAGCAGCGGGGATCGGCGTTAGGTGTCGGGTTGGTCTGACAAGGCGTCCACGATCGGACAGCGGCCCGCAGACGGGTTGTCGTGGCAGGCGCGGATGAGTTCCTGAAGTGTGTTGCGCAGGCGACCAAGGTCGCGGATCTGTGCCTGCACCAACGCCAGCTTTTGCTCGGCCCGTGCCCGCATGTCTACGCAATCGTCATTGTCGAGCTGCAACAACTCGACGATTTCCTGGAGCTTGAACCCGAGGGTTTGGGCGCGCTTGATGAAGCGGATGCGTTGCACCGTGGCGCTAGGATAATGCCGGTAACCCTGGGCGGGTTTCGGCGGCCGGGGCAGCAGGCCGGTGCGCTCGTAATAACGAATGGTTTCCACATGTACGCCCGCCGCACGGGCAAGACGTCCTATGGTGAGTTCGTTCGACATACATTGAGCTTAAACGCCGCTCGGCGTTCCGCCAACCGCAATCGCGGAGGCGGCTGGTTCATGAAAATCATGATTCGCGACATGCCGCCGGCGCGCGCCATACACGCCATGTCTTTTATGGGTTTAACTTAGATTAATTAATAAATACGAGCGCGGTGTCCGTCGCCGTCATAGCACGCATTACGAGCATCGAATTCAAAACAGCGATGACGGGTTGCATGGTCCTCTCCCTTGGCCATCGTCCTGGACGCTTGACGTACCTTAGCGCGGCTCTGTTACAAGATCATAAATCGAATCATACAAATCCTTCAGCCCCGGATCGCTAGGCGGATCGTAAGGCTCTTTCAACGCTCCGCGTTCGCGTTCCACGACGTCCTGAATCGCCTTGCGTACGGTGTGCTCTTGGTCTTGCTCAAGATTATTGTCCATCTTGGTTCACTCTCGGTACTCGGCTATGGGGACGAAATTTCGCTGGTCGGGACTGGAAATCGATGGTCCTGACTCGTCGCGTGAGTGACAGTATTAGTCAGACGGGCCGGAATCGGAATAAGGAAATGGTGTAGGCCGAACCTGGAGTCCAGACCTGTAAATGTGTTATTATACAGTTTCTTGTTCGAACAGTTCACCGCAGAGCCGGTTCTATGATGATCGACGATCGTTGTCGTCTTCCACGTGCCTTCATGCTCAATACACTTGCTTCGAACAACTCTTTTATCCCCATGGGCCGCTGCTGGAACCGTTTTTCGTGACGGTGCGCTACGATCGTCTGACACGTGCGGATCTCGCTGCGCGCTTGCGCGTCGAGACGGAAGCTCTACGAGTCGGCTCGATGAGCGAAGCCGAACGTCTGGCGCACGAGTTGTCAGTGCGTCAGATCGAGCTGGAACTCGAAAACCGGGATTTGCATGACGCGTCGCGACAAGTCCAGGACGTGCGCGAAACGTTGGACGAAGCCGTCGATGCCGCGGCCAACGCGGTACTGCACCTCGACGGCAACGGATTCATAGTTCAGGCGCGAGGCGCTACCGACCGTTTTTTTGGTATTGCCGACGTCCGATTGGCCGGCCGATCTTTGGCGGAGTTGGTACACGATGCAGACCGCTGGAAATTGGCCAGGCACCTCAGCCTGATCCGGGCTGAAGAGCAGAACAGTGCCATCGAATTACGCTTACGTCATGCCGGCGGTCACCTGGTCCGCGCCAGTTTGGAAAGCCGCACCATTGCAGACGAGAGCGATCGCCGAAAGAGTTTCGAAATCCGGCTGGTGGACATCACGCAGCAGCGCCAGGCCGAGGCTGAAGCCCGGCGCCATATCAGCGCCATTTCGCGGGCGGCCCGGTTCAACGCATTAGGCGAAATGGCATCGGGGGTGGCCCACGAGCTGAGCCAGCCATTGTCGGCCATCGTCGCTTATGCACGCGCGGGCCAGCACCTGCTCCGAGCGGATCGGCCGAATGCGGCGGCGGAGTTGGAGCAGAGTCTGGAGAAAGTCGCACGACAAGCCGAACGGGCCGGAGAAGTCATACGCCGTATTAGAAGTTACGTGCGCAAGGATCCCCCGCACTTGCAACTACATGCCGTGGCAGGATTGCTGCAACATGCGTTGGCGGTGGTCGACGACGATATTCAGGATGCTGATATCGCGATTCATGTTGAAGGCGCGGACGACGAGGCGCGGGCGATGGTTGACGCGCTTTTCATCGAGCAGGTTTTGGTCAATCTGCTGCGCAATGCCATAGAGTCCGTATCCGATGCTCGTCCATACGGCCGGGAAATCTCCATTCGTGTGGTGCGATCGACGCCGGGGTGGATCGAAATTTCTTTGGCGGATAACGGTAACGGATTCGGAGAAGGCGATTTGGAGCAATGGTTCATGCCCTTCGTTTCGGGACGTCGCGGTAGCATGGGGCTCGGGCTTTCACTGAGCCGTTCACTGGTCGAAGCCCATGGGGGCCACCTATGGGCGGAAGCCGTCGCCGCGGGTGGCGCTCAAGTTCGCTTTACCATTCCCACGGAATCAGCCTCATGAATCAGCCCGGAGATGACAGAATCGTTTGCATTGTCGACGACGACGAGGCAATGCGCGACGCGCTGGACGCGCTGTTGCGTTCGGTCGGACTGAAGGTCGAGACCTACGATTCTGCCGCCGGATTCCTGGAATCCTTCGATGCGGCGCGCATTGGTTGCCTGCTGCTGGATGTCCGTATGCCGGGAATGAGCGGCATTGATCTGCAGCGACATCTGAACGACGAGTTCGGCTTCATACCCATCCTTCTCATCAGCGGCCACGCCGATGTTCCCATGGCGGTCGAAGCCATGAAGCGCGGCGCGGTCGATTTCATCGAAAAACCGATTCAAGGCGACCTGTTGCTGGAACGCGTCCAGAAATGCTTACGCCACGATGCGGAACGACGCCGCGAGCAAGCCAAGCTCGATGAATTGCACGGCTTGATTGAAAACTTGACGGCACGGGAACGGGAAGTCGCCGAACTGATTGCCGAAGGGTTACCCAACAAAACCATCGCCTCGCAGTTGGGGATCAGCGTCAAGACCCTGGACGTCCACCGCTCCCATATCCTGGCCAAGTTGAAACTTCGTACCAATGCCGAGCTGGTCCGCGTGATGTTGGCGGCGCGACTAGGTTATTGATTAAGTGCGATAACTCGAGAGATTTCCCACCGGCCCGACCGGGACTAAGGGATTCTCCTATTTCTCGCATACTCCCGGGCCACCATACTGGCGATTCTGGACAATCGGCGGCGGGCCGTCCGAGATGCTCACAAGCAACGAATCGTCAGCGCTTGTCGAATGCGGTTCAATGCCGCGGGTGCGGCTGTACCTTAGGGGCGTACCGTTGATGCTGGCGGCAGTGGATCGTATCGACGCAGACGGGCTGGATGTTTGCCTGCCCAACCGCCACCTGCCGCTCGGCACCTACGTCGAAATCGCATTGCCGGGTACCGGAGTCGAGGGCGTTGGTACCATGGTTGCCCAACATTCGAGCCACGGAATCGGCCTCAATTTTGTCTCATGGGGTCCGCACTTGTTCGATTTGATCGAGCTGCTTGCGGATTTCCGAGCCGCTGGGCTCGCCGATGCCCGACGCTGCCATTGGCGAAGCCATCGCGGTTTCATAGTCGCTGCCGGCGACGGGGAGTACTGAGAAATGAAGTCGACGACCGTGATTTCGAGTCGCGTCAAGGATCTCGATATGGGGCTGCATTTGCAGGACGCGGCCCACCGCACGATTCTGGACGCTTTTCAGGATCATGAAGTGGATACTTTCGTCGGACCCTACGTCTTGTTCGCGCGCCGTAAGCAGACCGCTTGGCTGTTGGATACGAACGAAGGTTTTGCCCTACCGCTGATGCACCCTGATATCTACCTGGACTTGAACGAACATATTGTCGAGGGCAGCGGAAAGGTCACGATTCACTGGACCCATCGTTACAAAGTCAGCCCCGACCAGACTTTTTCCGTTGAAGACGCTGAGGGTAACGAGGAAGTGGTGCACGGGTATCAAATGGATCCGGCTCTGTCCGCGCACAGCGCTTAGGTTCGCCCCCAAGTATCACGCCGCGTTTTCCTGCCGCGGATCCCCGATGGAGACGGCGCCCCCGACCTACGCTCGCTCTCTCGCCGCCTGACCCGCTTTTAGCCTTTAGCCTTGTGTGGATATTCGACTATCCACCAGTGATATTTTATTGGTGTCGTCCCCGCCAAGGGCCCGGCTTGGGTTTGTATATCGCCAAAGGCCTCGTGTGCGCACACGGAGGCGAAATATGAGCGGAAAGCGAACTTGGCCGCGGCAGCGCCTTCCATATTGCCCTGCGGCGGAACTCACCGAGCCTTCGGGCGACGTATGTTGTCGTGAGATGCTGATCATCGATGACGACGAGCATTTTTCCCTCGAAGTACCCAATGTTTTGCGTGACCATGGATTAGGCCGTCTCGGTTTCGAACGATGGCGCCCACGCTTTCGCGCGCCTGCAACGGCAAGCACCGCCCGGGCTGGTCTTTCTGGATTTGATGATGCCGGTGCCGATGGTTGGGAAATACTTACATAGTGGGGACGCCGATCCGGTCCTGGCTTCGGTGCCTACGGTCGTGATGTCCAATGTCGAGCGTGCGGCGGCAACTCTACGCAATGCAGTGGGATGCCTGCAAAAGCCGGTTTCCATTATGGAGCTTCTGCAAACCATCGGGCATTATTGCGATCCGCTACAGCGCGCCGATGTAAAGCAAGGGGAGTGACGCAGATGATGGAGATGTTGCAACAGTTCTTCGGGTCATCAATTTTTATGCCTCACGGACAATGCTATCTCTGGCTGCCCAGTCTGCTGTGGCTCGAGATCAGTACCAACGGACTCATTGCTGCCGCGTATATCGCGATCGCCGTAACGCTCGTACAGTTGGTCCGGCGTGGGCAATACGTTCCCTTCAGGGGTACAGCCCTCGCTTTTGGCATATTTATCGTCACGTGTGGACTTACGCACTTGATGGATATTTACGTAATCTGGGAGCCAGCCTACTGGCTGGACGGCACGATTCGGGCAGTTACAGCCGTTGCATCGGTGGGTACGGCCATCATGCTGCCCCGTCTGGTACCTCAGGCGGTTGCGTTGGCGCGTGGCGCCAGAGCGGCGCGCGAACGCGGCATCGCGTTGGAGTCGGCGGTGGACGATCTTGGCCGGCTGTACGAAAAGGCGCGGGAGCTGGATCAGATCAAAACCCAGTTCTTTGCCAACGTGAGCCATGAATTGCGTACGCCACTGGCGCTGATTCTCGGTCCAAGTGAAAAGCTGATGGCGGCGGACAACATTACGCCGGAGCAGCGCCACGATCTCGAAGTCGTGCGCCGGAACGCGCATACCGTACTGAAACATGTCAATGACCTGTTGGACGTCGCCAAGTTGGAAGGCGGGCGGCTCGAGCCTGTGTACGCCCAGGTGGACGTGGCGGCGCTGGTGCGGCTTACTGCGGCACATTTTGATGCGCTCGCCCTGGAACGAAACACGAACTTTACGGTCGAGGTGCCGGCGAAATTGAATGCAGAAATCGATCCGGACAAAATTCAGCGGGTGGTGCTGAATCTGCTGTCGAACGCGTTCAAGTTCACACCTCCCCCGGGCACGATCAGTTGCCGGGTGCGGGAGTTAGAGGGTGACCGCTTCAGCGTCGAAATCGTAGATACTGGCCCGGGAATACAGCCGGCGCAGCGAGAGCGTGTGTTCGAGCGCTTCGGCCAAGTGGACGCGGGCGCAACCCGTCGTTTCGGCGGCACCGGCCTCGGCTTGACGATCGCACGGGATTTTGTTGATCTGCACCGCGGCACGATCGAGATTCAGGACGCGCCGGGGGGTGGTGCATGGTTCACGGTGACCCTTCCGAGGGCAGCACCCCAAGGCGCAAGCGTGCGTTCGGGTTGGCACTATGAAACGGAAGCGTTTGACGACCAATTCAACCAGGCGATCGACGAACTCAGGGAGAAGGTCGATGCGTTCGAGGGGCCGGATACCGAATCTCCGGGCGAGGTGCTGGTAGTCGAGGACAACACGGAAATGAATCGCTTTATTTGTCAGTCGTTGGCACAGCACGGTTTCGCCACTGTGAGTGCCAGCGATGGACGTGCGGGATTGGAACGAGCACGGCGCTCGACACCGGATTTGATCGTCACGGATGTGATGATGCCGAATATGAGTGGCGATGAACTGGTGCGGGAGCTGCGGCGGGACCCGGACTTCGACAATGTGCCGATCATGTTGCTGACGGCCAAGGCGGACGACGAGCTCAGGGTCCGGATGTTGGAAGATGGCGCGCAGGATTATCTGATGAAACCGTTTTCGGCCCAGGAGCTGTGTGCGCGTACCCACAATCTCGTGACCATGAAGCGCGCCCGCGATCTGCTGCAGCGCGAGCTGGAAACGCAGATGCAGGATGTTGAATCGCTGGCGCGCGAAGTGACCGGCCGTAAGCGTGAATTGCAAGCGACGTTGGATTCCATGCGCGTCGCACGGGACTATGCGGAAAAGGCGAGCGCGGTCAAGAGCAATTTTCTGCGCTTGATCTCGCACGAATTGCGCACCCCTTTGGCGTCTCTGCTATTGCAGATGGAGCGCTTGCGGATTGACCCGAACTCGGAGCTTCCCGAAGACAAGCGCGCGCTGGTCGAACGAATGTCGGCTTCAACCAGACGGCTGCATGATTTGATCGAAGGGCTGCTGCAATACACGCGAACCAAGGCCGGTCGTGTCAGCACGACCATCGCGGCTGTGGATGCAGTGGAAGTGGCCACAGAAGCTCTGGACGTTGCGCGCGACGAAGCGCACGAGAAGGGTCTGTCGCTGCGGCTTGAACATCAAGGGGCGATTCCGCCGCTCATGAGCGATGCAAATCTGGTGCGACTGATCCTGAATAATTTACTCCAAAATGCTGTCAGATATACGCAAACCGGTGGCGTCGTGCTTTCGGTGCACTATACCGGGGATACCCACCGCCTGGCCGTGGCCGACTCGGGCCCCGGCATTCCCGCGGAGGAACAGGCGCGCATTTTCGAGCCTTTCGAACAGGGCCAGCCGGTCCGCAACAAGACAGCTCCCGGAGTCGGTCTTGGGTTGGCCCTGGTCAAGGAGATCGCCGACACACTGGGTGGGCGCATTGAACTGGAATCGGCGCCCGGCAATGGTTCCACGTTTACGCTTGTGCTTCCATAGGGCGCATTCTGGGCGTTGCGGAGCGTAGAATAGGAATTCAGACCTATGAAGCCTAATCGCATCCTGCTGGTCGAAGACAACGCCGACATGCGCGAGTCCGTTGCCATGTTGCTGTCCTATCACGGCTATCAAGTGTCCACCGCCGCCAACGGACAGGAAGCGCTTGACCGCTTGGCCACCATGGCAAGGCCCTGCTTGATCCTGCTGGACCTGATGATGCCGGTGATGGATGGCTGGACTTTTCGTAGTGAACTGATCCGCCGCCAGAAGTTTTCCGACATCCCCGTGGTCATACTTTCCGGGGCGGATGATGCCGAAGACGCCGTGCATCGATTGCGCTGCGTGGATTATCTCGCAAAGCCGTTTCCGCCCGAGTATCTGTATCGCGTCGTGCGGGACTATTGTTGAGTAGGAGGATATTTCGGCGCCGAAAATCTGCGTCCGAAGTCTCGCCGGGTGACGGTAGGCCGGAGCGGAAAAGGCGCAAGTAGTGTCGCGGGAAAGGCGCATGGGTGACGAAGCTAAAGCTTGTAACGCTGATGCCGAGGTGTTGGGGGATTCGGCGCGTCTGGAGGCGGTGCGGCGAACAGGTTTGCTGGAAGCTCCAATCGAAGAAGCATTCGAGCGTTTCACGCGCACTGCCGCGATGGTATTCGAAGCGCCGATCGCGATGATCAGTCTACTTGGCGACCGCCATCAGTTCCTCATCAGCGCGATCGGCATCCCGGAACCATGGACCTCTGCGCGCAAACTTCCGTTGTCCCACTCCCTATGCCGCCACGTGGTGATCTCCGGCGAATCGTTGGTGGTCAACGACGCCCGCGAACATCCGCGCCTGCATGCGAACTTGGCCGTTCGTGATTTGTCGGTACGTGCCTATGCCGGAATTCCGCTGACCAATTCGCAAGGGAAGGTGATCGGTACGTTCGCCGTTTTGGATACCAAGCCTCGCCAATGGACAGATCCACAAGCGCGCCTGCTTCGCGATCTCGGCGCATCAGTGATGAGCGAAATCTCGTTGCGCACCGAGTTGCGCGATCACGCCGAAACCCAGTTGGCGCTGCAGCGCAGCGAGAGTCGCTTGGCGGGCGAATTGACAGCGATGACGCGTCTGCATGATCTCGTGTCTCGGCTTTTGCGCTGTACGGACCTGAGAACGGCGCTGAATGAGGTGCTTGTCGCGACCATCGAGATCACAGGCGCCGACATGGGCAATGTACAGATGTTCAGCGCGCAACGCGAAGCGCTTGAGATTGTCGCCCAGCGGGGTTTTAAGCAGGACTTTCTCGATTTTTTTCAAACCGTTCGGCTCGACGGTGACGCGGCGTGCAGTAGAGCGATGCGCATGGGCGAGCGCATCGTGATTGAAGACGTGCTTTACGACGAGCTGTACGAGCCTCTGCGGGATGTCGCGGCAAAAGCCGGCTACCGTGCGGTACAATCCACGCCGTTGTTGGGGCGCGGAGGTGAATTGCTGGGTATGCTTTCGACTCATCACCGCCGCCCCCATCGCTCTTCGGAGCACGATTTTCGCATTCTCGACATCTACACCCGTCAAGCGGCGGATTTCATCGAGCGGGTCCGCAGCCAGGAAGCCCGTGCGCTCAGCGAAGCGAAGCTCAGCGCAATTATCGCAGGATTACCGGTCGGCATCCTGGTGAGTGATAACGAAGGAAATCTGCTTTCCTTGAATCCGGCCGGTTTGCGTATGCATGGGTTTTCCTCCATCGAACAGTTCCTCGCTCGCCGCAACCAGTACAGCGAGCTGTTTGATTTACGGGATGCACACGGGCTGCCTATTCCAGCCGATCAATGGCCGTTACGCCGCGCGTTGCACGGCGATTGCGTTTCCGATTTCACGGCGCAACTCCTGCGACCGGACGCCGAAGCGCTGACCATCGCCTACAACGCAGTGCGTGTGCCCGGGGCTGCCGGTGACGCCGGATTGATTGTGTTGATGATGCAAGATATCAGCGAGTACGAAACTGCGCGGATCGCACTGCAGCGGGCCATCGTCCGATCCGAAGCGATCGTCAATCAGATGACCGAAGGACTGGTGATCTTCGATCCCCAAGGCAATATGCTGGATATGAACCCGGTGGCCTTAACGATGCATGGATTCGAACGGTCGGAACAAGTGCTTCGGGATATGGAGCGGCTCCCCGAGTTGTTCGAAGTGTTTTCGTTGGAAGGTGATGTGTTGCCTCTGGAGTCGTGGCCCATCGGACGCGCGCTGGCGGGCGAGACGTTCGATGCGTACGAGGTTCGTGTTCTGCTACGGGACAGCGGTAAAACGTGGATCGGTTCCTATGGCGGCACCCCGGTGTATGGCCCCGACGGAATGATGATTTTGGCGATCCTCACGATTCGTGACGTGACCGCACAGCGTAACGCCGAAGCGGCGTTGCGGGAATCGGATCGCCGCAAGGATGTATTTCTGGCAACGTTGGCCCATGAATTGCGAAACCCCTTGGCGCCGATCCGCTCGGGCATCGAGCTGCTGCGCTTGACTGGCGGCGAGCCGGCGGGAACCGCTCGTACGCTGGCGATCATGGAACGCCAGATCAAGCATCTGGTACGCTTGGTGGACGACCTGTTGGATCTATCGCGCATCGGGCGGGGCAAAGTGGTGCTGCGCCGGGAGCAGGTAGACTTGAGCAAGGCAATCCGCGGTGCTTTGGAGGTTTGCGGCGACGCGCTGTACGCTGGAGGTCGCAAAGTTTCAGTCGAATTGCCCACCGATCCACTGCTAGTCGAGGCCGATCCAGTCCGCCTCGTGCAGATTATCGCCAACCTGCTCAACAACGCCGCCAAGTTCACTGAGGAATTCGGGCGCATTGCAATTGCACTGGAACGTCACGGGGACGAGGCGAAAGTCTGTATCCGCGACGATGGTATCGGGATCGCACCGGAAATGCTCGACCGTATCTTCGAAATGTTTCAGCAAGTAGACCCTTCGCATAGCGGTGGACTCGGCATCGGGTTGACGCTGGTGCACAATCTGACGCAGATGCATGGTGGGAGCGTGGCGGTATTCAGCGATGGCGTCGGCCATGGCAGCGAGTTCGTCGTACATTTACCGATCACCCAAGACGGCGGACCGGCAACGCCGCCCGAATCCTGACAAGGCGTGTAGACGTAAGCGGCTTCGGCTCGACCGAACTTCACGCTTCACTCAACTGTCACTTGTTCTCAACAATTGGCGGGTAGGCTTGTGCCCTTCAGATCGGGTCATTCGCGCCTCGTCTGAGCGGTGCAGCCAACTACGTTGAGGACCAATTCATGACACCCAATAAGACTCTTACCATAGCCGCGCTGAACCTGGCGCTAGCCGGCGCGCTCGCCGCGCCTGCCGCAGTGCATGCCGACAATGATCGTCGCGGCGACTACCATGAGCATGACAGCCAAAAGGATTTCGGCGCCATGCGCGATCGGTTGCTGGATGCGCAATCCATGCAATTGTTTGGGATCAAAGGCGCTTTGAACAGCGCATCGACGCGCAGTGTCGATGCCGCCACCGCGGAAGCCGATCCGCGTGTCCTCGTGACGGTTGCCAACAGTCTGCGCGCCCGTGTGGTATCAGCGGACCCGGCGCTTGGTGCCAATATCGACATGATGACCTTATGGCCCATCGACCATCCGACTCATCTGATCGTATGCAACGAGCAGGGTCCGGGCCACCCCGGCCTGCAGCGGGTGCGGTTGTCGGACGGCAAGGTCGACACCATTTTGACCGGCACTTCGTCCTGTGATCCGGCTCATGCCACGCCCTGGGGGACGGTTGTTTTTGGAGAAGAAGCAGGCAGTTCCGGCACCTTGTTCGAGATCATGGATCCGCTGCATACCACCGGCGTGGTCTACGATCGCAATGCCGGCACGTTCAGGGGCGCCGATGCGGCCAATGTCACCGAACGGCCCGCGGTGGGGCATCTGTCGTTCGAGGGCGTGGCGGTCTATCCCAACGGAATCGTCTATTACGGCGACGAGAACCGGCCGGCCAAAGGCGTGGCCGGCGGCGCGTACTTCAAGTTCGTGCCCAGCGTGCCCTGGACCGGTGGCGCCCCCATCAGCAATCTCGACCAGTCACCGCTGGCCAGCGGCAGTGTCCTCGGATTGCGCCTTGGCACGCGCAGTGGCAACACGGATTTCGGTCAGGGCAGTAACACGGGGCGGGGCGCCTGGGTACCAGTGGACAATGCCTACGACGGCGACTTGCGCACCGCGGCAGCGGATCTGCAGTTGACTGGCTTCTATCGGCCGGAAGATGCCAATGCTGACCTCAAACAACTGGCCAAGGGGAATGTGCGCTTCTGTGCCAACAACACCGGCAACGAGGAAGACAACCGCAATTGGGGTGAAACCATCTGCGTTACCGACGGTTCGCTGGACGAAGCCGCAGCCAACACCGCGATCCCGGAAGTGCAGCGGTTGGTGGAAGGCACCAAGGACTTCGCCATGATGGACAACATCGCGTACGAGCCCGGTCGCGGAAATTGGATCATGCATGAAGACCGTGATGCGGTGGGTATGACCGGCGAGGGCTATCCGTTCAACGACAGTATCTGGATGTGCCTTGAAGATGGCAGCGATGCCGATACCCTGAGCGACGGTTGCTTGCGCATCGCTACTCTGAATGATCTGAATGCCGAGTCTACCGGCGGTTTGTTCGACGAGCAGGGCGGGCATTACTATTTCAGCGTGCAGCACAATGTAACTGGTCACGGCGTCATTCTCGATGTGACCGGTTGGCGTTGATGGAGATCATGGGCGTCTGAGAGCGCCTTGCTGCGCGAAAGCGAAAATAACCAGTGGGGGCGCCGATGTGCCCCCACGGCTTCGTAAGTTTGGATAATGGGGAATGCGTGTGCCCCGCCTTTTTCCCCGTTCTCAGCCCCCGCTTCAGCCATGCGCGACGGTGCCAGGCCGATGCGTATTTTTGCTTGAAATTCGCGGTCGTTTACTGCAAAGGTAATTAAGGTGGAGTCAGCCGTCTGGCGCAGGGTTGTGCGCCCTGCTTTGACTTCTTCACTAACCGTCGATTCAAGCCGACGCTGTTGGAGCTGGTCTACTCGACACCGCGTGCATGTTCAGCGATCCGTCCCGCCATGTCACCGCCCGCTGCCGGGGGCTCACGAAAAGCTACGGCGACGGACCTTCCCGTGTCATGGCCTTGCAGGGTATCGACCTGGATGTGTTCAAGGGCGAGCTGCTCATGCTCGTTGGTCCCTCCGGATGCGGGAAAACCACACTGATTTCGATCCTTGCTGCCATCCTCGACCCGGACCAAGGACGGTGTGAGGTCCTCGCGCAGGATCTGCGCCGGATGGACGAAAACGAGCGGGTGCGTTTCCGGGGCCGCTCCATCGGTTTCGTCTTTCAAACCTTCAATCTCCTGCCGGGGCTGAGCGCTTCGGAGAACGTCGCGATTCCCTTGCTGCTCAATGGTCAGCCGCGTGCGCGGGCGATGGAAAAAGCCCATGAGTTGCTCGCGGCGGTGGGGCTCGCGGACCGCGCCGATGCCAAGCCCGCCCAGATCAGTGGCGGTCAGCAACAACGTGTTGCCATCGCCCGTGCGCTGGCGCACGATCCGCAGCTGATTGTCTGCGATGAACCCACCAGCAGCCTGGATCAAAAGACCGGTCACGAGATGATGGGATTGTTGTATGGCTTGGCCAAAGATGCGGATCGATCGCTGGTGGTCGTCACCCATGACACACGCATACTCGCGTTTGCCGATCGAGTGGCACATATGGACGACGGCCGTATCGTCGATATTGCCGCTGGCGGGAATGGGGAGATCCAGCGGCTGTGAAGCGTCACTATATTCTGCCGATTCTCGCACTCCTTGGCGTGCTGATCGCCGTGACGGTCATCGTGCAGGACAACCGCGCGACGACGGGCGCGGCACCACTCATTCTACCAGCCGAAATTCCTTATGACGCCTACGTGGCTGGTTCCGGCGTGGTCGAAGCCAGCACCGGTAACGTCACGGTGGGTACGCCAGTGTCGGGTATCGTTGCCGATATCGATGTCCAGCTTGGCGAACAGGTGAAGCCAGGCCAAGCGTTGTTCAAGATCGACGATCGCGACCTTCAGGCCCGGTTGCGCACGGCCAAGGCGACGGTGCAGGAGGCGGAGGAGGCACTGCAAAAACCCCGGCATCAGCTCGATTACGCGGAACGCCTCAAGCGACGGGATGTCACGGCGATCAGCGTGCAGCGGCTGCGCGATCTGCACGACGACGTGGGCGTGGCTCAGGCGGAGCTTGCGCGTGCCAGGGCCAAGGTCGAAGAACTCCGAGCCGCAATCGAACGGCATACGGTGCGGGCGCCCGTCGCCGGCAGCGTTCTGCAATTGAACATGCGGGTGGGCGAGTATATGGAGGCGAGCGGACTGACTGACCCGATGCTGATCCTGGGCGGGGACGACAGGCTCTACCTGCGCACGGACATCGATCAACAAGACGCTTGGCGCCTGCAGCCGGATGCTGATGCGGTGGCGTTCGTAGTCGGCAACCCGAAGCTGAAAGTGCAACTCAAGTTCGAATACATTGAACCCCTGGCGGTGCCCAAGGTTGCACTGACCGGCCGCAGCACTGAGCGCGCCGATACCCGTGTCGTGCAAGTGCTGTACAGTTTCCCGCGGCATGCATTGCCCGTTTACGTCGGCCAGCAGATGGACGTTTACATCAAGGCGCCGCCGGCGACAGCGGGCAGTGCCCGCAACGGACGATAACCGGTGCTGTGGATCGCGGCGAAGATGTTGATGGAGGACCGGGCCAAGTATATCGGCCTGCTGCTCGGCATCGCGTTCACCGCATTCCTGGTGACGTTCGCGACTTCCTACTTTGCGGGATTCATGACCCGTGGCTTTGCGTTGATCTCGGAAAACCCAGCTATCGATGTCTGGGTAATGGAACCCGCGGTCCACTCGGTTGAGCAGACCGTAAATATGCCGGACTGGGCATTGGACCGGGTGCGCAGCGTTACCGGTGTACGCTACGCGGTGCCACTGACCTTGGGGAACGTGGACGTCCGTTTTCCCAACGGACGATTCCAACCGTTCCAGGTCATTGGGGTCGATGATGCTACGCTCACCGGTGCGCCGCGGCTGACCAGCGGACAGCCGCCCTGGGTGTTACGCGCACCCTACGCCGTTGTAGTCGATCCTGGCGGCAGCAGCGGCAAGCTGCTGACACCTGCGTTACGAGCTGACCAATGGCCTTACCGAGGTGCCCGTCTGGGCGTGCCGCTGCGTGAGCTGGCGGTGGGCGATGAGCTGCAGGCGAATGGCGAACGCATCGAAGTGACAGGGCGTTCGCATACATTGGCGCGCTTTCCACCGCGGCCGCTGATGTATACAAGCTATGCGAACGCGCAACGCATCCTGCCCGCCGAACCTCACAGGCTGACATTCGTGCTGGTGGGCGCCAAATCCGGAACCGACCCCCAAGCGCTGGCGCGCCGGATCGAAGCGCGCACCGGATTGCGCGCCCGTTCGTCGGCGCAGTTCAAGAACGATACTGTCCATTGGTATCTGGTGAACTCCGAAGACGTGGGCGACATGGCCTCGATGCTGATCTTGGCGATGACCGTGGGATTCGGCGTCACCGGCGTCATGCTCTACATGTTCACCTACGAAAACCTGAAGCAATACGCGGTGCTCAAGACCTTGGGTGCGACGCCGCGACTGCTGTTGGCCATGGTATTCGCGCAAAGTGCCATATGTGCCGTGCTGGGTGTGGGTCTGGGTCTGGGCGTGTGCGGCATCGCCGGGGAAATCGCCATGGCGGTCGGTTATCCGTTTCGAATGATGTGGTTTACGCCGCTGGCGGGCGCTGCCGGCGTTTTGCTGGTCAGTTTGACGGCCGCCGCGATTAGCGTACGCCCGGTTCTGAAGCTGCAGCCCGGTGCGGTTTTCGCCGGCCGTTGATCGCAAATGTCGCTGTTCAGTATTCTTTCCAGGGAGGAACGGGAGACCCTGACCTCGGGCGATGAATCCGAGTATCCGGCCCGTTACCGTGCAAAGCAGGAGCCCAGCCGCCATGAACACCGAGTGCCGACAGGCGCACGAACATTCGCTGGCGCCCGAGCAGTTCGTCAATCCGCTCACCCTTTTATGTCTGCATCCCCGTGGGCATTTTTTTGCCCGTACCTTTCGCACTTTCGGGATTGGACTTTCCTGCACCAGCCCTGCGTTCCCGATCCAGCAGTTGATAAGCCAAGAGAGCAATCTATATTGGCGCGGTAAGTGGAAATATCCATGGTAAGCGATTGAGCAGCAGCCCACTTCGCCGCAATCGCCCGCAAACCAGGCACGAGCGTGCCGCCATCTCCGGCTACGGCCGGCGACCACCGCGTCGAGCGAAGCCAGTGCACGATATCCCGTGCGGCGTGGCCATCCCATTTGGCGCTGCTTGTCGTTGCCGGAGTTTTGGAACGCACGATATTTCGTGGCCTGATTCAAAAGGAGCAGACCTCCCGTGAACCACACCATTGATTGGAAAAACCGGCGCCGGAATCCGCTGAAGATCCTGGTGCAGGACTTTGGCTGGGTCCATCTCGGTCTGGGTCTGTGCGGAAACGCGGCCTTCTTTGTTGGCAGCATTCTGTTTTTGCCGCAGTTCGAGCCCTACAAAACCATTGGCGTTTGGCTGTTCATCATCGGCGCGTTTTTCATGTTGCTGGGCGCGGCCGGCCGCCTTCTGGTCGACATCTGGGACGAGGAGTAGTCAAGCGCCTTCGCCATGCGTAGGCGATTCCTGGTCTCGTGATACGCGCGGTCTGGGGGCCGGCCCCCGACGTGCGACCCATCGTTGCGGCTGGCGCCGTCAGGCCGTGCCGGTGCGACCACTCAGGCGCGCATAGATTGTCGCCAGACCGTTTTGATCTCCTACATTCCCAGGGAAAATCACAACCGGCAGTTCAGGAAAGCGCGGATGATCTTTCGGACAGCGGACCACTGAGCAACCGGGAAGGATTTGGCCGAGCACGCGCGCCGTGCGCAGGTCCAGCCCATCGCTCAAAACATCGTTCGACGTGATGCCACCTTTGCTGATAAGAAAACCGAGGGTCTGCGGTAGACCGCGCACGACATCCATGAGCACGGCAGACACCGTTTCACCGAACGCCAAGCGGGCTTGTTGATTCGAAAACTGTTTCTCGCTGCGGCTGGTGAAGATGACCGGCGTGCGGTCATCGGCATGGGCGGCGTTGGCGCGCTCCAGCACTTCGGCAAGCAGCAGATCGCGTTCGGTCGCAATACGGTCGACTTCAACTTCGACAGCAACCGTGTCCGGCATCGTCAGCAGCTGCTGCAGTTGGTCGGTGGTTTTGCGCACATGAGAGCCGACGATCACGGCCCCCGCGCGGCTGCCCCGCACGTAGGTGGACATGTGATCGGCCGTAACCGGCTGGGGCGGTAACTGCGCCAGAGAAGTCAGCAGACTGGCGGCGCTGCGAAACAGATAGCGCTTGCCGGCGCCGGCGGCCTGTTTGAGCTGTTTGCAGAAATGATCCAAATCGCTTTGACGCTCGCCGTCGACTACGCAACAAACGTTGCCCTGCAGCGCCATCAGCCTAGCGAGGCTGTTGCCGCGCACGTCAGCGAGCACAAAACGCTCGACCTGGTCTGCATGGATACGCCCGGCGGTTTTCTCTTCGACATAGTCCGGCAGATAACTGTGGCGAAAACCGAACACCGAATCCTTGGCGAACTCGGTTTCGTGTACCGGCACTTCCCGGCCATCGACGATCAGGTAATGCACGCTGTCGCGCGTGATCCGGCCGCCTTCGAAAAAGGCGGGCACCAAAAAGTGAGCATCGAAGGGCCCCAGGTCCTTGGCGATGACGTCGGTCTCCACGGGATAGTGACCGCGCAGCGTTGAGTCGGAACGGCTGACCAGAATCGGATTGAGTCCGCGGCCCTCGCCCTGGAGCCGCGTCAATGCCAGGCACAGGTTGTCGCATACCTCACCCGTAATCTCACTTGCCCGCTGTGCTGAAAGACCGCGGGTGTTGGTGAGGACAAAAAACAGCGGCGCGTCATCGACCAGGGCTTCGAGCAATGTATCGACGTCCCAACGGGTCAGCAGCAGGCAACTGTGTACCGTTTGCGAACCCGTCGGGTCGTCATCGAGGACAACGATTTTGGTGTCGGTCATGAAGCCAACAGGCGGCTGGCCCGTTGCACCAGATCGTCAGCGGTCAGACCGTTGAACTCGATCAGTTCGGCGGCGGAGGCGGTGGTTTCACCGCGTCGCCAAGTGAACAGATCGCGTTTGGCAGCACGGCTGCGCACCAAAACGGGTTCCAGCGGCGCACCAGGTCCGCCGCTGACCGCAAGCAGCAGATCGCCGTCGAACAGATCGTCGAACTCGGCGTCGTCCATGAATTTGCCGTCGGGCTCGGAGACCGTGTTCCAGGCGACATCGTCGGCGCGATACAGCCGGCGTGGATTGACCACCGCGTTGATGCGCACTTTGTAGCCTTGTTGTTCGAGGCGCAGTTTGGCTTCGAACACCGGTAGCAGAATCATGTCGCCGGTAACCGCAAACACCACTGTGCCGCGAGTGCCGGTTTCGCTTTCATACAACGTGATCGCGCCACGTTCGATCGCCTCGCGGGACTGCTCGAGCGTGGTGTAGACCGGCAGCGAACTTTTGGAGCCGATAATGACCATGCCCTTGTTGAAGCTGTTGGCAGCCCATTCGTAGGCTACCTGGATCATGTTGGCGTCGCAGGGGAACAACGGGTAGACGTTGCCGTTGCGCATCATGGCGGCGAAATAATTTTCCACTTCCGGACGCTGATGGGTCCAGCCGTTGCGACCCTGTTCCAAGGCACCTGCGGTAAACATGCAGATCACGGAAGGCGTGCGCCGACGCAGTTCGGCCATGGCCTGAGTCACCGTTTGCACAATGGGCAAACCGTTGATGGCGAAACTTTCGTAGGACAGCCACAGAGAACGCGAACCAAACAACGCCAACCCGGCCGCGAGACCCGCGCACGCATCTTCGCTCAGTGGTTCATAAACCTGTCCGTTGGGGCCCTGGTGGTAGAGTTTGTCTTCGGTCGGATGCCGGATCTGCAGCGCCTCGTTGATGTTCTTCATGCCCGAGGCTTCGTTGCCGTCGGCGTTGCTGATCACGAAGCGCGGGTCGGCCTTGCCCACCGCAGCGACCAGAGCACCCATGGCGGTCGAAGGCACTTGCTTGTCGCCGACCTTGAATTCCTGCAGCGGCAGTTCACCCAGGGGTGCCAGTTCCAATACCGATTCGGTCACCGAGGTACGTGCCGCCGGGCCGCCACCGGCGCGTTCGAAGTTATCGCGCACCAGTTGCCAGGCTTGCGGCGATAGCGCGCGTCGCTTGAGTCCGTCGATCATGTGTGGTTTGTCCAGTGTGTCCGCCGGGTACAGATTGTGGGACTTGGAGCCCACGGTATGGACGCCCGCGCCCTTCATTTGCTTCAGGATTACCGCGGTGAGCTTGCCGTTGAAGGCATTGTCGGCGGCGCGCTGCAAGCCGTCGAGCACGGCCGCGGTGAATGCCAGCCGGCGTTGCAGGGAGAAGCGGGTGCTGTCGGCATACGCGCTGTCCTGGCCGCTGTCATCGAAGTCTTTGGCATCGATCAGGATCACTTCCTCGAAACCATGACCATCCCAATAACTTAGCATTTGCTCGTTGCTGAAGCGCGACACCATGGAGTGATGCTCCTGGCTGTAACCGTTCCAGATCAGCACCGGCAGGAAATTAGTCGCCTGCGGATAGGCGGTGTGGAAGTGCATCATCGACGACAGCACATAGGGCTCGCCCATGCCGCCGTCGCCTAGAGTGAAGGGAAACAGCTTGTCGGGATGGAGCAGGGCGCCGGCCATGGCGAAGTGCTGGCCCTGGCCCAGAGGACCGGCGGGCGCGAGGATGCCCGGGATGGCACCGGACAAGTGACCCAATAATCCCTCGCGTTCGCGAAAGCGCGCGCACAATTCTTCGACCGTGGCGATGCCCATGTCTTCCAGAGAACGATCCAGGAACATGGCGCTGTAGAAGCCCGGCGCATGATGGCCGACTTCGGTAACGATGTTCGTGTGTCCCAGCATCACCAAGCCAGCGTAGGCTTCCGCGCTGCTGGCGAAGCCACCCGGGTGGCCGGAAGCTTTGGAACCGGTGACTTGCAAGGTGAGGTAGCGCAGCGCTTCGGCACCCAGCAACGTTTGATACACCACTTTCGGATCCGTGTGATCGGCCACTGCGGTTTCACCCGAGGTGATGGCCGGTTGAGCCCCATAGCGGGCGAAATCGTGCCACTCGTCGCCGAAGTATTGGATTCCTTGGGTGAAGCCGGCGGTCGCTTCGGGTTTCGTTTTACTGGCGGTACTCATGGCGTCTCTCCCTGGAGAACGACCCGCGCGGAGGAACCGGCGGTTCATGATGGAAACGGTACCGGCACAAAAAGGATTTTACAAGACAAGAACCATTTCGTATCATGAAAAACATGAAACGCAATAACTCCAGTTCGATTCAGGTTATAGAGCGCATGGCGCGGCTCCTGGATGCCGTCTCCGCCTACGATCACCCCGTCACTCTGAAGGTTCTGGGCGCCGATACCGGCCTGCACCCGTCCACGGCGCATCGCATCCTGGCGGCCATGGTCAATGAGGGTTTCGTCGAACGGGACGCCCGCGGCGCCTACCGCTTGGGGTACAAGCTGGTTCAGCTCGGCTGTCGGATGCGCGGCGATGCCACCGTGGAACAAGTGGCGTTACCGGTAATGGAAGCACTTCGCGATCAAGTGGGCGAGACCGTCAACTTGACTGTCAGGGAAGGGGACGAAGTCGTCTATGTTGCGCGTGCGATCGTCACCACCCGCATCATGCGTGTCGAGCAGGTCATCGGCAGCCGCGCGCCGCTACATGTCACGGCCGTGGGCAAGCTTGCTTTGGGAGAAATGGATGCGGGCGAAATACATGCTTATGCGTCACGCACCCGCCTGCCACGCTTCACGCCCAATACCATTGTCGATCCCGAACGGTTGGTCAAAGAAGCGCAGTACTGCCATGGCGAGGGCTTTGCTCTCGACAACGAGGAAGCGGAGATGGGCGTGGGTTGTATCGGTTCGCTGATTCGCGACGGCAGCGCCACGGCGGTTGCCGGCCTTTCGGTCTCCGCACCGATGGACCGGCGCCGCGAGGAATGGATCGCGATGGTGATGGAAGCCGCGAATCAGATCTCCGAACGGCTCGGATACCACGCACAACGCGAACCCAGCGTTTCTACTATGGTGAGTCCGCCTGTTGACGCGCGCAGCTAGACGCAAGCCTAGCCCAGCCTGATCGCGCAGTTCGCGCACGACCGGTACCGAATTACGCCTCGGAGCCTCCTCGGCTTGCGACTGGTTGCCAGCCCACGGTTGGTCCCGCTACCGCTGACGCTGACACTACCGACGCTACGGACAGAGGCCTTGGGGTGGGTTTGCATTGCTCGAGGCCCTCCGGACATTAGTTAGCACATAGTAATATGCTAAAGCTTATCGGCGCGCTGCCGTTATAGAGCCGAGACCGGGCCGACGAGCTCGGCAAAAACTACAAACTACCTCGGTTAGGAGACGGTTATGCGTAGACAAATCAATAGCCTATTGCTTGGGGCGTGCACGCTTGCGGCCCTGTTCGCATCCTCGCTGGCAGCTGCGCAACTGGTGCTGACGGCGCCGCCCCGCGAGACCGCCGATGCCGGTCAGTCGTTATACGGGCCTTTGGCCGAACATCTGAGTGCATTGTTGGGCGAAAAGGTCGTGTACGATCATCCTGCCGACTGGCGTACCTACGAGCGCAATATGCGCGCCGGCAAGTACGACATCATATTTGATGGCCCGCACTTCGCTGCCTGGCGAATCGAGAAAGGGTTGGCACAACCGCTGGTGAAACTGCCGGGTGAATTGGACTTCGTGCTGGTCGTGCGCAGCGATCAATCCGAAGTCCGCGACGGCAACGGCCTGGTCGGCAAGCGCGTGTGCATATTGCCGTCGCCGAACCTCACCGCCATGACGGCGTACGCCATGTTCGACAATCCGATGCGCCAGCCACAGTTTGTCCCGGTACGCGGCGGTATGGCGCAACTCGCTGCGAAAATTGAAGGCGGCGAGTGCGCGGCTGGTGTCATGCGCAGTGATTTCTATGAAAAGAAACTCAATGACGGGCAGCGCCAATCTATGCACGTGCTGAATCGTAGCAAGCCGCTCACCAATCAAGGCATAACCGTCAGCAGCCGGATCGATTCCGCCGCGCGCCAGAAGCTGGCGGCATCGCTCAGCGGCGCCGACGGCCGCAAAGCCGCGGCACCGCTGCTGGCACGTTTCAGTGCCGACGGATTTGTGCCTGCTAAGCCGGACGACTATGCCGGACAGAACCTGCTCAAGCAGAACATGTTGTACGGTTGGTAACAGCACCGGAGGCGTGGGCGGCGCGGTATCCGCCCGCCACCGCGTTGCGCCCGTCCGGGACGCCGGCGCGACCGGCGGCGGCGTACTCGCCTGGCATAATTGCGAGCTTGGACGCCGTGCGGACCACGGCTTTCGACGTTCCCGCATTTACGCCAAGTGTGTGGTCGCGACCGCGATCACTGCGGACGTGGGGGACGATTCTGAGGTTCGACGCGATCTCCAACTACCAGGCTTCGAGTGCGCCGGTGCAAAAAATGAATTGGAGCGGCCCACGCCAAGGCTGCCGCACTGCTCGTCGGCAGTGCGGCAACTCCTGCGCTTACTGGTTGTGTTCGTGGGCTGTTTTCAGCATGTTGTAGTAGAGTTCCAAGATGCGGACCCGATACGGGTACACGGTCTTGGCGAATTCCGTTTGTGAGTCCAATACTTTCTTAAAGAACGCGTTGTCCTTGGCATACTGGGCCGTGATTTTGCGCTCCGACGCGATGAACTTCGGATAATAGTCCGCAGGCGTGGTTTCCACGTGCACGCCGTCCTTTTCCACGAACTGCTTCAGCGCCATGGAGTTGTCGTATATGTTCGCGTTCAGGGTCTCCGCGACGTTCGCCATGACCGCGACGCGGATGATTTCCTGAAGATCCGGGGGCAGGGAATCCCAGAACTCCTTATTGAAAATAATTTGACCGACGTCGGTTTGTTGGTGCAGCCCTTCCAAATAGTAGTACTTCCAGATTTTGGACAGCCCGAGGTTGCGATCGTCCGCGGGTCCGATCCATTCAGCGGCGTCGATCACGCCACGTTGTGCGGATGGAACGATGTCGCCGCCGGGCATGGCCACGGCCGCCACGCCCATGTCTTTGTAGGTCTGGCCCGGTATGCCTGGCGGTGCGCGGTATTTGAACTTCGCAAAATCTGCCATGTCTTTGATCGGCTGTTTGAACCAGCCAAGCGGGTCGGGACCCATTGGTTGGATCAAGAACGCTTGCAGGTCCAGGTGCATGACGTCGTGCAGGAACTCCTGATACAACTTTTCCCCACCGCCTTGATAGTACCAGGCTACCAAGCTGCGCTGGTCGAGGCCGGTGCTGGCCGGTGCATTGCTGAACAGGACGAACGCCGAGTTTTTACCCGACCAGTAATTGCCCCAGGCGTAACCGGCTTTGACAACACCGTTGTTGACTGCATCCAAGATCTGGAACGGCCCCACTACGGCTCCGGCCGACAGCACTTCGGCCTTGAGTCTGCCGTTCGACATGGTTTGAATCTGCTTCGAGAACCGCTCCAGCAGCTGGAAATAAAGGCTGGAAGACGGCACCGCGGTCTGTATGGAGAACTCGTATACTTTCTGATCCGCCGCTTGCGCAGCTCGTTGAGCGAACAGTGCGATCAACCCGATGGCAAGTATGTGCCTGAGACTTGTCCGTTTGGTTTTCATGTGAGCTCCTCCTGTGGTTGCCTCTTTGGCCGGAGATCGCCAGCGGTCACCGGTTGGAGGCTGTCGTTCGTGCGTGCATGTTCACCTTATGTCTTTTGTTTCTCCTGTGATTACCGTTACTACACCTGTGTTCAGGTTCGCCAATGCGGAACCGGCCCTGAAGTTGAAAAGTTCGAAATGCAATGGCCGCGCTCGCGCCGGTCTACTCCAATCCGGTGACGCGGGGCAGCCACGACACCAGAATCGGAAACTCGATCAGGAGCACGACCACAATCAGTTGCAATGCCACGAACTGCACCATACCGATGTAGATGTCGCGCATCTTCCACTGCGGAACCACGCCCTTGAGAAAATACGACGACAGCGCCATCGGCGGCGTCAGCCAGGATGTCTGCAGCGTGACAGCGACCAGGATGCTGAACCACAGTGGATCGAAGCCGAGCTGTTTCACCACCGGCAAGACGATCGGAACGACGACCAGGACGATGGGAATCCACTCCAGTGGACCGCCGAGCGCAAAGATCAACAGCAGGATCAGTATCAACATCATGGTCGGCGAAGCCGGTATGGAGGTCAGCAAATCGGTCAACAGTCGACCGCTGCCCAGGCGTGAAAACACGGCGCCGAAAAAATTGGCCGCGCCGATCAGGAACATGATGAACGCGGTGGTTTCCATGGTCTTGAACACGGAAGTTTTCAAGCGCCGCCAACCCATGCGGCCATAGGCCAACGCAAGGATCAAAGACGCCGCAGCCCCGGTCGCTGCCGCGTCCGTCGGGGTGGTAATCCCGGCAAGGATCAACCCCAACGTCATGGCGATGACGAAAGCGATCGGCACCACGCCCAGAATCAGTTCCCGCAGTTTTTCACCAACCGACGCCGCTCGTTCGTCACGTCCGAGGGGTGGACCGAGCTTTGGATTCAGATGCGCACGGATCAGGGTATAGGTGACATAGACGACTGCCAGAATCAGCCCGGGTACCACGGCACCCGCGAACAAAGTCGAGACGGGGACGCCTACCAAAGGTCCCATCACGATCAGCATGATGCTGGGCGGAATCAGAATTCCCAGCGTCCCGCCCGCGGCGATGGCGCCTGCGGACATGCGCGTGTCATATCCGCTACGAATCATCATCGGCGCTGCCATGACGCCGAGCACGGTTACAGAAGCGCCGACAATGCCTGTCGCGGCGGCGAATACGGTGGCGACGATCAATACGATGAGATAAAGCGAGCCTTTCATGCCGCCGAGCATCAGTCGCAACGCCGTGAACATCCGGTCCATGAGGCCGGACTGCTCGAGGATATACCCCATCAGTAAAAACAGCGGGATGGCGGCCAACTCCACGCTGGTCATCAACGAAAAGAACTGATAGGTGAGTAGATAAAAAACCTGTTGGCCGACACCGATCAAGCCAAACACCAAGGCGACGAAAATAAACACGAATGCCATCGGATAGCCCGTGAGCACGCCGATGATGGCGACGCCGAGGGAGACCAGGCCAAGAACGGGATTCGACATGTATTATTCGCTTTGTTGAAACGGTACGTTGTGCCGTACCGTCCAGATCCCTTTGAGCAGTTCTGAAATGCCCTGGATAAACAGGATACCAATGCTCAACGGCATGATCGACTTCAGCGGATAGATGATCGGCATCCACGGACTTTGAGGGTAGGTCTCATGCTGCGCCCAGGACTGAAGCGCATATTTGTAACTGGCCCAGAAAAACAAGCCCATGGCCGGGAAGTAGACGATGATGTACAGCAGAATGTCGACCAATGCCTGCCATCTCGGCGATAACGTGCTGAGCAGAAAGTCGGCGCGCACGTGGCTGCCGTTGCGCAATGCGTACGCCGACCCCAGCATGAACAATGTTCCAGCCAGCATGTACGTAGTGTCGTAGGCCCACATGGTCGGGCTCCCGAACAGATAACGGGCAACGACTTCGTACACCAGAGCGACCACCATCGGCAAAATCAGCCACGCCGCGGCTTTCGCCACCACCACTCCGGGGAAATCAAGCACCGCAACGGCCAGCTCGAGCCCCGAGGACGGTCGACGATGCTCAGTCATGAGCCGCGCTTACGGGAGCGTGTGGGGGCGTGCTGGAAGAAGGGAGCAGCGGTGCGAGATGCTCCATGGGACGAGTGCAATGCGCATTCGAGCCGTACGACGGGGATAGCTGCGCATTGTTCGGTCGACTGTGGATGCTGACATTCATAGCGGGAACGCTCCCACCATCGGGGTTGTCGTGTCGGTTCGAGTTGTTGCGGCGCGCGGTGCATGCCTTGGTCTCGCCCCACCGAAGGTGGACATCGGGTGCGGGCGGTGCGGATTCGCGCCATCTCAATATTTTGAGATTTGTTCGTATCAAGTTTAACGCTTAGCTAGACGAATCTCGTTTGTCAAGCTATCGTTGATTCAAATCCGCCTCAAAATTGAGAATGTCGATCCGCTTTAGAATGTCGGCCGCTGCTCCCGATTCATTGGCTCTGCGGGTGATGCGGCGCATGTGGATAGCGATTTGTGATTCAACATGAACGAGCACGAAGCGAGTGAGCGCACAGTGGAGGAGGCCTACGATTTCATCATCGTCGGGGCCGGGTCCGCGGGTTGCGTGCTTGCGAATCGCTTGAGTGCCAGCGGCGAGCACCGCGTACTGCTGTTGGAAGCCGGGCCGTGGGATCGCAGTCCTTGGATTCACTTGCCCATCGGCTACGCCAAAACCATGTTCCACAAGCGCCTGAACTGGGGATTCTACACCGACCCCGTGCCCGGCTTGGCGAACCGGCCCAACTATTGGCCGCGCGGCAAGGTCATCGGCGGTTCCAGCTCAATAAACGGGCTTTTGTATATTCGAGGGCAGCCGCAGGATTACGACGGTTGGGCCGCGAGCGGCAACACAGGTTGGTCGTGGCGCGAAGTGCTGCCCTATTTCACCCGGTTGGAGAATTATCACGGCCCGCAAAGCCCAACCCGAGGCACTGATGGTCCTCTGCACATCACGCCGATCGCGCCGACCCCATTGTGCGATGCGTTCATCGCAGCGGCGGGTCATTGTGACATTCCGGCCAATCCGGATTGCAATTCCGGTGGCCAGGAAGGCGCGGGGTATTTCCAAATCACCACCCACCGCGGCTTGCGTTGCAGCTCCGCATCAGCGTATCTGAAACGCGCTAAGCATCGGCGCAACCTGACAATAAAAACAGAAGCCGGTACCCTGCGCGTATTGATGAACGGACGCCGCGCCTGGGGCATCGTTTACCGCCACCAGGAACGGACCTTGACTGCGAAGGCGACTTGCGAGGTGATACTCGCCGCTGGCGCGATCAACTCACCGCAGCTGTTGCAGCTCTCCGGGATCGGGCCGGGCAGCTTGCTGCAGCAATATGGGATCCCGGTGGTGGCCGACCTGCCGGGGGTAGGTGGAAATCTGCAGGACCATCTGCAGGTGCGCTTGACCTACAAGGCGAATCGACCGCTTACCACCAATGATCTGCTACGCAGTCCGCTGGGCATGATGCGTATGGGCATGCAATACCTGCTGCTCCGGCGCGGACCGATCGCGACTGGCATTAATCACGCCTACATTTTTGCCCGTACCCGCGCGGATATGGAACGTCCGGATATTCAGTTTCACTTCGGCACGGTCAGTTCCGATGTGCCGGGAGGTCCGGTGCATCCCTTCTCGGGCTTCACCTCGTCGGTTTGCCAACTGCGCCCGAGCAGTAGCGGCCATGTCCAGATCAATTCGCCGGACCCGTTCGCTCACCCGAGCATACAGCCACGTTACCTGGACACGGCGGAGGACCGCCAAGTAATGTTGGACGGCTTCAAGCTCGCGCGCCGTGTGGCTGGCGCGCCCCCGTTGGCGCAACTGATCGAAGCCGAAGTCGCGCCAGGCCCGGCGGCCGATACGGATGACCGCATGCTCGAATATATTCGTGACAAGGCCACTACCATCTTCCATCCCAGCGGCACCTGCAAGATGGGAGACGACGATGCAGCGGTCGTGGATGCGCGCCTGCGCGTGCGCGGCGTCGAGGGGCTGCGAGTGGTCGATGCGTCCATCATGCCCACGATCGTGTCCGGCAATACCAACGGCCCTGTGATTATGATTGCGGAAAAGGCGGCCGATCTGATTCTGCAAGATCAGCGCGTGTACCGGGCAGCCGAAGCAGGCGCATCGCTCGGCCGTTCCGGCCCATGAACGAAATTGCAGAACAATCCAAGGACCAAAATGGCTGTCAAGACCAAGCGTAGTAATCACCGTTCGGTTGCAAAAGCGCCGAAATTCGACATGGTCTCGCGCATGCTTGCGGCGCTTGAATATACCGCTGCCCACGGGTCGCCGTTCAGCGCCGGCGAAATGGCGGACGATCTCGGAATTCCCCGCGCGACGGCATACCGCATTTGTGCGCGCCTGGAAGAGGAGCGCATTCTGATTCCAGAACCCGGTGGGCGCGGCTATTCCACCGGCAGTAGATTCTCGACAATGGCGGTTTCGGTGTTGTCCAATTCGACGATCTACGGACCACGACATCGTGTTCTGCAGCGTCTTGTGGACGAAATGGGCGAAACCTGCAACCTCACGACATTGTGCGGTGGCGAAGTCGTCTATATCGACCGGGTCGAGACGGACTGGCCGCTGCGGATGCATCTCAACCCAGGCTCTCGAGTACCCGTGCACTGTACTGCGACGGGAAAGTTGCTGTTGAGTCTGCTGCCGGAACGACGCAGGCAAGAATTGGTAACGGCAGCTACCTTGCGGCGGTTCACGGAGCGTACCATCACGGACCCCGACCGCTTGCTCGCCGAACTTGAGCGTATACGCACCGACATGATCGGCACCGACGATGAAGAATTCGTGGCCGGGATGGTGGCTGTGGCAGTGCCGGTAATGGATCGATCGGGCGAACCGTGCGCGGCACTGGCGGTCCATGCGCCGAAGGTGCGGTTTTCGCTTGAAGTGGCGCGACAGCATATACCGGCGCTGCGCAATGCGGCTGCACAGCTTGCGCGCACGATGTGCTGAGTGGAGTCGAGCCGGGCGGAGTGCCGACGTTGCGCTACCACGGAACATGAGTACGCGAGAGAAACGGCTATGAGCAGTCTTCGATACCGTAGATTCCGCGGGCCGTTGCGCGCTGTGATATTGGATTGGGCCGGTACTGCTGTCGATCACGGCAGCATGGCACCCATGCGAGCGTTGACGGAAAGTTTCGCAGGGTTTGGAATTTCGATCAGTCCCTCGCAGGCCCGCGGACCGATGGGGGTCGGCAAATACGATCACATCCGACTCATCGGTGCTTTACCGGACGTGGATGCGCAGTGGAAAGAACAGCATGGCTGTTCGTTTTCGGCTGACGACGCCGATCGGCTCTATGAGACTTATCTGCGTATCCAACCGCGGCTGGCAGCGCAGCGGGCGTGCCCGATTGACGGGCTGACCACTGCTTTGTCAGCGCTCCGAGCGCAGGGAATCCGTATCGGTTCCACCACCGGATATCCTGATTCCGTGGTAAAAATCATGGTCAGCGCGGCTGCGCAAGGCGGATATCAGCCCGACGCGGTGGTCTGTGATGACGACGTCGTCGCCGGACGTCCCGCCCCTTTTATGGTGCTGGAGGTCATGCGCAGGCTCGAGGTTTGGCCGGTGGCTGCGTGTCTGGTAGTGGACGACACCCAGCCCGGTATCCTGTCCGGGCACAACGCGGGGATGTGGACGGCCGGAGTCACCGTCACCGGCAGCTATGTGGGTCTTGACCAAGACGAACTCGTCGACCTCGAGTCGGACCGAAGACGCGCCCTGCGTAACAGCGCGCGCCGGCGTCTGCGCGCTGCCGGGGCTCATTTCATCATCGACAGTATCGCCGAGTTGCCGAGCGTAGTGGAAGCCTTGGGAAGAAAACTGGCCCGAGGGCAAAGACCGTAGCGATCGCGGCGCGCGATGCCGACCGTCGATTAAGTTGTTTACGGGCTTGGCGGGCAGACATACCATATCATCGTGCATTGCACGAGGCGGGCGCAAGGAAACTGGCTTTGCACGTAGCAATTTCCCAAACTGCTGTTAATTTAGTCTGATCAATGGCCACCGACCCAGTTTCCGAGACCGAACCAACCGACGCCGTCTACAAGACGTTGTTGGAATCCACCAACGCCATTCCCTGGAAAATCGATTGGAACACCATGCAGTTCGCTTATATCGGGCCGCAGATCGAAAGTCTGCTTGGCTGGTCACAAGCGAGCTGGGTGAGTGTAGAAGACTGGGCGGCACGGATTCACCCCGAAGATCGAGAGTCGGTGGTGCATTTCTGTGTTGCGCAAACCAAAGCCGGGACGGATCACGAAGCGGACTACCGTGCGCTCACCAGCGACGGCGGCTATGTCTGGATTCGTGACGTGGTGCATGTGCTGCGCAACGAGCAGGGCGATGTCGAGGCGCTGGTGGGTTTCATGTTCGATATCAACGAGCGGAAACAGATCGAAGAAAAATTGCTTCGCCTGCAGAAGGAGCTGGAAGAGCTTTCATTCCAAGACGGCTTGACCGGCATTGCGAATCGACGCATGTTCGACTCCGTCATGGAAATCGAGTGGGGCAATGCACGTCGCCAGCACAAGCCGCTGTCATTGCTGTTGGTGGATATCGACTACTTTAAGCAATTCAACGATGAATACGGTCATATCCAGGGCGATGAATGTTTGAAACGGGTTGCGAAGGTGCTGCGTTGCGCAGCAACCCGCCCCCGGGATTTCATCGCCCGGTTCGGAGGGGAGGAATTCGTGCTGATCCTCCCGGAAACCGACATCGACTCTGCGGCAACAGTCGCAGAACGTTGTCGTGAAGCGATCGTTGCGCAGAAAATTCCCCACGCGCGATCCGAGGTCGGGGATATCCTGAGCGTCAGTGTCGGCGTAGGCAGTATCGTGCCGACTGTCGAAAACGAAATCATGGCCTTTTTCGATCTCGTGGACCGCCGTCTTTACATGGCAAAACAAAATGGACGCAACTGCGTCGAACACGGACCCGGAACGGCGCATCCGGAGCCTGCTTGACCGAAGATACGGCGGGATACTGCAGCCCCGCACAGCTCGACACCGGGGGTACCATGAGCTTGTTTCGCACCAAACCGATCAATTCAGACGCTTATTGCGATACCGGTCTGCGACGGTGCCTGCGGGCCAGAGATCTGACCTTGCTGGGCATCGGAGCGGTGATCGGTGCCGGGATTTTCGTATTGACCGGCGTGGCGGCGGCGACTCACGCCGGACCGGCGTTAGTGGTGTCCTTTGTAATCGCCGGTCTCGCCTGCGCGTTTTCGGCCATGGCCTATGCGGAACTCGCCTCCACCGTAGGCGGCTGCGGAAGCGCATACGGCTACGCTTATGCCGGCCTGGGAGAGTTCGTCGCCTGGATCATCGGCTGGGATTTGATTCTCGAATATGGAGTTGCGCTTCCGGCGGTCGCAATCGGTTGGTCGGGTTATACGGCCAACGCACTGCAGGCGATCGGCCTGGGGTTGCCGGTCGTCTGGCAACACGCTCCGGTTGATGGCGGGATCGTCAACTTGCCCGCGATCCTGATTATTGTCGCTCTGGCATTGGTGCTTTCGGTGGGCGTGCATCTGAGCGCAAAAGTCAACGCGCTGATGGTGATGGTCAAACTGACGGCAATCGCGATCTTCATCGGCGTTGCGGTGTTCCACGTCAACACCGCGAATTGGCACCCGTTCGCCCCGTTCGGCTGGCATGGCGTGGTGACCGGCGCGGCGCTGATCTTCTTCGCCTATATCGGCTTCGACGCAGTGTCGACGGCCGCCGAGGAAACCGTCAACCCGCCGCGGGATCTGCCGATCGGCATTCTCGGCTCGCTTGCAATCTGCACGCTGATCTACATTACCGTTGCAGGCCTGCTGACCGCCATCGCCCCCTATTCGACGCTCAATGTCGCGTCGCCGGTGGCGGACGCGTTGCTGCGCATCGGCCAGCGTGGCGCGGCCGGCGCGGTCGCGGTCGGCGCCATCGTCGGTCTGACCACGGTGATGCTGGTAATGTATTACGGTTTGAGCCGCATTTTTCTGGCCATGTCCCGCGATGGACTGCTGCCACCGGTATTTTCCGCCATTCACCCGCGCACCAGAACGCCCATACGCGTCATTTTGGTGAGTGGCGTGTTTATGGCCGCCATCGCTGGGTTTACGCCCATCGGCGAGGTGGCGGAACTGGTGAATATCGGTACTCTCGCGGCCTTCCTGATCGTGTGCAGCGGCGTGGTCGTGCTGCGGATTACCCGACCCGAGCTGCCGCGGCCCTTTCGGACGCCCGGCAGCCCGGCGGTGCCGTTACTCGGTGTCGCGACGTGTGTCTACCTGATGGCGAATCTCCCCGCGATTACCTGGTGGCGGTTTGTCATCTGGCTGGTGATCGGCCTGGTGTTCTATTTCAGCTATTCGCGCAAGCACAGCAACTTGGTTGAAGCCGCCGGATAAACTCCATTCACTCGGATGAGGGTCGCGTCGTTCCTGGCGTGGTCCACAAAAACAAGGGTCATTCACTGGCGATCCGCATCGCAGTGCTGCAGAGACGCGGCTCCTTATCGCGCTTGCGTTATCGGTCTGCCCTCGTTCTTGCTTAACGAGTCGGATCCGTTATAGTTTTCAAGAGTGCTATCTCAGATACATAAGTAAAGCGTAAACAATTAATGCGCGCCGGCGCGCCGATCAAACCGCGAGGGAGAAGTCCGATGGGGATCAAGAAAATACCGATGATGACGGCTCTGTTGTTGGCGGCGATGTGGGGCGTATCGCACGCGGCAGAGGTGATCAATTATGGCGTGCAGCCCGCCACCCAGCCGATTTACATCGCCAAGGCTCTGGGATTATTGGATCCGATCGAAAAGAAGCACGACGTGAAGATCGAATTCCGGAAATTTTCTTACGGTGCGCCCGAAAATCAGGCCATGGCGGCTGGAGAGTTGCAGATCGCTTCCGCGGGAATGGGGCCGGCCATCGTCGCTGCGGCCAGACTGCCGGCCAAACTCATCGCAATTTCGATTCTCGAACAGACGGCGATACTGGTGCCGAAAGATTCGAACGTGCACTCAGTCAAGGATCTCAAGGGAAAACGGATCGCATTTCCAGGTGAGGGCTCGCAACAGTACCCGCTGCTGCTGAAGGCATTGGCGGACGCCGGTCTGACGGATAAAGATGTCGAGTTGTTCAAGACAAAAGGGTCCGACGTTCCCACTTTGTTGGAGAACGGTTCCGTGGATGCTGGAATTACTTGGGATCCCCACGTATCGAATGCCCTGGCGGCAGGATATGCGCGCACGCTGATCAAGGCGGAATCGATCATGCCGATCAAAGCGGGGCACTATATCGGCAATGGTGAGTACGCGCGCATCGACTTTATCGAGCAGCGACCGGAGTTGGTTCAGGATCTGGTGACGGCGAATGAAAAAGCTATCGCATTCATCATCGACCATCCGAAAGACGCCGCCAAGATGTGGAGTGACCAGATCGGTTTTCCGATCAAAGTCGTGAACTACTCATTGAATGAGGGAATCTCGGTATACAATCGCGACATCGTACCGGAGGCTTCCACGGTCAAGGCCTATACGAAGTTTCTGAAAGACGCGGGTATCCTGCAAGCCAGCGACGATCCCAAGTTCGAAACCAAGTTCGCGACCGAAGCGATGAAGCAAGCCGGTCACTGAAGTGCCGGTCACTTCGGACGTCGGAGGGCGAAAAGCGGTTCGCAGCGCGTCTTTGGCGCTGCAGGGGCTTGGAAGTGGTCTGCCGTACGTTTATGCGGCCATCGTAATCGCGATCGTCTGGCAGTTGGTTGTGACGCTTACCGACGCGCATCCCTCGATATTACCGGCGCCGCTTCGAGTCGCCAAAACGCTCGGCGAGTTGATCGGTTCCGGTGAATTGTTCGTCCACATCTGGGCTAGTCTGAGCCGTGTGATCTCCGCATGGCTGATCTCGGCGATCGTCGCGGTGCCGCTCGGAATGGCGATGGGCTGGTCGCGGAGACTGGAAAAGCTGATCGATCCATTCATCGAGCTGTTTCGTCCGATCTCACCACTTGCATGGATCCCGCTCGCGATTCTCTGGTTCGGAATTGGCGAGACGGGAAAAATTTTCATTGTCTTCATTGGTACGTTCTTTCCGATCCTGCTCAGTACCGTCGCCGGTGTGAAATGTATCGATCCTCTGTATATCCACGCGGGACAAGTCTATGGCTGCAAGAGCAGCTACTCGTTGTTTCGCCGGGTCATTCTGCCGGCGGCGCTGCCCAGCATCGTCGTGGGTTTGAGAATATCGTTCGGTACCGGCTGGGCGGCGATCATCGCCGCAGAACTGGTGGCAGCGCGTTCGGGACTTGGGTACCTGATCGCCAACGGCATGGAGATACTGCGTGCCGACACTGTGCTCGTGGGAATGATCGCCATCGGCATCCTGGGCGTGTTGTTCGACAGCTTTTTTCGTTACCTGCATCGGCGTTTTTCCTGGTCTTGATGAGGAGCTAGTATGAGTACGGGCAAGCCGTTGAGCCTTAGTGGCTTGGCGAAGACCTACACAAACGAGGCAGGCGAGTCGGTCGAGGCGCTGTTACCGGTAGACCTGGAAATTCAGGCGGGAGAGTTCCTGATCGTGGTCGGCCCTTCAGGCTGCGGTAAGAGTACTTTGTTGCAGATGCTGGCCGGCTTCATGCCGCCGACCTCTGGAGAGGCGCGGGTCGATGGAGAGGTGATCACAGGGCCGGACATCGATCGCGGCATGGTGTTTCAACATTATGCCCTGTTCCCGTGGTTGTCGGTGATCGGAAATGTGGAGTTCGGGCTCGAGTCGAAAGGGTTGGCGAAACCGGAGCGGCGCGCCCGGGCGATGGATTGCCTGCGTATGGTGGCGTTGGATGAATTCGCGGACAAGAAGATCGACGAGCTGTCCGGCGGTATGAAACAACGAGTGGCGATTGCGCGCGCCTTCGCAACCGAACCCTCGGTAATTTTGATGGACGAGCCGTTCGGAGCGCTGGATGCGCTGACGCGGCGCTTTCTGCAAGGCGAATTACTGAACCTATGGCGCCAACATCGTCGCACCGTCGTGTTCATCACTCATTCCGTTGCCGAAGCGCTCTTCCTGGGAGATCGGGTGATCGTCATGACGGCGCGGCCCGGTGGGATCAAGAGTGAGATTCGAGTTGAAATGTCCCATCCCAGGGATGTCACCGCGGACGAGTTTCGTGATTACGAGCGCACTATTTTCGCTCTGCTGGACGATGAACTGACGAAAACATTTCAGCCGAGCAAGCATTCGCAATGACCGCAACTCCGGACTGCGGACTTTACGCTTTGGTCCAACGCGCAAGAAGCGGCAGACACGGCGCGGTTGAAACGATGCGCGCGTGTATCGAACGCATCGAAGCACTGGATCCGCGGATTCATGCATTCGTGGATTTCCGGCCCGACCGGGCGCTGGAGCAGGCGCGTGCCGCGGACGACGAAGGCGATCGCCGCCGCCCGCTTCACGGTATACCCGTCGCAGTCAAAGAAGTATTCGACGTGGCCGGAATGCAGTGCAGTTGGGGAAGTGCGATCCACGCCGGCAGGGTACCGAGCCGCGACGCGCCGATCGTGAACACGCTTCGCACCCTCGGAGCCATCGTAGTGGGTACGACGGTGTCGACCGAGTACGCGATTGCCGCTGCCGGTCCGACGGTCAATCCCCATGACTCGCGCAGAACCCCGGGTGGATCGTCGAGCGGGTCGGCTGCCGCTGTGGCCGCTGGAATGGTGCCGTTGGCGCTGGGATCACAAAGTATCGGCTCCGTGGTACGCCCGGCTACATACTGCGGCGTATGGGGCATGAAGCCCGCCAAGGGGGTGCTGAGTACCAGCGGCGTAATGGCGCTGTCAGAGCAACTGGACCACGTCGGCTTGTTCGCAGGAAGCGCGGCGGATATGGAATATGCCTGGCGCGCGTTGCGTCAGGACGCTGGCTCGGCGCAAAGCGCGCCGGCTCCGTTGCGCGTGCTCGGCGTTTCGGGTCCGCTACGCCAGCGGGTGCAACCTCCCAGCGAAACCGCGGTCAATCGCGCGCGCGCGCTGATCAGGAATTCCGGCTTGGAAATCGCAGAGTTTGTTACGCCGGACTCGTTCGAACAGGTCGAAAATCACATCTTCACCATCCTGTGTCGGGATATGGCTCGCCATCACGGGGACGATCGTCGTCAGTTCGGCACTCAGATGAGCGCTCGATTGCGCGAATTGATTGACCGCGGGTCCGGCATCAGCGATGACGCCTATGGGGAGGCTCTCGTTCAGGCGCAGACGTATCGCGAGATATTGTTGCGCGAACTCGATATTCCGGGCACGGTCATGGTTGCGGCAGCCACTGACTCAAGCGCGCCGTTGATGGAGGAAGGCACGGGCTCGCCCTTGCTGCAAGCGCTCTGGACATTGACCGGCCTGCCGGTACTAGCGGTACCTTGCGGCGAGATGGATGGACTGCCCGTGGGAGTGCAATTGATCGCGGCACCCGGACAGGAGACATTGCTGTTCCGATTGGGTTCCGTGCTGACGGCTGGTCATGGCCGGAATGCAGTTTGACGCACTGTTTACCGCATATGTACCGTAGATCGAATTCGAGGAGTCGATATGCGCTTGGATACAATCGCATTTGCCGTAACCACAGCATTGATTTGGGGGTCGGCCGTATTGCTCGTTGCCTTGCTCAATCTCGCAGTGCCGCCCTACGGCGGGACGTTCCTGCAATTCGCCGCTTCCATTTATCCGGGTTACCATCCCGGCACGGGTTTCGGATCCGTGATTGTGGGGACCCTGTGGGCGCTGGTGGATGGCGCTGTCGGTGGCGGGATCTTCGCTTGGCTCTACAATCTTGTCGCAGACAGACGCGCCGGCGCGAGGACCTCGCGCTAGCGCTTGCATGACACCCCGACTGGGTATGCGGACCTCCGGTCCAGGAGTGAGGCAACCGTATGGCGGTAAGCAGCGAAGTTTGGCCGAATGGTATACCGACAGTGGGACAAACCGCCCGACGTGCCCGCGAAGTCACGGTGCAGGACATCGAAGCGTTCACCGCTCTCAGCGGCGACCGAAATCCGCTGCACTACGACGCCGAAATAGCGAAAGCCACGCGGTTCGGGGGTATCGTCGTCCAGGGCGGTGTCACCAGTGCGATCCTCAATGCGCTCGTCGCCGAAGATTTGCCGGGTCCCGGCAGTGTGTTTTTGCAGGTGAATTGGAACTTCAAAGCGCCGGTGCGCCCCGGCGACACCATCGTGGGTGAAGCCAGGATCATGAAAGTGCGCGATGACAAGCCGATCACCGAGTTGGAGACAACGGTACGCCTCGCAGACGGCAGTATCGTGCTGGAAGGGACAGCGGTCTGTTACACGATGCCGATTGTGCGTTGATGACAGGAATCCTCCGAGCCGCAGCTCGGCGGAATCCGGCACTCGTCCGCACTACCGGCGACGGCCCTTACCTTTGAACTTTGGCTTTTCGTCCCGGACTTTCAAGCTGTTCTCCATGAACGTCTTGCCATCCAATACCGTCATGGCCGCCCGGGCTTCGTGTCCTTCCATATCAATGAAAGCAAACCCTTTGCATCGGCCCGTGAATATGTCCCGGGGCATTTCCAACTTGCGCACGGTACCGTACTCGGAAAACAGTTGTGTGATGTCGTTTTCGGTGGCTTGCGGGGGAATATTCCCGACGAAAAGAGTTTTCATGAACGTGCTCCCGAAGCGGAGTAATCCATTGCGCCCGCGGTCAACCCCGAACGCGGTCGGCCATGGCAGGGCGGCGAGGGAAGAATAACGATAAACGGGCCGGAGCTCCGGCCCTCCCGCAAAAGGAGGCGAAACTCCGACCCGCCTATTCGTGCTCAGTTGAAACGCGTGTACAGGGCGTTTCAATTCAATCAGTCTGACGACTTTTTAACGGACTGCAACGTTGCTGGCTTGCGGGCCCTTGGGACCGTTTTCCACGTCGTAGCTGACAGCCTGGCCCTCGGCGAGGGACTTGAAACCGGAGCCTTGAATTGCGCTGAAGTGAACGAACACGTCCGCGCCACCTTCATCCTGGGAAATGAAACCAAAGCCTTTGGATTCGTTAAACCACTTGACAGTACCTGTAGCCATTAAATTTTCACCTTAAGATGGATCTGAAACGATATAGGGATGTTATGTCTACAGGTAATGAAGAGGGTATTCGAGAAGTAACCAAAGGAAACGGCTGAATATGCCAGTAACAATATCTGTAGGCGTTGTCACTATAGGCCATCCGAGGGAATTAGGCTAGCCATATTTCAAATATCCTTGCTACGCCGGGTTCGGCAAAGTTCCCCTGCAACGGTTTGCGTTTGCGACTGAACCCTCGGCGTCGAATGAAAGCCCGATACCGGCGACCCGAGCAGGATCAGGCGGTTGAAAGTTGCGGTTGCCACTCTCCGCTGCAAAGAAATGGCGCACTGGGTCCGCGCTGCATTTGAAATCCGCGCGCGGGCCTACGACAATTTTGGGAGCTTGCTTGCGCCGCCACCAAATGGGGCGGAGGCGGACGCAAGCAATCGGCGAAGGCTGTGCGCGTTTCAGATGCCCCAGGGCGCGCCTTCGAATTGACCAGGGGGTAAGAGGTATTCCGAGGAGATGAACCGATACCGAGGTTGGCGGTACGTGGCATCGGCGGTTGTGCTTGCGGTGTGTAGTTTCGGTGCGTTCGGAGAAACGACCCAAGAGCATGTGCACCATATGTCACACGAAGTGATGCCGTTCGAGATGGCGAAAACCCTCCACATTTTCAAAATGACCGCGACCGGCGGCGTACAAAAAGTGATTGCCAGAGACCCGCAATCGACAGACCAGATTGCGCTCATTCGACAGCACTTGAAGAAAGAAGCGGCGCGTTTCCAGCGCGGCGATTATGGGGACCCGGCGGCGCTGCACGGCGCCGACATGCCGGGGCTGAAGGAACTCAAAGCACGGGCTTCCGAGATCAAAGTGCAATACGCCGAATTGCCGGCCGGCGCACAACTCATTTTTACCGTGCCGGACGTTGCGCTGTTGACGTCGTTGCACCGCTGGTTCGGCGCCCAACTATCCGAACACGGCGCAGACGCCAAGGCGGAGTGAACGTCGTGGCGTGATGGGTGAACTGGGCACGATTCTGTTGGCGTCCTGGTTGGCGGGGATCGCTGCGCTGCTCGGCGGCGCCGTGGCGCGCATGGAAGGCAGTGCCGAATCCGAGACCAAGCGGGAGGTCATTCACGCCGTGACCGCCTTCGGCGGTGGCATCCTGGTATCGGCGGTGGCCTTTGCGCTGCTGCCGGAAGGTATCGCCGTCCTGTCCGGTGGCGCACTGGCCGTGACGTTCTGTGCGGGCGGATTGGTACTTTGTGTTTTGGACGCGAACTTGGCGCGGCGCGGTGGTTCCAGGGCGCAGTTCCTGGCCATGTTGATGGACTTCGTTCCGGAAGCGGTGTCGCTCGGTGCCGTGTTCGGTCACGACCGCAGGTTGGGAATGCTGCTGGCGGCTTTCATCGGCGCCCAGAATTTTCCGGAAGGTTTCAACGCCTATCGCGAGTCGTTGGCGCGGCATGTGTCGAACAAAGCCGCATTGAAGGCGCTTTTCTATGCCAGTCTCCTCGGGCCCATTGCCGCTTGGGCGGGTTATACGTTACTGGACGCGAACCGGGTGCTGACTGCCGGCCTCATGACATTCGCCGGTGGCGGAATTCTGTATATTGTATTTCAGGATATCGCGCCGCAGGCCCGGCTGCGACGGCACTGGACACCCCCTCTGGGTGCGGTAGCGGGATTCGCCGTCGGACTCCTGGGCAAACAGTGGATTGGATAGGGAGATCACCGCCAGGCGCGCCACAGAACCATAAGTAACCTGGTTTGGGTCATTCGGGGTGGGAAGGAAGTTTCAACCAGAGGGAACAGCGCCATGAAAAGAATCGCGATATTCGCTGACGGTACCTGGAATTCTCCGGAACAGGGCGGCGCGACCAACGTGCTGCAAATGGCCCGCTCGGTCCGACCGTTTGCCAACGGAGCCGAGCAGGTCTCGCTCTACGACTGGGGCGTGGGGACGGACCGGAAGAAACTCGTAGGCGGCATCAGCGGAGCAGGTATCGACAAAAATATCATGGACTGCTACCGGTTCATCGTCCACAACTTCAACGAAGGCGACCAGCTGTTTTTGTTCGGGTTCAGCCGCGGGGCTTATACGGTCCGATCTTTGGGTGGATTTATTCGTAACTGTGGATTGATCAAGAAGGAACACGCCGACCAGATCCCCGCTGCCTATCGGCTTTACCGCAAGCGTTCGAAATCGAGCGGTCCAAACGAAGACCAGGCCACGCAGTTTCGCAAAGACTTTGCCTGGGCGGACATTACGCCGATCGAATTCGTGGGAGCATGGGATACGGTCGGCGCGCTCGGTATTCCAGTGCCGTTCTGGGGCACCCTGGGCGAGCGGGAATTTTTGTTTCACGATACCGAGCCCAGCAAGATCATCAACCACGCGCGCCATGCTGTGTCGATCGATGAGAATCGCGTCGACTTTGAACCGACGCTGTGGAGTGAAAAGCCCGGTTTGGATTTGCTACAGGTTTGGTTCGCAGGCGTTCATTCCGATGTTGGTGGCGGCTACCCTGAGCCGGGATTGAGCAACTGTGCGGCCCAGTGGATGGCCAAGGAAGCGACCCGCTTCGGGCTCGAGCTCGAAGCGCAATTCATCGATTCCCTCAAACCTGATCCAGTCGATAAAGCACATAACGAGCGCAAAGGCATCTATCTGGCGCGCGAGGAACGGATTCGCACCATCGTCGGACCGTTGCACCGTTCGGTGAAGGTCCGTTGGGACGCCGACGCCCAAGACTGTCGCAAGAAGAGCAAGGCGTTGTGCGCACTTTTGGAATCGGTAGACGGAGACTGGGACCGAATCGAGCTGGTAGACTGAGTTCGATGTCAGGACGGTGGTCATAGATGAGAACGCTGTGTGCCGGGGTCTTGTACTTCCTGCTGGCGTTCGCTGCCGGGTTTGTGCTCGGAACGATTCGCGTGCCGTGGTTGGTGCCGTGGATCGGTGAACGGGCGGCGGAGCTTTTGGAGGCCCCGATCATGCTGGTGGTGATCGTGTTCGCCGCGCGTTGGACGGTGAAACGTCTGGACATTTCTCCAGCAATCTCGACGCGCCTTGGAATGGGTATGATCGCCCTCGGTCTGCTGCTTGCAGCCGAGCTCAGTGTGGTGCTCGGGCTGCGTGGTCTTACAGTCGGCGAGTACATCGCCGGGCGCGATCCGGTGGCCGGCGCCGTGTATGTGCTGCTGCTCGGCCTGTTCGCGGCGATGCCGGTACTGGTGCAACGGCACCGATAGATGCCGACTGCGGTCAGTCGGGTAATGGAATGAACTCGGTCTCCCCCGGCACATGGCCGAAGCGGTCTTGTCGCCAGTCGTCTTTGGCGCGCTCGATCCGATCCCGCGAACTGGACACGAAATTCCACCAGATGTGGCGGTGTCCCAGTGGTTCACCGCCCAGCACCATGACGTGACTGTCACTGCCTGCGCGCAACGTCATCGATCGTCCTGCGCGCGCGATCGCCATCACGCCATCTCCGATGGCGCGCCCGTCGATCCCAATGTCGCCCGACACTACGTACACCGCGAGTTCGCCGCACTGTTCCGGCAGCGGCAATTCCGTTCCCGCGGGCACGTGGCACTCGAGATACAACAGCGGCGAATACGCGGTTACCGGCGAGTGGCGGCCATAGGCCGCGCCTACGATAACCCGGATCGTCGCACCCGCCGCGATCTCGAACTCGGGCAGTTGCGCTGCGGGATAATGCACGAAGGCGGGCTCGCGCTCTTCTTCTGCGTCGGGGAGCGCCATCCAACATTGTATGCCGTGCAGTCTGGTAGCGGCGCCGGTTGCAGCCGGCGAACGTTCGGAGTGGACGATACCGCGTCCGGCAGTCATCAAATTCACCGCTGCGGCTTGGATCGGCTGCACGAAACCAAGACTGTCGCGGTGGATGATTTCGCCTTCGAACAAGTAAGTGATGGTGGCCAGACCGATGTGGGGATGGGGGCGCACCTGTATACCCTGGCCGGGGCCAAACGCCGCCGGCCCGATGTGATCGAAGAATATGAACGGCCCCACCATGGGCTGCTGCGGCGAGGGCAGCGCGCGGCGCACAGTGAAACCGCCGAGATCTTCGACCTTGGGCTCGATCAGCCGTTCGATGGCACCGTCACGTTCCGCCGTGTCCACAAGTCCGGAAGTTTGGTCGTTCATGGTCGTGTCCTGTGGTTGGGCGCGCGCCCCTGCCGGGCCTCGCGGGGCGCTTTTTGAGCGCAATATACGAGCCGCGTCGGGCAGCGAGACTCATCCTACTCGCGGCGACGTTTACGGTCACCAGCTGCGTTTTAGGCGCCGAGCCGTGTCGGTTCGTCGTCGCTGCCGGCACAGTGAGTGCGGTTGCGTCCCTGGTGTTTGGCGGCGTACAGCGCCAGATCGGCAGCGCGCAACAGCGTCGAGGGATCTGCATCGGAAGGCGCTTCGGATATCGCGGCGATACCCAGGCTGATGGTTGCGTATACGCTGTCGCCGCCGATGTCGGTCGCATGCTGGGCGACGCTCTGCCGTATTCGTTCAGCTATGATCCATGCCTCCGGTTCACTGACGCCGGGCAAAATGATGGCGAACTCATCGCCACCGAGTCGCGCGAGCAGATCTTCCTTGCGCAAGTGCTGATGCGCAACGCCCGCGAGGTCCAACAGCAACGCGTCGCCGGCGTGATGTCCCAGTGTGTCGTTGATGGTTTTGAAACGGTCGATATCGAACAGCAGTAATGCCGCCGGGCCATTCAATTGCTTCAAAAATTTCATGAAATGGCGCCGGTTCGCGATACCTGTGAGCGGGTCGGTCTCCGCCATGACTTTTAGGTCTTCATTGGCTCGCTGTTTGGCACGGTTTGCCTTTTCGAGCTTGCGCTGCTGGGTTTCCAACGCTTCGCGCAATTCCATCTGCCGGCGCAGATTGCGGTGATAGCCGCGCCAGACGTCGGTACGCAGAACCAGCCAGCCCGCCAGGACCACGGATACCACTGTCAGCTTGGTGTCGGTGTATAAGGCGATTGCGATCAGAGTCGGTATTCCCGTAGTGACCAGGCGTGCGTACAAAATGCCGGGCATGGCCGCGTAGGGTCCCATGATGGTTCCGAAAATTATGATGATCAGCAACAGCCCGACCGAAGTGCCGCTGAGATCGGGTAACAGCAGCAGCGGTCCGATGCCCCAAATGGAGCCGTATATCGCGCTGATGGCAATGAACTGCAGGGCAATGCGCTCGGGGTTACGGCCATACTGCTGATGGCGGCGTAAGCGGGCAGCGTATGCGCGGGGCATCAAGCCGCCGAGAAGCGCGAACAGCAGCCAGACCATGTGCGCCGGGTGCCGCGTGTCGGCGATGATGAACACCGCGACAATCAATGCCGTGATGCTGTTGCTGACGATACTGCGGCCCCGGATGCCGGAGCAGAAGCTTTCCAACAATCGGGCGCGTGTGCTCGCTGGCGCGCCCTGCCAGCCAATCAGTGCGTCCAGGAGCGATTTTGTGGATAATCTCGTTTGCACGCAGGCCCCCGCACGCCGCGATAATGGCGTGCTGCAACGGGAATGAACATGACGCCGATCGCATCCGCAATCGAATTCGCTGAATTATCCGAAGCCATTCGTCAGCGCGCGCCCCTGATCCACAATATTACCAATTTGGTTATGCAAAATGACACGGCGGATGCGATCGCTGCGGTCGGAGCCACGCAAATAACCCTGCACACGGTGGAGGAATCGGGCGATGCGGCGCGGCTGTGTGCCGCATTGGCCCTGAATCCGGGCACCCTCAACGGTCCGTGGCTGGAATGTGCGCGCACCGCGATCGAGGTGGCGTCGGCGATGCGCAAGCCCTGGGTGCTGGATCCAGTAGGCGTCGGCCTTACCCGCTACCGGACCGATGCCGCGCGCGGTCTTCTGGAGAAGCGCCCGACGGTGCTCAAGGCCAACGCCAGCGAGATCATGGTGCTGGCCGCAACGGCAACGTCGGGTCGCGGCGCCGACAGCATCCACGAAGTCGAAGAGGCGCGTACCGCGGCACAGGATTTGGCCCATGAACATGGCTGCACCGTGGTGGTAACCGGCGAGTGCGATCTCATCACCGACGGCGAACGGGAAGTGCGAATGAGCAATGGCCGGCCTTTAATGGGCAAAATGATCGGTTCCGGGTGCATGCTCACCTCCGTGATCGCCTGTTATCTGGCTGTCGCCGAGGATCATGCGTTCGCCGCGGCTCAAGCCGCTGTCGCCCACTTCACGGTTGCCGGGGAAATCGCCGCCGAGCAGGCAAAGGGGCCCGGCACCTTGAAACCGCTGTTGCTCGATGCGCTGTTCAATCTGGACGCGGCGCAATTAAAGCAGCGCTTACGACTGAATTGACATCTGGCAGGGCGCGCTCAATCGCCTGCCAATGCCTTCTGAATCAAGGGTACCAACGGTTCCGGCAGCGTGATTTTTCCCGCCAACGCGAATGCATGGGCGCGGTCCGACATCTTGTTCCAGGTTTTGCGGATGATATCGAGCCATTTCTGTTCATCGTAATCCGGATGTCGGGCGGCGAAATCCAGCATGTAATGTTCGATGAATACCAGCGCGGTGACGTCTTCCACCAGCTGCGTGTCCGGATTCTTCTTCAATGCCCGTTTGCTGACCGCCTGCTTGACGCGTTCGACTACGTCCTCGCCGTAGCCGGCCTCCCGCACCAGCCGGGCGGCGGTATCGCCGTGGAACTTGTATAGTCCGGTGCGCCATTGCAGATAGCCCTGGCGCCCCATGGGGTAGTCGCTACGGGGCGTCTTCCAGCGCTGGATGTGCTGTGCCCGCACAGCCAGTTTCATGGCCTCGTCGGACTCGGGCGCATAGCGCTCGATCATTGCCGACATACGCTGGGAATAAAGCAGTTCTTTGGGCCAATCCCGGCCTTGCGCAGTTTCCTGGTTGGGATCCTCGCTGTTGGCAGCGTCGATCAGGTCGGTGGCGCGTTGATACGCCTGCGGGTTTTGAGTCATCGCGGGTTCTCCGGAAATCACGGCTGGGTCGATCGGGCTGGCAACAGTTCAGGAATACAGGCGGCGTTCGCGGCCGGTGCGGTGCAGGATTGTACTGCCGATCTCTTCGATGGACATTGAACTGGTGTCGAGATAGGCAATGCGCTCGCGCCGGTACATTGCCTCCGACGCATGAACCTCACGCTGGCATTGCTTCAGGTCGGCATATCTGCTCTCCGGACGCCGTTCGGTGCGGATTTGGCGCAAACGCTCGGGGTCGATCGTCAGTCCGAACAACTTTTCCCGGAAAGGATGCAGTACCTTCGGCAGCGTTTGTTCCTGGAAGTCGTCATCGGTAAGCGGGTAATTGGCAGCCAACATCCCGAAGTGCAGGGCCAGGTACAAGCAGGTTGGCGTCTTGCCGGATCGTGATACGCCCACCAGGATGATGTCCGCTGACCCGTAGTGGCGCGTGGTGGCGCCGTCGTCATGGCTGAGGGCGTAATTGACCGCGTCGATCCGCTGCTTGTAGGTGGCGTAGTCGCCCATGGCATGGGAGCGGCCCACGGTATGGGTGGAATGCACGCCCAGCTCGCGCTCCAGCGGCGTGATGAAGGCGTCGAACGGGTCGAGTAACAAGCCGCGGCTATGAGCGATGATTTCGCGGATCTGGGGATCGATCAGGGTCCCGAACAACAATGGCCGCTGGCCCTCGGCGTCCGCGGTGTTGTTGATACGCTCGACCACTTCCTGCGCCTTCTGGGTGCTGTCGATGAACGGCACGGTGCGCAGCACGAAGTCGACATTCTCGAATTGGGTCAACAGGCTGCGGCCTACCGCTTCGGCGGTGATTCCGGTGCGATCCGAGAGAAAGAATACCGAGCGTTTCATTGGCTGTTGCCACGATTGGGCGGAGGCTGATTATGTCAGACCGCTGCCGTGTTCGCACCGCCCGTGCGGCTGAAGACCGTTTTCGCCGCCCCGGCAGCCCATGGGTGGCCGGCCGGCCAGACCCGTCAGTGGTAGCGGTTCGGCCGGGCCCGAAGCGCTCGGACACTGTCCAAAAGCGGACGTTATGGCTTGAATCGGATGGAAAAACGCGGCGCTGGAAGGATAATACATGCGAAAGATGACATATACGGAAGTTAGGATATACTAGCGTCATGGGACTGAGACCCGATCAACTGTTCGCTGGCTTGGCGAACGAAATGCGTTTGCGGTTGCTGGTGCTGCTGCAGCAGGAAGGCGAGCTGTGCGTATGCGAGTTGACCCACGCCCTCGGCGCGGCGCAGCCCACGGTCTCGAGACACTTGGCCGAGCTGCGTCGTAGCGGCCTGGTGGCCGGCCGCCGCCAGGGCCAATGGATCTATTACCGCCTGGAACCCGCTCTGCCGGACTGGGCACGGCGCGTGATCGCGGCGACCGTGCTCGGGGTTGGCGAGCAAACACCATTCACCGAAGACCGGACTGCGCTGGAATCCATGAGCGGACGCCCGGGCTTCGACTGTTGCGCCTGAACGTGCGCAGTTCAATCGGCATCGGAGATCGACATGAGCCGCTTTCATATCCATATCGCAGTCGATGATCTGTCCCGTAGCATCGAGTTCTACAGCGCCATATTCGGCTGCGCGCCCAGCAAGGCGCAACCGGATTATGCCCAATGGCGGTTGGACGAGCCGAAGATCAATTTCGCGATATCCGCGCGCGGCCTCGCGCCGGGGGTCAATCATCTCGGCCTGCAGGCGGATTCGGCTGCAGAACTGGCCGGTATGTCCCGACGGCTCGACGCCGCGGGGTTCCAGGGAGTGGAAGAAAAACAGTCCGCCTGCTGTTACGCGCGGTCGGACAAATACTGGACCGTAGATCCCGAGGGCATCCCCTGGGAATCGTTTCATACCTTGGATAGCGTGCCGACATTCGACGGCGGCGCGCCCGGCGGATCCAAGCAACGAGCCTGTTGCGTGCCCGCGGTGCCTGAACAAAGCAAGGCGTCGGTGTCGTGAATCTCCTGTTTCTGTGTACGGGTAACTCCTGCCGTTCGCAAATGGCCGAAGGCTGGGCCCGAACCCTGGCGGACGACGGGCTGCGAGTCCGCTCCGCCGGCATCGAAGCCCACGGCAAGAATCCCCGTGCCATCATGGTCATGGCCGAGGCCGGCGTGGACATTTCCACGCAGGAATCCAACCAGGTCGATACCGAATGGCTGGTCTGGGCCGACTATGTGGTGACGGTGTGCGGACACGCGGACGAGCATTGTCCGGTGATACCGGCCGGTACCACCAAGGAGCACTGGCCGTTGCCGGATCCCGCCAAAGCACAAGGCAGTGAAGAGCAGGTGATGGCGGTGTTTCGCGCCAGCCGCGATGACATTCGCAACCGTGTAGCGGAGTTGCTCGCGCGGTTGCGCAATGGGCGTTCCGCAGCGACACACGGCTGATCCGGAACCGGGCGCTGCTGTGGCATTGGCACCTCGGAAACCTCGATGAGTCTGTCGTGCGAAATCAACGCCGCGCAACACAAGCGCGCGGCCATGGGCCGTTTCGAGCGCTACCTGAGCATTTGGGTGGCATGCTGTATTGTGGCGGGTATCGGGTTGGGCCACTGGCTTCCAGGTGCGTTCGAAACCTTGAGCAGGTTCGAGCTGGCCCGGGTCAATCTGCCGGTTGCCGCACTGATCTGGCTGATGATCGTTCCCATGCTGCTGAAGGTCGACTTCGGCGCCCTGCACGAGATGCGCCAGCATTGGAAGGGTATCGGCGTCACCTTGTTCGTCAATTGGGCGGTGAAGCCATTTTCCATGGCGTTGTTGGCGGCGCTGCTGTTGCGCGGTGTGTTCGCGCCCTACCTGCCGGCGGGGCAGCTCGATTCCTATGTCGCCGGACTGATCATTCTTGCCGCTGCTCCTTGTACCGCCATGGTCTTCGTCTGGAGCGATTTGTCCGGCGGCGAACCCAACTTCACGCTCACCCAGGTGGCGCTCAACGACGCCATCATGATTTTCGCATTCGCGCCCATTGTCGGACTGTTGTTGGGTTTGGCGTCCATCACAGTGCCGTGGGAGACGCTGCTGTTGTCTGTGATGATCTATATCCTCCTGCCCGTGATTGCCGCGCAGTGGTGGCGGCGTTCACTGCTGCGGCGCGGCGGAAAGCCCCGGCTCGAGCGCACGCTGGAGCGTCTGCACCCGCTGTCATTGCTGGCACTGTTGGCGACCCTGGTTTTGTTATTCGGATTTCAGGGTGAACAGATCGTCCGCCAGCCTTTGGTGATTCTGATTTTGGCAGTGCCCATTTTGATCCAGGTGTACTTCAACTCCGGACTCGCCTACCTGCTCAACCGTAAGTTCGGCGTCGACCATTGCGTAGCCGCACCGTCGGCGCTGATCGGCGCCAGCAATTTCTTTGAACTGGCCGTGGCGACCGCCATCAGTTTGTTTGGCTTGTCGTCGGGTGCGGCGCTGGCGACGGTGGTCGGTGTGCTGGTCGAAGTCCCGGTTATGTTGTCGGTGGTTCGGATCGTCAATCGCTCGCGCTCCTGGTACCAACGCAGGCCCTGACCGGAGCCGCTCCGGAATCTGGTAGACTCCTCCGATTTGAATCGGAACCTACCATTTTTGCATCCGGGGTTATTGGCGTGAGAACGATTGCGAAAGCGTTGCTGGGTATTTGCGGATTGTGGGCGGGCGTCGCGTGGGGAGCGGAACACGGCGGCTCGCCGCTGGATCTGACCGCAAGCGGGGTCGGCTACGGCGCCCTGATCATCTTCGGAGTCGCCTATCTGCTGGTGATGCTCGAAGAGTTCACCCACCTGCGCAAATCCAAGCCGGTCATCCTGGCGGCGGGCATCATCTGGGCGATGATCGCCTTCGTCTATCACGGGACGACCCACTCCAAGGCAGTCGAACAAGCCCTGCGGTTCAATCTGCTGGAATACGCCGAACTGCTGCTGTTTCTGCTGGTAGCGATGACGTACATCAATGCCATGGAAGAGCGACGCGTGTTCCACGCCCTGCGCAGCTGGCTGGTGCGCAAGGGCTTCAGCTACCGGTCGTTGTTCTGGCTCACCGGGACGCTGGCATTTTTCATTTCCCCGGTCGCCGATAACCTGACTACAGCGCTGCTGATGTGTGCGGTGGTCATGGCAGTAGGCATCGACAGCCCGCGCTTCGTGGCCCTGTCTTGCATCAACATTGTGGTCGCGGCCAATGCGGGCGGCGCGTTCAGCCCGTTCGGTGACATCACGACCCTGATGGTGTGGCAGAAGGGAGTGGTGGAATTCTGGACCTTTTTTGCGCTGTTCATTCCGGCGGCAACCAATTTCGTCGTGCCCGCGTTGTTGATGCATTTCGCGTTACCCAAATCGAAGCCGGCGCCCCTGGATGAACAGGTTGCGCTGAAACGCGGGGCGATCGCCATCATCGTGCTGTTCCTGCTCACGATTACCACCGCAGTGACGTTCCACAACTGGCTCGAACTTCCGCCCGTGGCAGGCATGATGACCGGCCTGGCATACTTGCAGCTCTACGGCTATTTCCTGCGCAAGACCCACAAACCGACTCCCAGCGACACCAGGGAGAAGGCCAATCACATGGTCGGTGACCCGGTGCCGTTCGATGTGTTTAACAGTGTCGCCCGGGCCGAGTGGGATACCTTGTTCTTTTTCTATGGCGTGGTGCTGTGTGTGGGCGGCCTCGGTTTCCTTGGTTATTTGAGTTTGGCGTCGGAGGTGATGTACCAGCATTGGGGCGCGACATCCGCAAATGTCACGATCGGTCTGATGTCGGCGATCGTCGACAATATCCCGGTGATGTTCGCGGTGCTGACCATGAACCCCGATATGCCCACCGGTCAGTGGTTGCTGGTGACTTTGACCGCCGGTGTCGGCGGCAGCTTGCTATCCATCGGTTCCGCGGCAGGCGTGGCGCTCATGGGTCAGGCCCGCGGCACATACACCTTCTTCGGGCACCTGAAATGGACCCCGGCCATCGCGTTGGGCTATGCAGCCAGTATCTGGGTCCACATGTTGATCAACGCCCGTCAGTTCTGAGCAGCCTGTAGATTCTGAGCGGGCAGGCGTACGGTCACTTGTAGCCCGCCCAATACCGAGGAGCGGCCCAAATCCAATTCGCCGCCATATTGGCACACGATGTCGCTGGCGATGGCGAGCCCAAGCCCGTGACCCTCGCCGGCTTCGTCCACGCGTTGGCCTCGCTCGAGCAGCTGAGCGTACTTGCATTCGTCGACACCTGGCCCGTCGTCAGCGATGGTGGCCGTGAGCCCGGGGTCCGGTTCGATCTTTAACCGTACCTGTGTCCGCGCCCATTGACAGGCGTTGTCGAGTAAAATGCCGAACAGTTCCAGCATGTCTTCGCGATCGCCCGTAAAACGGTGTGCAGGATCGGCTTGCATGTCGATGCGCACACCGCGCGATTGGTAGATCCGTTCCAATGCCTCGATTAGGCCCGGCAATTCTTGCGCGGCGACGAAGTAAGTACCGCTTGGCCCGCTGCCCGCCAGGCGGGCGAGCTTGAGTTCGCGCTGAATCAAATCACTCATCCGCGAGACTTGCGCCTCGAAATTGCGGCGCAGCTCGTTGTGGCGCGCCAACACCGGATCGTCAGTCAGTCGAATCAGGTTACTCAAGGGTGTTTTCAAGCCGTGGGCCAAGTTCCCCGTGGCTTTGCGCGAGCGTTCCAGACGCTGCCGGGTAAGCAACAACAAGCGATTGATCTCTTGTACGAGGGGCCGCATTTCCCGGGGTACTCGCTCGTCGAGTGTGCGAATGTCGCCGCTTTGCAGCGCCTCCAATTCCGTTCGGGCGCGCTGTAGCGGTCTTAAACCGTTGCGGACGGTCCAGGTCGCCAATGCTACCATGGACAGCAGAAACAGGAGGCTGAATCCACCAAAGCCGATCTGAAAACGATGTATGTCGGCATTGACCGAAGAGAAGTCTTCGGCGACGGCGACAGTGAAATCGACACCCTGTTTGCTGAACCCGTGTACCTGCATCAGCAGTGCCTGCGATTGCGGGCCGTCCAGATGCAGACGTCGCTGTTCGCCAGGCGATAGGAACGGCGCCTCCAGTTGCCAGTCCCAGAGCGAGCGTGAAGCCAGGGTGCCGGAAGCGGTGGAAACGCGATAATAATGACCGGAGAAGGGACGTTCGTAGAATTGATTGACCCGAGCCGAATTGAGCTGCGGCCGGCCGTCGCGATCGAACCGTACGATGGCAACCAGGTTCTCGGTTTCGTGCTCCAGTCGCGCCGACGCGTAGTTTTCAGTGACCCGCCGGATCGCGAGCGTAACCAGAATCGCCTGGATCAGAAATACCGCAATCAGGCTGATCAGTAGACCACTGACGATTCGTCCACGCAGAGATTTCATGGTTCGCCACCGTAGATATAACCCTGGCCGCGGCGGGTGACAATGCGCTCGCGTCCAATCTTGCCGCGCAAACGGTTGACGTAGACCTCGATGACATTGCTGTCCTTGTCGGAGTCGAAATCGTACACGTGTTCGGCAAGCTGGGATTTGGAAAGTACGCGGTTGGGATGCAGCATGAGGTAGCGCAGCAAGCGGAATTCGGTGGCAGTGAGCTGTATTTCCGGGCCATCGCCGACGAAAGCCAGCTGACGTTCCTCGTCGAGCCGTACGCCGTGGACGTCCAGCACATGCCCGCCCGAGTGACCGTGTCGGCGGCGCAGCACCGCCCCGATGCGCGCCAACAACTCCTGGGAATGGAATGGTTTGGATACGTAGTCGTCCGCCCCTGCTTTGAAACCGTCTACTTTTTCGTGCCAGGCGTCCCGCGCGGTCAGTATGATCACCGGCAGGTCGTTGCCATGGGCACGCCAGTGGCGCAGTACCTCCAGGCCGGATTTCCCGGGCAGGCCCAGGTCGAGAATCGCGCCGTCGTAACCGCTTTCTTCGCCGAGAAATTGCGCTTCGATTCCGTCGCTGCTGATGTCTACCGCATAGCCGGCGGATTCCAGATCCGAGCGTAGCCATTGCGCCAGTTGGGCATCATCTTCGATCAGCAACAGTCGCATGATCAGTCGTCACGGTGTCGTGACAGCAGCTTGCCGGTTCGGGCGTCCAAACGCAATTCCTGCACGATGCCGTGGTCGTCCAAAAACTCGATTTCGTACACGAACCCATCACCGGTTCGGTGCAATTCCGCCTCAATGATCTTACCCGTTCGTCGGACCTCGGCACGTTTGAGGATTTCGTCCAAGGACTGGATTTTGCCTGCTTGCTGCAGTTCGCGCGCGGAAACGTGGTCCTCCGCGCTGTGAGCCGTTTGCACGAAGCCCCACAGCGCGGACATTCCGAGGACGATGTAAGTGCTATAGCGGAGTAGTTTCAAGATTCACGCTCTCATGCGCGTTTGCGGCCAGTAACCATGGCTTTCACCAGATTTTCCCGATGCAGAAAGCTTTCGACGAGCACGCCCGCGACGTGTATGAATACCAGCGCCAAGGTGAAATTGGCGAAGAACTCATGCGATTCCTCGAGCGCGCCTTCCCAGCGCTCCCCTTTGCCGGCGAACCATCCAGCAAGCGGTCCGGCATGATTTTCCGCCCCGTATATCCCCAATCCCGTCAGGCCGGTCAAGGTCAGGCTGAGCAGCATCAGCACAATCATGGCACCGCCAACCGGATTGTGCCCGATATACCGCTTGGCGCGCATCTTCAGGGTCTCCGCGCCATAGCCGATCACGGTCGCCGGCCGGGTCACGAAATCGGAAAAGCGCGCGTGTCGGGTTCCGATGAAGCCCCAGCCGGTGCGGATCAGGAGCAGGGCGAGAACTGTGTACCCGGCCCACACGTGCACTGTGAGCAGGTCTTCCTCGGTCAAATACGCAATGGTGAAAGCCGCTACCAATGTCCAGTGGAAAATCCGGACCAACGGGTCCCAGACCTTGATTTGGTTGTCGATATTCATGACGTGAATCCTCTTTTCCGGAATACGCGTCACTGTAATAGGCGAAACTGAATTCAACCTGAAAGGAAGTGCTTGCGGTAGTTTTCAGATCCCGACGCGCGCAGCTGGTGCGGAATCGAAATGCTCCAGACGGTAACCATGGTGGTAGATCCCACTTAAACGCCAACCATTGGTAGCGGACAGTTCCAGCTTGTTGCGCAGCCGGCTAATGTGGGTATCGACGGTGCGTGTGTTCATGCCCGGACGATGTCCCCAGACACTCTCCAAAATGTGATCGCGAGACAGTATGCGTCCGGAATTGCGGAACAGAAACGCTGCCAAGTCCAGTTCCTTTTGAGTCAACTGTACTTTGTGGCCGTTGAATGTCACCGTGCGGTCGCGATTATCGATCATGTATGGCGGAAAATTCAGGACTTGATCGATACTTTCTTCGACATGGGCCCTGCGGGCGAGGGCGCCGATCCTGGCAAGCAGCTCCCGTTGCCGGACCGGCTTGATCAGATAGTCGTCGGCGCCTTGGCTGAGAATACGGACAATGTCTTCTTCTTCGTCGCGCTGGGTGACGAAGATGATGGGAATCGGCCATTCGACGTGCTGGCGTACCCAGGCGAGCACCTCCTCACCGTCGATGTCCGGCACCATCCAATCCAACACCAGAAGATCGTAGCTTTCCCGGCGCAAGGAATTGATCAGACGCTCTCCGCGTGTATAGGCACTCACATGGTGGCCGTGTTCAGACAGCCAGAGCGTCAATAGTTCCGCGACGATCGCTTCGTCTTCCAATAGTGCAATCCGCACGCCTCGCCTCCCTGTTCTTATCTAATCATTGTTACACACCTCGGCGGGAACTCAAGTTCGCCGGAATGCGGGGTCAGCGGAGGCTGCTGTACAGGCGTTCGTAGACGAAGGCATGCAATAGAATGAGGTCTTGTTGTTCCTTGAGCTGAAATTCAACTCCGGTGTAATACAGTGTCCGACCGTCATTGTTGTGTTCTTCGCGTACGTTGCGAATCACGCCGGGGATGGCCAGGTAAGTTTGGATGCTGCCAATGGTGATGGGCGTATTCAGGGCGACATTTTCATCGACTTCGCCGAGCACGTTCGAAGATCGAAGCAATGATCCTGTCGTACTGATGTCGAGCATCACGGCGGATTTCGGCTCGCGTTGCGCCTGATCACTGCCGGGCGACACCGAGATGATGAGGTCAGCGCGGGCCCTTTGCGCCTTGCGCACGACGATGCGCTCGAGCTGTTTCGGATAACCAAGATGCAGATAGGGATATGGTTTACTGCTGCTGCACAGCACCTGGGTGGAAAATGCATAGATGCTGTTGCCGGAAAGCATCCGGATCACCAAGGGTTGCGCTTCGCGAATCAGCATGATTTTGCCGTCCCGCCGTGGTGTCGTTACGACGAGACTTTGACCGGCCAGGTAACCGATGACGCGGCAGCTGTAACGACGATCGCGCTCGTCACCGACAAACTGAAGTTGCAGGTTGTCTCCGATCTGCAATTCGAGCTCGATATCTTCCTTGGTGGCGCTCATCGATGGGCGATTCCGTGAGTCAGTGTTCGTCGATGCGATTGTATGTGTTGTTCGATATCCGTCGCGGTTGCCGGCAGCACGACCACGAATTCGGCTCCGGCAGGCATGACCGTGCTACGGGCGCGTACCCGTCCTCCGTGAAATTGCGCCACCAGGCGCACGATGTACAGACCGAGCCCGAGGTGAGACTCGTCCGATCGGGCACTGCGCAATGAAACCATGGAATCGAACAGGCTACCCTCCATTTCGGCAGGCAGCGGAGGACCTTGATTGCGGACCCGCAAAATCACCGACTCGGCATACTCCAAACTGATCTCAATGGGCGTACCGGCGGTGGCGAAATCCAGTGCGTTGGCGACCAGTTTATCCAGCATCTGCGCCAATAGGTCCGGGACTCCCGTCATGGGTACCGTGACTGCCGGCACCTGCAATACGAACTCTCGCTGCGGGTGGGCGCCGCGGTAACCGGCGACACAGCCCGCGAGCAGCTCGCCAAGGTCGTGGGTTTCGGGTTCCGCGTGCTCGAAGGCCTGCTCCAATCGGCTGGCTTCGCTCATGCGGTTGACGATTCCCTCCAGGCGCGACAGGCCTCCGCGTGCGCGTTCCGTGTACACACGCTGCTCCGGTGTGACGTTGTTGACGTCCAGGTTATCCAACGAAGAGCGCACCACTGCCAACGGCGTGCGTAATTCATGGGAAAGTTTCGCGGCCATGGTTTCCAGATAGCGGGTGTATTGTTGCAAGCGCTCCAACAATCCCGCAAAACTGCGTGAAAGGTCGCCGATTTCGTCTCCGGCAGCGGCCGCATCGATCCTGCCGGTCACTCTGCCATCGGCGGTGATGGCGCCTTCCGCTTGATCGCGCAGGTGGCGAATGCGTTGCGCCAACCTGGTGGACAGGGTCAACAGCAGCATCAGCGCCACCAGGAAGGTAACCAGGCTGAGGTTCAACAGGTGTTCGAGGGCGCGATTCTGCAGCAATAGAATATCGCGGCTGGTCTCTTCGGCGACGGCGGCGCCGACTACCTGATTTCCGACCCAGATCGGAAATGCTGCCGATACGATATTTGCCTGGTCGTCCGGCGAACGGCGCCAGCGGGTAGCCTCGCGGCCGCGTAGCGCGGCGCTGACCTCGGGGCTCTGCAGCCGGGAGACATCGGACAGATCGTCCTGAAAGTCCGAGGCGGGCTCTTTCAGGATCAGCCGATACAACGCATGCAGCACACCACGGGCAGGGGAGGCCGGGGATTCGTCGTCGGCGCGCAGATCGCCGGCCATGGCCAGCACGCGCTGCTGTTTGTCGACAATCCACAGTCGACCCTGCTGGCGTTCCATACCCTGCAGCAGCCGATCCATTGCCGGCGTCGGGACAGTGAGGGTGCCCAGATTCTGCAACGTGTCGGTGCCGGCGGTCGCCACCACTGCCACGGTCGCACGGGTGCGTGGATCGTCCACATCGACGATGGCGAAACTGAGGCGGTTACCAACCATGGCCAACGGGATGCGGAGCTCCAATGTGTAGCCCGCGCCGCTTTCCTGCCATTCGGCACGAATGCGGCGTTCGCTCAAATCGGCCCCGGCTTCGATGCCGCCCGGCGGTAGCTGCTGCGCACCCACCCATCCCGGCGCGGTGCTGGCAAGGATATAGCGACGAAGTTCGCCTTGCGGAGTTTGCAGGGCGATCAGCAGATGATCGGCACCTGTGGCAGTGCCGGCGCCGGGTTCACGGTAGACCACGTGGTCGTCGCGCACTTGCAGTAGCGCGTACAGATACTGGTCGCGCGTTCCGGTGAGCAGATCGAACGAAGTGGCGTCTCCGTCGCCGGCCGATCCGAAGTGTCGGGCGCGTTCGCGGTATGCGCTCCAGTCGTCGGCATAGCCGTCCAGGTGAATGGGAGTCGGCAGCGAACGTACGTACAGATGCTGGTGGTCGCCAGCGCTCCTGAGCAGGGGGCCGCCGTGGGTGAACAGCGCCGGCTGTTCGTGCAGCACGCGGGCGACGGCACCGGCCGCCGCCAGCAACGCATCTTCCTTGCCGTGGCGCAGGAACGCCTCCATTTCGTTCAAGTAGCGGTATCCGATCCAGGGAATCACCAGCAGCGTCAAAGACAATGTCACCAGCTTCAAGCGCAAGCTGAAATACGCTCGCCGCGCAGGTCTGCCCGAAGACCCGCGCAACTGCGGCGGGTCGAGCCGGTGGTCAGTCGGCGACATCTTCGCTCCAACGATAGCCCATGCCGTATACGGTCTGGATGGCGTCGAAATTCGGATCCAGCTCGATGAATTTGCGCCGCATACGCTTGACGTGGGAAGTGACCGTGCCGGCGTCGACCACCACGTTGGCTTCGTTCATGAGTTGATCGCGGTTCTTTACGTGGCCCGGATAGCGGACCAATGCATGTACCATCCACAACTCGGTCAGGGTCAGCGGCACCGGTTGTCCGTTCCAGCGCGCTTCGAGTCGATCCATATCCAGACGCAGCGCACCGCGCTGCAGCGCCCGGTCGCTGGACTCGGGTGCACGCAACGCTTCGAGACGCCGGAACAACGCGGCGATCCGCGCAAGCAGATGCGGCAGGCTGACGTCCTTGCTGAGATAGTCGTCCGCGCCTAGGCGCAGGCCGGAGACTGTGTCGAAGTCACTGTCCCTGGCAGTGAGAAAGATAATCGGCAATCTGGCGTCGCGGACCCGCAGTTCCCTGCACAGATCAAAGCCGCCGTCGACTTCTTCCTCCAGGCCGATATCCAGCAGCACCAGGTCGGGCAGTTCACGGGCAAATCCCTGCATTGCTTCCCGGCGATTGGCATAGCCTTGGGCGGCGTAGCCCTGGCGCTGCAAGGCTTCCTCATAATTGGCGCGGATCGCGGCCTCGTCCTCGACGATGGCGATGGTCTTGCGCATATCAAAGTCCTCGTGCCCCGAATCGAAGTTACCACAGCGCCAAGCGCGATTCCGAACGCCGCGGGACGTTGCCCGTGGATTGCCATAATTCATCGGCCGATCGCCTCGATTCTGACGGCGATAGGCCATTCCCGCGCGATTCAATGCAAGTGAACTTTGAGTCATCCGGCGCCGGCAGGATGCCCGCCCGCATTGCGGACGGTTGCCAGGGACGGCGCGCTGGGCCAACGCGCAACAGGAGTAAATCACATGAATACTGTACCCATTAAGCGCCGTTCATTCCTGCGCCCGGCGGTCGCTACGCTGTGTGTAGCGGTGTTGAGCGGTCCGGTAGCCGCCAGCGAACGCGGAACTTCGGCCCAGGAACGGGTCGGACTGTTCTCCGGCATGCTGCTGGGCGCCGCGGTGGGCGGCCCGCCCGGCGCCGTGATCGGCGCAATCGGCGGCGGTCTGGGCGGCAGATCCTACGGGCGGCAACGAACGCTCGATCGCCAGGATGCGGAAATCGAGCGCCTTCGGGCCGAACTCGAACAGGCCGAGGCGCGGGCTGCAGCTCGTAGCGACGCAGCGGCCGGGGTAGCCACTGTCGCCAGCACGGCGCCTGCGGAGTTGAATCTTTGGCAGCCACGGGAAGCGTTGGAAGCCAGCGTGCAGTTCCGCAGCGGCAGTGCGGCACTGGAGCCCCACTTTGCACAACAGTTGCGTCATCTGGCCGCGTTCGCCAACGACCTGCCGCGCGCCATAGTGCATTTGGCAGGGTATGCCGATCCGCGCGGCGGGGCGCCGGAAAACTTGAAACTGTCCTCGGCGCGCGTGCGCGCGGTGCGCGATGCGCTGATTGCCGAAGGGATAGCGGATAGTCGGATCACCTCCGAAGCCTTCGGCGAATCCCGACCGCTTTACGCCGCCGATGACCGTGAAAGGCGCGGCTTCGAACGCCGGGTGTTGATCCGCATTGAAAATGAGGAGCCGCAGTCATGACCAGACCCCCCTTGATACCGGAATCGGAAGACTTTCTGTATTGGGACCCTGAGACCATTGACCGGTATCCCGAGCCACCGGAAGACCCGCAGGGCGATAGTGAAGGCAACGATTTATGAGTGCAATGCAAGGCAGATGGAGGACACTGGTGCTGCAAGGCGCGGTCGGGTTGCTGGCAGCCTTTAGCGCCGGTCTGCTCAGCGCCGCGGTGTTGACGGCCGCGGTGCTGGCGCTGGCCGGCTCCTGACCGGAGACTTGTGTGAACCCGTGAGTGTCGGCTCAGGCGGTTGCAGGCTGAGTTGCGAGTTGGCGCTCGATCAGGTCCACGAGATCGTCCACACCAGCGGTCGCGGAATCGGTGCGGACCGTGAACCCCAGTTCCGATTCGGTGAGCGGCGTGTACTGGGCCAGTTGATGTTCCAGCACCGCCTGATCGGCTTCCGAGATATCTTCACCCCAGGACTGGCGCCGACGAATCCGGTCGCGCAATCGCCCCGCTTCGGCATCGAAGTGCAGAATCCGATGACCGGCATTCTGATTTGCGGCGAGGACGGCGAAATGCTTCCGCCGCTCGGGATCGAGAAACGTGGCATCGACGATTACGGAGAACCGTGCCGCCAACGCAAGCTCGGCGCACTCATAGAGCCGCGCGTAGGTTCGATCGTTGGCTTCGGCAGTATAAGCGCCCGCGTCGATACCCTGTCCGCCGCCGCGGCCGAACAAGCGCTGGCGTTCGCGGTCCGAGCGCAAGTGCAAGGCGCCGATGCGAGTTGCGAGTGGCGCGCATACCGTGGATTTGCCGCTGCCCGAGACTCCGTGGCTGATGATGAGGGTCGGCTGTCGCGGTGCACTGTAACGCGATGCAAGAGAAAGATATTCGCGTAGCGCGGCGGCGGCTTCACCGGTGGGCGATTGCGCGGCACGGATGCCGGCTACTTTGGCGCGCACCATGGCACGGTAACAAAGGTAGTAACGCAGCAGCCGCACGCCTGGGTAGTCACCGGTTTGGTCGAGGTAGCCGTTCAAAAAACGCCAGGCGTAGTCGGCGCGACCGTGATCGTCCAGGTCCATGAACACAAACGCGGCTTCGCTGATGACGTCGATCCAATACAATGCCGGATTGAACTCGATGCCGTCGAACACTACCAGTTCCTGTTCGTGAACCGCCATGTTGCCGAGGTGCATGTCGCCGTGACATTCACGCACGAAACCGTCGCGCCTGCGGCGGTCGAAGCGTTCGCGCAGAGATTCGTACTCGCGTTCGCTCCAGGTTTCGACGGCTGCGATCGGTTCCAGCATTGCGGCATCGCGGATCGTGCTTCGCAGCGCTTTGAAGTTTGCGCGAACGGGTTCGTGCACGGCTAGCGCAGTACCCAGATCGGGACGCGGCGGAACACGCGGTTGGCGGGCATGAAAATCGGCCACCAGAGTCGCCATGCGATCGACCTGCGCGCCGTCCACCCGCCCCTCGCGCAAACGCCGGTCGAGCAATTCGGACTGCTCGAAGCGGGCCATTTTCACCGCATATTCGATCGGGTTGACGTCTGCGCCCAACGACGGGCCATCCGCCGTAGCGCCAATGGCGACCATGTCCAGATACAAACGCGGAGCCAGACGGCGATTTAGACGCAATTCTTCGAGACAATAATGTTTGCGCTTGGCAAGGGTGCTAAAATCCAAAAATCCAAGATTCAGCGCCTTCTTGATTTTGTAAGCATATCGCCCGCACAGCAGAACCCACGAAATATGGGTTTCGATCAATTCCACCGAACTGCAGGGTTCAGGGAACGGTGCACGGTTGCGCAGCGACGCGATCAGCGTCTGCTGCTGTTCGATTGTGGACTCCGGTGCGTGCATTGGCGGTTGGCAAAAGTTGCTGCGCCCTGGGCGCTGTGCGTAGTTCGCATTGTAGCATCCAGGGAATGTCGCACCCGCGCGGAATGGAATAGACGGCCCTAGCTGCGAAAGCCTGGATCGGGCCCAACTTTACACAACGGCCGCGTGTGATGTCCGGAGACGGCGTCTCACCGACCCATCACTAAGTCAGATACTGCAGGTGTTATGGCCGGGCGTAGCAAGACAAGTCGAAAAAAATCAGCCAAGCGTTCCAAAACCAGGACCAAACGTAACCCCAGCCGCGGTTGGCGCAGTGGATTACTGCGCTTGACGCTGTACGGTTTCGGCGTGCTGCTGATCGCGGGCGTGGGGTACGGCCTTTACCTGGACCACGTCGTGCGCCAACAATTCCAGGGTCGACGGTGGGAGTTGCCGGCGCGTGTATATGCCAGACCTTTGGAATTGTTCGCAGGGCGCCGGCTGACGCGTGACGATCTTGCGCATGAACTCGATTTGCTGCACTACCAACGCAGTCGAACGGCAGCGCAAGCGGGCGCGTATTCCCGCAACGGGGCCCGCATCGATCTCACGACCCGGGCATTCCGCTACTGGGACGGAAGCGAACCCTCCCAACATGTGCGCGTTCGGTTTGATAACGGCGAAGTTGCGGGTCTCAGCGATGACCAGGGTAAATCCCTGCCACTGGTGCGGCTCGACCCGGTACTGATCGGCAGTGTGTATCCGGCGCACAACGAGGACCGCATCCTCGTGAAGTTGGAGGACGTGCCGCCGTTGCTGACCAAAACGCTGATAGCGGTCGAAGACCGCAGCTTCTACCAGCATCATGGCGTCGCGCCGATGGCGATTGCGCGGGCGATATGGGCGAATCTGCGTGCCGGGCAAACGGTTCAGGGCGGTAGCACGCTCACGCAGCAGCTGGTCAAGAATTTTTTTCTCAGCAATGAACGTACACTCGTTCGCAAGCTCAACGAAGCGGCCATGGCATTGCTGCTGGAGTTGCACTATGACAAGAACGAGATCCTCGAGACCTACCTCAACGAAGTTTATCTAGGCCAGGACGGCCGCCGCTCCATCAATGGCTTCGGCCTGGCCAGCTACTTTTATTTCGAGCGGCCGCTGGCGCAACTGCGTGCCCACGAAATCGCGTTACTTGTGGGCATGATCAAGGGCCCTTCCTATTACGATCCGCGGCGGCATCCGAAACGCGCCTTGATTCGCCGCAATCTGGTGCTCGATCTCATGGCGGCGCAAGGCGTGCTCGGCGATGCGGACGCGGCACGCGCGAAGCAACAGCCACTCGATGTGGTCGCCGAACCCCCCAGCGGCACCACGCTCTACCCGAATTTCGTCGAACTGGTGCGGCGCCAATTACGGCGCGACTACCGCGACGAAGATCTCACGTCCGAAGGGCTGCAGATTTTCACGACCCTCGATCCCATTGTTCAGCGCCAAGCGGAGCAGGCACTTTCCGGTGAACTGCATCGTTTGGAAGGTCCTGCGTCGCGACCACGCGGTTCGCTGCAAGGCGCCTTGGTTGCGGTGCACCCGGGTAACGGCGAAGTGATTGCACTGGTTGGCGGGCGCGACAACAGCTACGCAGGCTTCAATCGAGCGCTCGACGCGGTGCGCTCCATCGGTTCCCTGGTCAAACCAGCGGTTTATTTGACGGCGCTGGCGGACCCGTCCCGTTACACGCTGGCGACATTGCTGGACGACAGCCCAATCAAACTCAAAAATGCCGACGGTTCCGTTTGGGAGCCGCAAAACTATGACAAGCAGTTCCACGGCGATGTGCCGCTGGTCATGGCGCTGGCGCATTCTTACAACGTACCCACGGTGCGTCTGGGTATGGATCTGGGCGTTCCCAACGTCGTAAGAACCTTGGAGCGATTGGGTATTTCCCGCCGTCTTGAGGCGTATCCCTCGTTGCTGTTGGGCGCGGCTAGCCTGACACCGATGGAAGTAACCCAGATGTACCAGACCATCGCCGCAAACGGGTTCCGCACCCCGCTGCGCAGCATCCGGGCGGTCCTGGATTCGCGCGGCGAACCGTTGAGCCGCTATCCGCTCACGGTTGCGCGCGAGTTCGATGAAACTAGCATCTATTTGTTGACCCGGGCGTTGGAAATGGTCGTTCAGCAAGGTACGGCTGCGGCAGTGGGGACGACATTCGGTGAGTCTGCGGGCCTCGCCGGCAAGACCGGCACCACCGACGATACCCGCGATAGCTGGTTTGCGGGTTTCGGTGAAGACTACCTTGCCGTGGTGTGGATAGGGCGCGACGACAATCAAAGCACCGGGTTGACCGGTAGCACTGGCGCTTTGCCGGTATGGAGTGCGCTGGCCCAGCATGTGCGGCCGATGCCTTTGCAGCCGGCGGTGCCGGCCGATTTGGAGCAGGCGTGGATCGATCCCGTAAACGGCTTGCTAGCCGAACAGCGCTGTGAGGGCGCTGTGTTGCTTCCGTTCGCCGCCGGCAGCGCACCCCACCAGCAATCACAATGTGTGCAGCAGGGCATGAACTGGTTCAGGAGATTGTTGCAATGAGAATTGAATTAGTCGGTGTCGCGCGCCCGATGCTGGTCGTATCGCTGGCCATCGGGATCGGCGCTTGCGCCTCGACGGGCGGAGAAACAGTGCGGGTGGAAGAACGCTCCTCGCCACCGCCCGTAGTCGAGATTCCGCCCCAGGCCCGCGTCGAAGTTCCGGAGCCCGCTCCACAACGAGCGCCGAGTCCAGCGGTTGAATCGCTGCTGGCTCAGGCCCTGGCTGCCTCCAAGAATGGCGATCACGGCAACGCCGTATCGCTGCTCGAAAGAGCGCAACGCATCGAGCCTCGCAATCCGCTGGTTTGGAACCGGTTGGCGCTGGAGCGTCTGCAGGAGGGCCGTTACGCACAAGCGGAATCCCTGGCTTTGAAATCGAACCTGTATGCGGCCGGAGCGCCGGACCTGCGGCTGCGCAACTGGCGTGTCATCGCCGAGGCGCGTCGCAAGCAAGGTAACAGCAGCGGTGCCCGTGATGCGGAACGCCAGGCGAGTGCCATTGCCGGCGGGCGATGAGCCGGGGGTGTCTCTGTGCGGCACCGACCGAATCGTATATGATGGGTGCAGGATGCCATTTTCCGGGCAATTTCAGAGAGGCCTGCGCACGTGGGGCTGTACTCAGTCGATAAGCTGATCGCCGAGGCACGGCGCATTGCGGCAGATTACCGGCGCGCCACCGGCAAACCGCTGGGCGGCGTCAGCGGCGAGATCGCTGAAAACGATGCCGCCCGGTTATTGGATCTGGAAGTCTGCCAGGAAAAACCCGGCGGCTACGATGCAGTCGGCCGCGGGGCTCGCGACGGCAAGCGGGTGCAGATCAAAGGCCGTGCGATTTTCGATGACCGCAAGTCCGGCCAACGGATCGGCCACCTCAAGATCGATCAGGAATGGGACAGTGTGGTCCTCGTGTTGATGGACGAGGACTACAATCCTCGCGAAATTTACGAAGCCGAGCGGGCCGACGTCATGGCGGCCCTCGAAGAGGGCCAGAACAGCAAGCGTAACAAGCGTGGCGCCATGTCCGTAGGCCGTTTCAAGAACATTGCGCGCTTGGTGTGGCTGGCGGACGAGGGTTTGATAGAAGACGAAGTGTGGGAGCACCACGGCTCCTGACCGACTCCGGTAGCCGCTGGCCTCGCGACAACGCAACACATGGTTTCCGCCGCCGAAACGCTGGGTCCAAATGGACCGTTGGCTCGATCCATTCCCCAGTTCGCTCCACGTACCGAACAGCAGGCGATGGCCAGCGCCATCGCCGATGCCATCGCCGCAGGCGGCACGCTGGTTGCCGAGGCCGGTACCGGAACCGGCAAGACTTTCGCGTACCTGGTGCCCGCGCTGCAATCCGGCCGCCGGGTGGTGATTTCCACAGGCACCCGCACACTTCAGGATCAGTTATTTCATCGCGACCTGCCGTTGGTACGCGACGCCCTCGCCAGCCCACAACGTATGGCCCTGCTCAAAGGCCGCTCGAACTATCTATGTCTGTATCGCCTCGATCTGACTTTGATGCAGGGACATTTGCGATCCCGAAACCTGGTCGCCGAGTTGGAGCGAATCCGCGCCTGGTCCGGGCGCACCAAGGCCGGTGACATTGCCGAAGTGGGCAATGTGCCCGAAGAATCGGGCATATGGCCGTTGGTGACGTCCACGGTCGACAATTGCCTGGGACAGGACTGTCCGATGTACTCGGATTGTCACGTAATGCGCGCCCGACGCCGCGCCCAGGAAGCGGATCTTTTGGTGATCAATCATCATCTGTTGTTCGCAGACATGGCGCTCAAAGAGGACGGTTTCGGCGACCTGCTGCCCGGCGCCGACGTATTCATACTCGACGAGGCCCATCAGCTACCGGAAACGGCGAGCAATTTCTTCGGCGTTTCCTTGTCGGCGCGCCAGCTTCAGGAGCTGGTGCGCGACACCCGTGAGGAACATGTGCGCGAAGCCGGCGACATGACCGAATTGCCCGATGCCCTGGATAAACTGGATCAAGCCGCAGCCGACGCCCGCATCGCCCTGGGCGAGTCCGCGCAACGGTTGCCGTGGCTGCAGGCGCGACGTTCGCAGGATTTCGCAACCGCCCTGGAGCGGCTGCAACAGCGGCTGGCGGATCTGGAGCAATGGCTGGAACACGCCGCGCAACGGGGCAAGGGCCTGGAGAACTGTTGGCGTCGCAGCGCCAGCTTGCTGCAACGCCTGCACGCGGTTACCGCCGAAGCGGGCGAAGAACATATCCGATGGATCGACGTGCATCGGCGCTCGTTCACGCTGCATCGCACGCCCATGGACGTATCGGCCAGTTTCCAGGCCCACGTCAAGGCGCGGCCCGCGGCCTGGGTATTCACCTCCGCAACCCTGACCGTTGGCGGCAGCTTCGGCCATTTCGCCAGCCGCCTGGGATTGCAGGACGCGCAAACCCTGTGCGTAGACAGCCCGTTCGATTACGCCGAAAACGCGCTTCTGTACGTGCCCAAACAGCTGCCCGATCCCGCGGCGCCGGGTTATACCGACGCCGTGATCGCCACGGCCATACCAGTCATCCAGCACTGCGCCGGCGGCGTATTCCTGTTGTTCACCAGCCATCGGGCGCTACAGCAGGCAGCAGCGCAATTGCGCGAGCGGTTTGCGCGGCCGTTGCTGGTACAGGGTGAGGCGCCCCGAGGCCAATTGTTGGAACGATTCCGGCAGTTGGGAAACGCGGTCCTGCTGGGTACGGGGAGTTTCTGGGAAGGCGTGGACGTGCGCGGTCCATCCTTGTCCTGCGTCATCATCGACAAACTGCCGTTCGCATCTCCCGGCGATCCGGTTTTGCAGGCGCGCATCGATGCCATGCGCGCGGCCGGCGGCAATCCGTTCATGGATTATCAACTGCCCGCCGCGGTGCTGTCCCTGAAACAAGGGGTCGGACGTTTGATCCGTGACGTCGACGACCGCGGCGTAATGGTATTGTGCGATCCGCGCTTGTATTCCCGCCCCTATGGTCGCCTGTTCCGCGCGAGTCTGCCCCCGATGCGCAATACCCGAGACCTCGCGGGCGTGTTGCGATTCCTTGACGCTGGTGCGGAGCGCGAGCAACAAAACCTGATCGAAGGCGAGTGGAATGCCGAACCTCGGGCATGATGAGTTGGCGGCGATGAAGCTGTTGGCGTTGGATACTTCGACCGAGGCTTGTTCGGCGGCGCTGTACATCGACGGGCGCATCAGCGTGCGCTACGAAATCGCGCCGCGCGAACACAGTAAACTGATCCTGGGTATGCTGGATGCGTTACTGGCGGAAGCCGGTATCAAAGCCAACGCTCTGGATGGTCTGGCCTACGGTCGTGGACCTGGGTCATTTACGGGTGTACGCATCGCTGCGGGCACAGTGCAGGGCATCGCCCTCGGCCTGGATCTGCCGGTGGTGCCGGTATCGAGCCTGGCCGGGCTGGCCCAGGGCATGTTACGCGAGCACGGCAGCCAACGGGTGCTGACTGCGATCGACGCCCGCATGCACGAAGTGTACTGGGCCACGTATCGGCTCGGCGCCAGCGGCCTGATGGAGTTGAGTGGCGATGAACGGGTGGCGGCGCCCGAACTCGTACCCGTGCCTTCGGAGCATGAATGGCACGGCGCCGGCAGTGGTTGGGAGCAGTATCGCGATGCGCTGGCCGCGCGCCTGCCGGATCGTGTTTTAACGATCTATCCGGATCGATTCCCGAGTGCCGAGGACATCGCGGTGCTGGGCGCGGCCGGCCTGCAAAGCGGTCGCGGCCTGAGCGCCGAGCGGGCGCTGCCGGTGTACTTGCGGGACCGGGTGGCCGAGAAACCGCGGCCGGGAAATCCTTCGATCTAAACGCCGTGGCCGATTTCGTCGGCGGGCCGGTTGCGGGCAGGTATCAGGCAAGCAGCCGCTGCAAAATACCTTCGTAGATGGCCGAAAGCTGCTCCAGGTCTTCGACGCGCACGCATTCGTTGAGTTGGTGAATGGTGGCGTTGACCGGTCCCAGTTCGACCACCTGGGCACCGGTGGGTGCGATGAAGCGGCCGTCTGAAGTCCCTCCGGCGGTGGAAAGTTCGGTCTCGATGCCGTTCACGTCGCGGATGGCGCCGCACATGGCTTCGACCAATTCGCCTCTTGCGGTCAGAAATGGATTGCCCGACAGGCGCCACTGCAGTTCATATTTCAGCTCATGGTGATCGAGGATTTCATGCACCCGCCGGCGCAAGCTCTGCTCGTCGCTTTCGGTGGAAAAACGAAAATTGAACACGACGTCCAGCTCGCCGGGGATCACGTTTTCGGCGCCCGTGCCGGTATGCAGATTGGAAATCTGAAACGTCGTTGGCGGAAAGAATTCATTTCCAGCATCCCATTGCTCCGCGCACAGTTGCACCAATGCCGGTGCGAATCGATGCAATGGGTTGTCCGCCAGATGCGGGTAGGCGACGTGGCCTTGTTGGCCTTTGATTTTCAAGCGTCCGTTCAATGAACCGCGGCGGCCGTTTTTGATCACATCGCCCACCGCATCCGTGCTGGTGGGTTCGCCGACCAGACACCAGTCGATCCGCTCGTGGCGTTGTTGCAGGTGTTCGACCACTTTCACGGTACCGTCGACGCTCGGCCCTTCCTCGTCGCTGGTGATCAGGAAAGCAATAGAGCCGCGATGGTCCGGATGTTGGGTGACGAAGCGTTCGCAGGCGGTGACCATGGCCGCGATGCTGGACTTCATGTCGGCGGCGCCGCGACCGTAGAGAAACCCGTCACGGACCTGCGGTTGAAAGGGATCCGAATGCCACTGTTCCTTCGGGCCGGTCGGCACCACGTCGGTATGTCCCGCGAAAACGAACAACGGTGCGCTGTCGCCGCGCCGCGCCCACAAGTTTGCGACCTCGCCGAACGGCATGGTTTCGATGCGAAAACCGATCGCCCCCAGGCGCTCGGCCAGTAGATGCTGGCAGCCGTGATCTTCGGGCGTGACCGAAGGACGGCGAATCAGTTCCTCGGCGAGCGTCAGGGTGGCGGACATTCAGGCCTGAAACCGTTGTTGATAGTCGGCTTCTTTGAAGCCGACCTGGCTGGTTTTGCCGTCATCGAGCACCGGTCGTTTGATCAGCGCCGGCTGTTCGAGCATCAATGTGCGCGCGCGTTCGCCGTCCACCGTCGCTTTGGTTGCTTCCGGCAACTGCCGCCAGGTGGTGCCGCGACGGTTGAGCAACGCCTCCCAGCCGAACTGATCCAGCCAGCGCTGCAACAAGCCGGGCGTCAACCCATCGGTGCGAAAATCGTGGAAACGATATTCGACGCCGTTGCGCTCGAGCCACGCGCGTGCCTTTTTCACGCTAGCGCAGTTCCTGATGCCGTAGATCGTCAGCATGACAAGCGCGTTCAGATGTCGCGCAGCAGTTCGTTGATGCCCACCTTTGAGCGGGTTTTTTCGTCGACTTTTTTCACGATCACGGCACAATAGAGACTGTATTTTCCGTCCTTGGAAGGCAGATTGCCGGACACGACCACGGATCCGGCTGGTACCCGGCCGAAACTGACTTCGCCGGTTTCGCGGTCGTAGATTTTGGTGCTTTGGCCGATGTATACCCCCATCGAGATGACCGAACCTTCTTCGACGATCACGCCTTCGACGATCTCCGAGCGGGCACCGATGAAGCAATTGTCTTCGATGATGGTGGGGCTTGCCTGCAGCGGCTCCAGCACACCGCCGATGCCTACGCCGCCGGACAGATGCACGTTCTTGCCGATCTGGGCGCAGGAGCCTACCGTGGCCCAGGTATCGACCATGGTGCCGCTGTCGACGTAGGCGCCGATATTGACATAGGAGGGCATCAACACCGTGCCGGAGGCGATGTACGAGCCGCGCCGCGCCGCTGCCGGCGGCACCACGCGCACGCCGCCGTCGCGGAATTCGCGGGAATTGGTGTCGGCGTATTTGGACGGCACCTTGTCCCAGTAGTTGGTGAAGCCACCTTTGATGAAACGGTTGTCTTCGATGCGGAAATACAGCAGCACCGCCTTCTTCAACCATTCATTCACCACCCACCCGCCATCGCGCTTCTCGGCGACTCGTGCTTTGCCGCCGTCGAGCAAGTCAATAGTGTCGAGCACCGCCTCTTTGACATGCGTTTCGACATTGCGCGGCGTGATATTGGCGCGTTGCTCGAACGCCTGCTCAATAATGGCCTGGGTGTCGCTCATGACTCGATCCTCTGACTGATGGCTGATGCGGCCGCGGCGCGTGCCGCGTAGCCTCGGAATTGTAAGGGACTGCGATGCCCAACTCCAGCGCAGTGCGTGGATCGGCCGATGCCGACTTAGAGGCTTTCGACATGGGCGCGGATCCGCTGCGCGGCCTCGACGCACTCCTCGAATGAAGCCACCAGCGCCATGCGCACGCGATTGGCTCCCGGATCGGTGCCATCGCCCGCCTTGCGGGACAGAAAGCTGCCGGGGAGCACGGTCACGTTCTGCCCGGCATAAAGGCTGCGTGCGAACTCGGTATCGGAAACGGGTGTCTTCGGCCACAAATAAAAGCCTGCGTCCGGTCGTTCTACTTCCAGCACCGGCCGCAGGATTTCGAGCACGGCGTCGAATTTGTTCCGGTACAGGGCACGGTTGTCTCGCACGTGTTGTTCGTCGTTCCAGGCGAGAATGCTGGCCTGCTGTATCGGTGGTGCCATGGCGCAACCATGATAGGTGCGATAGAGCAGAAAGCGTTCGAGGATTCCGGCGTCGCCGGCGACAAAGCCCGAACGCAGTCCGGGTGCGTTGGAGCGCTTCGACAAACTGTGAAACACGACGCAGCGCGCGAATGTATGGTCGCCCATCGCCGCCGCCGCGCTCAGCAGTCCGGGCGGTGGCGCATTTTCGTCGAAATAAATTTCGGAATAGCATTCGTCGGAGGCGATAACGAAGTCATAGCGATGGGCCAACTCGATCAGGTGCTGCAGATGGGCCTGATCGGCCACCGCACCGGTGGGGTTGCCCGGCGAGCAGACGTAGAGCAACTGACATGCCCGCCAGGTCTGCTCGGTCACTCTATCGTAACCGGGTAGGAATCCGGAGTGCGCATCCGCGGACAGGAACTGGGGCTGCGCGCCGGCCAGCAACGCGGCACCCTCGTAAATCTGATAGAACGGATTCGGCATCAGCACGCGTGCAGCGGCGTTGCGATCCACTACGGTTTGGGCGAATGCGAACAGCGCTTCGCGGGTTCCATTAACCGGCAGCACATGGCGGTCCGGATCGAGGGAACCGGCACGCAGGCCGAAGCGCACTTGCAACCATTGTGCGATGGCTTGGCGCAATTCCGGCAAGCCTTTGGTGACCGGGTAGTTCGACAGACCGCCCAGGTGCTGCTGGATCGCATCACCGATGAATGCCGGCGTTGGGTGTCGCGGTTCGCCGATGGAAAGCGCGATGTGCGCCTTGTCCGACGGCGGATGCGTATTTTGCTTGAGTTGCGCCAGGCGTTCGAACGGATAAGGCTGCAGTTTGCTCAGATCGGGATTCATGAATTTTGCGCGCAATGGAAAGCGGATCGGGACCGCACGACAGGCGCGCTAGTATAGGATAAGGCCCTATGGCTTCCAAATTCTCCCGCCCTTGGCTGGCGGTCAATGCGCTGCTGTTGGCGGCGACCATGTGGGGCTTGTTGTGGTATCCGATGCGCCTGCTGGAAAAAGCGGGGTTGCCGGGGCTGTGGACGACTTTGGTGGCTTACAGCGTGGCCAGCGCGGCGGGACTGGTGTTCAGTGTCCGATACTGGCGCGATTTCGTGCGTTATCCGGGCTGGTTGCTCGGTCTGGCCCTGGCGGCCGGATGGTGCAACGTCGCATTCATATTGGCGATCGTCGACGGCAACGTGGTACGGGTCGTGCTGCTGTTCTATCTATCGCCCCTGTGGACCGTGCTGCTGGGCTGGTTGTTTTTGGGCGAGCCCATCGATCGGGCCGCCGCCATGGTGCTCGTGGTCGCCATGAGCGGCGCGATGCTGATGCTGTGGGATCCGCACATGGGCGCGCCCTGGCCGCAAAGCAATTCGGATTGGATGGCGATCTCTGCGGGGCTGGCGTTTTCCGCAAATAACGTCATCGTCCGCGGCACCGGTCAAGTGTCCCTGCACGCGAAAACGTCCGCCGCGTGGATGGGCGGTGCACTGCTCGCGGGGCTCTGGCTTGCGCTCACGTTGTCCTCGGTACCGAGCGCCGCGCCGCACGCTTGGTTGAGCGCCGCGGCACTGGGGCTGTTGGGCATCGTGATCATGACCGTCACCGTTCAGTACGGGGTCACTCATTTGCCGGTGCGCCGCTCGGCGGTGATACTCCTATTCGAATTGGTGGTGGCGACGATATCTTCACAGCTGCTGGCGGACGAAGCCCTCGGGGCTCGGGAATGGCTGGGCGGTTGCTTGATCGTCGGCGCGGCGCTGGTCGCGGCGCGCTGGAAGGAGGATTCCGGATGACCAATATTTACGGTATTCATCATTGCAGCGTGGTGGTCGCCAACACTGATCGGTCACTGAAGTTCTATCGCGACGTGCTCGGCTTGCGATGCGACCCGGAACGCCCGGACTTGGGTTTCCCCGGCGCCTGGTTGCAAGTGGGGGACCATCAAATTCACCTGTTGGAGTTGCCCAATCCCGATCCCAGCCAGGGCAGGCCGCAGCACGGCGGCCGCGATCGGCATCTGGCGTTGAGTGTCACCGACCTGGAAGCATTGGAGCACGCACTGCGCGCGGCCGGTGTAGCGTTCACCATGAGCAAGTCCGGCCGTCGGGCGCTGTTCTGCCGTGACCCGGATGGCAATGGCCTGGAACTCATCGAACGCGTCGCGCTATAGGGCGAGTTGTGCCCGCCGCAACGTCAGATACGATTGCTGCCGGTCCGGTGCCTGTAGCGTACCCTACGAGAATCAAATCGAACTGGGGGAAGCGCGTGAAGGCGAGATCGGGCGGGCGGAAGTCGACGCGGTGTGGTGCGCCCCGCCGCCTTGCTAATCGAGCAATTCGACAATGGCATCCCTGAGTTGTTGGCGTTGCTCGTCGCTACGCAGTGCCTTGCCGTCCGGCGCGGTGATGTAGAACACGTCTTCCGTGCGCGCACCGATGGTGGCAATGCGCGCGTTTTCCAGGATCACCCCCGACTCCATGAAAGCACGGCCGATGCGAGACAATACGCCGGGCCGGTCGGCGGTGGCGACTTCGACGATCGTGCGGTCGTTGTAAGGGTCTTCCTGGAAATGAACCTCGGTAGGCACCTCGAAATGCCGCGCCCGCCGCGAACGGCGCCGTGACACCGCAAGGTCGTATCGCTCGGGATGTTCCAACGACCGCTTGAGGGTATCGCGGATCTCATCCAGCCGAAATTCGTTTTCGATCACGTCACCCGACTCCTCCAATACCTGGAAGGTGTCGAGCGTGTAGCCGTCGCTCGAAGTAATGATGCGTGCATCCATCACAGTGATACCCAGTTGTTCGAGCACGGCGGTGGTAACGGCGAACTGGTGATCGTGCACTGGGCCGTAGACGAAGATCGCGGTGCTGCCGCGCTTGGGGTGGGATTCCACCAGTACCAGCGGCAGTTCGTCGGCGCGCGCCTTGGCGATGGCCTCGGTGTGCCAGGCGATTTCCTCGGCGTTGTGGCGCAAAAAATAGTCGCTACTGGGATTGCTCCATAGCCGATCGATGACGTCGGCGTCGAGGCCGCGCTCAAGCAGCAGTACGCGCGCGTCATCCTGGACTTCGCGGATACGGTCTTCGGCGTCGATGGGTTTTTCGAGCCCGCGGCGCAGCGCAAGTTTGGTGCTCGCGTACAATTCGCGCAGCAGCGCGTCTTTCCATGAGTTCCAGAGGGTCGGATTGGTGGCGCGGATATCGGCGACCGTGAGCAGATACAGGTAATCGAGGTGCATCTGATCGCCGTTGGTGGTCGCGAATTGGGCGATGACTTCAGGGTCGCTGATGTCCTTGCGCTGGGCCGTCATCGACATGATCAGGTGATTGCGTACCAGCCAGCTCACCAGCCGCGCATCGAACGGGCTCAGGCCGTGGTGCAGGCAAAATGCGGTGGCGTCCTGGGCACCGAGTTCGGAGTGATCGCCGCCGCGGCCTTTGGCGATATCGTGGAAAAGTCCCGCGAGATAAAGCAGTTCCGGTTTGGCGATGTACTGCATGATATCGCTGCATAGCGGGAATTCATGTTGAAATTCCGGGACCGTGAAACGGCGCAGGTTGCGAATCAAAAACAGCGTATGCTCGTCCACCGTGTAGGCGTGGAACAGATCGTATTGCATGCGGCCGACGATCTGGCCGAACGGCACCAGATAGGCCGCCAGCACTCCATAACGGTTCATGCGCCGCAACTCGTGGGTAATTCCGACGGGTTGACGCAGGATCTCCATGAACAAACTGCGCGCTCGTACATCGGCGCGAAATTTGTCGTCGATCAAGTGCGTGTGATCTCGCACCAGCCGTATGGTCCAGGCGCGCACACCTTTGAGTTCCGGATTCTGCTGCATTACCAGAAATAGTTCGAGGAGCGCGAAGGGATAGCGTTTGAATACCTGTGCATTGCTGACTTCCAGAAAGCCCTTGCGGACACGGAAGCGCTTGTTGATGACCACCGGTTCGCCCGGGTCGTCGGCGTATAAAATCGCCTCCTGAAACAGCTGCAGCAGCATTTCGTTCAGCCGGCGCAGTTCCTGGATTGTGCGGTAGTAGCGCTGCATGAGTTGTTCGACCGCGAGATTGGCATCGCCGTCTTCGTAACCCATTTGCCTGGCAAGATTGCGCTGGTAGTCGAATAGCAGCCGATCTTCGCGCCGATCCGTCATGGTGTGGAGCGCGAATCGCACGTGCCAGAGAAAATTTTGGCCGTCGATCAGCGCCAGGTATTCGTGATCGGTCAGAAAGCCGTGACTGACCAGATCGTGCAAAGTGCGGGCATCGAAATGGCGCTTCGCTACCCAGCCGATCATCTGGATGTCGCGCAGGCCGCCCGGACCTTCTTTGACGTTCGGCTCCAGGTTATAGGCGGTATCGTGAAATTTGTGATGGCGCGCCTGCTGCTCTCGCCACTTCGCTTCGAAGAATCGATCGCTGGGCCAGATCCGATCGGGGCCCGTCGCTTCGACCATGCGTTCGAACAATGGTCGCGGCCCGGCCAGCAGCCGGGCTTCCAACAAATTCGTGGCAACCGTAATGTCGTCGCCGCCTTCGCGCACACAGTCCTCGACGGTACGCACGCTTTGTCCCACGTCCAGGCCGATGTCCCAGAGAAAGGTCAAAAACGCGCTGATGGGTTCGCCGAGACGTTCGCGCTCGTCGGCGTCGAGTAGAATCATGATGTCGATGTCGGAATGAGGATGCAGTTCGCCGCGGCCGTAGCCGCCGACCGCAACCAACGCGATATCCGTAGCGCCGCTATCGAAATGCCGATGCCAGGCAAGCACAAGCAATTGATCGACCTGATAGGCGCGGCCGGTTACGAGCTTGTCCACCGGAGTACCAGCCTCGAATTGTCGCCGTAACGCATCGGCGCCAGCGCGCAGCGCCCGGCGGTAGTCCGACACGGATGCCTGGCCGTCGAGGAGGACCTCGTTCAGGGCGCCGTCGTCGAACATAATCGTGCCTTCGGCGGTCATAGGGATTCCGAATGCGGCCGGTAGGCCCGCTGGTTGACTAGATGGAAGCCTCGTCGGAGCGCAGGGTGAGGACCTCGTGGCCATCCGCGGTAACCAGGACGGTGTGCTCCCACTGCGCGGACAACTTGCGGTCCTTGGTCACCACGGTCCAACCGTCGCCCAATAACTTCACCTGGCGTTTGCCGGCGTTGACCATGGGCTCGATGGTGAAGGTCATCCCTTCTTGCAGCGGCATGCCGCTTCCCGGCGTACCATAGTGCAGCACTTGCGGATCCTCGTGGAATTCGCGGCCGATTCCGTGGCCGCAGTACTCGCGCACCACCGAATAGTCATGGCTTTCGGCGTAATGCTGAATGGCGTGCCCGATATCGCCCAAGCGCACACCGGGACGCACCATGGCGATGCCGATGCGCATGGACTCGTAGGTAACATCGATCAGGCGTTTCGCCAGCGTAGACGGTTGACCGACGCAGAACATCTTGCTGGTATCGCCGTGGAATCCGTCCTTGATCACCGTGACGTCGATGTTGACGATATCGCCGTCCTTCAGAGTCTTGTCACCCGGGATGCCGTGGCAGACCTGGTGATTGACCGAGGTGCAGATCGATCTCGGGAAACCGCGGTAATTCAGAGGTGCCGGGATCGCCTGTTGTTCGTCGACGATGAAGTTGTGGCAAATGCGGTCGAGTTCATCGGTCGTGACTCCCGGCTGCACGTGGGGTCCGATCATTTCCAGCACGTCTGCGGCGAGTCGACCCGCAGTGCGCATTTTTTCGATCTCTTCCGGGGTTTTGATGGTTACGGTCATACGGCTTCCGGCTCAGGGTTATTTCGGCGGAAAATCACCGAAAATCACGGGATTGATTGTTGAGTGAAACGGATTATGGTATAAAGCGCTCGCCTTTCAGGCAAATTCACACATACGTCGACACATGGAGCGGGGTGCCCGCTATGCCGGGTCGCGTCCATGGGACGTATGGAGGATCAACCCCGAAAAATTGGAGTAGCTCCATGGCTAAGGTAACAATGCGCCAGATGCTGGAAGCTGGCGTGCATTTCGGTCATCAGACCCGCTACTGGAATCCGAAGATGTCACCATTCATCTTCGGCGAGCGTAGCAAAATCCACATCATCAATCTGGAAAAGACCCTGCCGTTGTACAACGACGCCCTGAATTATGTCGGGCGCCTGGCCGCCAACGGCGGCACCATTCTATTCGTCGGCACCAAGCGGGCGGCACGTGACACGGTGCGGGAACAAGCGGAACGTTCCAGCATGCCGTTTGTCAACCATCGCTGGCTGGGCGGTATGCTCACCAACTTCCGTACGGTACGCCAGTCCATCAAACGCCTCAAGGACCTGGAAGTCATGTCCGAGGACGGCAGCCTGGATCGCCTGAGCAAGAAAGAAGCGCTCATGAACCGCCGCGAGATGGAAAAGCTCGAGCGCAGCCTGGGTGGAATCAAGGATATGCCGCGACTTCCGGATGCCATGTTCGTGATCGACGTCGGCTACGAAAAGATCGCCGTGGCCGAAGCGCGCAAGTTGGACATTCCCGTGGTTGCGGTAGTGGATACCAACAATGCCCCGGAACACGTCGACTACGTCATTCCCGGCAACGACGACGCGATCCGCGCCATCCAGCTTTACACCACCGGGATCGCCGACGCCATCATCGACGGCCGCGGCTCGTCCCAGCAATTGCTGGCGGGCGGTAACGACGAATTCATCGAAGTCGATGAAAAAGGTCAGGCCCCGGGCGCCAAGCCGGCGCGTAGAAGCGCGGCCGGGAAGGGTGGCGATGCCAAGGCGGCTCCGCGTAAGAAAGCTGCGGCGACGGAAACTGCACCCAAGCCGGAGGGTGAGCCCGAGCAGCAGACGCCGTCCGAAGGTTGAGACGAGACGGGCGGCGTGCGCGCCGCCCGGTCGGTTCGTTGAGAACACAGAAACATTAATCAGAGGTGTAACCCATGGCGATTTCAGCGGCGATGGTAAAGGAGCTGCGTGAGCGCACCGGCGCGGGCATGATGGAATGCAAACGGGCGCTGGTTGAAACCGAAGGTGACATCGACGCCGCAATCGAGCAGATGCGCAAGGCCGGATTGGCGAAAGCTGATAAGAAATCCGGGCGCGTAGCGGCGGAGGGATTGGTCGCTATCGAATTGACCGACGACGGAAAGAACCTGGCGGTCGTGGAAGTGAATTGCGAGACGGACTTTGTCGCCGGCGGTGACGATTTCCGTGATTTCGTCAACAACGTCGCTCGGCGCGTTCTGGAAGCAAACCCCGCTACCATCGATGACCTGATGGCGCTCGGCGTGAAAGACGGCGATCCGAACAGCATCAACGACATCCGCCAGGAGCTGGTTGCCAAAATCGGCGAGAACATCCAGGTGCGTCGTTTCGCGCGCTTGAGCACCCAGGACGCGTTCGGTGTGTACATGCACGGCACGCGGATCGGCGTGGTGGTCGATTACAAAGGTGGTGACAGCGAATTGGGCAAGGATCTGGCGATGCACATCGCGGCCAGCCGCCCGGTGTGCGTTTCCGAGACCGACGTACCGGCGGAACTGGTGGCAAAGGAGCGGGAAATTTTCGCTGCCCAGGCCAAGGAAAGCGGCAAGCCCGACAACATCGTTGAAAAGATGGTGGAAGGACGTGTGCGCAAGTTCCTGGCCGAAGTCACGCTGGTCGGTCAGCCTTTCGTCAAGGACCCGGATATCACGGTCGGCAAGCTGCTGGAACAAAAGGGCGCCGAAGTGACGCGTTTCATGCGGCTTGAAGTCGGTGAGGGAATTGAGAAGAAATCCGAGAACTTCGCCGACGAAGTAATGGCGCAAGTGCGCGGCGATTGAAATCCGATCCACGAACGGCCGCATCCGCGGCCGTTCGCGCGATTGACCGGTGTATTCATTACCGGGCGGGGGCGTTCTACGGGGCGCCATAGACTAACCGAATACCAGCAGCGATGACGATGTCCAACCGGTCTCCGAAGTTCAAGAGAATACTGCTCAAACTCAGCGGCGAGGCATTGATGGGGAGCGGTGATTACGGCATCGATCCCGGCATCATCGCTCGCATCGCATTGGAAGTGCGCGAAGTAGTCAGTATGGGCGTGCAGGTCGGAATGGTCATCGGCGGTGGCAACATTTTTCGAGGCGCCGGTCTGGCCAAAGGCGGTATCGACCGCGTCACCGGCGATCATATGGGTATGCTGGCCACCGTGATCAATGCGTTGGCAATGCAGGACGCGCTGGAGCGAAGCAACGTCTACGCCCGCGTCATGTCCGCGCTCAGTATTCATCAGGTCTGCGAGGACTACATCCGTCGCCGCGCGATCCGCCACCTCGAAAAGGGACGTGTGGTGATTTTCGCAGCCGGAACTGGTAATCCCTTTTTTACCACCGATTCCGCTGCCAGCCTGAGAGCGATTGAAATCGGCGCCGATCTCATGATCAAGGCGACCAAGGTGGACGGTGTTTACTCGGCCGATCCAGTTACGAATCCGAATGCGACGCGTTACGACCGATTGAGCTTCGACGAAGTCCTGGAGCGAAAGCTGATGGTCATGGATGCGACGGCCGTCGTCATGTGCCGTGATCACGCAATGCCCCTGCGCATTTTCAGTATCAACAATGAAGGCGATCTGGTGCGCATGATGTGCGGGGATGATGTTGGAACCGTGGTCGAACGGGGAATAGTCGAATGATAGATGACATCAAGAAAGACGCGGCCAGCCGCATGTCCAAAAGCGTGGAAGCATTGGGCAACGAATTCAGCAAGATCCGTACGGGACGCGCGCACACCAGCTTGCTCGATCACATCACGGTCGATTACTACGGCAGTCACGTGCCGTTGAAGCAGGTCGCCAACGTAACCGTCGAGGACTCGCGCACGCTGGCGGTGACTCCTTGGGAACGCAACATGGTATCGGTGATCGAAAAAGCGATCATGCAGTCCGACCTGGGTCTCAATCCGGCGACAACCGGCCTGGTGATACGGGTGCCCTTGCCGGCGCTCACCGAAGAGCGACGGCGCGATTTGGTGCGTGTGGTGCGTCAGGAAGCGGAAAACGCCCGGGTTGCGGTGCGCAATATCCGCCGCGACGCAAACAACGACTTGAAGGAGCTGCTCAAGGAAAAGGAGATCTCCGAAGACGAGGATCGTCGCGGCCAGGACGAAATTCAAAAGCTCACTGACAAATACATTGCCGAAGTGGACCGGCTGCTGGAAACCAAAGAAGCGGATCTTATGGAAGTGTAGGGCTTCGTGCCCGCACTGCGGAATCCTGCGGGTTCCACCGTTTCGGCAGCCAACCATCCGAGTGACTGAATGAATGAGCTACCGCAGCATGTCGCGATTATCATGGACGGCAATGGGCGCTGGGCGCGTAAACGTCGTCTGCCACGTCATTCCGGTCATCGGGCGGGAGTGCAGGCGACGCGTCTGGTAGTCGAGGAGTGCGCACGGCAGCAGGTGCCGGCGCTTACGGTTTTCGCGTTCAGCAGTGAAAATTGGCGCCGCCCCAAGACCGAAGTCAGCCTGCTCATGGAACTGTTCGTGAACACGCTGCAGCGAGAATCGAAACGTCTCCATGAAAACAAGGTGCGTATGCGATTCATCGGCGACCGCGATGCTTTTTCGGAGAAACTGCGCGTTCAGATCTCCGCAGTAGAGCAGCGCACCGCCGGGAACTCCGGTCTGACGCTCAATATCGCCGCCAACTACGGCGGCCGCATGGACATAACAGCGGCCGCGCGCCAATTGGCCTCGCTGGTCGAAGATGGCCGGTTGCGGGCCGCAGATATCACCCCTGAATTGTTCGCCCAGCATACTGCGTTGGCCGATCTGCCCGAGCCGGATTTGTTCATTCGCACGGGCGGTGAACAGCGCATCAGCAATTTTCTGCTTTGGCAACTCGCATATACGGAACTTTATTTTACCGACTGTCTGTGGCCGGATTTCGACAGTGCCGAATTGGAACGCGCGTTCGATGCTTTTCGCGCACGTCAGCGCCGCTTCGGGCAGACCGGCGAACAGATCGAGAAACGGCCGAGCAATGCTTAAACTGCGCCTGCTCACGGCCCTGGTGCTGGCGCCGGCGGCGATTGCCGCCATCCTGTTGCTGCCGACCTCGGCGCTCGAGTGGGTGTTCGCCGCCATGATTCTTGCGGGGGCCTGGGAATGGTCGCGCCTAAGCGGTCTGCGGCGAGTTTTGTCCCGTGCGCTGTATGTGACGGCTACCGCGTTGTTGCTTTGGGTCTTGGCAAGCGTGTGGCACCGGCCCGGGCTACTCGGCGCGATACTGATCGCGACCTTGCTATGGTGGGTGCTCGCATTCCTTTGGATCATGGTCTATCCGGCCGGCCCAAATGGTCGTCCGGCAATGACCGTGGTCGGCCTGGTGGCCGGGGTCTTCGTGCTGGTGCCCGCATGGTTGGCGTTGATCGCGTTGCACAGCGCGCCGCAACATGGCCCGGTATGGGTCTTGTTCGTGTTGGCCCTGATCTGGATTGCCGACAGCGGTGCGTATTTTTTCGGTCGACGCTGGGGTAAACGGAAATTGTCGCCGCGGGTGAGCCCTGGCAAGACGCGCGAAGGCGTTTACGGGGCCGTGGCGCTTGTCCTGGTTTACGCAATAGCCGCCGGTTGGTTTTTGCACGTACCGGAATCGAGGTTCTTGGCCTTCGTCTTGTTGTGTGTGGTGCTGGTGCCGGTGTCCGTGGTCGGCGATCTGTTCGAAAGTTTGATCAAGCGCCAGAGTGGCTTCAAGGACAGCGGTGCGTTATTGCCAGGTCATGGCGGGGTGATGGACCGCATTGACAGCTTAACCGCCACCGCTCCTGTGTTCTTACTGGGTCTCCTATGGCTGAACATCCCGACATGATTGGCGTAGCCGTGCTTGGTTCCACCGGCAGCATCGGGGTCAGCACTCTCGATGTATTGGCGCGGCATCCGCAACGATTCCGGGTGGTGGCCTTGACCGCGAATCGCGACGTCGAGGGTTTGGCCGCACAGTGCGAGCAACATCGGCCCGCCTACGCCGTCATGGCGGACGAGCGCGCGGCGGAGGAACTTGAGCGGCGACTGCAAGCGCAAGGAGTCGCGACGGAGGTCTGGAGCGGTGGCGATGGGCTGGCGCGCGCCGCCAGTCTCGACGAGGTGCAGGTGGTGATGGCCGCCATCGTGGGCGCGGCCGGTCTGCGACCGACCTTGGCTGCCGCCGGAGCCGGCAAACGGGTGCTGTTGGCGAACAAGGAAGCACTGGTGATGGCCGGTCCGGTATTCATGGAAGCGGTTCGCGCGCACGGTGCGGAACTGTTGCCCATAGACAGCGAACACAACGCGATCTTTCAATGCATGCCGCAAGAATATGCGGGCGGGCTGAGAGCGGTCGGGGTGCGGCGCATTTTGTTGACCGCCTCGGGCGGTCCGTTCCGTACCCGTAGCCAAGCGGAATTGCGAGCGGTCACGCCGGATCAGGCTTGCGCACATCCGAATTGGAACATGGGCCGCAAGATCTCGGTGGATTCGGCCACCATGATGAACAAAGGGCTGGAGGTCATTGAAGCGAGGTGGTTGTTCAATGCCACGCCGGAACAGATTTCAGTCGTAATCCATCCGCAAAGCGTCGTGCATTCAATGGTCGAGTACGAAGACGGTTCGGTGTTGGCACAATTGGGCAATCCTGACATGCGCACGCCCATTGCTCATGCGCTGGCTTGGCCGGGGCGCATCGAATCCGGGGTGTCTCCGCTTGATTTGTGCGCGATCGGTCGACTCGATTTCGAGCCCCCCGACCCGGGGCGATTCCCGTGTCTGGAGCTGGCCTATCAGGCCGTTGCCGCAGGCGGCACGGCGCCGGCTATTCTCAACGCGGCGAACGAAATCGCGGTGCAGGGGTTTCTCGCCCATGAACTGGCATTCACCGATATCCCGGGCGTGATCGAAAAAACTCTGGGTGCGATCGCTGTGTGTGCGGCCGATTCGCTGGAGGCGGTGTGCGAAGCCGACCAACAAGCCCGTCAATACGCGCGTGCGCTGACATCGGCACGGTTGCAGGAGGGTCGTGCATGAGCAGTGCGCTGATATACGTGTTGGCATTTGTGGTGGCGCTCGGGGTGTTGATCACCGTACATGAGTTCGGTCACTTTTGGGTCGCGCGTCGGCTTGGCGTTAAGGTGTTGCGGTTCTCCGTGGGCTTCGGTAGGCCCCTGCTGGCGCGTCGTTCCCGCAATGGCGAGACCGAATATGTGCTCGCCGCGCTGCCGTTGGGCGGTTATGTGAAAATGTTGGACGAGCGCGAGGCGCCGGTCGCCGAAGCCGAAAAAGCGCGCGCCTTCAACAACAAATCGGTCGGCACACGGATCGCCGTGGTCAGTGCCGGTCCCTTGTTCAATCTGTTGTTTGCCATCGCGGCGTTCTGGGTGATTTTCATGGTTGGCGTCCCCGGCGTGGCGCCCGTGATCGGTTATGTGGAGCCCGGTAGCCCCGCCGCACAAGCTGGTCTGCAATCGGACTCGCGTATCGTTGCGGTCAATTCCGAGCCGACGAGTACCTGGGAAACCGCGCGTCTGGCGTTGTTCGAGGCGGCCTTGACCCGCAAACCGATTGCGCTCACCACGCGTACCGCCGCCGGCGTTACCCAAGTTCGCACCTTATCCCTTGCTCCAGGCTCCGGGCCATTGGAGCCGCAAGGCTTGTTCGATGCGGTCGGCTTTAAACCCTGGCAGCCGCTAGCCGAGGTCGCCGGAGTGCAGGCCGGCAGCGCGGCCGACCGAGCCGGATTCCAAGCAGGGGACCGGATCGTGGCATTGGATGGCAAGCCGGTCCGTTACTGGGGCGAGTGGGTGTTGTATGTGCGCGAGCGCCCGCAGCAGAAAATCGATGTCACCGTGCAACGCGCCGACGGCACGCGGCATCTGCAGTTGCGCCCCGAGTCCCGGAACGAGGAAGGGAAGCAAGTCGGTTTCGCAGGCGTTGAACGCCCCCCCATTCCCGAGGACATGTTCGCCGAAACCCGCTACGGACTGATCGACGGTCTGACGGCGGGAGTGCGTAAAACCTGGGATATGTCGGTGCTGATGTTGCGGGTATTGAGCGGAGTTGTTACCGGGAACGCGTCGCTCAGTAACATCAGCGGACCGCTGACCATCGCCCAGTATGCTGGCGACACTGCGTCCATGGGGTTCATGCCTTTCTTGAACTTTCTCGCGGTCGTCAGCGTGAGTCTTGGGGTGCTGAATTTGCTACCCATACCGATACTGGATGGCGGACATTTATTGTATTACCTTATAGAGCTTGCCAAAGGGAGCCCCGTATCCGAGCATGCGCAACAGATTGCGCAGCGGGTCGGGATCGCGTTGCTACTTATGCTGATGGCGCTCGCATTCTATAACGATTTCATGCGCTTGTTTTTCTGAGCTGCTCTTTGATACCCACATATCGACTTGGATCCGTAATGAGAATATTTTTCTGCGCTCTCGCCCTGTTTTTCAGTTTCGCGCGACTGGTCTGGGCAATCGAGCCGTTCACCATCCAGGACATCAGAGTCGAAGGATTGCAGCGAATTTCCGCCGGTACCGTATTCAACTATCTACCACTCAAGGTCGGTGACCGCTTCGACGATCAACGCTCGGCCCAAGCGGTTCGGGCATTGTTCAAGACCGGTTTTTTCAAAGATGTACGCCTGGAGCGCGAGGGCAACGTGCTCGTTGTTGTGGTCGACGAGCGGCCTTCGATCGCCAATATCACCATAAGTGGAAACAAGGAAATCGAAACGGATCAACTCAAGGAGGGCCTCAAGCGCGTAGGACTCGCAGAGGGGCGCACATTCAATCGCTCCTTGCTCGACAAGGTCGAGCAGGAATTGCGCCGTCAATATTTCAACTTGGGCAAATACGCGGTCAAGCTGGATACTGTCGTCACGCCATTGGAGCGCAACCGCGTGGCGATCAAGCTCGACATATCGGAAGGGCGAATCGCCAAGATCCGGCAAATCAATATCGTCGGCAACAAGGTGTTCAGCGACGATACGCTGCTGGATGAGTTCCAGCTTACGACTCCGACCACCTTTTCGTTCTATACGAACAACGACCAATACTCGAAGCAGAAGCTGGCTGCCGATCTGGAGACGCTGCGCGCCTACTATCTGGACCGGGGATATCTGAATTTCGATATCACATCGACGCAAGTGTCGATCTCCCCGGACAAGAAATTCGTTTACATCACGATCAACGTCGACGAAGGCGAGCAATACAAAGTCAAAGACGTGAAGCTGGCAGGCCAAACGATCCTGCCGCCGGCGGCGCTGGAAAAACTGATCAAGGTGGTGCCCGGCAGCGTCTATTCCCGCACCCTTGTCGCAGACAGCACCTCAGCGATCGTCGAGCGCCTCGGTAATGAAGGCTACGCCTTCGCCAACGTCAATACGGCTCCTGAAGTCGATCAAAAGAACAAACTCGTAGGTCTCACTTTCGTAGTCGACCCAGGACGCCGTGTATACGTTCGGCGCGTCAACTTCACCGGCAATGTGCGAACCGCTGATGAAGTGCTGCGGCGCGAGATGCGGCAGATGGAGGGGGGATGGTTCTCGACCGAGAAGGTCAACCGGTCCCGTACCCGCCTCGAGCGCCTTGGATATTTTACCGAAGTGAATGTCGAGACCCCGGCTGTGCCAGGCACCAGCGATCAGGTGGATGTCAACTTCACTGTGGTCGAACGGCCTTCCGGAAACCTGCTTGCAAGTGTCGGCTACTCCCAGACCGGCGGTGTGTTGTTCAGCGCCAGTATCGAGCAGGACAATTTCCTCGGCACTGGAAAGCGAGTCTCGGTTAGCGCAAACGACAGCGATATCACGCGCGGCTTCAAGATCTCATACACCAATCCCTATTACACCGACAACGGCATCAGTCGTAGCTTTACATTCGGCAGTCAGAAGACCGATGCCGCAGCCGCCAACCTGTCGGACTATTCGTTGGACACCGACGAGCTTTCGGTCAATTACGGAATTCCCATCAACGAGTACGACACCATCAATCTGAGCGGCAGTCTGGAACGCAATACCGTGAACTGCGCGGCGACCAATCCGCCGAAAGTGTGTACGGACTTCGTCACGCAAAAAGGCACCGATCAGTTCGATAGCGTGAAGCTCGGCGCCAGTTATGCGCATGACACCAGAAACCGCGCGATATTCGCCGACAAAGGTGTTCTGCATCATCTATCCGCCGAAGTCGCCGGCGGAGATTTGGAATACTACCGCCTGCGCTATCGCCACGAGCGCTACTTTCCGGTTTCGAAAAAGCTCACGATGCAGTTACACGGAGAGCTTGGCTACGCCGACGGTATTGGCAGCACGAGCACGTTGCCGTTTTTCGAGAACTTCTTCGCCGGTGGCCCCCGGTCTGTGCGGGGCTACAAGGCCAACAGTCTGGGTCCGCGGGATCCGGCGACCAACCGCCCGATCGGCGGCAGCTTCAAAGTAGCAGGAGGCGCGGATCTGTATTTTCCGGTACCCTTTGTGCGGGATAGCAAGCAGTTCCGGGTCGGCGTCTTCGTCGACGTGGGTAATGTGTACGGCAGCGTTTCCGATTTCGACGCCGCCGAATTGCGCTATTCGACGGGCCTGTCCACGGTTTGGATGTCGCCGATCGGGCCTTTGGCCCTGAGCGTAGCGAAGCCGCTGAACGACAAGCCGGGCGACGATACCGAATTTCTGCAATTCACGCTGGGCGGTTCATTCTATTGAGTTGGGTAAGGCATAGCGATATCTCATGAGCGTCAAATTCGGGAGCATACTCTGCGTTCTGGCGATTTTGGGCATCGTTTCGATGCCCGTGTCGGCAGAGGACAAGCGCGTTGCCTACGTCAATATCAACAAGGTACTGGAACAGGCGCCGCAAGCGATCGAGGCGAACAAACGCCTGGAAAAGGAATTCGAGCCGCGCAACTCCGCATTGAACGAGCTGCGCAAGGAAGTGCGAGCCCTGGAAGACCGTTTGTCGCGCGAAGGTATGACCATGAGCGAGGCTCAACTGCGCAAGCTCGAGTTGGACATCCGCGGGCGCAAGCGTGAAATCAAGCGCGCTCAGGAGGACTTCAGGGAAGACCTCAACATCCGGCGCAACGACGAACTGCGCAAGCTGCAAAAGCGCACATACGATGCCATCGTAGATCTCGCGAAAAGCGAGAATTACGAGATGGTGCTCGGGGACGTCGTGATCTACGCCAGCCCCGCGGTGGATATCACCGACAAGGTTCTCAAGGTATTGTCGGATGAGTTCAAAGCCGGAAAGTAGATCGGACGGATCGCGCAGGTGGCGCTGACGCTGAAAGAATTGGCGGACCGGATCGGTGCGGAATTCACCGGCGATGGAAGCACGACCATCGTCGGCGTGTCAACGTTGCAGCGTGCATCTTCCGATAGCATCAGCTTCCTGGCGAATCGCACGTACAAACGGTATTTGACAGATACCAAAGCCGCAGCGGTGATTTTACGCAAAGACGACGCCGACGCCTGCCCGGTGCCGGTGCTGCTGTCGGAAAATCCGTACCTGACCTATGCCGAGGCGGCAACAATCCTGTGTCCGTGCTTTCGCGAGCCGGCGGGTATCGATCCGTCGGCGGTGGTGGAAGCCGGCGCCCAGGTGCATCCCACTGCCTGGGTCGGTCCGAATGCGGTTATCGGCGCCGACGCGCGGATATCGGTCGATGTCAGTATCGGACCCGGGTGCGTGGTGGGCCGCCGCACCGTGATCGGTGCCGGCTCACGACTGGTCGCCAATGTGACCGTGTTGTACGACTGTGTCATCGGTGAGCGTGCACTGTTCCATCCCGGCGTGGTGGTGGGCGCGGACGGTTTTGGCATCGCAAACGACAAAGGACGCTGGGTCAAAGTTCCGCAACTCGGCAGGGTTGTGATAGGCAACGACGTCGAGTTGGGCGCCAACACCACGGTGGATCGCGGGGCGATCGAAGACACGATCATTGAAGACGGCGTCAAAATCGATAATCAGGTCCAGATCGCCCACAACGTTCGGATCGGCGCCCATACCGCCATTGCCGGATGCGCAGGCATTGCCGGCAGCGCGAAAATTGGCCGTCACTGCGCAATTGCCGGAGGGGTCGGAATTGCCGGCCATCTGGAAATTGCCGACGGAGTACAGATCACAGCTATGGCCTTGGTCACAAAGTCGATCAGCCAGCCAGGTGTATACTCCTCGGGCACGCCACTGCAGCCCAATGACGAATGGCACAAGAACTTCGCGCGCTTTCGCAAGCTCGATGAGATGGCGCGGCGTCTGCGGGCGCTGGAAAAAAAAATCAATCGCGACTGAGCAAATACAGGCATTCCCATGGATTCCAACGGATTCGATGTACACGAAATCCTACGATACCTGCCGCATCGGTATCCCTTTCTGCTCGTCGACCGCGTACTGGATTACACCCCGGGCGAACGGCTGACGGCAATCAAGAACGTCACAATCAATGAGCCATTTTTTCCTGGCCATTTTCCTCACCGTCCGGTCATGCCGGGGGTGTTGATTCTGGAAGCGATGGCCCAGGCCACCGGCCTGCTGGCGTTCAAAAGCCGCCCGGGGGCCGCGCCGGACCCTGATGTGCTCTATTACCTGGTTGGAATCGATGGCGCGCGCTTCAAACAACCGGTCGAACCCGGCGATCAACTGATGTTGGATGTGCGCCTGCTGCGTTCGAAACGCGGCATTGGCGTGTTCCAATGCGAAGCCAAGGTGGACGGTAGGATCGCGGCCTCGGCCGAAATCATGTGTGCTGAACGGAAAGTCGACGTTTGATAGATCCAAGAGCAATTGTTGATCCTAGCGCTCAGCTCGATTCGGACGTGAGCGTCGGTCCGTTCTCGGTCATCGGCCCCGGCGTGGAAATCGGCGCTGGCACCAGCATCGGACCGCACGTGGTGATCCGGGGTCCGACGACCATTGGCCGCGACAACCGGATTTTCCAGTTTGCGTCGGTGGGTGACGATCCTCAGGACAAGAAATATGCCGGCGAACCGACTCGATTGGAAATCGGTGACCGCAATGTAATTCGCGAGTACTGCACCATCAATCGCGGCACGGTGCAGGATCGTGGCGTTACCCGGGTCGGGAACGACAATTGGATCATGGCCTACGTTCACATAGCCCATGATTGCGTCATCGGCAACGAAACCATTTTCGCCAATTGTGCTTCTCTGGCCGGACACGTGCACATCGATGATTACGTCATCCTCGGCGGCTTCACGTTGGTGCATCAGTTTTGTTCGCTGGGCGCGCACAGTTTCACTGCGATGGGTGCTCACATCGCCAAGGACGTGCCACCCTACATCACCGTGGATGGCCAACCGGCCGAACCCAGAGGAATTAATGCCGAGGGTCTGAAACGCCGTGGCTTCAGTCCGGCGGCGGTACAAGCCGTGCGGCGCGCCTACAAAACGCTCTACCGATCGGGGCTGGGTTTTGCGGAGGCGCAGCAGCGTATCGCGGATATGAGTGAAGAGTACGCCGAGCTGGAGATTCTGCGGGATTTTCTCGGGCGCAGTCGCCGCGGCGTCGTTCGATAGCGGAGACCTTCTGTGCGCATCGGACTGGTGGCGGGCGAGGCCTCCGGCGACCTGCTCGGAGCTGAACTGATTGCGGAGATCCGTAAACGTCATCCCGAGGCTGAGTTCGAGGGCATCGCCGGCCCGCGCATGCGAGAGCAGGGCTGCCGCGCGTTGTTCGAATCAGAAAAACTATCGGTGATGGGCATTTTCGAGGTGCTTCGCCACCTCCCCGAGTTGCTGTCCATCCGGCGGCAAGTACTGCGGCATTTCATTCAGTCGCCTCCGGACGTGTTCGTAGGTATCGACGCGCCGGACTTCAACCTCGGCCTCGAGCGCAAACTGCATGAAGCCGGTGTCCGGACCGTACACTACGTCAGCCCCTCAGTATGGGCGTGGCGGCAGGGCCGGGTACAACACATCGCCGCCAGCGTCGACCGTGTGCTGACCTTGTTTCCGTTCGAGCAGGCGTTCTACCAACAGCACGGCGTGGACGCGCGCTTTGTGGGCCACCCGCTGGCAGACGCAATCCCGCCGCTAGTCGATCAGGCCGCGGCGAGACGTGCTTTGGGATTACCGCAGGCCGGTGCGGTCGTGGCTTTACTTCCGGGAAGTCGGCGCAGCGAAGTACAGCGCCTGGCAAAGACGTTCGTGCTTACGGCGCGGCGTTGCGCCGAGCATCGCCCGTCGTTGCACTTCGTTGCGCCTATGGCGCACGCTGCAGTGAAAACGATTTTCTCCGAAGCAGCAAACCGTCATGGTGCCGGTCTGAACTTGAAGTTGACGGATGGCGGCGCGCAACAGGCGATCGCCGCAGCCGACGTGGTGCTGTTGGCATCGGGAACCGCCACGCTGGAGGGGCTGTTGTTGAAGCGGCCGATGGTAGTTGCGTACCGGATCTCCACCTTGACATACTGGCTGGTACGAGGCCTCCGGTTGCTGAAAGTGCCGTATTATTCTTTGCCGAACTGGTTGTGCCGCGAACAGGTGATTCCGGAATTCATTCAAGGCGATGCCCGTCCTGAGCGTTTGGCGAACGCTGTATTGCGTTGGCTTGACCATCCCCAGGACATGCACGCACTGGCGGATCGCTTCGAAGAAGTGCATCGAAGCTTGCGCCGGGGTGCCAGCGCCCGGGCGGCAGAAGCGGTGTTGGAGTTGATTGGTCATGGCTAAACGCCCCGCGCGCGGCAAGCCTGAAATCGCACCGCTCGCTCCTTGGTTGGGCGAGCAGTTCGCCGCGGGCGTGGACGAAGCGGGGCGCGGCCCGCTGGCGGGCCCCGTGGTCGCGGCGGCGGTGATCCTCGATCCAGCGCGTCCAATCGAAGGACTTACCGACTCGAAGCTGCTGAAATTGGAGCGGCGCACCGAATTGGAAACCGAGATCATGGCATCGGCGTTGGCCTGGGGCGTGGGCCGCGCGTCGGTCGAGGAAATCGACCGAATCAACATCCTTCAGGCCACATTTCTTGCCATGCAGCGTGCCGTGCGGTCATTGAGCCGCGCTCCGGTAACGGTACTGGTGGACGGAAATTGTTGCCCCGAATTCGGCCTTCCCGCCCAGGCAATCGTACAGGGCGATCTGCTGGTTCCCGCAATCAGCGCGGCGTCGATTCTCGCCAAACAGAACCGCGACCGGTACATGATTGAACTGGACGTAGAGTTTCCCGGTTACGGTTTTGCCCAGCACAAGGGCTACGCGACACGGGACCACCTCGAGGCGCTGGACCGGCTCGGCGCCTGTCTTCACCATCGCGCTTCCTACGCGCCGGTTCGCCGCCGCTTGTCCCCCTGTTCCTAGTCTCGCCTCAAGAATAACCTGCCGCGCGCCGATAAAAGGCCGGATGCATCCACTTTTAATATGAACCGGCGGTTCCCAGCATCCGCCGCGAAGCGTGCCCATGTCTGACCGGAATTCGGAACCCGTAGGGGAGATCAAGCACTATATCCGTCCCGACGCCCGCGCCCGGGATAAGGAGCTTGTGACCGAACGCATTCAGCAGGGTTCGCCCACCTTTCAGTTCCTCGAGCGCATGGAACGCCGACGCTTGCAGCAGGAATGCCAGCTGAACGTCGATATGCGCGGCAAAGTGCCCTACGAATGCAAACGTTATAACTATCGCAACCGCGTATTCTGGATGGACGAACTGACTTATGAAACGTTCATCAATGGGCTGCGCGAACACGACGGCGTATTTACGGTCGCCACCTTCGAGCAGATCATGTCGGCCGATCACACGTTCCGGGCGATGGAACAGAACAGCGACGATCGCGACAGCGCCACTCCAGCAGGTGCGGTGGACAGACGTGCCGCGCTGGCCGGCCCGGAACCGGCATTGCCGTACAGCAGTGAAACCAACGGCGCAGTGGGACGTCCGGATGTCATCCTGCTCGGCTACTACCGTGACCGGTGCGAAGCGCGGTTGCAACATTGCAGCAATGCGGTCCTGCACACGGACGGACAATCAATACCAGTTCAGACAATCGACTTGTCGCCGAACGGGTTGCGTTTGTCCGTCAAGCATGCGCTGCGGCTGCAGGCCGAACAGGAAGTCACAATCAGCTTCACTGATTTGAATCAGGAACTCGAAGCACAACTCAATGAAGTCGGATATCGGATCTTGAGTGTCGAGGCCGCGGAACGCGAGTACCGTATCCGCATGACCCGCCTGGGAGACGGGGATCCGGAGCCGTCTGCGATTCTGGGCCGTTTTATCGATCAGCAGTTGCGTGGCGCCCAGCGCAAACGCAAACAGGATTTCGAGGACGAACGCCTTACCGCATATTCATTGCTCGCGGAGCAGTACTACGCCACATCTACTCCTGTGATTCCGTTCTTCCTTACCATGGACGATGATGAAACGGCAAAGCTGGAAGTCGTTTGTCACAACCACAATGCGTTGCCTTCACTCGAGATCTTTCGTACCGAACACGAACGCTACGACTTTACGGGAATGTCCGCCGCGCACCGAGTCGCGGAGTTGTACCGGTTGACCCGCGAAGACGGTCAGCGTGACCCGCTGGTGGCGGTGTACAAGGACAACGACCACGAATCCGCCCGTGTGGTGGCGGAATTCGAGTTCGAAAATCCACAACAGTGGCTCGCCTTGCTGAGTGCGAAGTGCAACCGGGATGCGTTTCGAGTCTACAAAGCCGTGCTACGTCCGGTGCATCGCCCGGATTGCCGAAAGATTTACGAAAAAATCGAACGGTTGAGCGAAAAGTCAACTGAGCAGGCAGAAGAGCTGGTTTGCCATGCAGACCGGCATGTCGCGGCCGGCGTCTTGGTGGATTTGACCGCTCAGATTCGCGCCTGGGGGTTCGGACAGCGGTTCTTCGGCGCTGAAGTTGTGCAGGCGGCGTTGCCGTTGGCGGAGAAGGCGGCGATGGCCCACGGCCCGGCGCCCGAGGTGGTGCGTTTCGGCTATGTGGAACAGCGCCACGAGGATCGTTACCGGGTTGCGTTGGCAGCAGAGGTCACTTTTTCCAATCAGCGGGCGGAAGGCGAAACCTGCGACATTTCTTTGCGCGGGTTGTGTGTGAAGTTGAATAAACTGCCCAACGGCCTCGGGCGTGGGGACCTGGTGCACGTGAATTTACCGGGTTTGCAAAAGCGGGCGGGAAGCAAGGTGCGGCTGCGGGACATTCCGTGTGAGGTCACCCGCATCGAAATCGAAGGCGGCGGTGTGCGCTTGGCGTTGAAGCGGGTGATCGACACCAGGGGCGCAGAAGTTACAGTATTTCTCAAGGATCTCATTGCCCGCAATCAAGGCAAGTTGCAGCCGGACCTGGAGGACGTGATAACGGCGGCCAATTCCCGCTTGTATGCGTCAATGGCAGCGGAAAGCGCCGGTACCGTCCCGTTCTTCGTGCTCAAGGATTTGGAATCCGGCAAGCGCGAAGTCAAAGTTGCACTGCCGCGTGTTCCGGGTTCGTTCGCGGCGTTTTTCGAGGTCGCGCTTGGGGAGTACGATTTCAGTCCATTGGCAGAACCGCAGCGGCTGGGCAGAATGCTGAGTGAATTGCGCGCCCAAAAGACCGCGGATTTGACGCTCTACATGTACAAGAGCTGGTCAAGCGAAACCAGCCGTTTCGAACTGCACACCGCGTGCGATGCCGATTTCTCCGGTGCCCACGAGAAATTCGCTTTTGTGCGTGAAGCACTGGAACACGATCATTGTTTTGCCAAACTGGTACTGGCGCCTGTTTGTAGGCCGAAGGAAACCGAGGTACATGCGGTCGTGGAACCGCTGATGTCAAAATCGGCGCATCGCGCCAATCGCTTGCAGACGGATTTCGAGCAGATCGCTGCGGTAGGAGAAGTGATCGATATCACCCGCCAGGTCATGGAAGCGGGCAACCTGCCAACCAGTCCCGAAGGGACTGCCTGAAAATTTCAGTTCGCGACTTTATACCAGCCCGCGGTAAGCGCGCGGTTGTAGTCGCATGCGCGCCGACTGCGCAATTCCGCGAATCACCAGGCAGTAGCCGATTACGATCAGTGTCGATTCGACGGTGGCGTCCTGCAGTGTCAGCAATTGCAGCAAGTCGAACTGGCCGTAGCCGACACCATTGGCAAGGACAAGCAGCGCGGCGTTGGTCGTCAGCGCGAGCAATCCAAGGCCGATGCAACCGGCGCCGCTGCGGCGCCGACGTTCAAATAAGCCGCAGCCGGCGAAGATGGCGAAGAACACGGCGATCAATACCCAATGTTCGGGAAACGAAAAGTTGGCATTCAGTGTAAACACGAAACTGTTCCTGTATCTGTTGTTCGTGGCGATCGCGGCGGCGCACGAGCGCCGCTTTTCGGATATGTGATCGGCCAATTCTGTCAATGGTTTAGGCCGACGATCGAATGCACTGGATTCATTATGGTTATTGTGCGTCAGAAAACTATACGAATTCGCCGGGCAGGGCAAGTGCCCGCGCGGGGCCGCGCCCGGCCCCCGGTGGTCACGCTTGCCCGTGCCCTGTGATTAGGCCCTTGGCGGAGTCGCCGCCGGGTGTGCCGCTACATTACAATACCGACCATGCAACCGCAGTTCGTCCATCTCCGGCTCCATACCGAATACTCCCTGGTCGATGGACTGGTACGCATCAAGTCGCTGGCGAAAGCGGCCGCGGCGGCCTGCATGCCCGCAATTGCCGTCACTGATCAGTCCAATCTGTTTGCGATGGTGAAATTTTACCGCGCGGCCACCGCGGCGGGCGTCAAACCGATCGTCGGCGTGGATCTGTGGCTACGCAACGAGGCCGAGGCGGAAAAGCCGTTCCGACTGGTGCTGCTGTGTCGGGACGACGAAGGCTACCGCCACCTGACCCGACTGGTATCGCGCAGTTTCCAGGAGGGTCAGCACCGGGGCGTCCCGATGATACAGCGTGACTGGTTGGCGGGCGCTTCGCGGGGCTTGATCGCGCTGTCCGGGGCGCGCGAAGGCGACGTGGGACGCGCCCTCCTGGCCGGCAACCACGAGCTCGCCGCCGAGTTGGCGACCGGGTGGCAAGGCTTGTTTCCGGATTCGTTTTATCTCGAATTACAGCGTACAGGGCGTTCCGGCGAAGAGGAATATCTGCACCGGGCGGTGGAATTGGCGGCGGCGGTGGGCCTGCCCGTGGTTGCCACCAACGACGTGCGCTTTTTGACTCGCGACGATTACGAAGCGCACGAAGTCCGGGTCTGCATTCGCGAAAGCCGCACTCTCGATGATGCGCGTCGACCCCGCAACTATTCCGAGCAGCAATACCTGCGCTCCGCGGACGAGATGGTGGAGTTGTTCGCCGATATACCGGAGGCCTTGGAGAACAGTGTCGAGATCGCCCGGCGCTGCAATCTGGAGCTGACCCTGGGAAAGAACTTCCTGCCCGAGTTTCCGGTACCCGAAGGCATGGACGCGGCGCGCTTTCTGGAAGCCGAGTCTCGCCGCGGCTTGGATCAACGCTTGCAGCGGATCCTCGATCCGGGTGCAGCGGATTACAACGAGCGGGTGGCCGAGTACCAACAACGCCTCGAGCTGGAGCTGCGGGTCATCATCCAGATGGGTTTTCCGGGCTACTTCCTGATCGTTGCCGATTTCATCCGCTGGGCCAAGGCCAACGGGATCCCGGTGGGGCCGGGGCGCGGCTCCGGCGCGGGATCCTTGGTGGCCTACGTCTTACAGATTACTGACCTGGATCCAATAGTTTACGATCTGTTGTTTGAGCGGTTTCTCAACCCAGAGCGCGTCTCGATGCCGGATTTCGATGTCGATTTCTGCATGGAGCAGCGCGATCGGGTGATCGAGTACGTGGCCGAACGTTACGGGCGTGAGAAGGTCTCCCAGATCATCACCTACGGGTCGATGGCGGCGAAGGCGGTGGTACGCGACGTGGGCCGCGTTCTGGGCCATCCCTACGGCTTCGTTGACCGGATCGCGAAACTCATTCCCTTCGAAATCGGCATGACCCTCGACAAGGCGCTGGATCAGGAGCAGGACCTGCGTCTGCTCTACGAGCAGGACGAGGACGTCGCGGCGCTCTTGGATATGGCGCGCAAGCTCGAAGGACTGGCGCGCAATGCCGGTAAACACGCCGGTGGCGTTGTCATCGCGCCTTCGCAATTGACCGACTTTTCGCCGCTGTACTGCGAACAGGGATCGAGCAGCGTCGTGACCCAGTTCGACAAGGACGACGTCGAAGCCGTGGGCCTGGTGAAGTTCGATTTCCTCGGCCTGCGTACTCTGACGATCATCGACTGGGCGCTGCAGACTGTGAACGCCGTGCGTCGCAGCGCCGGGGAAGCGCCGCTGGATATCGCCACCATTCCGGTCGACGACGGCGCCGCGTTCGAGTTGTTGAAATGCTGTGCCACTACCGCGGTATTCCAGTTGGAATCCCGCGGCATGAAGGACTTGATCAAGCGCCTGCAGCCTGATTGCTTCGACGACATCGTCGCTTTGGTAGCGTTGTTCCGTCCCGGCCCCCTGCAGTCGGGCATGGTCGACGACTTCATCGCCCGCAAACACGGCCGCGCCAAAGTCGAATATCCCCATCCGGATCTCGAGCCGATTCTGGCGCCCACCTACGGCGTGATCCTGTACCAGGAGCAGGTGATGCAGATCGCCCAGGTGCTGGCGGGCTATACGCTGGGCGGCGCCGACTTGCTGCGCCGGGCCATGGGCAAGAAAAAAGCCGAAGAAATGGCCAAGCAGCGCGAGATCTTTACCCAGGGCGCCCTGGAACGCGGCGTCGAAGCCAAAACCGCGACCTATATCTTTGACTTGATGGAGAAGTTCGCCGGTTATGGTTTCAACAAGTCGCACTCGGCAGCGTACGCTTTGGTGTCCTATCAGACCGCCTGGCTGAAAGCGCATTATCCGGCCGCTTTCATGGCCGCAGTGCTGTCATCGGACATGGACAATACCGATAAGGTCGTGACGTTGATCGAGGAATGCCGGGACATGCGTCTGCCGGTGGTGTCGCCCAGTATCAACACCTCGTTCTTCCGTTTCACCGCCGCTGACGACGAAACCATTTTGTACGGCCTGGGCGCTATCAAGGGCGTCGGCGAAGGCGCGATCGAAAACATCATCGCAGAGCGCGAAGCCAGCGGACCCTACAGCAACTTGTTCGATTATTGTCGCCGTATCGATCTTCGCCGCGCCAATCGCCGCGCCCAGGAGGCGCTGATTCGTTCCGGTGCGCTGGACTGCTTCGGCAGCAACCGCGCCACGCTGATGGCGCTACTGCCGGAAGCCATGCGTGCCGCCGAGCAGCACAGCCGCAATGCCGAGGCGGGGATTTTCGACCTGTTCGGCGGCGAGGCGCTCGGCCAGGCGCAGCCCGAAGACGGTGCGCGTGCCGAGCTGCCCGAATGGGACGAAGAGCAACGCTTGGCCGGTGAGAAGGAAACCCTGGGGCTTTATCTGACCGGGCACCCGATCGAACGTTATGAAGATGAACTGCGGGGCATCACCAGCGGGCGGATCGGTGCGCTGACCGGAAGCGATACCGTGGGCGGAGCTGGTGGCCCCGTCGCCCAGGAACGCGCCGTGGTGGTCGCGGGTCTGGTGGTCGCCACCCGGACCATCAACACCCGCCGCGGCCGCATGGCGGTTTTGAGCCTGGATGATCGTACTGCACGCCTGGAGGCGACCCTGTTCGCCGACGTCTACGAAAAATATCGCCACCTGCTGGGTAAAGACACGGTGCTGGTATTTCAGGGCCAGCTCGGGCCCGATGAGTACAGCGGTGGTTGGCGCGTGAGCGTCGAGCAGGTTTATTCGGTGGACCAGGCACGGGAGCGGTTTGCGCGGCGCTTGGTGATCCGGATGGCGGAAGAGAACGGCGGCAATGGCTTCGTGCGCTCGCTTGCCGATGCATTGACGCCCTTCAGAGAGGGCCACTGTCCGGTATGGGTGCACTACCGTCGCCAGGACGCCGAGGCCCAGATGCCCCTCGGCCAGGAATGGCGGGTCCGCCCCACCGATGAGTTGTTGGCGCGATTGCGCGGGCTCACCGGGCCCAGCGGCGTCTGGTTGGACTACGGCGAAAGCGGTGCCCGCCACGCCTGAAAACCGCGTGTCACTGTGACATAATGGCGCATGCCACCCTCGAAACAATATGTGGAAACCACCGTATGAACTTGAACTTTCTCGATTTCGAACAGCCTATCGCCGAGCTCGAAGCGAAGATCGAAGAACTGCGGCTGGTGGGCGACGACAACGAAATCAATATCGGTGAAGAAATCACCCGCTTGGAGAACAAAAGTAAATCCCTGACCGAGTCGATTTTCTCTTCCCTCAACTCCTGGCAGATTTCCCAGCTTGCCCGCCACCCGCAGCGGCCCTATACGCTCGACTATATCGAACGGGCGTTCACCGATTTTCAGGAATTGCACGGCGACCGCGCTTATGGCGACGATCCGGCGATCGTCGGCGGGCCGGCGCGCCTGGAAGGCCGCCCGGTAATGGTCATCGGTCAGCAGAAGGGGCGCGATACCCACGAAAAAGTACGACGCAACTTCGGTATGCCGCGTCCCGAAGGTTATCGCAAGGCATTGCGTCTGCTGAACCTCGCCGAACGCTTCCGGCTGCCGGTGTTTACATTCATCGACACGCCCGGTGCATATCCCGGAGTCGGTGCCGAAGAGCGCGGCCAGAGCGAGGCCATTGCCCGCAATCTGTTCGCCATGGCCGGACTGCGGGTACCGATCATCTGCACAGTGATCGGCGAGGGCGGTTCCGGAGGCGCGTTGGCGATCGGGGTCGGCGACCGTCTGCTGATGCTCGAGTACAGCACCTACTCGGTTATTTCTCCGGAAGGCTGCGCGTCGATTCTCTGGAAAAGCGCAGAGCGCGCGCCTGAAGCGGCGGAGGCCATGGGTATCACCGCCCGCAGGCTGCAAGAATTGGACTTGGTGGACGAGGTGATCGATGAACCGCTCGGCGGCGCCCATCGGGACCTGAACGCCATGGCGCAACGCTTGAGACAGCGGCTGGTCGAAACGCTCAACCAGGTACAATCGATGCCGATCGACGCGCTTTTGGAGGCGCGTCATGAGCGCTTGATGCGCTACGGTGAGTTCAAGGGTCACTGACCGTCACCGGTCAGCGAACCTTGAGCTCCGGGCGGATTTCGGCAATGGATTTGACGCCCCATCACCTGCGGCAGCGGCTTCGCGCACTGCCGCCAGCGCGACGGTATTGGGTCGCCTACAGCGGCGGCCGCGACTCCCACGTGTTATTGCATTGCGCGCGGCAAATCATGTCCGTAACGACGCCAGCTGAGTTGCGCGCCGTCCACGTGCATCACGGTCTGCATCCCCACGCCGATGCGTGGCAGCGACACTGTGCCGCGGTGTGCGCCGATCTCGGTGTCGGTCTGCACTGCGTTCAGGTCGACGCGCAAGCGGGGCCAGGGCAGAGTCCGGAAGCAGCCGCGCGCGATGCCCGTTACCAGGCCATTGCCGGTCTGCTGCAGTCGGGCGATGCGCTGCTGACCGCCCATCATCGCAACGACCAAGCGGAAACCGTACTGTTGCAGTTGTTGCGCGGCGCCGGGCCGCGCGGCATGGCCGCGATGCCGGCGAGCGCTCCGCTGGGATCAGGTCTGCACTTGCGCCCGCTGTTGAAGTTCCCCCGGCAGGCGTTGTCCGATTACGCCGCACGGCTCGGACTGAACTGGGTCGAGGATGCGAGCAATGCAGATACCCGTTTCGAGCGTAATTTCGTTCGGCAGCGGCTCGTATCTGTCGTTGCGGAGCGCTGGCCGGCGTGGGACGCGACCTTGGCCCGTGCGGCCGAAAACAGTGCCGAAGCCGCTTACCTGACGGACCAATTGGGGCAATTGGACCTCCTGCAGGCGCTTGGTGAGAGCCCGGGAGAAATCGACTTGATCGCACTCAGGGAGCTGGATTCGGCGCGGCAGCGCAACGTTATCCGCACTTGGCTGCGCCGATTAGGGCTACCGACGCCGACCCGCGCCCACTTGCAGCGGCTACTCGACGAGGTGGTGATGGCGCGTGTCGATGCCGAGCCGATGGTGCACTGGGAGGGCGCGGAGGTGCGCCGTTATCGAGATCGCCTTTACGCCATGACACCGCTGCCGCCGCACGACCCGAAGCAGCGCATGCTTTGGGATTTGCGCGCACCATTGGTGCTGGACGGGCTGAATCTGCGGATGACGGCGCGCCGCGCGCGTGGCCGCGGAGTGCGCTGCGACGCATGTGCTTTCAATCCTGTGCAGGTGGGGTTCCGCAGCGGCGGCGAACGTCTGCGTCCGCTTGGCAGCGCCCATCGTCGGCCATTGAAGACTTTGTTTCAGGAGCGGGGAGTCGCCCCCTGGCAACGGGATCGAATTCCGCTGCTCTATGTGGGCGAACAACTGGCCGCTGTCGGATCGCTGTGGCTCGACCAGACGCTGGCGGCGTCCACAGACGAAGAGGGATTCGAGCTGCTGCTTGAACCGTTGACCGGTTCCTGATTGGCGCGGTTCGCATTGAGCCAGGGTCGCCGATCTGGTAAGTTGTAATCCCATCCGGCAGCCTCCCGGCTGCTGCTTAGACCTTCCCGTGGCGGAACCGTATGACGCGTTTTATTTTCATTACCGGCGGCGTTGTTTCCTCGTTGGGCAAGGGCATCGCCTCGGCGTCCCTGGCCGCAATCCTCGAAGCCCGCGGTCTGAAAGTCACCATGTTGAAGCTGGATCCGTATATCAACGTCGATCCAGGCACCATGAGTCCATTCCAGCACGGCGAGGTGTACGTCACTGACGACGGCGCCGAAACGGATTTGGATCTGGGTCATTACGAGCGCTTCTTGCGCACCCGCATGACCCGTAAGAACAACTTCACCACGGGCCAGATCTACGAGAACGTGATCCGTAAGGAACGGCGCGGTGAATACCTGGGCGGCACCGTGCAGGTCATCCCGCACATTACCGATGAGATCAAGCGCTCGATCCGCGCTGGCGCGGCCGATGCGGACGTGGCAATGGTCGAAATCGGCGGCACCGTCGGCGACATCGAATCGCTGCCGTTCATGGAGGCGATCCGGCAGATGGGCGTCGAGCTGGGCCACGAACGCGCCTTGTTCATGCACCTGACTCTGGTGCCGTACATTTCGAGTGCCGGCGAATTGAAGACCAAACCGACCCAGCACTCGGTGGCGGAGCTGCGCTCGATCGGTATTCAGCCCGATATTCTCCTCTGTCGCGCGGACCGGCCGATTCCGGAAGACGAGCGGCGCAAAATCGCGTTGTTCACCAATGTCGATGAACGCGCGGTCATTTCCGCGATCGACGTCGACAACATATACAAAATCCCGCTATGGCTGCATTCCCAGGGACTGGACGACTTCGTGGTCGAGAAACTGCACCTCGATGTGGCGCCACCGCAGTTGTCGGAATGGGAACATGTGGTCGACGCCATGAGCAATCCCGAGCATCGCATCAATGTCGCGATGGTCGGGAAATATGTGAACCTGACCGAATCCTACAAATCGCTGAACGAAGCCCTGGCCCATGCCGGTCTCAGGCATCGGGCGCAAGTGAATATCGTCTATATCGATTCCGAGCAGATCGAGCGCGACGGTCCGGATTGTCTGCAGGGAATGGACGCGATTCTGGTGCCGGGTGGTTTTGGTGAGCGCGGGGTGGAAGGCAAGATCAGCGCAGTGCGCTATGCCCGCGAACACAATGTTCCGTATCTGGGCATTTGTCTGGGTATGCAAGTTGCGGTGATCGAGTTCGCGCGGAACGTCGCCGGATTGCAGGGGGCGCATAGTACCGAATTCGAACCCAACACCGCGCACCCGGTGATTGCCTTGATTACGGAATGGCGCGATGCCAACGGCAGCGTGCAGCAGCGTCACGCGCAGTCGGATCTCGGCGGCACCATGCGCCTGGGGGCCCAGGAATGCCGCCTGACGCCAGGTACCGTTGTGCGTGACCTCTACGGTAAAGAGGTGATCCGTGAACGCCATCGTCATCGTTATGAATTCAACAATCATTATCTTGCCCGGCTCCAGGAAGCCGGGCTGGTGATTGCGGGGAAATCCACGGACGATGCGCTGGTGGAGGTGGTGGAGCTGGCCGATCATCCGTGGTTTGTCGCTTGCCAGTTCCATCCTGAATTCACCTCCACGCCAAGGGACGGCCACCCCTTGTTTTCCGGATACGTGCGCGCCGCATTGGAATATCAGGCGCAGCATTCCAAACAGGCAGTAAGCGTATGAAGCTTTGTGGTTTCGAAGCCGGTCTGGAACGGGCGCTGTTCCTGATCGCCGGTCCGTGCGTGATCGAGAGCGAACAGCTGGCGTTGGATACCGCCGGCGAGCTCAAGGAAATCGCTGCGCGGGTGGGTATGCCGTTCATATACAAATCGTCCTACGACAAGGCCAATCGCTCGTCGGCAAGCAGCTTTCGCGGACCCGGCATCGACGAGGGCTTGCGGATACTGGCAACGGTGCGCAAGGAAATCGGTGTCCCGGTGCTGACCGATGTACACGAGGACACGCCGCTGGAAGAAGTGGCGGCCGTGGTCGACGTACTGCAGACCCCCGCGTTCCTTTGCCGTCAGACCAATTTCATTCAAAGCGTCGCCCGCCAGGGCAAACCCGTCAACATCAAAAAGGGGCAGTTCCTGGCGCCCTGGGACATGAAGAACGTGGTCGACAAGGCGTTTGCCACCGGCAACCGCGACATCATGGTTTGCGAACGCGGTGTCTCGTTCGGGTACAACAATCTGGTGTCCGACATGCGTTCGTTGGCGGTGATGCGCGACACCGGCTGTCCGGTCGTCTTCGACGCCACCCATTCGGTGCAATTGCCGGGCGGGCAGGGTGCCGTTTCCGGCGGTCAGCGCGAGTTCGTACCGGTCCTGGCGCGCGCTGCCGTGGCCGCAGGCGTCGCCGGTTTGTTCATGGAAACCCATCCGGATCCGACCAAGGCGTTGAGTGACGGTCCCAATGCATGGCCGTTGCCGTTGCTGGAATCCCTGTTGCAGACGCTGCAGCAGATCGACGCTGCGGTCAAAGCGCAACCGTTCCCGGAAGCGTCGCTGTAACCGCACTGATTTCTACGCAGCTCTCACCGGCATCCCGGGTCTGGGCATGCAACCGTCAGCAAGCTGCTGTATAGTCGCGCGCGACCGCGACCTTTGACTTACGTCGACACCGACACTGGAGCAGTAATGGCCAAGATCAAGGACATCCATGCCCGCGAAATAATCGACTCGCGTGGCAATCCCACGGTAGAAGCCGACGTGGTGCTGGAAAGCGGCGTGATCGGCCGAGCCGCCGTCCCTTCCGGTGCCTCCACCGGCGAATTGGAAGCGCTGGAATTGCGCGACGGTGATAAGAATCGTTACGACGGAAAAGGTGTGCGCAAAGCGGTCGCGAACGCGAACGGTGCCATCCGCGATCTGCTGGTGGGGCGCGAAGTCAGCGCGCAACGCGAACTCGATCAGGCGATGATCGATGCCGACGGCACGCCGAACAAGCGTAACTTCGGCGCCAACGCAATCCTCGCGGTGTCCATGGCGGCCGCCCATGCAGCAGCAAATGACGCCGGCATGCCATTGTATCGATATCTGAACGACCAGGAACATTATCAGTTGCCGGTGCCGATGATGAACATCATCAACGGCGGCGCCCATGCAGACAACAGTGTCGACTTACAGGAATTCATGATTCTTCCCGTCGGCGCTGCAAATTTCACCGAAGCGGTTCGTTATGGTGCGGAAGTCTTTCACGCATTGCGTAAAGTGCTCCATGACATGGGCCTGAACACCGCAGTGGGCGACGAAGGCGGCTTTGCTCCCAACCTTGGATCGAACGAAGAAGCCATAGGCGTTATTCTGAGCGCCATCGAAAAGGCCGGCTACCGACCCGGAGAGGACATTTTCCTGGGTTTGGATGCGGCCAGTTCGGAATTTTATCGAGACGGCGTCTACGATCTTGCCTCTGAAGGCAAGCGTTTCGAATCGGCGGCTTTCGTGGATTACCTCGCCGATTGGGTCGATCGCTATCCGATCATCACCATCGAGGACGGTTTGGCGGAGAACGATTGGGACGGCTGGAAAGTGCTGACCGAGCGGCTCGGTAAAAAAGTGCAATTGGTAGGCGATGATTTGTTCGTCACCAACACGGAGATTTTTCGCAAGGGCATCGAGCGTAAGGTCGCCAATTCGATTTTGATCAAGCTCAATCAAATCGGCAGCCTCAGTGAAACCCTGGACGCAATCGAGCTGGCTCACCAGTCAGGCTACACGGCGGTGGTTTCCCATCGTTCCGGTGAAACCGAAGACACCACCATCGCCGATCTAGCGGCAGCGACTACCGCCACGCAGATCAAGACCGGCTCATTGTCGCGTTCCGACCGGGTGGCGAAATACAATCAACTGATCCGGATCGAGGAACAGCTCCGTGGGCGCGGAACCTATGCGGGCGCGAAAGCTTTCAACGTCTTTGCACAATAATAATTGCGCCTCGGCGCAAGCGGCGCCGGCGGGCGTCGAGAGGGGCTGATGCGCTGGCTGGTCGTGTTGTTGGTTGCCTTGCTATTGGCGTTGCAATACAAGCTATGGGTGGCCGACGGCGGCTTGGGCGACGTCTGGCGTCTCGGTCACGAAATCGGGTCCCAGAAGCAAACCAATGAAGAAGTGCGCGAGCGCAACCAGGCGCTGGAGGGAGAAGTGCGCGATCTCAAGCAGGGCCTGGAAGCGATCGAAGAAAGGGCGCGCACCGAATTGGGCATGATTCGCGATGGAGAAACGTTTTATCAAATCGTCGATCCGAAGAAGTCCACCGGTACCGGGCAGCCGCCCCGGTAACCTTGAGGCGTTGTGGAGCGTGCGCCGGTGAGGGACGGTATGCGCTGTTGGGGTGTTGTGCCAGCGGCCGGGGCAGGCACGCGCATGGGCGCTGCGACCCCCAAGCAATATCTGCAATTGGCGGGCAAAACCGTTTTGCAGTGGACTTTGGAACGTTTGTCCGTTCAACCTCAGATCAACGGTCTGGTGGTGGTCCTGTCGCCCGAGGATGATCGCTGGAATGCAATGGATGTGGAGTTTCCGGTACCGGTATCGCGGGTCGATGGCGGTGTCGAGCGCTGCCATTCCGTGTTCAACGCGCTGCTCGCGCTTTCCGAATATGCAAGCCCCACCGATTGGGTGCTGGTGCACGATGCGGCCCGCCCCTGCGTGCGCAACAGTGATATCGATCGATTGATCGAAAGCATCCGTCACCACGCTGTCGGCGGACTGTTGGCATCTCCGGTGCGCGACACCATGAAGCGCTGCGATGCCACCGGCACGATCCTGGAAACCGTTCCGCGCGAATATCTCTGGCACGCCCTCACGCCGCAGATGTTCCGTCTCGGTCCCTTGCAGGAAGCCATGGGCGCGGCCATCGAGAAGGGCTTCCTGGTCACGGACGAAGCGTCAGCAGTAGAGTACGCCGGATTTGCGCCGCGGGTGGTGCCGGGCCACAGCGACAACATCAAGATCACCCGACCCGAGGACCTCGTCTCGGCGGAATTCTATCTCCGGCAGCAGGGAATCTTGGCATGAGAATCGGTCACGGTTTCGACGTACACGCATTCGCCGCGGATCGTCCGCTGATTCTCGGCGGCGTGCATATCGATCACCCCCTCGGCTTGGCGGCCCACTCGGACGGCGACGTGCTGATCCACGCTCTTTGCGACGCCTTGCTCGGCGCCGCAGGCCTCGGCGACATCGGGCGCCATTTTCCCGATACCGACGATCAATACGCCAATGCCGATAGTCGAGCCCTGTTGCGTACCGTCCTGCAGCGATTACAAGCCAAGGGTTTTGGTGTCACCAGCGCCGATACGACCGTGGTCGCGCAGGTACCGCGGCTGGCGCCGCACATCGGGAGCATGCGCCGCAATCTGGCTGCGGATCTGGAAATTCCGGCGGATCGGATCAACGTCAAAGCCACTACCACCGAGCATCTGGGTTTCACCGGTCGTAAGGAAGGCATCGCAGCCTTTGCCGTGGTGTTGCTGCATGAGGATCCCGGCGCGGCGCAATAGGCTCGCACAGCAGGACCCGCGCCCACGTTTTTCCGAATAGCGCGCCGCGATTCAAGACCTGCCGGCGCCGGCCGATGCATGGAGCGTCGGCGCGGAACGCGCTGCATACCCATTATTTTCAAACGCCAATACGTCATGTCTGCAGGCAGCAACCGATTATCACGAAACAAGAGCGACGACCGCCTGGACCTGCTGTTGTTCGATTTGTACGGCAAACAGCGGTTCGGCATCAACGTCCTGAAAGTACAGGAGATTGTTCCGTGCCCGGCGCTGACGCGATTGCCCGACTCGCACCCTGCGATTCGCGGCGTCGCCCATTTGCGAGGGCGGGCAGTGCCGGTCATCGACCTGGCGGCGGCCCTGGGGCGCGGCTGGATACCCGATGAAGCCGGGCCATGCTGGGTCATCGTCACGCAGTTCAATCGCAGTCACCAAGGCATGTTGGTAGGCCGCGTGGATCGGATCGTCGAGCGTCCATGGAAATCGGTATTACCGGCTCCCCGCGGTAGCGGGCGCAACAGCTATACCTCCGGCGTTACCGAAATCGAACGCCAGTTGGTGCAGATACTCGATGTTGAACGAGTGCTTGCCGAAGTGACCGGCGTCGGCGAGCCGAAACTGCAAGTCCAGGAGAGACCCAAGCTACTCACACCCGAGGCCCAGGTGTTGGTGGTGGACGATTCGAGCGTAGCCCGCGCCCACACAAGCCGAATTCTCGAGCAACTGGGTTTGCAGTACACCTTGGCGCGGGACGGCCGCGAAGCGCTGCAGGCGCTGGATGGGTTGGGCGTGCACGGTCACGGCAATTCCGCCGGCGTCGCGATGGTCATTTCCGACATCGAAATGCCGGAGTTGGATGGCTATGCGCTGACCAAAGAAATCCGGCAGCGCCCGAAGCTCGAAGGGCTGTACGTATTGCTGCACACCTCGCTCAACGGCAGCATCAATCTCGAGCGGGCGCAACGTTGCGGCGCCGATGCGGTGTTGACGAAATTCGTTGCGGAAGAACTGGCGCAAGAGGTCGTGACCGGGTTGCGGCGCCAAGCAGTGATAGACTGAGCGGGTATCCTGCGCGGCTGCGCGCGCCGCTTCAATTTCGATTACATGTCCGACACCCATTTCCTGCCATTTGGGCACGGCACGCCGCCTGCGCGTGGCGTGTTGCGCGCCGAACTCGAGGATTTCCAGGTCGACGAAGACATTGGATTCGAGCCTACCGGCGCGGGCGAACATGTATTGATACGGATACGCAAGCGTGGCGCCAACACCGAGTGGGTCGCACGGCGCATCGCCCAGGTGGCGCAAGTGCGCGCCGCGGCGGTGAGCTACGCGGGCATGAAGGACCGCAACGCGGTCACCACTCAGTGGTTCAGCGTCCATCTGCCCGGCCGTGAAGATCCGGACTGGTCCGCGCTGAACGGTTCCGAGACCGAGCTGTTGGACGCCACGCGGCATCATCGCAAGCTGCGCCGCGGTGCTTTGCGCGGCAATCGGTTCGCACTGGTGATCCGTCAGGTGCAAGGTGATCCGGCCGAAATCGAAGCGCGCTTGCGGCACATATCGGTTGCAGGAGTGCCGGGCTATTTCGGCGCACAGCGTTTCGGTCGCGACGGAGGCAATGTAGAGCGTGCCTGCGCGATGTTCGATGGTACGCGGGTATCGCGCCATGAGCGCGGTGTCTTGCTGTCGGCGGCACGAAGTTGGCTGTTCAACAGGGTGCTGGCGGAACGGGTTCGCCGCGGTCAGTGGGACCAGTTGATGGACGGCGACGTGGCCATGTTGGACGGCAGCCACAGCGTGTTTTGTGCGGTGTCGGTCGACGCGGTTTTGGCCGATCGATGCCAGCGGCTCGATGTCCATCCCACCGGCCCCTTGTGGGGGCGGGGCGAACTGGCGAGCGCAGGGCAGGCGTTGATCCTGGAACAGTCGGTGCTGGCGGATGATGAAGCGATCCGCGCCGGTCTGGAACGCGCCGGACTGCAGCAGCAGCGGCGGGCGTTGCGTCACGCCGTGCGCGATCTGCAATGGCAGTGGCAGGACCAATCGGCCTTGCAGGTAGCGTTCTTTCTCGATCGCGGCAATTACGCTACCAGTGTGATGCGGGAATTGCTCGGCGACGGCCCCGACCTGGATTACGGCATTACTGACGTTTGAGTAAAACGTATACCGCGCCGGTACCGCCGTCGTGGGGTGGAGTGGAGCAAAAGGCCAGGATTTCGTCCCGCTGTCGCAGCCAGCGGTTGACCATGGTTTTGAGCACCGGACCGCGATTGCGCGAGCCGTTTCCCTTGCCGTGGATGATCCGGACGCAGCGCCGATCGGTCAGACGGCATTGCTGCAAAAACTCCGCCAGCGCCTGGCGCGCAATCTGAATGGTCATACCGTGCAGATCGAGTTCTGCATTGACCCGATACTGACCGCGGCGCAGTTTGCGCAGCAGTTTGTGTTGCAGACCCGGACGGGCGAATAGCAGTTCTTCGCCAGTTTCGTGTTCGGCCGGATGAAACTCGTCGGAGAACATGTCCGCCAATACCCGGCGTTCGTCCGCGAGCGTCTGACGCGGCACCGGAGCAGGGCGGCGCAGGCGCGGTTCGGCACGCAATTGCTCCAATTGCCGGACGCGGCCGACGTGGGCGCGGAACAAGGCGATCTCGTCTGCTGGCGGTGGCTTGCGGGGCACGCGGCTGGACCTTTGCTGGCAGCAGGTTATACCGCGACAGTATACGTGAACGGGGCGACAGTACGGAACCTCGGCGCTATATCGGCGCGGGGGAATCCAGTATAGTTGCGTTATAAATGACCGAACTACCGACGCCGCCCAAAACATGCACATCCTGATCAGCAACGACGACGGCTTTCAGGCGCCGGGGATCCGCTGCTTAGCGCAGTCCCTTTCCACTATCGCCGAGATCACCGTGGTCGCGCCGGAGCGTGACCGCAGCGGCGCGAGCAATTCCCTGACGCTCGATTCGCCATTGCGACCGCGGCGAATGGATGACGGCTTCGTATGTGTCGACGGCACGCCGACCGATTGCGTGCACTTGGCGATTACAGGGTTGTTGGAAACGGAACCGGACATGGTGGTTTCGGGCATCAATTCGGGCGCCAATCTGGGAGACGATGTGATCTACTCCGGTACGGTGGCGGCGGCGGTGGAAGGGCGATTCCTTGGTTTGCCGGCGATTGCGATCTCATTGGTGTCCCAGCAGGCTCCCTATCATTTCGAAACCGCCGCGCGCGTTGCCGTGGAACTGGTCGAACGCTTGCGCCGCGACCCGTTGCCGAGCGACACCATTCTCAACGTCAATGTTCCGAATTTGGAATGGGATCAGTTGGCCGGTTTCGAAGCCACGCGACTCGGTCATCGGCACAAAGCCGAGCCGGTGGTGCGCGCAGAAGATCCCCGCGGCCGCGCCATCTATTGGGTCGGGCCCGCGGGCGCCGAGCAGGACGCCGGGCCGGGCACCGATTTTCATGCCGTACGTAACGCGAAAGTATCCATCACCCCTTTGCACGTTGATTTGACCCAATACGCCGCTTTGGAGAAGGTCGCCAGCTGGATTGCCGGAGCCGCATGATGAACCCGACGGACTCGATGATCCGCGGCATCGGCATGACATCGCAGCGTACCCGCGAACGCCTGATCGGCCGCTTGCGCGAGCAGGGCATCCAACGCCGCGAAGTTCTGGAAGTACTGCGCAACACGCCGCGGCACCTGTTCGTCGACGAGGCGCTGGCGAGCCGCGCTTACGAAGACACGGCGCTGCCGATCGGATACGGGCAGACCATTTCCCAGCCCTATGTGGTGGCGCGGATGACGGAGCTGTTGTTCGGGGAATCGGCGCCGGAAAAAGTGCTCGAGGTCGGCACAGGATGCGGCTACCAGACGGCAATCCTGGCGCAATTGGCAAAGGAAGTATTCACTGTGGAACGCATCGGCGCGTTGCTCTCCCAGGCGCGCCGCCGTTTTCGCACCCTTGGAATCCGCAACGTTCGCACCAAACACAGTGACGGACACTGGGGTTGGCCCGGACTTGCGCCCTACGACGCAATTCTGGTGGCCGCTGCGCCGGAGCAAGTGCCCATGGCGCTGCTCGAACAGCTTGCACCAGGAGGGCGCATGGTGATTCCGGTGGGCGGTCAAGGACAGCAGAACCTGGCGGTGATCTCGCACACGCCTTCGGGGTATGAACAAACCATGTATGAACGGGTGAGCTTCGTGCCTTTGGTTGGCGGTGAGTCATGAAGCTGTTTTCGGCGTTGTATGAGCGCGTCATGCGCTGGTCGACGCATCGTCATGCGCCGCGCTATCTCGCCGGCCTGAGTTTTGCAGAAAGCTCGTTTTTCCCGGTTCCTCCCGATGTGATGTTGGCGCCAATGGCGCTGGCTTGTCCGCAGCGAGCCTGGTTTTTCGCCGGGTTGACCACGGCCGCGTCGGCACTCGGCGGCGCCTTCGGTTATTTGATCGGACGTTTCGCGTTTGAGCTTCTTGCACCATTGTTGCACCAATATGGGTACTGGGAGTCCTTCGTGCAGGCGCGCGAATGGTTTGGGCAATGGGGCTTCTGGGCGGTATTTTTGGCGGGCTTCACGCCCATCCCTTATAAGGTCTTTACCATCGCCGCCGGCGTCGTCGCGATGCCCTTCGCGCCTTTCCTCATCGCATCGATCGTCGGCCGCGGGGCCCGGTTTTTTCTGGTCGCGGGCCTCATGAAATGGGGTGGCACGCGGATGGAGCACCTGGTCCGGACCTACATAGACCGCGTCGGCTGGATCATGCTGGTCGCGGTCTTGGTTTTGTATCTGGTATTCAGGAGCTGATGATTGTAAGTCGCCTCGGAATCGCAACCCTGCTAGTCGGCACCGTGCTCGCCGGCTGTGGTTCGCCGATGGCGCCTGTCACTGATCGCAGCGCGGCCGAGCACCGAGCCTCCCGCGGCGCACCTCCCGGCCAATATCGGGTCCAGCGTGGCGACACCCTCTACTCGATCTCGTTCTCCTATGGGCTGGATTACCGGGACGTAGCCAACTGGAACGGCATCGACCCGCCTTATCGCATCTATCCCGGTCAACACCTCAGGCTGCGCGCGCCGGCGGCCCGCGCTCCATCGCGCCAAGCACGCACGCAATCCAGACAGGCGCCACGGCCGCGCTCCGCGCCTCGCCCCAAGCGCGAGGATCCGACCCCGCGACAGCGGTCATTGCACTGGCAATGGCCGACCCGGGGCAGCGTGATCCGCACCTTCTCCGCGACCGACAATGGCAAGAAGGGCATCGACATTGCTGGTGATTCCGGGCAACCGGTGCGTGCCGCCGCGGACGGCGAAGTGGTCTACAGCGGGCAGGGACTGCTGCGTTACGGAAAGTTGATCATTATCAAACACGACCAGACCTTCTTCAGCGCATACGCTCACAATCGGGTGTTGCTGGTCACCGAAGGCCAGCGGGTCAAGGGAGGGCAGACGATTGCGGAATTGGGCAGCACCGGCACTTCACGGCCAATGTTACATTTCGAAGTCCGACGCAATGGCCACCCGGTCGATCCGCTTGCCTACCTGCCGCACTGACCGGCTCCCGGTCCAGTTGCAGACGGAGCGGCAAAATCGCATTATTGACGTCCAGGGTCGCGCGATGACCGATGCCAAATGATCGCGCAACGCTCAGTTCCTTACGGAGGTAGGCAGATGTCGACGCGTCGTAGCCGTACGTCGATCAGTGAGAGCAAGGAACAGCCGCAGTCGAAGCTGACCGCGGAAACGCTGGAAGCTGACGACGAGGTAGAGAACGAAGATCTCGAAGCGGAAGAGCCGGACGAAGACGCCGATGAAGAAGTAGAAGAAGAACAAGTGTTCCGAGCGGGCGAGTTTCCCGATGGACAGATGGATGCAACCCGGTTGTATCTCAATGAAATCGGTTTCTCACCGTTGCTCACCGCGGAGGAGGAAGTGTATTACGCACGCCTCGCGCAGAAAGGCCAGGAAAGTGCGCGCCAGCGTATGATCGAAAGCAACTTACGCTTGGTGGTCAAAATCGCGCGTCGTTACATGAATCGCGGCCTGGCGTTATTGGATCTCATCGAAGAAGGCAATCTGGGATTGATCCGGGCTGTGGAGAAATTTGATCCGGAGCGCGGCTTTCGGTTCTCGACTTACGCCACTTGGTGGATACGTCAAACCATCGAGCGCGCGATCATGAATCAGACGCGCACGATTCGTTTGCCGATTCACGTGGTCAAGGAAATCAATTTATATCTGCGCGCTGCGCGGCAGTTGGCCCAGGACCTGGAGCGCGAACCGGGCGCCGAGGAGATCGCGCAGCTGCTGGATAAACCGATGAATGAAGTGAAGCGCATGCTCGGGCTCAACGAGCGCGTGGCTTCGGTCGATACGCCCATTGGCGACGACGAGGATCGATTATTGCTGGACGCGATTCCCGACGAAAACAACCTCGACCCATCTCTGCTGCTGCAAGACGAGAACGTCCATCGAAATCTCGAAGCTTGGCTTGCGAAATTAAACGACAAGCAGCGTGAAGTCGTGGAGCGCCGTTTCGGTCTGCACGGCTACGAGCGTTCGACCCTGGAAGAAGTCGGGCACGAAATCGGCGTGACTCGGGAACGGGTGCGGCAGATTCAGATGGACGCCCTGCGTCGTTTGCGGGAAATCTTGGAAGCCGAAGGATTTTCGGAAGACACCTTGCTGAAGTAAGCCGTTCAGATCATCAACAGGGCTGCAGCGACGTTGCGGCTCTCGGCGGCGAGGATGTTATAAGTTCGGCAGGCGGCGGCCGTGTCCATTACTTCGATACCCACCCGGCGGGTTGCGGCCGCGGCCGTAATGCGCGGATGCAGCATGCGCATGCTTTCACCGGTACCCAATAGTATGATTTCCGGCTCCAGCGCGAGCAGCGATTCGATGTGCTCCGCAGTGAGGTCTTCGAACGAAGCCGGCGGCCAGTCCCGCAGCAGCCGCTCCGGAGATATCACCACGCTTGCACGAATGACTTCCTCGTTGACCACCACATGTCCGGGGCCGTACGCGCGTATGGTGTAGTGGGCGGCGTTGTCGTCGAGGCTGAGTTTCATGGCAGTCAAGCTTCAGGATCAGGCCAGAATAATCGCCGTTGGACGTGCCGGCAAGTTGCACCGATTGACAGCTTCGGCGCTTGCCGGTAAGGTGTGACGGTTTTACCCTTAACCACATGAAGTTTCGAAATTTTTTCCGATCGGGGCAGCTCGGCTGATGGACGAGTTTCATAGAATCAAGCGCTTACCGCCGTACGTGTTCAATATCGTCAACGAGCTCAAGGCCAAGGCCCGAGCGAGGGGCGAAGACATCATCGATTTCGGCATGGGCAATCCCGATCAGCCTACGCCCCAGCACGTGGTCGACAAGCTGATCGAGGCCGTGCAGCGCCCGGACACTCATCGGTATTCGGTTTCACGCGGCATCCCGCGGCTGAGGCGCGCGATCTGCAATTGGTATCGGCAGCGCTACGGCGTCGAGCTGGACCCGGATTCCGAAGCCATTGTCACGATCGGTTCCAAAGAAGGCTTGGCGCATCTGGCGCTGGCGACGATCGGTCCGGGCGATGCGGTGCTGGTGCCCAATCCCGCATACCCGATCCACCCCTATGGTTTCGTCATCGCCGGCGCTGACATTCGCCACGTGCCGATGATCGAAGGCGTCGACTTTTTCGCCGAGTTGGAAAAGGCGATCAAGGACTCCTGGCCGAAACCGAAGATGCTGGTGCTGAACTTTCCCGCCAACCCGACGGCGCAATGCGTCGATCTGGAATTCTTCGAGAAAGTGGTGGCCATCGGCCGCGAGCACGGTATCTGGATCGTGCACGATCTGGCCTACGCCGACATCGTATTCGACGGTTACAAGGCGCCTTCGATTTTGCAGGTGCCCGGCGCCAAGGAAATCGCGGTGGAATTCTTTTCCCTGTCCAAAAGTTACAACATGCCCGGCTGGCGGGTCGGTTTCATGTGCGGCAACCAGCGACTGGTGGCAGCACTCGCGCGCATGAAATCCTATCTGGATTACGGCATGTTCACGCCCATACAGGTGGCGGCCATAGCCGCATTGGAAGGTCCGCAGGAGTGCGTGGTTGAAATCGCCGAAATGTATCGCAAGCGCCGCGACGTGTTGTGTAATGGTTTGAATGCGATGGGTTGGCACGTTACGCCGCCAAAAGCCACCATGTTCGTCTGGGCGCCGATCCCGGAAGCCTACCGGCATCTGGGTTCGTTGGAGTTCTCCAAGAAATTGTTGGCGGACGCCAAAGTCGCCGCGTCACCGGGCATCGGCTTCGGTGAGTACGGCGACGACCATGTGCGCTTCGGTCTGATCGAAAACGAACACCGTACGCGCCAGGCGCTGCGCGGTATCCGCAGCATGCTGCGTAAAGACAACGTGCTGCAGAAAGCAGTGGGGGAAGAACATTGACTCCGGTTCGCGTTGGCCTGCTGGGCCTGGGAACGGTGGGCGGCGGCACGTTCAACGTGTTGTTGCGCAACGCAGATGAAATCACCCGCCGCGCCGGACGCGGGATTGTAGTCACTCGGGTCGCAGCGCGGGATTACGATCCCGGCCGTCTGGAAAGCCTCGAAGGCGTCGAGATTACGGATGACGCGTTCGACGTGGTCAACGACCCCGAAGTCGACATCATCGTCGAGCTGATCGGCGGTTACGATCCCGCGCGCCAGCTGGTGCTCAAGGCGATCGAGAACGGCAAGCACGTGGTGACCGCCAATAAGGCCATGATCGCCATGTACGGGAACGAGATCTTTGCCGCTGCCAGCGAACGCGGCGTCATGGTGGCATTCGAAGCGGCGGTTGCCGGCGGCATCCCCATTATCAAAGCGATCCGAGAAGGGCTGGCGGCGAACCATATTGAATGGCTCGCCGGTATCATCAACGGCACCGGCAATTTCATTCTTTCCGAAATGCGCGATAAAGGCCGCAGCTTCGATGTCGCATTGGCCGAAGCGCAGCAGCTCGGTTACGCCGAGTCGGATCCGACGTTCGATATCGAAGGTATCGATGCAGCCCACAAGTTGACCATTCTCGGCTCCATCGCGTTCGGTGTGCCGCTGCAGTTCGACAAGGTGTATACCGAAGGCATCAGCCACATCACCCGCGAAGATGTCGATTACGCCGAGCAACTCGGGTACCGCATCAAGCATCTGGGTATGGCGCGGCGCACGGAGCTGGGAATCGAATTGCGGGTGCACCCGACGCTGATCCCGCACCGCCGCTTGATTGCCAATGTCGACGGTGTCATGAATGCAGTGGTGGTGAAAGGCGACGCCGTGGGCCCGACGCTGTATTACGGCGCCGGCGCCGGTTCCCTGCCCACCGCGTCGGCAGTGGTGGCGGATCTGGTGGACGTGACGCGCACGCTGACCGCGGACCCGGAAAACCGTGTGCCGCACCTGGCGTTTCAACCGCAATCGCTGTCCGACATTCCGATTCTCTCGATGGATGACGTGCAGACAGCCTACTACTTGCGCATGCAGGCGCGAGACAAACCAGGCGTGCTTGCCGACGTGGCGCGCATTCTCGGCGAACAAGGCATCAGCATCGAAGCGCTGATTCAGAAGGAACAGCTCGACGACGCCGATTCCGTGCCGCTGATCATGCTGACCCATCAAGTGCGCGAACGGGCCATGAACGATGCCATTCGGCGCATTGAAGGCTTGGATTCCATCGTCGGCAAGGTCACACGGATTCGCCTCGAATATCTCTCTTGACTGCGCGCGCCGCGGGCAACGCGGCGCCGTGCTCGCACAGGAAAAATCAAAATGCCATTTCGACCCCGTTATACCGGCTTGATCGACAAATATCGCGACCGTCTGCCGGTGCATGATGATACCCGCGTAATCAGCCTCGGCGAAGGCAACACGCCGCTGATCCGTCTGCACAACGTTCCCGACACCTTGGGCAAGGACGTGGATATCTACGTCAAGTTCGAGGGGCTCAATCCCACTGGTTCTTTCAAGGACCGCGGCATGACCATGGCGGTGACCAAAGCCGTGGAAGAAGGCAGCAAGGCAATCATCTGCGCGTCCACCGGAAATACTTCGGCGGCGGCGGCTGCTTACGCGGCGCGGGCCGGCATTACGTCGTTCGTGCTGATCCCCGACGGCAAGATCGCGTTGGGCAAGCTGGCCCAGGCAATGATGCATGGTGCGACGGTGATTCAGATCAAAGGCAACTTCGATGCCGGCATGAGCCTGGTGAAACAGGTGGCCGAAGAAGCGCCGGTGACCATCGTCAACTCCATCAATCCGTTCCGGCTGCAGGGCCAGAAAACCGCGGCATTCGAAATCATCGAGGAGTTGGAACGGGCGCCGGATTTTCACTGTCTGCCCGTGGGCAATGCCGGTAATATCACGGCCCATTGGATCGGTTACTGCGAATATTCGTCCGCTTCGGGCGCCCATGTCACCGAAGCGTGCAGCTTCTGTCACGGCAAGTGCCGTTACGCCGGCGGCGCAATCGTCGGCAACCGTCCGCGCATGGTGGGCTACCAGGCATCGGGCAGTGCGCCGTTTCTGCGCGGTAAGATGGTCGACAATCCCGACACTGTCGCGACCGCCATTCGCATCGGCCATCCGCAGTCCTGGGAATATGCCTGGAAGGTGCAGAAGGAGTCCGATGGTTGGTTCGACGAGTGCAGCGATCAGGAAATTCTCGATGCCCAGAAGTTGCTGGCGCAGAAGGAAGGTGTATTTTGCGAGCCGGCGTCGGCCACCTCCCTGGCGGGGGCCATGCGTGACATCCGTTCCGGCAAGATTCCCGAAGGCAGTACGGTGGTGTGCACGCTCACCGGACACGGACTCAAGGACCCGGACACGGCGATCAAGCAGAGCATCCAGCCCATGGAGGCGATCGAGGCGAATCTCGACGCCGTCAAGCGCGCCATTCTCGACAAGCTCTGAGCACGACCCGGTGCTGGCCCGCAGGACAGCACCGGCTCCTTTCTCTGCCGAATCGATCTGCTTCGGCTCGCCCAGGTAGCCATGGCCGCGCCAGCACGAAATCTTCATTTGCTGACCCCGGGACTGGTTGCGGAATTGACGCCCTCGGAAGCCGAGGGCATTCGATTGCCGCAACTGCCAGCTGCCCAGCGGATGCTGGCCCGCGGTGCGCGTAGCTGGACTCCATTCAACGATCTGCGTGAGCAACTGTTCGACGGCTTCGCAGTCACGGGCGATGCGGGAGTCGGGGCGCTCACGCTTTTAGCCGATGGCGGTCGGCCCGGGGACGGTTATTGGTTACGTGCCGACCCGGTTCATTTGCGCGCCGACCAGGACCGGCTGGTCCTGTTTGCGGGTGAAATCCTGCAGCTGCGGTTTGAAGAAGCCCAAGCCCTGTGCGCATCGCTGGATGAGCATTTCCAGGATCGGCAGTGGCATTTCGAAGCGCCACACGCACAACGCTGGTATCTCCGTCCCGCGCAGGTCCCGGAACTACGGACCGTCGCCA
>CAWKIK010000008.1:0-169460 GCA_963849825.1 uncultured Gammaproteobacteria bacterium | reverse complement strand
GTGGAGGCGGCGGGAATCGAACCCGCGTCCGCAAGCACTCCGCCGTTGGCTCTACATGCTTATCCCAGTCTATTGATTTAGCCGCTTGCTACCCGACGGGCAGGGAAAACAAGCAGCGATCCCAGTTAGGATTTAACGGGTCGGCCCTGGGAGAGCTTCACCGCGGTCTTGTGAGAATCGACGCCTGATGACGGACGCACAAGCACGGCTCCGGTCAGACGGCACCCTACTGGGTTTTAAGCAGCGAGTGCGTAGTTGTCGTCGTTGGCAACTATATGGTTTGCAGCTGGATTTACGAGGTGGTCTGCGCCTCGGCATGCACCTCAGGTTTCGCTACCCACGTCGAATCCAGGTCGCCCCCAAAGTACTTCCTATATATGAACAGTATACCGACAATTCAAGACTTTCGTCAGCGCTTGCGGCGATTCAGCCGTGCTTGAGTACGCGGGCCTTTTCCCGTTGCCAATCGCGATCTTTTAGAACCGCGCGCTTGTCATGGGCTTTCTTGCCCTCTGCCAGGGCGATCTCCACTTTGGCCCGGCCTTTTTTCCAGTACATGGCGGTCGGCACCAGGGCGAGGCCTTTGCGTTCCGTGGCGCCGATGAGCTGGTCCAGCTGGTGGCGGTGCAGCAGCAGTTTGCGGGTCCGGGTGGGGTCGGGTTGGATATGGGTGGATGCGGTCGGCAGGGGCGTGATCAAGGCGCCGAGCAGCCACGCTTCGTTGTCCTTGACGAGCACATAGCTGTCGCGCAGTTGCACGCGCCCGCTGCGCAGCGCTTTCACTTCCCAGCCTTCCAGGGCGATGCCGGCCTCGAAGCGATCGAGGATGAAGAAGTCGTGCCGGGCCTTTTTGTTCAGGGCAATCGTGCTGGATCCGGTTCCCTGTTCCTTTTTCTTTGCCATCAGCACATTATGCCAGGAGATAGGCGCCGGGGCGACGCCGAAGACGATTGGTCCACTCGGTTGAGTCGCAGTCCAATGTCGTTCAGAATGCTGGAAAAAATCCAATCGAGTCCCTGAAAATGCCCGCAAAACGAACTTCCATCCACGGCGAATGGTCGTCGCGCCTGGCGTTTATTCTCGCCGCGACCGGCTCGGCCGTCGGCCTGGGCAATATCTGGCGCTTTCCCTACATCACCGGTGAATATGGCGGTGGCGCGTTTGTGCTCGTGTATCTGCTATGCGTGGCACTGGTCGGCATTCCGGTCATGATGGCCGAAGTCATGCTCGGCCGCCGCGGCCGCCAAAGTCCGCTCAACACCATGCGTTCGCTGGCCCACGAGGAGGGCAGGACTCGGTTATGGCAGGGTCTCGGGTGGATGGGGATGATCGCCGGGTTCCTGATTTTATCTTTTTATAGTGTCGTCGCGGGCTGGACGTTGGCCTACGTGGTGCGCACCGCGGCGGGTGCTTTCGACGGCGCTACGGCGAATGGCGTGTCGTCGATTTTCGACCAGTTCATAGCAGACCCGGAGCGCCTGCTGGCCTGGCACACCATCTTCATGGCGATGACGATCGTGGTCGTTTCGCGGGGCGTGAAAGGTGGTCTTGAAAAGGCCGTACGATTTTTGATGCCGGCGCTGTTTCTGCTGCTGATCGCCATGGTCGGCTACGCCATGAATACCGGCTATTTCGACCAGGCGGTTGCTTACCTGTTTCGTCCGGATTTCACCAAACTGACCCCGAAAGGGGTGCTCGAGGCCATGGGCCAGGCGTTTTTCAGCCTCAGTCTCGGTATGGGCGCCATCATGATGTACGGTTCCTATCTGTCACACAATGCGTCCATCACAAAAACAACGGTCATCATCGCCGGCATGGACACGTTGGTTGCGCTGCTGGCCGGGTTGGCGATCTTCCCCATCGTGTTTGCCAACGGCCTCGAGCCACAGCTCGGCTCCGGTATGGTGTTCAAGGTGCTTCCCATCGCCTTCGGGCACATGCCGGGCGGTACGTTGTTCGGCACTTTGTTTTTCATTCTGCTGGTCTTCGCGGCGTGGACTTCCTCCATCTCACTGCTTGAGCCAATGGTCACCTGGTTGGTGGAGAACCGGGGCATGAACCGCGTCAAAGCCTCGGCTTGGGCCGGGTTGGCGGCTTGGATCATGGGCATTTGTTCGCTGCTTTCGCTGAATGTCTGGTCGGGCTACAAATTGCTGGGTATGACGTTCATCGACGGCGTCGAATTCGTTGCCGCGAATATCATGCTGCCCCTGGGCGGATTTCTGATTGCGGTTTTTTCAGCGTGGGTGATGGCCAAGGGATCGAGCCTGGACGAACTCAAATTGCGGGATCGTTTCGGCTATCGACTGTGGCGCTTGCTCACCCGCTTCATCGCCCCGGTCGCGGTGGCGATCGTGCTGCTCAACGCGACTGGACTGCTGCAACGGCTGCTGGATCTGATCGGGCAATGATATACTCGCGCCCTCGCGCAGCAAGATTAGAAGCATTTTTCCGCTATGCCCACGATCAGTAGAAACGCCCTGGTTCCCTACAGCGCCGCCGAGATGTATGCGCTGGTGGACGATATCGCATCGTATCCGCAATTCCTGCCTTGGTGCCGCAGTGCCGAAGTACTTGCCCGCGACGACGACGAAGTGCGTGCCAGTATCGAGATCTCCCGCAGCGGCGTGAACAAGACGTTTACCACCCTGAATCGCCTGCAAAAGCACAAAATGATCGAGATCCGTCTGGTGGAAGGTCCGTTCCGTCATCTCGAAGGATTTTGGCGCTTCGAACAGTTGCGTGAGGATGCCTGCAAGGTCTGTCTCGATATGGATTTCGAATTCTCGAGCCGTATCATGGGCATGATGATCGGTCCGGTGTTCAGCCAGATCGCGGGATCGATGGTGGATGCTTTCGTCGCGCGCGCCGAGGATCTCTATGGCGGACGCTGACCGAATCAAAGTGGAAGTGGCCTATGCGCTGCCGCAGGAACAAGCGATCGTGCCGCTCGAGGTGGAGCCCGGCACGACCGTGCAACAGGCCGTCGAGCGCTCAGGCATTCTGCAGCGTTTCATGGAAATCGATCTGAAGGAGAACAAAGTCGGCGTGTTCGGCAAGCTGGCGAAGTTGGATCGCGTGCTGCGCGCCAACGACCGGGTCGAGATCTACCGACCCTTGATTGCCGACCCCAAGGAGGTGCGGCGCCAGCGTGCCGCCCAGGGTAAGGCGATGAAGAAAGGCGGTGGCGATTTGGCCGACGGTTCCGATTGATCGGTCCGGCGTCCGATCAATCGCCGATTCCAATCTTTTCCAGCATGCGCCCGAAGAAGCCTTTCTTCTTCACGCCTGCCGGGTTGACCTCGATTACTTCGGATTTCTCCGCGGACGCCGATGCGGCCTCTGGATTCGGACGCATGTCGCCTTCCAGCCGCGCCAATTGGTCGTTATCGAAGAACAGCGCCACGTGATGCTGCGTTCGCAGTTTACCGCCCGTTTTCAGCGAATAGTAATAATCCCAGCGGTTCGGGTGGAAGGGGTCCTGCACCAGTGGCGTGCCGAGCACATATTGCACTTGGTTTTTGGTCATTCCCGGATGGATGCGGTTCAGATGGTCCTGCTCGATGATGTTCCCCTGCTGGATGTCGATCTTGTACGGGAACGAGGAACAGCCGGTGACAAGCGCGACGGTTAGCCATAAAATTAGAATGATAAGCTTTTTCATTTGACCTGGGATTTCGACCGCAAACTGCGGCTGAATCATACCGGAAGCATCCCGGGATTTATAGCGTTGGAGGGCCCAGGCGTGGAATCCAAAGACCTGAAGAAGGCTGGCCTCAAGGTCACCTTGCCACGGATGAAGATCCTCGAGATCCTCGACGAAAGCGATACACGGCACTTTAGCGCCGAGGATGTGTACAAGCAGTTGCTGGAGGCAGGGGAGGAGATCGGGCTGGCGACGGTCTATCGGGTACTGACACAGTTCGAGAGTGCTGGCCTGGTGACACGTCACCACTTCGAAGGCGGCCACTCGGTGTTCGAGTTGAATAGAGGGCCCCACCACGACCATATACTGTGCGTACGCTGCGGGCGGGTCGACGAGTTCATGGACGATACGATCGAGCAGTTGCAGGAAACGATCGCCGAGCGGGCGGGTTATCGCATGACCGACCACAGTTTGTACATCTACGGGATCTGCAAGGACTGCCAGAAGCAGGAAAGCTAGCAGCCGTCCTCGTCAGGGCAGGCGCGGGCATTTGCCCGAATTTGCCGGATTTCAGGCGGAAGCCCGTTTTCCCCGTGGTTTGCCACGTGGCTTGACCGGCGTCCCGCCGCCAACGGCGGCTTGTGCCTTTTCGATCATTTCTTCGGCATGGGCGCGGGTTTGGGCGCTGATTTCCACGCCGCCGAGCATGCGTGCAACTTCTTCGATCCTTGCCGGCGGATCGAGCCGCGCGATCCGCGTGCCACTGAACTGCGCGTCGTTTTGTTTGCTCACTTGCAGGTGGTGGTGGGCCTGGGCGGCGACCTGTGGCAGGTGCGTTACACACAGTACCTGACGGCCATCGCCCAAGGCGCGCAGGCGGCGGCCGACGACTTCGGCAACGGCGCCGCCGATACCCGTATCCACTTCATCATAAATGAGGCTTGCGATCCTGGTGCTGTCGGCCAGCACCACCTGAATCGCCAGGCTGAAGCGCGACAATTCACCGCCCGAGGCGATTTTCGCGAGCGTTTTCAACGGCTGACCGGGGTTAGTGCGCACCTGAAATTCGACCCGCTCGAGCCCATGGGCTGCGGGTTTGGCGTCCGCAGCGGTCTCGACCGCGATTTCGAATGCCGCCCCGGTCATTCCCAGTTCGCCGATCACATCGCTGACTCGATTGTTGAGCGTGCGCGCGGCGTCCCGTCGCCGACGTGTCAATTGCGCGGCCAGTTCGTGGTAGCGGCCGCGCAAGCCGTCGATCTCGTCCTGCAATGCGCCTAGTCTCTCATCCGCGTTATCCAGCGAATGCAATTCCGTCTGCAACGCAATCAACACATCCGGAAGTGACTCCGCCGCGACGTGATGTTTGCGTGACAATCCGTGCAGCAGGCCGAGCCGGTCCTCCAACCATTGCAGCCGCGACGGATCGAGGTCCAAACGGTCGACATAAGTGCGCAGCTGGTCGACTGCCTCTTGCACCTGGATCATCGCCTCGTTGATCAGTTCGCGAATGGGGACAACGCCGTTGTCGAGATCGCACAGCCCGTCCAAATCGGCATGCACGCGACTCAGGCGATCATGGACGTTGTCTTCATCGCTTTCGTAAAGCGCGGCGATGGCGGCCTGGGAGGTCTCAAGCAGTTGGCCCGCGTTAGCCGCCCGGCCATGCTCTTCGGTGATTTGCGCCGGTTCGTCTGCGCGCAGATCAGCCGATTCGAGCTCCTGCACTTGGAATCGCAGCAGATCCAGGCGTGCGCTGCGGTCTGCCGCGGCGGTACGCAGTGACTGCAGTTCCCGTTGGCGCTGATCCAAGTCCCGATAGACCTGGTCGAGTTGGGACAACAGTTCGCCGTTGCCGGCGAAATCGTCCAGCAGTTGGCGCTGCGTCTCCCGTCGCAGCAGCGACTGGTGCTCGTGTTGGCCATGAATGTCGACCAGCAGGTCGCCCAGTTCGCGCAGCGACTGCACCGGCACCGGGCGGCCGTTGATATAGGCCCGGGAGCGGCCCTCGGCCGTGATGACCCGCCGCAGCAGACAGTCGTTGTCTTCGGCCAGATCATGCTGCTCCAGCCACAGGCCAGCGTCGCTGGCGGCGGCCAAATCGAACTGCGCAACGATTTCCGCCCGTTCGGCGCCGTGGCGTATCACGCCGATGTCGGCGCGATCGCCCAGGGCCAGGCCCAGTGCATCCACGAGAATGGACTTGCCGGCGCCGGTTTCTCCGGTCATCGCGGTCATACCGCGCTCCAGGTCGAGCTCGAGCCGTTCGACGATGGCGAAGTCCCGGATGTGAATGTGCGTCAGCATGTCGCGCAACGATATATGGGAATGCGCAAGGTGCAAAGCCCCTGCGCCGGCGTGCGGGGGCGCGGAAAAATCATGGATGCTCCGACCAGCGCAGCTTGGTGCGCAGAATACGAAAGTAATCGTAGTCCGCCGGATGCAATAAACGCAGTTTGCGCGCCTTGGCGCTGATACAGATGCGGTCGCCCACTGCGACCCGGGCATTCACCTGGCCGTCGCAGGTGATCTGGCCTTCGCCGTCGGCGCTATGGGTGATGCTGATTTCAATACGGCTGTCGGCGCCCACGACAATCGGGCGGTTGGTCAATGTGTGAGGGCAGATGGGCACCAGTACGACTGCCGGCAGACTCGGGTGCAGAATGGGGCCACCGCCCGACAGGGCATACGCTGTGGAGCCGGTGGGCGTGGAGACGATGACACCGTCCGAGCGATGTGTGTGGACGAACGCGCCGTCGATCCAGGTTTCGAACTCGATCATGCGCGCGACCTGCCATTTGTGGATAACCACGTCGTTGAGGGCATCGCTTTCCATGATCAACGCGTCGTCGCGGAACACTTGCGCGCGCAACAAGACGCGGTCTTCTTCCCGGTACCGCCCTTCCAGAATGGCATCCAGGCAGGGCATCATGTTGGCGGGGGATACATCGACCAGAAAGCCGAGGCGGCCCATGTTGACGCCGACCACCGGAATATCGAAATTGCTGAGCGTGCGGGCGGCGTTCAGCAATGTGCCATCGCCGCCCACCACCACCGCCAAGTCGCAGTTTTCACCGATGGCTTCACGGCTGGCCGATTCGACGCCGAGATCGCCGATGCGCTCCGCGGTCGCTTGGTCGAGCACGACACGGAGGCCTCGGTCTCGCAAATGCTGGGCGAGGTTGCGTAGACTGTCCCCGGTGCCGGGATCCTCATATTTGCCGATCAAGCCGACGGATTGGAAATTGCGGGGCATCGGGGCTCTTTCGATATGGAAATTTTCGCGCTCAACGTACCACGGGCCAAGGCCGGGTGCACGCTGGCGATGGTAGCCTTGCACGAAGAATTGACGCCCATTAGTTAGCACTCTACCATTAAGAGTGCTAACAGCCGAATTCGATTCACAGGAAGGCATCATGCCACGCAAACGACCGAGTTCCGCCCTGAACGAGCGCGCCCAGCACCTGTTGCGGGTGCTCGTGCGCCAGTATATCGAGGAAGGCCAGCCGGTCGGTTCAAAATCCCTGGCGCGAGCATCGGGTTTGGATCTGAGCGCGGCGACCATCCGCAACATCATGTCCGATCTTGAGAATCATGGTTTTCTTGCTTCACCGCATACATCCGCCGGCCGCATCCCGACCGTGCGCGGTTACCGCCTGTTCGTCGACAGTTTGATTGCGTCGCGGCCCCTCGCGGAAGTGCAGATCGAAGAGTTACAGCAACAGATTTCCAGAGAAACCGACACCCAACGCTTGATGTCGAGCGTGTCGGAGTTTTTGTCGGGCCTCACCAAACTGGCGGGCATCGTGACATTGCCCCGCATGCAGCGTCTGGAGTTACGTCAGTTGGAATTCCTGCCGTTGTCCGACAACCGCGTGTTGGCGATTTTGGTGATCAACGAGCACGAGGTGCAGAATCGTATTTTGCACTTGCCGCGTACGTTCAGTACCCAAGAGCTACAAACCATATCCAATTATCTCAACGCGCATTTTGCAGGCAAGGAAATCTCCGAAGTGCGCAAGCACTTGATGAGCGAATTGCGCGCGACCCGGGAACGGGTCGACCAACTCATGCAGCATGCCATCAGCATGGCCGATTCTCTGTTCGACGGGGATGCGGTGGAGGATGGCTACGTGATGGTCGGCCACACCAAACTGATGGAGTTCGAGGAACTCTCGAACGTGGAAAAGCTGCGGCAATTATTCGAAGCTTTCAGTCAGAAGCGCGACATTCTTCATCTATTGGATCAATGTCTGAACGCCCAGGGCGTGCAAATCTTCATCGGTGAAGAATGCGGTTACAAAGTGCTGGACGATTGCAGCGTGGTGACCGCCTCTTACGGTGGCGAACAAGGTCAGCCGGTCGGGGTGCTCGGCGTCATCGGTCCGACCCGGATCCCCTATGACAAAGTGATCCCCATCGTCGATATCACCGCCAAGGTGGTCGGCGCCGCCTTGAATTCCCGGGCCTGAGCCCAATATCACTCGAGACTTTGCAATACCGGCGACCGTCGGGCGCCAATATCGTTGCTGAAACACATTAAAAAGTTGGAGAAAGTGCATGTCTCAAAAGGATAAATCGTCGGATACTGCGACGACTGGAGAGGTTCAGGAAAATAGCGCGGAAAGGCCGCTCGACGACGCCTCCCGGAACGAGGAACTGACGCTGCTGTTGGAGGATGCACGGGCCAAAGCGGACGAACATTACAGCCAGTTGCTGCGGCTGCAGGCGGAGCTGGAAAACGTGCGCAAGCGGACCGCGCGCGATCTGGAAAATGCCCACAAATTCGCTCTGGAAAAATTCATGGGTGAGTTGCTGCCCGTGCGGGACAGTCTCGAGCTGGGTCTGGCGGCTGCCGGCGACGGAGACCGCGTCGATCCGGCGAAGCTCAAGGAAGGGGTCGAGTTGACCCTGAAGATGTTCGCCGATGCCATGGCCAAATTCGGCGCCCAGCCGGTCGATCCCCAAGGGCAGCGTTTCAATCCCGAGCTGCATCAGGCGATGTCCATGCAGCAGGCGCCGAACGAGGCGCCCAACACCGTTCTGACGGTGGTCCAGAAGGGATACCAGCTCAATGAACGCTTGCTTCGCCCGGCCCTGGTCATCGTCTCCAGCGGCGGACGCTCGCAGAGTTCGGCTGCCGGCGACGAGTATCAGCCCGATTCAGACGGGCGCAGCGGCGGAAATATCGATGAGCAGGCTTGAATCTGCTGATTTGGCCCGCATTTAGCGGGTATCGAACGAATTCGAACGCGTTTTCGCATTTGTACCAATTTAGAACGGAGACTTCGCATCATGGGAAAGATCATTGGCATTGATTTGGGCACCACAAACTCCTGCGTCGCGGTGATGGAGAGTGGTAAACCCCGGGTGATCGAAAACAGCGAGGGCGATCGCACCACGCCGTCCGTGGTCGCCTACACCGAGGACGAGGAAATCCTGGTCGGCCAGTCGGCCAAGCGCCAGGCGGTCACCAATCCCCACAATACGGTGTACGCCATCAAGCGCCTGATCGGCCGCAAATTCCAGGATGGCGAGGTGCAAAAAGACATCGGCATGGTGCCCTACAAGATCATCAAGGCCGATAACGGCGACGCCTGGGTGGAGGTCAAGGGCAAGAAAATGGCGCCCCCGGAGATCTCGGCCCGGGTCCTGATCAAGATGAAGAAGACCGCCGAAGACTATCTGGGCGAAAAGGTCACCGAGGCGGTCATCACCGTGCCGGCATATTTCAACGACTCCCAGCGCCAGGCCACCAAAGACGCGGGCAAGATCGCGGGCCTCGAGGTCAAGCGCATCATCAACGAGCCGACCGCGGCGGCACTCGCCTATGGCATGGATAAAAAGGGCGGCGACCGCAAGGTCGCGGTCTACGACCTGGGCGGTGGCACTTTCGATATCTCCATCATCGAGATCGCCGAAATCGAAGGCGAGCACCAGGTGGAGGTGTTGTCCACCAATGGCGACACCTTCCTTGGCGGCGAAGATTTCGACAAGCGCCTGATCGATTATCTGATCGACGAGTTCAAGAAGGATCAGGGTATCGATTTGCGCAAGGATCCGTTGGCGCTGCAGCGTCTGAAGGAGTCCGCGGAGAAAGCCAAGATCGAGCTGTCCTCGAGCCAGCAGACCGATATCAATCTGCCCTACATCACGGCCGATCAGAACGGTCCCAAGCACATGAACATCAAGGTGACCCGCGCGAAGCTGGAATCCCTGGTGGAAGATCTGATTGCCCGTACCCTGGAGCCCTGCAAGATCGCGCTCAAAGATGCCGGCCTGTCCGGGTCCGAGGTGGACGACGTGATTCTCGTCGGTGGCCAGACCCGCATGCCGAAGGTCCAAGCTGCCGTGAAGGATTTCTTCGGCAAAGAGCCGCGCAAGGACGTCAACCCCGACGAAGCGGTAGCGGTCGGTGCCGCGATCCAGGGCGGTGTGCTGGGCGGCGAAGTGAAGGACGTGCTGTTGCTGGACGTGACGCCGCTGTCCCTGGGTATCGAAACCCTCGGCGGTGTCATGACCAAGCTGATCGACAAGAACACCACGATTCCGACCAAGGCGCAGCAGGTGTTTTCCACTGCCGACGACAATCAGACCGCGGTGACTGTGCACGTTCTGCAAGGCGAGCGCGAAATGGCCACTGCGAATAAATCGCTCGGGCGTTTCGATTTGAGCGACATTCCGCCTGCTCCGCGCGGCGTGCCGCAGATCGAAGTGGCGTTCGATATCGACGCCAACGGTATTTTGAACGTGTCCGCCAAGGACAAAGCCACCGGCAAGGAACAGTCGATCATCATCAAGGCGTCCTCCGGTTTATCGGATTCGGAAATCGAGCAGATGGTCAAGGATGCCGAGGCCCATGCTGCGGAGGACAAGAAGTTCCACGAGCTCGTCGATGCCCGTAACCAGGCGGACAATCTGATCCACGCCACCAACAAGTCGCTTGAGCAATTGGGCGAAAAGGTGAGCGCGGATGAGAAGAGCGATATCGAAGCGGCGATCGAAGGCCTCAAGGAAGCCATGAAGGGCGACAGCAAGGACGAAATTGAAGCCCGCACCCGCACGCTGTCCGATAAATCGGCGAAATTGGCGGAACGACTCTATGCCCAGGACGGCAAGGGCGCGGAAGCAAAAGCCGGCGCCGACCAGGCGCAAGGCGGCGCGGAAACGGCGTCCAAGGAGAACGATGAAGTGGTCGACGCCGAGTTCGAGGAAGTCAAAGATAACAAGTAAAGCTGCGTTATAATGGCGGCCGTTTTGCCGCGGCCGCCAGACGCACATTCAGTGTCTGACAGGCGTGCGGCTATTCGCGGCGCGCCTGTCATTGTGTGCATACCAGTGCTAACGCGTGCCGTGCCGTATTGACGAACCTAAGCGAAGCAGATGTCCAAACGTGATTATTACGAGGTGCTCGGGGTAGCCAAGAACGCCAGCGAAGCAGAGCTGAAAAAAGCCTTCAAGCGCATGGCTATGAAGCATCACCCTGATCGTAACCCCGGAGACAAGGAAGCGGAAGACAAGTTCAAGGAGGCACGCGAGGCCTTCGATGTGCTGTCCGACCCTCAAAAACGTGCGGCCTACGATCAATTCGGTCACGCCGGTGTCAGCGGGGGCCCTGGTTTCGGCGCCGGGGCGACGGCGGGCGGCTTCAGTTTCTCCGATATATTCGGCGACGTCTTCAGCGATATTTTTGGCGGTGCCGGCGGACCCGGGCGCGCTGGCAGGGCGTTCCGTGGCGCCGATTTGCGCTATAACCTGGATCTGACCTTGGAAGAAGCGGTTGCCGGCACGACCGTCAAGATTCGAGTGCCGACCTTGGTGGTGTGCGCGGAGTGTGGCGGCACCGGCGCCCGCAAGGGCAGTAGTCCGGTTCCCTGTACCACCTGCGGCGGCCACGGCCAGGTACGGATGCAGCAGGGTTTCTTCTCGGTGCAGCAGACGTGTCCGCGGTGCCATGGCAGCGGCCAGATGATTACGGAACCGTGTATCGTCTGTGCAGGGCAGGGTCGCGAACAGCAGCACAAGACATTGTCTGTGAAGGTTCCCGCCGGGGTCGATACCGGTGATCGGATTCGCTTGGCTGGCGAGGGCGAGGCCGGTGAGCAGGGCGGACCCGCAGGGGATCTGTATGTACAGATCCGGGTCAAGGAACATGCGATCTTCGTGCGCGACGGCAGCGATCTGCATTGCGAAGTGCCAATCGATTTCGTGAGCGCCGCCCTGGGCGGTGAGCTCGAGGTGCCGACCCTGGACGGCAAGGTCATGCTCAAGATTCCGTCCGAGACACAGAGCGGAAAGTTGTTCCGCCTGCGCGGTAAAGGCGTGAAACCGGTGCGGGGCGGCGCCACCGGGGATTTGCTCTGCCGGGTCGCCGTGGAGACGCCGGTGAACTTGAATGCACGCCAGCGGGAGATTCTCGAAGAGTTTCGCGGCAGCCTTGCGGCTGGCGGCAAGCGCCATAACCCGCGCGCCCATTCCTGGTTGAGTGGCGTTAAAAAATTTTTCGAAACCATGAAGTTTTGAACGTAACTTCACGTGAAAGCTAAGTAGTCGTGCGGCCGGGACCCGGCGGTGCCATTGCCGGATTCGGAACATCAAGGAGTTCCCACACACATGACGCGTATTGCCATCACCGGCGCGGGCGGGCGAATGGGCCGCACTTTGATCGAGGCTTGTTCAGAATCCGAGACCTTGCAGCTGTCCGTGGCCGTCGATCGGCCGGGCAGTTCGCTGATCGGCGCCGACGTCGGGGAGGTTGCCGGATTGGGCAAGCTGGGCGTAGCGGTGGGCGACGATCTGCAACAGCTGACCGGCGAGTTCGATGTATTGATCGATTTCACCATCCCCGAAGCCACGGCCGCTCATCTGGAGATCTGCCGGCAGGCGGGCAAACGGATGGTGATCGGCACGACTGGACTCAGCGCCGAGCATAAGCGCCGGATCGATGCCGCGGCTGCGGAAATCCCGTTGGTATTCGCACCAAACATGAGCGTCGGCGTGAATCTCTGTCTGAAACTTCTGGATTTGGCGGCTCGGGTGCTGGGCGATGAAGCGGATGTGGAAATTATCGAAGCCCACCATCGTCACAAAATCGACGCACCGTCGGGAACGGCGCTGCGTATGGGCGAAGTGGTGGCGGAGGCGCTGGGGCGCGATCTGGCAAGTTGCGCGGTTTATGGGCGTGAAGGTCGTACCGGCGAGCGCGACCGCCGGACCATTGGTTTCGAAACGATTCGTGCCGGCGATATTGTCGGCGAGCACACGGTGATGTTCGCCGCAACCGGCGAGCGCGTGGAAATCAGTCACAAGGCATCCAGCCGCATGACGTTCGCGCGGGGTGCCGTGCGCGCGGCCGCGTGGCTGATGGACCAAGGCAACGGCCGTTTCGATATGCAGGATGTGCTCGGTTTGCGCTGAAACGGCGGTTCGGCGCTTTGAATGCGCTGTGCCTGTTGTTAGAATTTAACTCCAGCCTGAGTGTTTACTAAGCTTCAATCCGCAGGGTGATCTGATGGAGCGGGACGAACGCGGAGTTCCTCCCGCCGTCTTTGTACGCGAATGGAGGTCAAATTGCGTAACCCAGCCCTTTTGGTACTGGAAGACGGCAGTATTTTCCGTGGCCTTTCGGTAGGCGCGGAAGGTCGGACTGTCGGCGAAGTGGTGTTCAACACCGCGATGACCGGCTATCAGGAAATCCTGACCGATCCGTCCTATTCCAAACAGCTGGTCACGCTGACCTATCCCCATATCGGCAACGTCGGCGCCAACCCGGATGACGAGGAGTCGGCTCGGATCATGGCGGCTGGATTGATTGTGCGCGATGTGCCGCTCGTGGCCAGTAATTGGCGCAGCCGCGAATCGCTCGGTGAATACCTCAGCCGTAATGGCGTGGTCGGCATCAGCGATATCGATACCCGTCGCCTGACCCGGATCCTGCGGGAGAAGGGCGCGCAGAACGGCTGTATTGTCGCCGGAGCCGAGGTGGACGCCGATGCGGCGCTTGCCGACGCCCGCGCATTCCCCGGCCTCAAGGGTATGGACCTGGCGAAGGAAGTCAGTACGACCGAGTCGTACAACTGGGTGCAGGGCACCTGGAGCCTCGAAGGTGGCATGCCGCAAGCCCCCGATTCGGTCGACGAACAGTTGCCGTGGAAAGTCGTGGCCTACGATTTCGGCGTCAAGCGGAATATCCTGCGCATGCTCGTCGATCGCGGCTGCAAGCTCACGGTGGTGCCGGCGCAAACGCCTGCACCGGAGGTGCTCGCCATGCAGCCCCACGGTGTTTTTCTAGCCAACGGGCCGGGCGATCCGGAACCCTGCGACTACGCCATCACCGCCATCCGCGAAATCATGTATACCGGCATGCCGCTGTTCGGAATCTGTCTCGGCCACCAATTGCTGGGGCTGGCGAGCGGCGGACGCACCGCAAAAATGAAATTCGGACATCACGGCGCAAATCATCCTGTGCAGGATCTGGAAACCGGCCGGGTCATGATCAGCAGCCAGAACCACGGCTTCGAAGTGGACGAGAAATCCCTGCCCGACAACGTGCGCACCACCCATCGTTCATTGTTCGATCAGACTTTGCAGGGCATTCATCACAACGAGTATCCGGCGTTCAGCTTTCAGGGACACCCGGAAGCCAGTCCGGGACCTCACGACGTCGGGCCTCTTTTCGACCATTTTATCGAGCTGATGCAACAGCGCTGGCAGGCTGGTGCCCGGCGCTGAAGCTGATCGACCTTCATCACCGCAGTGCAAGTGAGACCGGCGTACGCCGGACTGCGGTCGACCCATTGCGATTTGAGACATGCCGAAAAGAACCGATATCCATAGCATCCTGATCATCGGCGCCGGGCCGATCGTCATCGGCCAAGCGTGCGAATTCGACTATTCCGGCGCACAGGCTTGCAAAGCGCTGCGCGAGGAGGGTTATCGCGTCATCCTGGTGAATTCCAATCCGGCCACCATCATGACCGACCCGGAGATGGCGGATTCCACCTATATCGAGCCGATCCGCTGGCAAACGATCGAACGCATCATCGACAAGGAACGCCCCGATGCCCTGCTGCCGACCATGGGCGGCCAAACGGCATTGAATTGTGCGCTGGATCTGGCGCACCAGGGCGTATTGGAAAAATACGGTGTCGAGTTGATCGGTGCGTCGGAAGACGCCATTGACAAAGCCGAGGACCGAGATCGTTTCCGGCAAGCCATGCGCGCCATCGGATTGAGCGTGCCCCATTCGGAAATGGCGCACAGCATGGAGGAAGCCATGCAGGTGGTCACGGGCATCGGTTTCCCGTGCATCATCCGGCCATCCTTCACAATGGGCGGTTCCGGGGGTGGTATTGCCTATAACAAGGAAGAGTATGTCGAGATTTGTGAGCGTGGCCTGGATTTGTCGCCCACCAACGAGTTGCTGATCGAAGAGTCGGTGCTGGGTTGGAAAGAATTCGAAATGGAGGTGGTGCGCGACCGCAAAGACAATTGCATCATCGTCTGTTCGATCGAGAATTTCGATGCCATGGGCGTCCATACCGGTGATTCCATCACGGTGGCTCCGTCGCAGACCCTGACCGACAAGGAATACCAGATCATGCGCGACGCCTCATTGGCCGTACTGCGCGAGATCGGCGTCGATACCGGTGGCTCGAATGTCCAATTCGCCATCAATCCGGACGACGGGCGCATGATCATCATCGAGATGAATCCGCGCGTTTCCCGGTCCTCGGCTCTGGCGTCAAAGGCCACCGGTTTTCCCATCGCCAAAGTGGCCGCCAAGCTGGCTGTGGGATACACCCTGGATGAACTGCAGAATGAAATAACCGGCGGCATCACGCCGGCTTCCTTCGAGCCGTCGATCGATTACGTGGTCACCAAAGTGCCACGATTTACCTTCGAGAAATTCCCCAAGGCGAATTCACGCCTGACGACGCAGATGAAGTCCGTCGGCGAAGCCATGGCAATCGGCCGCACATTTCAGGAGTCGCTGCAAAAAGCGCTGCGCAGCCTCGAGACCGGCACCGACGGCCTCAACGAAAAAGTGGCGCGGGATCAGGAGGGTGCACTCGATATCATTCGCCGCGAATTGCGCGAACCGGGTCCGGACCGGATCTGGTACATCGGCGATGCGTTCCGGGCCGGGCTCGGCATGGATGAAGTGCACGAGCTCACCGGTATCGATCCATGGTTCCTGGTACAGATTCAGGAGTTGATCGAGTTCGAAGAGCAGGTGCGTTCCGAGGGCATGAACAAACTCGATGCGACGCGGATGCTGGCGCTCAAACGCAAGGGGTTCTCCGATCGTCGGCTTGCGCAACTGTTGGGTGTATCGGAATACGCCGTGCGCGATCTGCGACATCAGTTGAATGTGCGGCCGGTCTACAAGCGCGTCGATACCTGCGCGGCGGAATTCGCGACCCGCACCGCGTATATGTACTCCACATACGAGGAGGAATGCGAAGCAGATCCGACCGACGCCGAAAAGATCATGGTGCTCGGCGGGGGGCCGAATCGGATCGGCCAGGGTATCGAATTCGATTATTGCTGCGTTCACGCCTCCCACGCGTGTCGCGATGACGGTTACGAAACCATCATGGTCAACTGCAATCCGGAAACCGTGTCGACCGACTACGACACATCGGATCGGTTGTACTTCGAGCCGCTGACATTGGAAGACGTGCTGGAAATCATTCACAAGGAAAATCCCAAGGGTGTCATCGTTCAGTATGGCGGTCAGACGCCGCTGAAGCTGGCCCGGGACCTGGAGAAGGCGGGGGCGCCCATTATCGGCACCAGTCCGGATTCGATCGATCTCGCGGAAGACCGCGAACGGTTTCAGCAAATGCTCAATAAACTCGGTTTGTTGCAGCCGCCCAATCGCACGGCGCGCACCGAGACCGATGCCGTACGTCTGGCCGAAGAAATCGGATATCCGCTGGTAGTGCGGCCTTCGTACGTTCTGGGCGGACGCGCCATGGAAATCGTCTACAACGAAGACGACCTGAATCGTTATATGCGCGACGCCGTGCAGGTTTCCAACGAATCTCCGGTGCTGCTCGATCGTTTCCTGGATGACGCGGTCGAAGTCGACGTGGACGCGATTTGCGACGGCGAGGACGTGGTCATCGGCGGCATCATGGAACATATCGAACAAGCCGGCGTGCACTCGGGCGATTCAGCGTGTTCGTTGCCGCCCTATACGCTGTCCAAGCAAGTACAGGACGAGTTACGTGAACAAGTGGCGAAAATGGCCCGCGAGCTCAAGGTCGTCGGGCTGATGAATACGCAGTTCGCCATTCAGGACGAGAAGGTCTACATCCTGGAAGTGAACCCGCGGGCATCGCGCACCGTTCCGTTCGTTTCGAAAGCGATCGGCGCGCCGCTGGCCAAGATCGCAGCGCGCTGTATGGTGGGTCAGTCGCTCAAGAAGCAGAATTTCACGACTGAACGTGTGCCGTCGTATTTTGCAGTGAAAGAAGCGGTGTTCCCGTTCATCAAATTCCCCGGCGTGGATACGATTCTCGGCCCGGAGATGAAATCCACCGGCGAAGTCATGGGCGTCGGACGCAGCTTCGGCGAAGCATTCGCCAAAGCGCTGTTGGGCGCGGGCGTGTCTTTGCCCACGACCGGTCGGGCCTTCATCAGCGTGCGCGATCGGGACAAGGAAGATGCGGTGCAGGTGGCCCGGGATCTGGACAAACTCGGATTCGAGATTTTTGCCACCCGTGGCACGGCAACCGCCCTATATGAGGCGGGTGTGCCGTGCATGGTCGTGAACAAGGTCAACGAAGGCCGGCCGCATATCGTGGACATGATCAAGAACGATGAGATCAGTTTCATCGTCAACACGACGGAAGGTAAACAGGCCGTCGCCGATTCCTACACCATACGACGTAGCGCTCTGCAGCATAAGGTCACCTATGCGACCACGCTCGCCGGCGGTGAAGCCACCTGCATGGCATTGCTGCATTTGGACGCTGTCGCCGCCGTGAATCGCCTCCAGGATCTGCACAAGGAAAGCGCCGTATGACCACCAAGGTACCATTGACCGCCCGCGGCGCGGAGAAGCTTCGCGTCGAACTCAAGCAACTCAAAAACGTCGAGCGCCCAAAGGTGATCCAGGCGATCGCCGAAGCGCGGGCCCATGGCGATCTCAAGGAAAACGCGGAGTACCATGCCGCCCGTGAACAACAGGGCTTTATCGAAGGGCGTATACGCGAAATCGAATCCAAGTTATCGAACGCGCAAGTGATCGACGTCACCAAACTCAACGCCGGCGGCAAAGTCGTTTTCGGCGCTACGGTCGACCTGGTCGATGAGGAAACCGGTGAAGAAGTGACTTATCAGATCGTCGGCGAGGACGAAGCGGACATCAAGCAAGGCATGATATCGGTCAGTTCGCCGATTGCGCGGGCACTGATCGGCAAGGCCGAGGGCGATATCGCGGTGGTGCGTGCGCCGGGCGGTGAAAAGGAATACGAAATCGCAGAAGTACGGTATGTCTGATCTTGCGCGCGGCGGCGGCCGGGCAGGTCTTGCGTATGCGGGTCGGTGAAAGAATCTTGCTGACGCTGTGGGCGGGGTCGATGTGGACGGTCGGCTATCTTGTCGCGCCGACATTGTTCGCGGTGCTCGATGATCGCCAATTGGCAGGTATGCTGGCGGGTAGACTCTTCGGCATTGTCGCCTATCTGGGGCTGGTGTGCGGCGTGTTGCTACTGATCGGTCAAGTGATACGTAGCGGTTGGCGTGGCTGGCGAGTCTATGCCTTGATCGTCATGCTGGCTGTAACCGCTTTCGGGGAATTCGTGCTGCAACCGCGCATGGCGGCCCTCAAAGCCCAGGGCGGCGCCGGCGCAGAGAGCTTTGCGATGCTGCACGGCGTATCCTCCACACTGTTTCTGATCGTCAGTATCTTGGCCTTGGCACTGGTTGCGTTCGGCTTGGTCCCGGTCGATGGTGATCGCCGCGGCACCGTCGGTTAGCGCGGCAGTTGGATAACGGGCCGTTCGGCCGCACGATACACGATGGCGACATGACCGATGCGTTGCACCAGTTCTGCGCCCGTGGCGCTACGCAGTTGGTCGAGAATGGCTTCCCGTCCACTACGATCGCCAGCGTTGATTCGGATTTTGAGCAATTCGTGGTGCGCCAGGGACAGTTCGATTTCACGCAGTACGGAAGGGGTCAGGCCCTTGTCGCCTACGATGACCACCGGTTTGCGCTGGTGTGCGAGACCGCGTAGATGCCGCTTTTGTTTTTCACTTAATTTCATGACAGCTGAATCTGGAAGGACCGGAAGGGCGGCAAGTGTAGCATGGCCGTCGCAAGGCGGCGCGACATCGATGCGCTTGGTCGCGTTGGGTTTTCGCCGCCGTGCCTCCACCGTGGGTGCGGGCGATGGCTCGTAGCAAAAGCAGTCGCCGCTGGCTCAAGGAACATTTCGATGATCCCTATGTGCAACGGGCGCAAAAAGAGGGTCATCGTGGCCGTGCGATCTACAAGCTGATCGAGATCCAGGAAAAAGACCGTATCTTGAACCCGGGTATGGTCGTAGTCGATCTTGGTGCGGCCCCGGGTAGCTGGTCCGAGTATGCCGTGAAGGCGGTAGGTGACACGGGTCGCGTATTCGCGCTTGATATTCTTCCCATGGAGCCGATACCGGGTACGACGATACTGCAGGGCGATTTCCGCGAAACGGCTGTATTGGCGCAATTGCGCGCTGCCTTGGGCGACCAGCCGGTAGACCTTGTAATGTCGGATATGGCGCCCAATATCAGCGGTATGAACGCTGTCGATCAGCCGCGCGCGATGCACTTGGCGGAATTGGCGCTGGCGCTGGGCGACGAGGTCCTTAGACCGGGCGGGGACTTGCTGGTGAAAGTGTTTCAAGGCGCCGGATTCGATGAGTTTTCCCGGCTATTGCGCGGGCGTTTCCGCAAGGTCTTGTTCCGAAAGCCCAAGGCATCACGGGCGCGGTCCCGGGAAGTGTATGCGCTGGCCCGCGATAAGGTTCTGTAGTAAGGTTTTAAGTAGTTGTCTTACGGCGCGTTTGCCGTACAAAACCGGCTGGCTTTGAAGGCTGGCACCAGGTGCAAACGAGGTATATGCCTTGAACGACATGGCGAAGAATTTAATCCTTTGGATCATCATCGCGGTGATCTTGATGTCCGTGTTCAACAGCTTCGGACCCAGTTCGCAGCCTTCGAGCACTATTGCCTACAGCCAGTTCCTCGAACAGGTGCGTAACGGCAACGTCAAGGACGTGAAGATCGATGGCCGTACCGTCACCGGACAGCGCGCAAGCGGCGAGCGCTTCGTCACGTTTACCCCGCCGGGTGACGAGAAAGGCATGATCAAGGATCTGCTCGATAACAACGTCGAGATCAATGCCGCTGCGCCCGACAAACAGTCCATCTGGGCCCAGATCTTCATTTCCTGGTTCCCGATGTTGCTCCTGATCGGTGTCTGGATCTTCTTTATGCGCCAGATGCAGGGCGGCGCTGGTGGCCGTGGCGCGATGTCATTCGGCAAAAGCCGCGCCCGCATGTTGGGAGAAGATCAGGTCAAGGTCACGTTCACCGATGTGGCCGGTGTCGACGAAGCCAAGGAAGAAGTCGGCGAGTTGGTCGAATTCCTGCGCGACCCAGGCAAGTTTCAGAAACTCGGCGGCAAGATTCCCCGCGGCGTGCTCATGGTCGGTTCCCCCGGTACCGGCAAAACGCTGTTGGCCAAAGCCATTGCCGGCGAAGCCAAGGTGCCGTTTTTCACGATTTCCGGTTCTGATTTCGTTGAAATGTTCGTGGGCGTGGGCGCGTCGCGCGTTCGCGACATGTTCGAACAAGCCAAGAAGCATGCCCCGTGCATCATTTTCATCGATGAAATCGACGCGGTTGGTCGTCATCGTGGCGCCGGTCTTGGTGGCGGACATGACGAGCGCGAGCAGACATTGAACCAGTTGCTGGTGGAAATGGATGGGTTCGAAGGCAATGAGGGCGTGATCGTGATTGCCGCCACCAACCGTCCCGATGTGCTCGATCCGGCGCTGCTGCGGCCCGGGCGTTTTGATCGCCAGGTGGTCGTGCCCTTGCCCGATGTGCGCGGTCGCGAGCAGATTCTGCGGGTGCACATGCGCAAAGTGCCGCTGGGAGACAACGTCAACCCGGTCGTCATCGCCCGCGGCACGCCGGGATTCTCCGGCGCTGATCTGGCCAATCTGGTGAATGAGGCGGCGTTGTTTGCAGCCCGCGCCAACAAGCGGCTGGTGACCCAGGACGATTTCGAACGCGCCAAGGACAAGATCATGATGGGCGCGGAGCGCAAGTCCATGGTCATGAGCGAAGACGAGAAAAAGCTCACTGCGTACCATGAAGCGGGGCACGCCATCGTCGGGCTCAGCGTTCCGGATCACGATCCGGTCTACAAAGTGTCGATCATCCCCCGCGGGCGTGCGCTCGGGGTGACGATGTTTCTGCCCGAGGAAGACCGCTACAGCTACAGCAAGCGCAGGTTGGAAAGCTCACTGTGCAGTCTGTTCGGCGGCCGTATCGCGGAAGAGCTGATTTTCGGCAATGACCGGGTCACGACGGGCGCGCAGAACGACATCAAACGCGCTACCGACATTGCGCGCAACATGGTCACCAAGTGGGGCCTGTCCGACAAACTGGGTCCCTTGGCCTATGGCGAAGAAGACGGCGAGGTGTTTCTGGGCCACACGGTGACCCAGCACAAGAACATCTCCGACGGTACGGCACGTCAGATTGATGAAGAGGTACGTCATATCATCGATACGACGTATGCGCGTGCACGCCGGATTCTCGAGGAGAACAACGACAAACTCGAAATCATGGCGCAGGCGCTGATCCGTTACGAAACCGTCGATGCGGATCAGATCAAAGACATCATGGAAGGCAGGCCACCGCGGCCGCCGGCCGAATGGACCGACGACCAGCAGCCACCGCGTGGCGGCAGCGCACCCGTGACCGATGGCAAGGGTGCCGACCAGGGTCCGATCGGTGGACCGGCCAGCGAGCACTAAAAGAACGGCGTGGTACCGAGCGAGCGGCGGGAATTCCCGCCGCTTTTCATTTGCGACCGCCGTTTCCAACCTCCGTCTCATCGTATGAACCACATTCTCCGTTGCGGCGCCCTGACGCTGGATTTGAATCGCACCCACGTCATGGGGGTATTGAATGTCACGCCGGATTCGTTTTCCGACGGCGGCAGATTCATTGCGCCCCAGCGGGCTTTGGATCATGCCAGCCGGATGGTCGAAGAGGGGGCCACCATCATAGATGTCGGCGGCGAATCCACGCGTCCCGGGGCTGCACCTGTCGATGCTGCCGCAGAACTGGAACGGGTCGTGCCGGTCGTTGAAGCCCTCGCGCACACGTTTCCCGACATCGTGATCTCTGTCGACACCAGCAAACCGCAAGTGATGCGCGCGGCGGTCGCTGCGGGCGCCGGGCTCATCAACGATGTTCGGGCCTTGCGCGAGGACGGCGCCTTGCATGCCGCAGCTGCTTCGAACGCCGCTATCTGTCTCATGCACATGCGCGGCGAACCCAGGACGATGCAGGAGGCGCCGCAATACGACGATGTGGTGAGCACGGTGCAGGGTTTCCTGGCCGACCGGGCGGTTGCGTGTGAGGAAGCCGGGATTCAACGTGCACGCTTGATACTGGATCCGGGTTTCGGGTTCGGAAAATCGCTGCTACACAATTTGACCCTGTTGCGGCGCTTGGGTGAGTTGGGCGACATCGGGTTGCCACTGTTGGTCGGGATTTCGCGCAAGAGCATGATCGGCGCCATCCTCGATGCACCGGTCGAAGCGCGTACCCACGGCAGTGTCGCTGCGGCTGTGATTGCGGCCCAACAGGGAGCGCGCGTTATTCGCAGCCACGACGTTCGGGCGACGGTCGATGCGGTGCGGATTGTGGACGCCGTGCGGGATGCGCGGTGATTCCGCTACCCCAAATCGAGTATCCTTGGCGGTTGGACGCCTTACACGAATAGAGGGTGCAATGGATCGTAAGTATTTCGGCACGGACGGTATCCGCGGGCGGGTGGGGCAACCGCCGGTAACGGCGGAATTCATGCTCAAGCTTGGTTGGGCAGCCGGCCGGGTTTTGGGGCGGCACGCCGGCGACGGCGGCAAGGTACTGATCGGCAAGGACACGCGCATTTCAGGGTACATGCTCGAATCGGCGCTGGAGGCCGGACTATCCGCTGCAGGCGTGGACGTGCATTTACTCGGTCCGATGCCGACGCCGGCCATCGCCTACCTTACCCGCACTTTTCGCGCGGATGCTGGCATCGTGATCAGCGCGTCCCATAACCCACATGCGGATAATGGTATTAAATTCTTCTCCGGCGACGGCACCAAGCTCGCCGATGCCGTCGAGTTGGAGATCGAGGCCGAGCTGGACCGGCCCATGGAGACGGTGGAATCGGCCGCGCTGGGAAAAGCGTGGCGCGTCGAGGACGCCCCCGGTCGTTACATCGAATTCTGTAAAAGCACCATCCCTATGGGTATGAGTCTCGATGGCATGAAACTGGTGGTCGATTGCGCCAATGGCGCCACTTACCATGTCAGCCCGGACGTGTTCGAGGAGTTGGGTGCGGATGTGATCCGCATCGGCACCGACCCGGACGGACTCAATATCAACCGCGATTGCGGATCGACCAGCCCGGCGCGGCTGCAGCAGGCCGTGCTCGAGCACGGCGCGCAGGCCGGCATCGCGCTCGACGGCGACGGCGACCGCGTGATTATGGTGGATCACGCCGGCGAACTGGTGGACGGCGACGAGTTACTGTACATCATTGCCGCAGACCGCCACGCCGCCGGTCAGTTACGCGGTCCGGTGGTGGGAACATTGATGAGCAACCTCGGCCTTGAGCATGCGCTTTCCAAGCTCGGGCTTGGATTCCTGCGGGCTCGAGTGGGTGACCGCTACGTGATGGAACTGCTTCAGTCCAACGGCTCGATGCTAGGCGGCGAAGGTTCAGGACACATTATCTGCCTCGACCGCACCAGCACCGGCGACGGCACCGTATCGGCACTGCAGGTATTGGCGGCGATGGTTGCGAGCGGACGCACTTTGCAGGAGCTGAAACACGGCATGCAAAAATATCCCCAGTGCCTGGTCAACGTGCCGCTGCCGGAGCGGCTCGATTTGGACTCGAACACGTCCATTTCTTCGGCGGTGCATGATGTGGAGTCGTCCTTGGCCGACCGTGGCCGTGTGCTATTGCGATTGTCCGGCACCGAGCCGCTGGTGCGGGTCATGGTGGAGGGCCAGGATGGCAAGGAAGTCAACCTGCTGGCACAGCGACTTGCCGATGCGGTACGTCACGCAGTTGAAGCCAAGAGCCTGTAATCATTGATTTCCCTACGCTGCGCCGGTAAGCTTGCCGTCATTTTTTGACTTTCCAACGAATTACAAATCGGGAGACGACATGCGCGGAACACTGGTCGCCGGCAACTGGAAGATGAACGGATCCTTGAACAGTGTCCGCAGCCTGATGGACGGCATCAAGCAAGGGCTGGACTCGGTGCGTTCTGCCGGCGTGGCGGTATGTCCGCCTGCCGTATACATTCCGGAAGTCGCGCGCATGGCCGAAGGCTCACGTATTGCCGTCGGCGGCCAAAATGTCTGCGATCAGGACAGCGGCGCCTATACCGGTGAAGTCGCGGGCTCGATGCTGAAGGAGTTCGGTTGTCGTTATGCCATCGTCGGCCACTCCGAACGTCGCAGCCTGTATGCTGAAACCGACGAACTGGTCGCGCGCCGTTTTGCGGCCGCGCGTCGAAACGGTCTGATCCCCATTCTTTGCGTTGGCGAGTTGTTGGAAGAGCGGGAAGCCGGCACGACCGAACAGGTGGTGGAACGACAACTCGACGCCGTCCTGAAACTCGAGGGCATTGCCGCCTTCGCCGATGCAGTGGTCGCATACGAGCCGGTGTGGGCGATCGGCACCGGTAAAACCGCCAGTCCGGCCCAAGCGCAGGAAGTGCATGCGTTCATCCGCGCCATGCTGGCCAAGCATGACGCTGGCGTGGCTGAAAACCTGATCATTCAATATGGCGGCAGCGTCAAAGGCGCCAACGCCACCGAGCTGTTTTCACAGCCAGATATCGACGGCGGCCTCATTGGCGGCGCGTCGCTACAGGCTGAAGAGTTCCTGGCGATCTGCCAGGCTGCCGACTGAAACTGGACTTAGCTGATGCTGCACACGGTGTTGATGGTGTTTCATGTTTTGCTGGCGATCGGTTTGATCGCTCTGGTGCTTTTGCAGCACGGTAAAGGCGCTGACGCGGGGGCTGCCTTCGGCAGTGGCTCATCGAGCAGCGTATTCGGCGCGCGGGGTTCCGCCTCGTTTCTGAGTCGCGCCACGGCGGTGCTGGCGACGTTATTCTTTGTCGTCAGTCTGGCGCTGGCGATTATGGCGTCCCGCCCGGCAACGTCATCCTCGCTCTTGCCGGGCGCGCCGCAATCCCCGGCTATTCCAGGTGCGCCGGCCGATACCGCACCGTCGCCCGGCACGCCAGCCAAGCCCGGTGAAACGCAACCGGCAGCTCCAGCGCCGCCGGCGGACAACGCCGGCAGCGATGTCCCGAAACCGCCGACCGAATAGTTGGCGGCTGACCATTTGCCGCGAACGTAGTACAATCGCGCGCGCTTTGTACGCCGATGTGGTGGAATTGGTAGACACGCCGTCTTGAGGGGGCGGTGGCGAAAGCCGTGCCGGTTCGACTCCGGCCATCGGCACCATATGTAAGGTACGCTTGTAGTAGTTCCGTCGTTCGGGCCGTCCGGCCCGAACCGATTTCTGGATTTTGCATTCGTTGCGGCTGCTATCCGGCAGGCTTGCGCGCATCCGCAAGATACCACTGAAACAGAAAGTTTTTATGCCCCTAGAAGGCGCAAAAGTCCCTGATTTATAAAATATTTTCGCCGTTTCAGAAACTTGACAGTCTGAAACGAACTAGCCTAGACTGCCTCGCACTCTGTGATTTTGTGTTAGCGCCATAAACCGATAACGATAAGGTTGACTCGGGCGTGTCCGAGTTGGAACAGCCAGGGCGGGGGGATGGAAGCGCGATGCTCGGAAATTATCTGCCCATTTTGGTCTTCATCATAATCGGGATCCTGTTTGGTAGCGTGCCGATGATCGTCGGCTATGTGCTGGCGCCGAATCGTCCCGACAGCGCCAAGCTCTCGCCTTACGAATGCGGATTCGAAGCCTTCGAAGATTCGCGCATGACCTTTGACGTGCGCTATTACCTGGTTGCCATCCTTTTCATTCTGTTTGACCTGGAAATCGCGTTCCTATTCCCCTGGGCCGTTGTCCTGGGTCATCTTGGCTGGTTCGGATTCTGGTCCATGATGGTTTTTCTGGGCATTCTGGTGATCGGCTTTATTTACGAATGGAAGAAGGGGGCGCTGGAATGGGAATAGAGGGCCTGCTCGAAAAAGGCTGGGTCACGACCAGCGCCGACAAGCTCATCAACTGGGCTCGTACGGGTTCGATGTGGCCCATGTCGTTCGGGCTCGCATGTTGCGCGGTGGAAATGATGCACGCCGGCGCGGCGCGTTACGATCTGGATCGGTTCGGCGTGATGTTTCGCCCGAGTCCAAGGCAATCCGACGTCATGATCGTGGCCGGCACCCTGTGTAACAAGATGGCGCCCGCATTGCGCAAAGTGTACGACCAGATGGCTGAACCGCGTTGGGTCATATCCATGGGCTCCTGCGCCAATGGCGGTGGCTATTATCACTACTCGTATTCAGTCGTCCGCGGTTGTGACCGGATTGTGCCGGTCGATGTCTATGTACCCGGCTGTCCGCCAACTGCCGAGGCGCTGCTCTACGGCATTATCCAGCTGCAAAACAAAATCAGGCGTACCAATACCATCGCTCGTTGAAGCGCGGATAGATTCCATATGGCTGCCATACAAAAACTGGCTGACAATCTGCACGCGCGTTTCAACGCCGTGGCGAAGTCCATTCGCCGCGACCGCGGCGAAATCTGCATGGATCTCGACGCTCGGTCGATCCTCGAGGTTTGCCGCGCCCTGCGCGACGAGACGGACTTTCGATTCGAATGTCTGATGGATCTGTGCGGCGTCGACTATTCCACACTCGGAGATGCGGAGTGGAAAACCGATGCCGCCACGGATACCGGATTCAGCCGCGGCGTCGATCGCGACCGTTCCGACACACGCAACGATGCCGGGAGAGCGCGTTTCGCGGTGGCTTACCAATTGCTTTCGGTTAGCCTGAATCACCGTGTGCGGGTGCGGGCGTTCATCGCCGATGAAGACTTTCCATCGCTGGATTCGGTGACCCCGGTTTGGAGTTCGGCCAATTGGTACGAGCGTGAGGCGTTCGATCTCTTCGGCATCATGTTCAATGGACATCCCGATTTGCGCAGGATCCTGACGGATTACGGTTTCATCGGGCATCCTTTCCGGAAGGATTTCCCGCTCATCGGGCAGGTGGAGGTTCGCTACGATCCCGAAAAGCAGCGCGTGATCTACCAACCGGTGAGCATTGAACCACGGGTGCTGGTGCCCAGGGTAATCCGTTCCGATCATCGGTATGACGGACGGGAACCGGAAGGAACTCCTACGGATGCCTGAGCTTCGAAACCTGACTCTCAACTTCGGTCCGCAGCATCCCGCTGCCCATGGCGTATTACGCCTGGTGTTGGAGATGGACGGCGAAGTGATCGTGCGTGCCGATCCGCACATCGGGCTGTTGCATAGGGCTACGGAAAAGCTGGCGGAAAGCAAACCCTACAACCAGAGCATCGGGTACATGGATCGGCTCGATTACGTGTCCATGATGTGCAATGAGCACGGCTATGTGCTTGCCATCGAAAAATTGCTGGGCATCCAGGCGCCGATCCGGGCACAGTACATCCGGGTGCTGTTCGACGAGATAACGCGCATTCTCAATCACCTGCTCTGGCTCGGCGCCCATGCCCTCGACGTCGGCGCGATGACCGTCTTTTTATATGCGTTTCGCGAGCGCGAAGATCTGATGGACTGCTATGAGGCGGTTTCGGGCGCCCGCATGCACGCAACCTATTATCGTCCCGGCGGTGTCTATCGCGATCTTCCGCAGTCCATGCCGCAGTATGAACAAAGCCGCTGGCGCAGCCGTAAGGATGCAGAGCGCTTGAACGAAGCGCGCAGCGGATCGCTCTTGGATTTCCTGGCAGACTTCTCTGAACGTTTCCCCACTTATGTCGACGAGTATGAGACGTTGCTCACCGACAACCGTATCTGGAAACAGCGTACGGTCGGAATCGGGGTCGTCTCGCCGGAGCGGGCGTTGCAGTTGGGTTTCTCGGGACCCATGCTGCGCGGCTCGGGCGTTGAATGGGACCTGCGCAAGAAACAGCCTTATGAAGTCTATGATCGAATGGATTTCGATGTCCCGATCGGCAAAGAGGGTGACTGCTACGACCGCTATCTGGTGCGTATGGAAGAGATGCGGCAGTCGAACCGAATCGTGCGGCAGTGCATCGAGTGGCTGCGCGCCAACCCTGGTCCGGTGATGCTGGAGGACCATAAGATCACGCCGCCGAAACGTGAAGATATGAAGGACGACATGGAAGCGTTGATCCATCATTTCAAATTGTTCACTGAAGGTTTCTGTGTGCCGGCCGGGGAAGCATATGCCGCGATCGAACACCCGAAAGGAGAATTCGGGGTCTATCTGATTTCTGACGGCGCGAACAAACCGTACCGGGTGAAGATCCGGGCACCGGGGTTCGCGCATCTGTCGGCGTTGGATGAAATGGTGCGAGGCCACATGCTGGCAGACGTGGTCGCGGTAATCGGCACGCAGGACATTGTGTTCGGGGAGGTCGACCGGTGAGATTGCAAACCGAGGCCGTCCCGGAACAGTTGCTGACGGAAGCGTCCCGGACTGAGATCGACCGTTGGATCGCGAAATATCCACAGGATCAGAAGCAATCGGCGGTAATGGCGGCGTTGCGTATCGCGCAGGATCAGAACGGAGGCTGGCTGAGCGCGGACTTGATCCAAGCGGTTGCTAACTATCTCGACATGCCAAAGATCGCGGTGTACGAGGTCGCGACATTCTATGCCATGTACGAGCTCAAGCCAGTGGGTCGTCACAAAATCTGCGTTTGCAACAGCATTTCCTGCATGCTGAGTGGCTCGGAGCAGACCATCGAGTACCTTAAGCAAAAGCTTGGCGTGGAACTCGGAGAGGTAACCCCGGACGGGAAATTCACGATCAAGGAAGTTGAATGTCTTGGCGCCTGCGTCGGCGCGCCGATGTGCATGATCGGCAAGACATACTATGAGAACCTGACCCCCGAACGCATCGATCAGATCCTGGACCAATTGGACTAGGGCACGGCGAGCTTATGAGCAACGAGATCTGTTTCAACAACTTGAGCCACGAGCAACCGTGGACGCTGAACGCCTATCGATCTGCGGGCGGCTACCAAGTGTTGGAGCGTATCCTGCGGGAAAAGACGGCGCCCGAAACCATCATTGAAGAACTGAAGCTTTCCGCGCTGCGAGGTCGTGGCGGCGCCGGTTTCCCCACGGGCGTGAAGTGGAGCTTCATGCCGCGCAACGCACCGGGCCAGAAATATATCGTATGCAATTCCGACGAAGGGGAGCCCGGCACGTGCAAAGATCGCGACATCTTGCGCTACAACCCGCATGCTTTGGTCGAAGGTATGATCATCGCCGGTTACACCATCGGTGCGACAGTGGGGTACAACTACATCCGCGGCGAGTTCTGGGAGCCCTACGAGCGAACCGAGGCGGCCATCGAGGAAGCCCGTGCGGCCGGGTATCTCGGTCGCGACTTGCTGGGATCGGGTTTCGATTTCGAACTTTACAATCATTTGGGTGCCGGCGCGTATATCTGCGGCGAGGAAACGGCGCTGTTGGAATCGCTGGAAGGCAAAAAAGGTCAGCCGCGGTTCAAACCGCCGTTCCCAGCCAATTACGGTCTCTACGGTAGGCCGACGACGATCAATAACACTGAGTCCCTCGCTTCGGTGCCTGCGATTCTGAAAAACGGCGGCAAATGGTTTCTCGACATCGGTAAACCAAACAACGGCGGATCGAAGATTTTCTGCGTATCGGGTCACGTCGAGCGCCCGGGCAATTACGAGATTCCGCTGGGCACGCCGTTTGCTGAATTGCTCGAGATGGCCGGTGGTATGCGCGGCGGCCGTAAACTCAAAGCCGTCATTCCAGGCGGTTCTTCCGTGCCGGTCCTGCCGGGGGAGCTCATGCTCGATGTCGATATGGATTACGACTCCATATCCAAGGCGGGCTCCATGCTCGGTTCCGGCGCCGTGATCGTGATGGACGAAACGACCTGTATGGTAAAAGTCCTGGAGAATCTTTCGCATTTCTACATGCAGGAGTCGTGCGGGCAGTGCACGCCTTGTCGCGAGGGCACCGGTTGGCTTGCGCGGGTCGTGCATCGAATCGAGCATGGGGAGGGCTGTCAGCAGGATCTCGATATGCTCGATGATATAGCCGGCAAAATAGGCGGCCGCACGATCTGCGCTTTGGGGGATGCGGCCGCGATGCCGGTGCAAAGTTTCATCAAGCACTATCGAGCGGAATTTCAACATCACATCGATCACGGCAAATGCCTGGTCCGACCAGCAGCAGATCACTAACGAATACGTGGCGGCATGAACGACGATTCAAAAGTCAATGTGGAGATCGATGGGGTTGCCCTGCAGGCCCGTAAGGGCGCCATGGTGATTGAAGTAGCCGACGAAGCCGGTATCCGCATTCCGCGTTTCTGTTACCACTCCAAGCTTTCGATTGCGGCCAACTGCCGCATGTGTCTGGTCGAGGTCGAAAAGGCGCCGAAACCCTTGCCTGCCTGCGCGACTCCAGTCATGGAAGGGATGAAGGTTTTCACTCGCTCTCCGAAAGCGCTGGAAGCGCAGCGGGGCACGATGGAGTTCTTGCTGATCAATCATCCGCTCGATTGTCCGATCTGCGATCAAGGCGGTGAGTGCGAGTTGCAGGACGTAGCGATGGGCTACGGCCGGGATATTTCACGCTACAACGAAGGCAAACGAGTGGTCGCCGACAAGAACATCGGGCCGCTGATTTCCACCGACATGACCCGCTGCATACATTGCACGCGTTGCGTGCGATTCGGTCAGGAAATCGCCGGAGTGATGGAGTTGGGCGCGCCTGGACGCGGCGAAAATATGCGCATCACCACCTATGTAGAAGGCACGGTCGATTCTGAAATGTCCGGCAATGTAATCGACCTTTGCCCGGTTGGCGCACTGAATGCCAAGCCATCCCGTATGACTGCGCGAGCCTGGGAGCTGACGCAGCATGCCGGCATTGCCTCGCACGACTGCATTGGCTCCAACACGCATCTTCACACATTGCGCAATTCGGTGAATCGTGTGGTGCCGAGAGACATGGAGGCAATCAACGAGTGTTGGATTTCTGATCGGGACCGATTCAGTTACGAGGGACTGAAAAGCAGCAGACGTTTGCTTACCCCTATGATCCGGCAGCATGAAAACTGGGTGCCCTGCGACTGGGATACCGCGCTGCACGCGATCGCGACTGGCATCCGAGAGGTCGTCAGGGGACACGGACCCGAACAACTGGGCGCTCTGGTGTCGCCCAACGCAACCGTCGAAGAGATGTATTTGCTGCAGCGCGTGATGCGGGGCCTCGGCAGTCACAATATCGATCATCGGTTGCGGCAAGTCGATTTTTCCGGCTCGGATCAGGCGCCGGTGTTCCCTTGGCTCGGCCAATCGATCGAAGATCTGGAACGGCTCGATTCGGTATTGCTGATTGGTTCGAACGTGCGCAAAGAGCAACCGATCGCAGCGCACCGTTTGCGCAAGGCCGCACTGCGGGGCGCACGTGTGTTCGCGGTCAACGGTCGTGCGTTCGAGTTCAATTTTTCTGTGGCGGGCACCGCGATTTGCCGACCCGATGAAATGGTCGAAGCTCTGGCGGGGATTCTGCGTGCATTGCGCGAACTCGGGAAGTCTACTCCGCGCGTACTGGATGCGCTTTTGGATTCGGCTCCCACGGAAACGGGTTTGCGAGAAATGGCCAAGGGCTTGCACGATGGTACGCGCAGCAGCGTACTGCTCGGACCGCAGGCGATCGCGCACCCCAAGTTCGAGCAACTGCGCGTGCTCGCCGTTGCACTCGCGCAGGCCAGTGGTTCGACGTTCGGTCTGCTGAGCGATGGCGCCAACGCGGCGGGCGCATGGCTGGCGGGCGCGGTTCCGCACCGCGCCCCCGGGGGCGGCCAACGCGAAACCGGGCTGAACTCGGCGGAGATGATAGCGCAACCGCGCAAGGCCATGCTGCTTTATGGCATCGAACCTGAATATGATTGTTATGATCCAGCGGCTGCCCGATTGGCATTGGATAGCGCGGAATTCGTGGTCGCCTTCAGCGCATTCGAGCACGATCCGATCCGAGAGTACGCCCATGTGCTGATACCGATCGCGGCTGCCGGGGAGACGTCGGGCACGCTGGTGAATGCAGAAGGGCGTTGGCAAAGTACGGCCGGCGCCGTGGCCCCGCCGGGTGAAGCCCGCCCAGGATGGAAAGTAATGAGGGTGCTGGGAAACTATCTGGAGCTCGACGGGTTCGAATACGTTTCGCCGGATCAGGTGTTGGAAGAACTTCGAAAGCAAATGGATGATTCGCAACCCGACAACGTGGCCGCGATCACCGCCTGGCCCGAGTCAACTCCGACGCAAGAGGGTCTGATCAGAATCGCAGGCGTGAATCCTTATGCCCAGGATTCATTGACCCGTAATTCACCCAGTTTGCAGCGGACGCGGGATGCGCGGGACGAGCAGGCCAGGGTCAATACCGGTGTGGCCCAGCGACTCGGTCTGGTCGGGGCCGATCGAGTTTTGCTACGGCAGGGAAATGCCTATACCAGCGTGGAATTGATCATCGATGACACGGTCGCGGACGACTGTGTCTGGCTGCCAAGCGGGACCGCGGCTTCGGCTCGTTTGGGACCGATGTTCGGCGACATCGAGCTGACGGCGGAGTAACGGAATCCGATGGCGGACATTTTCTACATACTGGTCAAAATCGGAATTATCCTCACGCCTCTGATGTTGGCCGTGGCGTACCTGACTTACGCCGAGCGCAAGGTGATTGGCTATATGCAGGTGCGGCTGGGTCCGAACCGCGTCGGGCCGGGCGGTTTGTTGCAACCGATCGCAGACGCCTTGAAGCTGTTGTTCAAGGAAATCATCGTCCCCACCAATTCGAACCGTTTCTTGTTCGTGCTCGCTCCGGTTCTATCCATCGGCCCGGCGCTGGCTGCTTGGGCGGTGATTCCATTTACTGATGAAATGGTGCTGGCGAATATCGATGCCAGTCTCCTTTATATATTGGCGCTCACCTCGGTAGGCGTTTACGGCGTGATCGTCGCCGGATGGGCGTCGAATTCGAAGTATTCGTTTCTTGGTGCAATGCGCTCCGCGGCACAAATCGTCGCCTATGAGATCGCCATGGGCTTCGCCTTGGTAGGCGTGTTGATGGCGGGGCGGAGCTTGAATCTGGGTGACATCGTACATGCCCAATCCGGCGGTCTGCTGCACTGGTTCTGGCTGCCGTTATTACCGCTGTTCGTGGTTTATTTCATTTCCGGCGTCGCGGAAACCAACCGTGCGCCGTTCGATGTCGCCGAAGGGGAGTCGGAAATCGTCGCAGGATTCCACGTTGAGTATTCGGGGATGACGTTTGCCGTGTTCTTCCTCGCCGAATACGCCAATATCATCATGATCTCGATTTTGGCGGCCTTGATGTTCTGGGGCGGATGGCTGTCTCCGGTGGAGGGTACGCCGCTGGCGCCGTTGTTGTCGTGGGTTCCGCCGCTGGTCTGGTTGCTGGCGAAGACCGCCTTCTTCATGTTCTGCTTTTTGTGGTTTCGGGCGACGTTTCCGCGCTACCGGTATGATCAGATCATGCGCTTGGGTTGGAAAGTATTCATTCCGGTGACCATCGTCTGGCTGGTGGTGTTGGCGGCCGCGGTCGTCGGCAAGCTACCCCCCTGGTTCGATTAGGGAGGATCACGACATGCGATCACTGAAACATTGGGTGAAAAGTCTCCTCTTGTTCGAGCTGATTCTGGGCTTGAAGTTGACGGGCCGTTATCTGTTTTCGCGCAAGATCACGGTGCAATACCCGGAGGAACGTGCACCGCAATCAGCGCGTTTTCGTGGTCTGCATGCGCTGCGCCGTTATCCGAACGGCGAAGAACGGTGTATTGCGTGCAAACTCTGTGAGGCGGTTTGTCCGGCATTGGCAATCACCATCGATTCCGAGGCGCGCGCCGACGGCACCCGGCGCACCACGCGCTATGACATCGATTTGTTCAAATGTATTTTCTGCGGCTTCTGCGAAGAGGCTTGCCCGGTGGATTCCATCGTAGAGACGCGTATCTACGAGTATCACTTCGAAAACCGTGGCGAGCAGATCATGACCAAGGAAAAACTGCTCGCAATCGGTGACCGATACGAGCAGCAGATCGCCGCAGACCGCGCGGCGGATGCTGGATATCGATAGGATCCGAGACGAAGTATGAGCGCCGAAAAGATCGTATTTTATATGTTCGCCGTGATTCTTGTATTCGCTGCCGCGCGGGTGATCACGGCGCGCAATCCGGTACATTCGGCGCTGTTTCTGGTGCTGGCGTTTTTCTCGAGCGCAGGCATTTGGATTCTCGCGGAAGCGGAGTTTCTAGCCATCACGCTGGTGCTGGTTTACGTGGGCGCGGTCATGGTGCTGTTCCTGTTCGTCGTCATGATGCTTGATATCAACCTCACCCAGCTACGAGAAGGCTTTATTCGCTATTTGCCGGTGGGTGTAGCCGTGGCGTTCGTGATCGTGGCGGAAATGTTCCTGGTACTGAGTAATTCGTTCGGACCGGATTCCGCGGCGGCACCGCCAAGTATGGCCGAGGGTTATAGCAACACCAAAGCCATCGGCGGTGTTCTGTACAGCGATTATCTCCTGCAGTTCGAGATAGCTGCGGTCATCCTGTTGGTGGCGATCGTGGCGGCGATCGCGCTGACCATGCGGCGGAGGGAGGGGTCGCGGCATCAGGATCCTGCAAAGCAGGTGCTGGTGCGCAAGGCTGACCGACTGAGGATCATAAAAATGACGTCAGAGACCAGAGAACGGACCGAGCGGTGAGCGGCACTAAAAAAACAAACGGTTTTTGGGGGCCATTGTGATCGCACTTTCCGACTACTTGGTACTGGGCGCGATCCTGTTCTGTCTCAGTGTCGCCGGCATCTTCCTCAACCGGAAAAATGTCATCATTTTGTTGATGTCAATCGAATTGATGCTGCTGGCGGTGAACATGAACTTCATCGCTTTCTCGCATTTTCGCCAGGATATTGCCGGCCAGGTCTTCGTGTTCTTCGTGCTTACGGTGGCGGCCGCGGAATCCGCGATCGGCTTGGCGATTCTGGTGGTGCTGTATCGCAATCGACAGACCATCAATGTCGAAGATTTGAAGACCATGAAAGGGTAGCGGAACCGAACCATGCAAGCCACCTATCTGGCCATTCCACTGGCGCCCCTGCTCGGTGCCATCGTTGCGGGTCTGTTCGGCAAAAAGATCGGCCGAGCAGGAGCCCATTGGGCCACGATTCTGGGCGTGGCAGTGTCTCTGGTCTTGTCGCTGTTCGTGTTTTGGCGACTCGTCTTCGCTGGGGGCGAGCCTTTCAATGGATCGGTGTACACGTGGATGGTTTCGGATGGAATCCGGTTCGAAATCGGCTTTTTGATCGATCGCCTGACTGCTGTGATGCTGGTGGTGGTGACCTTCGTCTCGTTGATGGTGCACATCTACACGGTCGGATATATGCAGGACGATCCCGGTTATCAGCGGTTTTTCAGCTATATCGCGTTGTTCACATTCGCGATGCTGATGCTGGTTATGGCGAATAATTTCCTGCAGTTGTTTTTCGGATGGGAAGCAGTAGGGCTGGTGTCATACTTGCTGATCGGATTCTGGTATACGCGCGAGTCCGCGATTTACGCCAATCTGAAAGCGTTTTTGGTGAACCGCGTGGGCGATTTCGGGTTCTTGCTCGGTATTGCCGCGATCCTCTATTTCATGGGCAGCCTGGACTACGGCACTGTGTTTCATGCCGCTCCGAAGCTTGCGACGGAAACGATCGAAATCTTTCCGGGAACCCCTTGGTCGGCGGCCACGGTGGTGTGCATCTTGTTGTTCATCGGCGCCATGGGCAAATCGGCGCAAGTTCCGCTGCATGTGTGGTTGCCGGACTCGATGGAAGGCCCGACTCCGATTTCCGCACTGATTCATGCCGCGACCATGGTCACAGCGGGTATCTTCATGGTCGCACGCATGTCGCCGTTGTTTGAACTTTCCGAAACCGCGCTGGTATTTGTGATGACCATTGGCGCTATCACAGCGCTGTTCATGGGCTTTTTGGGTTTGGTTCAGCACGATATCAAGCGGGTAGTGGCGTACTCGACGCTTTCCCAGCTGGGATATATGACCGTGGCTCTGGGTGCATCGGCCTATGCCGCGAGCATTTTCCACCTCATGACCCACGCTTTTTTCAAAGCACTGCTGTTCCTTGGCGCGGGTTCGGTCATCATCGCCATGCATCACGAGCAGGACATGCGCCGTATGGGGGGGCTGCGCCGGTACATGCCCGTGACCTATTGGACTTCGTTGGTTGGATCCCTGGCTTTGATCGGCTTCCCTGGCTTCTCCGGCTTCTTCTCCAAAGACGCGATCATAGAAAGCGCGCATCATTCCGCCCTGCCGGGAGCGCATCTGGCCTACGCAGCGGTGCTGATCGGCGTTTTCGTTACGGCACTGTATACGTTTCGAATGTTTTTCCTGGTTTTTCACGGCCCCGAGCGGATGGACTCCCATACACGTGATCATCTGCACGAAACGTCAGCAGTGGTCACCGTGCCGCTGGTGCTATTGGCGATACCCTCTTTGTTGATCGGCGCGTTCGCGATCCAGCCGATGTTGTTCGGCGGGTATTTCGGCGATTCCATTTTCGTCTCCGAAAAGCACGAGGTACTCACCGAGTTGGGTGAGCATTATCATGGTGTGTGGGCGTTCATGCTTCACGGTCTGACGCAACCCCCGTTCATCGTGGCAATGCTCGGTGTTGCCACCGCTTGGTTGTTTGTGCTGAGACGTCCCGACCTGGGCGACAGCGTCCGGAACCGCTTCTCGTTCGTGTACTGGATTCTGGTTAACAAGTATGGGTTTGATCGTTTCAACGAGATATTTTTCGCCGGCGGTGGCCGTGGCCTCGGACGTGTGCTCTGGCGCGTGGGCGATGCAGGTCTGATCGATGGAGTGCTCGTCAATGGAACTGCGCGCAGCGTCGGCTGGTTTTCAGGTGTGATCCGCCATTTCCAATCCGGCTATCTGTATCACTACGCCTTCACCATGATTATCGGCTTGCTCGCGCTTTTGAGCTGGCTCCTGTACCGCTACTGAGCGACCGAAAGGAATGTTGATGGCTGCAGATTGGCCAATCCTGAGCCTGTTGATTTGGATACCGATTGCCGGGGGCCTTGCGGTATTGGTAACGGGCGATCGGTTTGCGCGCCAACTCTCCGTGGCCGTCGCCGTACTGACATTCGCGCTCAGTATTCCGTTGTTCACACAGTTCGATACGACAACGTATCAAATGCAGTTCCAGGAGTTGGCGCCATGGATTGAGACATTCCACGCCAACTATTTCCTCGGGATCGACGGCATCTCCATGCCGTTAATTCTATTGACTACTTTTACGACTGTGCTGGTGGTCATGGCCGGCTGGCAGGTGATTACCGTTCGCCGCGCGCAATATTATGCAGCCTTCCTGATTATGGAAGGAATCATGGTAGGTGTATTCGCAGCGTTGGACGCAGCCCTGTTTTACGTGTTCTGGGAAGCGATGCTGATTCCGATGTTTCTGATTATCGGAATCTGGGGCGGCCCGCGGCGCGTATACGCAACGATCAAGTTTTTTCTATATACGTTTCTCGGATCGGTGTTCATGCTGGTCGCCTTGATCTACATGTACCTGCAGACGCCGGACGTTTTCGGACAGGGCAGCTTGTCCATATTGGATTTCCACCGCTTGCCGCTGGATATGAACGCGCAGATCGCGATATTCTTAGCGTTCCTGTTGGCCTTTGCTGTCAAAGTTCCGATGTGGCCTGTGCATACTTGGCTGCCGGATGCCCACGTCGAAGCCCCGACCGGCGGGTCCGTCGTGCTTGCCGCGATCATGCTCAAAATCGGTGGTTACGGTTTCCTGCGCTTCAGTCTACCCATCACCCCTGACGCCAGCGGCGAGTTGGCTTGGCTCATCGTGCTGATGTCGCTGGTCGCAGTGGTTTACATCGGTTTTGTAGCGTTGGTGCAGGAGGACATGAAAAAGCTGATCGCCTACTCGTCCATTGCCCACATGGGTTTCGTGACGCTTGGCTTTTTCGCCGCGTTTTACATCATTCGTCAAACGGGCAGTTGGCACGGCGCGGCGCTCGGCGTCGAAGGCGGTATTGTGCAAATGGTGTCCCACGGCTTCATCTCGGGAGCCCTGTTTCTGTGTGTCGGCGTGATGTACGACCGCCTGCATAGTCGTAATATCGCCGACTACGGCGGTGTGGCGAACACCATGCCGAAATTCGCGGCGTTCATGGTGCTGTTCGCGATGGCCAATTCCGGGTTGCCGGGCACCAGCGGGTTTGTGGGCGAATTTATGGTGATCCTCGGCAGCTTCAAAGCCAATTTCTGGTTTTCGTTTTTGGCAGCCACGACGCTGATTCTGGGCGCAGCGTATACGCTGTGGCTGGTCAAGCGGGTGATATTCGGACAGATTGCGAACGAAGGGGTGGCGGCGCTCACCGACATCAACGCGCGGGAGTTCGCGATTCTGGGGATTTTGGCCGTAGTCGTACTCGGCGTTGGTATCTGGCCGGCACCGCTGACCGATGTCATGCATGCGAGTGTCGAAAACTTGCTGCAACATATCGCCATCTCGAAGCTATAGCCGCGGGGACGAAATGGATACGCTCAGACCTGACTTGCTCGTCGCTGCGCCGGAGATATTTCTGCTCGCCAGCACTTGTGCCGTACTGGTGATCGATCTTTTCCTTTCGGATAACACACGCTGGGTTTCTTACCTGCTGGCGCAGTTCAGCCTGCTCGGAGCGCTGTTGATTACTTGGGCGACCATGCCTCACGAGTCCATCATGGCGTTCACAGACACGTTCGTACGCGACTCGATGGGGGATGTGCTCAAGATATTCACCTATCTCATCTGTTCTATGGTATTTCTGTATTCGCGCGATTATCTGCGCGCACGCGGCTTGCTGAAAGGGGAGTATTTCGTCCTGGGATTGTTCGGGGTACTCGGGATGATGGTGCTGATATCCGCTGCCAACTTTCTGACCGTGTATCTCGGTCTTGAGTTACTGTCGCTCGCGTTGTACGCCATGGTGGCATTCGACCGCGACTCTAAAAATGCCTCCGAAGCAGCCATGAAATATTTCGTCCTGGGTGCGATTGCATCGGGAATGCTCCTTTATGGCATGTCCATGTTATACGGCGCGACCGGCAGCCTGAACCTGGCGGAGGTGGCGGAATATACTGCCGCCAACGGCGGCCAGGACATAGTCCTCGCCTTCGGATTGGTGTTCGTGCTTATCGGAGTCGCGTTCAAATTGGGCGCAGTGCCGTTTCACATGTGGCTGCCCGACGTCTACGAAGGGGCGCCTACGGCAGTTACCATGTACGTAGGCTCGATTCCCAAGATTGCCGCGTTCGCAATGGCTATGCGATTGTTCGTCGATGCACTTTCGGGCTTGAGTGCGGACTGGCAGGTGATGTTGATCGCGCTCTCGGTGCTCTCGTTGGGCATCGGTAATGTGGTGGCGATCGCGCAAGCGAATATCAAACGTATGCTCGCGTATTCGACGATTTCCCATGTCGGCTTTCTGTTGCTGGGGGTTTTAGCAGGTACGCCCGACGGCTACTCGGCAGCCATGTTCTATACCCTCATCTACGCGGTAATGGCCACCGGCAGCTTCGGCATCGTGATCCTACTTAGCCGTTCGGGATTCGAAGCCGAGCGATTGGAAGACTTCAAGGGGCTGAGCGAACGCAGTCCATGGTTCGCCTTCGTGATGCTGGTGCTGATGTTTTCTCTCGCCGGGGTTCCGCCGACGGTCGGTTTCTACGCCAAATTGTGGGTACTGGAGGCCGTCATCGGCGCCGGGTTGACCTGGGTAGCGGTGGTTGCGGTGGCGTTTTCAGTGATCGGCGCGTTCTATTATCTGCGCATCATCAAGCTGATGTATTTCGATAAAGCCGAGGACGCCTCGCCCCTTGATTCCAGTATAGACACCCGCGTGATATTGAGTACCAACGGCTTAGCCGTTCTCGCACTCGGGGTATTTCCGGGTGCACTCATGTCGCTCTGCACATACGCCTTCAGCTGAAGCCACAGGTGCAGTTCTGCCGCGAGTGGCGGCGGGTGATTGCGCTCAACCGGCCGCCACTCGCTGTGGCTGAGTGCACGCCTGCTTGTCATCCGGCGACAGGACCACTGTTAGCAAAGAGTGGATGTAGTTGCGGAAGGGATGGCGTTGGGTCTTATCAAGTGGATTGCGGGTGGCGTCGCACAAACGGTTTACGCCGCCCCGCACATCGGAAGCCGTTGTTTTTGTTTTCGTGTGGTGAACGGATTCGATTCTTGCACTTGCCACGGATATGCACAGCAAAAAAAGTTTGCGCAACGAAAAAATCGAATATCCGCATATTCTAATAATATCGCTGAAACTTTGTGCAGGTGCTGAAGGTCTGATAAGGCTGCAAAATGCAGCTTATGTTAGCATGGTGCCTATGGCGCTGCGTCAGAAACTGTTCCTCGTTCTAAGTCTTATGGCGATGGTGCCATTGTTGTTTCTGTTGTTCGAGGTGGTGGAAAGCATCGAAACCGATCTCGAACGGCGCACTGCGGACGAGCTCAACGCGACGCTCGGCAAGATGGCGCAAGAGCTGGACACGCTGATGAGCACCCAGCAGTCCATCGTCGAGGGTTTGGCGCGGGTCCCGATCCTACGCGAATTCGCCGCGACCCTTGAGAACCCGAAATCGGAACGCTTCGAGAACAAATCCAACGAGCTTGCGACCTTCTTCCTCAATTACCAGTCCACCGTTCCCAGCATCCAGGCTGTGCGCTTCTCGGATCTGCAAGGCAAGACGCTGGTCAAGGTGAAAGAGGGACATTTGATTCCCGCGCTGTTGCGCGACCGCCAAGGGCGGCAATTTGTCGAAGACATCGCATATAAGCCGTTTTTTCAATGGGCGCTGGACGCCAACAAGCGCGTCGCGGTATCGGATTTCGAGCGTGGCAAGGTGGCCGGAGAAACCGACTTCTGTCCCGCAATGGTGCGTTATTCGGTGCCGATTCGAGACGAGCTGGACACTCCATTGGGCATGCTGACGGTGAATATCTGGGGGCGGCGGGTCGACGATGCCGTGCAGGCGGCGTTGGGCGGGTATCCGGGCAAGGCATACATCGTCGAGTTGAACAATGAGAACGCACAGCGCGACGGGATCTACCTATATCACGAAAATCCCGATTGGCGTTTCGCCAATCAACTCGGCACCGATCATCGATTGTCCTCGGAACTGGGCACCTCGACTTGGCAATCCATCAAATCCGGTGGCATTCGTGGCGTGGTCGACAGTAGCAATGATCGCTGGTTGTTTTGGCGCAAGTTCGCGCCGTACGCGGATCGCGCCACCAAATGGTTGCTGGTGATCGAAACCAATCGCAACACCGTGCACGCCCCGACTGCCGGTCTACGCAACTGGCTTACGTGGTTGATCGTTACGATGTTGATCGTCAGCCTGGTGATCGCCAGGTGGGCGGCTGCTCGCTTGTCGCGTCCCGTGCAGGACTTGACCAACATCATTCGGCGATATGCGGACGGCGATCATCGGGCGCGTTACACGGGCCATCGCAAAGATGACGTCGGCAGCGCCGGAAAAGCGTTCAACTACCTTACCGAAAGCCTCGAGCGTGCGACGGTCGAACGAAAGACGGCGGAGCGGGCTGTTCGTCAGTCCGAACGCCTGGCGGCGATCGGCCAAATGGCGGCGGGAATCGGCCACGAGATCAATAATCCGCTGATGAACATCAATTCCCTGGCGGGACTTTTGGAGGACTCGGTTCCGCGACAGGATCTTCAGGGGCGCGAAGATCTGCGCGCATTGCAGAGTGAGGTGCGGCGCTGTGCACGGATCGTGCAGGGGATCCTGAATTTCGCCCGGGAGACTGCTCCCAGTTTTGAGCGCTTCGACCTGTCTGAACTGATTGAAACCACCGTTGCATTGTTTCGGCACCGTGCCGAAACTTCTGCTTTACAGCTGGAGTTGGACGTCGCGCGACCGTTGTACATCCAGGGTGACGCCGGGCAATTGCAGCAGGTATTGGTCAACGTTTTCCTCAACGCCATTCAGGCTTCTCCGCGCAATTCCACGATTACCGTACGCGCCCACAAGGTGGGAGATCAGGCGCAGGTAGAGGTGCTGGATGAAGGCAGCGGTATCCACGAGTCGGCATTGGATAAGGTGTTCAACCCGTTTTTCACGACCAAGAAAGAAGGCAGCGGAACCGGTTTGGGCCTTTCGGTAAGTTACGGCATTGTCCGCAGGCACGGCGGAACTATCGCATTGCAGAATCGCAGCAACGGCGGGGTGCGCGTGCAGATCTCGGTGCCTCTCAAACAAGCGGCCTCGGCGGAACCGGCGGTCGAGCGCGTTGGAGCGAGTAGTGTCAGCTAACCCTGTGAAACTGCTTTTCGTCGATGACGACCCAGTGACTTGTTCCGTGATGCAGCGCAATTGTGATCGCGCCGGTTTCGTTTGCAAAACATTTCGCTCGGGCAAGGCGTGCTTGGAAGAATTCCGGGACCACGGCGCGGATCTCGTGGTAACCGATTTGCGCATGCCGGAAATGAACGGGTTCGAGCTGCTTAGCGCATTGCGCGACATCGATTCCGATATGCCGGTATTGGTCATGACCGGCTATTCGTCCGTGGAAAATGCAGTCGAAGCCATGAAGCTCGGAGCAACGGATTTCATCAAGAAGCCATTCGATTTCGAGGAATTGCGCCTGATCATCGATCGGAACCTACAGGCGCTTCGATTGCAGAGCGAAAACGTGCTGTTGAAGAAACGGCTGCGCAGCGGTGGTGGCAATCGTTTCGGAATGATCGGCGATACGCCAGTCATGCGTTCGCTGTTCAATACGCTGGAAAAGCTGGCGGATGTCAGTTGCAACGTCATCATCACGGGGCCATCGGGAACCGGCAAAGAACTCGTAGCACGAGCACTGCACGATTATAGTCCGCGTTCCGAAGCGCCTTTCGTTGTGATCGACTGCGGCGCTTTGACCGAAACGCTTTTGGAGAGTGAACTTTTCGGACACGAGAAAGGCGCTTTCACCGGCGCCACCCAGCGCAAGCGCGGGCTCATGGAGCAGGCAAGTGGGGGCACGTTGTTCCTGGATGAGATCAGTAATATCTCAGATGCGATGCAGATGAAGCTGATGCGCGCAATCGAGGATCAACGTATCACGCGGGTCGGCAGCACCACACCCGTCCCGATTGATTTACGAGTAATCGCGGCCAGCAACCGCGATCTGGAGGAAATGGTCCGACTAGGACGATTTCGGCATGATTTTTATCACCGCCTCAATGTGGTCAACATACGCGTTCCGTCGCTGGCCGAACGGCGCGACGACATCCCTGCATTGGTGGAACACTTCGTTGCGGAGTTCAGCGAGCGCTACGAACGACGAGTGCAGGGGTTCGATTCGCAGTCAATGCGCCGACTGTACGACGCGAATTGGAACGGCAATGTGCGCGAGTTGCGTAATGCCGTCGAGCGATGCGTAATTCTCGCAGACGGCCCCGTATTGACGTGGCCGGACGCCGATCAACAGATCGCGCCCACGGACGAGTCCGGAAGTCTGCGTTTTGGCAGCGACGAATTGATGTCCCTCGAAGCGTTGGAGGAGGAGTACATCAATCACGTCTTGAAGCAGGCGGGCGGCAAAAAGACCAAGGCCGCGCGTATTCTCGGTATCGACAAGACCACGCTTTGGCGAAAACTGCGCCGATACGAACGGCCGGAAGGCTGAAAATCACAGTCGCAGGTTGCAAAATACACTGCAATCTGCAACTGTTACAAGAGGGTTGCATTCACGAGCCTACCGGCGCGTGGAGTAACATACTGAAACACAAAATAATAATAACCGCACCGAGCGTTGGAATAATCCTTGCTTCCGCGTTATCCGCGTTCCTATAAAAAAATCCCAGGAGGAGTTCAACATGATCAAGAAGTACATCGCGATTGCGGCTGCTGTAGTAATGGGCGCGGCCCTGGTGGGTTGTCAGTCCCAGGGTCAGAACCTCAAGCCGGCGAAGAACGGTTATATGCAGCAGAAAGTCGTTTATCACATCAACGATATCAACAGTGCCAACGGCGCTCTGCGCAATGTGAAAAACCACCTCAATGCGCTAGGCGATGAGAACGTCGATATCGTCGTCGTAACCCATTCGGGCGGCGCCTTCACCTTGGTGGACGGCTCCACCGATGAGAAGGGCCACAGCTTCGAAGACATGATTCAGAAACTGGCCAATCGCGGCGTGAAGTTCGACATCTGCGCCAACACCATCCGCGGCAAGAAGATCGACAAAAGCAAGATCAATCTGAATGCCAAGATCGTCCCATCCGGTGTTGCTGAAATTGCGCACCTGGAACAACAGGGCTACGAATACATCAAGCCCTGAACAAAGTTGATCGGCTTGTTTTGTCGCGGGCGCTTCGGCGCCCGTTTCTTTTGCTTATGCAATTGACTTGAAAAGCCCCTACGGAGCCGGTACACTGCGCCCTCGCAGTTGCGGGGTGGAGCAGTCTGGCAGCTCGTCGGGCTCATAACCCGAAGGTCGCAGGTTCAAATCCTGCCCCCGCTACCACTTTGTTTACAGAACCCTCCTAGGCCCATGGTTTAGGGGGGTTTTGTTTTGCTGTACCTAGAGTCTGCAAGGAGCAATTGCCGCGTCAGCGTGTAGAATCGAGCTATCCGCCGAAGGAGGGCAGTCGTGTCCCAGTTATTTTCCCCGATCCGACTTGCACAGCAGGAAATTCCCAACCGGGTTGTCGCTTCGCCGATGTGCCAATACAGCGCGGTGGACGGTTGCGCCACGGACTGGCACTTGCAGCACTTGATGCAGTTGGCCATTTCCCGAGTCGGTCTGGTTATTTTGGAAGCGACCGCAGTCGAGCGCCGCGGACGCATTACCCACAGCGACCTAGGCTTATATTCCGACGCCAATTTCGCAGCTTTGCAGAGAGTTCTGACTGCAGCGCGCCGAATTGCCCATGATGATACCAAGTTCGGAATCCAGCTAGCCCACGCCGGGCGTAAAGCGTCCGCGCAACGGCCCTGGGAGGGTGGTCGCGCGTTAGCGGCGACGGAGGACCCGTGGACAACGATTGCACCTTCGGCGATCCCTGTGGGTCGGGGTTGGCACACACCGGTAGCAATGGACCCCGCGGATCTGGAGCGCACGCTCGAAGCTTTTGTCCTGGCTGCCCGACGTGCCATGGATCTCGGATTCGAGCTCATCGAGCTGCATGGCGCGCACGGTTATCTGCTGCATCAATTTCTTTCCCCGGTTTCCAATCACAGGCAGGATGAGTTCGGCGGTTCGCTCGAAAACCGGATGCGCTTCCCGCTGCAGGTCGCGCGAGCCGTGCGCGCCGAGGTACCGCGTTCCCATGTCGTCGGGATGCGCATCACGGGTACCGACTGGCACGAAGAAGGGATTGGCCCCGATGAGGCGGTGCGACTGGCCGGGGAATTGAAGGACATCGGTCTCGATTACGTATGTGTTACCAGCGGCGGTATTGTCCCCGGATTGGACATTCCGGTGGGGCCCGATTACCAGTTGCCGTTCGCGGCACAGGTGAAACGGGAAACCGGGATGCCGACGCAGGCCGTGGGCATGATCATAGATCCACTTCAAGCCGAACGTATCGTTGCCGCCGGAGATGCCGACATGGTGGCGTTGGCCCGCGCTCTACTCGACAATCCGCGCTGGCCCTGGCACGCGGCGCAAGCGCTCGGTACGGAGCTGCAAGTCGTGCCCCAATACGAGCGCAGTTTGCCGCGCTTGTGGCCAGGCGCCGAATTGAAAAACGGCGGTATTTCCGATGGTGAGTGAGTGTGCGGTTGCAGCAGTCTGCAAGCAATGCGAAAACGCGCTGTGCGACAGCGCGCGACGGAGGGCGGGCAAATGCGTGACGATGTAGGGAAACACTTGCGGGAACTCGGTCACTTCATTGCTGGCCGTGCCGTGCCGGGTGCTTTGGGCAGAATGGGCGATGTGTACAATCCTGCGACCGGCAATTTGCAGGCGCGCGTAGCGCTTGCATCGAGTACCGAAACGCGCGCTGCAATCGAGGCGGCGGCGAACGCGTTCCCCGCCTGGGCCGACACGACACCGCTGCGCCGTGCGCGCGTGCTATTCAAATTCAAGAGCCTGCTCGAACAGCACGCCGACGAGTTGGTGTTCTTGATCAGTTCAGAGCATGGAAAGGTTGCAGAAGACGCGCGCGGTGAACTCACGCGCGGCATCGAAGTCGTCGAGTTCGCCTGCGGCATTCCGCATCTTCTAAAGGGAGAAATGTCGGAAGATGTCGGCGGTGGCGTCGACAGTTGGTCGATACGGCAGCCCCTTGGAGTATGTGTCGGCATTACCCCGTTCAACTTCCCCGCCATGGTCCCGATGTGGATGTTTCCCATTGCGATCGCGGCCGGCAACACATTTGTGCTCAAACCGTCGGAAAAGGATCCGGGTTGCCCACTGTTGTTGGCGGAGTTGTTCAAGGAGGCCGGTCTGCCCGACGGCGTATTCAACGTTGTCAATGGTGACAAGGAAGCGGTCGACACGCTGCTGGAGGATCAGCGCGTGCAAGCGGTGAGTTTCGTCGGGTCCACGCCAGTGGCGCGATATATTTACTCCACGGGATCCGAGCACGGTAAACGTGTGCAAGCATTGGGCGGCGCGAAGAATCACATGCTGGTGATGCCCGACGCCGATCTCGATCAGACGGTTGCAGCCCTGCTGGGGGCCGCGTATGGATCGGCCGGCGAGCGTTGTATGGCGATTTCGGTGGCGGTGGCGGTCGGCGATGTCGCAGACCAATTGGTAGGGCGCCTGGCAACCAAGGTGGCGGCGCTTCGGGTTGGGCCGGGCGACGACCCCGCATCCGAGATGGGGCCGTTGGTCACCCGCGAACATTGCCAACGGGTCCACGACTACGTGGACGTCGGCGTGCAGGAAGGAGCGAAACTGGTGGTCGATGGACGCGATCCTCAGGTTCCAGGATACGAGGACGGCTTTTTTCTGGGGGGTTGTTTGTTCGACCACGTCACGGCGCAAATGCGTATTTACCAGGAAGAGATTTTCGGCCCCGTGTTATGCGTAGTCCGCGTACCGGACTTCGAAACCGGTCTTTCCCTGATCGATGAACACGCTTTTGGAAACGGCACGGCAATATTCACCCGGGACGGGGATTCGGCGCGCCAATTTGCACGCCGGGTTCAGGCAGGTATGGTCGGGATCAATATCGCCATACCGGTGCCGATGGCATTTCACAGTTTCGGGGGCTGGAAGCAGTCTCTGTTCGGACCGCTGAACGTGCATGGCCCGGATGGCGTGCGGTTTTATACGCGTCTGAAAACCATGACGGCCCGTTGGCCTACGGGTATCCGCGCCACAGCCGACTTTCATATGCCGACCATGAAGTAGCGTCGGCCACCCCGTGGTTACGGTTGCTCTTTCAACAATCCGGTTTTGAGCACGTCATACTTGTGCTGCAAATGGTCCGCCAATAGTCGAGACAACCGTTTGCCGTCGCGGGCCGCCAACATGGTGAGAATCTCTTCATGTTCGGCAATGGCCTGCTGCCAGCGCTCGCCGTCGAGATTGGCCAGATAGCGGGCGCGGCGAATGCGTCCGCTGAGCCCGGTATATACTTCCAATAGCACGGGATTGCGCGCCGCTTCGACGATCTTGTGGTGGATGCGCTGATTCAATCGGAAATATTCGGAGCGCTCGCCGCATTGATAGTGGGCGATCATGCGCGCATGCAAGGCACGAATTTCTTCCAAGTCCTCATCGGTTATGTGCTGACAAGCCAGTTCACCCGCAACGCCTTCCAATGCCTCCATTACCGGGAAAATATGCTCGAGGGATTCGGCACTGAGTTTCGAGACGGTAGCCCCGCGGTGGGGTGACAAATCAATCAGCCCTTCGGCTGCCAACACCATCAGCGCTTCGCGTAGCGGTGTCCGGGAGATTGCGAAGCGTTCGCAAAGTATTCGTTCCGGCACCCGTTCGCCGGGCGCGAGTTCGCCTTCGAATATCATATCACGCAAGCGTGGTACGACTTCCTGATGCAGGGACGCGCGCCGAATTTGCGGCGTATCGGGTTTCGGTTGCGCTAAGTTCGGTTCGTCGGTCATTTGCGATCATCCACGCAATGCTGAATGTAGAAGGCGCGCCAAATGCATCGCGGGGCGACCGGAGCCGTCCCGGATTTGATGGCGGCAGCTGGTGCCGTTGGCGATTACAACCGTGTCGTGGTCGGATGCTCGTACCGCGGGCAACAAGTCGGCTTCGGCCATCTTCATGGAAATGTCGTAGTGAGCGGCTTCGTAGCCAAACGCACCGGCCATGCCGCAGCATCCGGATTCTATTACGTTCCAGTTCAATTCCGGCAGCATCTCCAAAACACTTTTCAGCGAAGCCATGGTGCCGAACGCTTTTTGATGGCAATGACCGTGTACCAGGACGTGTTTGGCGGGAGTTGGCGATAAAGGCAGTTCGATGCGCCCTTCGCCGATTTCGCGCGCCAGGAACTCTTCCAAAAGCACTGCGCGGCGGGCCAGCTCGGCGCTTTCCTCTCCGGGTAACAGCGCACTGAATTCGTCGCGCAAGGTGAGCAAGCACGATGGTTCCAGTCCTATGATCGGCAGGCCGCGTTGCACGAATGGGCGCAGGGCGTCCATGGTGCGCCTGGCTTCGTCGCGCGCTCGTTCCACCATTCCCGCCGCGAGGTAGGTGCGTCCGCAACACAGCGGTCGCTGGTGGCCTTCGGCGCGAGCCGCAATGTGGACGGAAAGTCCGGCGGCGCGTAGTACCGCCAGGGCAGCGTGGGCATTTTCCGGTTCGAACCAATTGTTGAAAGTATCGACCAGTAGCACCACCTCACCCTTCTCACCGGGGATGCGGCGAATGCCGTCGATGAATCCGCGCCGATGCCATGAAGGCAACGAACGCTTCGCGCTAAGTCCCAAGCGTTTTTCCGCTATCTGACGCAACCAGCCGACCCGGGCGCCGCTATTGAGTAGGGGAGCGAAGCGGCTCGCGATCGGTGCGTAGCGGGGTAGATGTGCGACCAGCCGATCTTTCAGTCTGCGTCGGTGACGAAGATGATAGTGATGCAGAAACTCGGTCTTCATTCGCGCCATGTCGACCCCAGTGGGGCATTCGCGTTTGCACCCCTTGCAACCGATGCACAGGTCCATGGTGGCGTACATGTCGTCGGAAGTGAGCGCATCTGGACCCAGCTGGCCGCTGATTGCCAGGCGCAGGCTGTTGGCGCGGCCCCGGGTCAGATGTTGTTCGTCGCCGGTGGCGCGGTACGATGGGCACATGACGCCAGCCCGCGATTTGCGGCAGGCACCATTGTTGTTGCACATCTCCACTGCGCCGCCGAATCCGCCCCAGGCGCTCCAGTCCAAGGCTGTCGTTAGAGGCTCTACGCGATAGTTCGGTGGAAATCGGAACAGGCTGCGGTCGTCCATTTTGCTTGGATTGACGATCTTGCCCGGGTTCATCAGCCCGCTGGGATCGAATTGCCGCTTGACCGCCTCGAAAGCCCGCACGATTCGGCTGCCGAACATCGGTTCATGCCATTCCGAGCGCACCAAGCCATCACCATGTTCACCGGAATGCGAGCCCTTGTATTCGCGCACCATGGAAAACGCTTCTTCCGCGATTGCGCGCATTTTTTGCGCGCCCTCATCCTGCTTCATGTTGAGAATCGGCCGTACGTGCAAACAGCCGACGGAGGCATGCGCATACCAGGTGCCACGGGTGCCGTGCTTTTCGAACACGGCGGTGAGACGGTCCGTGTACTCGGCCAGATCTTCGAGCGGTACTGCGCAGTCTTCGATGAATGACACCGGTTTGCCGTCGCCCTTCATGGACATCATGATGTTCAGGCCGGCCTTGCGCACTTCCCAGGTATCGCGTTGCTGCGCAGGATCGGTGATTTCGACCACGGAATCCGGAAAACCGTGATCGGCGAGCAACGCACCGAGTTGCCGCAGGCGGCGCACTTGTTCGTCATGCTCGTCGCCAGCGAATTCCACCAGCAACAACGCGTCGGGTTCACCCACCAGGAAACGGTCGACGGTAGCGCGGAACGCCGGTATGTCGCGCGCCAAATCAATCATGGTCCTGTCGACCAGTTCCACAGCCGACGGGTCCAGCTTGACGATATGCTGGGTACAGTCCATGGCGTCGTAGAAGCGCGGAAAATGGCATACACCCAGCACCTTGTGCGCCGGGAGCGGCTGCAGATCGAGTTCAATCTCTTCGAAGTAGGCGAGCGTACCTTCGGAGCCGACCAGCAGTTGGGCGGCATTGAAATCGGTGCTGGAGATCGAGTCGATATTGTAACCGCCCACGCGACGCAGAAGCTTTGGAAAGCGCGCTGCGATTTCCTCGCCCTGTTGCGCATGCAGCGCACGCATATTTTCGATCAAAGTCCGGTGGCGGGCGGAGTTGAAACCCATGGCCGTGTCGGCGAAGCGGATACGTTCGCCGTCGCTGAGCAAAGCGTCTACGGCGCGCACGTTGTGTACCATGTTGCCGTATCGAATGGATCGCGACCCGCAGCTATTGTTGCCGGTCATGCCGCCGATGGTTGCGCGGCTCGCGGTGGACACGTCCACGGGATAGAACAGTCCGTGAGGTTTCAAATAACGGTTCAGGTCATCCAGTACGATGCCGGGCTCGACCCGCACCCGCAGGTTCTCGGTGTCGAGATCGACCACCCGGTTGAGGTATTTGCTGTTGTCGATAACCAGCGCCGCGCCCACGGTCTGACCGCACTGGGAGGTGCCGCCGCCTCTCGGAAGTACCGCGACGCCGGCGTCGATCGCGATCTGAATCGCGATGCGCGCGTCGTTGCGCCGGCGTGGCACGACGACACCGACCGGAAAGATCTGATATATCGAAGCGTCGGTGCTGTAACGGCCACGGCTAAAGCGATCGAACAGTACTTCACCCTCGATCTCGCGTCGCAGGCGATGGGCGAGGTCGGTATCGCGCTGGCTCATCACGGCTCCTTTGATATCAGCATTTAGTGAAGCGCTGAATTACCGAAATGCTTGCAAAAAAACTGGCATGCGGCGCAGATAATATTGTATACAATATTCCAAATTTTGTATTTATGTACTAAAAATAGCCAAAGCATATTCACGCTGCACTGAGGGCGGGTCTGAATTTCGACGCTCGGTTTTGGTGCCGCCGCGCAGGGGAGCATCCTGATGTCTGAAGCCAGTGGCCGCCATTTTCTGCAGATTCCGGGGCCGACCAACGTGCCGGATCGCGTTCTACGCGCCATGGACAGACCCACGATCGATCATCGGGGACCGCAGTTTGCGTCCCTGAGCAAGGAGTGTCTGGAAGGTCTTCAGGCCGTATTTCAAACCGAAGGTCCCGTGATCATCTTTCCCGCCAGCGGCACCGGCGCGTGGGAAGCGGCACTGGTGAATACGCTATCCCCGGGAGACCGGGTGCTGATGTTCGAAACCGGTCAATTCGCTTCGCTCTGGCGCGAAGTTGCGTTGCGCCTCGGTCTTCAAGTCGAGTTCGTTGACGGTGATTGGCGCCACGGGGTCGATGCCGCGATGGTTGAAAGCCGTCTGAGCGATGACAAGACGCATGACATCAAAGCGGTCATGGCAGTCCATAACGAAACTTCCACCGGTGTGACCAGCGATATTGCCGCCGTCCGTAAAGCGATGGACCGTGCGGGCCACCCGGCACTGCTCATGGTGGACACCATTTCGTCCTTGGCCTCCATGGAATATCGCCAGGATGAGTGGGGCGTCGACGTCACGGTCGCGGGATCGCAGAAAGGTCTGATGCTGCCTCCCGGGTTGAGTTTCAATGGCGTCAGTAAAAAGGCGCTGGCGGCTGCGAGATCGGCCAAACTGCCGAAATCCTACTGGACCTGGGATGACATGTTGCGCGCCAATGAGAACGGCTTCTTTCCGTACACGCCCGCAACCAATCTCCTCTATGGCCTGCGGGAAGCCATCGCGATGCTGTTGGAGGAAGGACTTGCCAATGTGTTCGCGCGTCACCATCGACTCGGCGAGGCGGCGCGGCAGGCGGTAAGGGCGTGGAAGCTGGAATTGTTGTGTCTGAATCCCAACGAATTCAGCGATTCGTTGACCGCGGTGCTGATGCCCGAAGGGCACGACGAAGCGGCGTTTCGGCAAGTCGTTCTTGAGAGATTCAACATGTCGCTGGGAAGCGGTCTCGGCAAGGTCAAAAACAAAGTATTTCGTATCGGTCACCTGGGCGATTTCAACGAACTGATGCTGTGTGGAACCCTTGCCGGTGTCGAGATGGGGCTATCCGTTGCAGGCATTCCTCACGCCACGGGCGGTGTGGAAGCGGCAATGAGATACCTGGCGGAGCAAAAGAGCGCCCCCGGCAGCGCGACTGCTGCGCGGCGGGCGTAGAAAGCGACTATTGGAACCGGCGTGACTCTCGAGTCGAGGCATACCTGGATTCCATGGTCGCAACGAAGTGCGGAAAACATAACGAGAAAGGTTCGGTCCGGGGATTCCCGCCCGTTCGAGTCACACAGAGGAGACACAAGATGGAAAATAAATTGAAGGTCGGAGTGTTATCGGCCCTGTTCGCATGCGCCAGTGTCCTTGCCTCGGTATCAGCCAAGGCGGAGACCATGGAACTCAAGTTTGGTCACGTTGGTGCGCCGGGGTCGCTGTTTGCGATTTCTGCGGAAGAATTCGCCAAGCGGGCAAACGAAAAGCTCGGCGACAAGGCAAAGGTGGTGGTTTACGGTTCCAGCCAATTGGGCGGCGATAAGGAGTTGTTGCAGAAGGTCAAACTGGGGACGGTCGATTTCGCGCTTCCGTCGACCGTGATGTCGTCCGTGGTGCCGGAATTCGGCCTTTTCGAAATGCCCTATCTGGTCAAAGACCGTGATCACATGAAACGCATCTCCAAGGAAATCGTGATCCCGAAATTGGCTCCGCTTGCCGAAAAGCAGGGTTACAAGATCATCGGCGTTTGGGAAAACGGTTTTCGCCAGATTACCAATAATGTGCGGCCGATCGTTACGCCCGACGATCTCAAGGGAATCAAGCTGCGTACGCCGAAAGGCAAGTGGCGCGTGAAAATGTTTGAAGCATACGGCGCCAATCCCTCACCGATGGCGCTGTCCGAAGTGTTCGTCGCACTACAGACCGGTGTGATGGACGGGCAGGAAAATCCGCTGATCCAGATCTATTCGCAAAAGTTCCAGGAAGTACAGAAATACCTGAGCATGACCGGGCACGTTTACACGCCCGCCTATGTGGTGGTGTCGGCGCGCAAGTGGGAAAAATTACCGGCTGACGTGCGCAAGACGCTGGAGGAGACCGCGAGCGGTCTTCAATCTTTCGTCTACAAGACCGCTGCCGAGAAAGACGAAGAATTGCTCGGAAAGATGAAAGAGGCCGGCATTAAGGTCAACGAAGCCGACAAACAAGCGTTCATCGACGCCAGCAAACCGATCTATGACGAATTTTCAAAGGAAGTGCCTTCAGGTCGGGAGATGATTGATACCGCGCTGAAGTTGGGTTCTGCTTCCAAGTAGGATTGGAGTCTGGATCGAACGCCCGCCGCCTCGGCGGGCGTTCGATCGGTTCGGAGACCTTTCATGGCCTTTGCGAAATTGCGTCGCGGCTTCGAGACGCTGATGGAAATCGTGGTTGTCGGGCTATTGCTGGTGCTGGCAATCATCGTAATTCTTGGAATCATTTATCGAGTAGCGAACAACCCTTTCACCTGGTATGACGAAGTCGCATCCGTGCTCCTGGCATGGCTGACCTATTACGGTGCTGCGCTTGCTGCCCTGAAGCGCGCGCATATCGGGTTCCCGGGTCTGGTCGAGCGCTTTCCGCCTGCAATACGGCTACCGTTGGCGTTGATTGCGGAGTCGTGCGTGCTGATATTTTTCGGCCTGCTGGCGTGGTACGGCTGGATCGTTCTAGGTTTGCTTGCCGGCGACACGCTGGTGAGCGTCCCGATCCCGGTGGAACTGACCCAGTCGGTGATGCCCGTCGGTGCGGTACTGTTCATCGTCGCCGAATTACTGGTTTTGCCGGACATCATCCGTGCCGCGCGGACCGGCGTACCCGAACCTCACGAGGGAATTGCCGCGGAGGTGGGACGTCCATGAACGGCTTGATCCTGTTTATTGCGGTGTTGGCTTTGGTGTTGATCAATGTGCCGATCGCCGTGGCACTGGGCGCGGTCGCGGTGACGGCCATGTATTGGAGCGGTGGCGCCGATGCACTCTACAATCTACCGATTACCATGTTCAACGGTGCGACCAGCTTTCCGCTGATCGCCATACCGCTGTTTATTCTGGCCGGCGCGATCATGAATGCGTCCGGCATTTCACGCCGTTTGATCAATCTTGCATCCGCATTGATCGGGTTTGTCCGCGGCGGGTTGTCGATGGTTGCGATCAGCACGTCGCTTTTTTTCGCTGAGATTTCGGGTTCTGCAGTCGCGGATGTGGCGGCGTTGGGTTCGATCCTCATTCCGGCAATGAAGAAGAAAGGTTATTCAAAGGAATTCTCCGCGTCCGTTTTGTCCTCGTCCGCGACGTTGGCGGTCATCATCCCGCCCTCGATTCCGATGATTCTGTACGCGGCAATGTCCGATACCTCCGTCGTCAAGGTATTTGTCGCCGGTATCATTCCGGGCGTGCTCGGCGGCTTGTTGTTGATGGCGGTAGCGTACTGGTTCGCGCGACGCTACAACTTTCCGGTGGAGGAATCGTTTCAGTTGAGCCGCGTCTGGCGCACCCTCAAGGAGGCTTCCTGGGCACTGGTGCTGCCAACCATCATTCTGGTCGGTATTTTCGGCGGACTCGTTACCGCAACCGAAGGCGCCGCCTTGGCCGTGGTGGCGGCGCTGTTCATCGGCCTGGTGATCTATCGGGAATTGGATTGGGCACATCTGAAAGCGGCGCTGATCGAAGGCGGCGTGCAGACAGCGGTCGTGATGCTGTTGGTGGCTGCGTCGGCGTTGCTCGGAGTCTATTTGACCGAGATCCAGGCACCGCAACGGCTCGCCTCGGCAGTGGCCGGTTTTACGGACAACAAATATCTGGTTCTGGCACTGCTGAACGTACTGTTCCTGATGTTGGGACTGTTCCTGCATTCTGCAGCTGCGATCATCTTAGTAGTACCGGTAGTACTACCGTTGGTACTGGCGGTGGGCATCGATCCGGTGCACTTTGGTTTGATTGTCACCATCAATCTCGGTCTGGGACAGCAGACACCACCAGTCGCCAGTGTGCTGACGACTGCGTGCTCAATCGCCAAGGCCGATATCTGGGAAGTGACCAAGGTCAACGTGTATTTCATCTGCGTGCTATTTTTCGTTTTATTGCTGGTGACCTACATCCCGGCAATCCCCATGTCGCTGGTGCACTTTTTCTACGGCTGAATCTTTCGGGAACTTCATTATGTCAGACGAAATTCTGGTGGAGCGCGACGCCGATATCGCGACTGTGATCCTCAATCGGCCACATAAAATGAATGCGTTGACCAAGCCCATGTGGAAATTGCTTGGCGATACGATCGAGAAGCTGTCGGGCGACGATGGTCTGCGCTGTATCGTCTTGCGCGGAGCGGGAGATAAGTCATTCGCGCCCGGAAACGACATTTCCGAGTTCGAAAATGAACGGGCCAGTGTCGATCAGGCGCGCAGCTACGGGACGGTACATCACGGTGCACTGGATTCCTTGTACCGTTGTAGGCATCCAATGGTGGCGATGATAAAGGGTATCTGCGTCGGCGGGGGTCTGGAAATCGCAGGCCTGTGCGACCTCCGAATCTGCGGCCAGTCGAGTCGCTTTGGTATTCCGATCAATAAGCTCGGACTGACCTTGGGACCGAGGGAGATGCAGATTCTGTATTCCCTGGTCGGCAAGGCGGTGACCTTGGAAATACTGCTGGAGGGGCGGGTTTTCGATGCCAGGGAAGCACTGGCCAAGGGACTCGTTAATCGGGTTGTTGAGGATGCACAGGTCGAGCAGGAAGCCTATGCGCTCGCCCGTCGCATAGCCGACGGCGCGCCGCTGGTCGCGCGCTGGCACAAGGATTTCATGCGTCGGTTGGAGCAACCCCGCGCCTTGGACGCTGCCGACGAAGAAGCCGCCTATGCATGCTACGGCACCGAAGACTTCCGCATCGGCTATCAGTCCTTTCTCGCCAAGCAGTCGCCGCAGTTCAAGGGGAAGTAGGCCACATGTCCACGAACAATGGAGCGCTGGCCGGACTCAAAGTCATCGAGTTGGCCCACATCATGGCCGGCCCGGTCTGTGGACTGATGTTGGCGGACATGGGCGCGGACGTAGTCAAAGTGGAAAAGGCGCCAGACGGGGACGACAGCCGACGTATGATTCCGCCGACAATGGACGATGAATCGGCTGCTTTCATGATGCTAAACCGGAACAAGCGCGGTGCGGTCATCAATTTGAAAACCGAAGAGGGCAAGGCTGTACTGCGGGACCTTTTGGCAACGGCCGATGTGGTGATCGAAAATTACCGACCGGGAACCATGGAACGTCTCGGACTCGGGTATGAAGCATTGGCAGAATCCAATCCCGGTCTGATCTATTGTCAAATCACCGGGTTCGGCCGCACCGGTCCCTATGCGATGCGTGCCGGTTTCGATTTGATCGCCCAAGGCATGAGTGGCCTGATGAGTGTCACCGGTGAGGGCCCGGAGCGCCCGCCGGTAAAGGTGGGCGTGCCGGTTGGCGATATCACCGCCGGAATTCTCGCGGCAATGGGCATCTTGGCGGCCTATGTTCACCGGCTCAAAACCGGTCGTGGACAGCGCGTGGATACTTCTTTGCTGGAAGCGAGCATGGTCCACACTTATTGGCCGGCAGCAATATTTTTCGCGACTGGTCTGTCGGCGCAGCCCATGGGAAGCGCACACCCGCTGAGCGCGCCCTATCAATCGTTCGAAACTACCGACGGATGGGTCAACATCGGCGCGGCAAATCAGGCGAATTGGCTGCGCATGCTCGACGTCCTAGGCGCGGCTTCCTTGGCGGAGGAGTCGAGATTCAAAGACAACGCCGCGCGTCGTGTCCATTTGGACGAACTCACCCGGGAATTGGCTCCGTTGTTCAAGACGCAAAGCACCGGACACTGGCTGCAGGTCATGGAAAGCGCAGGCGTTCCCGCAGGTCCGGTGCTGTCGGTGGGCGATGCGCTAAACGACCCCCAGGTACGCGCCCGGGATATGGTGGTCGAGGTGGAGCACGCCCGGCTCGGGACCGTCTCTACCATGGGTGTACCGGTCAAATTCTCCGATACCGTTGGAACGGTGCGTCGCGCTGCACCGACACTCGGCCAACACACGGTTGAAATTTTGACTGAAATTGGGTACGACCGGCAACGAATCGAAAAACTCGAAGCGGCGGGCGCCGTACACACGGGTAAACCCTGAGCACAAATAACAAGGATCCTTCATGCCAAACGTACGTTTAATTCCGTCCGGTACGGAACTTGCGGTCAATAACGTGTTCGTGATCGGCAAGAATTACATTGCCGACCCGCAAGCCAAGTCAGCGCAACGCAGCCAACCCTTGGTGGTTTGTATGAAGCCAACCGCGGCGGTTTTGTCGGCGCCAGGTCCCATCGTGTTGCCGAAATTTTCCAACGAAGTTCACTTCGAAATCGAATTGGTGCTGCTAATCGGGAAAGAGGGCAAGGATATCGCGCCAGCCGATGCGCTCGGCCATTTGCTGGGGTATGGTGTCGGTCTGGATCTGACCGCTTTCGATCTTCAACAGCAAGCACAAGCTAGTGGGCTTCCGTGGATGACCTGCAAGGGGTTCAACGGCGCGGCGCCGCTGTCCGAATTCGTAGAATGGCACTGTGTGCAGCAGCCGAATGAAGCCCGATTTGTTCTCGACGTCAACGGTGAACGCCGCCAAAGTGGAAATGCCGCGGACATGGTCTACAGCATCGAAGAGATCGTCAGCGGTTTGAGCACCCTCTGCACCCTCAGCCGCGGCGACATTATTTTCACCGGCACGCCATCCGGCGCGGGCCCGCTGCGTTCAGGCGATCGCTTGGAGCTGGATTTCATGGGCCTGACCCAGGCGAGGTTCGACGTCGCCTAAACGCACTGGTCCGGCAGCGGGCCAACGCCGCTGCCGGACCAGTAGGCGAATACGCTCTACATTTTATCGATCCAGTCGTCGACTTCTCTTTCAGCCTCGGCGCGTTCCTTGCCGTAGCGTTCCTGGATCTTTCCAACCAGTTGCTCACGGCGGCCGTTTACGGAATCAACGTCGTCGTCCGTCAAGTCGCCCCATTTTGCGCGTGCCTTTCCCTTGACCTGCTTCCAATTGCCTTCGACCTGGTCCCAATTCATCTTTGTCACTCCTTGGCGTTGATCGCCTGTATTGGTAGCGCCTTCGTTGTCATCTTAGGCGCAATTCGCAACTGTGCCAGCTGCAACCGGCAACGAGGTGTTACGCCAAAATACCAATTTAAATAGCGTATTGGCGCTGTGTCCCGGCCCAACGACGCACGTGCGCTTGGCTATACTGGATTTAGATCTCCGCCACTGCAAGGATAGCGAATGACCATTGGAGTGTGTCCCTGCACCGGTGACCAGTGCGTCCGGTCCGAGTGCTACACGGACGGGTGCCAATTCAGCGCGACGGTCGTGTCGGTGCTGATGGCGTGCGAAGACTGCGGAGAGCTTCACGTGGCGTTCTTCGAGCCGCCGCTGTGCATAGCATGCTGGCTTAAGGCGGAGGCCGGCATCGCGGACGGCGGCTGACCAATACGGCGTAATGTGACCACGACGCAAGGAATGGCGATATGGCAGCCCGGGTAATCTGGAAAGGAAGCATTAGTTTTGGACTGGTACACGTGCCGGTCGCACTCTATTCGGCCGAACAACGCAACGAATTGAGCCTGTCGATGGTGGATCGTCGCGACGGGGCCCCGGTGGGCTATAAGCGCATCAATAAAAGCACCGGCAAAGAAGTGCCGTGGGATGATGTGGCCAAAGGATACGAGTATGAAAAGGGGAGCTATGTCGTTCTAGAAGAGGAAGACCTGCAGGCGGCGAACGTAAAAGCAACGCAGACAGTGGACATCATGGGATTCGTCGAGGGCGCGGAAATCCCATTCATATATTACAGCCGCCCCTATGTGTTGGAACCGATCAACAAAGGCGAAAAGGTGTACGCGCTGCTGCGTGAGGCGCTGCGAAAGACGGGAAAGGTGGGAATTGCGAAAGTCGTGCTCCGCAGCCGGGAGCACTTGGCGGCGTTGGTGGCGCAGGATGATCTCCTGGTACTCGAGCTGCTGCGATTTCAATACGAGTTACGGGAAATGTCGCAGTTCTCGGTTCCGAAAGGGGATCTGAGCGATCTCGGCGTGACCAAAAAGGAACTCGAGATGGCCGAGCGTCTGGTGCAGGACATGACCGAAGATTGGTCGCCCGAGCAATACAAGGACGAATACCGCGAAGACCTGTTGCAAATGATCGAGCAAAAGGTCACCAAAGGCGGAGTTACCAACGCTCCAGCGGCCGCCGAAGGGCCGAAAAGTGCCGATGTCATCGATCTGATGGCGCTGTTGAAGCGATCTGTCGAAAAGCAGGGAAAGAACGGTAGACAAGCAACGTCCGCCAAATCCAAAAGCGGTAAGCGTGCCTCGAAAAAGAAGCCGAGCGCCAAGAAAAAGAGCAGCGGGCGCAGCACCGCCAAAAAGAGCGCTTCGCGTTGAGCAATGGCAACGAACCGCGCACAACCGATACGCGGCGGGCGCAGCGAGTCCGGGATGCCGCAAAACTTGGCCCCGCAGCTCGCGACCCTTGTTGATTCTCCACCTGACGGCGACGGTTGGCTGCACGAAATCAAGTATGACGGCTATCGACTGCTCAGCCGCATCGAATCGGACGATGTGCGGCTGCTGACACGCAACGGCAACGATTGGGCTTCGAAGTTACCTGCGATCGGCCGCTCGTTGCGCGGTTCCGGATTGGAGAACGTCTGGCTCGACGGTGAATTGGTGGCATTGAGCCGCGATGGCCGCAGCAGCTTTTCGCTACTTCAACAAAAGCTCGGCGATGGCGACGACAGCGAGTTGGTGTATTTCCTGTTCGATCTGTTGTATGTACGAGGGCGCTCACTGTTGCAGGTGCCCCTGATCGAACGCAAACGTCAGCTACGCGAATTGATATCGGACGACCAGGACGTGCACGTGCTGCGCTACAGCGATCATGTCCAAGGCAACGGATCGCGATTTTTCGAACACGCCTGTCGTATCGACCTGGAGGGTATTGTATCGAAGCGCAATGACGCGATTTATCGCGGCGGACGCAGTCGATCGTGGTGTAAGACGAAATGCCAGCAGCAACAGGAATTCGTGGTCGTAGGGCATACGGAATCAGCGTCGGGCGGGCGACCCTTCGGCGCGTTGCTTCTGGCGGTGTTCGACCGACGACAGCTCGTATACAGCGGACGCGTGGGAACCGGTTTCAACAGCCGCAATAGTGACGCGTTGTACAGCCGGCTCCAAGCGCTGGAAACGCCGGAGTGTCCGTTGGCTCGGTGCCCGCCCGCCGACGGACGTGAACGCGTACACTGGGTTCGGCCCGAAATGGTTGTGCAAGTAAGGTTCAGCAACTGGACCGCGGGCGGATCGTTGCGTCACCCAACGTTTCAAGGGATTCGTGAGGACAAGTCTCCGGTGCAGGTGAAGCGGGAATCGGCCCTACCAATTGAGCGCGCCGGCAACGGTAAGGTGGAGGCGGGCGCCGAAGATGTCGGAAGCGAAGCGAAGCTGTCCAACGCCGATAAAGTACTGTACCCCGATTCCGGATTTTCGAAGGCTGACCTGGCCGCTTATTACCGCCGGGTCGCCGCGTTCATGTTGCCGTGGATCGCAGACCGACCGCTGACATTGGTGCGCTGCCCCAACGGATATCAGAGCGAATGTTTTTACCAGAAACATATTGCGGACGAGGCGGCGGAAGGGATCGAGTCCGTCACAGTCGAGCACCGGGGCCGCTCAATTCAGCATCCCGTGGTTCGTACTTTGGAGGGACTGTACGGGCTGGTGCAGCTTGGTACGCTGGAGATTCATGCTTGGGGGGCGAAGTCGGACCGTCCCGACCGGCCGGACCAACTTACCTTCGATCTCGATCCTGGGCCGCGCGTCCCGTGGGATTGCGTAACCCGGGCGGCGCAACTCTTGCGCACGTTGCTCGATGGGCTGGGCATGCGCGGATATCTAAAGACGACGGGCGGGAAGGGATTGCATGTTGTGGTCCCGATCGTACGCCGCTATGGCTGGGACGAAGTCAAGTCGTTCTCGAAAGCGGTGGCCGCGCAACTGGTGCGCTTCGACGCGCGACAATTCTCCGCAACCCTCACCAAGTCCGGCCGCGAAGACAAAATCTTCATCGACTATCTGCGCAACGGTAGGGGCGCGACGGCGGTCGTGCCGTTTTCGACCCGAGCACGCGCCGGGGTGCCGGTAGCGGTGCCGATACCGTGGGAGGCACTCGAGTCCGGACGCGAGGCGATCATGTTCAGTGCCCGGAGCGCAGCGGACCTGCTGGAGATCGCCGCCAGCGAACCATGGAAAGATTACCAAAACTCAGCCGCAACACTGACCCGCGCAATGTGGGCCGCACTCGAGCTGCGTTGATCGTAATCAACCGCGCTCGTCGTCGTGCCGCTGGATTCACAACCTGAAACAATATTGCAACAGTCGTTCCATTGCGACGCTGCAGCCGCTCACTACGCTGCCAAGACATAAACGATTGCTTTGACAAGGAGGTTGTCATGGCGAAAAAACCCGGTCCGAGCGTTAAGGATGACGAGCAGTACGAAGCACTCCGTCGGCAAGGCATGAGCAAGGAGAAAGCAGCGCGTATTGCCAACAGCGGCGGGCGCAGCACCACCGGCCGCAAGGGCGGTTCATCCTCACCATACGAAGAATGGAACCGAGACGATCTCTACCGAAAGGCCAAGGACGTCGGTATCGAGGGTCGCTCGAAAATGTCAAAAAAAGAGCTGATTTCGGCGCTTCGGCACCACTGACCATTGAGGCCCCAGTGCCCCGAGGCAACCTGCGCAGGAGACCGGCGTATTGAATAGGACCGGATCGTTGCATGCCGCCCGAAGGATTGGAAGGAGTATGTGAATGAGGACACCGCAGCAGGCTCCGCCGATCGGCGATTACGCGCTTATCGGGGACTGCCACGCCGCCGCGCTGGTATCTCGATACGGTTCGATCGACTGGTGTTGCATGCCCCAGTTCGATTCCGAACCCTGTTTCGGGAGGTTGCTGGACTGGCGGCGTGGAGGGAACTGCACCATCACGCCACTCGCCAGCGAATACGAGGGCGATCGCGCGTATTTGGACGGTAGCCTGGTGTTATGCACGACCTTTCGCACCGACAGCGGGCAGGCCCGTATCTACGATTGCATGGTCCTCGACGAGGACCGGTTACGTGACGATTCGCCCCCACGGCGCTTGATACGCATCATCGAAGGCATCGATGGCAGTGCCGATCTGCGCGTCGAAGTTCTTCCGCGATTTGATTTCGGAGATGTCAAGCCCTGGATTCGAGCGTACCAGGACTGTGTATATACGGCGGTGGGCGGCAACAAAGGGCTGGTGATCAGTGGCGACATGGAACTGCGACAGGAAGACCGATACTCGCTGAGCGCGTCGGTTCGGGTGCATGCAGGGGAACGGCGTTGTCTGGGTATCGAATTCGTTTCGCCGGCGCGGCTGGACGACGGACCGCAATCGGTCCCTTCGGTAAAGGAGCTGCAGCGCAACTTGGACGACACCGTCAAGTGGTGGCGCGGCTGGAGCGCAAAAATCGAAGGCGGTGACTCCGACGCGGCTCCGGGAGTGCATCGGTCCGCCTTGGTACTGAAAGCCCTCAATTATGCCCCTACTGGCGCGATCATTGCGGCGCCGACCACTTCCCTCCCAGAAGGACTGCAAGGCACCCGCACGTGGGACTACCGTTTCAGTTGGATCCGCGACGCTGCCTTCACAGCCGACGTGATGGTCGAGTTGGGCGGTGAAGCGGAAGCGTACGGGTTTCGCCGTTTCATCGAGCGCAGCTCCGCGGGAAGTGCGAAACAATTTCAGACGTTATACGGCATCGACGGTTCGAGACGCCAGGACGAAATAGACCTGCAACACCTAGAGGGTTACCGCGGCGCGACGCCGGTGCGGATCGGCAATCAAGCCTCGCAGCAAATGCAACTCGACGTGTTCGGCGAAATGCTGGAGCTGTCATGGATCTGGCATCGGCACGGACACTCCCCCAGCGACGATTATTGGCATTTCCTGGTGGACCTGGTGAACCGGGTTTGCAGCCATTGGCGCGATCCGGATCACGGCATATGGGAGATGCGCGGCGAGCCGCAGCACTTCGTGCATTCCAAAGTGATGTGCTGGAGTGCGTTGAACCGCGGAATCGGGTTGGCGCAGGAGCTCGGGCGGGACGCACCGGTGCAACAGTGGATTGAGGCTCGCGAGCAGGCGCGCGCCGCAATCGAGCGGGACGGTTACAATCGCGAGCGCGGGATTTTCATACAAGCATTCGAGCGCAATTATCTGGACGCGGCGCTGTTACGGATGCCCTCGGTGGGGTTCATCGAATATACCGACGAGCGGATGATTCGCACCACGGATGCGATCCGCGAAGGGCTCAGTGTCGACGGCTTGCTGCGACGCTACGATTCCCCGGACGGGCTTCCCGGCGAGGAGGGCGCATTTCTCGCGTGCTCATTCTGGCTAGCGGAGTGCTTGGCAGGACAGCAACGTTTCGATGAAGCGCAGCACGTGTTCGACCGCGCGGCTGCCACTGCCAATGACGTCGGGCTGTTCTCCGAAGAATACGACGTGGATCAGCAACAATTGCTGGCGAATTTCCCCCAGGGATTGACGCATCTTTCGTACATATCGGCGGTATTGGCGTTGCAGCGCCGCGCCGCTGTCACCGAGCGGCGAGTCTCCGGCTCGCGCTCCAGTTAGCCAAAGCAACGGAGGCTTTCGGTCATGAGCGATACCACAGCGGATTTTATTCTCAAGCGCCTCAAAGAATGGGGTATCGGGCGAATCTACGGATTTCCGGGTGATGGCATCAACGGCATCATGGGCGCGTTTGAGCAGATGGAAGACGAAATTTCGTTCGTGCAGACCCGGCATGAAGAAATGGCGGCATTCATGGCCTGCGCCCATGCTAAATTCACCGGCGAAGTCGGCGTCTGTCTGGCGACCTCCGGCCCGGGTGCGATCCATCTTCTGAACGGCCTTTACGACGCAAAACTCGACCACCAACCGGTGGTAGCCATCGTGGGTCAACAATCGCGCAACGCGCTCGGCGGTCATTACCAGCAGGAGGTGGACCTGATCTCCTTATTCAAGGACGTCGCCAATGAATACGTGCAAATGATCGTGAGTCCTGCGCAGGCGCGTCATGTCATCGATCGCGCCGTACGCATCGCCAAGGCGATGCGCACAGTTACATGCGTCATCGTACCCAATGATATCCAGGAAACCGCTGCAGTGCCCAAACCGCCCCGTGCACACGGCACCTTGCATTCAGGCACGGGATACAGTTCTCCGCGTGTCATTCCCACCGATGAGGACCTGGACCAAGCCGCCAAGATTCTCAACGAAGGGGAGCGGGTGGCCATGCTGGTCGGTGCAGGAACGCTGAATGCCACCGACGAGGTCGTGGCAGTAGCCGAACGCCTCGGTGCCGGCGTGGCAAAAGCCCTGCTCGGTAAAGCTGCGGTACCCGACGAACTGCCTTATGTGACCGGCTCCATCGGTTTGCTCGGTACCAAACCGACCTACGACATGATGAACGAATGCGACACGCTGTTGATGGTCGGGTCCAGCTTTCCCTATTCGGAGTGGCTGCCGGAGGAGGGCAAGGCCCGGGGTGTGCAGATCGATCTCGACGGGCGCATGTTGAATATCCGTTACCCGATGGAACTTGCCTTGGTGGGTGACAGCGCGGAAACGCTGCGCGCGTTGCTGCCGCGCCTGCAACAAAAAGGTGACAAATGGCGCAAGAAGATCGAAAAGAACGTCAGCGAATGGTGGAAGGTATTGGAAGGACGTGCCCATCAAGGCGCGAGCCCGATCAACCCGCAGCGCCTGTTTTGGGAATTGTCGAAGAAGCTCCCCGACAACTGCATTTTGGCGTCCGATTCCGGCTCCGCGGCCAATTGGTATGCGCGGGACTTGAAAATCCGGCGTGGCATGATGGCTTCGCTCTCAGGCAATCTGGCGACCATGGGGCCAGGAGTGCCCTACGCCATTGCCGCGAAATTCGCATTTCCAGACCGTCCGGTAATCGCGTTGGTAGGCGACGGCGCGATGCAGATGAACGGTAACAGCGAACTGGTCACCATCGCCAAATATTGGCGCGAATGGAACAACCCGAATCTGATCATCGCCGTGCTCAACAATCGCGACCTCAACCAGGTCACCTGGGAACAACGGGTCATGGCAGGCGATCCAAAGTGGGGGGCTTCCCAAGACATGCCGGATTTCCAGTACGCCGCCTATGCGGAAATGATCGGTCTGAAGGGCATACGGGTGGACGAACCGGATCAGATCGCAGGCGCCTGGGACCGCGCCTTGCAGGCCGACCGACCGGTATTGCTCGAAGTGTATACCGACCCTGATGTGCCACCGCTGCCACCGCACATCAGCTTTGATCAGGCCAAGGCCTATCTCAAATCCATGCTCAAAGGAGATTCCGATGCTGGCGGCGTAATCACCCATTCGATCCGGGAATTCGCCGAGCAACTGGTCCCGCACAAAGATTGAACCGTGCGATCGCGATGAGCACCGTAACCGCAATCGAAAAGCTGGACGTGTCGGCGTATACGGTGCCGACCGACGAGCCAGAATCCGACGGTACCCTGGCATGGGACTCGACCACCATGGTGCTGGTGGAGGCCCATGCCGGCGGGCAGGTCGGAATCGGCTACACCTACGGGCATCAGTGCACCGCGCAACTCATCCGAGACAAACTCGCGCCGCAGGTTTGCGGGCGAGACGTGATGGATGTGAAGGCCAGTTGGTGGGCGATGATCGACAGCATTCGCAACCTGGGGCGTCCCGGCATTTGTTCCATGGCCATAGCCGCGGTCGACGTTGCGTTGTGGGACGTCAAGGCGCGCATGCTGCAACAGCCCCTGTATAAATTGCTCGGTGCTGTCCGACCGCAAACCGAGGCCTACGGGAGCGGCGGCTTTACCTCGTACTCGGTCGATCGGCTGCAACAACAGCTGGGCGACTGGGCGGAACAGGGCGTGAAGCGGGTGAAGATGAAAATCGCCCGTCATCCGGAACAGGATCGAAAAAGAATCGCTGCGGCGCGCTCGGCGATCGGAAACAGCGTTGAGCTGTTCGTGGACGCCAACGGCGGCTACCGCCGGAAACAGGCGCTGGGGCAGATGGAATATCTGCGCGAGCAGGGGGTGACCTGGTTCGAGGAACCTGTGTCGTCCGATGATTTGGACGGACTGCGCTTGTTGCGGGATTCAGGTCCAGGCGACGTGCAGATCAGTGCCGGAGAGTACGGTTATCACACACCGTATTTTCGAAACATGTTGCAGGCCCAGGCCGTGGATGTACTGCAGGCAGATGCCACGCGCTGCAGCGGAATCAGCGGATTCATGGAAGTCAGCGCGCTGTGCGAAGGCTTTCAGGTGCCGCTGTCCTGTCACACGGCCCCAGCCCTTCATGTCCACCTGGCCTGTGCCGCGAATCCGGTACGGCATATCGAATGGTTTCACGACCACGTACGGTTGGAGCACATGTTGTTCGAGGGCGCACCGGAAATAACCAGCGGCGTCGTCCGCCCCGATGAGGACCGGTTTGGTCTCGGACTTGAACTGAAGCGAAAGGAAGCGCAACACCATGCGATCTGAATCCATTCCATTGAGCAGAAGCTACGGCCGGGAACGCGCCGATGTCGGTGCCAGCAGCGGTGTGGATGTCAGCGCACTGGCGCAAAGATTGCGCGACACCGTACGTGGTGAAGTGCGCTTCGATGACGGTTCTCGGGCGTTGTACGCGACTGATGCGTCCAACTATCGGCAGGTACCCATCGGCGTGGTGGTTCCGCGTGACGCGGACGATGTGATCGCCACCGTGGCCGCGGCGCGGGAGTACGGTGCGCCTGTGTTGTCCCGCGGCGGCGGCACCAGTCTTGCCGGCCAATGCTGCAACGTAGCGGTGATCATGGACATGTCCAAGTACATGAACAAGATCATTGAAGTCGATCCGGAAAAGCGGATCGCGAGGGTTCAGCCCGGTGTCGTGCTGGACGATTTGCGCAACGCCGCTGAACAATTCAACCTCACCTTTGCGCCGGATCCCTCCACCCACGATCACAATACTCTGGGCGGGATGATCGGCAACAACTCCTGTGGCGTGCACTCGGTCATGGGGGGGCGCACTTCGGACAATATCCATGCGCTGGATATCCTGCTCTACGACGGTACACGCCTGGAGGTGACGGAAACCCCGGACGAACTTCTGCAACGGATTATCGACGGTGGCGGGCGTGTCGGCGCCATCTATGAGCGCTTGCGTTCCCTGCGCGACCGCTACGCCGACCAGATCCGCGAGCGCTACCCGGACATCCCCCGGCGCGTCTCCGGTTACAACCTGGACGATCTATTGCCCGAACAAGGATTCCACGTTGCCCGCGCCCTGGTCGGAAGCGAGTCGACTTGCGTAACGGTGTTGGAAGCTACCGTACGACTGATCCCGAGCCCCCAGGAGCGGGTCGTGCTGGCGCTGGGTTATCCGGATATCTACTGCGCCGGCGACCATGTTCCGGAAATCATGAAGCACGGCCCCATCGGCTTGGAGGGCATCGATCAAGGCCTGGTGCGCGACATGCAACAGGTCAATCTACACACGGACGACTTGAAATATCTTCCGGAAGGAGAGGGTTGGCTGGTGGTGGAGTTCGGCGACGAGAGTAAAGAAAAAGCAGTGCAGCGGGCACGGCAGACGATGGACGAGCTGGCAAAAGATGACAACTCGCCGAGCATGCAGCTGTTCACCGACGATGACCAACAAAAGCGAATCTGGGAAGTGCGCGAGTCAGCACTGGGGGCGACTGCACACATTCCGGATCAACCGGTAACCTGGCCGGGATGGGAAGACTCCGCCGTGCCCCCGGAGCGGGTCGGCGAATATCTGCGAGACCTGCGCAAATTGTTCGAAAAGTACGGCTACAAATGCGATTTGTATGGCCATTTCGGACAAGGCTGTATCCATACGCGCATCGATTTCAAACTCGACACGGCGGAAGGCATCCGCAATTACCGCAGCTTCGTCGAAGAAGCCGCGAACATGGTGGTGCGGTACAACGGCTCTCTTTCCGGCGAACACGGCGACGGCCAGGCGCGGGGGGAACTGCTGCCGCGCATGTATGGCGAGGAACTGATGGAAGCGTTCCGTGAGTTCAAACGCATTTGGGATCCGGACTGGAAAATGAACCCCGGAAAAGTGGTCGATGCCGACGGCGTCGACCAGAACCTGCGTCTGGGCAACCATTATGATTCGCCAACCCTCGAGACCGTCTTTCGCTTCCCCCAGGATGAAAATAGTTTCAGTCGCGCCATGCTGCGCTGCGTAGGAGTCGGGAAATGTCGGCGGCATGAGGGAGGCACCATGTGCCCGAGTTACCGGGTCACGCGCGATGAGCAACACTCCACGCGCGGACGCGCGCACTTGTTGTTCGAAATGTTGCGAGGTGACGTATTGACCGACGGCTGGCGCAGCGAACCGGTGCGTGAAGCGTTGGATCTCTGCCTGGCCTGCAAGGGTTGCAAAGGTGATTGCCCGGTGGACGTGGACATGGCCACGTACAAGGCCGAATTCCTGCATCATTATTACAAGGGCAAACTCCGGCCCCGCCAAGCGTACGCCTTCGGCATGATCGATACATGGTCGCGCTACGCGGCTCATATACCCCGCCTGGTAAATTTCTTCACGCAGACGCCGGGGTTCAGTTCCCTGTCGAAAAAGCTGGCCGGAATGCCGCAAGAGCGCCGCGTCCCGAAGTTCGCACCGCAGACTTTCAAACATTGGTTCGCAGCACGGTCATCGGCCCAGAAAAACGCGAAACCGGTGATCCTATGGGCCGACACGTTCAACAACTATTTCCATCCGCAAGTGGCGCAGGCCGCCGTCCAGGTTTTGGAAGCGGCGGGTTATCAAGTCCAGGTCCCGCAACAGCATTTGTGCTGCGGGCGACCCCTGTACGACTTTGGCATGTTGGATCGGGCTCGAAGCTACTTGCAGAACGTCATGGACACTTTGCGCGACCCCATCGACGAGGGTATTCCCATTGTTGGCTTGGAACCCAGTTGCGTATCCGTATTCCGCGACGAGTTGGGTAACCTGTTTCCGGACAGCGAATTGGCCCATCGGTTGAAGGAGCAGAGCCACACCCTGGGTGAATTCTTGGAGCAAAAAGCGCGCTGGCGGCCCCCGAAGCTGCAGCGCAAAGCTTTGATCCACGCCCATTGCCATCACAAGTCGATACTGGGCGTCGACTCAGAGCGCAGTCTGCTCGACCGTATGGGTCTCGATTACCAGTGGCTTGACGACGGCTGCTGCGGAATGGCCGGCTCGTTCGGCTTCGAACAAGGCAAATATCAGGTGTCGATCGATATCGGGGAACGAGGCCTGCTACCGGCGGTGCGAGCCGCGGAAGATACTACGCTGTTGATCACGGACGGTTTCAGCTGCCGCGAACAAATTTCGCAAACCACTGACCGTCGCGCCCACCATCTGGCGGAATTGCTGGCCATGGCGCTGGAGAACGAACAACACACGAGCTAAAAACGGTTCAGGAGGAACGTAATGAGCGCAGGACGAAAGGAAGTCGTTGTCATTACCGGCGCATCCGCCGGTGTGGGCCGGGCCACCGCCCGGGAGTTCGCCCGCCGCGGCGCCCATGTCGCCTTGCTCGCCCGGGGCCAGGAAGGACTCGATGCCGCCAGAGCCGAAGTCGAGTCGCTGGGCGGTCACGCCATGGTCGTGCCCACCGACGTTTCCGATCCGGACCAGCTCGAACGAGCGGCAACAGAAGTAGAGAACACGCTGGGACCGATCGACATTTGGATCAACAATGCAATGGCGACGGTATTTTCTCCGGTATCGGAAGTGCGTCCGGAAGAATTCAAACGCGCGACCGAAGTGACGTATCTCGGTGCCGTGTGGGGCACCATGACGGCTCTCAAACGCATGCGCGCGCGCAACAGCGGTGTCATCGTCCAGGTGAGTTCGGCGTTGTCCTACCGAGCCATCCCGCTGCAGGCGGCGTATTGCGGCGCCAAGCACGCGCTGAGAGCGTTCACCACTTCGTTGCGCAGCGAGCTGATGCACGAGCACAGCAACATCCATGTGACCATGGTGCACATGCCAGCGCTGAACACACCGCAGTTCGATTGGGGCCGCACACACCTAAGCCACCATCCGAAACCGGTGCCTCCGATATTTCAGCCCGAGGTGGCTGCGAGCGCGATCTACTGGGCGGCACATCACCGCCGCCGGGATCTTTTCGTGGGCATGTCTTCTCTGAAAGCCGTATGGGCGAATCGAATCGCACCTGGTATCGCCGATTGGTATCTGGCGCGCAATGGGTTCAAGTCTCAGCAGACGCCGCAACGTGTTTCTTCCGACCGCCCCGACAATCTTTGGACCCCGGTAGGCGGCGATCACGGCGCCCACGGTTCCTTCGATAGCAGTGCGCATGGGTATAGTGCGCAGTTGTGGTTGAGTGAGAACCGGCGCTGGGTTGCGCTCGCCGGTGCACTGGGTGGCGCGGCGTTGGGCGGCTGGCTGTGGCGTCGTAAGCACAACGGGCATGCCCGCCGGGCGCCTCGCTCGTGGCTTCGTCGTCTCGCGCGGCACTGAGAACTACCAAGAACAAATCGAAGGAGAAGCGCATGCACGGAATCGGTTCCACCCACTGGGCGATCGCGGAAGGCTATATCCCGGACTCGAGCACGGGACCGGAGCCGCAAATGACGAGCCACGAGACTGCTTGCCTGCTCAACAGCGGTGACCAGGATGCGCATATCCAGATCATGGTGTACTTCGCCGATCGTGAGCCGGTGGGCCCGTATGAGGTCACCGTGCCCGCCCGCCGGACCAAGCATGTGCGCTTTAATGAACTAAAGGATCCAGAACGGATTCCGCGGGACACCGACTATGCCAGCATGATTACGTCCGACGTGCCGATCGTGGTGCAGCACACCCGCTTGGATTCACGACAAGCCGAACTGGCTTTACTGAGCACGATCGCATATGCGTCGCGTTAATAGCGACGCGTGAATCAAAGCAGTTTCGGAGGAAGGGGAGCGCGCAGTTATGGCGCAGGTATTTAGCCGTGCCCAGGTCTTGGGGTTGCGCATCGCGATCATTGCCGTGGTTCTGTTCGCGGGCGGCGCGGTGGTGGTGTGGCGGATCGCGGTAGCGTTCAGTCCACCGATCGAGGAACCGATCGAACAGCCGGTGCCCTTCAGCCATAAGCACCATGTATCGCAGGTCGGACTGGATTGCCGATATTGCCATACCTCGGTCGAACACTCGGCATTCGCAGGTATGCCGCCCACCGAAACCTGCATGACCTGTCATTCGCGCTTGTTTACAGACCAGCCGATATTGCAGCCGGTGATTCAGAGCTTCGCCCGCAACAAGCCCATTCACTGGAAGCGCGTACACGATTTGCCAGACTTCGTATATTTCAACCACAGCATCCACGTGCAGAAGGGCGTCGGCTGCGTATCTTGTCACGGCAGGGTCGACCAAATGTCCCTTACACGACGCGTGAAGCCACTGACCATGCAATGGTGTTTGAGCTGTCATCGCGATCCTGCGCCGCACCTGCGGCCCAGGGATCGTGTTTTCGACCTGGATTGGCAACCCAAAGGAGACCGGCGTGCGCTCGGCCGCGAACTGATGCGCAAATATCACATTGCCACTGCACGTCTGACCGATTGTTCTGTTTGCCACCGTTGAGGAAGGGATGAGCCGGGAGCCCACACAAAGATTCACTGTTGGTAAGTCGCCGTCGGCTTCGGCTGATGCTTGGTGGAAGAGCATCGAGGAGTACACCCAGGACTCGCCGGATGACTGTGTGGAGGATGAATTCCCTTCGCCCCTGCCGGGCGGTGAAATGTCATGGTCCCGGCGCGATTTCATGAAGCTGATGGGCGCATCGATGGCGCTGGCGGGCGTCAGCGGCTGCAGCGGCCCAGCCGACGAAGAAATTGCACCCTATGTGCATGCCCCGGTCCAAGGCGTCGAGGGGGAGGCCCGGCACTACGCCTCCGCGGTGACTTTAAACGGATTCGCCAGCGGCGTGGTGGCGACCAGTTATATGGGTCGACCGGTGAAACTGGAAGGCAATCCGCGCCATCCCGGCAGTGACGGCGGTACGGACATTTTCACGCAGGCCGCGATTCTGCAGCTGTGGGATCCAGACAGATCGGCACTGGTGTTGCGAAAAGGCGCAAGTGCAAGTTGGGATGACCTCGCGGCCGCCTTGCGCGACAGCTTGTTGAAACTGAGCGCTGCCGGCGGTGCCGGTCTTCGGGTGCTCACCGGAAATGTGACTTCTCCAAGTCTGCAGGCGCAATTGCAATCGCTGATGCAAGCGTTTCCACAAGCGCGCTGGCATCAATATGAACCGGTGTGCGATGACCACGTCAGCCGCGGCGCGGAGCTCGCGTTCGGCGAACCGTTGCGCAGCGGGCTGCGGCTGGAGAAGGCCGGATGCGTCATCAGCCTGGACGCCGACATACTCGGCCCGGGCCCCAATCAGACGCGCCTGGCGCGTCAGTTCGCGAAGTCCCGGCGCGAAGCGCAACACGGCGGCGACATGCTGCGCTTATACGCTGTAGAAAGTTATCCGACCTTGACCGGCGCCTTGGCCGATCACCGCAAAGCCGTGCGCGCGCGAGAGGTCGAGAGTTTGGCGCGGGCGATCGCAAACCGCCTCGGCGCCCCGTTGAAAGCGCCGGATCACGTTCCCGTCGACCCGCAGTGGTTGGATGCCGCGGTGCAAGACCTGCAGGATTACGGCAATGCGGGGTTGGTGGTCGCGGGACGACGCCAACCTCCACAGGTGCATGCCCTCGTGCACTGGATCAACGAGCACATCGGCGCCAGCGGGGAAACGGTGATTTACCGCAAACCGGTGGTACCGCCCGCAGAACAGATGGGTTCGCTGCGCGAACTGGCGGACTCCATGCGCGCCGGCCGCGTCGACACGCTGTTGATGGTCGATGGAAACCCGGTCTACGGCGCGCCCTCGGACCTCCAGTTTGCAGACGCCCTGAAACATGTGCCGATGTCGGTGCATATGGGCTTGTACGTAGATGAAACCGCGCAGCAGTGTACCTGGCACGTACCCGCTGCCCATGAGTTGGAAAGCTGGGGCGATGCGCGCGACGAGGAAGGCATCGCCAGCATTCAACAACCGCTTGTAGCGCCTTTGTACGGGGGCCGCACGCCGCAGGAGCTGCTGGCCGTCGCAATGGGAAATGTTGGCGCCAGTGACCGCGACCTGGTGCGTGGCTATTGGCACGGTCAGTGGGGCGACGGTTTCGATTCCAAATGGAAGCAGGCGTTGCGTACCGGGTTCGTAAAGGGCAGTGCAATGCCGGCAGTGACGGCGCAAGTGCGCGGTTCGATGTTTGACGACCTGCCAGGCGAAGCGCGCCCCAACGGCAGTCTGGAGATCGGTTTCGCGCCCGATCCGACGATTTGGGACGGACGGTACGCCAACAATGCCTGGCTGCAGGAACTGCCCAAGCCCATGACCCAGCTCACCTGGGACAACGCCGCCCAAGTCAGTCCCAAAACTGCCCAAGAACTCGGAATAGAAAACGAACAGGTGCTGGTATTGCGCTACAGCGGTAAGGAGCTGCGCGCGCCCGCTTGGATATCGCCGGGTCACGCCGACGGCGCGGTCACTCTGACGCTGGGCTATGGTCGTCAGAGTGGCGGCCAGGTGGCCGCCGGCGCCGGTGTGAACGCGAACAACTTGCGGCGTTCCACGGCGCCGTGGTTCGACCATGGTCTGGAGTTGCGTGTCACCGACGAACACTATCCATTGGCGACCACCCAGGTCCATCACCGTCTCCACGACCGGCACATGATCCGCGAAGCGCGCCTGGACGAGTACCGGCGCAATCCGAGGTTCGCCAAGCGATCCGAGCCGGGTCCGAAGTCCAGCTTGTACCCGCCATACGCGTATGAGGGTCACGCCTGGGGTATGGTGGTGAATTTGAACAGCTGTGTCGGTTGCGGTGCGTGCACGATCGCCTGCCAAGCTGAAAACAATATTCCCGTGGTCGGCAAACAGCAGGTGCGCATGAGCCGGGAAATGCATTGGATCCGCGTAGACCGGTACTTCAAAGGTCCAATCGAGGAGCCTGAAACCTATTTCCAGCCGGTACCGTGCATGCAGTGCGAACACGCGCCCTGCGAAGTCGTGTGCCCGGTCGGCGCCACCATGCACGACGCCGAAGGGCTCAACGTTCAAGTATACAACCGATGTATCGGCACGCGTTTTTGTTCAAACAACTGTCCTTACAAAGTGCGCCGATTCAATTTCCTGCAATATGCCGCGCGGGATGAGCCGAGTCTCAAAGCCCAGCGCAATCCGGAAGTCACCGTGCGGATGCGGGGGGTCATGGAAAAATGCACCTATTGTGTTCAGCGTATCGAGCGCACGCGGATCGCGGCGCAACGTGAAGACCGGCCGTTTCGCGGCGACGAAGTGAAGACTGCCTGCCAACAGGTGTGTCCCGCAGCGGCCATTACTTTCGGCGATATCAACGACCCCGAAAGCGAGGTGCAGAAGGAGAAGCAATCCCCACTGGATTACACCATGCTCGAAGAACTCAATACCCGGCCCCGTACCAGCTATACGGCGAAGTTACGGAACCCGAATCCGGCTGTTCGCAAAAGGAGTTGACGGATGGTCGATCCTCAAAAGCGCGCAGGTACGGCAAAGGAATTTCCGGTCACTCGTGGCGAACTCACCTACGCGTCGGTGACCGACGAAGTATGCGGCGTATTCCAGGACCGCAGCGCTTCCCGAGGATGGGTATGGGGGCTGTTGTTATCGTTGGTGCTGGTTGCGGTATTTCTGGTATCGGTCGGTTATCTGGTCGTGGCCGGAGTCGGAGTCTGGGGAATCAACATCCCGGTCGCCTGGGGTTTCGCGATCACCAATTACGTCTGGTGGATCGGAATCGGTATGGCGGGCACCTTCATTTCGGCAGCGCTCCTGCTACTTCGCCAGCAATGGCGAACGGCGATCAACCGAGCGGCCGAAACCATGACGGTGTTCGCCGTAGCCATCGCAGGGTTGTTCCCCGTCTTTCACCTGGGACGATTCTGGTTCGCGTATTGGGTGGCCGCCTACCCCAACACCATGAATGTGTGGCCCAATTGGCGGAGTTCACTCACGTGGGATTTCACGGCCATCTCGGTGTATCTCACGGTCTCGCTGTTGCTTTGGTACTTCGGCATGTTGCCCGACTTGGCCACTGTGCGCGACCGGGCGGTTACCCGCGGACGGCAACGGTTTTACGGCCTGCTGGCTCTGGGCTGGCGCGGCGACGCACTGCACTGGCATCGTCACGAGTTGTTCTTGAAGTTATTGGCTGGATTGGCGGTGCCGCTGGTGTTCTCGGTGCACAGTATGGTGGCGTTGGATTTTTCGATCGGCGATACGCCGGGCTGGCATTCGACCATTTTTCCGCCGTTCTTCGTCGCGGGTGCGCTGTATTCCGGCTTTGCTCTGGTATTGGTCATTTCCATTCCTCTGCGGGCCGGGTACGACCTCAAAGACCTCATCACGCAGCGGCATCTGGAAAGCATGGCAAAGGCGATGTTGGCCTGCGGGCTGATCATTGCCTACAGCTATCTTACCGAGGCGTTCATCGCCTGGTACAGCGGCAACGAATATGAAATTTACCTCGAAATAAACCGCACCACGGGGCCATACGCACCGGTGTACTGGTCCACCATCGCATGCAACGTGGTGATTCCCCAACTGCTGTGGTTCCGGCGCGTGCGTTTGAATCTCAAAGCGCTGTTTGCGATCAGCGTGGTCGTCCTGGTGGGTATGTGGCTGGAACGTTTCGTCATTACCATCATCAGTCTCAATCGCGAGTTCATCCCTTCGCAATGGCACGTTTTCATTCCGACCATATGGGACTGGAGCACGCTGATCGGTTCTTTGGGTGTATTTGTATTCCTGTTCCTGGTTTACCTGCGGTTGATGCCTGTGGTCTCGATGCACGAAGTGCGCAAATTGATTACACCCAGCGGGGCGCAATCATGACAGACGCCGCATCCATGTACGGCCTGATGGCTGAATTCGACTCACCCGATGCGTTGCGCGGTGCGGTCGGTGAATTACGTAACCGCGGGTACACGCAATTGGAAGCCTACAGCCCGTTTCCGGTGGAGGGTCTGGCGCAGTTGCTCGGACACAAGCGTGACTGGTTACCATTCTGGACCCTGTTGGGCGGTATTGCGGGCGCATCCGTTTCCTATTTCATCCAATATTACGCGGCAGTGGTCGATTATCCACTCAATATAGGCGGCCGGCCGCTCAACAGTTGGCCGGCGTTTCTGCCGATCAGTATCGAGTTCACCATTTTCGGCGCCGCGGTGTGTGCGGCGCTCGCTCTGTTGATCGCGGACGGACTGCCAAAACTCTACCACCCCGTATTCAACGTACCGCGCTTCGAACACGCCAGTCGCGATGGCTTTTTCGTCTGCATCCGCGCGCAGGACACCCGGTTCGACACCGAATGCGTCCGTGCGCTGCTACAGGAACTGGGGGCGAAGCAGGTAGCGGAGGTGGCGCCATGAAGAGGCGGTTTGGTTGGATCGGTGTAGTGGTATTCGCGTCCATCAGCCTCGGCGGCTGTGAGAAATGGATGCAGAATATGTATGACCAACCCAAATACGAGACCTTGGAGACCAGCGCGCTATGGAACGACGGCATGTCCGCCCGCACGATGCCGGACGGCACGGTGGCGCTTGAGGACTTCGACGCGCCTCAGCGCATGCCGAAGCTGACGCAAACGTTCATGGAGCATGGACGTAACCGCTATAACATATATTGTGCGCCCTGCCACAGTCTGGCCGGTGACGGCGACGGCATGGTGCCGAGCCGTGGTTTTCCACATCCGCCGTCATTTCACAGCAAGCGTTTACGGGCCATGCCGGATCAGCACTTCTACGACGTGATCAGCAATGGTTATGGTGTGATGTATTCGTACGCGGCGCGGGTTCCGCCCCGGGACCGGTGGGCCATTATCGCCTACATCCGCGCTTTGCAACTCAGTCAGCATGCGGCTTTGCAGGACATACCGAGTGCGCAAAGAGCACGTCTGGAGCAAAGCCGGTGAGTTGGGCGGAGCAGTCAGCCGGGCGGCGCACGGCGTGGATCATCGGCGTATTGGCTGCGGCGGCGATGGTGGCTGGGGCGATGTTCGACCGGCAGCGGTTTTTCGAAGCATATTTGTACGCTTTCCTGTTTTTGCTGGGCCTGTCCCTGGGTCCGCTGGTGTTGGCGATGATCGCCCAGGTGACCGGCGGACGGTGGGGCCAAGTGGTACGGCGACCGGCGTTGGCGGCGGCCGGTGTCCTGCCGGTGCTGGCAGTGCTGTTCGTGCCGTTGTTGTTCGGCCTCAAGCAATTGTATCCCTGGACCGTGGGACTCGGCGCACCGCAACATCTGCTCAATCACAAAGCGCCTTATCTCAATGTCGGCTTCTTTGTAATGCGCGCGGTGATGTATTTCGCAACCTGGATCTTGCTGGCGTTCGTATTCAGGAGTCGATTGTACGAAGCCGAACTCCGGGACACGCCCCGCGATTGGCAGCGGGTGCGCATAGTCAGCGCAGCGGGTCTGTTGCTCTACGGGTTGACGGGAACCCTGGCGGCAGTCGACTGGGTGATGTCTTTGCTACCGGTGTGGTACTCGACCGTGTTCGGAGCGCAGGTACTTGCCGTGCAGATGCTTGCAGCCACTGCGGTGGTGGTGCTGGGCGCAGGTCGTCGCGGCGAACCGCGTCCGATTCAGATGCGCCCGCAGGACTATCACGACCTCGGCAATCTGATGCTGGTTTTCACTTTGCTGTGGGCATATCTGGCCTACAGCGATTTCGTGACCATTTGGATCGCGGATCTGCCCCAGGAGACGGAGTGGTACCGGCAGCGGTCCGTGCCCCTGTGGGAAGGGTTGGGTATCGCTGTTTGGGCGCTGCAGTTCGCGGTGCCTTTTGCGTTGCTGCTGTTTCGTGCAGTGAAGCGCAACGCCTCGCGCATGCGCAGCTTGGCAATCGCGGTTTTGATCGGCAGTGCTTTGAACCTTTATTGGCTGGTCATGCCGTGTTTGCGGCCGCATGACGATCTGCTGAGCTGGTTGGACTGGGTCGCACCCATCGGGCTGGGGGCGGTGTGGCTTGCCACGTTCTTCGTGTTTCTGGATCGCGACGGGCGCAGGTGGAGCGCGCGCCGGGGAGTGCGGGCACATGCCGAAGCCTGAGCAAGACCACGCGTCGCCCGGGTACCAGGCGAACGACATCGAGGCGCGCAAGTTAGTGTGGATCGCGGCGATCGTATTTGGGTGCCTAGTGTTCGTCGGCGTAGTCGCCTATTGGTTGACGGGATGGTATGGGCAGTCCACCCATGGCGCGACCCGCGGGGCCACGCCGGTTTCAGTGGCCGCGCCGGAACCGCATTTGCAGGCGAACCCGCAGCCCGATCTTCTGAAGCATCGCGCGGCCAAGCGGGCGTTATTGACCGGCTACGGATGGGTCGACCGCAACAAGGAAACCGTGCGCATCCCGATCGATCGCGCCATGGAATTGACTGTGCAGCGGGCCGGGGCCCAGGGCGGTGGCTCATGAAGAGGATTGCCGCACTGCTCGTACTCATGCTCGGGGTCTGCGTGCCGGCGCTGTCCGCAACCCAGGCGCAACGCCGCCTGGAAGATGCTGGTTTCGATCAGCGACTCGGTTCGCACCTGCCTCTACAGACCGCATTTCGCGACGAGCGCGGCAAAGCGGTGCAACTCGGAGACTACTTCAAGGGCGATCGGCCGGTGGTGCTGGTGTTTGCGTACTACCATTGCCCCAATCTTTGCGACTCCGTTCTGGCTGCCGTTTTCGACGGCCTTGCCAAGACCGGTTACCGCGGCGGTGATGATTTCAGTCTGGTGGTGGTCGGCATCGACCCGACCGAAAGCGCCAGCGATGCAGCCGACAAGAAACAGACCGAACTTGGCCGGTATCCGTTTCCGGGTGCGCGCGAGCACGCCCATTTCCTGACGGGCGCGCGGCCGGATATCCAAGCAGTCGCAAAGGCGGCGGGCTTTCGGTACTACTACGATCAGAATGTGCAGCAATATGTCCATGCCGCGGGGCTGTTGGTCGCAACGCCCGAGGGTATCGTTTCGCGCTATATGTTCGGGGTGCAATTCCAACCGTCCGACCTTCGCCTGGCAATGGTGGATGCCTCCGGAAACAAGGTCGGCTCTGTTGTCGACAAACTCCTATTGCTGTGCTGTCAATACGATCCCACGACCGGTCAATACGGATTCGTGATCATGAATATTTTGCGGCTCGCCGGCGCCGCAGCGGTGATTGCGCTTGGCATATTCGTCTGGCTTTCAGTGCGACGCGAACGTCGACGCAGGCCGACCACGGACCCGGGAGTACAATTGTGAGCTTTTCCCTCGCGCCCGCCGAAGCGTCCTCGATCGCGCCTTCGATCGACCTGCTGTTTTACGTGCTTCTGGGATTGAGCGTACTGGTGGTCGCGGGCGTGACGATTTTCATCGTGTATTTCGCCGTGCGCTACCGGCGTGGTGCCGATGTCGAACGTAAAAACATTACCAAGCGGATGAGCTGGGAGCTGACCTGGACGCTGGTGCCGCTGGCCCTGTTTCTGGGTGTTTGCGCATGGGCGGGCAAGCTGTATTTCGATTTGTATTCTCCTCCAGATGATGCGGTACCGATGTACGTGGTGGCCAAGCAATGGATGTGGAAGGTGCAGCATCCCGGTGGACAGCGTGAAATCAACCAGTTGCACGTACCGAGGGGCAAACCGGTGAAATTGATCATGACCTCCCAGGATGTGATCCACAGCTTTTACGTGCCCGCATTCCGAGTCAAGCAGGATGTGTTGCCGGGCCGCTATACGACGGCCTGGTTCGAAGCTACCCGTGACGGCAAGTTCGATCTTTTCTGCGCCGAATACTGCGGTACGGACCATTCGAAGATGACCGGGCAGGTGGTTGTGATGGAGCCGAAGGATTATCAGGACTGGTTGCAAGCGCGTCCCGCAAGCGAGGGCATGGCGGCACAAGGTGCCAAGCGTTTTCGCGAATTCGGATGCAGTGGTTGCCACGGTCCTAATTCAGCCGTCCACGCGCCGCCTTTGGCCGGTATATACGGCCGGGAAGTGCACCTTCAGGACGGTAATACGGTAGTAGTCGACGAGCGCTACATCCGCGATTCGGTGCTGCAGCCCACCAAGGAGGTGGTAGCCGGTTACCAGCCGATCATGCCGTCTTTCAAAGGTCAGATCGATGACGAACAGTTGATGCAGATTGTCGCCTATATCAAATCCATCGGCGATCAGGAAGGAAATAAACCATGAGTGCGGTCGTGTCGGTGAGTCCTGCGAATTATTTCAATATCAAGCACAGTCTGCGCTCGTGGCTGTTCACGCATGATCACAAACGTATTGGTCTGTTGTATCTGGCATCGATCACACTGTTCTTTTTCATCGGTGGGCTGGCTGCCGCGTTGATCCGGCTCGAGTTGCTGACCCCGGCCGGCGATCTGGTAACTTCAGACACCTATAACAAGCTGTTTACGCTGCATGGCGTGGTCATGGTCTGGTTTTTCCTGATTCCGTCGATCCCGGCGACGCTCGGTAACTTTCTGATGCCGATGATGATCGGCGCCAAGGACGTAGCCTTCCCGCGTCTGAACCTCGCCAGTTGGTACCTCTACACCATCGGCGGCGCGTTTACCGTGCTGACTTTGATACTCGGGGGCGTGGATACCGGTTGGACGTTCTACACGCCTTTCAGCAGCATGTTTTCAAATACCCACGTCATCATGGTCGCCGTCGGCGTTTTCGTGGTTGGCTTTTCGTCCATTTTTACGGGTTTGAACTTCATCGTCACCGTCCACAAAATGCGCGCTCCGGGCATGTATTGGTTCCGCATGCCTCTGTTCGTGTGGGCGAACTACGCCACTTCGATCATCATGGTGCTGGCGACCCCCGTGCTGGCCATGACGCTTACCCTGGTGGCGATGGAGCGTCTGATGAAGATCGGCATCTTCGACCCATCGCTGGGCGGCGATCCACTGTTGTTCCAGCATCTGTTCTGGTTTTATTCCCATCCAGCGGTGTACATCATGGTTCTACCGGCCATGGGGGTGGTGAGCGAAATCATCGCTTGTTTCTCGCGCAAGCGGATCTTTGGCTACAAAACCATGGCATTCGCGATTCTCAGTATCGCGGCCGTCGGTTTCATGGTCTGGGGTCACCACATGTTCGTCAGCGGCCAGTCCGTATACGCGGGCATGGTCTTTTCCATCCTCAGCTTCCTGGTTGCGATTCCGTCGGCGATCAAGGTATTCAACTGGACTGCGACACTGTACGGCGGCTCCATTACGTTCGAAGCGCCGATGTTGTATGCGCTGGGATTCATAGGCCTGTTCATGCTCGGCGGCATTACCGGACTGTTTCTGGCCGCCCTGGCGTTGGACGTACACCTGACGGACACCTATTTCGTAGTCGCGCATTTCCATTACATCATGGTGGGCGGCACGATCATGGCCTTCATGGGCGGAATCCACTTCTGGTGGCCGAAGATTACCGGCCGCTTGTATTCGGAACCGCTGGCGCGATTTTCGGCGATCGTGATTTTTATTGGCTTCAATCTCACTTTCTTTCCGCAATATCTGCTCGGCTTCGAAGGTATGCCGCGGCGCTACCATGCCTATGAACAGCAGTACCAGGTATTGAACGTCCTGTCGTCCGCAGGTGCTTCGGTACTGGCGGTCGGCTACCTGTTGCCGTTGATCTACCTGTTCTGGTCTTTACGCCACGGACAGTTGGCAGGCGCGAATCCATGGCAGGCCAAGGGACTCGAGTGGACGACCCCATCGCCGCCGCCGCCGCATAACTTCGAGACCATACCGGTGGTCACCGAAGAAGCCTACGCCTACGACCCGCGAGACTGACCATGAACGATCGTGCCGCATTTGTCGCCGAGCAATTCCAGGAGCCGCAACAGCAGCAGGAGGCCGCCACCCTGGGCATGTGGGTTTTCCTGATTACGGAGGTCTTGTTTTTCGGTGTCTTGTTCGCGGCTTATATGATCGGACGCGTGCTGTATCCGGACGCCTTCGCGGCAGCGAGCCGCGAAACCGACGTAGTGCTCGGTACGCTCAATACCGCGGTGCTGTTGACCAGCGGCTTTACCATGGCGCTGGCCGTGCGCGCGGCGGAACTGGGTCGGCGGCGCGCGCTGGTGATACTACTGTTGCTTACTGCGATCATCGGTGTCGTGTTTCTCGGCATCAAGGGCTACGAGTACTACAAGGACTACCATCACCATCTGGTCCCGGCGCTCAATTTCCACCACGAGGGCGCGCACCCCGGGGAAGTGGAATACTTTTTCATCCTGTATTTTTTCATGACCGGGTTGCACGCCATCCATCTGACGCTCGGCGTCATTACGGTGGCGGTCATGACGGTACTGTCAGCGCGGGGACACTTCGACGAGCGTTACTACACCCCGGTGAAACTGACTGGCTTGTACTGGCATTTTGTCGACACTATTTGGATTTTCCTGTATCCGCTGCTGTATCTGGTATCGCGCACATGAGCGAACGGAATGTACCGACGGTAATGAGCTTCACCCTGGTCTGGGTCGCCCAGATGATCCTCATTTTCGTCTCTCTGGGCAGTGCCTATGTGCCCATGGGCCCCTTCAACCTGGTGTCGAACCTGGGAATGTCATTTGTGCAGATGCTGCTGGGTGCGTTGTTTTTCATGCATCTCAAAGGTGCTTCGCCCCTCATCCGCCTGTTCTCGGCGGTCGGCCTGGTATGGCTGCTGTTGATGTTCGGCCTCAGTCTGGCGGACTTTCTGACCCGCAACGTGGTCCCCGCCCCCTGGTGAAATCCACCGCGGGCTGCGCGCAGGCCGGGTCGGTATCCGCCTTGTAAAGTGCCAGATCTCGCCGTATACTGAGCGGCGCTATACGGGTCCCGCTGGTTTGCCGGCACAGACCCGGTTCGGTCTGGTGCCGGATGCGAATCGTCTAACAAAAGGGCCCCGGTAGGGGCCTTTTTGTTAGGCCCACCGGGCGCCGCCGGCGGTGCGCCCGGTTGGCGGATTCGCGGCGCCGGGTTATAATTTATGTCCATGATTCTCGTGCAATTTGGGAATGGGCCGTAGGCCCATTTTTTGTTTGCGCTGGGCGCGGTGATGCAAGTATCGGAAAAACTGCGCAATATCGTCGGCCCCGCGGTCGAGGCGCTGGGTTACGAGCTGGTGGGGGTCGAGTACCACCGCCAGCCCGGCAGCGATTTGTTGCGGATCTATATAGACCGGCCGGAGGGCATCACGGTGGACGACTGCCAGCGGGCCAGCGAGCAGGTCAGCGCGGCACTCGACGTGGAAGATCCGATCCAGGGTCACTACACGCTGGAGATGTCCTCTCCCGGCCTGGATCGGCCTTTGTTCGAGGCTGAGCATTTTGAACGCTTCGCCGGCAACCGGGTGCGCATCCGTCTTGGGATGCCGATGGAAGGGCGGCGCAAGTTTACCGGCACGCTGCGTGGCATCGACGGCCGCACGGTGGTGCTCGAAGTGGATGAACAGGAGGTTCGGTTGCCCCTGGATAATATCGAACAGGCGCGGCTGGTCCCGGAGTATTGAGGCCGGTCACGGCTGGAGGCACTGGAAATGAGCAAAGAGATATTGCTGGTCGTCGACGCGGTCTCCAATGAGAAAGGGGTCGACAAGAACATCATCTTCGAGGCGATCGAAGCGGCGCTCGCATCGGCCGCCAAGAAACGCCACGGCGGCGACATCGATGTGCGCGTCGCCATCGACCGCGTGTCCGGTGAATATTCCACTTTCCGTCGCTGGGAAGTGATCGAAGACGATGCCGATCTGGAGTTTCCATTGCGCCAGGTGGCGTGGACCGTCGCCCGCGAGGACGAGCCCGAGATCGAGGTCGGCGGGTTCGCCGAAGAGCAGATCGAAAATGTCGAATTCGGACGGATCGCCGCGCAGACCGCCAAACAGGTGATCGTGCAGAAAGTCCGCGAGGCCGAACGCGCGCAGGTGGTGGAAGCGTTCCAGGATCGCAAGGGCGAACTGATCACGGGAATCGTCAAGCGCATCGAACGCGGCAATATTTATCTGGACCTTGGGGCCAACGCCGAGGGCGTGATTTTGCGTGAGGACTTGATCCCGCGCGAAGCATTGCGTTCCGGTGACCGCGTGCGCGGTTACCTGTACGACGTCCGGGCCGAACCTCGCGGACCGCAACTGTTCGTCAGTCGGACCGCGCCTGCGCTCTTGATCGAATTGTTCAAGCTTGAAGTTCCCGAGGTCGGACAGGGTCTGATCGAAATCATGGGCGCATCCCGGGATCCCGGCCTGCGCGCGAAAATCGCGGTCCAGTCCCATGACCCGCGCATCGATCCCATCGGTGCCTGCGTGGGTATGCGCGGGTCCCGAGTGCAGACCGTTTCCAACGAATTGGCGGGCGAGCGGGTGGACATCATCCTTTGGAATGAAAATCCGGCCCAATTCGTAATCAACGCCATGTCGCCTGCCGAAGTTACTTCCATCGTGGTCGACGAAGACCGCCACGCCATGGACCTGGCCGTTTCCGATGAGCAGTTGTCCCAGGCAATCGGCCGCGGCGGGCAAAACGTCCGTCTGGCGAGCGAACTCACCGGCTGGGAACTCAACGTCATGTCGGAATCCCAGGCCGAAGAGAAGACCGAGGCCGAGATGGAGGCGTTGCAGAAGCTGTTCATGGAGCAGCTGGACGTGGATGAGGAAATTGCGGTGATCCTGGCCCAGGAAGGATTCTCCAGTGTCGAGGAAATTGCTTACGTGCCGACCCACGAACTTCTCGAAATCGAAGAGTTCGACGAGGGTGTCGTTGAAGAACTGCGCGGCCGGGCACGCGATGTGCTATTGACCCGGATGATCGTCGACGAGGAGAAATTGGGTGATTCCAAGCCCAGTGACGACCTGTTCGAAGTCGAAGGCATGGAAGAAGAAGTGGCTTACAAGCTGGCCAACCATAAGATCCTTTCCCGCGACGATCTCGCCGAGCAGTCAGTCGACGAATTGATGGAAATCGAAGGAATGGATGAAGATCGCGCCGCCAAGCTGATCATGGCGGCCCGGGCTCACTGGTTTGCTGACGAGCAACAGGTCGAGCGATCTGAAGAAGGTAAATAGATGTCCGATGTCACGGTAAAACAATTCGCTGATGTAGTAGGTATTCCGGTCGACCGGCTATTGTCCCAGCTGGTTGACGCTGGTTTGAGCAAGGACGACGCGGAATCCACCATCACCGACGAAGAGAAGATGCAACTTCTGACGTACTTGCGTGAAAGCCACGGCAAGAGCGCGGAGGTCAGCGTTTCCACGCCAAAGAAAATCACCCTGCGTCGCAAAACGCAGAGTGAGTTGCGCGTATCCGCCGGCCGCGGTTCGCAGGCCAAGACCGTCAGCGTTGAGGTCCGGCGCAAGCGTACCTACGTCAAGCGCACCGCTATCGAAGAGGAAGAGGCTGCACGCAAAGCCGAGGAAGAGCGTCTGCGCGCCGAGGAAGAAGCCGCGCGCCAAGCCGAAGAAGACCGCAAACGCGCCGAGGAAGAAGCTGCGCGCGCCAAGGAAGAAGAGCGCAAGGCCGAAGAAGAAGCGGCGGCACGCGCCGAGGAAGAACAGCGAAAGGCTGCAGAAGAACTGCGTAAAGCGGAAGAAGAAGCGGTACGCGTCGCGACGGAAGCGCCTGCACCGGCTCCGGCCGCTGCGGAAACGGCCGAGCGACGGCCGGAAAAGAAAGAAAAGCGCGGCAAGGACAAGTCGGCAACCAAATACGGGCGTGAAGAATTGCACGTCGCCGGGGACAAGACCGGGCGGCGCAAAAAGAAACCGCGGCAACGGTCGGTATCCATCCAGGGAAAATCCGAACACGGTTTCGCGCGTCCCACGGCACCCATCGTGCGCGAAGTTCTGGTGCCCGAATCAATTACTGTAGGCGAGCTGGCGCAGAAGATGTCGGTCAAAGCCGCCGAAGTCATCAAGACCATGATGACCATGGGTAGCATGGTCACCATCAACCAGATCCTCGACCAGGAAACCGCTTCGGTGGTGGTCGAGGAGATGGGGCATAAAGTCAAGCTCATCAAGGAAAACGCGGTCGAAGACGAGCTGCTGCAGGAAGCCTCCGACGCCGAAGAGGTACATCGTCCGCCGGTCGTCACCATCATGGGCCATGTCGACCACGGCAAAACTTCGCTGCTCGACTACATCCGTCGCACTAAAGTGGCGGCAGGTGAAGCCGGTGGCATTACCCAGCACATTGGCGCTTATCACGTCGAATTGGAACGGGGCACGATCACCTTTCTCGACACTCCGGGACACGAGGCGTTTACGGCCATGCGCGCCCGCGGTGCGCAGTCCACGGACATCGTGGTACTGGTGGTAGCCGCAGATGACGGTGTCATGCCACAGACCAAAGAGGCGGTTCAGCATGCGCGCGCGGCCGGCGTGCCGCTGGTCGTTGCGGTCAATAAGATCGACAAATCGGATTCCCAGCCGGATCGGGTCAAGCAGGAACTGGTGGCCGAGGAAGTGGTGCCCGACGACTGGGGCGGCGATACGCAGTTCGTCAACGTTTCCGCCAAGACCGGCGAGGGCGTCGATACCCTGCTGGAATCGATCCTGCTCCAGGCCGAAGTGCTGGAATTGAAAGCCACGAAGGACGCTCCGGCCAAAGGCGTGGTGGTGGAATCACGACTCGACAAGGGTCGTGGCCCAGTGGCAACCGTGCTGGTGCAATCGGGCACCTTACGCCGTGGCGAAATACTGCTCGCGGGCAAAGAGTACGGTCGCGTGCGGGCCATGCTCGATGAAACCGGACAACCGATCGACGCGGCCGGTCCGTCCATCCCTGTCGAAGTGCTGGGTCTTTCGGGTACGCCCGACGCCGGTGACGAAGCGCTGGTGGTCGGCGATGAGCGCAAAGCCCGCGAAGTGGCCAATTTCCGCCAGGGCAAGTTCCGCGAAGTCAAGCTGGCCCGCCAGCAGGCGGCCAAGCTCGAGAATATGTTCTCGCAGATGCAGGAAGGTAAAGCCAGCACGCTCAATGTGGTGCTCAAGGCGGATGTGCAGGGTTCCGTGGAAGCCCTCGGCGATTCCCTGACCAAGCTGTCCACCGACGAAGTGCAGGTCAAAATCGTGGCCAGCGGCGTCGGCGGCATCACCGAGTCCGATGTCAATCTGGCAGTGGCGTCGGATGCGGTCATCATCGGCTTCAACGTGCGCGCCGACAATGCAGCCAAGCGCCTGATCGAAGATGAGGGGGTGGACCTGCATTATTACAGCGTCATTTACGAAGTCATCGACGAAATCAAGAATGCCTTGACCGGCATGTTGGCGCCTGAGTTCAAAGAAGAGATCATTGGTCTTGCCGAGGTACGCGACGTATTCCGGGCGCCGAAGATCGGTGCCATCGCTGGCTGCATGGTCGTCGACGGGGTGGTCAAGCGCAACAATCCGATCCGTGTGCTGCGCGAGAATGTCGTGATTTACGAAGGCGAGCTCGAGTCGTTGCGCCGCTTCAAGGACGACGTCGCAGAGGTGCGCGCCGGGTTCGAATGCGGGATCGGCGTACGCAACTACAACGACGTCAAAGTCGGCGACCAGATCGAAGTGTACGAACGCACTCAGGTCGCGAGAAGCCTGTAATCTTAGGCCTTGCGTGTTGCTGTCCGGGATGGTCCCGGACGGCCGCGCAAAGGCTCCAGTACGTCAGCCAGCGGTTACCGTCAGCATGCCCAGGGAATTCAGTCGTACCCGCCGTGTAGGCGAACAGATCCAGCGCGAGCTGGCCGACCTGATTCGCACAGAAGTCAAAGATCCGCGCGTCGGCATGGTCACAGTCAACAGCGTCGAAGTGTCCAAGGACCTCGGCCACGCCAAAGTGTTCGTGACGGTGATGGATGATTCCCAACGCCAGCAAACCATCGACGGCCTGCAGCGCGCGGCCGGCTTCCTGCGCAGCGAGCTGGGCCGGCGCATGGTGATCCGCACCGTGCCTCAGTTGCACTTCCATTTCGACGAATCGGTTACGCGCGGCGCCCATCTCAGTTCGCTGATCGATGCCGCGCTCGCCGACGACCGCAAAAAGCATGAGGATGAAGACCAGTGACCGAACTACAGCGGCCGGCGCGGCGCCCTCGTGTGCAAAGGACTCAGATGTCACGCAAACGCAACAACCGAAGAGCGGTCAACGGCTTGCTTCTGCTGGACAAGCCGGCGGGGATGAGTTCCAACGAAGCCCTGCAGCAGGTGAAGCGTTTGTTCAACGCGCAAAAGGCAGGGCATACCGGCAGTCTGGACCCACTCGCTACGGGCATGTTGCCGATTTGCCTGGGCGAAGCCACGAAAATTTCGGGCTTTCTGCTCGACGCCGACAAGCGTTATCGCATGACTTGCAAACTCGGGATCAAGACGGCGACCGGTGACGCAGAGGGCGAAATACTTCAGCAACGGCCCGTCCCGCAACTGGACCCTGGCCAGCTCGAAAGTGCCCTGGCCGGGTTCCGGGGCGAAATTCAGCAAATACCCCCCATGTATTCGGCCCTCAAGCATCAGGGCGAACGTTTGTACAAACTCGCGCGCCAGGGCCAGGAAGTCGAGCGCGCACCGCGCACAGTGCTGATTCACGAGCTCACCGTGCTGCGCCAGGGTGACGACGAAATCGACCTGGAAGTGGCTTGTTCCAAAGGCACCTACGTGCGCGCGCTGGCCGAAGATCTGGGGGAAGCGCTGGGTTGCGGCGCCCACGTGGCGGCATTACGTCGTCTCGCGGTCGGACCGTACCGCGATCCCGATGCCATGATTACCCTCGATGACGTGCGGCATCTGGCCGAGGACGGCTATGCCGCCCTGGACCCACGATTGCTGGCCGTGGAAAGTGCGCTATACGATTGGCCGCAGATACGGTTGAGCGCGGATTCCGCCTTTTATCTGCGCCAGGGACAAGCGGTGTTGGTTCCCAAGGCGCCCACTTCCGGCTTGGTGCGGCTCTACGATCAGCACGAGCAGTTCCTGGGGGTGGGGGAGATCCAAGACGATGGCAAAGTTGCGCCGCGACGCTTGTTTCATCTCCCCCGAGCCGCAACTGGTTGACTACCCGGCGGTTGTCGGTAGCGATGCCAGCCGGCACGGGCTGATGGGGTCGCTGCCAGGCACGGATTGAATCTTGTTTGCATGCGGGTCCATGGGTACAATATGGCGCCCAGCATTTCAGTAAGTTAGGAGCTATTAGGAGCTTTTCATGGCACTCAGTACCGAGCAGAAGAATGAGGTCGTCAAGGAGTACCAGCGCGGCGCGGCCGACACCGGCTCGCCGGAAGTGCAGGTCGCCTTGCTGACGACGCGTATCAATGACCTTACCCAGCACTTCGCCGCCCACAAGCATGATCACCATTCCCGTCAGGGCTTGTTGCGCATGATCAATCGTCGGCGCAAGCTGTTGGATTACGTCAAGCGCAACGATTTGAATCGCTATCAGGAGCTCATCAGCCGCCTCGGTTTGCGCCGTTGATCCCGCGCCACTTTCGATGCAGGAAGTCTCCTCCCGAATTCCATAAAGCAAGCGCAAGGATCAACTAGTGACACTGACACCGACATCCAAAGAATTTCAGTACGGCGATCACACGGTCAAACTGGAAACCGGCGAAATCGCACGGCAGGCCAGCGGCGCCGTGATGGTGGACATGTCCGGGACGGTGGTCCTGGTGACCGCGGTGGGTATGAAAGAGGCGGTCCAAGGCCGCGACTTCTTTCCGCTGACCGTGAACTATCAGGAACGTACATACGCAGCCGGCAAGATTCCCGGCGGTTTCTTTCGTCGCGAAGGACGTCCGAGCGAAAAGGAAACCCTGACGGCGCGTTTGATCGACCGCCCATTGCGACCGTTGTTTCCCAAAGGCTTCACCAACGAGGTTCAGGTGGTTGCCACGGTGGTCTCCCTGAATCCAGAGATCGATCCTGATATTCCTTCGATGATCGGTGCTTCTGCTGCGCTTGCGCTGTCCGGCATGCCTTTCAATGGCCCGATCGGCGGTGCACGCGTCGGATACATCAACAATCAGTACGTGCTCAATCCCACTTTCAGTCAGCTCAAAGAGTCCAAGCTCGATCTCGTGGTAGCCGGCACGGAAGACGCGGTGCTGATGGTGGAATCTGAAGCCGATCAGCTTCCCGAAGACGTGATGCTGGGCGCTGTGCTTTTTGGCCACGAGGAAGGCAAGAAAGTCATCGCTGCCATCCGCGACCTGTGCAACGCCGCGGGTGTGCAAAAGTGGGACTGGCAAGCGCCCGCCACCAACGAAGATGTGATCGAAGCCGTCGCGAGCGCCGCCAAGGCGGATCTCGAGCAGGCGTACAACATTGCTGAAAAGCTGGTTCGACAGGAACGCGTGTCCGAAGTGCGCCACGCGACGATCCAGAAGCTGGCAGGTGAAGACGGCGAGCATTCCGAGGAAGCTGTGCGCGGCGCATTCTCGAAACTGGAGAAGAAAATTGTCCGCGGCCGCATCCTGGCCGGCGAGAAGCGTATCGATGGCCGCGATACCAATACGGTTCGGCCGCTGTTTATCAAGGTCGGTGTGCTGCCGCGCACCCACGGATCGGCGCTGTTCACCCGTGGCGAAACCCAAGCATTGGTCGTCACCACGCTCGGTACGGGCCGCGATGCGCAGATTATCGATGCCATCGAAGGCGAGCGCAAAGAGCCGTTCATGATGCATTACAACTTCCCGCCCTACTGCGTCGGCGAAACCGGCATGGTGGGTAGCCCCAAGCGACGCGAGATCGGTCATGGCCGTCTTGCCCGCCGTGGCGTGCAGGCGGTGATGCCCACCATGGATCAGTTCCCCTACGTCATTCGCGTCGTCTCCGAAATCACCGAGTCCAACGGTTCCAGCTCCATGGCTTCGGTTTGCGGGACGAGCTTGGCGCTGATGGACGCCGGCGTACCGATCAAGGCACCGGTTGCGGGCGTCGCAATGGGTCTGATCAAGGACGGGGACCAGTTCGCTGTGCTGACCGACATCATGGGCGACGAGGATCACCTCGGGGACATGGACTTCAAGGTCGCGGGCACCGAAACCGGCGTCAACGCGCTGCAAATGGACATCAAGATCGAAGGTATCACCAGGGAAATCATGGAGTCGGCGCTGGCGCAGGCGCAGCAGGCCCGTCTGCATATCCTGGCGGAAATGAACAAGGTGATCGACCATTCGCGTACCGACATGTCCGAGTACGCGCCGCGCATCATCAGCTTCCGCATCGACCCGGAAAAGATCCGCGACGTCATCGGCAAGGGCGGCGCCACCATCCGCGGGATCACCGAGGAAACCGGCGCCAGCATCGACATCGATGACGACGGTACCATTCGCGTCGCATCGGTGGACAAGGCGGCCAGTGACGAGGCGCGTAAGCGCATCGAACTGATCACTGCGGATGTCGAAGTGGGCAAAATCTACGAAGGCAAAGTGGCCAAGCTCATGGACTTCGGTGCATTCGTGACCATACTGCCCGGTCGCGACGGTCTTGTGCACATTTCGCAGATCTCCGAGGAGCGTGTCCAAAATGTCAGCGACAAGCTTTCAGAGGGCGATGTGATCAAGGTCAAGGTACTGGAAGTGGACAAGCAGGGCCGCATCCGGTTGAGCATGAAAGCCATCGGCCAGTAATGCCGCTCGGAAGTTGGGTATGACAGAAAAAGGGCCGCAAGGCCCTTTTTCGTTCAAGTGCATCGGCGTCCCTTCCTAAAACGAAGTTCAACAGGAATTCGATCATGCCGGATACTGATGTCGAACTCGGCCGCAGAAAACTGGATTGGGCCCGTAACCACATGCCCATCCATGCCGAGCTAAGGCAGGTATATTCCGCGACGCGCCCATTTGCGGGTTTGACAGTCGCGGTGGGTTCCCATATCGAAGCCAAAACCGGCGTGTTCATCGAAACCTTGGCGGCTGCGGGCGCGGAAGTGGTGTTCACTGCTTCGGTGTCCGCTACGACCCAGGACGACGTGGTCGCGGCGTTGAATGAGCAGCAGGCAATCGAGGGGTTCGCACGGCGCGCCGCCGATGCGGACGAGTCCGAAGCCAATCACGATCTGGTGCTGGAGCGGCGACCGAACTTCATTCTCGATGATGCCGCAGAGTTGACCGCGCGCATGGTGCACCGGCATCCGGAACACTTGAACACGCTGTATGGCGTGTGCGAACAGACCGCGACCGGCGTTCAACGTTTGCACGCCATGGCGCGCGAGGGCTCGCTGTCATTTCCCGCCTACGCCGTCAATGACACCCCGATGAAGCATTACTTTGACAATGTCCACGGCACGGGCGAGTCTGCTTTGGCCAATCTTGCGTTGACTACCAATCTCTTGATTGCCGGTAAGCGGCTGGTGGTTGCCGGCTTCGGTTACTGCGGCCAAGGGGTGGCGCACAAGGCCCGAGGGTGGGGCGCACGGGTGACGATAACGGAAATCGATTCACGTAAGGCACTGCGGGCCCACATGGACGGCTTCGAGGTTCTGCCCATGGCGCAAGCGGTTCAGTACGCTGATGTGATCGTAACCGCCACCGGCAACCGTGACATTCTGCGTCGCGAACACTTTGATTCCATGCGCGATGGGGTGGTCGTGGCCAACGCCGGTCATTTCCGGGTCGAAGTCAACATCGGCGCTCTGGCCGCGATGGCTCAGTCGCAGCGGCAGGTGCGTCCTGGTATCGTCGAATACCGCCTCGCCGACGGTCGCCATATCAACGTCGTGGCGGGGGCCGAATTGGTGAATCTCGCCGCACCGACTGCGATGGGGCATCCCGCGGAAGTCATGGACCAGACCTTCGCGATGCAGTTCGTCGCGGCCGTGCATTTGTTGGAGCATCGCTCGCAGCTTGCCGCCGGCGTTTACCCGGTGCCCGATACTGTGGACCGGCAAGTGGCGGACATCAAACTGCGGACCCTGGACATCGAAATCGACAGCCTCACAAAGGACCAGGAACGTTACCTGGACGCGTGGCGTCGTTCCGATATCGAACAGTAGCGGGCGTCGCGGCTTGGCGTTCCGGATCGTTTCGGCAATCGCTCGATTGACCCCGGAATGCTTTAGGGCCGGTTTTTGCGCGGGTTGTGCAGGGCGCGAGAGGAGCCGTAAATGGAAAGCGATGAATGCTGCTGGGTCGCACGTCTGTTCGAGGCCATCGACGCACGGGATCTGGAAGGATTCTCATCGTTTCTGGAACCCGAGGTCATGTTCCGGTTCGGGAATTCTGAACCGGTCCGGGGCCGCGAATCGACGCGGGAAGTGATCGCGGGGGTTTTTTCCTCGGTTGCAGGTTTGCGTCATCGGCTCGACGATATATGGCAGACGGACCGCAACAACTATATCTGCCGTGGTGAAGTGCCTTATACCCGTTTGAACGGAACCGAGTTGCGGGTTCGGTTCGCGGACGTTTTTGAACTGCGTGACGGCAGAAATATTCGATTCATGTGGACGCGTCGCAATTCCGTGCCTGAGCGATTCAATCGCGCCCGCATAACGCACCGATGTCCTGAGTGAGGTGGCCCATGCCGGCTCTAGCCCGAACAAGGAACAAAACATGACCGCCGAGATCGTGATCGTCGGCGCGGCCCGGACCGCAATCGGTGCCTTCGGCGGTGCATTGGCTGGTACCCCCGCCACGGTGCTGGGAGCACGTGTGATTGAAGCGGTATTGCGCCGGGCCGGTGTAAGTCCCGAAGACATCGACGAGGTGATCATGGGGCAGGTTCTGACGGCGGGAGCGGGCCAGAACCCCGCCCGTCAGGCGGCGCTGACCGCGGGTCTACCTGTGGACGTACCGGCAATGACCATCAATAAGGTGTGCGGCTCCGGGTTGAAAGCCGTGCATTTGGCAGCCCAGGCCGTGCGCTGCGAGGATGCACGCATGGTGATCGCTGGCGGGCAGGAAAATATGAGCTTGGCGCCCCACCTCTTGCCGGGTTCACGCCACGGCTTGCGCATGGGCCATTGGAACCTGATCGATAGCGTGCTCTCGGACGGGTTGTGGTGCGCGATGTCCGATTGCCACATGGGCACTACCGCGGAAAATATAGCGGCCGCACGGGGAGTCGACCGGGCCGCACAGGACGCGCTCGCGGCGCAATCCCAGCAACGCACCGAGGCGGCCCAGAATGCAGGCGCGTTCCGGGATGAAATCGTCGCAGTCGATACCGCCCACGGTGAGGGTGAGCCACGGTGGTTTGACCGCGATGAACATCCCCGCGGCAACGTTACAGCGGAATCGCTGTCAAGGTTGCGCCCGGCGTTCAAACGCGGCGGTACGGTTACGGCGGGCAATGCCTCAGGCATCAACGACGGTGCGGCGGCCGTGCTGGTAACCAGCGCCGCCGATGCCGAGGCTCGGGGAATACGTCCATTGGCCCGGATTGTTGCATTCGCCAGCGCCGGCGTAGATCCGGCATTGATGGGAACGGGGCCCGTGCCCGCCACCCTGAAGTGTCTGGAGAAAGCAGAGTGGAGCGTTGATGACCTGGATCTTATCGAAGCGAATGAAGCATTTGCGGCACAAGCGTTGTTCGTGAACCGGGAATTGGGCCTGGACCCGGCGAAGGTCAATATCAACGGTGGCGCGATCGCGTTGGGCCATCCCATCGGCGCCTCGGGCGCGCGAATTCTTGTGAGTCTGCTATATGGTATGCAGCGGCAGCAAGTTCGGCGCGGCCTCGCCACGTTATGTGTCGGCGGGGGGCAGGGAGTGGCAATGGCTGTAGAGCGTCTGTCCGAATAGGCCACGGATTCAGCCCAGCGCGCCGCGGAATACGCTGTCGTGCCGCACGTTCATTCGTGGGGGACATGGCTTCGATGACGTGTAGGAAAGCGCCGTGTCCGCACGCCCAGACCATTTCGGGGGCATAACATGGCCGAGTCGCGCTTGATCAAGAAATATCCGAACCGGAGACTTTACGACACCCAACGCAGTCGCTACATCGTGCTTGCCGATATCCGCACCCTGGTGCGAGACGGAAATGAAGTGCGAGTGGTGGACAGTCAGCACGGTGGCGACATCACACGCGGCGTTCTGCTGCAAATCATCGCCGAACGGGAGACGGGCCCGGACCGTTTGTTGAGCAACGAAATGATGTTGGAGTGGATTCGCTCTCGAGCAATTCGCAAAGACGCATTCATCGCTCAGGATGAGTACAGCACTACGGCAATGCCAGGTGCATCCTCGCCGGGAGCTGGCGCATCAGTGAGCGGGTCGCACAACGCCGCGTTTCGTCCAGCCAGGCAATAGCGCGAATCGGCGCAGAATCTGGATATCGGTTCGAAAGATCCTTAGCTCGGCGCTGAACGCGCCCGGCTGCCTCGCCGCCCGCACTGGGAACGGGTCCGCAATCGCGGCCACCGCACCTATCGGTACGGAGGCGCTCGGCTCGCTGTTTTTCTGGTCCGTTTGGACCATCGTACGAAACATTTCCCATACTGGGCTGTTCGACGCCGCGCGCCGGCGAGCCCAAGGATAAGCCGGGCACCCGTCCGAATCGGCTCATCGCGGCACCACGTCTCACTTTTTCAGCGACTCATCCCCCTGGAAACATCTTGGTACCGCGATCGCGCCGCATGGGGCTTGCTCGCGATGGCCATGCTGGTAGGCTAGTTGCACGACCCTGATTAGATGATTCCCCGCGTCGCCGCCGGGCGGGCATGAAATCGCTTGCCACGCGCCGGCCGCGCACGGGAGACGGAGTGCCGGCGTCCTGATCCGGTAACAGGTCGGGGATGCACCCATGCCGAGCACGCGCAAACTGGCGCGATGTGAATTTAGCACTACCCTGAGCAGGGGATTATTTCCAATAACCACATAATAAAAGTCGGTATCCGTCCGATTTCTTCGAAAATTAAAGCGAGAAACACTATGGAACGCGAAGACTTGAGTGCGACGGCGCGGAACACATCTGCGGCTCACTTTTCAGAACAGGGCGGTCTCGATGCGATCGAAGCGCGGCAGCTGTTAAGAGCGCTCAAGGCGTTGAAAAGAGGGGACTTTTCGGTACGAATGCCAGCCACGGAATCACCTTTGGGCCAAGAGCTGGCAGATGCCTTCAATGATGTGGTCGAACTCAATGACATGATGGGCACGGAGTTGGCGCGCATCGGACTGGTGGTCGGCAAGCAAGGCATGATCTCGCAACGGGCGCGGATGGGGAATGTGACCGGCGCCTGGGCCGATGGCATCGATTCCATCAACCATCTGATCAGCGACATGGTCAAGCCCACCAGCGAAATGTCTCGTGTCATCGGCGCTGTGGCCAAGGGCGACCTGAGCCAGCGCATGCAGTTGGAGATCGACGGCTATCCGCTGCAGGGCGAATTTCTGCGCATCGGCAAGGTGGTCAACGCCATGGCCGATCAGCTCAATTCCTTTACTACCGAAACGATCCGTGTAGCGCGAGAAGTAGGCACCGAAGGCAAGCTCGGTGGTCAGGCAAAGGTCAAAGGTGTGGCCGGCACCTGGAAGGACCTCACCGACAGCGTCAACCTCATGGCCGCCAATTTGCGCGACCAGGTGCGCAACATCGCCGAAGTGACCACCGCCGTAGCCCGCGGCGATTTATCGAAGAAGATCACGGTGGACGTGAAAGGCGAAATTCTGGAATTGAAGAGCACCATCAATACGATGGTGGACCAGCTCGGTTCGTTTGCCTCGGAAGTAACCCGCGTGGCGCGCGAAGTGGGCACAGAAGGAAAGCTCGGCGGCCAGGCGGACGTGCGGGGCGTGGGCGGCATCTGGAAGGATCTGACCGACAACGTGAACTCCATGGCGGCCAACCTCACCTCGCAGGTGCGCAATATCGCTGATGTCACGACTGCTGTGGCTCGCGGTGACCTGTCGAAGAAGATCACGGTAAACGTCAAAGGCGAAATTCTGGAGCTGAAGAATACCATCAACACCATGGTGGACCAGCTCAACTCGTTCGCATCCGAGGTAACCCGTGTCGCCCGCGAAGTGGGTACCGAAGGTAAGTTGGGCGGCCAAGCCAACGTGGCCGGCGTCGGCGGTACCTGGAAGGATTTGACCGACAACGTGAACTCCATGGCCGCGAACCTGACTTCCCAGGTGCGCAACATCGCCGACGTGACCACGGCCGTGGCGCGTGGCGACCTCTCCAAAAAGATCACCGTAGACGTCAAAGGCGAGATCCTGGAGCTGAAGAACACCATCAACACCATGGTGGATCAGCTCGGATCCTTCGCCTCGGAAGTGTCCCGCGTCGCCCGCGAAGTGGGCACCGATGGCAAGCTGGGCGGCCAGGCCCAGGTGAAGGGCGTTGCCGGTACCTGGAAGGATTTGACCGACAACGTGAACTCCATGGCGGCGAACCTCACATCCCAGGTGCGCAACATTGCCGACGTGACCACGGCTGTGGCCCGCGGCGATTTGTCCAAAAAGATCACTGTGGACGTGAAGGGCGAAATTTTGGAGCTGAAGAACACCATCAATACCATGGTGGACCAGCTCAGTTCCTTCGCCTCGGAAGTGTCCCGTGTGGCGCGCGAAGTGGGCACCGACGGCAAACTCGGCGGCCAGGCACAAGTGAAAGGCGTGGCGGGGACTTGGAAGGATTTGACCGACAACGTCAACGCTATGGCCCGCAACCTCACCGGTCAAGTGCGTAACATCGCCGATGTGACCACCGCCGTGGCGCGCGGCGATTTGTCGAAAAAGATTACGGTTGACGTGCAGGGCGAAATCCTGGAGTTGAAGAACACCATCAACACCATGGTGGATCAGCTCAACTCCTTCGCATCCGAGGTGACCCGCGTCGCCCGCGAAGTGGGCACGGAAGGCAAACTCGGCGGCCAGGCCAATGTGCCCGGGGTCGATGGCATCTGGGAAGATCTGACCGACAACGTGAACTCCATGGCCGGCAACTTGACCGGCCAGGTGCGTAACATCGCTGAAGTGACCACCGCTGTGGCCCGTGGCGATTTGTCCAAGAAGATCACCGTGGATGTCAAAGGCGAGATCCTGGAATTGAAGAGCACCATCAACACCATGGTGGATCAGCTCAATTCCTTCGCATCCGAAGTAACCCGCGTCGCCCGCGAAGTGGGCACCGAAGGCAAGCTTGGCGGTCAGGCTCAGGTGCGCGGCGTTGCCGGTACCTGGAAGGACCTTACCGACAACGTGAACGCCATGGCCAGCAACCTGACCGGCCAAGTGCGTAACATCGCCGACGTGACCACAGCCGTGGCCCGCGGCGATTTGTCCAAGAAGATCACCGTGGACGTGAAGGGTGAAATTCTGGAGTTGAAGAACACCATCAATACCATGGTGGACCAGCTCGGTTCGTTCGCTTCAGAAGTGACCCGTATGGCCCGCGAAGTGGGCACCGAAGGCAAGCTCGGCGGTCAGGCCAACGTGCTTGGGGTGGGCGGTATCTGGAAAGATCTTACCGACAACGTGAACTCCATGGCGGCCAACCTCACCAACCAGGTGCGTCGTATCGCAGACGTCGTGACTGCGGTGGCCAACGGCGATCTGAAACGCAAGCTGGCCGTGGAAGCCAAGGGCGAAATCGCCGCCCTGGCCGACACCATCAACGGCATGATCGACACTCTGGCGACATTTGCCGACCAGGTGACCAACGTGGCCCGCGAAGTGGGTATCGAAGGCAAGCTCGGGGGCCAGGCGAAGGTACCGGGAGCTGCCGGATTGTGGCGCGATCTGACTGACAATGTGAACCAGCTCGCCGCAAACCTCACCACTCAGGTGCGCGCCATCGCCGAGGTGGCCACCGCCGTCACCAAGGGTGACTTGACCCGATCGATCACGGTGTTGGCATCGGGAGAAGTGGCGTCCCTGAAAGACAATATCAACGAAATGATCAGCAACCTCCGGGAGACCACGCTGAAGAATACCGAACAGGACTGGCTGAAGACCAACGTTGCCAAGTTCACCAAAATGCTGCAGGGCCAGCGCGACCTGCTGACCGTTTCCAGGCTGGTGCTCTCCGAATTGGCACCGCTGGTCAACGCACAACACGGCGTGTTCTACATCACCCGGGTGCACGACAAGGAAACGGCGCTCGACCTGCAGGCCGCCTATGCCTACAAGGGCCGCAGCGATGTGCCGACCCGGTTCCAGTTGGGCGAAGGATTGATCGGCCAATGCGCGTACGAGAAGAAGCGCATTTTCATGGAAAGGGTGCCGAAGGACTACATCAAAATCACCTCGGGTCTTGGAGAAAGCACTCCACGCAACATCATTGTGATGCCGGTACTGTTCGAAGGCGAAGTCAAAGCCGTAATCGAACTGGCGTCGTTCGGCGGATTTAGCGAGACCCATCAGTCGTTCCTGGATCAGCTGATGGAAAGTATCGGTATCGTACTGAATACCATCGAAGCGAATATGCGCACGGAAGACCTGCTCACCCAGTCGCAATCGTTGACCGCGGAACTGCAAAGCCAGCAGCAGGAGCTCAAGAACACCAACGATCGCCTGGAACAGCAGGCGGAGAACCTGCGCAAATCCGAGGAATTGCTCAAAGCACAGCAGGAAGAGCTGCAAACCACCAACAGTGAGTTGGAAGAAAAAGCGCGCTTGCTCTCGGAACAGAAAGCGCAGGTGGAACTGAAGAACCGGGAAGTGGAGCTTGCGAAGGTGGCGTTGGAAGAGAAGGCCGAGCAGCTCGCCCTGGCGTCGAAGTACAAATCCGAGTTCCTGGCCAATATGTCCCACGAACTGCGTACGCCGCTCAATAGTCTGCTCATCCTGGCGCGGCTATTGTCGGACAACCCGGCCAACAATCTGCTTCCAAAGCAGGTGGAGTTTGCAAAAACCATTCATGCCGCGGGCTCCGATCTTTTGGCGTTGATCAACGATATTTTGGATCTGTCCAAGATCGAATCGGGCACTTTCACGCTGGAGATGGGCAACGAGCGTTTCAATGAAATGCGCGACTACGTCGAGCGCACCTTCCGGCAGTTGGCCCATGACAAACAGCTCGAATTCTCCATCAAAATCGACAATCGCTTGCCGGCTACGATCCAAACCGACGCGAAACGACTGCAGCAGATCTTCAAAAACTTGTTGTCCAATGCGTTCAAGTTTACCGACAAGGGCTCGGTCAGCTTCAAGATGGAACTCGCCACCGAAGGTTGGTCGTCGGACAACGAAGTGCTGGGCGGCGCAGAGTCCGTGGTCGCGTTTTCGGTGGTGGACACCGGCATCGGGATCCGGGCCGACAAGCAAAAAATCATATTCGAAGCCTTCCAACAGGCTGACGGTACCACCAGCAGAAAATATGGCGGGACCGGTCTTGGACTGTCGATCAGCCGGGAAATTGCCCGGCGCTTGGGCGGCGAACTGACTGTGTCCAGCGAGCCCGGCACCGGCAGTGTTTTTACGCTCTATCTGCCCCTGAGATCCGGAGGCGCGCAGACCGGGATCCGGTCGCCGTTTTCCACCCCCGACGAGATCGAGCGCGAAGACTTCGTGCCCCGCTCGGGCCTCGTGCAGAAGCATCTCGAGCACGACGACACCCCGGTGGACGATCGTACATCGATACAAGAGGGCGATTTGGTATTGCTCGTCATCGACAGCGACAGGGAATTTTGCGAAAAAGTACAGAAGATCGGTACTGCGACCGGCGTCAAGACCCTGATTGCATGGACGGGCACCGCGGCACTGGCATTGGCCGCGAAACACGAGGTGTCGGCCATATTCCTCAACACGGCGTTGAACGACATGGATGGCTGGGCCGTCCTCGATCTGCTCAAGCACGATTTGAGCAAACGCCACATTCCCGTGCAGATGGTGACGCGCGATACCAACGTGCCGCGCGGTCTTATGAATGGCGCGGTGGGTTGCATGACGAACAAGGCCAACAAAGCGGAAATCACCAGGGCGCTGAAACGACTAAAGAAGCTTCACGAAAAAACCGAGAACCGGGTCTTGGTAATCGAGGATCAGGATATTCAGCGTGAATATCTGACGTCGCTTCTGACGGCGTCCGATATGGTCGCCGACGGGGTTGGTACCGCGCAGGAAGCGATCGATGCCCTCGAATCCGCGAGCTACGATTGCGTCGTGGTGGACCTGACGCTTCCGGACATGGATGGCGTGGAGCTGTTGCGGACGCTTCGTTCCAAAAAGAAACTGTATCAAACGCCCATGGTGGTATACACCGCGAAGGAATTGAACAACGCTGATCAAAGCGGCCTGTGGGAGTACGCGGAATCGATCATCACCAAGGACGCGAGTTCTCCGGCGCGACTGGTGAGCGAGACCATGCTGCTCATGCACGTGCCACTCGCGAACATGCTGCCCGAAAAGCAGGACATGATTCGCCAGCTCGGTTATGCGGATCGGCTTCTGGCCGGAAAGAAAGTACTGATCGTCGACGATGATATCCGCAATATTTTCTCCCTGACATGCGTACTCGAAGAGCAGGAAATGGAAGTCACCTACGCGGAAAATGGCAACGATGCCATTGACACGTTGAAGCAAAACGCCGGTATCGACGTCGTATTGATGGATGTGATGATGCCGGACATGGACGGTTACGACACGATGCGCGCCATTCGGTCGCTCGCGAAGTTCGAAAATCTCCCGATGATAGCGATTACCGCCAAGGCCATGAAAGGGGACCGAGAGAAGTGCATTGAAGCGGGCGCGTCCGATTACATGGCCAAACCGATTGACGTGGCGCAGTTGCTCGCCCTGCTTCGTGTGTGGCTGCACCGCGCGGAACTTTGAGGGCCTGTTCGATGGCACGATTGGACGACACGCGAATCCTGGTTGTGGACGACGATCCCGCCAGCGGCGCGGCATTGTCGGCACTTCTCGAAGACCTCGGGCCCAGGATCATGACGGTGACTTCGGGCGAGGAAGCCTTGAGGAAGGTGCTCGAGCATGAATTTGCGCTGATAATTCTTGATGTGAAGATGCCCGGGCTCGACGGATTCGAAACCGCGGCTTTGATCAGAGGCAGGCGCCGCTCCTATCAGACCCCGATCGTGTTTCTTACCGGCAAGAGCGCGGAAGATACCTATGTGTTCAAAGGCTACGAAGTGGGCGCAGTGGATTACATGGTCAAGCCGGTGGTACCCGAGGTGCTGCGGTCAAAGGTGATGGTGTTCGTCGATCTCTACGAGAAAACGTACGAAATCAAGCAGCAGCGGGAGGCATTGCGCCGATCCGCACAAGCCTCGGCGAAGCGGTTTTACGATCTGGTGCAGGGCCTGGACGCGATTGTTTGGGAATATGATGTGCTTGAGCAGCAATTTTCATTCGTCAGCCAGCAGGCGGAAAGCATTCTCGGGCACCGGGTCGAACAATGGCGCGACGATAAGAATTTTCTCTCGAATCTCATTCACCCGGATGACCGCCGCCGTGCGATGGAAATTTACAGCAAAGTGCTCGAGCGTTTGGAAAGTCAGGAATCCATTTACAGGGCCCGACATGCGGAAGGCCATTACGTCTGGATCCGCGACACGATCCGGGTCGTGCGCGACGGGCAAGCCCGTCCGATTCAACTGCGCGGCGTGATGGTGGATGTCACCGCGCACAAGGAAGCGGAAGAGCGGTTGGCGCAGATGGCGCATTTCGACGCGCTTACCGGTCTGCCGAATCGTCACCTTCTCGAAGACAGGTTGCGCGAGATCATGTCCCGGCGAAATGAGTCGGAGGGCATGATGTCGGCGGTATTGTTCCTGGATCTGGATCGATTCAAGTTCGTCAACGACACAATGGGGCACGACGTGGGCGACGCCCTATTGAGTTCCATCGGCAAGCGTCTGCGCGGTTGCATCCGCGATCATGATGTCGCGGCGAGACTGGGCGGAGATGAATTCATCGCGATTATTGATCGCATTTCATCCGCTGCAGAGGCGGCGCTGGTAGCCGAGAAAATCCTGCATAAGATGTCACAACCGGTGATGATCGGAGCGGTGGAGGTGTACGTCACGTGTAGCATCGGGATCAGCTGTTTCCCGGAGGACGGCACCACCGCTGAAGATCTGTTGAAGAATGCCGACATGGCAATGTACGTGGCGAAGGAACACGGCAAAAACATTTATCAGTTCTATCGCGCGGAAATGAATGCCCATCTGAACGAACGACAGGAACTGGAGCAAGCGCTGCACCGGGCGGTGGAGCGGGGCGAGTTCGTCCTGCATTATCAGCCTAAATTCAATCTGAAAACCGGTGAAATCTGCGGTTGTGAGGCTCTGATTCGGTGGGACCGGCCGGGACACGGCTTGGTTCCTCCCGAGCTATTTGTGCCTATCCTGGAAGAAAGCGGCTTGATCGTGCAAGTGGGTGACTGGGCGATCCGCACCGCGTGCGAACAAAGCGCGCAATGGCGACGGTCGGGAAAAAGTCCGTTGCGGATCAGCGTCAATGTCTCACCCATACAGCTCAATCAGGAAGACCTATTGTCCCGGGTGTGCAATATTCTCGCTGAAACCGAAATGGACGCGACGGAGTTGGAGCTCGAGGTTACCGAGAGCAGCGTAATGGCGGACGTGGATCGGGCTGCCAAGGTATTGCGCAGTTTCGGGGAAATGGGTATTTCGATCACTATCGATGACTTCGGCACGGGCCACTCGTCATTGAGCGCGCTGAGGACTCTCCCGATTCACGGTTTGAAGATCGATAAGTGCTTCGTTCACGACCTACAGGGCAAGGACGGGGCGCAAATCGCGATTGCGATCGTGTCGATGGCGAAAAGCCTCGGTATTCATGTCATTGCGGAGGGCGTGGAGAATCAAGCGCAACTCGAGATGCTGCAGGAGCAGGGTTGTGACGAAGGCCAGGGCAATTTTCTTGGTCCGGCGTCGGCCGTGGAGGAGTTTGATCGTGACATGCGACATCCGAGCTTTACCGGCAAAAGCAGCTCGGTGGGAACGGCCTGAAAAGCCGTTGGCGAAAGTATCGAGTTGAAGGTGCGGCGACTGTGAAGTGCTACCGAAACGTGGTTCTCGGCGTGTTTGGGCTCGCAATCCTGGCTTTTGGCAGGCTTGCGGCGCCCGCTGACGATGCATCCTTGAACCTTACCCCTGAAACGCGCGAACTGCTGCGCACTGAAATGCGGGAGATTACCCGAGCCATGCAGGACTTGGTTGAAGTCATCGCCACGGGACGTTGGGATGCGGCGGGCGAGCTCGGGGCCCGAATGGCTTCCAGCTTCGTCCTGGAGCAGGAATTAAGTGCACAGCAGCGGGAAGAACTGGAAACCGCGTTGCCTGAGCATTTCCGGCGACTGGACCGACAATTTCACGCTACGGCGAAATCGCTGCAGGCTGCAGCTCAGAAACATGACGCGAAACTGATTACGCTCCGGGTGCACGAATTATTGTTTCAGTGCACGGCTTGCCATGAGCAGTACGCTCGGAGTGTGTTCCCGGGGTTTGTTACAGGGAGGAGCTCGATTCCGGAAGATGGAAACCGTTAGTCGAGGCCCAGCCCACGGGCCACAGGACCAGGGCCGCCATTCTTTGGCCGACAACCGAAATTGATCGAAAACGTAGCGATGGACCCGAAATTCGTAGCCTGCCGAGAATGTGATCTGTTGCATCGCCGCGTTGCACTGCCGCCGGATGGTGTGGCCCACTGCCAACGGTGCGCGGCCGTTCTGTACGCTCATCGGCGCGACAGGAGTGATCAGACGATCGCGTGGGCGCTTACCGGCGCCATCCTGTTCGTGATTGCGAATTCCTTCCCCATTGTTAGCGTCGCGATCCAAGGCAACGTGATCCATGCCACGCTGTTGAGCAGTGTCCACGAGCTTTATCTGCAAAGCAGGCCGTTGGTGGCGGGGGTGGTGTTATTTACCGCCGTGGTTGCACCAGCGGTCCGGATTGCAGGCGTGCTGTACGTCCTGCTGGCGCTCAAATTCGGCCGTCGGCCACCGCATTTGAGCCAAATATTGAGAGTGATGGACGTTACTCTACCCTGGAATATGGTTAGCATTTTCCTACTTGGGGTGCTGGTCTCGCTTACCAAGCTTGGTGCCATTGCCGAGGTGATACTCGGACCGGGTCTGTGGGCGCTTACCGGCCTGATTGTGACACTTGCGGCCACCGATGCCACTTTCGATCCAGAGCCTGTGTGGTCCCGGATTCCCCCGGTGACTGCATGAGTACCGTGGTCACGGCGGCGCAAGCGGGGCTCGCCGAATGCCGGCAATGTGGTCAGCTGTCGCGGCTTCCGCAGCCGCCTGCAGCACGGGCGCACTGTCCGCGTTGCGGTGCGGTTCTGAGGACGCGCATTCGCAACAGCGTTGGCCGTACTTGGGCCCTGGTGGTTGCCGCCTTTATTCTGTATGTGCCGGCCAACGTCCTGCCGATGCTGACCACGACGCAATTGGGGCATTCCGAAAGCAATACCATACTCGGCGGTATAAAGTATTTCGTCGATACCGGCGACTTGTTGCTGGCGGCGGTGATTTTCGCGGCCAGTATCGTAGTGCCCCTCACCAAACTGTTAGTCCTTTGTTATTTGTTGATTTCAGTACAGAGAAAATCCCGTTGGCGGCCAAAAGACCGCACCCGATTGTTTCGTATGATCGCACTCATCGGGCCGTGGTCCATGCTGGACGTATTCGTGGTGGCGCTTATGGTTGCATTGGTTCATGCGGGCGCGTTGGCCAACATCGAAGCCGAGCCGGCGGCATTGTTTTTTGCGGCGGTGGTTTTGATTACGATGTTCGCCGCGATGACATTCGACTCGCGGTTGATCTGGGACCGGATGGAAGCAGAGCATGGCTGATTCAGTTGAGGACGATTTGAAAGACGTTCCATCCGCGGTCGTCGAAAGACCCAACAATGCTCCCCGGTTCTCACTGGTGTGGATCATTCCCGTAGTGGCGGCGATCGTCGGAATCTGGTTGCTGTACGATCACATCAGTTCACGCGGGCCATCGGTGGTGATCGAGTTCAAGAACGCCGAGGGCTTGGAAGCGGGCAAAACCAAAATCAAATACAAGGACGTGGCCGTGGGCCAAGTGGAGCAGATCACCCTCGGGGACGATCTCTCCAAAGTACTGGTGAAAGCACGGCTCGGTACCGACATGGATCGATATCTCACCGACAAGACTCGTTTCTGGGTTGTGCGGGCGAGAGTGACGGCCTCCGGCGTCTCGGGTCTGGGGACCCTGTTCTCGGGCGCGTATATTGCCATGGATCCGGTCGCGAATGGAAAATCTACGCGAAATTTCAAGGGATTGGCGACGCCGCCAGTGGTCACGGCGGATTCTGCCGGCAAGCACTTTCATTTGAAAGCGAACGAACTCGGCTCAATCCAAATCGGATCGCCAGTGTATTACAGGCAAATCAAAGTGGGTGAAGTGGTTGGTTACGAGTTGGATCCGGACGGACAGAACGTTGATGTGCAGGTGTTCGTGCAAGCGCCGTTTGACGACTTCGTACACAAGAACACGCGCTTTTGGAACGCCAGCGGCTTGAACGTGACCCTGGATGCCAGCGGTATGCGAGTCGAGACCGAATCGGTGGTAAGCCTGATGGTCGGGGGGGTCGGATTCGGCGAACCGGAGGATGCGCCGCCAAGTCCGGGAGCCGAATCCGATTCGGAATTTCCGCTTTTTTCCGACCGCGACACTGCGTTCGCAAAGGGTTACAGCAAACGCAGTCGTTGGATGTTGCACTTCGACGATTCGGTGCGCGGTCTGTCCAAAGGCGCGCCAGTGGAATTCCGCGGTATTCAAATCGGAGAAGTCGTCAGTATCGACCTGGTGTACGACTCCGACCGCAATGAGTTGCGTATTCCCGTGGTCATCGATATCAACCACAGTCGAATCGATACGGTTGGAAAGGGTGAACCGAAGTCCAAGCAGGAGTTGATGGCGCAATTCGTGGAACGCGGAATGCGGGCACAGCTGAAGATGGCTAATCTCCTCACAGGCCAACTTTACGTGGATCTCGATTTTCATCCTGATGCAAAGGTTGCAGAAATCGAGCGCAGCGGATCGTATCCGGAACTGCCGACCATAACTTCCGGTACACAACAACTCACGCAGGATGTGAGCAAAATCGCCAAAAATCTTTCCCAGGTGCCATTCGCTCAAATCGGCACGGATCTGCAAAGCTCGATCGAGCGGCTCAATGCGACGTTGAAGTCCACGGAAGCCCTGGTCAAAAACGTGGATCAAGAAATCGCGCCGGCCATCAAAGACACCCTGCTCCAGGCGCGCAAGACACTGGACTCCGCACAACAATTACTGCAGGTAAATTCGCCCGCCAGACAGGACCTGGAACACATGCTGCAAGAACTCTCCCATGCGGCGCGCTCGCTACGTCTGTTGGCGGATTATCTGGAGCAGCATCCAGAAGCGCTGTTGCGGGGCAAAGGCAAGGAACAATGACTTTCAGTCAGCACAAAGGCGCGGTGATCGCGGTGCTCATGGTGATGCTGTCCGGTTGCGTAACGATGAACAGCCCGGACTCCAAACTCTATACGCTGAGTTCGGTCGCCAATGACGCGACGTCGATGTCGAACCAAAGCGCCACGCTACCGGTATTGGCGGTGGGGCCTGTGGATCTTCCTGATTATTTACGCCGCCCCCAAATCGTGAGCCGCGAAGGGGACAATCGTATCCATGTGGCCGAATTCGATCGCTGGGCCGCGCCGTTGAACGAGCAGGTCGAACGGGTTTTGGCGGAGGATCTCGGCGCGCGCGTGCATGAACTCGTGGTGATCAACTACCGCGAACAACGTTTCAAGCCCACCTATCGGCTGACGATGAGCCTGGAACGCTTCGAGCGCCAGGATGCCGACGAAGTCAAGTTGGCCGGTCGGTGGACCCTGAGCAAAGCCGATAGCGGGGCGGTGTTGATGACGCGGCGTGACAATCTGTCGGTGCCGGTGAAGGGCGCGGGATACGAAGCGGCAGTAGCGGCGCAGAGCGAGGCACTGAAACTGCTCGCAGGCAATGTGAGCGACGCTTTGGAAAAATACCTCAGCCACTCGCCAAGCGATCGTTGACCGATTCGTCCGGCGCGCCCTCGAACACCTGTTCCAGGAAATCCGGAATGCGTTGTTCCAGCCAGTACCGTGGCCGCCAGGGAGAACCGCTGACAAAGCCCACGTGGCCGCCCGAAGCCGTGACCTCCAACTGGACACAGGCTGGTAGCGACTGCGACGGCGGGATCGCGGTCGGTTCCATGAACGGATCGTCGCGCGCGTGCAATATCAGAACCGGTGTACTGATCTGCGCCAACTTCGGGCCGCAAGACGCACGTCGATAGTAGTCGCGCACGTCCTTGAATCCGTGCAAAGGCGCCGTGTAGGCGTCGTCGAACGCACGAAAACTACGTGGACGGGTTTGCACGCGCTCGGCCAGCGGATGATCCATGCCACGATGCTTTTGCTGTACAGCTTGGTACAAACGGCTCAGCAGGTGTCGTTGGTAGAGTCGCGACCAACCGGTTTCGAGTCGATCGGCGGTCACATCGAGATTGAATGGCACTGAAACCGCCACTGCCGCGGTCACCGGCCTGGGTGCGTGGGGTTCTGCCAGCCAATTCAGCAGTACGCTGCCGCCCAGGGAGTAGCCGATCACGGCAAGCGGGGCGTCGGCGTCGCGAACCCGGAGCTGCTCCACTACATATTGCAGATCGCCGGTCTCGCCCGCGTGATACCGCCTTGGCAGCCGGTTCGGTTCGCCGCTGCAGCCGCGGGCGTGCAGCAGTACGCCGCGCCATCCTCGATCGTGCACCGCCCTCAACATGCCGGCGGCGTAGGGTGAGGCGCTCGACCCCTCGAGGCCGTGCAGAATCAGAACCAAAGGCCCCGCTTCACGCTCGGTCCAATCCAAGTCCAGGAAATCGCCATCGTCCAGTTCCAGTCGTTCTCTATGCAACGAGACCCGAGGCGTGCGACGCACCAGATTGGGCCACAACGTTTGCAGATGAGGTCCGGGTAGCCACCAGGCAGGGGCGAAGCCGGGACCGTGAGCGGGGTTCGAGGACATGGCCCACAGTTTAACCGATTCGACCGGCCAAACTGCCGCTGGGCGTCGCGCGCCAGGTTTCGAGGCGGTTTTGCCAGCTGCGTTTGCTCCCCTGGCGCCAAATCCAAAGTTTCGCCCCCTCGCGCCACATGCTCCCGTTCGCGGTGGTCGAGCGATAGCGCCGGCAGGGGGCGGTGCGCGTTTCGATTCAGAGCGCGGGGAAATACGCCTTTGCTTCTTCACCCGGGTCTGGAATACCGGCGATCTTCAGTAATCGGTCGCAACTGTGAAACAAGTCGTGGATGCTTTGTGGCGATGAGCCGGTGCCCCGGCAGAGGGTTCTGATTGCCGGTAGTGCGCCGAAGCGCAGAAATTTTGCCCGTATGAAATAGATCACCTGCCAGTGGGCTTCGGTCAGCTGTCCGATGTTCCACTGCCCGGCGAGCGCCTCAGCCACCTGCGGGCTCCACGCGCTCGCGTCAATTAAAAAGCCGCCTTCATCCAAGGCCGGGACGGCTGCTAGGGGGGGTGCGGACGGGGCGGAATAAGGAATCGTTTGCATGAGTATGTCCTTTCTCAACAGCTCGGTAACCGACATGCTGCCAGCCTGTTGAGTGCTACTGTGCCGCTTAAAGTAAATAAGGTAAAATGATAAAAACTTATAGTATATAGCGATGAGTGATATGGAACTGCGGCATTTGCGGTCGTTGATAGCGCTGGTGGACGTCGGCTTCAGTGTCAGCCGGACCGCCGAGCAGTTGCACGTGGTTCAGCCGGCGATTTCCCAACAACTCAAACAACTGGAGGAGGAGATTGGAACGCAACTGTTTCGCCGCGAAGGTAAACGTTTGATCGGCTTGACCGGGGTTGGCGAACGAGTGGTGGAGTATGCCCGGCAAGTACTTTCGCACAGCAACAGTATTCTCGCCATCGGTCGCGATTTCGCGGAAGAAGCCACCGGGGAATTGCGCATCGCCACCACCCATACCCAGGCCTGTTACGTCCTACCCTCGATAATCCACCGCTTTAAGAGCGTCTACCCCGCGGTGAGCTTGCATATTCACCAAGGCACTCCAGCCGAGTTGGTGGAAGCGGCTGTGAATGACGCGGTGGACTTCGCGATCTGTACCGAGGCGTTGGGTGAGCATTCCGCGCTGCGCGCCATCCCGTGTTATCGCTGGAACCGTTGTGTGATCGCTCCTCTCGGTCATCCGTTGCTGCGGCGACGGCGCGTGAGTCTGGCGCAATTATGCGAGTATCCGATCATCACCTACGTGTTCGGATTCACCGGCCGCGGACATTTCAGCGACACGTTCCAGGATGCAGGATTGAAACCGGACGTGGTGCTCAGCGCCGCGGATACGGATGTTATCAAGACCTACGTGCGCGAAGGCCTGGGTATCGGCATCATTGCGCGGCTGGCATATCAACCGGAGCGCGACGACGACCTGGGCATGAAGGACCTGGGCCATCTGTTCCCTTGGGAAACGACCAAGATCGCCTATGTCCGGGGTAAATATTTACGGCGCTTTCAGCAGGAGTTCGTCGACATTTTTCTTTCGGACATCCGATCCGGCCATGCCAATCCCAGTCTGGAAGCCTGTAATCCTCCTGAACTCTAATACGCGAACGCTAATACACGTCCGTCATCGCGAGTTCTCACTGCGGGATCGGTTCCAGCCCGTGATATCGATAGGCTTCACTGACGGCATCACTGGACATGAAGTTTGCGAGTCTGGTCCCCCAGGAATCGCCTTCGATTGCGGCGACGAAATATTCCGTCACCACCGGCCTGCGCTCATCGGTACCGGATCCGAAATCGTTGAGTTCGATCATGTCGAACTGCTCGGGAAATACCCGGCAATAGCGCAGGGCGAGGTGACGATACACAATGGCGGCATCGGCGCGTCCATTGGCGACGCTGGCGGGTGCCTCCCGGTGATGGACGTGCTGGCCGTGCACAATATTGTGGCAGCCGCTGACCAGCCTTTCACGCATGGATTGTACATCGAGGCCACCGGCCGGACAGAGATCCACCAGCGCTTGGAGATAGACCTCGAAACTGGCGGCCTCACGTGCCGGGTTGGAAATGAAAAGGCGGACGTCTTCGCGCCCCAGATCGGCGGGACTGTCGATGGATTTCGGGTTGCCGCGGGCGATCAGCAAGGCCTGCCCTTTGCTGCGTGCAAAGGCGCGCGCAGGATGCAGGCGGATTTGCGCCGATACTTTGTCGATAAACGCTTTCGGTCCGATAAACACTTGCGGGCGAATGTCGAGCGACAGGTGCGCAAGTCGAACCCCTCCGGCTTGCATTATCTGCAGCAACACGGGCGGTGGCAGCGTAACGTAAAACACGTCGCCGATCTCAGGGTGTTCGCGTACGAATGCTTGCAGGCTGTCGGCCAGCGCCATGTGGTGATTACCGTCGGATAATAACGTAATGCCGGAACTGGAAGGGGAACCATGGAAATCCAGAACACGGTTGTGCCCTCCGTCTTGCCACCAGAATTCGTTAGCTGGTGGAGCCGCCCATTCAGGTGGCCAGTTCAAGTCTGTATCGTGCATAAACCACTCTCGTCCTGAAAATCAGCTTCCGGCGATCATCAGGTTCGTACTCTGCTACTTCGTTCGTCCAGCGATTGCCGCGGTGGCTACCGAAGGCGCTTCCAATTTTGTGATCGGTGGGGCTGCGGTCGACGCCGTGCGCGGACCGTGTTTGAAATCGATCCGCGTCGCAAGTACGCCGACGATCACCGTCATGAACAACAACGTGTACCACCACCGGCGGGCATACGCTTTGCCTTTGTCGTCGAGGTTGCGATACGGCGGAACGGTCAGCACGGCGAGCAGGCTTCGTTCCTTCTTCACATTCACCCGGGCATGATGAAATCGCACCATGAGACGGAAGTAGATCAGCACGTACACGCAAATCAGCAGCAAGCCACCGAGAACGGATTCGAGGACCACGTCAATTGTTCCCCGGATAACCGCGGTCGCGGGCGGTCCGGGTCCCTTCGTATTGTTCATTGAAAGGCAGCGACGGGTCCTTGAGCAATTCGTCCTGAATCACGACCCGATGGCCCGCGGTGTCGAGTAATCCCAGTCGCTTCAAGTGATTGATTTCGCTGGTCACCGTCTGGCGACTGGTGCCGATCATGTCGGCCATGTCCTGGTGGGTCAGGGGTATTTCCAGATAGTGGATTCCGCCGTCGTGTTGCCCGTAGCGCGCGCACAAGCGGGTGAGCAGTTTGATCAGCCGTGTGCGTACGTCATCGCTCGCCAGGTTGAGCAACATCTCTCCCAAGGTCCGCATGCGGCAGGCCAACAAGTCCATTACGCGTGCGGCGGTATCGGGATGGGTCGACAGGAATCCCACGAACGCCTCGCGCGATACGCAGTGAATCAGCGCGGGGGTGCACACCTGAGCGAAGACCTCCCGATTGCCGCCGCCCGCGGATATTTCCGCAAGGCCGAAAATTTCGCCCGGAAAGCAAAACCACAAGATCATTTCCCGTCCCGACTCGGCGAGTTTGAATACTTTCGCGCGGCCTTCCTCAAGGATATATACATTGTTACCGGGCGATCCGGATTCGAACACGAATTCGCCGCGCTCATAGTGGCGCCGGGCTGCGAGTTTCAAGAGTCCCGAGCGGTCGGCTGCGCTAAGGCGGCGGAGGAAATACGAAGGGGGTAAGGACGTTCCGTCGACTGTGTCGATCGGTTCATCGATCATGCTGGCCATAGTCCACCATCAGTTTAGGCTTGCGGGACGGTCCAATGTCCAATCGAAGGCAAGCCGGCTCCTTCTCAATGGGTAACTGTATATAGCCTATATACCCAACCATGATGGGATGCAAGAGGGTAGCCGTTGAGCCGGCTCAAACTGAGATCGGCGAATGGCGTTTCGGGTGAGAGGCTGTGCCGAAGGGGAATGTCGGCTGGCCGACAGACAGCGCGGTCCGGCGGTCGTATATCTAATTTCAACCGCGGGCGCCGTGTCATAGGCAGATTCGTGGCAACCGGGAATCGCCAGCGGGCGAATGCCCCGATAACGATAACAGGTAGAGGAGGAGGCGGCGCATGGTCACTGTTCCTGCATCTATGAACGGCGGGTTTTCGAACCGCATTGGGAACCGGATGGTGGAAAACATCCGGGAAAGCGGCCGAAATCCACGCCGCGTGCTGATCGGGTTCTTCGCGGCGTGGATCATGTTTGCCCTGATCCTTTGGGGTTTTCCGCGCCCGGAAGGTTTGTCGGAAAACGGCATGGCGGTATTGGCGGTCGTGGTCTGGGCCAGTCTCATGTGGGTCTCGGAAGCCATGCCCGTTGGCATCACTGGGCTATCGATTCCCACTTTGTTGATCCTCACCCACGGCATTCCCTGGGTGGTGGGCAAGAACGGCAAGGCGTCACCGCCTATGGATACGGTGTTCGCCGGGTTCACCAAACACGTGGTTTGGCTGTGCCTGTTCGCATTCATCGTCGGCGCAATCATGCAACTGTTGAAGTTGGACCGGCGCATCGCCCTGGCCATTCTCGACAAGATCAAGGCGTCCAGCGTCGGCCGGGTCATCTGGGGCATGTTCTTCGTCAACGTGATCCTGGCTTTTCTGATTCCCGCTGCCAATGCCCGGGCCGCGACGCTGCTTCCGGTCGTGAAAGGCATTACCAATCTGCTGGGCGACAGCCCGGAGGAGGACGAAGCCAAGAAAGCCATCGTCATCCAGTCTCTGGTTTACGGCACGATGATCTGCGGCGTATTCATCATGACGGCTCACCTTCCGAACCTGATCATGGTGAATATTTTCGCCCAGGACGGTTACAGCATCAGTTATCTGGAGTGGGCGGTATTGCAGTTCCCCTACCTGGGGATGTTCGTGCTGACCCAGGCCTGGGTCCGCTACCACTTCAAGACGGGCGGCGTGGTCATCGCCGGCGGCCACCAAAAGATACACGAACAGCACAAGTCACTCGGCCCCATGAGTGGTGCCGAATGGACGCTGGTACTGGTGTTCGCCATCATCGCCCTGCTGTTCGTGATGGGCAAAGGCAGCCCGATCTATCAGTTGCACACCTTCCAACTCGGCGTCATCGGCTTGATCGGCTTGATGCTGTTGTTCATCCCGGGATTGTTTCCATTTTCCTGGAACCAGGTGCAACAAAAAACCATCTGGGGCACGTTCCTGCTGCTGGGTGGCGCCATCACCATGACCGCCGCCATGACCAAATCGGGCCTCGCCGGTTGGCTGTCGGATCTGATTCACCACTCTGTGGTTGGCCTGCCGTGGTGGGGTGTCGTGCTGTCACTGATGGTCGGGACCCATGTCATCCGTATCGGTATGCTTTCGAACGTCGCCGCGGTCGCGATGCTGGCTCCGATCACTTATGCCATGGCCAAAACCCTCAGTCTGCATCCGGTGGCGTTCACGCTGCTGGTCTGTGATACGGATACCTATGCATACCTGCTGCCCACGCAGATCACTGCGGCAGTTATCGCTTACGGATCAGAGACGTTTTCGACGACCGATTATGCCAAGGCTGGTTGGGCGTGCATTCTGATCGCCATTACCTATGGCTTGGTCGTTATGGCGCCGTGGTACTCGTTCTTGGGCCTTCCTGTATGGGACGCAAGCGCGCCCTGGCCGTTCTGACACACGCTCGAACATTTGTTCGATCGAGCGCGTACTGGGTTTGAAACGTATTGGTTAACGAGAGGTGTGTGATGGACAAACGTGTGGATAAAAGCAAGCTGCCCAGGAATACCGCAAAAGCTTATACCGAGGCGCAGATCCAAAAGAAGCTTGGATCGTATACGGCGCCGGAAGGCTTGTATGGCAAGACCAAAAGCATGTCGTTTCTTGGCAAGGTCAGCTGCAACGTCTCACGGCTGGTGGCCGGTAGTTGGGAAGAAATCGTGTTGGACTACGAAGTTGGTGCTTCCGGTATTGCCGACGGCGCTTGGATCAAAGCGACTTTCAAGTTCTATTCCGACTGGGCGTTGTTCCAGACCACGGATCCCGCAGGCGCGAACTATGTGTCGGCCGAATATCAGGCCGGCCCGTTGGTATCCGGGCAAAGCCCGGCAACCGTGCAGGCATTGAAAGTGCGTTTCGACCAAAAGGGCCACGAACGTCCGTTCCAGAAAGCGGTAATCGTCGATACCGTCGACGGCTATCTCAAACCCGGCGACCACATCATCATTCGCCTCGGCGATAAGCGGGCGGGCGGCCCCGGCACGCGGGTGCAAACATTCGTCGAAAACGGTTTCCGTTTCCGCTGCTACGTCGATCCTCTTGGTACATCGCGGTTCGCGGATATTCCAGGCGACGCGGTGATCGATATCGTCGCCGGAGATCCGGCCGAACTCGTGATCGTGGGGTCCCGGCTTGCACAAGTTGGCGAAAAGGTGCCGTTACGTATTCGCGCCGAAGACAGTTGGGGCAATACGTGCTGGGATGTGGGCGGTGAAGTCCACGTGCAGGCGCACCGGGACGGCGAACGGGTCTATGACAAGAAAGTCAAATTGTCGCCCAAGGGATGGGCTATCGCCCTGCTCAAGGATTTGCCGACCAAAGAGCCAGGTGAGTTGGAAATCACGGCGAAACTGGTCAACGCGGCCCGCCCCGTGGAGCAGACGTTTTATGTCACGATCGATGAATCCAGCGTGGTGCCGCGCGTGTTCTACGGTGATTTGCACGTCCATTCCGATGACACGGTCGGCACCAATGACTCCGTTTACAACCTGACCTATGGCCGGGACGTGGCCGGGCTCGATGTGCTGGGCTACACCGCGAATGATTTCCAGATCACCAAAGCGCGCTGGGACAAGACGGTCGAACTGATCGACGAGTTGGACAAGACCGGCGAGTTCGTCTGCTATCCAGGTACCGAGTGGTGCGGCAACTCATGCGCCGGCGGCGATCACAACGTGGTATTCCTGCATGGCAAAAAGCCCGAGTTTCCATTCGACCGCCATGGCAACCTGGTGCGCTCGTTCGAGTGGAACGAGGACATGAGCGGGGATCAGATCGAACCAGGTGCGTGGCCGCTGGAAGAACTCTGGGCGGCCTATATCCATGACCCCGAAGGGCACTTGCTGATGCCCCACGTCGGCGGGCGTCGCTGCATCATGGATTGGCATCATCCGACCTTGGAACGTTTAGTGGAAATCGGCTCGGCGTGGGGGCAATTTCCATGGCTTTATCGTGACGTCATGGCACGTGGATACAAGCTGGGCGCGTCGGCCAATGGCGATGAGCATCGCGGGCGTTGCGGCGGCGGTGTGCCCGGCACTGCTGTGTTCGGCGTCAAGGGTGGCGTCACCGGTATCTTGTCGGACAAACTGAGTCGTAAAGCCATCGGCAAGGCATTGCGCGAGCGCCATACCTGGGCCACCACCGGCGAGCGCAGCGTCGCGTTGTCTTCCTGTGGCAAACACGTGCAGGGCGATGAGTTCGATCACGAAGGCAGCGCCGAAGTCGCGTACCGTTTTCTCGGCGATGTGGGCTGGGACGAAATCGCGGCCTACGACCACGAGGGCCTGCTATGGCGACGGGATCTGCACAGCGAATACGGCTTCTCCGATCGTCGTATTCGCTTGCGTTGGGGTGGTGCCCGCATCAAGGACCGTTATCGCTGGGCAGCGTGGAAAGGACGTATCAGTGTGATCAACGGCGTAGTCCACAGTTTTCGCGGTCAGGGTTTCGAGCACGCGGAGGAAACTTGTTGGCGCCATGATCCGATCACGGTGGGATTCAAGTCCGACACCTATGGCGATTCGGACGGCATCGAATTGGACGTCTCCAACCTGGCCAACGCACGGATCCGCATCGAAGGCACCATCGATGGATACGTCAAAGTCGGCGATCCGTTGAAAGGCAATCCGTTCGTCCACTGTCCCACATTTTCATGGGAAGTCTCGGGAAAGGACTTGTTGGCTAGCGAAGACGGCGCCCTGCGTATGGAGTTGGGCGGTCAGGACATGTTCCTCGCATTGGAGCGGTTGAGCGATGCGGAGATGCCCCGAGATGTCTCGGGAACACTGGATGTGGCGCCGCAAAACGGACCTCACGGTTTTCGACCGGTCTATTTGTCCGGCCGCCAATCCGACGGCTCGATGGCCTGGACTTCGGCGTTGTTCATCACGTTCAAATAACGGGTTCGTGAACGGCGATGGCGGTTGAGCTCCGACGGCTTCCGCCATCGTATTCGAAGCTGGAAGGTTGCCGCCTTCCAGCTTCAATTTTTTTGTACGCGTGTCGGTGTCGCTCAGCCGATCCGGAAACCGAGCTCGCGAAGCTCTGCTTGTGCCTCGGGTTCCTGCAGCAACCGGATGAAACGCTGTACCGCCGGACGCTGGAGCCTGGATTTCGGCACGGCGAAGTCATAGTGTTCTTCCAGCAGCGGTATGAAGCCGAGTCCGTAGAAACGCGCGACGGTATCGATGGCCACTCCCCAGTCGGCCCTGCCCTGGGCGACGGCGGTGGCCACGGCGTTGTGAGATTTGGGTTGTACCGCGTAACCCGGCGGTTGCGCGCCTTCGAGCAGCCCGTCGATCAGGATGCGGGTACCGCTTCCGGCATTGCGGTTGACCATCAGGCAGTCGGGGTCGGCAAGTGCCGCTCGTACGGCGTCGTGCGGCGAGCTCTTGTCCGCGAATCGTTGGTCGTCGGCACGATAGACGATACCCTGCAGGCGACGGTAACCCTTGATCAATTCCATGTCCGGCTCCAAAAACGGCCGGTTGTATTCGCCGGTCTGCGGATCGAGCAGGTGGATTCCGGCGATATCGCATTCGCCACGACGAACCGCAGCCAACCCGCCCGTACTGCCCACATGCAATGATTTGGTTTGCACTCCGCTGGTCTGCAGGCGTCCCAGCAGGCGATCGAGGCCGACACAATGGCTTCCTATGGAAACCAGGTCGGCGGGCTCGAGCTGGTCGGACAGTAGATGTACTTCGACGGTGCTGCCGGCGGCGAGCTGTTCGGTTTCCGTGTCAACCCGGATGAAGCCGTCCGCATGGGAAAATGCGGTAACGGCGCCGGAGTTCTTGCCCATCGGGTAGGCGGCAAAGCCGGCATCGCCACGTATCAACCCGATCATCACGAACTCCATGCGTCCGCGGTCGGATACGATGCGTACGGGGAGCGTGGCGGATATCGTTTGTTGTTGAGCCTGCGGCAGCCCAGCGAACGCGCGCACCACCGGGGCGACGAATTGATGAAAGGTGAAAATGGCCGAGGTCGGAAATCCCGGTAGGATAATCACGGGGATGGTACCGCTTACTGCCAGACATAGGGGTTTTCCGGGTTTCAGCGCCACGCCATGGACCAACACCCCAGGTTCTTGCAGCCGGTCCAGGACGTGATAGGACAAATCGCCCGCACCTTTCGATGTGCCGCCCGAAAGGATGACCATATCGTATTGCAAGGCGCGATCGAGTACCTCGCGCAACGCCGAGGCGTCATCCGCCACTGCGCCGAGGCAGACGGCCTCGCCACCGAGTTCATTTACCGCCGCGGCGACGATCGCGGCATTGGAGTCGTACACGCATCCGACCGGTAATGGTTTGCCGGGTGCGACGACTTCATTGCCGGTGGATATCACGGCGACACGCGGTTTGCGGTAGACCGAGAGCTTGTCGCAGCCCACTGCCGCGAGGACACCGATTTCCCGAGAAGTAAGCAGTTGGCCGGCGCGCAATACGGTTTCGCCTTGGCCGATGTCGGTGCCGGCGAAGGTGATGAATGCGCCTGGGGCGATGGCACGTCGAATCAGCACGGATGTCTCCGATTCCTGTTCGGCCAATTCGGTATCTTCCACCATCACCACTGCATCAGCGCCGCGTGGAATCAACGCGCCCGTCGCCACCACGGTGGCGTTGCCCGTCGTCACCGGATTGCGCGCCTGCACGCCTGGAGTGATGACGTCGTCGTTGAGTCGCAGTATGCACGGTGCCTCCTCGCTGGCGCCGACGGTATCGGCGGCACGCACTGCGAAGCCGTCGACATTGGCACGGTCGAAACCGGGTACGTCGACGCCGGCGCGTATATCTTCAGCGACTGTGCGTCCGAGTGCGTCGGCGAGCGAAACGATTTCGCTGCCCAGCGGCGCCATCGAAAGATGCGCCCGGAAGCACGTGGTCGCCTCATCGGGGCTTAGCACCTCGAGGAATTGGCTTTGGCGTGCTGCGGCCCGTTGTTGACTCAGTTTTTTCGCATCGAGCATGCAATTCACTCCTGACTCGGGAACGACGTCTGCATCCAAACGATCACTTCGGTTCCCTCCGCCCAACCTTCGCTGGCACTGGGGACGGGCACGAATCCATCGGCCCGCACCGCGCTGGACAGTAGTCGCTGCTCGGCAATTGCCGCCGGATGCGCCCACTCGCCACGGACCTGTACGCGGCAAAACTCCAGGCGCCCGAGGCTGGAGGCGACTTTGCGGCCCAACCGTGCGCGCCGCAAGCCGTATGGCCAGCCGCCCGGCTGTCCGGCAAGGCGTCGGACTGCGCGGCCCGCAAGCCACTCATAAGCATATAAACATGCGAGCGGTGCGCCCGGAAGCAGGACCACGGGTACATCTGCGATTCGGCCAAGGGCGGTGGTCTCTCCGGGACTCATGGCGATCCCGTGGATCTCGACTTCGCCCACCTCGTCAAGCACGGCAGCGCAAAAATCATTGGCGCCGTCGCCGCTGCCGCCGCAGACCAGGATCAACTCGCAGTCCACATCGGTCAATTCTTTTCGCAGGACTTCGGGGTCCGGAGCATGGCACGTGAAAATTGAACCGGCGCCATCGCGCTTGAGCAGCGCCTCGAGCATGACGCTGTTGGTGTCGTGCTCGGGCGCAGCCACTATCAACAAGCGCACTTGCGGTCGCCGCACCACATCGAGTCGTGACAGACCCAGTTGGGACAGCAAGTTCAAATCCTCCGGCCGGAGTTGGTGTCCCGAGGCTAACACGCGCTGACCCCCGGCGAGCTCTTCGCCCGCATGGATCACGTACTGACCTTCGGCAAGCGGGTGATAAAGTTCGAGCACAGTGTTTCGCAGTTCCGCTTCGTCGCAGGTGACTACCGTATCGGTACCGGCCGGCAGCGGATCGCCGCTGACGACCAACACGGCTTCATCCGGCCCGACGGGATCTGCCGCGTCGCCGGAACGCACCCGTACCGGTAACGGGTTGTATTCCGAAGCGCCCGCCGATGCCCGTGCCTGCAATGCGTAACCGTCGGTCGCAGCCAGCTGCGCTGGCGGCAGATTTGCGTCGGCGAATACATCGCTGCGCAGCACGCGACCGCACGCGTCACGAACGCGGACGGACTCGGTTGCCGGGTTGGCGGTCATATGGTCCAGCCAGTCGCGGGCTTTTTCCGGCGCAGTGCGGGAGCGGGTCAGACTTTCGGGCACAATGGATACTCCGCCGCCGTAGCGGAAAGTCGACTGAAGATCCGGTGGCTCAACGGATGGTCAACGTCGAAATTTGCGATTGTCGCTCGCCCATATTTCGGACGACGCCGGTCGGCGTCGCGCTCCGAAACACAGGATCCACGGTTGGAGCCACCGTCGCGACGGCAAAGCTCGCGGCGCTGTGCCGGCCCGCGACATCGCGATACCGCGATTCACTTGTTGGCGCGATTGTTCACCAGATCTTCCACCACGCCTGGATCGGCCAAGGTCGAAATATCCCCCAGGCTATCGGTTTCGTTGGCGGCGATCTTGCGCAAGATGCGGCGCATGATCTTGCCGGATCGGGTCTTCGGCAGTCCCGGCGCCCATTGGATGACGTCGGGTGAAGCGATAGGCCCGATTTCCTTGCGTACCAGCGCAATCAGATCCGATCGCAGTTGTTCAGACGGCTCGACGTTCTTCACCAAGGTGACATAGGCGTAAATGCCTTGACCTTTGATGTCGTGGGGGTAGCCGACGACGGCTGCTTCGGCGACCGCCTCGTGCAAAACCAGCGCGCTTTCCACTTCCGCGGTGCCCATGCGGTGGCCGGAGACGTTGAGCACGTCATCCACTCGGCCGGTGATCCAGTAGTAACCGTCTTCGTCCCGTTTGGCGCCGTCACCGGTGAAATAATATCCGGGATAGGTTTTGAAATAGGTATCCACAAATCGTTGATGGTCGCCGTAGACGGTGCGCATCTGTCCCGGCCAGGGCCGGGTGATGACCAGGTTTCCCTCGCAGGCGCCTTCCAGCACGTTGCCTTCGTGATCGACGATTGCCGGCACCACGCCGAAGAATGGTTGGGTTGCCGAGCCCGGCTTGAGTTGGGTGGCGCCGGGCAGCGGCGTGATCATGTGGCCGCCGGTTTCGGTCTGCCACCAGGTATCGACCACCGGGCAGCGCTGCTCGCCGACCACGTTGTAGTACCAGGACCAGGCCTCGGGATTGATCGGTTCGCCGACTGTGCCGAGGATACGCAGGCTCTTGCGCGAAGTTTTCTTGACCGGCTCGTCGCCTTCGCGCATCAACGCACGGATGGCGGTTGGAGCGGTGTAGTAGATATTGACTTGATGTTTGTCGCACACCTCCCAATGCCGGGACGCAGTTGGATAGGTCGGGACGCCTTCGAACATCATGCTGATGGCGCCGTTGGCGAGTGGTCCGTAGACGATGTAGGTATGACCGGTGACCCAGCCGACATCGGCCGTGCACCAATAGATGTCGCCGTCGTGATAATCGAAAACGTATTTGTGCGTGGCCGCCGCGTACAGTAGATAACCGCCGGTGGTGTGCAGTACGCCTTTTGGTTTGCCGGTGGATCCGGATGTGTACAGGATGAACAATGGGTCCTCGGCGTCCATCTCTTCCGGTTCGCACTCGCTGGATGCTTTGGCCACCGCTTCGTGGTACCAGACATCGCGTTCGTCGTGCCATTCGATATCGCCGCCGGTGCGCTTGACCGTCAGTACGGTGTGCACATTCGGGCATTCTATCAACGCGGTATCGGTATTATTCTTGAGCCCCACGTTGCGGCCGCCGCGCACGCCTTCGTCGGCGGTAATCACAACCCGGCAGTCCGAATCCAGAATCCGGTCTTTCAATGATTCCGGAGAAAAGCCGCCGAATACGACCGAGTGCACAGCGCCGATGCGGGCGCAAGCAAGCATGGCGAACGTGGCTTCGGGAATCATCGGCATATAGATGCAGACCCGGTCGCCTTTTTTCACGCCGCGGCTTTTGAGCACGTTGGCCAACTTGTTGACCTGCTCGTGCAGCTCGTTATAGGTGATCTTCTTGTCTTCGTTGGGGTCGTCGCCTTCCCACAGCAGGGCGACCTGATCGCCACGCGTCTCGAGGTGGCGGTCGATGCAATTGAAAGCGACGTTCAACTTTCCGCCTTCGAACCATTTGATGTGCAGATCCTTGGCGTCGTAGCTGTAATCCAAGACTTTGTTCCAGGGCTTGTACCAGGTCAGAAGTTGTTCGGCCTGCTCGGCCCAGAAGCCTTCCGGGTCGTCCACCGAGCGACGGTACATGGATGCGTACCGGTCCGAGTCGATATGCGCAGTGGCCGCGAGCTGTTCCGGAACGGGGTAGAGCTTGCTATCGGACATTTCTGTTCTCCCTCAGGGCTTGGATCGCGTCATTTCATTTTTCTGTGCGCGGTTTTGTGCGTAAACCGTTGATCAAGCACGTTCGATTCCGTCTTACGCAAAATTGGCCAGTCAAGGGGCAGACCGGCAGGTATCGGTGCGCATGATGACCGCGCCGCCGCGACGAGCCGTATCGATCGCACGAATTGAGACGCGTTTGAGTACAGTATAATGCTTGCTGCGTGTTGCCAACCACCGCCGGCGCCCGTTACGGGACGTACAGTCAGGCGCCTGACAGGCTGTGCGCCGCCGCGGCGGCATCCTCGCGAAAGCCGGAATTCAGCCGGCTGCGAACAGTCGTCGCCACCAACGCCGGCGATTGCCGGGAGGCGGAAACGCGACCTGCAGATCCGCCGGCGGCAAAGTCGACAACGTCCACCCTGGAAGCGGCGGTGGCGCGCCACTGGACCCGCACACGCTGCCGAGGTTGTGAGGATCGTAGATCTTGATGAATCGCGGATCGTCGCGGTCGTCCACGTAAACGATCCCGCAATAGTCCTCATCGTGCCCCCGCCGCAGCAGCGCATCGATTTCGGTAATGAAGTGCGCGAGTTCGGCCTCCGTCAGCGTGGCGGTGGGCGGCAGTTCTCCAACGGCATACGCGTACCATTTCTTGCTGTCATCGCGGCGCAGGTTTTGCCACAGCTCATCGAGCTGAGGCCAACGTAGCATATTGACGAAACTACCGCGGAATGCAGCCAGGTACGGATTGCTTTCGTTCATGGGCTCTCGCTTCGAATTAGGCCTGCTTGCGGGTTCCGGTATGATTCTACGATGCCTCGATCCCCGATGCACCGACATCCGAATGCTGCTGTGACGAGTTCGGGAATCCGAACTCAGCGCTTGTTCGTGTCTTGTCGCCGAGATCGGTGCGGAGTTGCGTGGTTTGTGATCGGCCGCCTTCGATTTTGCCGGTCGCTATCCTGAACCCGATAGGACGTCGGCGGCGGACATGCCCCGTACCCGCGGGATTGCGTCGAGCCGCCAATGTGCGCGGGCCCAGGAAAGGACTTCGCAGGGAACCGCGCGCTTCAAGTCCGCAGGTGGCGACTGACTGAGAAACTCCAGAGCGGCAGTCAGATATGCCGAACCCCGGCGCGGGTCGATGGCGGCCGCGCCGGTCTGCTTGCTGAGTTTGTCACCGGACCGGTCCAACGCCACGGGAACGTGTACGTAGGCGGGGGTCGCCAGCCCGAGTAGTCGTTGCAGGTGGATCTGACGCGGAGTCGAATCCAGGAGATCGCAGCCGCGCACCACCTCGGTGATGTTCTGCGCTTCATCGTCCACCACGACGGCGAGTTGATATGCGAACAAACCGTCCGCCCGGCGAATTACGAAATCGCCGCAGGTCTGGTCCAGCCGCTGGCGCTGCAAACCTTGCAGGCGGTCGTGAAAGGTGATGGGGCGGTCATGTGTCAGCACGCGCCATGCGCGCGCTTGTCGGTCGGGCGCCAACCCGTGACGGCAGGTACCGGGATAATATAGTTCCGCGACTGCCTTTCGATCCTCTTGCAGTGCGGCGATTTCGCGGCGGCTGCATCCACACGGATATGCCCGCTCGTGATCGAGCAGCATTTGTAGGGCGGTTCGATATGCTTCCTCGCGTTGGCTTTGATAGAGCACATCGCCGTCCCATTCGAAGCCGAGCGCCTCCAGGGTGCGCAGAATATCGCGGCTCGCGCCGGCGGCTTCACGCGGCGGATCGAGATCCTCGATGCGCACCATCCACGCACCGCCCTGACTTCGAGCCTGAAGAAAACTTGCCAATGCGGCAACCAGCGATCCGAAATGCAGCGGACCTGTGGGCGAGGGCGCGAACCGGCCGCGATACGCGGAACCATTCGGATGAGGGGTGCCGGAACCGGGCATCGGCGTAGTTGCGCGTGCGGGTGCCGGTCAGTCGTACCAGCGTCGGAAGCTGGCCACGGATTCGCGGGGGGTACGGTAACCATTGACGGGTGCAGCAGAGTCGGGGTGGCCCAGAGACATGCCGCACACCAACGCCAACTCGTCGCTCAGTCCCAGCAGTTCGCGCACCAGTCGCGGATATTCCGCCAGCGAGGCCTGAGGACAAGTGGCGAGACCATGAGCGAGTGCGGCAAGCATGACGTTTTAAACGAACATGCCCGTATCGATCCAGGAACCCGTTTCCAGATTTCGGTCGAGCAGAAACAGTAAACCCAGCGGCGCGTCGAAGAAGCGATAGTTCGCGCCCCACACTTCGCGCCGGCGCTGCTTGTCTTCGCGCTGAATATCGAGGGCTCCATACAGCGCCATGCCGCACTCGTGGCGTCGGGTCTGGTAGGGCTCCCTCCAACGGCCGGGGTAATAGCGATAGTCGGGTTCGGGTGGCACGCCCTCGATGCGCGTGGAAACGATCGCGTCGCCGAGGACTTGCTTGGTGGCGCCGCTGACGACAACGACCTGCCAGGGTTGGGTGTTCACTCCCGAAGGCGCCCAGCGCGCGGCGTCCAGAATCGAATCGACTGTAGTGGGGTCGACTTCGCGGTCCAGGAAAGCCCGGGTGCTTGCGCGGGTCTTGATCGCTTCGAGAACGTCCATGGTGGGTAGCGAAGTTACGCGCGCCGCCGGAGCGTGGCAACAAGCGGGTAAAGCAATGGTGGACCATGCCCGCCTCGTGTCATCGGCGGGCATGGCCGGTTCCGATCAGCCCATCTGCTTTTCGCGGATCTCGTCCAGCGTCTTGCAGTCGATGCAAAGCTCCGCAGTGGGGCGGGCCTCGAGCCGGCGAATTCCAATTTCAATGCCGCAGGACTTGCAATAACCGTATTCACCGATATCGATGCGGTTGACCGCCTCGTCGATCTTCTTGATCAATTTACGCTCGCGATCCCGAGCGCGCAGTTCCAGGCTGAATTCCGATTCCTGGGTGGCACGATCATTCGGATCGGGGAAGTTGGCTGCTTCGTCCTGCATGTGATGTACGGTGCGGTCGACTTCCTCCATCAACTCCCGCTTCCAGGCGCGCAGCAACTGGCGGAAATGGTTTTCCATTTCCTCGCTCATATACTCCTCGCCCTTCTTCTGGGAGTAGGGTTTGAAGCTCTTGAACAGCAGATGCTCCGCGGTGCTTCCTGCAGCCGCAGCACTTTCAGCGGCGGTGGACTTGTTGGGCGCCTTGGCGGCGGAAGATGCGGGCTTCTTGCTCGCGGTCTTCTTCGGTGCAGCCGCCGGCTTGGCCGCCGCAGGCTTGGCAGCGCGCGACTTGCTGGGCGCGGCTTTGGCGGCAGACTTCTTTTTGGTCGAAGTCTTTTTAGCAGCCTTCTTCTTGGCCTCAGGCATTGCTCCTACTCCTGGCGTAGACACGCTGGCAAAATTAAATTGGCTTCTATACCAGAATCGCCTCGCTGCTGCAAGAAAACAGAGCGCAGCGATCACCGGCGCAGTTCAGTATCCTATGCCTCACACGAGGCACAAATTAGGATTACTTATGTCAGCTCTACAGGCTCTGATTTTCGACGTCGACGGCACGCTGGCCGACACCGAACGCGACGGTCACCGAGTCGCATTCAACCGCGCGTTTGCCGATGCCGGCTTGGACTGGGAATGGACGGTGCCGTTATACGGTGATTTGCTCCAGGTAACCGGCGGCAAGGAGCGCATCCGCTTTTACCTCGAACGCGATCGGCCGGACTTCGAGCGCCCCGCGGATCTCGACGGTTTCATCGCCGGCCTGCACCGCGCCAAGACCGCTCACTATACGGCCATGCTCGCCGCGGGCTTGATTCCGATGCGGTCGGGCGTAGCGCGGCTGTTGGCCGAGGCGCGCGCGGCGGGCGTGCGGATTGCCATCGCCACCACGACTACGCCGGAAAACGTCACCGCGTTACTGGAAAACGCCCTGGCGCCCGACGCCCCTTCCTGGTTCGAGGTCATCGCCGCGGGCGATATCGTGCCGGAGAAAAAGCCGGCGCCGGATATCTTCTGCTATGCCCTCGAGCAAATGCAGCTGGACGCTGCGGATTGCCTCGCATTCGAGGATTCCCATAACGGTCTTTGCGCGGCCTTGGGCGCGAAACTCGAGACCGTGGCGGTGATCAACGACTATACCCGCGACCACGATTTCAGCGGCGCCGCGCTGTTGCTCGACGACTTCGGCGAGCCTGACGCGCCGTTTCGCGTGTTGGCCGGCGACGCGGGTGATGCGCGCTGGTTCGATTTGGCACTGGCGCGACGGGTACATGCGCAGGGCGCAGCGAAAAGGTCGCGCCAGGCATCATGACCGAGGTTCGTGGGGCGCGCCTGGCGGCGCGCATGGCGCAGATTCGGCCATTCCGCGTCATGCAACTATTGGCCAAAGCCCGCGACCTGGAAGCCCAGGGCCGCGACATCGTTCACATGGAGGTGGGGGAGCCGGACTTTGCGACGCCGGAGCCCGTGGTGACTGCCGGACGTGCGGCCCTGGCGGCTGGCCTGACCCATTACACCGCGGCGGTCGGCTTGCCGGCCCTGCGCGAAGCCGTTGCGGCCGATTATGGGCGTCGCTACGGAGTGGCGGTCGACCCGCGGCGGGTCCTGATCACCCCCGGGGCCTCGGGCGCGCTGCAGTTGGCGCTGGCGGTGCTGGTCGATCCGGGGGCCGGCGTGCTGCTGCCCGACCCCGGGTATCCCTGCAACCGCAATTTCGTGCATTTGTTCGGCGGAATCCCCCAGCCGGTCCCGGTGGATGCCGCTTCCGGGTTTCAGCCGCTCGCGGAGCGGCTCGATGCGCACGTCGACAGCACTACTCGGGCGTTGATGTTGGCATCGCCCTCCAATCCCACCGGTACCGTGCTGAGCCGGGAGCGGTTGCAGGAAATCTGCGAGTGGGCGCAGGCGCACCAGATCGCACTGGTGGTCGATGAGATCTATCACGGCCTGGTGTACGGCGCGGACGCCGTCAGCATCGTCGAATTCTCCGACCAGGCTTTCGTCATCAACAGCTTCTCGAAATACTTCGGCATGACCGGTTGGCGTTTGGGGTGGATTCTGGCTCCTGACGATTACGTAGAGTCCCTCGATACCTTGGCGCAGAATCTGTTTTTGGCGGCACCGACCCCGGCCCAGCACGCGGCGCTGGCCGCATTCCATCCCGAAACCGTCACCATCCTCGAGCAGCGGCGGGCGGAATTCGGTCGCCGGCGGGATTTTCTGGTGCCCGCGTTGCGGGCGTTGGGGTTCGACATTCCCGTGGAACCCCAGGGGGCATTCTACATTTATGCCGACTGCCACCGATTCAGCCGGGACAGCGTCGCGTTCTGCGCTCGCCTGCTGGACGAGGCGGGCGTCGCGATCACCCCGGGAACGGATTTCGGTACGTTCGAGGCGGCTACCCACGTGCGCTTTGCCTACACCACTTCGATGGAAAAACTGGCCGAGGGCGTACGCCGTCTGGAAGACTATTTGGGCTGATCGGGGCCGCGCAATTCTAGATCGCTTCCCCGAGGGCGCCGGCACGGGCCAACAACGCCGCACCATAGCAAGCGTCACTGTGTTCGGCATCGCGCATGGGTACGCGCAACCGTGCGCCACGTATGGCAGTCCACGCAGCATTGGCGGCGCCGCCGCCGACGCTGCGCACCGAGGTCGGATAGGGTGCGCCCAATCGCGCCAGGAGTGCGTAGCCCGCGGCTTCGATCGCCGCTATGCCTTCCAGCATCCCCTGGAGGAATCGTTCCGGCGCGGCCGGTCTGGGCGCGAGCTGCGGCTGCAGGTTTGGGTCCGCGATCGGAAAGCGTTCTCCGGGCCGAGACAACGGGTAATAGTCCAGCCCGGTCGGGCGCTGCGGTTCGAGCAGCGGCGTCAGTTGCATCAGCTCGGCACGACTGAAGTGTTCGAGTAGTACCGCCCCGCCGCTGTTGGATGCCCCGCCGGCGAGCCAGCGGTCCCCGAGGCGGTGGCTGTAAATGCCATGTTCGGGTGCGAATACCGGTTCTGCGGTCAGCACTTTGAGGACCAGCGTCGAGCCCAGGCTGGTCACCGCATCGCCGAAATCCCGGGCGCCGGTGGCGAGGAAGGCTGCGGTGCTGTCCGTGGTGCCGGCTACTACCAGGGTGTCGGTGCTGAGTCCCAGCCCCTGAGCCGGACCCGCGGCCACGGTTCCCAGCACTGTGCCCGGGGGCAGTGGTTGCGGCAGCCACCGACGTGGCAGCGGCAGTCCCGACAGCCAGCCCGGCCAGGAGCGGAGCAGGGGGTCGTAACCGAGTTTGAGGGCGTTGTTCTCATCGCAGCGGTCATAGCGTTCCAGTAGGCGGCCGGCGAGCCAGTCCGCCTGGTGCAGCACATGCTGCGCCTCGGGGAAACGGCGAGCCAGGTATAGCGTTTTTGCCAGACTGGAGCCAGCGCCCCGGGCCGGACTGTGAGCCGGTGCCACGGAGTCGATGATATGCGCTTGCGCGGTGGCGCGTGCGTCGTCATACAGCAGCGCCGGTCCGAGGGGCGTCCCGTCGGCGTCGCACAGCAGGACCGTGGCGGACGTACCGTCAATGGCGATGGCCCGGACCTGCGCGCCCGCCAGTTGCGGGAGCAAGCTCGTCAGCGTCATGGTCAACGCCTGCCACCACAGCGCTGGGTCCTGTTCGCTTCCCGCACGGTCGCGCATCGGCTCGGCAAGACCGCAGGCGGCGCTGGCGCGGGTCCGGCGCTGATCGTCGATGGCGATGGCGCGACAGCCGGACGTTCCCAGATCGACGCCAATGTACACCGGTTGTTTATCTAGTTGCATCAAATAGATAAAACAACTATCTATGGAAATGGATTAAGGAAGACTTACCGCGGGTGGAGCTTGCCACCTGGGATTGCAGTGTTCGGCCACGACGGTGGTGTAAAGGCCGCCGCGAACATTGAATTCCGCCCGTACGCGCATGAACCGTGGGTCACAGGCTGCCACCAAGTCATCCAGTATGCGATTGGTCACCGCTTCGTGGAACGCGCCCTGATCCCGGAACGACCATATGTAAAGCTTGAGCGCCTTGAGTTCGACGCAGCGCGCATCGGGAACGTATTCGAGATGAAGGGTGGCGAAATCGGGCTGCCCGGTTTTCGGACACAGGCAAGTGAACTCGGGAATTTCGATGCGGATAGTGTAATCGCGTTGCGGTTGCGGGTTGTCGAAAGTTTCCAGGTCGGTGCTGGGCTTAGTGCTCATTGCTGACGATCTCTCTCGGAATACATCGTAACTGCGGTGCGAATAACCGGCTCCAATGTCGCGCTTGCCGGCGGGTCCCGGGATGCCGTTCGCAAGGAGCGCGCTCTGCGGCCGCTCGGAAAACGGGTCGTGGGAATTGGTGCCGGGACGCGCTGCGACGGGCGGGAAACTACTTTACACCAAATGCGATTCATTCGACACTAACGCGATTGGCTCAGGCGTTGTGCGCGATTCTGCAGACGCGGGCCGCTCGGCCGCCAAAACCCCGGAACCAGTCTCTGCACCGGGCGCGAATTGAAGACAGCAAGACCCGGCGCGCCGACCGCTTGCCCGCGCGGCGCCAAGCACAGGTTCCCGCTCATTACACCACCAAGACTTCCGGACTCATGCGCCTAAAGAAGATCAAGCTTGCAGGCTTCAAATCCTTTGTAGATCCGACCACGATTCCGATTCCCAGCACGCTGGTGGGCGTTGTAGGTCCTAACGGTTGCGGCAAATCCAATGTCATCGACGCCGTTCGCTGGGTAATGGGGGAAAGTTCGGCCAAACATTTGCGCGGTGACTCCATGGCCGATGTCATCTTCAACGGCTCCACCTCGCGCAAGCCGGTCGGTCATGCCACGGTCGAACTGGTGTTCGACAACGCTGATGGATCGGTCGGCGGTCAGTACGCCGCCTACAACGAAATCTCCATCAAACGTCAGGTCTCGCGGGACGGCACATCCTCCTATTGGCTCAACGGCACCCGCTGCCGCCGGCGCGACATTACCGACATTTTCCTCGGGACCGGGCTCGGACCACGCAGCTATTCGATCATCGAACAGGGGATGATTTCCCGCCTGATCGAAGCCAGGCCCGAGGATCTGCGCGTATTCCTGGAAGAGGCGGCCGGCATTTCGAAGTACAAGGAACGCCGCCGGGAGACCGAGAATCGAATTCGGCATACCCGCGATAATCTCGAGCGGCTCAGCGACTTACGCGATGAAGTTGAGAAACAACTTAATCACCTGCAGCGCCAGGCGCGGACGGCCGAAAAGTACAAAGAGTTGAAGCAGGAAGAACGCCAGGTAAGGGGCGAACTGCTGGCCCTGCGGTTGCGCAACCTCGCCCGCGAAGGCTCCGTCAAGGAACGGCGTATCGGCGAGCTGGAGACCGCCCTGCAGGCAGCGGTGGCCACCCAGCGTTCGGTGGAAGCCTCGCTAGAGAAAGACCGCGAAACCCACATTGAAGCCACTGACGCGTTCAACGAAGTGCAAGGGCGCTACTATGGCGTCGGCAGTGAAATCGCCCGCCTTGAACAATCCATTCAGCACGGCAAAGAAATGCGCCAGCGCCAGCAGCAGGACCTGGAACAGGCCGAGCGCGGTTGGCAGGAGCTGCAACACCATATTCAGCACGACCAGGCGCAGCTTGATCAACTCGAACGCCAGTTGGCCGAATCCGAGCCGGCCCTTGCCCAGGCCAGAGCGGCGGAAGAAGCGTCCCATGCCGCTCTGAGCGAGGCCGAGGAGCGCATGCAGGAATGGCAGCGGGAATGGGAAGGTTTTAATGAGCGGGCCGCGGCCGGTTCCGAAGCCGCCCAGGTCGAACGCACCGGCATCGATCACCTGGATCGCCAGCTCCTGCAGCTCGATCAGCGTAGCGAAAAGCTGCGCAACGAGCAGCAAGGACTGGACAGCAGCGCGCTCAGCGCCGAAATCGAGCAGCTCGGCGCCCAGGAGCGGGAGCAGGGGGCCCGAGCGGAGCACGCGCAGGAAGAACTGCAGACGGTGCTCGAGGAAATCCGCTTGGGGCGTGAGCGGGTTCGCCAGTCGCAACAGGAACTGGAACAGCAGCGGGGCGAGTTGCAGGATTCACGTGGCCGCCTGACCTCGCTGGAAACATTACAGCAGGCGGCGTTGGGGCAGTCCGAAGGTGTCGTTTCGCAGTGGCTCGACCGCCAGGGCCTGGGCGGCTCGCCACGCTTGGCGCAGGAACTGGAGGTCGACCCGGGTTGGGAGCAGGCGGTCGAGACCGTGCTCGGGTCCCATCTGGAAGCGGTATGTGTCAATGGCTTGGATCCGCTGTCGGAAAGCCTCGAAACTCTGGAACAAGGCGTATTGACGGCGTTTGATACGGCGTCCGCCGGCGCGGTCGGGGACCCGTCCGGCGCCGATTTGCTGGCGAGCCGGGTACGGGCGCCATGGTCGTTGGATTCCGTGCTCGGTGGCGTCTACGCGGTCGATGGTCTGCACGATGCCTTGGCGTTGCGCAGCCGCCTGAGCGCCAGTGAATCCGTCGTGACCCGGGACGGCATCTGGCTCGGACGGGCGTGGTTGCGGGTGGCGCGGGATGCGGACCAGAATTCCGGTGTGTTGGCGCGCGAGCAGGAAATCAAGTCCCTGACAGCACGCCTGCAACAACTCGAAGCCACGGTACACGAGTTGCAGGAGCGCACCGATGCGACCGAGGAGGATCTGCGCGAACTCGAACAACGCCGCGAGGCGTTGCAGCAGCAGGTCAACGAGGCCCACCGGCGGCACTCGGAACTGCGTGCCCAGGTGAGCGCCCGGCGCTCCCGGCTCGAGCAGATCCAGAACCGGGATCAGAACATTCGTGCTGAACTCGAGGAGCTCGAAGCACAGATCCAGCGCAGCCATGGAGAAGTGCAGGAGGCCCGCGAACGGCTTGGCGCAGCCCTGGAACGGATGGAACAATCGGGCCGCGAGCGGGAATTGCTGGCCGGTCAACGGGACACCTTGCGCGAAGCCCTGGATCAGGTCCGCGCCCGGGCCCGCTCCGACCGCGACCAGGCTCACGGATTGGCACTACAGATCGAATCCATGCGCAGTCAGCAGAATTCCCTGCGCCAGAACGGCGAGCGCATGCAGGGCCAGTTGTCGGGCCTGAAACAGCGCCACGAGCAATTACAGGAATCACTGACAGCGGGCGTAGAACCGTTGCGGGAACAGGAAAGCGAGCTCGCGCGCCTGCTGGACGGGCGGGTCAGGGTGGAAGCCGAACTGGGCGAAGCGCGCCGGCGCGTCGAGGACATCGACGAGAACCTGCGCCGCCACGAGCATAATCGCACCGAGGCGGAACAACAGGTCGGGGAAGTGCGCAACGAGCTGGAGCAGGCCCGGGTCGGTTTCCAGGAAATCCGCGTCCGGCGGGAAACCCTGGAAGAGCAGTTGCGGGAAACCGCGCTTGAGCGTCAGAGCCTCGAAGAGGCCTTGCCGGAACAGGCCGAAGAATCGGAGTGGGTGCAGAAAGTCGAACAGGTCGCGACTCGTATTCAACGACTGGGACCGATCAACCTGGCTGCCATTGAAGAGTTCGCGGAACAGCAGGAACGAAAGAAATACCTGGACGCACAGTACGATGACGTTACCCAGGCACTGGAAACACTGGAAAACGCCATTCGCAAAATCGACCGCGAGACCCGCACGCGGTTCAAGGAGACCTTCGACAAGGTCAATACCGGACTGCAGGCACTGTTTCCGCGTTTATTCGGCGGCGGTCACGCCTATCTCGAACTAACCGGCGAAGACCTGCTCGATACCGGCGTCGCAGTGATGGCCCGGCCGCCGGGCAAGCGCAACAGTTCCATTCACCTACTCTCTGGCGGAGAGAAGGCGCTGACCGCCGTAGCGCTGGTGTTTTCGATCTTCCAGCTCAATCCGGCGCCGTTCTGTATGCTCGACGAGGTGGATGCGCCGCTGGACGATGCCAATGTCGGACGATTCTGCGACATGGTGCGGGAGATGAGCGAACACGTGCAGTTTGTATTCATCACCCATAACAAGATCACCATGGCATTGAGTAATCAACTCACCGGAGTAACCATGCACGAACCCGGCGTATCGCGCCTGGTGGCGGTGGATGTGGACGAAGCGGCGCGCCTCGCCGCAGTCTAAGGTTATCCCGTTACGCTCGTGGACGTGGCGGGCCTGTAAGCTGCATTGGACATGAACGGACTCGATCTACTTCGCTGGGTATTGCTGGTCGTCGGTGCGGCGATTCTGATTGCCGTCTATTTCGCTGGCCGGCGCAGTGTCGGCGCGCGCCTGCGGCGGCGGCGCGCGCGTGCCGAACTGCCCGAGATCGACTCCGAAGCCGATTCCGGTTCCTTGGCGGTGCCCGACCCCGAACTGGCAGAGCTCGGGCGCAGTATCGCCATCGAAGAACGGGCGGGCACGCATGCCGGGGACGAGCACAATCCGTCCATCAAAGCGGAACGACCGCCGAACAGAACACAGCGGCGCGGCGCGGCGTCATCGCCAGCCGAGCCCGAGGGCCCAAAGCCGGAACCCAAAATCGTGATGGTCTACGTCGTGGCGCGGTCCGGGCTGACTTTCCGCGGCCCGGACATTTTCGATGCCGCGCGCGACGCCGGGCTGGAATACGGGGATATGCGGATCTTTCATCACTATGAGACGGTCGGCGGTGAACCGAAATCGGTGTTCAGTCTCGCCAACATGGTCGAGCCCGGTTGGTTCGACGACGAACAAAAGGACCAGTTGCAGAGTCCGGGACTGGTATTGTTTCTGCAACTTCCGGGGCCTATGGAAGGGGCAAAAGCGTTCGATGCGATGATCGCCGCGGCCCAGACATTGAAACGCAACCTCGGCGGTGAACTGCGCGATGCCAGCCGTAGCGTGATGGGCCAACAGACCATCGCGCATTTGCGCGATGAAATCAGCGACTACGAACGCCAGCAACGTACCCGCAGCGGCGTTCGATAAGCAAGCAGCATTCCCGCAATGGCTGACTCCAGCAAGATTCAGCGGCACATCGAAGCGCTACGCACGCAACTCCATCACCACAATTATTCGTATTACGTTCTCGATGCGCCCGAAATCCCAGACGCCGAATACGACCGACTGCTGCGCGAGTTGCAGGACCTCGAAGCACAACGTCCGGACTTGATCACACCGGACTCGCCGACCCAGCGGGTGGGCGCCGAGCCACTCAAGGAATTCGCCCAGGTTCGGCACGAATTGCCGATGTTGTCCCTGGCCAATGCGTTCGATGCAGCGGAAATGGAAGCTTTCGATCGCCGCGCCAGGGATCGTCTGGAAGTGGCGCAGATCGATTACACGGCGGAACCGAAGCTCGACGGCCTGGCGGTCAGTCTGCTGTATGAAGACGGTGTATTGGTACGGGCCGCAACCCGCGGTGACGGCACCACGGGCGAGGATGTGACCCAGAACGTACGCACCATCGACAGTGTGCCGCTGCGCCTGCGCGGCACCGACTATCCGCAGGCGCTCGAAATACGCGGCGAAGTGTACATGTCCAAGCTGGGTTTCGAACGGCTGAACACCGAACAAAGCGAACGCGGTGAACGCACGTTCGTCAATCCCCGCAACGCCGCCGCAGGCAGCTTGCGACAATTGGATCCGCGGATCTCGGCACAGCGACCGTTGGAAATGTACTGTTACGGTGCCGGCGTGGTACGCGGTGCCGCGCTGCCCGACACGCAATATGACCTGTTGCAGCAATTGCGGCATTGGGGTCTGCGGGTGTCATCGGAAGTGCGCCGGGTCAGTGGACTGGACGGATGCATCGACTATTACCTTCAGATGCAATCGAAGCGTGATGGGTTGGGGTATGAGATCGACGGCGTCGTGTTCAAGGTAGACCGTTTTGAGCAACAGCAGGAGCTGGGTTTTGTCGCCCGCGCACCGCGCTGGGCGATCGCCTACAAGTTTCCGGCCCAGGAAGAGATGACTGAGTTGCAGGGTGTGGAGTGGCAGGTGGGACGCACCGGTGCACTAACCCCGGTTGCGCGATTGAATCCGGTATTCGTCGGCGGTGTCACCGTCACCAATGCCACGCTCCATAATCAGGATGAAATCGACCGCAAGGATGTGCGGATCGGCGACACGGTAATCGTGCGGCGCGCCGGCGACGTGATCCCCGAAGTTGTGAGCGTCGTTGCGGCGAAACGCGCCAAAGGCGCGCGCAAACCCCACTATCCCAAGCATTGCCCCATCTGCGGCTCCGACGTGGTGCGCATGGAAGGAGAAGCGGCGGCGCGTTGCAGCGGCGGCTTGTTCTGTCCTGCGCAGCGAAAGCAGGCGGTAATTCATTTTGCCTCGCGCCGCGCCATGGATATCGACGGCCTGGGCGAAAAACTCGTGAACCAACTCGTCGACAAGGACCTGGTGCATACGCCGGCGGACTTGTATGACCTCGGCGTCGACAAGCTCATGGCAATGGAACGAATGGGAGAAAAATCGGCGCGCAATCTCGTCGACGCGTTGGAGCGCAGCAAGAACACCACACTGCCGCGCTTTCTGTATGCGCTGGGGATCCGGGAAGTCGGTGAGTCCACGGCCCACGCCTTGGCGCTACATTTCGGTGATCTGGACGGCCTGGAGCAAGCGGACGAAGAAGCGTTGCAGAGTGTCGCCGATGTCGGGCCCGTAGTCGCCGGCCACGTGGCCGCGTTCTTTCACCAGGCACATAACCGCGAAGTCCTGGACAAGTTGCTCGGTGCCGGTATCCAGTGGCCGGCTGTGGCCGTTCAGCGTGCTGCGACGGCTGTCAGCGGCAAGACGTTCGTGCTCACAGGAACCCTCACCGCGATGACACGCGAAGAAGCCAAATCTCGATTGCAGCGTATGGGCGCGAAAGTATCAGGCAGCGTCTCTGCGAAGACAGATTTCGTGGTGGCCGGCGAAAACCCTGGCTCCAAATTGGACAAAGCACAACAACTCGGTGTTACGATCCTTGACGAGCATGCGTTCAGCAAGTTGATTGGAGCCTAAAATTGATCTCAGGGATGATCCTTCTCAATGCCGGTCGCACGCCACGACCGCGGTCGCTCGCGCTGTTGAAATCGAGAGCCCTTGCCTATGTCTGATCCAGGTGAACGCGCCGAAGCTGCATTGCGGTCGCTCGCCGACGCTGTGCTGACGGTCGATTGCGAGGGCAGGGTCGATTACGTGAACCCGAGCGCGCAGCGCCTGTTGGAAAAGACGGCATCAGAAGCGATCGGGCAACCGATTCAGGTGGTGTTGCGCCTGGTGGACGAAGCTGACGGACGGCCGGTTGCCATTCCCGTGCCGCGCTGCGACGAGGTGACGAAGGCGCTGCGCTTACCGGGCGAGTTGTGCCTGGTGAGCGCGAGCGGCCGGCGCCATCCGGTGATCGGCGCGATCGCGCCCATGCGCGATTCCACCGGAGCCGGGCTGGGCGTGGTGGTCACGCTACAAGACGTGGCCAAAGCCCGGGAAATGTCGCATTTGCTTGCCTACCGCGCAGCCCACGACGATCTCACGGGCTTGCTCAACCGGCGCGAGTTCGGTCTTCGCGTGCAACAGGCCATCGACAGCGTGCACCAGCTTGGCCGCCATCATGTACTTTGTTACATGGATCTCGACCAATTTCGGGTAATCAACGATACCAGTGGCCATCTGGCGGGGGATGCGCTGCTCAAGCAACTGGCTGCGCTCTTGGCGCCTCATGTCCGGGAAACCGACACCCTGGCGCGCCTGGGCGGAGACGAATTCGGCATATTGTTCTGGGATTGTGAGCCCGACGATGCATTGTTGCGGGGCGAAGAGCTGCGCGAGACGGTGCGCAAATTCCGTTTTTCATGGGCAGAGAAAACCTTTGAAATCGGGGTCAGCATCGGCATGGTCCCGTTGACCCGGGAACAACACAGCATGACCGAAGTGCTGAGCCTCGCGGACTCGGCTTGCTATGTAGCAAAGGAAGAGGGGGGCGGCCGGATTCACATGTATCAGGCCGATGACGTCGCCTTGATCCGCCGCCAGGGTGAAATGCAATGGGTCCACCGGATCACGCAGGCATATTCGCAAAGCCGGTTCGTGCTTTACGCCCAGGAGGTCGTTCCGCTTCGAGACGGAGAGCATAGCGGCCAGCGTTTCGAGGTGCTGTTGCGCATGCTGGACGATTCAGGGGAACTCGTGCTGCCGATGGAATACATCCGCGCCGCGGAACGTTACAACATCATGGCGGATCTGGACCGCTGGGTGGTCTCCAACGCGTTCGCACTCATCGACGATTATATTGCCAGACGCCACCAGAACCCGGCGCTGCCCGAACGGCGTTTTGCAATCAATCTTTCGGGACAGTCATTGGGCGACGATCGAACATTGGAGTTCATGCAGGCGCAATTCGACAAGTTTCCGGAATTGGCGCGCCATATCGTATTCGAAATCACCGAAACCGCGGCCGTTTCCAATCTCGCCCATGCGACCAGTTTCATTGCCTCGTTGCGCGAGCTGGGATGCGGTTTCGCCCTGGACGATTTCGGAACCGGCCTTAGCTCGTTTGCGCATCTGAAGAATCTGGAAGTGGACTATCTGAAGATCGACGGCAGTTTTGTCCGCGACATCAGCTTCGATCCAGTGGACTATGCCATGGTGGGATCGATCAACCACATCGGCCACGTCATGAATATCGCCACCATCGCCGAATATGTGGAAAGCAAGGATATCTACGAGAAACTGCGCGATCTGGGCGTGGATTATGGGCAGGGAAATTGGCTCAGCCAACCGCGGAAACTGGTCGATTTGCTGCGCGGCTGAACCCTGCTTTCGTTTCGATCCAGAGGAGACTTGACCGTCGTGGCCCATGACGGTCACCGCGGGCGTTGATATATGGCGGGCAGAGGAGGTCCTACGGCCGTTTCACTTCGATCTTGGCCTGCGCCCGAAGTTCGTCCAGATGCTTGTCGAGCCGTTCTGTGATCAATTCGCGCACAATGTCCGGTGCCGCCTGCTCGAGCGCTGGCGCCGCCACGGTCCGTTTGTCTTCCAGCAGGATGACGTGCCAGCCGTAGGTGGTGTGCACGGGAACTTTGGTGAATTCGCCGATCTTCAGACCGGCAACGGCGGCAGCGAATTCCGGAAGCACCGCGCTCGGTCGAAACCAGTCCAGCGCGCCACCTCGGTCGGCCGCCGGTCCTTTGGAGCGCGACTTGGCCAGTTCGGCAAATGAATTGCCGCTGCGCAGCTCGCGGATCATCGCCTGGGCGGTCGTGCGGTCGTTGAGCAGTATCTGGCGGGTACGATATTCGGTGATTTTCCCGTCCGGGTAGAGTTTCCGATAGCGCTGTTGCACCGCTGCGTCCCCGATTCCGGCGGTGCGCGCGCGCTGTTCCATCATCGCGCTGGCGAGCAGATTGGCGCGTTGGAAATATAACTCCGCGGCGACGTCGGGTTTGCGGTCCAGTCCGGTGCGTTCTGCTTCTTCCGCCAGCAATTCGAGGTTGATGAGTTCGTCGGTGAGCTCCCGCGGCTTGGGCTGCTTGCCCAACGGGTGTTGCCGGCTTCTGGAGACGGAATAGAGTTCGAGCAGCGCGCCGGTCAACGGCCGGCCATTGACCGTGGCGACCACGTCGCCGGCACTAGCGGGTAGGGATTCGAGTCCGGGTACGCGGACTTCCCGACCGTTCGGGTTTTCACTGTAGGGGCGATCGCAGCCGCTGACTGCCACTGCGCAGGCCATGGCGGCGCACCAAACCGCGCGCTTCATCCGTTTGCAGCAGCCTCGTCCGGTGTACGAGCGTTGATGCTGAGTGCGTGGATGTCGGTTTCCATGAGTTCACCCATGGCTTCGTAAACCATTCGGTGGCGTTGGATCAGGCTCTTGCCGGAAAACGCATCGGCGACGACGTTGACCGCAAAATGCCCGCGACCGTCTTTGGCCCCGGCGTGGCCGACATGCTTGTGGCTCTCGTCGATGACCTCCAGCGACTTCGGCGCTACGGCTTGTTCAAGGCGCTGACGAATGGATGCGGCGCGTTGTTCGTTGGGACTCATGGCAATACTTTCTTGAAAGGTTTCACGGTGACGGTGCGATACACGCCCGCTTCGACATAGGGGTCCTGATCGGCCCACGCGCGCGCTTCTTCGAGCGACGGAAACTCAGCCACCACCAGACTGCCGCTGAAGCCGGCGGGCCCGGGATCTTCGGCATCGATACTGGGATGCGGGCCAGCCAGCAGCAATCGTCCTGCGTCTTGGAGCGAATTGAGCCGCTGCAGATGGGCGGGCCGCGCCTGCAGGCGTTGTTGCAACGTGCCTTCGGCGTCCTCGGAGATGATGGCGTACATCACGACTCGGGTTCCTTCTCCGGCTCGATGTGACGTCCGAGGTAAAATGCCTGGCCGACCACGAACACGAAGGTCAGGCCGAGCATGCCGTAGAATTTGAAATCAACCCAGACATCGTCACTGTAGTTGGCCATGACATACCAGTTCAGGAATCCCATGCTCAGGAAAAACAGCACCCAGCTCATGTTCAGGCGCGCCCAAACCGACTTTTGTACGCTGACGGCAGCGCTCATCATGCGTTCGACCAGGTTCTTGCGGCCAATGAATTGGCTGCCCAGGAAGACGACCCCGAACAGCCAGTTGACGACGCTGACTTTCCACTTGATGAATTGTTCATCGTGCAGCGCCAGCGTCATGCCGCCGAAGACGATCACCAGCCCCAGCGTCACCAGGTGCATGGTCTGGAAGCGGCGGAATTTGAGCCAATACAAAGCGACCTGGAGTGCGCTCGCCGCCATGATCACCCCGGTGGCAAGAAACATGTTGCCGCCGCTGGCCTTGTAGGCGATGAAGAACAGCAGGACCGGGAAAAAATCGAACAGAAATTTCATAGTATTCGGGTGCCCTTGTCAGTGCAGGGTGCGTGCTTTCGTAAACCGATGATAATACTGTTCGACCAATTCGCGTACCGGCGCGGGATAATCCGCTGCTTCGGCCTGTTCCATGCCCTCGCTGAAGAAGTCCGGTGCTTCTTCCGGCAGATTGCGGATCAGGGTCTCAAACGCGGTGCGAATCAGTTCGGCATTGTGAGTGCGCGTGGCAACGATTCCGGCATTCAGATTGAGCAGTCGCCAGGGCGCTGTCGGGACCCGTTCCTGGCGCTCCACCACTGCGTCATCGACGCAATGCAAGCAGTGCAACATGGCGGCGCACAAGCGTTCCAACTCGCAGCCACTGCGGCTGCGGTTGGCCTCGGCGGCAAAGGCGTCGACGACGGGCTCCAACTCGCGCAGGGCGCCGCCGTTACTGCCCACCCAAAGCGCGAATGAGATTACATGCCGGTCCAGGCGCTGGCGGGTCTGCACCAGGCCCAACTGGGTCACGATTTCGCTCAGCTTCTGCAGCAGATACAGGCCATATTCTCCCATATCGCTGATCACTTCGGGATCTTTGTCGCGCACGGACTCCAACTGCTGCAGCAGCATACAAAACTGGTGCATGTCCTGGCGCAGCTTTTCCTGGCTCGGGAGTACGCTCTGGGCGGCGGGATTCTGGGCCCGGAAATCCACCACTTCGTCCACGATTTTCAGCAATGCCGGCGCCAGGGCCGAAGCTTTGATTTGAAATCCACTCATTTAACAGATATTTCCGGTTGCTTGGCGGCTTTTGCAAAGCCGACCGCGAGACTCCGCAATATAGCGTGTAGGGCGGCAAAAGGACAAACCGCCGCCGGCTACAGTAGAATGCCCGGATGACTGTCCAACACGATCTGCATAGCCACTCCACCGCCTCTGACGGCACTCTGGCGCCGGCCGCCCTGATCCAGCGCGCCAGCAGCCAAGGCGTAGAGGTGTTGGCTTTGACCGACCACGATACCACCGCCGGTTTGGAGGAGGCGGCCGCCGCCGCGGCCGTTGCGGAGCTGCACCTGGTCCGTGGAGTCGAGATCTCAGTGACCTGGGAGCGGCGCACGGTGCACATCGTCGGGTTGCACGTTGATCCGGCGGATCCGGTATTGCAGGCTGGCCTGGCGGGCTTGTCCGAATTTCGCCACTGGCGCGCCGAAGAAATCGGGCGTCGTCTTGCAAAAGCCAACGTCGCCGATGCGCTCGCCGGCGCCAGTCGCCATGCCAAGGGCAGCATTATCGGTCGTACCCATTTTGCACATTATCTGGTGGAGATCGGCCGCGCCGCTTCGGTGCGCGACGTGTTCAAGCGTTTTCTGGTCAACGACAAACCCGGGTACGTGCCGGGGCAATGGGCCAGTCTGGAAGACGCCGTGGGTTGGATTCGCGGCGCCGGCGGGTTGGCCGTGATTGCGCATCCGGCGCGCTACCGCCTGACCGCCGCCAAGCTGCGCAAGCTGACCGGCCAATTTCTCGAATGCGGCGGTACTGCAATGGAAGTGGTCACCGGCAGTCACAGCGCCGACGAGTGCGCCACGATCGCAGCGCACGTCCGGCGCCACGGTTTGTGGGCATCCTGCGGGTCGGATTATCACGGGCCCGAGAACCCGTGGATCGAACTGGGCCGGCTACCGGCGCTTCCAAGTGAGTGCCGGCCGATTTGGGAAAGCCCGGCGTGGCCGCTGGCGCGCGATCCGGCTCGTTCCATCGCCCGTTAACCGCCGTCGCACATGAGCCAATATTTCCAGATTCATCCGGATAACCCGCAATTGCGCCTGGTGCGCCGCGCGGTCGAGATGATCAGGCAAGGGGCTGTGATCGCCTATCCCACCGATTCCTGCTACGCCCTGGGGTGTGTCATCGGCGAAAAAGAGCCGGTGGAGCGCATCCGCCGCATCCGTCGGCTGGATCATCGCCACAATTTCACTCTGGTCTGCCGCGATTTGTCGGAGATTGCGACCTACGCCAAGGTCGACAACAGCGCCTATCGGCTCTTGAAGACCCTCACGCCGGGCCCTTATACCTTCATTCTCGAGGCCACTCACGAAGTGCCGCGCCGACTCTGGCATCCGAAACGCCGGACAATCGGCATTCGCGTGCCGGAGCATCGCATCGCCCAGGCGCTACTGGATGAACTGGGCGAACCGTTGCTGAGTACCACGCTGCTGCTCCCCGATGACGATATCCCCATGACCGATCCGGAAATAATGCGCGAACGCCTCCAAAGCGAAGTGGACCTGGTGATCGACGGCGGCAATTGCGGGCTCGAGCCGACCAGCGTGGTCGATTTCGTGGACGGGGTGCCGAGGGTGGTGCGCAGTGGCCGCGGCGACGTCAGCCTGCTCGAGGACTCGCCATGAACACCGTGTTGATCGTGATCGTACTGCTGGCGATCGGCATCATCACCTACCAGGTTTCGGTGCTGCAGGCTGCAGCCCGCGCCGGGGAGTGCGATTGGCGGGTGCTGTTCGACCCGCGGCCGTCGGCGGCTCCGCGCCGTTTCCGCCATGTGAGTCTGATTATCTGGCTGGTGACGCTGCTGGCACTCGGCGCGCTGTTCGCGCTCTGGTTGCAAGGCTGACGCGTGATCGCGCTTCAGGTCCGGGTGCCGCAACGGGTATACTTCCGCGATGTATGAATTCAGTTTGATCCAGAAAATTGCCGTTTGGTCGTTGCCGGTTTTATTTGCGATCACCGTCCACGAAGTTTCCCACGGCTGGGTGGCCCGCTATCTGGGCGACCCGACGGCCATGATGCTGGGCCGACTCACCCTCAATCCCATCAAGCACATCGATCCCATCGGTACCATTGTCGTGCCGCTGGTGATGCTGCTGCTCAGTCCGTTTGTATTCGGGTGGGCCAAGCCGGTACCGGTCACTTGGGAAAACCTGCGCCATCCGAAGCGGGACATGGCCCTGGTCGCCGCCGCCGGACCGCTTGCCAACCTGATGATGGCGTTGATGTGGACACTGGTACTCAAGGTCGGGATGCTGTTCGCCAGCCAGATCGGCGCGCCGGCGATGTTTCTGGTGGGCGCAGGCGTCGCCGGCATCTTCATCAACGCCGTACTCATGGTGCTGAATCTACTGCCGTTGCCGCCGCTGGACGGCGGGCGGGTGCTTGCGGGGATTCTGCCCGGGCGGGCCGGCTGGTACCTGGGCCGGATCGAGCCCTACGGATTCATTATCCTGCTGGTATTGTTGTTCACCCAGATTCTGGGCGTGCTGATATGGCCGCCGATCGAATACATGTTGTTGACGCTGACCCATTCGGCAGGCATGGGAGAACAGTCCTTGTCGATCGTGCTACACGCACTTGGCTTGTTGCAGTAATGCGGGGGAAATTTTGAGTTCGATTTTGCCACAACAGCGCGTCTTGTCGGGCATGCGCCCAACCGGCGCATTGCATCTCGGGCATTACCACGGGGTTCTGAAAAACTGGATCAAGCTGCAGCACGAATTCGACTGCTTCTTCTTCGTCGCTGACTGGCATGCGCTGACCACTCACTACGAAGACACCGGCGACATTTCCGAGAGCGTATGGGAGATGGTGATCGATTGGTTGGCAGCCGGCGTAAATCCGGGCTCGGCGCGTTTGTTCATTCAGTCGCGGGTACCGGAACACGCCGAGTTGCATCTGTTGTTGTCGATGATGACGCCCTTGGGCTGGCTGGAGCGGGTGCCGAGCTACAAAGACCAGCAGGAGAAGCTCAAGGAGCGCGATCTCGCGACATACGGATTCCTGGGATATCCGTTGCTGCAGAGTGCGGACATCCTGGTCTACAAGGCCGGTCTGGTGCCGGTGGGCGAGGATCAGGTGGCGCATATCGAAATCACCCGCGAAATTGCCCGCCGGTTCAACCATCTGTATGGACGCGAGCCGGGTTTTGAAGAGAAGGCCGAGTTGGCCTTGAAGAAAATGGGCAAAAAAAACGCCAAGCTGTATCGCGATGCCCGCAAGCGCTACCAGGAACAGGGCGACCACGAAGCCTTGAATGTCGGGCGCGCACTGTTGGAAGGCCAACAGAACCTGACTAAGGGCGACCGCGAGCGGCTGTACGGTTATCTCGAAGGCGGCGGGCGCATCATTCTGCCGGAGCCGGAGGCTCTGCTCACGCCGGCGTCGAAGATGCCTGGGCTGGACGGGCAGAAGATGTCCAAGTCCTATGGCAATACCATCGGTTTGCGGGAAGAGCCGCAAAACGTTGAGAAGAAATTGCGTACCATGCCAACCGATCCCGCGCGCGTGCGGCGTACCGATCCCGGCACCCCGGAAAAGTGCCCGGTATGGGGTCTGCACCAGGTATACTCCGGCGACGAGATCAAGAGTTGGGTACGCACCGGCTGCACCACCGCCGGTATCGGTTGCCTGGAATGCAAACAGCCGATCATCGAAGCGGTGAGCAAAGAACTAGCGCCAATCCAGGAACGGGCGTTGGAGTTGGCGAAGGATCGCAAGCTGGTCCGGGGGATTATTTCGGAAGGCTGCGAGGCGGCGCGCGACGTAGCGCGCGATACCCTCGAAGAAGTGCGTGCCGCGATGGGGCTGTCCTATCGCTAGCGGCCCCAACGTCGAGAGACGTACATGAAGAGTAAGGTCGACATGCAGCAAGATCCGCAACCGCTGGAAGACGACGTCACGGAAACGGTAGCCGAAACTGCACCGGAGACGTCCCAGCACAGCCAGCCCCAGCAATCGGAACTGCCGTTGGCATTCGTCAATGGCGAACCTTATACCGCGCTACCCCAGGATCTCTATATCCCACCCGATGCCCTGGAAGTGTTTCTCGAGGCGTTCGAGGGCCCGCTGGATCTGCTGCTGTATCTGATTCGGCGCCAGAACCTCGATATCCTCGATATCCCGATCGCCGAAATCACCCGTCAGTACATGGAATACATCGATCTGATGAAAGACATGCGGCTCGAATTGGCGGCCGAATATCTGGTAATGGCGGCGATGTTGGCGGAGATCAAGTCGCGCATGTTGCTGCCGCGGCCGGTGGAGGCGGAAGGTGAGGAACACGATCCGCGCGCCGAACTGGTGCGACGGTTGCAGGAATACGAACGCTATAAGCAGGCGGCGGAGAATATCGATCAGCTGCCGCGTCTGGAACGCGATGTATTTCCGGTCAACGCTGATGTGGTCGAACGCCACGTGCTCGACATCGAGCCGGATGTTTCGTTGAAAGAGCTTCTGCTGGCGTTCAAGGATGTGCTGCAGCGGGCGGAGATGTTTTCCCACCACCATGTGCAGATGGAAGCGCTATCGGTGCGTGAGCGCATGTCGGCGGTGCTGGCGGCAGTGCGCGCGGATACCTTCACCGATTTCACCCACCTGTTCGATGTCAGCGAAGGACGCATGGGGGTGGTCGTCACATTGCTCGCCATTCTCGAGTTGATCAAAGAATCGCTGCTGGAGCTCGTGCAAGCCGAACCGTATGGACCCATCCATGTCAAAGCGGCGTCCTCGGCGGCGCCGGCCGTCGGATAACAGTTAGAAGCCAATGAACGAACAACAGTTGAAAATGATCCTCGAAGGCGCGCTGCTTGCTGCGGGCCGTCCGTTGACGCTTGACGACCTGCTCGGCTTGTTCGACGACAGCGAACGCCCAGAATGCGACGCCCTGCGCAACGCGTTGAACGCACTGGCCCAGGACTACAACGAGCGCAGTTTCGAGTTGCGGGAGGTCGCCAGCGGTTTCCGGGTTCAGGTCAAGCGCGAGCTTTCGCCCTGGATTTCGCGCCTTTGGATGGAGCGGCCGTCGCGCTATTCACGCGCATTGTTGGAGACCATGGCGTTGGTGGCTTATCGCCAGCCCATTACCCGTGGCGAAATCGAAGATATCCGTGGCGTGAGCGTCTCCAGCTCCATCATGAAGACTCTGCAGGAGCGGGAGTGGATACGAGTCGTCGGCCATCGGGATGTACCGGGTAAGCCCGCCATGTACGGCACCACGAAACAGTTCCTGGATTACTTCGATCTCAAATCCCTGGACGAGCTGCCGACATTGGCGGAACTGCGCGACATCGACAGTATCAATGCCGAGCTGGACTTGCGGGCGCCGGGCGAGTCGAACCCCGAACCGGAACACCCGGCATCGGCCGCTTTCGGACCGGAGTCCGGGGAGGAATCCGCATCGCCGTCCGAGACCCAGCCGGAGCCGCACACGGAAGAACCGCTACACCACTCTGTCGAAGACAGTGACGCTGAGGACCAGGGTCAGGCGGAAGCACCGGCGATCGAAGTGCAAGCGGCGCAACCGGTCGTGCAGGGAGCCACGCCCAACGCACCCTCCCTCGATGCGGACGAACCCGACGCGGATCGCGTTGCCGATGCGGCGCAATTCGAGCACGGTGAAGATTCCGGCGATCACGAGGATGGTGCGGCCCAGGCCGTCGCCGGCGATCAAGACGTCGCAGACCCGACACCAACGAACCTGGAACATGATGCCATTCAGGTCGAATCCGCCGATGACGATTCCGATTCCGATTCCGATTCCGATCCGGGGTCGCAGCGTCGGCGCGAAAACGGCTGATTGGCGCTGGTGGCAGAGCGCATCCAAAAGGTTCTGGCCGCCGGAGGCTTCGGCTCGCGGCGAGAGATCGAGGAGTGGATCCGCCAGGGGCGCATCCGCGTCAACGGCGCGGCCGCACAGTTGGGCGATCGCATCGCCGATACCGACCGGGTGCAGCTTGACGGCCATCTCATCAAGCCATTCGAGCGCACACCTTCCCGCCGGCGCGTGTTGCTGTACCACAAACCCGAAGGTGAAGTGACCAGCCGCTCGGACCCGGAAGGGCGGCCTACGATCTTCGATCGCTTACCGAGCCTGCGCAACGGCCGCTGGATTCCCGTGGGTAGGCTCGATATCAATACCTCGGGCTTGATCTTGCTGACCACCGATGGCGAGCTGGCCCACCGGCTGATGCATCCGTCGAGTGAAATCGAGCGGGAATACGCTGTGCGCGTGCTCGGCACCGTGGGTGCGGATACTGCCGCGCGTTTGACGGAAGGAGTCGAACTGGAAGACGGACCAGCTCATTTCGATCGCTTGCTTGCGGCGGGCGGCGAAGGCGCCAACCATTGGTATCACGTGGTGTTGCGGGAAGGACGCAACCGTGAGGTGCGCCGCCTCTGGGAATCCCAGGGGCTCATGGTGAGTCGCCTGGCGAGGATTCGGTACGGACCGATTTCACTACCGCGCAGCGTACGGGCTGGTCATTGGGCCGACGCCGATGAAGAACAAATCAAAGCGTTGTTGGAGCTGACCGGGATCCGCGATGCGGAACCTCCGCGCACGGCGCGCCGTCCTGCTGCCCGCAATCGTCCGGGGCAACGCCGCAAGAGCCCTCGCGCGCGCCGCTGAATTCATTCAGCAGGAGAATACGACTCGATTGCGCCCTGTTTGCTTTGCCTGCAGCAACGCCTGGTCGGCGCGTTCGAACAGTGCCTGGGCCGTATCCTCGGCGTGCAAACAGGAGACGCCGAGACTGGCGCTGATGCGGATCGTGGCGTTGCCGTAGCGGCAATGCAATTTTTCGATAGAGGCGCGAATGCGCTCCGCCAGGCGTTTGGCACCTTGAACGCTGGTGCTGTTCAACAAGATCACGAACTCTTCACCGCCGTAACGGAACAACATATCGGTGCTGCGGACGCACGCTGCCGCATGGGCCGCCACGTCGCGCAAGACACAATCGCCGACCAGGTGGCCGTAGCGGTCGTTGACCTGTTTGAAATGGTCGATGTCGAGCACCAGCATTCCAAGTGCGGTACCGTGGCGCCGCGCCAGATCCACTTCTCGTCTCAAGCTGGCGTCGAAGGCGGCGCGATTGTTGACCCCGGTCAAGGGGTCGCGCAACGCGGTTTGCAACGCTTGTCGGTACATCAATGCATTGCGCAGCGGGTAGAGCAGGCTGCTGAGCATATATTCCAGCAACTGTAATTCTTCATCCAGAAAGCGGCGACGGCGGCTGAATTCCAATTCGCCCAGAATATGTCCGGCGATCAGCAGGCGGTATTGGCACTTGTGACGGCCGGTTTTGCCCGCACTCAACTCCAGATCCAACTCGGGATTGCGGTAAACCAGACCGTCATGCGGCACATGTTTGCCGCTTTCGTCATGAAACAGTTCGATGAGCGTTTCCACGTCCAACGAGGTCTGAAGTTTATGGGCCAAATGGAGCGCGCGTCGTGCTTCCCAGGACACCGCGGGGCGGTGGGGTTGGGAAGCGGCGTGCTTCGTAGCCGCCGACTTGGCGTGTTCTATCAGACCGTTGGTTGCTGCCATGACGAAATCCGCTTTTCGATTCGACTGCTTACAGCTAAGCGAAAACCATGCCAAGAACAGGCGTGTTTGTTAAATGTAACATAAACAATGTGTTATTAGCGGTGTAGTACAAGCGGGTCTTATCGCTGTCAATGGATTGACTACACGCCAACCACAGACGGCAACGTTTTGCAGGGGTAGCAGACCTCAAAGCGTCAAAACCACGATAGACTCGCTAACGACGTGCGAGAGGAGGCACTGGGACGATGGAAATCTTGAAAAAGTTTCTGTTGATAGGGGCTTGGTTGGCGCTGACGCCGTCAGCCCAGAGCGCAACACCATCCGAGGCGTTGGGCGAAGGTATGGTGAATCCCGGCTACGAGGAAAAGCCGGATTGGTTCAAGTTGTCGTTTCTGGACCTGCGAGAGGACGTACGCGAAGCCTCCGCGGCCGGCAAGCGGGTGCTGCTGTATTTCTATCAGGATGGCTGTCCCTACTGCGCCAAGCTGCTACGTGACAATTTCGGCCAGCGCGAGATCGCCGAGAAGACCCGCAGTCATTTCGACGTCATTGCGATCAACATGTGGGGCGGCCGGGAAGTCACCAATATGCAGGGCAAGAACATCACGGAAAAGGAATTTGCCGCGGAGCGGCGCGTGATGTTCACGCCGACGTTGCTGTTCTTGAATGAACAGGGAGACGTGGCGCTGCGGGTCAACGGTTATTATTTTCCCGCGAAATTCGACGCAGCGCTCGACTATGCAGCAGCCAAAAAGGAAACCGAACTGAGCTTTGCCGATTATTATGCCAAGCTCAATCGAGAACCGGCCGAGGCGGAATTGCATCATGATTCTCGTTTCCTTCAGCCGCCTTACGATCTGACGGCGCGCGCCCGGGGTTCGCAAAAACCGCTGCTGGTGATGTTCGAGCAAAAACGCTGCCGTGCGTGTGACGAGTTACACCAGGATATTCTGCAGCGACCCCGCAGCAATGAGCAGTTGAAAAAGTTGGATGTGGTCCTGCTGGACCAATGGGGCGACACACCCTTGGTTGCCCCGGACGGCACCCCCACCACGGCGCGTCAATGGGCGAGAACGCTGGACGTGAAATATGCGCCTAGCCTGGTGTTCTTTGATGTCGCCGGCCGGGAGGTGTTTCGCACCGAAGCCTATCTCAAAGCCTTTCACATCCAGGGCGCCATGGCCTACGTGAGTTCCGGCGCATACGAGACCCAGCCGAATTTTCAGCGTTTCCTGCAGGGACGCCGTGCCGAGATCGAAAAACAAGGCGAGCAGGTCGATCTATGGAAATGACCCGGCGCGCTTCTCGCGCCCGATCGCTTGATCGACCCATCGGGCGGGCTGCGCCCGCCGACGGTCGCCCCTGATCGGCTCACTGTAAACGCTCACTCCGTCTGGGCACTGAACTGTTGGCCCGTGACGTCTTTGCTGTCCGGGCCCATCAGGTACAGAAACGGCCCCATGATCTCTTCCGGCGTGGTTAGATCCGCCGGGTCCTCCGCCGGATAAGCAGACCGGCGCATGCGCGTGAGCGCGGGCCCCGGATCGATGCTGTTGAAGCGGATCGCCGTATGACGTTCGGTTTCTTCGGCCAACGTCTGCATCAGACCTTCGAGGCCGAATTTGGATATACCGTACGCGCCCCAATAGGCATGGCCCCGTCGCCCTACGCGATCGGACACGAATACGACCGACGCGTCAGGCGCACGGTTCAACAGTTCGAGACAAGCGCGGGTGATAAGGAAGGGCGCGGTCAGGTTCACCTGTAAAACCCGGTACCACATCTCTGGATCGTATTGGTGCATGGGCGTCAGTTCGCCCAATTCGGCGGCGTTGTGCAATATACCGTCGAGGCGGCCGAACTCCTTCTCGATGCGCAGCGCCAGTTCTTCGTAGTCCTTGACCGCGGCGCCCTCGAGATTCATGGGATAGATCGCCGCCTGCGGCAGACGCTGTTGTTCGATCTGATCGTATACGGCCTCCAGCTTTGCGATCGTGCGCCCCAAAAGCACCACCGTGGCGCCGTAGCGGGCAAAACTGAGGGCGGCGGCGCGGCCTATGCCGTCGCCTGCGCCGGTGACCAGGATGACCCGGTCCCGCAACAATTCCGCTGGCGCTTGATAATCGGTGATCGTCGTCATGTATGGTGTCCGTTGCTGTGCTGGGCCCGCGAATCGAGCATCGCATGCGCGCATTCTAACCCGCTGCGGATGGCGCCTTCGAGGGTGGAAGGCAGACCGGTGGCCGTGAAGTCGCCGGCGAGCCAGCAGGATTCAATGCCGCTGTGGACGCCGGGCCGGATATGATCGAGTCCGGGCCGGCACAGAAACGTTGCGCGCTTCTCGCGGATCGTGAGCATGCGCTGCGGCGACGCCCAGTGGGGAAACAAGCCGGCCAGCTGCGCTGCGACCTGATTTGCCAATTCATCGTTGCCGAGCGCCATGTGCGGACCATGGCTGCTGACCACGACGGCCATCAAACCGTGTTGTCCGCACACCCGCCGGTCGAATACCCATTGGCCGATGCCGTCCTGTAGTCCCAGCATTTCCGTCTCCAAGCGCGTGCCTTCGGGGTATTGCAAGTACACCGTGCAAATGGGCGCATGCTCGAAACTGCGCAATGCCCGCACTACGTCGGCGGCTTCGGCGTGCGGTTGCAGCAGCCGCAGCGCCGCCGTGGGCGATACCGCGAGCACCACCCGTTCGACTGCCACATCCTGGTCGGACACTTGGAGACCGTGGATGCGGCCTTCGCGAACGTGTAGACGTTGCACCGGCTGCGCCAGGCGCACTTGACCGCCGCGGGATTCAATTAGATCGAGTGCCGGTTCCGGGATGGCGGTGCCGAGGTCGGTGCGTGGAATCAGCAAATCCGACGCCCCGGTGCGGTTGCCGAAGACTTCTGCCAGGACTCGCAGGAATACCTGGGCCGAAGCTTCTCCCGGTGCGGTGTTCAAGGCGCCGAGGCACAGCGGTGTCCACAGCAGATCCACGGCACGGCGCGATTGCCCGGTGCGTTCGAACAGGGTTTGCACATCGATATCGGGCTCCGGAATACGTGCCGGGTCGTTGGCGATTGCCAACAACCGGGCCACGCCCAAGCGGCCGGACCAGCGCAGGCCGCGCGCGGTGAGCAGGGTGCGCAATCGGCCCAGCAGACTGCCGTCATGCAATTGCAGATCGAGCACCAATCCCTTGCGCGAAAGTACCCGTAAATGCAATCGCTGACGTAAGAATATCGGTGCCTCCTCGACGCCGAGCCGTTCCATCAGCGCGAGCATGCCGCGATAGGCGCCCAGCATCAGGTGCTGGCCGTTATCGACCCGCAGATCGCCGAAGCGAACACAGCGCGCGCGGCCCCCCAGTTGACGAGAGGACTCCAGTAGCGTGACCGCCACGCCCCGCTGGACCAATTCGACCGCCGCGGTCAGACCCGCCCAACCGCCCCCGACCACCACGGTGCCAAGCTTTGCTGGCAGCGATTTCACGTGCCTGTATGCTGCCGTTTGCGCATACGTCGGGAATGACGTCGCTCACTGCGCACGGTTCTCCATGCCAGCCATAATTTACGCACGGGAGTGAGTTCGATGCGGTGTTCGAGCAAAGCAAATTCGTCACGACGGATTTCTTCAAGCAGGGTGCGGTAGATGTTCGCCATAATCAAACTCGATCGTTGGCGATAGCGATCGACTTCCGGCAGCAGTGCGAACGCTTGATCGTACGCGTCGCGGGCGCGTTCCCACTGCGCGGCCAGCAGGGCCCGAAGGCGTTCGTTGGTTTGCGGCTGCAGCAAATCGGTCGCAGTAACCTCGAAGCGTGCCATCTCGTCCAGGGGGATATAGATGCGTCCCCGAACTGCATCTTCGCGCACATCCCGCAGAATATTGGTGAGTTGAAATGCAATTCCCAGGGCATGACCGAAGCGCAGAGTCTGGCGATCTTCGTAGCCGAAGATCTCTGCGGACAGCGCTCCGACTACGCCCGCGACCCGGTGGCAGTACAAGTTGAGGTCTTTGAACGATTGGTAACGGTCGCGATCCAAATCCATTTCCATGCCGTCGATGATTTCGTGCAGGTTCTCGCAGGGTAGTTCAAAGTTGGCGGAAACCTGCTGCAATGCACGCGTCACTGGGTGCTGGGGAGAACCGCCGGACAGCAGGTCTATTTCCTGCCGCCACCAAGCCAGTTTTCGGCGCGCAACCGCCGGTTCGCTGCATTCGTCGACGGTGTCGTCGACCTCGCGGCAAAACGCGTATAGCGCGGTGATGGCCTGCCGTTGGCGCTGCGGAAGAAACAAGAAACTGTAGTAAAAGCTCGACCCGCTTGCGGCGGCCCGCTGCTGGCAATAGTCGTGCGGATTTTGGGGGGTTGGGGAATTCATGTGGAACTCGCGCGAAGAAGACTAAGGCCGTAGCGCCGACCAGGCGACGGCAATCCAATCGCCGGCATGCATGCGCGGTCGCCGAAACGGATCGCTGCGGCGCCGAAGTTTTTTCACCATTCTTCGACCGCCTGCGATCACCGCGCGCAGTTCGCGGCCGAACCGTCCGGGAAGAGCGCGGGCCAAGGGCGAACCTGTCTGGAGCAACTCTGCGGCGCGCTGCAGCTGAAAGTGGAACAACTCATGTACGCGCTGGTCGTTGCGCCGACTAAGGAAATCCGCTTCTTCGACGCCGAAGCGGGCCATGTCGTCCTCCGGAACGTAGATGCGACCCCGCAGGCGATAGTCTTCATCGACATCCTGCAGAAAGTTGATCAACTGCAAGCTGGTGCATATTGAGTCGCTATATGCAACGTTGTGCGGAGTTGCCGCATCATACAAATGCAGCAGCAGCCGCCCCACCGGATTGGCCGAAAGCGTGCAGTAGGCGCGCAGCGATTCGAAGTCCCGATATCTCGAGACGGTCACATCCTGCGCGAACGCAGCCAGCAAGTCATACAAACATTGCCAAGGTAGCCGGAACTCGTCCATTGCATGCGCCAGCGCGACAATATTGGAGTCCTGAACCGCGCCCCCGGCGCGGGCGAGGTCGAGCAGTTCGCGCATATTTTTCAAGGCTCGCAGGCGCTGCGCTGGGGGGATGTCGCCCTCGTCGGCAATGTCGTCGGCGCGTCGGGCGAAGGCATAGATCAGCGCCACCGGTGCGCGATAGGAACGCGGCATGAGCAGCGAGGCGACCGGGAAGTTTTCGTAGTGGCGCCGGGCCAGCCGGCGCGCCTGACGCTCGGCCCGGTTATGGGTGACGCTGTTCATTCCGCTTCCAGTTTGCGGATGGTTTTGTCCAGAGGCTCGAGATCTTCCAGGGATTTGCGAGCCCGGATACCCAGCTCGTCCATCTTCCGGGCACTCGGCAGCACCTGGCGTTCCAGCGAACCGACCGCTTTGTTGTAGTGTTCGACACTGCTGCCGAGACTGCGACCGACCCGGCCGAGGTGTTCGGTGAAGGTAGCGAGGCGTTGATAAAGATCTTCGCCGAGTTGGCGAATGTGGTCGGCGTTTTCCGCCAAGGCCTGTTGCCGCCAGCCGAAGGCAACCGCGCGCAACAGCGCGACGAAACTGGTGGGCGTGGCCAATATGATCTTCTGCCGCAGTGCCTCCTCCAACAGTCCGCGGTCACGTTCCAAGGCCGCCGACAGGAATTGTTCCCCCGGAATGAATAGTACGACGAAATCCGGCGCTTTGTGGAACTGGCTCCAGTAAGCTTTTTTGGACAGTTCCGATACACGCTCGCGCAGTTTTCGCGCGTGACGATCCAACTCGCGGTTGCGGGTGACGTCGTCCGCGGCTTCCACGGCGCTCAAATAAGCGTCCAGGGGCGTTTTCACATCGACTACGATTTCCCGGCCATCCGGCATGCGCACGATCATATCCGGGCGCAGTGCGCCGCCTTCCGCTGCAACGTGCTCCTGCTCGTAGAAGTCGCAATGCTCGACCATGCCGGCGAGTTCGACCACGCGCTTCAGCGTCAACTCACCCCATTGCCCGCGGACTTCCGGTCGGCGCAACGCCTGCACCAGGTTGCGGGTTTCGCCCTGCAGGTTTTCCTGTGCCCGCGCCATGGTTTCGAGGTGGCGGTGGAGTTCGCCGTAGGACTGTTTGCGTTCCTTTTCGATGTCACGAATCTGGCGTTCGGTTTTTTCGAGCGCTTCGCGGATCGGCTTGACCAGTTGTTCGATGGACTTTTCCTTCTGGCTCAGTTCGCCTTTGGCTTGGATATGAAACTGCTTCAGGTTTTCCTGGGCCAGTTTGAGGAATTCTTCGGTGTTGTGTTTCAGCGCTTGGTTGGACAGGCTGGCGAAGCTGGCGGAAAGTTGTTCGCGGGCCTGCTCCATGGCGGCCAAGCGTTCGGCCGCGGCCCGTCGCTCCGCTTCCAGTTGCGCATGCAGGCTGGAGCGTTCTTCGCGCAGGGATGAAATTTTTCTCTGGGCGCGCAGATGGGCCAACAAATATCCGATCACGCCGGATAGTAGTGCTCCGACGCCAAGTATGAGCAGCATCGTGGTTGTGAATATCGGGTCGATGGCGGTTCTCTGAGCGGAGTTGTCGATCCGATATCCTATCATGGTCAAAGGCCGGGGGCGCCCGTGTTGCGCGTTTGTCCATCCCGGCGGGGTTGCGGCTTTGCGGATTGCGAATCGAGCGTCTTGGGACATTGATCCGCGCAGCGCAGAGGGCAGGCTGTCTGCCCGCCTCGCCGCAGCGTCGCGCTTGCGGCGCGATATCGGAATTCACGCGCCCGGGTCGGCGTTGCGGTCCAGCCACTGCAACAGGTCGGCGGGCTCGTGCAGTAAGGCATCGGCCTGCCAACGCTCTGGATGTTCGTTCGCGCCGATATAGCCGAACAGGGCTACCAGTGTTTTCATACCGGCGTTGCGCCCAGCGTCGATGTCCCGTTGCGCATCGCCGACGTAAACGCAGCTCTGCGCTTCGCAGACGGCAAGTTTGCACGCGTGTAGCATCGGCTCCGGGTCCGGCTTGCGTTTGGCGGTGGTGTCGCCGCTGACTACGCAGGCGGCGCGCTGGCCCAGACCGAGGTGCGCCAGTAACGGCTCGGTCAGCCAGCCGGGCTTGTTGGTCACCACGCCCCAGCGCATGCCGCGTGCTTCCAGCGTTTCGAGCACCGATTGCATACCGTCGAACAAACGCGTTTCGACCGCCAGATGGGTTTGATAGATATCGAGCAGGCGCCGGCGCAACCCTTCGAACTCCGAGTCGCCGGGCGTGATCCGAAAGCCCGCCTGCAACAGACCGACGCTGCCGTGGGAAACGGCCGGGCGGATGTTTTCGAGCGGGAGCGGCTCCAAACCCTGTTCGCGGCGCACTTGATTCAATGCGAACGCAAGGTCGGGGGCCGTGTCGAGCAATGTGCCGTCGAGGTCGAACAGAACCGTGGTCAGGCGCATGGCCGGGTGCGGACCGGTGTTTCAGTCGCGCGCGGGAGCGGCGTAATAGGCGAGATAGTTGACGTCGATGTCGTCGCCGAGGCGGTAGCTGCGGTTGATCGGGTTATAAGTCATACCCGTCACCTGCAGTAGATCGAGTTGCGCCGCCCGTGCCCACCCGTCCAGTTCCGATGGACGAATGAATTTGGCGTAATCATGAGTGCCTTTGGGCAACATCCGCAACAAATACTCGGCGCCGACGATCGCAAATAAATAGGATTTCGGATTGCGGTTGATGGTGGAGAAAAATACGTGGCCGCCGGGCTTGACCAAGCTTGCGCAGGCGGCAATGACCGAAGCCGGCGACGGCACGTGTTCAAGCATTTCCATACAGGTAACCACATCGAAGGCGTGGGGCATCTGCTCGGCCAGCGCTTCGGCGGTCATGCATCGATAATCCACATCGACGCCCGATTCCAGTTGGTGCAGTCGGGCGACCGCCAGCGGCGCTTCACCCATGTCGATGCCGGTGACATTCGCGCCTCGCTGGGCCATGCTTTCGGCGAGAATGCCGCCACCGCAGCCGACGTCCAATACTTTCTTGCCCGCTAGGCCGGTGCGGCTGTCGATGTAATCGAGCCGCAGTGGGTTGATATCGTGCAGAGGCTTGAATTCGCTTTGAGGGTCCCACCAGCGTGCAGCCAAGCGTTCGAACTTGCTGACTTCGTGCTGATCGACGTTCTGGGTGGATTGTGCGCACATGATACTAAGGATAACGGGAATCCAAAGGGCTGAATAGGCCCGCCTGCCGAAGAAGGCGGGCCCGCCGATCAGGGACCGACGTTGCGATCGCGGATTTCACCCAGCGCGCTGTTCATCTGGAAGAACACGATGATCAGTTCGCAATAGACCCGCCAACCGATGCTGCCGAATACCAGAATCATCAGTCCCGCCCAGAAGCCGCCTTGCGGATTGAACATGGCAGCGATGCCGCTGATAACGACGGTGATGAGTCCGAGCCAGAACAGTACCTGGATAATGGCGGGCGTAATCATCTTGCGGAAAGTCAGATATTCGTTCATATGATGTGCTCCCGGTCGGTGGACGTAGCCGCGGGCGGGCCGCGGCAAATACACACCGGAAGTATGGCAACGCGTCGTTGACTTGCCTATGGCCCGAGGCTGGCCCGCAGACCGCCTTCAGGCTTCGGCGATTCGCTCGCGCCAGTGCCGGGCTCTGTCCAGCACCGCGCTTTCGTCCAGGTTGGTCAGGCGGCGGTTGTTGAGCAAGTGACGGCCGTTCACCCAGACGTCGGTGACCTTGTCCCGCCCCGTGGCGTACACCAGCTGCGACAGCGGATGGTATACCGGCTGTGTCTCGATGCCGGCGAGGTTCACCGCGACGACGTCGGCCGCCTTTCCCGGCTGCAAGCTGCCGGTCAACTCTTCCATGCCCAGGGCGCGGGCGCCGTTGAGGGTCGCCATGCGCAGCGCCTGATGCGCAGGCAGGGCGGCTGCGTCGCCGGCTACCGCTTTGGCCAGCAGCGCCGCGGTACGCAATTCGCTGAACATGTTCAGATCGTTGTTGCTGGCTGCGCCGTCGGTGCCGATGGCGAGTCCGACACCGGCCTGATGCAGCCGCTGCACCGGGCAAAAACCACTCGCCAGTTTCAGATTCGACTCCGGGCAATGCGCCACATGGACGCCGCGTTCGGCGATCAGCGCGATTTCCGTGTCGTCCAGGTGCGTCATGTGTACGGCGACCAGGTAAGGTGACAACAAGCCCAGACGCTCCAGTCGCGCGATCGGCCGTTCGCCGGTGGCTTCGACGGATTGGCGGATTTCGTCCGCGGTCTCGTGCACATGCATGTGCACCGGAATCTCCAGTTCATTGACGTAGGTCTGAATCTGCAGCAGCGGTGCGTCCGACACCGTGTATGGCGCGTGCGGCGCGAACGCTGTGCGGATCAGCGCATCGCCGCGATAGTCGTCGTGCAACGCGATACCTTTGCGCAGGTACTCGTCAGCATCGCCGGCCCAGGCGCTTGGAAAATCGAGCACGATCAAGCCGACGCTGGCGCGCATGCCGGCATCGGCGCAGACCCTCGCCGTGACGTCCGGGAAAAAATACATGTCGTTGAAGCAGGTGGTGCCGCCGCGCAGCATTTCCGCGACCGCCAACTGGGTGCCGTCGTGAACGAATTCTTCGCCCACCCAGCGCTGTTCGGCGGGCCAGATGTGATGGTGCAGCCATTCCATCAACGGCAAATCGTCAGCCAATCCCCGCAACAAGGTCATGGCCGCATGGGTGTGGGTATTGATGAGCCCTGGAATCAGGGCGTGGCCATCGAGTCGGTGGACCACATCGGCTGCGTAGCGCTGCTCTGCCTCGGCACTGGGCAAGATAGCCTGGATGCGACCGTCATGGATCGCCAGGGCATGACGCTCGTGCACGACCTGGTCGGGCTCTACCGGGATCACCCACCGGGCATGGATCAACGTATCGACGGTTTGCATAGCAATAGCGGTTTGAAAAAGTGTCCGGAATTATAGGGAAAAGCGCTGCCGTGTACACTGCAACAGCGGCGACAGCCGCCGCCGCGGTGCAGTACAATGCCGTCATGCCGCCAAGCCAATCCAACCCCGAACCAACTGCCGGCGCCGTGCTTGCCATTCAGTGGCACGGCGACTTCCTGCGTTTGCTCGATCAACGCCGCTTGCCGGCGGAAACCGTTTACCTGGATCTTCGCGATGCCCATGAGACCGCCGAGGCGATCCACGACATGGTGGTGCGGGGCGCGCCGGCCATCGGGATCACAGCCGCGTATGGTGTCGCATTGGCGGCTCGGCAACATCGAGGGCCTACCGATGAAGCTTGGCGCGCGGCCATGGCGGCGGATCTGGCGGTGCTCGCCCATTCGCGACCGACGGCGGTGAATCTGTTTTGGGCCCTGGCCCGCATGCAGGCGCGAATCGATACCCTGGACGGGGCCGATCCCGTGGCAGCGCTGACTGCCGAGGCGCAAGCAATTCACGCCGAAGACATCGACGCCAACCGGCGCATGAGCGAACTCGGCGCCGCGCTGATCGATACGCGGTGCGGCGTGTTGACCCACTGCAACACCGGTTCCCTGGCGACCGGCGGTTACGGTACTGCATTGGGCGTCATCCGCTGTGCTTTCGGGCAAGGCAAGGTCGAACGGGTATTCGCCGACGAAACCCGGCCCTGGCTGCAGGGCGCGCGGCTCACTGCCTGGGAACTGATTCAAGAGCACATCCCGGTGAGCTTGCTGGTGGATGGTGCCGCGGCGTCGCTGATGCGCAGCGGCCAGGTCGCCTGGGTCGTGGTGGGCGCCGATCGTATCGCGGCCAACGGCGATGTTGCCAATAAGATCGGGACCTACGGCGCCGCGGTCGCCGCCCGGCATCACGGCATCAAGTTCATGGTGGTGGCCCCCAGTTCGACCATCGATATGGAACTGGCTTCCGGCGACGACATCCCCATCGAAACCCGCGCCGCCTCTGAAGTGCTGGTTTGCGGCGGCGTATCGATTGCGGCAGCCGGCGCAGAAGCTTGGAATCCGGTGTTCGATGTGACGCCGGCGCAACTGATCGACGCCATCGTCACCGAGCGGGGGGTGGTGGAAAAGCCCGATGCGGCGAAAATGGCGGCATTGATGGCCGGCGGGGCTTGATCGCACCCGCAGCGGCTTTTGTCCAACCGCGAAATTCTCCGATTTCCGAAACCGAATTGGCGCCAGACGCCCGTAGAGCCTTTCTCGCGTGCGTTGCCGACCGTGAAGTAGGGTACACGTCTGTGTTAACATGGCGGGCGAAATTGCCCTGCCGGCCGGATCCTGTCCCGGCCGGTGTTCCGATCACAGATGCCCCTGGGCTGGGGCGCAAAGGAAGCAATCCCGCCGATGGCTGAATTCGCGAAAGAGGTCCTTTCGGTCAATCTCGAAGACGAGATGAAACAGTCCTACCTCGACTACGCCATGAGCGTAATCATCGGTAGGGCGCTGCCCGATGTCCGGGACGGACTCAAACCCGTGCACCGCAGAGTCCTGTACGCCATGCAGGTGCTGGGCAACGACTGGAATAAACCCTACAAGAAGTCGGCCCGCGTGGTCGGCGACGTCATCGGTAAATACCATCCCCACGGCGACACCGCCGTCTACGACACCATCGTGCGCATGGCGCAGCCGTTTTCGCTGCGCTACATGCTGGTCGACGGCCAGGGCAACTTCGGTTCCGTGGACGGCGACGCGCCCGCCGCCATGCGGTACACCGAAGTGCGCATGTCCAAGATCGCCCACGAACTGCTGGCGGACCTGGACAAGGAAACCGTCGACTTTGTCCTCAATTACGACGAATCCGAACGCGAGCCTTCGGTACTGCCGACGCGGGTGCCGAATCTTTTGGTCAACGGTGCCGCCGGCATTGCCGTCGGCATGGCTACGAACGTTCCGCCGCACAATCTCGGCGAAGTGATCGACGCTTGCGTCGCCTTGATCGACGACGAAAGTCTGAACATCGATCAACTGATGGAATTTCTGCCGGGTCCCGATTTTCCCACCGCCGGTATCATCAACGGCGCCACGGGCATCCGCGAGGCCTACCACACGGGCCGCGGCCGGATCTACGTGCGTGCGCGCAGTCATGTGGAAACTGACGAGTCCCGCGGCCGCGAGCGCATCGTGGTCACCGAATTGCCGTACCAGGTCAACAAGGCGCGACTACTGGAAAAGATCGCCGAACTGGTGAAGGACAAGAAGTTGGAGGGCATCTCCGAGTTGCGCGACGAGTCCGACAAGGACGGCATGCGCATGGTGATCGAGCTGCGCCGCGGCGAAGTGGCCGAAGTCGTGATCAACAATCTCTACCAGCACACCCAGATGCAGAACGTATTCGGCATCAACATGGTGGCGCTGGAAGACGGGCGGCCGCGGCTGCTCAACCTCAAGGAAATCCTCCAGGCGTTCATCCGCCATCGGCGCGAAGTCGTCACGCGGCGCACGGTATTCGATCTGCGCAAGGCGCGCGAACGGGCCCACGTGTTGGAGGGTCTCGCGGTTGCACTCGCCAACATCGACGACGTGATCCAGTTGATCCGCCAATCGCCGGGTCCGGCGGAAGCCAAGGCTGGTTTGATGGGCCGGGTCTGGGAACCGGGCGTGGTGTCCGACATGCTGGCGCGTGCCGGTGCCGAATTCTCGCGCCCGGACAATGTGCCGGCGGACATGGGTCTGACCGAAGACGGCTATCGTTTGTCGGAATCCCAGGCGCAGGCGATCCTGGAACTGCGCCTGCAGCGACTGACTGGTTTGGAGCAGGACAAGATCGTCAATGAGTACAAGGAGCTGTTGGAGAAAATCGACGATCTGCTGGACATTCTTTCCAATCCCGGTCGTTTGATGCAGGTCATTCGCGATGAACTGAGCGACTTGCGCGAACAGTTCAATGACAAGCGCCGCACCGAGATCGTGATCACCCATCAGGACCTCAAACTCGAAGACCTGATCAGCCCCGAAGACGTGGTGGTGACGCTGTCACACGCCGGTTACGCGAAGTCCCAACCGGTGTCATCTTACACCGCACAACGTCGTGGCGGGCGCGGCAAGGCGGCGGCCAGTGTGCGTGAAGAGGATTTCATCGACAAGTTGTTCGTGGCCAATACCCACGACACCATTTTGTGTTTTTCCAGCCGGGGCAAGGCCTATTGGTTGAAAGTATACGAGCTGCCTCAGGCGGGACGTACCGCAAGGGGCAAGCCGATCGTCAACCTATTGCCTCTGGAGCCCGACGAACGTATCAACGCCGTGTTGCCCGTGCAGGACTTTCCGGAAGACCGGTTCGTGTTCATGGCTGCAGCCAGCGGTACGGTGAAAAAGACCCCGCTGTCCCATTTTTCGCGGCCGCGGGCCAACGGTATCATTGCCGTCGATCTGCGCGAAGACGACTACCTCATCAACGTTGCGATCACCGACGGTTCGCGAGACGTGATGCTGTTCAGCGATGCCGGCAAAGCGATTCGCTTCCCTGAAGACGCCGTCCGCCCGATGGGCCGTACGGCCTGTGGCGTGCGCGGCATCAAACTCGGCCCCGACCAGCGGGTGATTGCGTTGATCATCGTTGGCGAGGGCACCGGTACGGTGCTGACGGCGACGGAAAACGGGTATGGAAAGCGTACCCATACGGACGAATTTCCGCTCCACGGCCGCGGCGGCCAGGGCGTGATCGCGATGCAGATCAGTGAGCGAAACGGCGCGCTGGTCAGTGCGCTGCAGGTCAGCGATGACGATGAGATCATGTTGATCAGCAACATGGGCACATTGATTCGCACGCGCGTCGATGAGGTTTCGCAGATGGGGCGCAATACACAGGGCGTGCGGCTCATCAGCGTCAGCGGAGATGATAAGCTGGTGGGCGTGGAACGGGTCGAGAGCCTCAATGGGGAAGAGGGCGAAGAAGCTCTGCAAGAGCCGGCGCCGGACGGCGAATAGGCGGATTCGATGGGGGTGCCGGTAGGCCGGGGGGCCGCGGGTCCCGGACCCCACACGGCGCCGAAACGCGATCCAAGCTCGTAGGTTGGGTCAAGGGCCGCAGGCCCGGACCCAACGTGGTACCGGAACGCGATCCAAGCCAGTAGGTTGGGTCAAGGCCCGCAGGCCCGGACCCAACGTGGTACCGGAACGCGATCCAAGCCCGTAGGTTGGGTCAAGGGCCGCAGGCCCGGACCCAACGCGGCACCGGAACGCGATCCAAGCCCGTAGGTTGGGTCAAGGGCCGCAGGCCCGGACCCAACGACGTTGGGTCAACGTCCGCATATTCGATGGGTCCGCGCTTTGCGCTCGACCCATCCTACGGGGGTGCCGGTAGGTTGGGGCAAGGGCCGCAGGCCCGGACCCAACGCGGCACCGGGACGCGATCCCAGCCCGTAGGTTGGGTCAAGGGCCGCAGGCCCGGACCCAACGCAACAAGGGCCGGACTCATCATGACGTGGTGCCCACGGCGTTCGCATGTATTCCCGGAGTATCAGGAGAAGAGGTATGTCAAGGATCTACAACTTCAGTGCCGGCCCGGCGATGTTGCCGGAGGAAGTGCTCAAGCAGGCGCAGGAAGAAATCCTGGATTGGCACGGCAGCGGCATGTCCGTGATGGAAATGAGCCATCGCGGCAAAGAATTCATGTCGATCGCCGAGCAGGCGGAAGCGGACTTGCGCGAACTCATGGACATTCCGTCGCATTACAAGGTGCTGTTCCTGCAGGGCGGCGCCAGTTCGCAGTTTGCGATGGTGCCGCTGAATCTGTTGCGCGGCCGCAAGCAGGCCGATTACATCAATACCGGGGCATGGTCGAAAAAGGCGATCGCTGAGGCGAAGCGATACTGCGACGTGCGCATTGCGGCCAGCACCGAGGCGGAAAGTTTCACGCGCGCGCCGGCCCAATCCGAACTGTCCCTCGACGCGGATTCGGCTTACGTGCATTACACTCCCAACGAAACCATCGGCGGCGTCGAGTTTCCCTACGTCCCGGACACCGGAAAGGCGCCATTGGTGGCCGACATGTCGTCGACGATTCTGTCACGGCCGGTGGAAGTGGATAAATTCGGACTGATCTACGCAGGGGCTCAGAAAAATGTGGGACCGGCGGGGCTGACACTGGTTATCGTTCGTGAGGATCTGATCGGCGAAGCATTGCCGTTTACGCCGACCATGTTCGATTACAAGATCCAGGCCGACAACGATTCCATGTACAACACACCGCCGACCTATGGCTGGTACCTGGCCGGCCTCGTTTTTCAGCTGCTCAAACGGCTGGGCGGTCTTTCGGCTATGGCCGAAATCAATCGCCGCAAGGCAGACAAGCTATACGCCGCCATCGACGGTTCGTCGTTCTACGCCAATCCGGTGGAGCCTGCTTCGCGCTCGTGGATGAACGTGCCGTTCACGCTTGCAGACCGCGAGCTGGACGGCGTGTTCCTGAAGGAGGCCGCGGCGGAAGGTTTGACGACGCTCAAAGGTCACCGATCGGTCGGCGGCATGCGCGCGAGCATTTACAACGCCATGCCCGAAGCCGGTGTCGACGCGCTGGTGGCATTCATGGGCGATTTCGAACGGCGCCACGGCTGAATGCTCGCACCTGCCGACGGCGCAGCTGCGGAAGCGGATGGTTTTATTCAATCCCGTTGGCATTCTGCACAAACAAGGCTGACTGAATGTACAAGATTCTGACATTGAACAATATCTCGGTTGCGGGTCTCGAACGTCTGCCCCGCGATCGCTATGAGGTCGCCTCCGAGATTCAGCATCCGGACGCCATCTTGTTGCGGTCCGCGAATATGCACGACATGCCGATCCCCGACTCGCTGCGCGCAGTAGGCCGCGCCGGTGCCGGGGTCAACAACATTCCGGTGGCGAAGCTCAGCCGTATCGGCATCCCGGTTTTCAATGCCCCGGGCGCCAACGCCAACGCGGTAAAGGAACTGGTGATCGCCGGAATGTTACTGGCATGCCGCAATATTTGTCAGGCGTGGGATTTCGCCCGCTCGCTCGAAGGTGACGACAGCGAAGTCCATCGTCAAGTCGAAGTCGGCAAAAAACAGTTCGTGGGTTTCGAACTGCCCGGTCGGACCCTGGGGGTCATCGGGTTGGGTGCCATCGGTGTCCAGGTGGCGAACGCGGCCTTGGCGCAGGGCATGAAGGTGATTGGCTACGATCCCGACATCACTGTGCAGCGGGCCTGGCAGATGTCCTCCTACGTCGAACAGGCTGCCAGTGTCGACGATCTACTGTCCCGTTCCGACTTTGTCACCTTTCACGTGCCGCTGGTCGACGCGACCCGGAATTTGATCAATGCGGATCGTCTGGCGCGCATGAAAGATGGCGTAGTGCTGCTCAATTTCGCCCGGCACGGTATTGTCGACGACGAGGCAGTGGCCACTGCCCTCGACAGCGGCAAAGTTTACGCTTATATCTGTGACTTCCCGAATAGCCGCCTCAAGAATCATGCGCGCGCCGTCACGTTACCCCATATCGGCGCATCGACCCGCGAGGCGGAAGAGAATTGCGCCATTATGGTGGCGGATCAGGTGCGCGATTACCTGGAAAACGGCAACGTCGTGAAATCGGTCAACTTTCCCGAAGTCATCATGCCGCGCAACAGTGGTTTTCGCCTGACCGTGGTCAATAATAATGTACCGAACATGCTCGGCCAGATATCGACCACGCTGGCGAAATCGGATCTGAACATCATCGATATGCTGAATCGCTCCAACGGCGATTTGGCCTACACCGTTGTCGACGTGGAAACCGACGTGTCCGAACAATGCGTAGACGAGATTCGGAAAATCGAAGGCGTCTTGAAAGTGCGTACCCTGGGCCGCAGGACCTAGCGGGCGGCGGCGACAAATGAGCGAACACGAAAAGCTGGAACGTATCCGCGCGCAGATCGACGCCCTGGACCGTCAAATCCAGGACCTGCTCAACGAACGGGCGCGGTTTGCCCAGGAAGTGGCGCAGGTGAAACGCGCGGCTGGCGACGACAACCATTTCTATCGGCCCGAGCGCGAGGCCCAGATCCTGCAGGAAATCAAAAGCCGTAATCAAGGCCCTCTGAGTGCCGAAGAAGTCGCGCGTCTGTTCCGCGAGATCATGTCCGCGTGTCTGGCACTCGAGCAACCATTGAAGATTTCGTTCCTCGGGCCTGAAGGCACTTTCACCCAGGCTGCGGCGCTGAAGCATTTCGGTCATTCGGTGACGACGCTACCGCTTGCCACGATCGATGAAGTGTTCCGCGAAGTGTCCTCGGGCGCGGCGCAATACGGCGTCGTGCCGGTGGAGAATTCCAGCGAAGGCGTGGTGACGCATACCCTGGACATGTTCATGCAGTCGCAACTCAGTATCTGTGGCGAGGTGCAATTGCGGATTCATCACTTGCTGTTGTCCGGCGGCAGCGCCATGGCGGATATACGGCAGGTATACTCGCACCAGCAGTCACTCGGCCAATGCCGGGAATGGTTGGATCGGCACTTGCCTGGCGCCGAACGTATCGCGGTGAGCAGTAACGCGGAAGCTGCGCGGCGCATCGCCAACAAAGCGGGAGCGGCGGCGATCGCCGGAGACGCTGCCGCCGAGATCTATGGCTTGACCGTGCTGGCGCACAATATCGAAGATCAACCGGAGAACACCACTCGCTTTCTGGTGATCGGCAATCAATCCGTGCCGCGCTCGGGAAAAGACAAGACTTCGCTGCTGGTTTCGGCGCAAAACCGCGCCGGCGCGCTGTACCGCTTATTGACGCCTTTCGTCGAACACGGCATCAGCATGACCCGCATCGAGTCGCGTCCGTCGCGGCGCGGCATGTGGGAATACGTCTTCTTCGTCGATGTGGAGGGTCATGTCGACGACGAACCGGTGGCGAAAGCGCTGGAAGCGCTGTCGGCCCAGGCTAACATGTGCAAAGTGTTGGGTTCCTATCCCCAGGCTGTGCTGTAGCGCGCCGCGCCGATTCCGATGCCCGATCCGCGCTCAATCCAATAGCCCGAGTACACTATGAACGATGCAGTTTCCATAGCCGATTTCGCCTGCGACGGCGTGCGCGGCCTGCGGCCCTACGAGCCCGGCAAACCGTTGAGCGAACTGGAACGCGAATACGGCGTTCGCGATGCGGTCAAACTCGCGTCCAACGAAAATCCGCTCGGCCCGTCGCCATTGGCGCTGGCTGCGGCTATGGAGGCTGTGCCGCACATCGCGCGCTATCCGGACGGCGCGGGGTTTGATCTGCGATCGGCTTTGGCAAAGCGCCATGATCTCGCACCAGCGGCGGTCACCTTGGGCAATGGTTCCAACGATGTGCTGGACATGGTGGCGCGGGCATTTCTTGGCCCCGGCCGCAACGCCGTGTTTTCGCGCCATGCGTTCGCGGTGTATCCGATCGCGACCCAGGCGGTCGGTGCCGAAGCACGGATCGCCGCTGCACTGCCAGCCGATCATCCAATGGCATACGGTCACGACCTGAAGGCGATCGCGGACTCGGTGAACGAACAGACCCGCGTCGTATTTATCGCCAATCCCAATAATCCGACAGGCACCTGGATTGGCGCAGCGGAGCTCGAGGCGTTCATCCGCGAACTGCCACGCCAGACGCTGGCCGTAGTTGATGAGGCCTATTTCGAATATGTTCAGGAAGCGGATTTTCCCGACGCCAGCAAGTGGTTGGATCGGTATCCGAATTTGGTCGTAACCCGGACGTTTTCGAAAGTGTATGGTCTCGCCGGACTGCGGGTGGGCTATGCCTTGTCCCATCCACAGGTGGCGGATCTCTTGAACCGGGTGCGCAGCCCATTCAACGTCAATACGCCCGCACAAGCGGCGGCACTGGCGGCGCTCCAGGATGGCGAGCACCTGCGTCGCAGTGTGCGCATGAATACAGCCGGAATGGCGCAGTTGCGCGACGGCTTGGCAGCGCTGGGTTTGTCGGTGCTGCCGTCGGTAGGCAACTTTCTCTGCGTCGACGTGGGGCGGCCTGGGGCGCAGGTCTATGAGCGGATGTTGTACGACGGTGTCATCGTGCGGCCGGTCGGTGGCTATGCACTACCGAACTTCCTGCGTGTGACCGTGGGCACCGAAAAGGAAAATCAACGCTTTCTCACGGCCCTGGCCAAGGCGATCGGCAGCTGAATTACGAATGGCGCGTATTTTCGAAAAAGTCTGCATCATCGGCGTCGGCCTGATCGGCGGTTCGCTGGCCCGCGCTGCGCGCCAAGCCCAATTGATCGGTGAAGTGGTGGGTTGCGGACGCAGCGAAGCGAATCTGAAAAAGGCGGTGGAACTTGGTGTCATCGATCGCTACGAAGCCGACCCGGGCGCTGCGGTTGAAAACGCCGACCTGGTGGTCCTGGCGGTTCCGCTCGGTGCGATGCGCGAACTGCTGGAAACGATCCGCCCGCATTTGCGGCCCGACGCCGTATTGACCGACGTCGGCAGCGCGAAAGGTTGCGTAGTGGACGCGGCGCGCGCCGTGTTCGGCAAGCTACCGCCTGGATTCGTCCCCGGTCATCCCATCGCGGGTACGGAGCGCAGCGGCGTAGAGGCTTCATTTGCGGAACTGTTTCAAGGACGAAAGGTGATTCTTACCCCTGTCGCCGAATGTGACAGCGGCGAACTCGCTAGGGTTCGCGCGCTATGGCAGGGCGTCGGCGCGGACGTGGTGGAGATGAGCGTCGAGCACCACGATGAGGTGCTGGCCGCCACCAGTCACTTGCCCCACGTACTTGCGTTCACGCTGGTCGACACGCTTTCCGCCCTCGGCGAACGGGAGGAAGTGTTCCAGTATGCCGCCGGCGGCTTTCGCGATTTCACCCGCATCGCCTCCAGCGACCCGGTCATGTGGCGTGATATCTGCCTCGCCAACCGCACGGCGGTGCTGGACATGATCGAGCGCTACCAAGCGGATCTCAGCGGCATACGCGATGCCATCCAGGGACGTGACGGCGACCGGCTGCTGGAAGTCTTCATCCGCGCCAAAAAGGCACGTGACCGCTATTGCGGGGATTGAACGGCCGCGTACGCGCCTGCGCTTGCAGACTTCGCACGCCGCAGTCGGTTGCGCCTGCTCTATGGCTCTCACCCGCATGCGCTCGCGGTGAACCCCGCAAATCAGGTATCCTTCGCCGTTTTACAGCTACCCCAACAGAGCGCGCGATGCGCGCGCGTGGATCTCGATGAGCGACATTTCATTTATGGTACAGCCGGGCGGCCGCCTGAGCGGCGA
>CAWKIK010000007.1:0-88762 GCA_963849825.1 uncultured Gammaproteobacteria bacterium | reverse complement strand
GCAGGCCCTTTTTCGAGGAAGAAAATATCGAAATGCTGGCGGTGCCCCTGCAATACCGGGGCAAGACCTGGGCGTCTATAACCTGTTCGTGCCGCGCCCCGGTATCGTAGGTCGAGAGGACATCAAGGATCTCCTCACCAGCATCGGACGCCACTTGGGCATGGCCATCGAGAAAGCTCGGGTCGATGAAGAATCCAAGCGCCTGTCCATTCATTGCGAGCGCAGTATGTTATCGCACGAATTGCATGATTCTCTCGCTCAGACCCTGGCCAGCTTGCGCTTTCAAGTGCGGATGCTGGACGAGCATTGCAGAACAAGACAACACCAATGCGCGCAGGAAGTTCTGCAAATCAAAAACGGTATCGACGAGGCTATACGAATTGCGGGAACTGCTCAGTCACTTCCGAGCGCCATTCGATCAAAGGGGCCTGATTTCCGCCTTGGAAATGGCCATTAACCGCTTCCGCAAGGAATCCGGCATGCTGATTTTTTTCCAGAATCAATGGAAGCTTGAGAACATGCCTTCGGTACTGGAAATGCAGGTTTTACGCATCGTGCAGGAGTCTCAACAATGTGCGCAAACACAGCCAAGCACATGCGGTACGGGTATTGCTGCGCACCTCCAGCGACGGCACCAACACCGTTCTAATTGAAGATGATGGCATCGGCATGCGCGAACGTGTACTGGAAAGCAATCCTGGAGAACACATAGGCCTGTCGATCATGCAAGAGCGCGCTCGTCGGCTTGGCGGTGAACTGAGCATTGAAAGCGAACCCGGCGAAGGCACCAGGGTGCTACTGACGTTCAGCTACAACGAAAACGAACAGCGCGACTTACTGGAAATGATCTGAGTATCGCATGCGCATACTTCTTGTGGACGATCACGCGCTGTTTCGCATCGGGCTCGAGGGCCTGCTCGAGCGCCGTGAAATTGAAGTGGTTGCATCGGTCGGAGATGGCCGCGAAGGAATAGAACTGGCTCGCAAACTGCAACCCGACGTGGTATTGCTCGACATGCGCATGCCGGACGTAAATGGGATCCAGGTTCTTCGGCAGCTTCGGGATGAGGGGCTGGAAATTCCGATTGTCATGCTGACTACCAGCAATGAGGAACGAGACCTCATCGAATCTTTCGTAACGGGGCACAGGGCTATCTACTCAAGGATATCGACCCGGACGATCTGGTCAATGCGCTCAAGGATATCGTTGACGGCAAAACAGTAGTCGCTCCGGAATTGGCCGCGGTTTTAGCCAAGGTGGTCCAACAAGGGAACAATTCGCAGGTTCTGCGCCCGACGCCGTTCTCGGAACTGACCCCACGCGAGCGGGAGATACTCTGCCATTTGGCCGAAGGTCACAGCAACAAGGTTATCGCCAAGCTGCTCGGCATTTCCGATGGCACCGTCAAACTCCACGTCAAAGCCATTCTGCGCAAGCTGGATGTGCACTCACGGGTCGAGGCTGCGGTGATCGCCGTCGAACAGGAGCTTTGCCAGAAGGATGGCTCGTAGAACGCTTGCCCGCACCGTCGAAGTGGAATCAAAAGCGTAATACTCGTGCGCATGAAAGCTGAGAGCAACCCATGAAACGCTATCGTGACCTCGTACAGGAAGTCTTGCCTGCAATTTCAGAAATCTTCCCATGGGACCTGGAAGAAAAACTGAAAAGCCGACGAAAGCCGATCATGGTCGACATCCGCGAACCCTACGAGTTTGACGCTATGCGCATCGAAGGCGCGATCAACGTCCCGCGCGGCATTTTGGAGACGGCTTGCGATTGGGGGTACCAGGAGACGATCCCGGAACTGGTGTCGTCTCGCGATCGAGAAGTGGTCTTGATGTGCAAATCGGGAAACCGCAGCGCGCTCGCTGCAAAAGTACTCCAGGAGATGGGTTATAGCGCGGTTGTGTCGCTGAAAACCGGTTTACGAGGTTGGAACGATTACGAACGACCGTTGGTGGATGAGCAAGGAAAGCCGGTGGACGCTGACGACGCAGAAGTATTCTTTACCGACAACGTCACTGAAGCGCAACTCGGACCTCAATCACAGTGACCGAGGCACCGTTGGCCGACGATCTCAGTCGCTGTTTTTACTGCCATGCATGAACGCCTTCTGTTCTTCGTGCGCGGGATCGAACCATTTGAGTTTGTCATGCAGCTTCACCACTTCACCGACAATGATCAGCGTCGGCGGCTTGATGTCAGCGTTATGAACTACCGAAGGCATCGTTTCCAGAGTCCCGGTAAAAATTCGTTGTTCGCGCGTGGTGCCTTTCTGAACCAACGCGATGGGCATACTCGTTGGCATGCCGTGGGCAATGAGTTCCTTGCAGATGATATCGACGCCGTGCAAACCCATGTAAAACACCACAGTCTGATTGCGCTGCGCCAGAATCTGCCAATTCAAATTCATAGTGCCGTCTTTCAGGTGGCCGGTAGTGAACACAACGGCCTGAGAGTAATCACGATGGGTCAACGGGATTCCTGAATAGGACGCCACCCCCGAAGCGGCCGTGATTGCCGGAACCACTTGAAACGGTATGCCTTCGTCCGCCAGCGTATCGATCTCTTCCCCGCCGCGGCCAAAGATGAACGGATCGCCACCCTTGAGACGGCAGACGCGCTTGCCCTCCTTCGCCAAACGTACCAATAACTGATTGATTCCTTCCTGCGGTACAGCGTGGTTGTTTCTTTCCTTGCCGACGTAGATCCGTTGCGCGTCGCGCCGGCACAGGTCCAACACCTCTTGCGATACCAATCTGTCGTGTACGATTACGTCTGCCTGCTGCATGAGCCGCAGGGCACGGAAAGTAAGCAAATCCGGGTCACCGGGACCTCCTCCGACCAGGTAGACTTCTCCGCAACGTTGCGCTTCGCCGCGTTCGGCACGTGCCAGCGCTTCCTCCAACGCTCTGCGCGCCGCCGAATCCTGGCCGGAAAACGTCATTTCCGTAATGGGCCCCTGTAGTACGTCCTCCCAGAACTGACGGCGTTCGTCGACGGACGGCAGCACGCGCTTGGCGTGGTCTCGATACTCTTCCAGCAATCGACCCAACCGGCCGTATGCAGAAGGGATCATCGTCTCGAGCCGAGACCGAAGCGTACGCGCCAATACCGGCGAAGCGCCGCCGGTCGAAACCGCAATCTGCACTGGCGAGCGGTCGATCATCGACGGCACGATGAAGCTGCAAAGTTTGGGATCGTCCACCACGTTGACGGGAACGCTGCGCCGTTCGCATGCGGCGGAAATTCGGCGGTTGACTTCGGTATCGTCAGTAGCGGCGATGACCACAGTGCAGCCTTCGACGTCGGCTTCTTGATATTGCCTTTGGCGCAGCTCGATTTCGCCGCGCTCGCTCATGCGCTCCACCTCCGCAGAGACTTTCGGGGCGACCAGCGTGACCCGCGCGCCGGCGGTCAGCAGCGCGGCCGCCTTGCGGGCCGCCACTTCGCCGCCACCGACCACCAGACAACGGCGATTTTTGAGGTTCAGAAAGATCGGGAAAAAGTCCATAACGCTGTCTCAGGCGCCCGCGGCGTCGCCGCCACCTTACAGGCTAATTATTGAATTATCCGACAATTTCCACGGCGACTGTATATTCTATTCGGGATAGCCGTCAGCGGCCGATGGTGGTGATGCCGCCCATATAGGGCACCAGCACCTCCGGCACACGGATGCTTCCGTCGGCCTGCTGGTAATTCTCCATAATCGCCACCAAAGCGCGGCCAACGGCGAGTCCGGAACCGTTCAGGGTGTGCAACAGTTCCGGCTTGCCGGTCTCTGGATTACGCCACCGAGCCTGCATGCGGCGGGCCTGGAAATCCTCGAAGTTGCTGCAGGACGAGATTTCCCGATAGGCGGACTGCCCCGGCAGCCAAACTTCGAGATCGTACGTTTTGGCGGCGGAAAACCCCATGTCACCGGCACAGAGGCTGACTACACGGTACGGCAGGCGCAGACGCTTGAGCACTTCCTCGGCGTGGCCGGTCAACGCTTCCAAGGCTCGGTAGGAGTCATCCGGTTTCACCAACTGCACCAGCTCGACCTTTTCGAATTGATGTTGCCGAATCATGCCCCGCGTGTCTTTGCCATATGAACCGGCTTCTGATCTGAAACAAGGCGTGTGGGCAACCCGGCGGCACGGTAGCTGCTTGGGATCCAGAATTTCGTCCCGCGCCATGTTGGTGACCGGCACTTCGGCGGTCGGAATCAGGTAATAAGCGAATTCGCCCTGCAATGCGAACAGATCCTGTTCGAATTTCGGCAGTTGCCCGGTGCCGCGCAAACTGTCGGCATTCACCATATAAGGCACGTACACTTCTTCGTAGCCGTGATCGGCGGTATGGAGATCGAGCATGAATTGGGTCAGTGCCCGTTGCAGTCGGGCCAATGGGCCGCGCAGAACAACGAATCGCGAGCCCGTGAGTTTGACCGCGGTCTCACCGTCCAGCATTCCCAAGCCCGCGCCCAGATCGACATGATCGCGCGGTTCGAAGTCGAACGCCGGCAGTTCACCCCAGCGTCGCACTTCGACATTCTCGGCCTCACTTTCACCGTCAGGCACCGATTCGTGGGGCAGATTTGGGATTTCCAACTGCAGCGCGTGCAATTCCTCTTGCAGCGCGACCAGTTCGACTTGGGCCGCTTTCAGCCGCTCGCCCAACTGCGCCACCTGATCCAGCAGCGGCTGGATATCTTCGCCGCTGGCTTTGGCCTTGCCAATGGACTTGGACCTGGTATTGCGCTCGTTTTGCAGATCCTGGGTTTCGACCTGCAGATGTTTGCGGCGCGTTTCGAGCGCCTGGAAACGTTCGACATCAAACTTGAAACCGCGCTTGCTCAGTAGCGCCGCGATTTCACCGGGATCGGTGCGAAGGAGTTTGGGGTCCAGCATATCGGATCAGTCTGCGACGTTGACGCGGGCCGGCCAGCTTACGATATGGCCCGGATCGATGAAAGTATTCAGATGCGCGAGTATCTTTTCGACCTTGTCAGGGGTATCGAAGAACTCCACCACCACGGGCAAGTCAAGGGACATCTCCAACAGCGTGGACGAATGCACCTTGCCGCTCTTACCGAAGCCCGATATCCCTCGAAACACAGTTACGCCGCACACTTTTTCCTGGTCGTGCAATCTTGCCATCAGAGTGCGCATATGTGCTTTTTCCTCGGTCAGATATATGCGTACCATGACCACATCCACGCTCTTCATAATTGTCGTCCCGCTACCATTCCCACCCAGGTTGCGCCGAGACACAGAAAAACGCTCAGCGCAACGTTCAGCAGCGCGCGCGCGTTTTCGCCGTTTTCCACCAACACCAGCGTCTCGATCGAAAATGACGAAAAAGTCGTGAACGCACCCAGCAAACCAACCAGCAATGCTGCGCGCAGCTCGGGACTCACCGCCATGCGCTCGAAAAACAATACGTACAGCACGCCCATGGTAAGGCAGCCGAGCACATTCGCTGCCATCGTGCCGTAAGGAAAGGTGCGTCCGGCGAATACGGCGACACCGGTTACCACACCGAAGCGCAGCAGTGCCCCCATCGCGCCGCCGACTGCGATGGCAAGCAGTTGAGCGATCAAGCTTCGCCTCCCAGGGTTCGCTTCACGACGGCGCATCCTTCTTTGCCTTGTCGAGTGCCCGCAGATAATGCAACTTTTCCGCAATCTTGATTTCAAGGCCGCGGGGCACCGGACGATAATAGCGCCGCTCGCCCATTGCGTCCGGGAAATAGTGTTCGCCGGCCGCGTATGCGTCCGGCTCGTCGTGTGCGTACCGGTATGCGTGACCGTACCCGAGCTCCTTCATCAATCGGGTCGGTGCATTGCGAAGGTGCACCGGCACTTCCTCGGAACCATGCCGGCGCACGTCGTCCATGGCTGCGCCGAATGCGCTATACACTGCATTGCTCTTCGCCGCGCACGCCAGGTACACGACCGCCTGCGCAATTGCCAAATCGCCCTCCGGACTACCAAGCCGTTCGTGCACCTGCCATGCGTCCAGGGCGATTCCCAGCGCCCGTGGGTCGGCGTTGCCGATGTCCTCACTCGCCATGCGCACCACCCGCCTAGCGATATAAAGCGGATCACAACCCCCATCCAGCATCCGCGCCAGCCAATAGAGCGCCGCGTCCGGCGCGGAACCGCGCACGGATTTGTGCAACGCCGAGATCTGATCGTAGAAGCTGTCGCCACCTTTGTCGAAACGCCGCACGCCCTCCGCTACCACTTCGTGTACCACGCCTTCGGTGACCGCTTCGCGGCCATCCACGGTCTGCGCCAGATCGGCTGCAACTTCCAGCAGATTGAGCGCGCGCCGGGCATCGCCGTCGGCCGCTTGCGCCAGCAAATCGCGACACGATTCGCCGACATCGAGCGCCCGTTCGCCCAGGCCGCGATCATCATCTGCCAACGCACGGTCGATGATCGCACGGGTGTGTGCGTCTTGCAGACGCCGGAGCACGTACACGCGCGCGCGTGACAGCAATGCATTGTTCAGCTCGAAGGACGGGTTTTCCGTCGTCGCGCCGATGAACGTTACCGTCCCGTCTTCGACGTGCGGTAAGAATGCGTCCTGTTGCGCCTTATTGAAGCGATGAACTTCATCGACAAACAGCACCGTACGACGTTGTTCGGCGGCGCGAATCTCGCGCGCCCGCTGAATCGCGGCGCGGATTTCCTTGACCCCGGACAACACTGCGGAAATGCTTAAAAACTCGGCATTGCCCAGTTGCGCGATCATCCGCGCCAACGTGGTCTTGCCCGTACCGGGAGGTCCCCACAACAACATCGAATGCAGTTTTCCCGCTTCCAGAGCGAGCCGCAGCGGTTTGCCCGGTCCCAGGATGTGCTCCTGGCCGACGAATTCATCCAGCATGCGCGGCCGCATGCGATCGGCAAGGGGGCGAAAATCCTGTGTTTGCAGCGAGGGAGCCATAATCGATAGGGTAGACATGCGGATAATGACCGGCTTTACCCTTCTAGCGCATCTCTCCGACGACTTCGACCCCATCGGGTACCACGAAGCGGAACAAGGACGGATCGAGGTGCTGATTACGGCGCACGTCGCTGAAGCGGATATGGGTAGTTTGGCCGAAGTTGTCGTGCAGCACCATACGCTGTAAATCGTCACCGAAGCCGAGCTGGACGTTCTGGAAATCCGCCTCCGGCTTTTTAGGTGTCAGTTCCACCCAGCTCAGCCCGTCCCGATCCGGTAATTGACGGATTTCGAAATCCTGCTCCAGGGGATGCTTGCCGCTCAGGACCAGCGCCGGCGCGTTCCCGACCGCCTGATCGAGGCGCTTGACCGTTACCTGCTCCAGTTCGCTGTCGTACACCCAGAGCTTGCTGCCATCGCTGACGATAAGCTGCGGATACGGCTTGCCATAATCCCAGCGGAAACGATCCGGCCGCTGTAGCCACACCTCACCGCTCGACGCCTGCAACACGGATCCTTCGCTACCGATGACGTCCTGATCGAAACGCGCATGAAAATTCCGGACCTGTCGATGAAAATCGCGCAACTGCTGTAGGGCGCCGGCACTCACCGCCCCCATGCACCAAAACAGAAACAGCGCAACGATCGTTCGTACTGCGTTAGTGGACATAGGATCTCGCTTTTACTCAGTTCGCTCTGGGCGACTTTTACGGTCTACGCTTGGCTTACAGCGCATCAACCCTTCGGTGGCGGCGGCGCCAACACCTCGCGGCTGCCGTTGGACTGCATTTCGCTGACGATGCCGGCCATTTCCATGGTTTCGATCATACGCGCGGCACGGTTGTAGCCGATCTTGAGTCGCCGCTGCACCGCCGATATCGATGCCCGCCGAGATTCGGTCACCACACGCACGGCTTCGTCGTACAACGGATCGGTCTCTCCGTCCGCATCCGGTGGGCTTTCGCCCGGCAGTTGCACCATCGCTTCCTGTTCCTCGGAGACGATGTCTTCCAGGTAATCGGGTTCACCGCGTTTGCGCAGTTGCTCGACCACCCGGTGGACTTCCGCGTCGGAAACGAATGCACCGTGTACCCGCACCGGCATGCCGCTACCGGGAGGCAGATACAACATATCGCCGTGTCCCAGCAGTTGTTCGGCGCCCATCTGGTCGAGAATAGTGCGCGAATCCACCTTGGACGAGACCTGAAACGCGATCCGACTGGGAATGTTGGCTTTGATCAGGCCGGTAATCACGTTCACCGATGGCCGCTGGGTGGCCAGCAACAGGTGGATACCCGACGCCCGCGCCTTCTGCGCCAAGCGCGCAATCAATTCTTCCACCTTCTTGCCGACGATCATCATCATGTCGGCAAATTCATCGATGATCACGACGATGTACGGCAAATGCCCCAGCAACGGTCGCTCGTCTTCACCGCCTAGCTGTTCGTCGGCGTTCCAGAGGGGGTCGGGGATCGGCTCACCCGCCTCTTCCGCATCCCGTACCTTGCGGTTGTAGCCGGCAATGTTGCGCACACCAAGCGCGGCCATGAGCCGGTAACGGCGCTCCATCTCGCCTACGCTCCAACGCAGTGCATTGGCGGCGTCCTTCATATCGGTTACCACCGGCGTCAAAAGGTGTGGGATGCCTTCGTACACCGAAAGTTCCAACATTTTCGGATCGATCATAATGAGACGCACATCGGCCGGAGTCGCCTTGAACAGCAACGACAGCACCATCGCATTGATCGCGACTGATTTACCGGAACCGGTGGTACCGGCCACCAGCAGGTGAGGCATTTTTGCCAGATCGACCACTACCGGGTGCCCGCCGATGTCCTTGCCCAAACCCAAGGACAGGGGTGACGGCGCCTTGTCATATTCATTCGACTGCATGATCTCCGATAGCGCCACCAATTCCCTGTGTTCGTTGGGGATCTCCAGACCGACCGTCGACTTGCCTGGGATGACCTCCACCACCCGTACACTGATGGCCGACAATGCGCGGGCCAGGTCTTTGGCGAGATTGCTGATCTGACTGACTTTCACACCGGCTGCCGGCTGCAGTTCGAAGCGTGTGATCACGGGGCCGGGATGCACCGACTCCACCTGCACTTCGATGCCGAAATCCTCCAGTTTCATTTCGACCAAGCGCGACATCGCTTCCAAAGCTTCGTTGGAATAACCACCTTCGGATTTCTGCGCCGGATCGAGCAGTGACAAGGGCGGTCGTTCGGCGTCCGTCGGGGATTCAAAAAGCGGGACCTGGCGCTCTTTCTCGACGCGGACGCTCGGCTCCAAGGTTCTGATCACCGGCTCGATCTTCGGCGGTCGGCGTAGTTGTTTACGTTCCTGGTCGACTTTGGCCGCCACCTCCCGTTCCTGGCGAGCCTGGCGGCCGGCGAGATATTCACGCAACCGGCTGATCGAGTAGCGCCCGTAACGCACGGCGTTGAGACTGAAGCGACCGACCTGGTCCATGAGCGCCAGCCAGGACAGCCCGGTGAACAGCGTGACTCCGGCCAGGAACAATGCCAGCAGCAACAGCGTGGCCCCGAGCAGGCCGAACGCCCGTGTTAACGAGACACCCACCAGGTTGCCCAGAATGCCCCCGGCGCTGGGCTCCGGCAGCATGCCGGCGGGCACGTCGAAATGCAGGCTCGCCAGGCCCGCGCCAGCCGCCAGGGTGACGAGGAATCCCAACCAGCGCAGCGCGAAAATCCGCATATCGAACGCACCCGAGGGCGTACGCCCGCGGAAAATCAGCCATCCGCTGTAAGCGATCATCACCGGCAGCAGATACGCCATGAAGCCGGCCAACAGCAGCAACACGTCGGCGAACCAGGCTCCGACCCGGCCACCGGCGTTGGCGACCTTGTCCAACCGCGCACTGTGGGACCAACCTGGATCGAGATGGTGATAGCTGACCAGGGCGATCAGAAAATAGATCGCGATCGCACCCAGTACGAACAATGCCCCTTCCCGCAACCCACGGGCGACATGGATGCTGAGTGGCTTGGCAACAGAATTCTTACGCCGGGCTTGGGCCAAAAGAAGATAATCCTATCTGGTAGAATATATTTGTAAGATTTTAATTATTCACGACTTTAGCGTCCATAGCAAGGGCCTGGCTGACCACAGGGTGGACGATTTCCCCGGCCCGCACATTGAGGCCGGACTGAAGCTCCGGATGCGCCTCCCAGTTCCCCTGGGCCAACGCGTGAACGTAGGGTATCAGGTTGGCGGACAGCGCCTGAGAAGCGGTTCTCGGAACCGCGCCGGGCATGTTGGTGACGGCGAAATGGACCACCCCGTGCTCGGTGTACGTCGGCTGCTCCCAGTTGGTGGGCCGGGTGGTCTCGATACAGCCGCCCTGGTCGACGGATATATCCGCAATAACCGTCCCTGGCGCCATGCGTGCCACGGTTGCCGCGCTCACCACATGCGGCGCGCGGTCTCCGGTCACCAGGACCGCGCCGATCAGCAGGTCGGCCTCCTGGACTGCTTGTGCGACGCGATCCGCGTATGGGTACAACGCCGTGACGTTGGCGCCGAGCGCGCGCATGGCCTCGAGGCGATCCCATTTCCGGTCGAACACGATGACATTGGCGCCCAATGCCGCGGCCAACGCCACGGCCGCGCCACCGGCGCTGCCGGCGCCAATCACCACCACTCGACCCCGGGGCGCAGCCGGCAGACTGCCCAGTAGAACGCCCCGACCGCCTTGCGGCGACTGCAGAAAATGTGCGCCGGCCTGCACCGATAAGCGCCCCGCAATCTCGCTCATGGGTCGCAACAAAGGCAACGCGCCGCCCTGCACGACAGTCTCGAAAGCGATTGCCGTCACCCCGATTTCCTGCAAGCGTCGAGCGAGGGCCGGTTCCGCGGCCAAATGCAGGTAACAAAACAGCGTGTGGGATGGGTTGAGCAGCGCCAGGTCCTGCGCTTGTGGTTCCTTTACCTTGACGATCAGCTGCGCCGAACCATACAGCGACTCGGCATCGTCCATGATTTCCACGCCGGCGTTACGGTAGAGACTATCGGAATAACCACTCTCGGCACCTGCCCCCGTTTCGAGTAGTACGCGGTGACCAGCGCGGACCAGTTCCGCGCACGCCTCCGGAATCAAACCGACGCGTCCTTCGCGGATTTTCACTTCCCTGGGAATACCGATGTGCATGAGATCCTCTCAACATTGGGTGCGGCTTTACCCTACAGGCGGGTTTCCGTACCATTACCGGGCTGTTGAAAAGTCATTGGCGGATGCCGGACCGACTCCTGGGCCACGCAACAATCGCGGCCGGAATGCCGTTGCGCCGGTAAAGTTGTTCTTACGGCCCGGTCACAGGATCTGGCCCCGCGCCTCCTCGAAGCCCGCACAGTATTCTGCCGGCTGCATGCTGATCGGCTGCGGTAGCCCGTCTAAACGGCCTGATTTCGCGGCATAGGCCCTGGCTGTCAATCTGGAGTGCATTATACATGAGCGAAACCAAGCATTGCCGACTGTTGATTCTGGGCTCCGGTCCAGCCGGCTACACTGCCGCCGTGTACGCGGCGCGGGCAGGACTCGATCCGGTTCTGGTGACCGGTCTGGAGCAAGGCGGCCAATTGATGACCACTACGGATGTGGACAACTGGCCGGGGGATGACAGTGGCGTCATGGGACCGGAACTGATGGAGCGCATGCGCAAGCACGCGGAACGCTTCGACACCGAGGTGATATTCGACCACATCAACAAAGCGGACTTCAGCGACCGACCGTTTACGTTGAACGGTGACGCGGCGACTTACACTTGCGATGCCTTGATCATTGCCACCGGCGCCAGCGCTATGTACCTGGGCATGGAATCGGAAGAGAAGTTCAAGGGCCGCGGCGTTTCCGCCTGCGCGACCTGCGACGGGTTCTTCTACAAGAATCAGAAAGTAGCGGTAATCGGTGGCGGTAATACGGCAGTCGAAGAAGCGCTCTATTTGGCGAACATCGCCGATCACGTGACCGTCGTGCATCGTCGGGACAAGTTTCGTTCGGAAAAAATTCTTTCCGACAAACTGATCGCGAAGTCCGAATCGGGTAATGTAAGCATCGAGTGGGACCACGTGTTGGAAGAAGTGCTCGGCGACGATTCCGGTGTGACCGGGATTCAGATCAAGAATGTGAAATCCGGCGAATTGAAGGAACTGCCGGTCCACGGTTTGTTCATCGCCATCGGACATAAGCCGAATACCGCAATCTTCGAAGGCCAGTTGGACATGCAGGGCGGTTATATCCGCGTGCAATCGGGACTGGACGGTAACGCGACCGCGACCAGTGTGCCGGGCGTGTTCGCTGCCGGCGACGTGATGGATCACGTCTATCGACAAGCGGTAACCTCGGCAGGAACTGGCTGCATGGCTGCGCTGGACGCCGAAAAATTCTTGGATAGCGTAGAAACCGGCAAATAAAGTCCAATCGGCCGGCATCCGCGCCGGGTGCCGGCTCGAGAAATCCGTGCCGCTTTTACCCGGCGGCCGACGTTCAACAGCATCCCTTCAGCAATGGCCATGCGCGTCAGGGTTCACGATTCCATCGACCAGATCTCGGCTGCTGACTGGAACCGGGTCGCCCGGAGCGGCAATCCGTTCCTGCAACACGCGTTTCTGGCTGCGCTGGAACACCACGGATGCGTGGGTACGGAGTTCGGCTGGCTGCCGCAGCATCTCGCCGCCTACGACGACCGCGACTCTTTGGTCGGGGCAGCGCCCCTATATCTAAAGGACAACTCCTACGGCGAGTTCGTGTTCGACTGGTCTTGGGCAGACGCGTACGGGCGTGCCGGCGGCCAGTATTATCCGAAGCTGGTTGCCGCAATCCCGTACACGCCTGCAACCGGCCCGCGCCTGCTGGCGCCGGGGACGGAAATCAGACAGGCTTTGCTCGACGCATCTTTGGAACTCGCCCGACGCCTGCGGGTGTCCTCACTGCATTGGCTATTTCCGCCTGAAGCCGAGATCGAATTGATGGAAGATTCCGGCATGATGCGTCGCACCGGCTGCCAGTTCCACTGGCACAATCGCGGCTATCGCAATTTCGATCACTTCCTGGAGGGGTTCAGCGCCCAGAAGCGCAAGAAGCTGAAGCGCGAACGCCGGCGCGTCGAAGAATCGGGGCTGCAGATCGAACGCGTGCACGGGCACCAGGCGACGGAATATCAGCTGGAAGTGGCGGCGGAACTTTACCGCACCACTTTTGATAAAAAATGGGGAGTGGCGACACTCAATCCCGGTTTTTTTCAGGAGATCGCCAGGACCATGGGTGAACGTCTGCTGCTGGTCATGGCGCGCGACGGTGCGCGCTACGTGGCGACCGCCATTTGCTTTCGCAGCGATGACACACTTTACGGTCGGCATTGGGGCTGCAACGCGGACTACCATAGCCTGCATTTCGAATTGTGCTATTACCAGGGAATCGACTACTGCATTGATGAGCAGTTGCAGCTATTCGAGCCTGGCGCTCAAGGAGAACACAAAATCAGTCGCGGGTTCGAGCCGACGCCAACGTGGTCCGCGCACTGGATCGCGGACCCCGGATTTGCCACCGCAATCGGCGACTTTCTGCGCCGGGAACAGGTGGGGATGCAACATTACATGGACGAACTGGCGGAACATACGCCATACAAAACGGCCAAAGATTAATTGGTAACCGGCTCGGCCGATTCGGCGCGCGGGTCCAGTTCGGCCGCAACCGTCGCGGTGCGTGCCATCATCACGAATTCAGATTGGTCGTCCAGCGGAACCGGCGCCGAGACCTTCATTCGGTAGAGCGCGAACAGACCCAATAGCCCATAAGGGAGCGTCAAATACGCGAACAGACTCCGCGGGCCGAAGCTTTCGACGAGCAGACCGGCCAACAGCGGACCGATCGCGGCGCCGATACCGTTGAGCAGCAGCAAGCCCTGGGTAGCCGCAAGTACTTCGCTGCGATTGATGTGGTCATTGGTGTGCGCGACCGCGAGTGAATACACCGAAAATGAAAAGCCACCAAACAGAATCGCCGCCGCCTCAAGGCCGGGGAGAACGCCGCGCGCGGAGAGAAACACGAACCCCGCCGCTATGGCGGAGAATAACGCCACCAGTGCCAGCACTGCGCGTCGATCATGGCGATCGGAGAAATGCCCGATCGGCCATTGCAGCACGGCGCCGCCGATAATTACAGCTGCCATGAAAGTCGCGACCCCGGCATTGCTAAGACCGATATCGTGGCCGAACAACGGCGCCATCCCCCAAAACGCACCATTACCCAACCCGGTGCACAGGGCGCCGGCGGTGCCTAAGGGCGAAATCGCGATCAGACGCCGCAACCGCAGGTGCGGCATTTCCACCGGCGGCGGTTCGGGCATGCGGGTCAGCGCAACCGGCACCAACGCCAACGACAAGAACAACGCCACCAATGCAAAACTGGCCACGTCCTGCGCGCCGTAGATCAAAAACAGAAACTGGCCGAGACCCAGGGCGAACAGATTGACGGCCATATATGTAGCAAAGATCTTGCCGCGCCGGCTGCTGTCGGTCTGGCCGCTCAACCAGCTTTCGATGACCAGATACAGGCCTACCATACAGATGCCGGTGATCACGCGCAGTACCCACCAGACGTACGGGTTGACGAGCAGTCCGTGCACAATCACGCACGCCGCGGCAATCGCGGCAAAGGCGGTAAAGGTGCGTATGTGCCCTACTCTGCGCACAATGCCGGGGCCACGGTAGGAGCCGATCACGAAACCGACGAAATAGCCCGACATGATGATGCCGGTCACGGCCGCGGAAAACTGCTCGATTCCGGCGCGAACACCCAGCAGCGTACCCAGCAAGCCGGACCCCAACAGCATGATGGCTGTCGCCAACAACAACGAATAAATGGAGACGACGGTGGCAATCATGGCCCGATGCTGGCGTCCTGCCTTGCGGTTTGTCGATAGGGAACAGGAGTAAGGAAAGACCACGGGGCGCTGGCCCGCGCGAAAGTCGCGACGTCGAGGTTACGCCCCGCGCGCGCCCCCCGGATCAGCGATGATGCTGCGAACGGCGATTCGGAACCGATTTGCTGGTCGGCCAAGCACTGAGATCCGAGCTGCCTGTGGGCGTACTCGTCACAGCATGACTGATGGGTGGCAGGCTCTGGCGATCGTGGTACGCGCCACTTCCATACTGCCACGGCGATGGTTTCGGCACGCGCTTGCGATTGCATTCGGTCAGCAGAAAAATCGATCCGAATGCTACTAGTACCAGCACGAACCCGGCAATGAAAAGTACAGATAAAATCGACATCTCGGAACCCTTCGAGTGCAGCCATCCGGCACGGGATTATACCCGATTCTGGCGCTAAAAGGCCGCTCAACGCTCGAATACCAGCGCTTCGGGAGCCGCTCCCAGATCCTCGAGGGCGGCGTTGACGGCTGTCACGGACTTCCGGGGGCCACCGACGTAGAAACGCTGCTGATCGTCATCGATGTTGGCGGCCAGGTAATCCCGAGCGACGCGTTTGGCGTGGTACCCCGGCGCACTTTCGCGGGGGCATGTGAGTGAACAGCGCTCGTCTAGGTGGTGGCGCAATTCCGGTTCGCAGATCACGTCCGCCGGTGTTTTGTTGGAAAATATCAACCCATGCCCACCGGGATGATCCCCACGGGCCAGCTGCCTGAGGACGGCGATGAAGGGCGTCACGCAGGCCCCGGCGGCAACGAAAATGCCCTTCCCCGCATAGCGGATAGTGCCGAATGGTTCCGAGATCGCCAGCCCCGCGCCCGGTTCCAGTGCACGCAGGCGTCGCGTGACACCGTCGTGGTCAGCGTAGGCTTTGATGGTGAATCCCAATACCCGATCGTCGTGCGATGCAGTCGGCGTGAAAGGCCGGGATTCGTTCCGCCAGTTAGGTTCGTCGATTGCCAGTTCGATGCCCTGGCCGGGATCAAACGTGAATCCCTCCGGTTTGCTGATCACGGACCGCTTCACGTCGCGGGTAACAAACTCAGACATCAACGAGGTGGCGCTATACGGCATGACTGCGGTGGCGGGTTTGTGGATTTCACCCAGTTTGGCGCAACCGATTGCCGATGCAAGTGCCTGGGGAATCGGCCTCAGGAGCGAGGGGAATCCAGCTCCTCGAGCAGGGCCAGATATTTACTCTCGGTGCGAAATTTGGCAAATGTAAACAAAATCAGAAGGAGCACCAGAAAAATGCTGCTCAAAAAGACCACTGGCAACAATCCAGCCATGGTCATCAGCGTGGAAGGGTCCAGCCCGCCGCCTTGCAGACGCTGCACAATCTCCAACGGATTGATCAACAGCGGGTTCTTCACATACAACCAGCCGCTGAACAAAGCGAGCGCCGCCAGTAGGCCGCCGCCCACAAAGGGCCATGCCCTGGTCAATCTTCGTCTACGGCTGATAAATGCTGCTTGCGCGGGTTGCAACTGCGCCACCGTTCGATCCTCGCGGGAAATTTCGTTATGTTAAGGCTTGGAAACGGAACCTGCACTCATTCACCGGCCAGGCCCAGAAGCGACGGTAAGCCGCGTAAATCACGCAGTTCGGCGTCGGCGGAGAACGGAAGTCGTTCACGCTTCTGTTCGAAGCGGTTGATCCAAGCGGTCCGGAAACCGAAGCTGGCGGCGCCGGCGATGTCCCAAGCGTTTGAAGATTGAAAAGCGATCTTGCCTGGTTCGAGCCCGGTACGGGCGACAGCCAGTTGGTAGACCCGCGGATCGGGTTTGTAGATTTGCGCGACGTCGGCCGTGAGCACGCCTTCGAACAGACCTGTCAGATCCGCGTTGTCGATCGCCTCGTCCAGCATCTGCGGCGTGCCGTTACTCAGCACCAGACAAGGTATCCCCGCGGCTTTGATAGCCGTCAACACCTGGCGCACTTCGGGATAGCAACCAAGATGACCGTACGCCGCGAGCAAGTCCGCGCGCAGTTTGTCGTCGACGACCCCATACGTCTCCAAGGCGAAATCGAGCGCATCCTTGGTGACGTTCCAGAAGTCGCCGTAGCGGCCCATCAAGCTGCGTAACCAAGTGTATTCGAGCTGTTTGGTCCGCCAAACGGCCGATACTTGTTGCGCGTGGGCTCCAATGCGTCCTTGGTGGGCCGCTACCGCCGTATGCACATCGAACAAGGTGCCATAAGCATCGAATACACAGGCCCGCGTATCTTGAAATACCGTATTGGTCATGATCTCTTGCGGCCATTGCCGCGGTCAGCTCACCAGTTGTGTACTCTAATGCTTGTGGACAGGACTTCAATGTCGGTCGCCGGGACGCACAAAACACGATGCCGGTTGCTGCGCCACGCCGACGGGTGACGAAGCTGCCTTTGCGCCTTACCATTGTTGTATGACTGCGCCCTACTGGCTCGACCCTGCCCTGCCTGAAACGCCGTTTCCGTCGGCGCGGCTCGCGCTGCGCGACCCGAACGGCCTCCTGGCAATCGGCGGCGACCTGAAGCCCGAGCGCCTGTTGAATGCCTATCGCAACGGCATATTCCCGTGGTTTTCCGAAGGTCAACCGATCCTCTGGTGGAGCCCGGAGCCGCGCTCGGTGCTTTTCCCGGAGCAACTGCGGGTCAGTCGCAGCCTGCGAAAAACCATGCGCCAACAGCGTTTCCAACTTAGCTTCGACCGGGCATTCGACCAAGTAATCGAAAGTTGTGCCGCGGCGCCTCGCCCGGGCCAGAATGGCACTTGGATCGTCGATGATATGGTGACCGCTTACATGCGACTGCACCGGCTTGGCCATGCACATTCCGTAGAAGCTTGGGAGTCTGGGAAACTCGTGGGCGGTCTCTACGGCGTTGCCATCGGCAAAGTGTTTTTCGGCGAATCGATGTTTGCGCACGCCACCGATGCGTCGAAGGCGGCGTTTGTGTCTCTTGTGGATAACCTCAGTCATTGGGACTTTGAGTTGATCGATTGCCAGGTAGAAACGGCCCACCTGAACAGTCTCGGTGCGCGAAACATTCCGCGCGCTGAATTTCTAAAGCTATTGCAGCGCTGGTGTCAACAGCCGCCGATGGCCGCCGCCTGGAGCGATCGCGCAACCGCGGACGCTTTTACAGGTTCGGCGCGATGAGCTACGACCCGCGCGGTCGAACCGATTTGCGGCGGCTTGCTTTCTATGCGACGCCGGAACATTCCTGCAGCTATCTCGCGTCGCGTACGGCGCGCACCCTGTTTGCGGACCCATCGGTACGCCTCGACAACCATATCTATAGCCGTCTGACGCTCTATGGATTTCGCCGCAGCGGCCGTCATATCTACCGGCCATCGTGTCCAGCCTGCGACTCCTGCGTTCCAGTTCGCATCCCAGTCCGGGAGTTTCGACCCAACCGCAGCCAACGCCGGGCATGGGCGCGCAACCAAGACATGACGGTAGTGGCACTTGAACCGGTGTTTCGGCAGGCGCAATTCGATCTCTACCGCCGCTACGTTGCGGCCCGGCATCCAGGGGGCGGCATGGACAGTGCCGATCCCGCACAATATCTGGAATTCTTGACGAGCGACTGGAGCGACACGATGTTTTACGAGTTCCGCCTCCAGGAGCGGTTGGTCGCAGTGGCCGTGACCGACCGTCTCGAACATGGATTATCCGCGGTCTATACCTACTTCGACCCGCAGCTACCGCAACGGAGCATCGGAACCTTCGCCGTGCTGTGCCAGATCGAGGAATGCCGGCGACAAGAGCTGGAATGCCTATACTTGGGTTATTGGATTCACGAATCACCGAAAATGGCTTACAAAGCACGATTTTGGCCGCTGGAGCAGTTTCGGGAAGGCTCCTGGCATCGACGCAAGGGATAGACGTGCAAGTGCCATCGAGGCCCCGACCGGCTCCGCTGGTCCCGATTCGGGTGGTTCACACAATCCGGGGCACAGGGGGGTTCCGCTGACAAAGGAATGACAGATGCTGAGTCATATCATCCGGTTGACCGCTGAATTCGAACGCGAACACGGCACCAAACCGACACTTCTCTATCTGAGTCCGGATCAATTGCGGTATCTGCAGCAGGATTTCGATCCACGCTTCGATCTGGAAACCATCATGAATATGCTCGGGATGGTAATACTGATCGACCCGACCGTTCTCCATCCGCATGTTGCCCTGGTGCGGCCAGCGGCGCGCCGACGCACCGGTTGACTCGGCGCCATTCCCTTGCAACCATTCTGGTCACTTGCGGCGGGCCCGGATTTTTAGATAATGAGCCAGCTACGCACGGCGACCAGCCGGCATGGTCACACCTCAATCCAACGGATCGAAACGAAGAGCAGTCACCGAATGGCGAAGGAAGAAGCAATCGAAATGCAGGGCAAGGTGGTGGAAACCTTGCCGAACACTATGTTCCGCGTCGAGCTCGAGAACGGTCACGTCGTGACTGCTCACATCTCCGGCAAGATGCGCAAACACTACATCCGTATTCTCACCGGCGACGTTGTCACGGTGCAACTTACGCCGTACGACCTCACCAAAGGCCGCATCACCTATCGCGCCCGCTAACATCGGTCAATCATTCGACACCAGCTTTGTATTCGCGCAAACGAAACCGGCGCACGTAGATACGTGCGCCGGATGTGGTCTAGGCGGACATCGTAAGATGCATTGATCGAAAGTTGCACGCCGCTGGGGCGAACGCACCGCCACGATGGCTAGTGAACGGCCTCTTCGGCATCGATCTCCAGGGCCAATTTGTCGTTGTCGACACTGACGTGGACGCGGCCGCCGTGGACCAACTTTCCGAACAACAGCTCTTCGGCAAGCGGGCGCTTGATGTTTTCCTGTATCACCCGCGACATCGGTCGTGCTCCCATCTTCGGGTCATAACCATGCTCCGCGAGCCATGCGCGTGCCTCGTCTTCCACTTCCAGCACCACTTTCTTTTCGTCCAATTGCGCTTCGAGTTCGATCAGGAACTTATCCACCACGTGTCCGATCGTGCCGGCCTCCAAAGCCTTGAACTGAATAATCGCATCCATGCGATTGCGGAACTCAGGGGTGAATATGCGACGAATCGCTTCCATTCCATCTGTGGAGTGGTCCTGGTTTGTGAATCCAATCGATCGGCGGCTCATTTCTTCGGCGCCGGCATTTGTGGTCATGACCAAAACGACGTTGCGGAAGTCCGCGCGACGCCCATTATTGTCGGTCAGCGTGCCGTGATCCATGACTTGCAGCAACAGGTTGAAAACGTCCGGATGCGCCTTCTCGATTTCATCCAACAGCAGCACCGAATGGGGATGCTTGATGATGGCGTCGGTGAGCAGGCCGCCTTGGTCGAATCCGACGTAGCCCGGAGGCGCGCCGATCAAGCGAGAGACCGTATGACGCTCCATGTACTCGGACATGTCGAAGCGGATCAGCTCAATGCCCATGATCTTCGCCAATTGGCGTGTCACTTCCGTCTTGCCGACACCCGTGGGACCGGCAAACAGGAATGATCCGATCGGCTTCTCCTCGTGTCCCAAGCCTGATCGGGCCATCTTGATCGCCGCGGACAACGTATCGATCGCCTCGTCCTGTCCGAATACCACCAGTTTCAGGTCCCGATCCAGATTGCGAAGCGCTTCCTTGTCCGAGGCAGACACGTTCTTCGGCGGAATTCGTGCAATCTTCGCGACAATGGCTTCGATATCCGTGACGCCGACCGTTTTCTTGCGCTTCGAGGGAGGCTGTAGCTGCATGTTGGCGCCCGCTTCGTCGATCACATCGATTGCCTTATCGGGCAGATGCCGGTCAGTGATATAGCGGTCCGACAACTCCGCGGCGACGCGCAACGCCTTATTGGAATACTTGATGTGGTGATGCTCCTCGAAACGCGTTTTCAATCCGCGAAGAATCTGAACGGTTTCTTCCACTGTCGGTTCGACCACGTCGATCTTTTGAAAACGACGGGCCAAAGCGCGGTCCTTTTCGAAAATACCGCGATATTCCTGATAAGTCGTGGAACCAATGCACTTCAGTTCACCCGATGCCAGCATCGGTTTGATCAGGTTCGACGCGTCCATGACGCCGCCGGACGCGGAACCGGCGCCGATGATGGTGTGAATTTCGTCGATGAACAATACCGCGCCCGGCGTCTTCTTCAACTGCGCCAACACGCCTTTCAGACGCTTTTCGAAATCGCCGCGGTACTTCGTACCCGCCACCAACGCTCCGAGGTCCAGGGCGTAGATGACCGCGTTGGACAACACGTCGGGAACTTCGCCATCGACGATCATTTTCGCAAGGCCTTCGGCGATGGCGGTTTTGCCAACGCCCGCTTCGCCCACCAGGATGGGATTGTTCTTGCGTCGGCGACACAGTATCTGCACCGTACGTTCGACTTCATTGCGCCGTCCGATCAACGGATCGATTTTGCCCTGCCGGGCCACCGCGTTGAGATTGGTGGCAAAACTTTCCAGGGGCTTGCGCGCCGTGCTTTCGCCCGCCGCTTCTTCTTCGGCGTTGTCACCGATCTCGTCGTCACCTTCCTCCCCCTGCACCTTCGAGATGCCATGGGAAATGAAGTTGACCACATCCAGCCGGGTGATGTCCTGTTTGGTGAGGAAATAAACGGCTTGAGATTCCTGCTCGCTGAAAATGGCAACCAGGACGTTGGCACCGGTGACTTCCTTGTTACCCGACGATTGCACATGCAGCACAGCGCGCTGCAGCACGCGCTGAAAGCCCAGGGTGGGCTGTGTTTCACGGGTGTCGTTGGGCGCCAGTAGGGGCGTGGTTTCTTCGAGGAATCCTTCCAGCTCCCGCTTCAGCTCGTCCATGTTGGCCCCGCACGCCCGCAGCACCTCCGCCGCTGCCGGGTTGTCCAGCAAGGCGAGCAATAGATGCTCGACGGTCATGAATTCATGACGCTTCTCTCGGGCTTCGCTGAACGCGCGATTGAGAGTGAACTCCAGTTCCTTGCTCAGCATGGGGACGCTACCTCGTCATGGCTCAGGCTGCCTCCATCGCGCACAACAGCGGGTGCTGATGCTGACGCGAATATTCGTTGACCTGAGCGACCTTCGTTTCTGCGATGTCCTTAGTATAGATGCCACACACGCCTTTCCCTCGGGTGTGCACGTGCAACATGATCTGCGTGGCTTTCTCGCGGTTCATGGAGAAGAATTGTTCAAGCACCTCGACTACGAACTCCATGGGGGTGTAATCGTCGTTATGCAAGACCACCTTGAACAGGGGCGGCTGCTTGGTTTTCGGCCGTGCCTGCTCGACGACGAGTTCGTCGTCGGCGCGATTCTTCCGTTGCTCAGCCATAGTCCAATTCTAACCGAATGCGTTCCGTATTTGGGTTACAAGCACGCCCGCCCTAAGCCGGACAGGACGCCAGACGCCCTCAATTACTTTAGAAAATACAAAGAATTATTCAATAGCCCAAAAGGCCGATACAGGCACATACTTGACTATTCTACTGGGCTGTCAGAAAGTGTCTAGCAACCGCACCAAAGCGCTGGGGAAATAGCGTTGCTGCGCGGGGCCGATGATCTACGGTTGAATGTTTGTACGCCTCGAACCGCATGTTTGTTGCCGTTCGCGGTGTTCGATACCACCACAGGAGCGGCCGAAGCAGCGAGACAGAAACAGCTGTTTTAGAGGGGTGAAAGGGTATGGCATCTGGAACGGTGAAGTGGTTCAGTAATGCCAAAGGATATGGATTTATCCTACCAGACGACGGCGAAGAGGATGTATTCGCACACTTCTCCGCCATCGAGATGGACGGCTACAAGACGTTAAAACAAGGGCAGAAAGTCCAGTTCGAGATCAACCACGGCCCTAAGGGCCTGCAAGCGTCCAGTATCCGCGCGTTATCCAGCGAATCGGAATGAGTTGAGCCGAGTCGGCGTGCCCGGGCGTTGGCCGTCCGAGCATACGCCGCTCGGCATTGCGCTCACATGTGGCCGATCATGGCCTCGCCGAAACCGGAACTGCCGACTTTGGTGGCGCCCTCCATCTGGCGTTCAAAATCGTAGGTCACGATTTTGGCGGCAATCGCGCCCTCGATGCCTTTGATCACCAAGTCCGCGGCTTCGGTCCAGCCCATGTGCCGCAACATCATTTCCGCTGACAATATCAACGAACCCGGGTTCACCTGATCCTTGCCGGCGTATTTTGGCGCCGTCCCGTGGGTCGCCTCGAACATCGCCGTGCTGTCGGAAATGTTGGCGCCTGGCGCAATGCCGATCCCACCGACCTGCGCCGCCAAGGCGTCGGAAACATAATCGCCATTGAGATTCAACGTCGCAATCACGCTGTACTCCGCCGGGCGCAATAGGATCTGCTGCAGAAACGCGTCGGCGATTACATCTTTTATCGTAATGCGAGTGCCCGTCTTGGGATTGTCGAAAGCACACCACGGCCCGCCATCGATTTCCTGGGCACCGAATTCTTCCTTCGCCAGTTCGTAACCCCAGCTTTTGAAAGCACCTTCGGTAAACTTCATGATATTGCCCTTGTGCACCAGGGTCACCGAGTCGCGGTCGTTGTCGATCGCGTACTGAATGGCTTTGCGCACCAAGCGCTTGGTGCCCTCTTCGGAGACGGGTTTGATGCCGATACCCGAAGTTTGCGGGAAGCGAATCTTGGTGACGCCCATCTCGTTCTGCAGGAACTCGACCACCTTGCGCACTTCCGGAGTACCTGCCGCCCACTCGATGCCGGCGTAAATATCCTCCGAGTTCTCACGGAAAATCACCATATCGGTATTTTCCGGCGCTTTGAGGGGACTCGGTACCCCCCGGAAATAGCGCACCGGACGCAGACATACGTAAAGATCGAGCTCCTGGCGCAGCGCCACGTTCAAGGAACGAATACCGCCTCCGACGGGCGTGGTCAGCGGGCCTTTGATGGACACCACGAATTCGCGCACTGCCGCCAACGTTTCGTCCGGCATCCAGATATCGCCGCCGTATGTCTTGACCGCCTTCTCGCCGGCATAGACTTCCATCCACTGAATGGCGCGGCGATCGCCATAGGCTTTCTGCACCGCCGCATCCACCACCTTGCGCATCACAGGGGTGATGTCCACACCGATGCCGTCGCCTTCGATGAACGGGATAATCGGACGGTCGGGTACCGTCAGCGAACAATCGTCATTGACGGTAATCTTGTCGCCGGTGGCGGGAACTGCAATCTTGTCGTAGGCCATGCGGACTCCAGCTGGTCGGGATCGGACGAGCCGTTTAGTGTAACATTGACGGCTCCATCAGGCACTGCAACCCCCAAATGACCTGGAAACCCAACGTTACAGTGGCTGCGTTGATTGAATCCTCCGGGCGCTTTCTTTTGGTGCAGGAGCGCGACGCCGACCGCGTAGTACTCAACCAACCGGCCGGGCATCTGGAACCCGGCGAATCCCTGGTCACCGCGGCGGTGCGCGAAACGCTCGAAGAAACCGGCCGTGCGTTTAACCCGCAAGGGATCGTCGGCGTGTACCGTTATCAGAACACCGGCAACGGCATTACCTATCTGCGCTTCTGTTTTTGCGGCGAAGCAGCGGATCCGGAAGTCGGACGCCGGCTCGATCCCGACATTGTCACGACCTTGTGGCTCTCACCGGCTGATCTCGAAACGCGGCGCCCCGAACTGCGCAGCCCCATGGTGATGCGTTGCATCCACGATTACCTGGCCGGCCGCCGATACCCGCTGGAGTTACTCGGGGAGTTGGACCCGAACACCGCGTGACCCGCCCAGACTGATACGCTTCCACGATCCCCGGCAGACCGCGCACCTTTCCCGATTCCAATGTCCAAGAAACGCATAATGGTTGGCTTGTCTGGTGGCGTCGACTCCGCGGTCGCAGCGATGTTGCTGCAGCAGCAGGGTTATGCAGTGGAGGGCTTGTTCATGAAAAATTGGGAAGAGGACGACACAGAGGAATACTGTACCGCGGCCGAAGACTTGCGCGACGCGCAAATGGTTGCCGCCCGACTCGATATACCGTTGCACACGGTCAACTTCTCGGGCGAATACTGGGAACGCGTGTTCGAACATTTTCTACGCGAATATCGAGCCGGCCGCACACCGAATCCCGATGTGCTGTGCAACCGGGAAATCAAATTCCGCGCTTTCCTCGATCATGCGCTTGCACTTGGCGCCGGGGGCATCGCCACGGGCCATTACGCCCGCATCGCAGGGGACGGGACAGTGCGGCTATTGAAAGGCCTCGACGCGAAAAAGGATCAGAGTTATTTCCTCTATCTGCTCGATCAGCAGCAACTCGATCATGCTCTGTTTCCTCTTGGCGAAATGGAAAAATCCGAAGTGCGTAAGCTCGCCCGAGAAGCCGGGTTTGCCAACCACGGCAAAAAGGACAGTACCGGCATCTGCTTTATCGGCGAGCGCAAATTTCGCGACTTCCTATCGCGCTATGTTCCGGCGCAGCCGGGCGAGATCGAAACGGTCGGCGGCGCACGTTTGGGGCGGCATCAGGGCTTGATGTACTACACGCTCGGGCAGCGGCAGGGTTTGCAGATCGGAGGGGTCGCCGGCTACGACGAACAACCTTGGTACGTTGCGGCGAAGGATTTGCAGCGCAACGTCTTGATCGTCGCCCAGGGACGCGACCATCCGGCCTTGTTCCGCACCGAGTTGGAAGCCGGCCAAGTACACTGGATCGCCGCCCGTCCGCCATCCTTGCCACTGCGGTGTGAAGCGAGGATCCGATACCGTCAGCCCGAGCAACCCTGTTCCGTGGACGCCTGCGCGGATCGGCTGCGAGTCCGTTTCGATTCACCGCAACGGGCCGTCACGCCGGGCCAGTCGATCGTGTTCTACCAGGGCGAACATTGTCTAGGCGGCGGCATCATTCAATGACGGTTGCTGCAAAGCGCGCCGTGTCACGGGACGTTGAATCCGATATAGTGCCCGGCGCAGATGCCCTGCCGGACTGACATCGTTTATGGCCCACACCATCGTTGACCGCACCATCGCGCTGGCCGGATTGTTTCAGGCGGCGGCCGAAGTCCAGCAAACCGCGCGGAAAGGGAAAGAATTTACACCGGCGTCCACGGCGGCCATACACAGTCTGTTGATGATCGATGCGCCAAATGTGGTCGATGTATACGGTGGCCTGGAGCCGCTGCGCACCGGACTGCAAGTTCTGCTCAGCCAGCTCGGCGCCAAGGGCGCACGCAGTCGCGATGCGGAAGTAGCGCGCTATGCCGTGTCGGTGCTGTTTTTGGAACGCAAGCTCCGCGGCGATACGCAGATGCAGACACGCTTGCGCGAGGGGCTTGAAGCAGCCCAGGCCCAAGCCGCCTATTTCGACAGCGAAACCCATACCAACGTCCTCGCCCGCCTCGGCGACCTCTACCAACAAACCATCAGCACCTTGACGCCACGGGTCATGGTCAACGGCGAATCCGCATTACTCACCGATCCGGACAATGCGGCATTGATCCGCGCGCTGCTACTGGCCGGCATTCGTTCCGCTGTGCTGTGGCGCCAGTGCGGCGGCAGCCGGTGGCAAGTGCTATTGCGGCGGCGCGCCATCATCGAAGCGGCACGCGGTCTGCTTGATGCCTGAGCTGCCCGCGCCGGCCGCCTTTGCGATATACTTGCAGCCTCCCGCGTTGGACCGTTGCAGGGGCATTTCTGGTCTTCTACCGTCCGACGCCAAATTTCGCGGCAATATCGCGCCGCAAACCTATGTTGCCGTCCCGCAGGAGTCCACATGAGCGATAGCTTCCACGCCCGGTCCAACCTCGAGCTGAACGGTCAGCGCTATCAGATATACCGGCTGGATGCCGTGCCCGGCGCCGAGCGGCTGCCCTTTTCGCTGAAGATCCTGCTTGAGAATCTGCTTCGCTACGAAGATGGAATGACGGTCACCGCGGACGATATCCGGGCATTAGCAAATTGGGATCCGAAGGCAGAGCCCAGCCAGGAAATCGCCTATCGTCCAGCGCGCGTTCTGATGCAGGACTTCACCGGCGTGCCGGCGGTTGTGGATTTGGCTGCCATGCGTGATGCCATGAGCGCCCTGGGGGGTGACCCGGAACGCATCAACCCGCTGCAACCGGCGGAGCTTGTAATCGACCACTCGGTGCAGGTCGACAACTTCGGCAGCGGCAATGCCCGCGACCTCAACAGCGCCTTGGAGTACAGCCGCAACCGCGAACGATACAGTTTTCTTAAATGGGGCCAGCAGGCGTTTTCGAATTTCAAGGTCGTGCCTCCGGAAACCGGCATCGTCCACCAGGTGAACCTGGAATACCTGGCGCGCGTCGTATTCACAATGGAAAACGACGGTGTCCTGCAGGCGTATCCCGATACCCTGGTGGGCACCGATTCCCACACCACCATGATCAACGGCCTTGGAGTCCTGGGGTGGGGCGTGGGCGGCATCGAAGCCGAAGCGGCCATGCTGGGCCAGCCCGTCAGCATGCTGATTCCCAATGTGGTCGGCTTCAAGCTCAGCGGCCATCTGCCGGAAGGCGCCACCGCTACCGATCTGGTGCTCACAGTGGTGGAAATTCTGCGCAAGCACGGGGTGGTCGGCAAATTCGTCGAGTTCTTCGGCGACGGCCTGTCCCATCTGCCGTTGGCGGACCGCGCCACCATCGCCAACATGGCCCCGGAATATGGCGCGACCTGCGGCATATTCCCCATCGACCGCGAGACGCTCGACTATCTGCGCCTATCCGGGCGCGATGATCAGCAAGTGGCATTGACCGAAGCGTATGCCAAGGAGCAAGGGCTGTTCCGAGAGGACGGTGCGCGCGCGGCCGATTACAGCGACATCCTGGAACTGGATCTCGCCAGCATCGAACCCAGCCTCGCCGGCCCCCGCCGTCCGCAGGACCGGGTGCCGCTGCGGATCGCAAAGCAAACCATACGCGGTTCGTTGCACGACATGCTGGCCGAGCGCGGCCTGGGCGGAGACAAGGACAACGAGACCGAGCGCTTCGAAGGCGAAGGCGGACATACCGCCGTTGGCGTCGAACATCAAGGTGAGCACCGCGGCCGTATGCAAGTCGACCACGGCGGCCAGAAGTTCTTTCTCAACGACGGCATGGTGGTGATCGCCGCCATCACATCGTGCACCAACACCTCGAACCCATATGTAATGCTGGGCGCGGGCCTGGTGGCGAAGAAAGCCATCGAGCGTGGCTTAAGGGTCAAACCATGGGTCAAAACCTCGCTGGCGCCGGGCTCGAAGGTCGTGACGGAGTATCTGCAACATGCGGGTGTTCTGGACGATCTCGAGCAACTGGGCTTTCACGTGGTCGGTTATGGCTGCACCACCTGCATCGGCAATTCCGGCCCGTTGCCGCAGCCCATCAGCCAGGCGATCAAGAACGACGACCTGGTGGTGTGCTCGGTGCTGTCGGGAAACCGCAATTTCGAGGGCCGAATCCATTCCGAAGTACACATGAACTATCTGGCTTCACCGCCGCTGGTGGTGGCATACGCGATTGCCGGACGCATGGACATTGACCTGAAAAACGAAGCCCTGGGCACCGACAGTCAGGGTCAGGCGGTGTACCTGAAAGATATCTGGCCCAGCCAACGCGAGATCCAGGACACCGTGCTGGCGAGCGTGCGACCCGAGGAATTCAAAGACGCCTATACCGACGTATTTGCCGGGCAGGCGCGGTGGCGCGAATTGGCTTCTCCCACCGGCCAGCGCTTCGAGTGGTCGGACGATTCCACCTATGTGCGCAACCCGCCCTATTTCACCGGCATGTCCCGGGCCCCCGCCGGCGTCAGCGATATCAAGAGCGCTCGGGTATTGGCCCTGCTGGGCGACTCCGTGACCACCGACCACATTTCACCGGCCGGTTCGATCAAACCCGATAGTCCGGCAGGGGAATACCTCAAGCAGCACGGCGTCGAAATCGCGGATTTCAATTCCTACGGTTCCCGCCGCGGCAACCACGAAGTGATGATGCGTGGCACGTTCGCCAATATCCGCCTGCGCAACCTGCTGGCACCGGGCACAGAAGGCGGGGTCACCGTGCACCAACCTAGCGGCGATGCGATGAGCATCTACGACGCCGCCATGCGCTATGCCGAACAACAGGTACCGCTGATGGTTTTGGCGGGCAAGGAATACGGCTCCGGTTCATCGCGGGACTGGGCTGCCAAAGGCCCGCGTCTGCTCGGCGTGCGCTGCGTGATTGCGGAAAGCTACGAGCGGATCCACCGATCCAACCTGGTGGGCATGGGGATTCTGCCGCTGCAGTTCCAGGATGGAGAAAGCGCCCGCAGTCTCGGACTGGACGGCAGCGAGTCCTTTTCCATCGAAGGTCTAGGAGACGGATCGGCCAAGAGCGTCCAGGTAACAGCGCTCAACGACAACGGCGGCGAAAAGGTGTTCACGGCACGCGTGCGCATCGACACCCCGCAAGAAGTCGAATATTACCGCCACGGTGGCATCTTGCATTACGTTCTGCGCCAGCTCGCTGCGCAGAATTGACATTAAGATTGATCAATAACTGGTTTATAGAGCAATTTTTTAGCGAAATCGGCCGGCCGTCAGGGCTACTCGGCGAATTCCAGTTCCGCCCGGATATGATCGATGCCGGCGCGCGCGCAGGCGTCGTCCATATCGCCCATAGCGTCCTTTGCGGGTGCACCGGACACGCCCACCGCGCCGTAGAACTGGCCGCCCACCTGCACCGGCACACCACCGCCGATTATCAACACGTCGGCGGTATTATGCAGAGACTGCATACCGCCACGCTGTTGCAGTTCTAATGTCGACGCCTGAAAGCTCGCTGCGGAATAGGCCTTGCGGCGAGCCACTTCAATCGTGTGAGCGCCGGCCAGCGGATCGCGGCTGAATGCCAACAGTCGGCCGGACCGATCCACCACCGCGGCGGCAACCTGGTAGCCTTGACCGTGACATGCGCGCGCAGATTCCAAGGCGAGTTGCGCCGCGGTTTCCATGCTCAGCACCCGATACTGAACGTAAGGCGCAGGCGCCGCCGCGACCGCCGTGGCGCTGAGTGCTACCACGGCGAAGGCCAACCACGATCGATTTTTCATTTCGAACTCCTCTCGAAACCTGATTTGATAACGAAGATATCTTATTGATTGTTATCCATATTTTAAAAGACCGCTGGCATGCGCTTCCGGGCCCGACGCGGCGCACGGAATCGGCGCGCCAAGACCGTAATGGTGTATGATGCGCACGGTTTTCGAGTATCAGTCGAACGGAGTACGAATGGAACTGACATCGCTCACCGCCATCTCTCCCATTGACGGTCGCTACGGCAGCAAAACCGAAGCATTGCGCCCGATCTTCAGTGAATTCGGCCTGATCCGCCACCGCGTGCTGGTGGAAGTGCGCTGGTTGCAGGCCCTGGCCGCCGACGTTGATATCGGTGAAGTGCCGCCGTTGTCGAAGCACGCCAACGCCCTGCTCGACGGCATTGTCGAGGGATTCAACGAGGAAGATGCACGCCGGGTCAAAAACATCGAGCGCACCACCAACCACGATGTCAAAGCGGTGGAGTACTTCATCAAGGAAAAGATCGCCGGCAACGCAGAACTGGCGGCAATTTCGGAGTTCGTGCATTTCGCCTGCACTTCCGAGGACATCAATAACCTGGCCTATGGCTTGATGCTACGGGAAGCGCGCACGCAGGCCCTGCTGCCTGCGATGGATGAAATCATTTCGTCGTTACGCGGCCTGGCGCACGCCCATGCTGAATTGCCCATGCTTTCGCGCACGCACGGGCAACCCGCGTCACCGACCACGCTGGGGAAAGAATTGGCCAACGTGGTGTTCCGGCTCAAGCGGCAATGGGAACAGGTCGCCAGTGTACCGTTGCTGGGAAAAATCAACGGTGCGGTAGGCAATTACAACGCACACCTGTCAGCTTACCCGAACAAGGACTGGCCGGCGTTCGCGCAACACTTCGTCACCGGTTTGGGGCTGGATTGGAACCCCTACACCATCCAGATCGAACCCCACGACTACATCGCCGAACTGTTCGACGCGCTGGCGCGGTTCAACAACGTCTTGAACGACTTCTGCCGCGATATCTGGAGCTATATCTCCATCGGCTACTTCAAGCAACGCACGGTGGCGGGCGAAGTGGGGTCCTCCACAATGCCGCACAAGGTGAACCCGATCGATTTCGAGAACGCCGAGGGCAATCTCGGCCTCGCCAATGCGCTATTCGACCATTTGGCCGGCAAGCTGCCGATCTCCCGGTGGCAGCGCGATCTGACCGATTCCACCGTATTGCGTAATTTGGGCGTCGGAATCGGTCACAGCGTGGTGGCCTACCACTCGCTGCTGCGCGGCATCAGTAAATTGGAGGCCGATGCCGACCGCCTGGCAGCGGACCTCGAAGCCAATTGGGAAGTACTGGCCGAAGCAGTCCAAACTGTGATGCGCCGCTATGGTGTCGACAAGCCCTACGAACGTCTCAAGGAACTCACCCGTGGCCGGCGTGTGGACCGCGCCGCATTCGCAGCTTTCATCGACGCTCTGGACCTGCCCGCTGAAGCGAAGGCCGAGCTCAAGGCGCTGACGCCCGGCAGCTATACCGGCAACGCAGGCCAGCAGGCGCGGCACATTTGAACGACGCCCAGAGGCGACATGGCGGCGCAGACAGTCAGAGACGAAATGTGACGCAGTGCTCAGCATGGAGGCCTGGGAGTCGCATAATCGAAAACGGATGACAGGGACGGCTTCCCTCCCGCTTTGCTTCCCCAAGATGTCGTCTTGGTCATCCAACGTGAAACCCGGGCTGCATCACCCCCATCCCGTGCAGTCCGGGTTTTTTTTGCCCCGCTTTGTAACATAACGTCCGGACAATGGTCGGCAACGACACCGTCAGCATACGGCTGGTTTTCGGCGCTGCCGGTGCGCAACTCGCACGCGGCGTTCGCAACGCCGTATTCATCCAAGAACAAAGCGTTCCCTTTGCCCTGGAATGGGACGGGCTCGATCATATGTGCGTACACGCGCTGGCCGCCGATGGCTTCGACCAGGTAATCGGCACCGGCAGACTGATGCCAGACGGGCGGATCGGGCGCATGGCCGTACTGGCCCGCTGGCGAGGCCACGGCATCGGCAGCCGGTTGCTCGAGGCACTGCTCTGCGAACATGGCGTCCGCGGTTGGCCGCCGGTCCATCTCCACGCCCAACTCGAAGCAACCGCATTCTACGCTCGCCATGGTTTTGAACCGAAAGGTAATCCGTTTGTCGAAGCCGGTATCCCCCATGTGCTGATGCGCCCAAGGGCTGGATCGGTGGGACAGGTCTGACCTATTCTGAACGCAGCCCCGAGTGGGAGGAGTATGAATACAGAGAGCGAACCCGTAGCGCAAAATCCCGATCCGGTTCGATTGCGGTTCGAAACGCGGGCCGGAAACCGCGAATTGGTCGGGCAATTGGTCTGTCAAGCTCGCCGCAGCCTCGCGATACTGACTCCGGATTTGGAAGCACCTGTGTACGACACCGTGGAATTGATTGACGCCATCAGCACGCTCGGTACTCGCGGGCGCTTCTGCGAAGTACGTATCCTGGTCGCAGACGCCGGTCACGCGATCCGCCATGGGCACCGCTTGATCGAGACCGCGCGCAGATTCACCAGCACGGTTCACATGCATCGAGCGGCACCTCAACACCGAGGTTTCAACGAAGGGTTTCTGGTGGTGGACGAAACCTCCTACCTCTACAAGCCGGTGGCAAGCCGGTACGACGGCTACGGATCTCTACATGACGGCCTGCGCAGCCGGGAACTGCTCAAACAATTCCAGGCTCTGTGGGATCTGAGCGTTCCCGACTCCGAGCTGCGGCGCCTGCACTTGTGATTGCACCGTTTATGATCCGCACGCGAACATTCGTCTTGGTGGTACTGGCTCTATTTGCCCACGTGGCGCACGCTGTCGATCACAGACTGGAAGTATTCGATCTCAAGCACCGTCCTGCGGCCCAGATCGCTCCCATCGTGCAGCCCTTGTTGAACGACGGGGAAGCCGTACAGGCGCACGGATTCGAATTGATTCTGCGCGCAGCGCCGGGCACGATCGAACAGGTGCGGTCACTGGTGCAGCGTCTGGACCGCGTCCCGCAACGGCTTCTGGTCAGCGTTCGCCAATCGGATACGGCACAAACCGCCGAGCGGGACGCCGAAGCCAGATTAACAGCCCGGCCGGGGCACAGCAGCGGATCGGTTCGCGCCTATGCCACCAACGACCGCGAGCAAGGCGCAGTCACGCAACAAATCCAGGTGCTGGAGGGCAATGCGGCTTTCATTTCATTCGGTCAGTCGGTTCCGACCAACGACCGCACCGTGATCATCGGCCCAGGTGGCACTGCAGTGCAGGACAGCAGCCGCTATCGAGATGTGACCAGCGGCTTCTACGTATTGCCACAAGTCACCGGCGACCTTGTCCACTTACAGATCAGTCCACACCGCGACACCCTGAGCCGCGACGGAGGCGGCATCATCAATACGCAGCGTGCCGATACGGTGGTCGAAAGCCGGTTGGGGCAATGGATCGAAATCGGTGGTACCGTAGAGCGGCGAAGCGACACCGGCGAAGGCATTGTCTACAGCACGCGCGGGCGCACGGAACAGCAGGGTCGTATCGAGGTGAAAGTGGATCTGTTGCACTGATACCGTCCTATCCCCTGAACTTTGCCCGGTAGGCAGTACCGCGTTCCTGTGGGAAAATACCGGCCCTTGTCGTCAGTCCGCAGCCAGATGTCCAAATCGTCCACTGTTACCGCAAGCGCCCAAGCCGGGCTCGCCTCACCGTTCGAACCCGTCCTGCCCCAGCGCGCCGGCGAACATGTCGTGTGGGGCAAGCTGTACGGCAATAGCATCGGACTCGCACTTGCGGCCGCGGCGCGGCGCACGGATGGCCCTGTATTGGTCGTAACAGGAGACAACCAGACCGCCGCGCGCTTGGAATCGGAACTGCAGTTTTTCGGCGGCGACATCGAGATAATGCAGTTCCCGGACTGGGAAACATTACCCTACGACCTGTATTCCCCACACCAGGACATCATCTCGCAGCGGCTTGAAACGCTGTATCGGCTTCCGGAAATGAAAACCGGCATTTTGATCGTGCCGGTCACGACCCTGCTCCAGCGCTTGGCGCCCCGCGAATATCTGCGGGCTTACAGCTTGCTGCTCAAAGTCGGCGATCATCTGGAGCCCGATGCTATGCGCGAGCGGTTCACGCAAGCCGGCTATCGCTGCGTGTCCCAGGTGATGGAGCACGGCGAATACGCAGTGCGGGGATCGTTACTGGACATTTATCCCATGGGCAGCGACCTGCCCTATCGGATCGATCTGTTCGACAACGAAGTCGAAAGCATCCGGGTATTCGACCCAGAGACCCAGCGATCCAGCGGCCAAGTGGAGCGAATTCGCATGCTGCCGGCCGCCGAGTTCGCCCTCGACGAAGACGGCATCGGCCGGTTCCGCCAGGCTTGGCGTAAACGCTTCGAGGGCGATCCGCAACGCAGCCCCGTGTATCGCGAGGTAAGCAACGGGCACCCGCCTGGCGGCATCGAATACTATTTGCCCCTTTTCCACGAAACGACCGAAACGCTGCGCGATTATCTGCCCGAACACGCGCTACTGATCACCATGGACGACGTCGAGCCGGCGTTACTGGCATACCGGGAACAGGTGGAAAGCCGTTACGAACAACGCCGCCACGATATCGAACGCCCTCTGATCGAACCGGACAGCTTGTACCTGGATCTGGGCACCGTGCGCGAACAGTTCCAAGGGCTGCCCCGAGTGAAGGTGCAACGATTCGAAATCGAACCGGGCGCGGAAGGCAATTTCGTCAATTTCGCGACGGCCGCGCCGCCCCCGCTAACCCTTCAGGCGCGGGCTCCGGAGCCGGCCGCTGCATTGCAGCAGTTCATGCTCACCTTCGAAGGCCGCATTCTGGTCGCCGGCGAGTCTACCGGACGCAGAGAGGTGATTCTCGATACGTTGAGCGGGCTCGGGCTGCGCCCCGAGGTATTCGATTCCTGGGAAGCGTTCCTCGCGAGTGACGCGGCCTTCGGTATCACGGTCGCGCCATTGGAACAGGGCCTGGTCGTTCGCGATCCGGCGCTTGCCGTCATCGCCGAATCGCAACTGTTCGGCGAACGCGCCAGCCAGTCACGCCGGCGTCGGAGTGCGCCACGCACGGAATCCGAAAACGTGGTCCGCAATCTCACCGACCTGAGCATCGGTGCGCCGGTTGTACACGAAGAACACGGCGTCGGACGTTATCTGGGATTGCAGAAGCTCAATGTCGGCACATTGGAAGCGGAGTTCCTGACCCTCGAATACGCCGACGGTGACAAATTGTACGTACCGGTTTCCTCGTTGCATCTGGTGAGTCGCTACAGTGGCGCATCGCCCGACACCGCGCCCTTGCACAAGCTTGGCGGGGATCACTGGCAACGCCTGAAACGCAAAGCTGCGGAACGGGCTCGAGACGTTGCGGCGGAGCTCCTGGACATTTATTCGCGCCGCGCCGCGAGCAAGGGTCATGCATTTACTTTCGAGCACGACGATTACGGACGCTTTGCAGCAGCGTTTCCATTCGAAGAGACACCCGACCAGCAGTCCGCTATCGACGCCGTGGTCGAAGACATGCGCTCGGAGCAACCTATGGACCGCGTAGTGTGCGGGGACGTGGGCTTCGGCAAGACGGAAGTTGCGATGCGCGCCGCATTCATCGCCGTGCAGAGCAACCGGCAAGTGGCCGTGCTGGTGCCGACCACGTTGCTGGCGCAACAGCACAATCAGAACTTTCTCGACCGCTTTGCCGACTGGCCGGTCAGAATCGAAGTACTCTCCCGGTTTCGCACCAAGAAACAACAGGAGCAGGTGCTCAAAGAACTGGCGGATGGTCGTGTCGATATACTCATCGGCACCCATAAGCTGCTCCAGAACGACGTCAAGTTCAAGAATTTGGGACTGGTGATCGTCGATGAAGAACATCGATTCGGGGTGCGCCAGAAAGAGCGCCTTAAAGCTCTTCGGGCGCAGGTCGACGTGCTGACCATGACCGCCACCCCGATCCCGCGCACTTTGAACATGTCGCTCGCGAGCCTGCGCGATTTGTCCATTATCGCGACGCCTCCCGTGGCGCGCGTAGCGATCAAGACTTTCGTCAATGAATGGAATGACGCGTTGTTGCAAGAGGCTTTTCAGCGTGAGTTCAAGCGCGGCGGACAGGTTTATTTTCTCCACAACGACGTCGCCAGCATCGATCGCATGGCCAACACATTGCGCGATTTGGTCCCCGATGCCAGTGTGCGTGTCGCGCACGGCCAGATGCGAGAACGTGACCTCGAACAGGTAATGCTGGATTTTTACCACCAACGGTTCAACGTTCTGGTGTGCAGCACGATCATCGAAAGTGGAATCGACGTTCCCAGTGCCAATACCATCATCATGAACCGGGCCGACAAACTCGGCTTGGCGCAGCTGCATCAGTTGCGTGGGCGGGTCGGCCGTTCCCATCACCGCGCTTATGCCTATCTCATCGTCCCTCCGCGCCGCGCCATTACCGCCGACGCCCTGAAAAGGCTCGAAGCGATCGAATCGCTGGAAGACCTCGGCGCGGGATTCATGCTCGCCACCCACGACCTGGAAATCCGCGGCGCCGGCGAATTGCTTGGCGAGGGCCAAAGCGGACAGATCCAGGAAATCGGATTCACCCTCTATAGCGAACTGCTGGAACGGGCCGTAAAAGCGCTCAAGGCGGGCAAGCAGCCGGACTTGAACCGGCCGCTGGAACACGGGCCCGAAATCGACTTGCAGGTGCCGGCACTTTTGCCCGAAGACTACCTTCCGGACGTGCACACGCGCCTGATTCTCTACAAACGTATCGCCAGCGCGGAAGACAAGGATCAATTGCGCGAATTGCAAGTCGAGATGATCGACCGTTTCGGCTTGCTGCCGGACGCGGCCAAGAATTTATTCCGGCTCACGGAGCTCAAACTGCTAGCCAACCCCCTTGGCGTCACCAAGCTGGATGCCGGTCCGAGCGGCGGTAGACTGGTGTTCTGCGATCAAGCCAACGTCGATCCCATGAATATCATCCGCATGGTGCAGACCGAGCCACAGGTGTACCGGCTGGATGGTCAACATCAGCTCCGCTTCAAGCGCGAGTTGCCGCAAGCGCCCCAGCGGTTCGAAGCGGTGGAACGATTGCTGCACCATCTGCAAACGGGAACCCCGGCCCAATGACGCAGGCGGCGCTGGCGCTGTCGTCGACAATGTCATTTCGCTATAGTAGCCCCTGGCCCGTACCCGTAGCTTTCCTATGTTGAACCTTGCCTCGCGTTTTTTGGTCCTGTGTCTGGCCGCATTGGTGTACTGCACCGTGGCGGTCGCCGACCCGAATTGGTATAAGATCGAACTCGTGGTATTCGCAAATACGTCTACGAATGCTGGCGATGCCGAGTTTTGGCCACCCGACCCCGGACAGCCCAGCACCGACAACATCCATTACTTGTCCGGCGCGGGTACCGGCGGCGCGTATTCACAGCTTACGGAAAGTCAGTTGCAGCTCGGCGGCGTAGTCTCGGCATTGCGTAGATCCGGGACTCGCGAGCCGATACTGCACCTGGGCTGGCGACAGCCGGTACTGGAACGGAGCAAGGCCCAACCCGTTTGGATCCACGGCGGTCCGCGTCACTATCTACCCGACGGGCGCAGCGTGGAGGAGATTTCGGGCACGCTGCTGTTGACCCGGGCGCGCTTTCTACATGTGTGGGCGGACCTGTTGTACGCACCCGGCGACGGAAAAGGCAAGACCTACCGTATGCAAGACCACCGCCGCATGCGCAGCGGCGAGCTCCATTACATCGATCATCCGAAGTTCGGCTTGCTCATTCTCTGCACGCCGATCAAAACCGGGCAATAGAATTAGAGCACTTGGAGCACGTGCTCCATGAGCCGGCGCACTGCTTCCATGCCCGACTTCAGATGTTTGTCGATTTCCTGCATGGTGATCACCCCCTCCCCTTTGCCGGCGGCCCAGTTGGCGGACACCGCGCATGTCGCGTAGCAAAGACCGAGTTCCCGCGCCAGGGCGGCCTCCGGCATGCCTGTCATGCCCACCATGTTGCAGCCGTCCCGCTCCAGGCGCCGGATTTCGGCCGCGGTCTCGAGCCGCGGGCCCTGGGTCGCGCCGTAGGTCCCGGTAGGTGTGTGCTCGACGCCGGCGTCTGCAGCGGCCTTGATCAAAAGGTCGCGCATTTCGTCGCAATAGGGAAATGTGAAATCGATATGAGTCACCTCTTCTAGATTATCCTCGAAGTAGGTGTTCTCCCGCGACCACGTGTAGTCGATGATCTGGTCGGGAAACGCGATCCTGCCGGGGCTCATTTCGGCACCGATGCCCCCGACCGCCGCCACCGCGATCACCCGCTCGACGCCCAGGCTGCGCAACGCCCAGATGTTGGCCCGGTAGTTCACACGATGAGGCGGAATCGTGTGGCCGCTTCCGTGACGGGCCATGAACACCACCTCCCGTCCGGCGACTGTGCCATGCACCGCCGGCCCCGAGGGCGCGCCATACGGCGTCTGCACCATCTCGCGGTGGGTGATTTCGAGGTTCTTGAGGGAATTGAGTCCAGTCCCGCCAATGATTGCTACGTCCGGCATACATGCATTCCTTTATGTGATCATCGCCAGCCGACAGCGGTTCAACTGCCTTGCACGGCATAGATACCCGCGGCATTGCGCAGGAATCCCTTGTAATCCATTCCGTAGCCGAAAACATAACGGTCTTCGACTTCGAGGCCAACGAAATCGGCGTCCTTCAAGCCATATTTTCGCTCGTGGCGCTTCTCAACCAGTACTGCACTGTAAACGGCGTCCGCACCCTGCTCGCGGCAATAGTCCATGATCGCAGCGAGCGTAACACCTTCGTCAAGTATGTCATCCACCACCAGCACTGTGCGGCCGCGAATATCCATGTGTGGACGCGCCAACCAAATCAAATCGCCGCCGCTGGTGCTGTTGCGGTAGCGTGTGGCGTGCAGATAGTCGATCTGAAGCGAAAACGAAAGCTTCGTCACCAGTTTACCGGTCGGCACCAGGCCGCCATTGAGCACGCACATGACGATCGGGTTCAGATCGCTGAGACGCTCGCCGATGCGCTGAGCCATGGTGTCCAACGCGCGTTCGACTTGATCTTCGGTGAAAAGACAGTCCGCTTGCGCCAACACGGTCTGGGCCTGTTCGGGAGTCACGGTCATAGCGGGCTCGGGATATCTGTTGGATCGACTTTCCGGGCGGCGGACGTGATTTTCAAGTCACCCACACCCGGGCATGCAGCGATTGGCCAATGTTGCTCGGCACATAGCCGAACGCGGCGCCATTATAGACACGCCACCGACGCCCTGGCCAGGGCGTGCCCCTGCCAATGCCATGCGGCGCGCCTACGGTCGCTTCGGCCATGCGCCATCGGTGCGCAGTCACATATCCATATCCAGCAACGGCTCCGGGTCGTAACGCCGCACCTGGTCCCGCGCCTGCTGCCACCGCGGATCCTGGCGAAGTAGGGTGAAGGATTGTCGATGGCGTGCGTGCAGCCGTACCAGCCGCAATTGGCTTACCGGATCCGATTCGCGCTGCAATGAATCCAATACCCGCGCGCAGCCGGCTTCGTTGTTGCAGACGAGCACCATATCGCAACCGGCGTCCAATGCACGCTGTGCGCGTTCAACGTAGCCACCGACTCCTTCCGCAGCCGCCATGCTCAGGTCGTCGCTGAAAACAACACCCTGGAAATTCAATTCGCCGCGCAAAACATCTGCGATCCAGCGGCGTGAAAATCCGGCCGGCGTCGAATCCACCGCGGGATACACCACGTGGGCCGCCATCACCGCGGCCATGCCGAAGTGCATCATGCGCTCGAAGGGCAACAAGTCCTCGGCGCGAATGTCTTCGTAGCGACGCTCATCGATCGGAAGATCCGTGTGCGAGTCCGCTTCCACTGAACCGTGGCCGGGATAATGTTTTCCGGTCGCTTCCATGTCTGCGTCGCGCATGCCGATCATGTAGGCATGGGCGATATCGGCAACCGCCTCCGGATCGGTATGGAACGCACGATCGCCAATCACCGCACTGACGCCGCGGTCCAGATCCAACACCGGCGCAAAACTGATGTCGACCCCCACCGCGCGCAGCTCACTGGCCATCAGCCAACCCGTGGCCTGAGCATATTCGCGCGCTTGGCGCCGGTCCCGATCATAGACTTCGCCCAGGCGCCGTACGGCGGGCAGCCGGGTGAATCCTTCGCGGAAACGTTGCACGCGGCCGCCCTCCTGGTCTACGGCAATCAACAGACGGGGTTCACGCACACGGTGGATGTCGTCTATCAAAGCCCGAACTTGTTCCGCGGACGCAAAATTGCGACTGAACAGGATCACCCCTCCCACCAGCGGATGCGACAAGCGCTCGCGCTCCTCGGGCTGCAACTCCAGTCCTGCGACGTCCACCATGATCGGTCCCAACGACATACTCGCCTCTCTTTTCAATCGCGAAGCCGGGTACGCACGTCCATCCAGTCCCGCAGCCGGTCTCCCAACAGATTGACTGCCAGCACAACCAGCATCAGCGCTACACCGGGCGCCAGCACCATGTGCGGTGCGACCAACATGTAGCGTGTGCCGTCGCGAATCATATTACCCCAGGACGCCTGCGGCGCCTGGACGCCAAGCCCGAGAAACGACAATCCGGCTTCGGCGATGACCACGCCGGCGACCCCGAAGGTCGCCTCGACGATCAACGGCGCGCTCAGCAGCGGCAGCAGATGGCGCACGACGATACGGCTGCGCCGGGTACCCAGGGCGATGGCGGCTGTGACGTGGTCCCGGTGCTTGAGCGACAGCACCTGAGCGCGCGCCAGACGCGCATAACCGACCCAACCGACGATGGAAAGCGCCACCACCACATTTCCAATTCCCGGGCCCATGATACCCGCCAGGGCGATGGCCAGCAGGATCCCGGGGAACGCGAGAAAAATATCGATTATGCGGACCATGATTGCGTCCATCCAGCCGCCCACGTAGCCGGCGAATGTACCGATCAGGCTCCCGACCGCAGCCGAAACGAGCACCACCCAGAAAGCGACATAGAACGAAGTCGAGGCACCCATCACCAGGCGGTCGAAAATGCGCCGGCCGAGGTCGTCGTAACCCAGCCAGGACTGTGGACTCGGCAGATCGAGTATGTGCGGCAATGCGATCGCGTCGGGGTGCAACGGCAACCAGGGCCCCAGGACTGCCATCGACGCCCAGACCAGAATGATGGCCGCAGGTGCGGAAGCGCGGCTCACGAGCGGCCCGCCTCGCGAATACGCGGGTCCACCCATGCGTACACCAGATCGGTGAGAATGTTCACGCCCACGTACGTGAGGCTGATCAGCAGCACACAGGCCTGCACGACGGGATAGTCGCGGCGCAAGATGGCGTCTATGGTGAGTTTGCCCAAGCCGGGCCAGGAAAACACGGTCTCGGTGATCACCGCGCCGCCGAGCAGGGTTCCCAATTGCAGTCCGAGCAAAGTGATGATCGGCAACATCGCGTTGCGCAGACCATGGTGCAGCACCACTTGCCGTTCGCTCAAACCTTTGGCGCGGGCGGTGCGAATGTAATCCTCGCTCAACACCTCCAGCAACGTGCTGCGCACCATGCGCGACAGGACAGCCGCCAACGCCGTTCCCAAGGTGATCGCCGGTAACACCAGGGACGCCAAACCATCGCGTCCGCTGACCGGAAACCAGCCGAGCCACAATGAGAATACCAGGATCAGAACCGGGCCCATCCAGAAGTTCGGCACCGACACACCCAGCAAGGAAAACGCCATCGCGCCCTGATCCCAGGGCGTGTCCTTGCGCACTGCGGCAATGCTGCCCAACGGAAAGGAAATCAGCACAGCCACCAGCAGACCGGCGACGGCGAGCTCCGCCGTGGCCGGCGCGCGCTCCGCGATCAGATCGGCTATGGGGCGGCGGCTACTGAATGATCTACCGAGATCGAGGTGGCCGAGATTGTAGAGATAGGTCCGAAGCTGCTGGGCGATGGGTTTATCCAATCCCAGCGCTTCGCGCAGTGCCTCCCGGTCTGCGGTCTGCGCGTTTTCACCCAACATCATTTCCACCGGATCGCCGGGCACCAGATGCACGAGCAAGAACACCAGACAAACGACGCCCAAAACCACCACTGCGGCGCTGGTCAGACGAAACAAGAGGAAACGCAGCATAAAGCCCTATTCGGATTCCGCACGATGTACATTGACCAGTGCATCAAAATTGCCATCGGCACTGAGCGTATAGCCGCGTACATCGTCACGGGCCGCAAAAAAATGTTCCTCGTACCATAACGGAACGTACGGCAGCGTTTCCAGCAGATGTGCCTGCAACTGCCGGTACAACCGGGCGCGTTGTTCCAGATCCGCGGACCGGTCCGCCTGCTCGATCAGGCGATCCGTCTCGGCATCGCGGTAACGGCCCCGGTTGGCACCTGCCGGCGGAATGGCACTACTGTGAAATACATAGCGGAAAATATCCGGCGATTTGATGCCAACCCAGGACAGGCTGTATAGCTGAAAGCGCCCGGCCTTGATATCGGCATAGAATGTCGCCCAGTCGAAACTCACCAAACTCACGTCGATCCCGATTTCGGCCAATTGCTGTTGCAGAATGGTGGCGATACGCACCCGGAACGGATCGCTGGTGGTTTTGTACACCAAGTGCAGCGGATGCTCGGCGCCATAACCGGCTTGCGCCAGCAACGCCCGTGCCTCGTCGGGATCGAAGCTGTAACCGCTGAGTTGCGGATTACCGGCCCAGTGCTCCGGCGGCAGCAGCGCGTTGGCGAGCCGGGTTTCTCCGCCGAACAGATACCGCACCACCGCCCTTCGGTTCAGCCCATAGGCAATGGCGCGCCGCACCCGGACGTCGCGCAACGCAGGATCCTCGAAATTGAATCCGAGATAGCTGAAATTCGACCCGGCCCGATGCTGCACTTGAACGCCGGGTTGCTTTTCCAGATATTGCACCAATTCCCGCGGCAGTTCGTTTTGCAGCAAATCGATTTCGCCCCGCAGCAGCTTCAATACGCGGACGGTCGAATCGGATACCTGGACGAACGAGAACACCTGTCCGTCCGCGTCGCGCACCAGACGCAACAGTCCTTCCACAGGCCAGTCGAGGAACCGGAATGGACCGCTGCCCAAAGGTTGGCGGGCGAAATTCCGGCCGCTGGCGATCGCTTTCGCCGGCAGAATGCCGATCACCAGATAGCCGGGAAACAATGGGTCGGCATACTTCAGATAGAAGTCCACCGTGTCGTGATCGACGACTGCAATGCGTTCGACCATGCGCAAAGAATTGCGGTGCGGCGATTCGGTTTGCGGATCGAGGACGGAGTCGTAGGTCGCCTTGACGTCGCCGGCGTCCAATCGGCTGCCGCCATGGAAGGTACGAGCGCGATCGCCGAGGTGAAACCGGTAGTGGGTCGGAGACAACAGCTGCCATTCCGCCAACCCCGGTACCGGGCGCGCGGCGTCATCGAACTCCACCAGTCGCGCGTACAACAACCGGTCGATGCGCGCGGAGGTGGCGTCCGTGGCGAAACGCGGATCCAAGGTAATGGGGGCGGAAGCCACTCCCATACGGATCGCATCGTCGCCAGGTTGGGCGCAACTGGCAACAGTCAGTCCCAACGTTACAGCGAACAGCGCGCACGCCAGCCGCACCAAAATCCGTTGACCGCGCCGCACTACCAGCTCTTATAGGGATGCTTGACGAGACAGACGTTATAGTAGCGGGGGTCGTCGCTGACTTCATCTCCGGCCCAGGCCGGACGCTCGAAGGGTTCGTCCACGGCATCGAGTTCGATTTCCGCCACCACCAGTCCGGCATTCTCCCCTTCAAACACATCCACCTCCCAGGTATGTCCCGCGTGCTCCACTTCATAACGGGTTTTTGCGATCAACGGCTGCACGCACACCCGCATCAGCATTTCCTCAGCATCGGCCAACGGAATGGGATACTCATATTCGAGCCTTTGCTGCGCCAGGGTAGCGCTCTTGATATTGAGATATGCGCGATCGCCGCCGATGCGCACGCGCACCGATCCGGGCCCCGACTCCGACAAATAACCTTGCCGGTAACGCATTCCGGGGCCTGCGCCGGTGCGCCAAGCATCGTGCAGAACAAGGAATTTTTTCTCGATCTCCAAGGACATACCGGTACCTTTGTGGGGCTGCCGCTATGGTATTCCAGCTACCGGCGATTGTGTATGCTTGAACGCCTCTCCGACACTCCATGGAATCGGGTTCGGCTGAACCCAAGCCGCACAAGGAGGATTCCCATGAAAGCTGTAATCATGACCGAAGCGGGCGCACCCGAAGTGCTGGCGATCCGGGATATCGACCCCCCCCAGCTGCAAGGTGACCGCGACCTTCTGATCAAACTCAAGGCGGCCGGCATCAACCCAGTGGACACCAAAATCCGCGGTCGCGGCCCGCTGCGCAAAGTAGACGGTCCCCACGTACTAGGCTGTGACGGCGCGGGTGTCGTCGAACAAGCCGGTTCCCACGCCAGCCATTTTCAACCCGGCGATGAGGTTTACTTCTGCGACGGCGGTATTGGCGGTCCCCGCGGCAACTATGCCGAGTACGCTTTGGTGGACGAACGGTGCGTGGCGCGCAAGCCGCGCAGCCTCGATTTCATCCAGGCCGCTGCGGTGCCGCTGGTGGCAATCACGGCCTGGGAGTCATTGCACGACCGCGTTTCTCTGCAGCCCGGTCAAACGGTGCTGATCCACGCCGGGGCCGGCGGTGTCGGCCACGTTGCAATTCAACTCGCTAGGGAAGCCGGCGCCAGAATCGCGACCACGGTCAGCACCCCGGAGAAAGCGGAATTGGTGGGATCACTGGGCGCGGAACTTGCGATTCTGTACCGCGATGAGGATTTCGTCCAGGCTGCATTGGCCTGGACCGAAGGGCGCGGGGTCGATGTCGCTCTGGACACGGTAGGCGGCGAAACGTTTTTCCGCAGCGCCGAAGCCGTGGCGTTCTACGGCGATCTGGTGACGCTGCTGCAACCCGACGCCGACACCGACTGGGGCCCGGCGCGGCAGCGCAACCTGCGCATAAGCCTGGAGCTGATGCTGAGCCCGATGCTGTTCGGCCTTATCGAGGCCCGAGCCCATCACGCGGAAATACTCACCCGCTGCGCCGAAATGTTCGATCGCCAAGCCTTACGGATAGAAGTACACCGCACGCTCCCCCTCGAATCTGCAGCCGAAGCGCACCGCCTGCTGGAGCAAGGCGGCTCGGCCGGCAAATTGGTACTGGAAATCTCCTGATGCCTTGCCGAGCCGAAACCGGGCGACAAGTACGTACATTGCCGGCCACCGCATGGTCGCGTTTCCTGGCGCTGGCCTGGGTCGGTTTGCTGCTGGCCGGCCCCTCGACCGACTCCGCCGCGGCGGACAATGTCGCCAATATCAAACTGCCGCCCGGTTTTCATATCGCTTTGTATACGGATCAGGTTCCAGGAGCACGCTCACTCGCGCTCGGCGACGACGGCGTCGTTTACGTCAGCACACGTCAGCAAGGACGGGTCTACGCCGTGATCGATCAGGACGGCGATCACAAAGTCGACCGTGTGGAAGTAGTCGTCGACGGCCTGAACACCCCCAATGGCATCGCCTACCGCGACGGTACATTGTACGTTGCCGAAACCAGCCGCATCCTGCGCTACCGTAACCTCGCCGGGCATCTGCAAGCCTCGCCGAAAGCCGAGGTCATCACCAACGACCTGCCCGCGGAGCACCACCACGGCTGGCGCTACCTGCGTATGGGGCCGGACGGCATGCTCTATGTGGGCGTCGGCGCACCCTGCAATATTTGCGATGAACAAGGCTATGCACAAATCCGTCGACTCAAACCCGACGGCAGCGACATGCAGGTGTTTGCAAAAGGGGTGCGCAACACTGTGGGATTCGATTGGAATCCGGACAACGGCGTGCTCTGGTTTACCGACAACGGCCGCGACTGGCTGGGCGACGACGCCCCGCCCGACGAGCTGGACCGGGCGCCTGAATCGGGGCTGCACTTCGGCTATCCCTATTGCCATGGCAGCGATATCCTGGACCCCGAGTTTGGCAGCGGCAAATCATGCGCCGATTATGTGGCCCCGGCGCAAAAGCTTGGCGCCCATGTCGCCGCGCTCGGCATGCGCTTTTACACGGGCGACCAATTCCCGCCCGAATACCGCAAGCAGATCTTCATCGCCGAACACGGTTCCTGGAACCGTTCCACGAAAGTGGGCTATCGCATCAGTGTGGTGACCCATGACGGCTCCCACGCCACGGATTATCGCCCTTTCGCGGAGGGCTGGCTGCATAACGGCAAAGTCAGCGGTCGACCTGTAGATTTGCTGGTATTGGCGGACGGGTCGCTGTTGGTATCCGACGATCAGGCGGGCGCTTTGTATCGAATCGACTATCGCGCGCCCTGATCCGCGCGACCGCCACACGGTATCGACGTTGCGATCCTGGGCGCGGAAACCGGCCTGAGCCGCAGCACCGGGTGCCCGACGGTAGTCACAATGCCTTGGCTTTTTCCAACATCTCCTCGGCATGCCCTTCCGGATTCACGCCATACTGGACGTCCGCAAGCGTACCATTTTTGTCGATTATAAAAGTCGACCGCACAATGCCTAGTTTCTTGACGCCATTTTTTTCCTTTTCCTGCCATACGCCGTAGCGTTCGCACAGTTCGCCGGATGTATCCGCCAGGAGTTTGACGTTCAAACCGAACTTGGTTATGAAGGCTTGATGACTTTCGCAGGAGTCCTTGCTCACACCCAACACCACAGTATCGGCGGCGGCGAATTCATTCGCCAACGCGGTGAATTGATTGGCCTCGATGGTACAGCCGGGCGTGTCGTCTTTGGGGTAGAAATACAGCACGACGTTTTGCTTCCCCTTGAAATCCGACAATCGCACAGGATTTCCGTCTTGGTCCGGAACAGTGAATTCCGGGGCGTTTTGATGCTTGTTCAACATAGTCTGTCCTGATTGGTTTCGGTGACGTCAGTATAGAACGCAGACCCGAACAAGAAGCATGGGCGCCGACCAAGACGCTCCCGCTACTGTGATTGGACGCCGACCTCGCCCGCAACGCGGGTCAGTACCGCAGCAAAGAACGCCGCGTCTGCGGCACTCAAATCACGATGACGCTGCAGAAACGCTTCCACAGATTGTCCGGATCTGCGCCCATACAATACGCCGCTTCGGAGAAACAATGAATCTCGCGCAAATTGCGCCGCGGATTGATGACAGCCGGCGCACCTCTCCTTGAATTTCGGGGAAGATTCGGCTTGCGCCGACAACATAGCGTAAACCGCATCCACTTCCTGCGACGACAGAAAATGGTTGCGCAGAAACAACTTCATGTCACGTGTCGGATGACTGCCCTGAAGTTTGCCATCGGCATCGACGGACAAATGCTGTCGGGCAAACTCCGCCGCGTGCCCGTGACACTCGACGCAGCGATCGTCCCACAGCCGATGCAAATCCGCGCATTGGGCGGTTCCGATCAACACCCAGGGCAGCACAAAACACGCCGCGAGGGCAGGCCCATAGGAGCGCGCTAGCTGCCGCACGACAGTCGACCGCCGATGATTCGAAAGTCCGACGCCTGGCCCATCGTCAGGCAAACTTTTCCAGCAGGGTCAGCACAATACCCCCGAACCGCTCGGCATTGGAGACGATCCGGTTCACCTTCACATTGCGGCTGTCGGCCGATTTCACAATCTTCATCAACTCGGTCAATTTTTTCGCGTCCGCCGGCTGCGGGAACAATTCACGCACTTCCTCATCGTTCATGCGCGTGATCGAGGATATCCGCGATGCCAATCTCGCATCGGTCGCGCCGGCACTGTCGGCAATGATGTCGTCGACTTCGCTGTCGAACTGGTCCCAATCTATCGGCATTTCCCTGTCCCCCGCGGTTCAGATGGAGTCACGGATAGTGCGGATGTTTTCGATAAATGCCTTGCCCCGATCCACTTTGTCTTTACCAACCTGAGTGGTACTCAACAAGTTGGCAACCGCATCGTCAGTCTGATTGATCCATTTGCCCACTTGTTGATCGCTCACACCCGCCGACTCCAGGTATCGATCGCGGTTCTCGGAGACCTTGGATGCAGACAGCAGAAAACTGGTAACGGCATTGTTGAGCGCCCGTGCCTGCACATAGTCGTCCCGGACTTTCTTCTCGATCCGTCTTTCCAGATCATCCAAAGGCTGGATAAGCTCCAGTCGTTTGGCGTTGATCGCCTTCTGCAATCTTGGTCCGGACTTGATCAGGAAAGTCAGCCGTTGCTTTTTGTCGTCCTCACGCACGATTGTATTCCATGCGCCGGAGATAGTGGGATTGTTGAAGAATTCGTTGGCGAACACCGGGACCCATTCTTGCTCGATGAACCGGTCGACTTGGTCGCGCTTTTGGTCGAAGAACCGATGCAGCAGCGTGATATTGGCATCTTCGATCGCCGAGATCCGCTTGCCCAATTCTGCTGACAGTTGCGGCGCCTCCGGTGGCACCGAGGCGCATCCCGCGACGAAGATCGTTACCGCAATCAGTTGCCTCACGGCCCTCACGGCAATCTCCTATTGGCTGGCTGGCCACACGTCGCGCACGTCCGGCGATCGCATCATGCGTCAGTCTTAATCATTACCGAAAATGGAGTTAATGCAAGCATCGGACCCGCTCGTCGGCAGGCGCCGGCTCTAGACGGGTTCAGTCGAGCAACGCGATGCGGGTTTCGCCACCCGACTTTTCGATTTCAAATTGCACTACGCAGTACTCGCTCTGTTCCTCTACGGGTGTCGGATCGTCGGCGCAGCTGCAACCGGCGACGATCCCCGCAAAGAAGATGCCCGTCTTGACCCTGATGACCGGCCCGGCGTCGTCGACGCTGATGATCATGGCTTCAAACCCCGTATCAACGGCATAGCTGGTGGACTTCAAAGCGCTTTGCAGAGGCAACAAGTCCATGGGGAGGCGCTCGATTTCAGCTTTCAACACCCGTTGGAATTCTGGCGTTCCCCATCTGCGTAGCGCATTGGACAATCGAATCATGGCGGGCCGTAACGAAGTCGCGCGGTTGAAATAGTGTAGAGGCTCCCAGAATAGAGCGATGAGTCCGCAAGCGCCAGGCGTATCTCCCTGCCGAACGACCCCGCCGGCCCGGTCTCGGCCGCGCTAGTCAAAATCAGTCTCCGCCTTCCCATCAACGCTGTCGATCTCCGTTCCGGCGGCCAGCTGACGGCACATTTCGCCCTACACCTTGAATCGTGCTTGCCCGGACCCGCGTGGTCCAGCAACATGGCAGTGGTTGAGAAACCGCGTCCGCCAGCCACACTTACCCCACGGGAGGACGTCCCGACGAGTCGAATCGGATCACTGTGGATTCGAGTTCAGGAACACCGCCCTTCATCGGACCCACTTCTGCGGACGCAAACGTCATAGCCGTATGACTCGTGCTCACCGGCTTTCAAGGGCCAGGTGATCGGGCCTGCAACGCACTGTCAGCGGTGACAGCACCCTGTCTTCGAACCCCGGCTTGGACCCCAAGCTGGAATTTGGCCGCCATTACGATACGGGAGCAATGCAATGGTCGACTTTCACGGTTTTCGGATTCACGAACATGCCGGCAGCGTGCGCGCCGGCATTGAGACCTTGACTCTGGAAGAGCTGAGCGCCGGTGACGTGGTGATCCGCGCAGCGTATTCCGGCATCAATTACAAGGACGCACTGGCCGCGACCGGAAAGGCTAAGATTCTACGCCGCTACCCACTGGTCGGCGGCATCGACGTCAGCGGTACGGTGGACGAATCCAACGATTCACGTTTCAAGCCCGGCGACCGGGTACTGGTGTGCGGTTGCGAATTGTCGGAATCCCGCGACGGCGGGTATGCGGAATATGTGCGGGTGCCCGGGGACTGCGTCGTGCCTCTACCCGCAACGCTCTCCTTGCACGATGCCATGGCAATCGGCACCGCCGGCTTCACCGCAGCACTCGCACTGGAACTTATGGAGCGCAATGGCCAACGTCCGGAGCTGGGACCCATCCTGGTGACCGGTGCGACCGGCGGCGTCGGCAGCATCGCCATCGATCTGTTCTCCGGCGCCGGTTACGAGGTGGTCGCCTATACCGGCAAATCGGACGCGGCGGCCTATCTGAAGGAATTGGGCGCGACACAGATTCTGATGCGCGACCAAGTCGAGTTCGGCAAGCGCCCGCTGGAGAAAGCACTATGGGGCGGCGCGGTAGACAACCTGGGTGGGGAGCCGTTGGCCTGGCTGACGCGGACCGTCAAACCTTTCGGTAATATCGCGTCCATCGGATTGGCGGCCGGTCACGAACTCCACACTACAGTAATGCCATTCATCCTGCGCGCGGTGTCGTTACTGGGTATCCATTCGGTGATGTGCCCGGCAGCGGATCGACTGCGGGCCTGGGAACGACTCGGCAGCGATCTCAAGCCTCGGCATTTGCCGCGCATCGTCAGCCGCACGATCGACTTTGCGGAACTGCCCGCCGCGCTCGAGGATCATCTCCAGAGTCCGACCACGGGACGTACGGTAGTACGAATCGGTAACGAATGAATCGAGCGGCCGGGTACGGTTCGCGATCCACGGTGTGACGGCGGTCCACCGCGATTCATTTGGCCGGGACAACGCAACACTCGAGCGTACTGGCGAAACCGATCAGCGTGCGACCCCGGGGGCGCCGTCGAAAAACTCTACGACCCCGGTCTCCAACGAATATTCCGCGCCGACCACGAGTAGGCCGTCGTGCTCGATTAAATGTTCCAGCAACTCGGAGCCATGACGCAGGTGATCCGCCGCCGAACGAACATTGGCGCGCACTGCATGATGGGCCAAGACATCCGGGTCGTTCACGAGTTCGGTGTCGAGCAGTGGCTCGATGGCAGGACGCACCCGATCCACGATCGAGCGCAGATTGCGCGCCCGCTGCTCCACCGGTCTGCGCAACTGATCGATGGTCGCCTGGATGGCGCCGCAGTTGGAATGGCCCAGCACCACCACAAGCCGGGTGCCGAACTTTTCCGCAGCAAATTCGACGCTACCGATTTGCGACGGCGCGACGATGTTACCCGCCACCCGCACCACGAACAAATCTCCCAGCCCCTGATCGAAGACCATCTCCGCCGGAACGCGTGAATCGGAGCAACCTAGAATGATTGCGAACGGTTCCTGGGGGTTTTCGGCATCGTAACGATGGGATTGGCTCGCGAGCGCCGCGAGGCTGCGTACGCCTGCCGCAAACCGACCGTTGCCCTCCTGCAGACGATCGAGCGCTTCGGTGGCGGAAATCATTGCGATTGTTCCTTTCGTAGGGCCATCCGTCTGACAGATGGCAAGGAAGGATAATCGAAATCGATCAGATCCGATACCGCGCGCCGTACATTAGAATTTCACGCGTCCAATCATCTGTGGTCTCTCGGGCTGGAGGCACGCTCAGCATTGCTGCGAACCGACGGTGCTCGCGCACGCATGACGTGAAGAACCTTATCCTTGTGCGAATTCGGAAACCGGGTCCGCCTGGCGAACAACACTACGTTGAGCTGGTACTGACCGGCGCGTGCGTCGTAGCAGTATTTGAGGACCATGATCGAAATCAGCACATCATTGTGGCGTGACGCGCGTTTCTCCAAAACAACGTAACGAAACAGGTCCAGTCGAAGCAATACCTGTTTCAGATTCTCGATGAAACGACCGCACCGTTGTACGGAACCTGCATCGCGAAAGCCGATCACAGACATTTGCCGGGGTGCCAAGGCCAAACGGATTTCGACAATCTTCGCAGCCTGTTTCCGGCCCATCGCATCAGTGTCAATCACCGCACTGACCGCCCCGAGGTACGGGCGTTGCTATTCGATTCCATCCAATGCCCGCGCCAGATTCGCGACCGTGCCCTCGACATCGTGTAACTTGTCGAGACCGAACAGTCCGATGCGAAACGTCTTGAAGCCCGCCGGCTCGTCACACATGAGTGGCACACCGGCAGCGATCTGCACGCCCTGGGCCATGAACTTTTTAGGCAATGTATCATCCCTGGTGTGGCACACCACGACGCCGGGCGCCGCAAATTCCTGTGCCGCCACGCTTTTGAACCCTCGCTCCGTCAGTAGATCCCGCACTGCGCGGCCCAGATCCCGCTGTCGGTCGCGCAGAAGGTCGAGCCCGCTGCGCTCGGTCTCAAACATACTGTCCCGAAACTGCACCAGAGCGTCGGTGGGCATGGTCGCATGATATGCGTGGCCGCCGGCTTCATAGGCTCGCATGATTTGCAGCCATTTCAGCAGATCCGCCGCGAAGCTGGTGCTGCGGGTCGCCTCGACCCGCGCGGTCGCATCCTCCCCGAGCATCACCAGTCCGCTGGACGGCGGAGCGCTCCAGCCTTTTTGCGGCGCACTGATGAGAACATCGATGCCCAGCGCGCGCATATCGACCCACAACGCCCCGGAAGCGATGCAATCCAGGACGAACAGACCGCCGGCGGCGTGGGTTGCCTCGGCGATCGCATTGAGATAATCATCCGGCAGCAAAATGCCGGCCGCGGTCTCCACATGAGGCGCGAATACCAGGTCGGGCCGCTCCCGGCCTATGGTCTCCACTACTTCGTTCAATGGAGCCGGCGCCCAGGGTGCCTGGGGCTCGTCCGACACCGGACGCGCCTTGAGTACGATTTCCCGGGACGGAATCCCGCCCATTTCGAAAATCTGGCTCCATCGATAACTGAAAAAACCGTTACGGATCACCAGACACTTCCGGCCGGTAGCCAGCTGACGCGCAACGGCCTCCATGCCATAGGTACCGCCCCCGGGCACTACCGCGACCGCTGCCGCAGCGTAGACACGTTTCAAATGCGCCGATATATCCCGCATCACCTGCTGAAACGTGAGCGACATATGATTCAACGCCCGATCGGTGAATACCACCGAGTACTCGAGCAGGCCCTCTGGATCGACGGCTGGGTATTGCCTGGACATGGCGGATCTCCGCTAGGAACACTGTGAGGCTCTAATCATACAACCATCCCGGTGACGGCGACGGTCCAGAGAAGGTGGCCTGCCCTATGAAGGCCTTTGCGGCTGCCGCGCAGCATCGGCACACGGCCTGTGCAGACGTTTTTGGAGCACGGTTACGTACAGATCAAGTAGCGGAGTACCGACGCCGCTCGCCCTCGGGTAAGGCAACTTTTCACCGGTCGCTTGGTACCCTCTGCGGACATAGTACTGAATCAATTCCCATCTGGGCGACAAAACGTGCAATACGAAGCGCTCCGCGTCCCAGCGGGATTGCGCATACCACTCGGCATGCTGCAACATCGCAGACCCGAGGCTCCTGCCCTGAGCGCGAGGAGCGACAGCCAGCATACCGATATGAATTTCGTTGCCCTCGGGTGTCAATTGTACGCAAGCTAGCACAGTACCTTCTCTGCGGCCGAGCAACACCACCGACCCCGACAGACTATTCGCTACCTGCGCCGCGCTCACGCGAGCTCCGCTCACCAGCGATCCTTCGTGAGTCCAGCCTGCATTCCCCGCTGCTGGCCTGTAGGCACTATTCACCAAGGCTGCGATCGCACCGGCGTGTTCGACGCCGGCCACGCTGACGGTGCGCTCGACCATTCTATAGTCATCTCCGCTAGAATCCGAAGGGTCAGGTCTTGCAACCCAAAGAAACCGGGGTCAGGTCTTGCAATACAACGTTGCCCGTAAGCCGCGCCGCTTTTTGGCGTCGGATTGATGGGCTGTTATGCGGCATTTAGTGGTTTGATGCGAGACACATCTTTCTTTATCGCTTCTGCGGCATTCCACAGATCCACAGCTCTCTGGGCGTCAAGCCAGAATTCAGGTGAGTTACCAAACAGGCGCCCCAACCGAAGTGCCATCTCCGGGCTGATACTCCGGCGTTCACGAAGCAACTCATTAATCGACTGCCGCGAGACCCCCAGGGCCTCAGCCAAGGCTGAAACGGTAAGCCCATAATCGGGCAGAAAATCCTCACGCAGCATCTCCCCCGGACGGGTGGGTCGACGCTTGATCCTGGATGTATTCGCAATGCTCATATCTCTCACCCCATTCAGTGATAATCACAGACTTCAACATCATAGGCATCACCGTCCACAAACCGGAAACAAATGCGCCATTGGTCATTAATCGAGATCGAGTACTGCCCCCTGCGATCGCCATCCAGTGAGCGAAGCGAACGACTCGAAGAATTGTTAGGGCGCAATGTGCCACCAGTTACAAGAATGAAGCGGTTTCAAGGCATACCCTGCATCTGACTCGACGATAGTAAGAAACGAAACACCGGTTGGCGTGTAATGCCCGGTTGTTATTTCGTGCGGGCCGGTTTGTACACCAAAGAGAAACTCCGTTTTCTCGAGCTCCGAGCCGAGGATTACCGTTTGTATTGCCTCCCGGTGGTCTACGTTATCTGAAATCCCTTCTATGGCCTGAATTTCCTTTGTTGATGGAACCATGATTGTGGGTAGGTACCCATCCAGGCCGTCTTCTTGGATGACGCCGATAGTGATTTTTGCGAACTCTTCGAAATCAGTCATAGGTCTGGCGCCCTAACGCTCAGCTTGAGGCGCGCGTTGTCTTCAACGCGTCGCTCTCGAAGCTGTGGTTAGAAAGCCTTGGCTCGATGTATGCCTTGAGCGCCTCAATTAGGCAGAACAACTCTTCGGGATGATATTGCACTATAGCCTCCTCTGTTGGAGCGCCGAGTTCCTCCCAAAGTTTTCCGAACTCATCCATCTCCTGAGGTGTCCAGCCTTCGTATAGCTCGTAGTGATAGCGAGCTTTCTCGAACACGAACTGAAAACGCACCAAGAGCTTGTTGAGGTCTGAAAAGTCCGTGTGTCCGGGCGAGCGTTCCTTGGCCGCTTTCAAAATTTCTTTCTGGGCGGATCCCGGCAAAGCTCGCCACAGCTTCGCATAGACATGACTCTGCTTGGGCGATTGGCCGGAAAGCCGGATCGCACACTTGAGCAGAATCTCAAATCCGAGTATCCGCAATAGCGCACTCGAGTCCGACGCCGTATTCGGTGAGCCAGCGAGTATGTTCGCGTCATTGATACGAGCGAGCGCTTCGTCGAACATCCGCTTGGCGTCGTGATTCATGGCTTTCTAACGACTGAATTAAGCCGACCCGCGAAGCGGGTTCGGCTTGAATGAATTGTTAGGGTGCTCACCCACGAGCGAACACCGAATCTAGGTAACCAGACACGGAAGTGATAGTGCGTGGCGGGTTAGCGGCAATCAACGCGGGACAAAATGTCGCTAGCCAAGAGAACTCGATGTGGCCGACGATTGCTGATCGTTCACTATCATATGGAAGATCAGCAAGGAGATAGTTGGACGCGCGTTTAAGCACCTTTAAGTCCACCTCAAAGTCTTGCACGCCCTCGGCGTAAAGAGCATTAAAAAACTTGAGCCGTAGTAGGCTCTTCCCGGTTTTGAGGCGCTCAACCGATTTAATAAAGATCGGAGAGCAGTAGGGTGTCATCCGCTCGCCAAAGTATCCCGGAAGCATCTGCCAAGACCGCCAAGTTTCTGGAGCGAGCGTTATTGGCCGAGCCATGGTCTCTCCCTGAGCGCCCTAACGATTAAGTAGACGTCTCATCCACCGTATATTCGATATCTGGCGGATCGAGATTTGTTGGTTTTTGTTATAGGTCCGAGACATGCCGCAGATTCTTCGTCCGCTTTTTCCGTGAATATACCGCGGTTTTACTTGTTATTGAAATAGCACGTGGACCTGCGTGATATCGCATTAGCTTGCGGCCTTGATGCTCATCTTATTACTGGAATTTCAGGCTATTAGATCGTCATCCGAATTATTGAAGCGGGCGATCCTTGCAGGTTTTGAATAATAGTGTATAAATATACACTACACGGCCGCAAGACTGCGCGCCGGTGTTCGTTCACAAGGAGGTGAACCATGGACCAGGCAGTTCGCTTTGGAAAGCGGCGACCGCGTTTACTGGATCGGGTGCGGCATGCGATCCGGCGCAAGCACTACAGCTACCGCACGGAGATGTCGTATCTGCATTGGATTCGACGCTTCATTTTGTTTCACGAACGCCGTCATCCAGAGGAAATGGGCGAAGCGGAGATCGCCAGCTTTCTTACCCATTTGGCGGTGGATCGTACCGTGTCGGCCTCGACGCAAAATCAGGCATTGAACGCATTGCTGTTTCTCTATCGTCATGTGCTCGAACGTGAAGTTGCTCTGATCGAAGGCGTGACCCGCGCCAAGCGCTCCACCCATCTTCCAGTGGTTATGAGTCGCGAGGAAGTTCAGGCGCTGCTTACGCGGCTGCAGGGACGCGAATGGCTCATGGCGAGTTTGATGTACGGAGCCGGGTTGCGGGTGTTGGAATGCGTGCGGTTGCGGGTGAAAGACGTGGACTTTGGACTTCATCAAATTGTCGTACGGGACGGTAAAGGTAAAAAGGATCGCGTGACTCCTTTGCCGGACAGCGTGGTTCCCGCGTTGCGGGAGCAGCTGCAGCAGGTCAAGCGTATTCTCGAAACCGACAAGGCTGATGGTTTCGGTGCCGTATCGTTGCCCGATGCCTTGGCGCGCAAATATCCCAATGCTGAACGGGAACTGGGTTGGCAGTATGTGTTCCCCGCCTCGAAACACAGTAAGGATCCACGCAGCGGCGAGTGGAAACGTCACCATATCGATGTTTCGGTACCCCAACGGGCTGTGCATGCAGCGGTACGTCAAGTAGAACTGCACAAACCCGTGACCTGTCATACGCTACGGCACTCGTTCGCCACCCACCTGCTGGCATCAGGTCATGATATTCGCACCATCCAGGAACTGCTCGGCCACAAGGATGTGCGCACCACCATGATCTACACCCATGTGCTGGGCAAAGGCGGCCAGGGGGTATTCAGTCCGTTGGATACGCTGCCGAATCCCACTCCGGCGTCGGCGTCTGTCGGGGCGTAAGTACTGCCTCCCTAACTCTATGCCGAGCTGCAGTGCCGCAAGCGAACGCGGACAACGATTGCCGCTGGGACTCAATACACGAAGACTGCGGCCTGGTCGGTATTTGATGCGCAGCTTGATACGCGATGGTTGACTGCGTACTGACGCAATGGAGCAGTCAGCGCTCGAACAACGCAATCGACTCCACATGCGCAGTGTGCGGGAACATGTCCATCACGCCGGCGGCTTTGAGCCGGTAGCCGTGTTCGTTGACCAACACACCGGCGTCTCTTGCGAGGGTTGCGGGATGGCAGGATACATAGACGATGCATTGGGCGCCGAGTTTGGGCAGTTGCGGCATCATTTCCAGAGCGCCGGAGCGTGGCGGGTCGAGCAGGATGTGACTGAACTGTTGCCGGGCCCAGGGTTGCCCTGCCAACGGTTCGGCGAGGTTGCAGGAGTAGAACTTGGCGTTGTTGATTTGGTTGGCGACGGCATTGTCGCGGGCACGCTGCACCTGTGCGGCGTCGCCTTCGACGCCGACCACTTCCGCCGCGCGGCGGGCCAGGGGCAAGGTAAAGTTGCCCAGGCCGCAGAACAGATCGAGCACTCTGGAGTCGGGTTGCAGCGCCAGCAGTTGCAGTGCGCGGTTGATCATGCCGGCATTGATGTCGAGGTTGACCTGGGTAAAGTCATTGGGCGCAAATGAGACGACAATATCGTGTTCCGGCAGGCGGTAGGACAGCACCGGGTTTTCCGGATACAACGGCGCCACGGTGTCGGGACCGCCGGGCTGTAGATAAAGGTACAGATCGTGCTCGCGCGCATATCCGATCAGCGCGTCGCGGTCGTGTTTTTCCAGAGGCTTCAGGTTGCGCAGGATCAATGCGGCGTGGGCGTCATCCACGGCCACTTCGATCTGGGCAATGCGATTGTAGGCTTCGAGTCCGCCGATCAGGTCGGCGAGTTCCGAGATACGTTCGCCGACTGCGGGATGCAGCACTTCGCAACGGCTCAGTTCGGCAACGTACGGTGAGTGCTTTTCGCGAAAACCCACCAAGAGCTTTTCTTTCTTGATGACGTACTTCACGCCCAGGCGCGCCTTGCGCCGGTAGCCCCATATCGGGCCGGTCAGCGGCGGCAGCACCCGTTCGGGTTGGACACTGCCGAGCCTTTGGAAGTTTTCCAGCAGGATCGTTTGCTTGGCTTCAATCTGCGCATGAGGGGCCAAGTGCTGTAGCGCGCAGCCGCCGCAGATGTTGAAGTGCGCACAGCGCGGTGTGACCCGCTGCGGCGAGGCATCCAGCACTTCCTCGGTCGTCCCTTCGTCGAAATTGCGGTGGGCACGTACGTAGCGGAAACCGCACGGTTTCCCCTGCGAGCGCGCCATCGACGAATACGGTCTTGCCCTCGACGCGGCAGACGCCGCGGCCGTCATGGGCCAGGGAGTCGATACGCGCCTCCACCGGCTCGGCGGACACGCGCAGCTTCGGTTTACGGGAACGTCCCATCGACTCTGAAGCGATCGCCGGAATGGATATCAGGCTTTCCAGGCCTGAAGAAATTCATTGAAATGGGCTTTATCCTCGGCTTGCAGGGTATCGCGCAACAACCGGTACTCACGGTCGTAGCCTTCCGGTGTCAGCTTGCCGCGGATCAGCTCGAACCGCAGATAGACCAGATAGGTATTGAGCACGTCGGTTTCACAATAGTTGCGAATACCCTGAATATCGCCCCCGCAGTATGCGTCCCAGACCTGAGCGCCATTCATGCCCATTTTACCGGGCAGGCCGAGCATGGTGGCGATATCGTCCAGCGGTGCGCACGCGCGGGGCTGATACGCCGAAAGCACATCCATCAGATCCGTATGCCGGGCGTGGTAGCGGCTGAGATAATTGTTCCAACGGAAGTCGCGATCCTGGTCGCCGTTGTCCCAATAGCGCGTACAACACACCCCGTGAAGCAGCGCGCGATAGTGCAATACCGGCAGATCGAAACCGCCGCCGTTCCAGGACACCAGTGTCGGTGCGAATTTGTCGATGCCGTCGAAGAAGCGCTGAACCAGCTCCGCCTCGCTGGAATCGGGTTCACCCAAGGACCAGACCTTGACCTTGTCGCCGCTGCGCAGCACCGCGGAAATGGCTACCACGCGATGCAAATGGTGGCGCAGAAACTCGCCGCCCGTTTCCTGGCGCCGCTGATGGAACATGGCCTTGGCAACGTCTTCGTCGCTCAGACCGTCGATCTTCATCAGGCGGCGACCGCTGTCGACGTCGGGGATGGTCTCGATATCGAATACGAATACATTCATGACTTACGCTTCAACTCAGGCCGGGAACACGCCGGTGGACAAATAGCGGTCGCCGCGATCGCAGATGATGCTGACGATGACGGCGCCTTCCAGTTCTTCGCTCAAACGCAGCGCCGCTGCGACCGCACCACCGGAGGAAACACCGGCAAAAATGCCTTCTTCAGCCGCCAGGCGTCGGGTGATGTCTTCGGCCTCCTGCTGACTGACGTCGAGTACGCGATCGATCCGCGCGGGCTCGTAGATGCGCGGCAGATACGCTTTCGACCAACGGCGGATACCGGGGATGTTGGAGCCCTCGGTGGGCTGCACACCCACGATCTGGACGTCGGCGTTTTGCTCTTTGAGATAACGCGAAGTGCCCATGATGGTGCCGGTTGTACCCATGGAACTGACGAAATGCGTCACGGCGCCGCCGGTATCGCGCCAGATCTCAGGACCCGTGGACTCATAATGGGCCAAGGGATTGTCGGGATTGCCGAACTGGTCGAGGACCTTGCCATCGCCCCGGGCAGCCATTTCGGTCGCCAGGTCCCGCGCGCCTTCCATCCCGCTTTCCCGGGACACCAGAATGATTTCGGCGCCATAGGCTTTCATGGCGGCGCGCCGTTCCGCGCTCATGTGCTCGGGCATGATCAGGACCATGCGATAGCCCTTGATTGCAGCCGCCATGGCCAGGGCGATGCCGGTGTTGCCACTGGTTGCCTCGATCAAAGTATCGCCTGGATGAATCTCTGCGCGTGCCTCGGCGCAGCGGATCATGGCCAGCGCCGGTCGGTCCTTCACCGAGCCGGCCGGGTTGTTGCCCTCCAGTTTCACCAGTACCGTATTGCTACTGGCCCCGGGCAGACGCTGCAGGCGCACCAGCGGCGTGTTGCCGACGAATGCTTCTAAAGTAGGGAATTCCATCGATTTGCGTGTACTCTATGGAAAAGGCCGGACGCAAGTGGATACGACGCGGATCGGTCACAGAATATATCACACGCCGACCGCGCCCCGGAATGGATACCGCCACGGACACGGGTTTGAGCTACGCCAACCACAATCGGGGAATACACACACGCGTGATGGCGCTGGCCATCGCGCCCGCGGCCGTGCTCACGGTGGTGTTGACCGCCTATTTCATCCACACCCAACTGGCGTCATTGCAGCGCGCGACCCAGCGCCGCGGAGAGCGATTGGTCCAGGAATTGGCGGCCGCCGCGGAAAATTCTCCGGCAACGCACGATCATCGGACGTTGGCTGGCGTCGCCGCCGCGTTGCGGGAGGAACCGGGCGTGCTTTCGGTGGCATTGACCGATGCAAAGGGCGCTACGCTGCTGCAACTGCCAAGCGCCGTCCCGCAGTCCGGCGACGAACTCAGCTTTCGCAGTCCCTATTTCGCCCGGCCCGATAACGCAGCGACGATGGCAAATGCCGGGCCGCCGGGACCAGCCGGATGGGCGGAAGTCCACTTGTCAGGCCATGCACTCCAACAACGGCAACAACGGGTCGTCACGAGCGGCCTACTGACGGCTTGCCTGGCTCTCGCCGTAAGCGCACTTCTCGCTGTGCGGTTCGGGCGCGCCGTGATCCGCCCAGAGCTGAAGTTGCGCGAGGCGGTGCGTGCGTTCGGCGAAGGACGTTTCGAGCCGACTTCCGATGCCACCTCCAGCGATGAACTCCGCGCTCTGGAGCGTGGTGTCGAGCAGATGGGAGCGGCGCTGAAGGGTATGCAGCACAGTATGCAGTCGCGTGTGGATCAAGCCACCCAAGACCTGCTGGATACGCTAGCGCAGTTGGAAACCAAAAACCGCATGTTGGAATCGGCCCGCCTCCAGGCCACCAAAGGCGAACGCATCAAATCGGAATTCCTGGCCAATATCAGCCACGAAATTCGCACGCCGATGAACGCCATCACCGGATTCACCAACCTGCTGCTGAAAACGCCCTTGAACCGGGAACAACGGGATTACGCGTGCACGGTGCGCGATTCCGCCAACAGTCTGCTGACTGTCATCAACGATATTCTCGACTTCTCCCGCATTGCCGCCGGCGATGTACGGCTCGATCGCGCGCCTTTCGACCTACGGGAAGTGGTCGACGGTGCACTCGCCATCATGGCGCCCGCCGCATACGACAAAGGGCTCGACCTGGTGTTGTTGTTCTGTATCGACGTTCCAGAGCTATTGATCGGCGATGCGGTGCGCGTACGCCAGATGCTGATGAGCCTGATAGGCAATGCCGTGAAATTCACCCGGCGTGGCCGTATTGTCGTGCGCGTCATGATCGAGGATGAAACCGCCGACAGAATCGAACTCCGCATCAGCGTCCAGGACACCGGCGTCGGACTGGGCGAATCGGATCGGGAGCGTCTGTTTGCCGCCTTTGCGCAAGCCGACTCGTCTGCCGCCCGGGAAGTCGGCGGTGTCGGGATCGGCTTGGTGATCTGCAAACAGCTCGCAGAACAGATGGGGGGCACCACAGGCCTGGAGAGTACGCCCGGCGAAGGCTCGACATTCTGGTTCAGTCTGCGTGCCGAACTGCAGACCGACGCGGAATTGCGGATTTCACCTCTGCGACCTTTCGCGGGCGTGCGCGCGGCATTATACGAGCTCGACGAGTTGCAACGCACCGCACTCACCGCGCAACTCGAAGCGTGGGGTATCGAGGCGGAGCCGATCGTCGAGCTTGACCGGTTGGAGTCCCGATTGGCGGCGTCGGATCCGCCCCGCTTGGCATTCCTGGGTTTGCGGCCGGAGGAATTGGAAGATCACGATATCGCCAATTTCCTCAATCGCAGGGCCGGTGATGCGCAATGCGCGGTTGTTGTTTTGATGAGTACAGTCAACCGGCGCCTGCTCGACGAAGCGACGGCCGCCGGTGCCGCGATAGCGTTGCCCAAGATCGTTCCTCGCAGTGGAATGCGAGCAATTCTCGAACAAGCGTTGAACCCCGGTAAACTCACTACAAGCGCGTCGAAACCAACGTCGGCGATCGAAGACGACCGCCCTCCAGACCTTTCCGAGACCCGGGTGCTGGTGGTCGACGACCACGTAACCAACCGTAAGTTGATGTGTACGCTATATGCAAAGGCGGGCGCGACGGTCGACACCGCGGCCGACGGAGAGGAAGCACTACGCAAATTGGCAAGCGCCCGCTTCGATCTGATTTTCATGGACATCCAGATGCCCGGAATGAACGGAATGGAAACCCTGGAACGCATTCGAGGACTGGACCGGGGAGCGCAACGAACGCCGGTGATCGCGGTCACTGCTGCGGTGTGGCTGGGCGAGCGGGAGCGTCTGATCCGCGCCGGTTTCGATGATTGCGTGATGAAACCCGTGCACGAAAATGAGCTTTGGGAAATGGCGTATCGCTGGCTCGATTCGCTTCATCCTGGCGACTGCGAACACCCGCTTCAATATCCTTATCCCGCCGTAGCGGAACCGGACCCGGAAGACCCCTATGCGCCGCGAGATAAATCCGACCGCACCCGCGCCATTCGTATTGCCGGCGGAAACGAGGAATTGGCGCAAGAACTGTTCACCATGTTGCTGGGCGAACTTCCGGAGATGCGAAAGCGATTGAACAGTGCGTTCGAATCGCGGGACTTCGAAACCCTGGAGTCGGAAGCGCACAAACTGCACGGCGCCGCATCCTATTGCGCGGTGGAACCGCTGCGCAGCTCCGCGGCGCGTGTCGAACGAGCCATCAAGAACCGGGACCCGGATCTGGAACAGCACATGGAAACACTCCGCCAGGATATGGAACGGCTGCTGGCGGAAAATGCGGGTCAGCCGCCGGATTCAACCTGAGTATCAGCGTGCGCCGCAACCATTAGTCGTTTCATTTCCTTCACCGCATCAGTCAAGCCAGTGAATACAGCGCGCGCCACGATGGCGTGACCTATATTGAGTTCGCGCACTCCGGCCAGGGCGGCGATCCGCTGCACGTTTTCATAATTCAAACCATGCCCTGCGTTGACTTGCATTCCGAGGTCGATTCCGCTTTGCACCGCCGCACGGATTCTCTCGAACTCATATTCGCGCAAGGCGCTCGCGTGGGCATCGGCAAACCGACCGGTGTGGATCTCCACCACGGGCGCGCCCACTCGGGCTGCCGCTTCCAATTGCCGTGGCTCGGGGTCGATAAACAACGAGACCCGTACGCCGGCGTCGCGAAGGCGTGCACATGCCTCTGCGATGCGCTGCTCCTGCCCCGCCACATCCAGTCCGCCTTCGGTGGTCAACTCCTGGCGTCTTTCCGGCACTAGACAACAGTCTCCCGGTTGCAGTCGCTCAGCGATGGCCACCATGTCTTCGGTCACAGCCATTTCCAAATTGAGCCGGGAGACGGTACGGCAGAGAATCTCGACGTCACGCTCCTGTATATGGCGCCGGTCCTCACGCAAGTGCACAGTAATCGCGTCGGCTCCCGCCTGCTCGGCCGCGAAAGCGGCGTGCACAGGATCTGGAAAGCGAGTGCCGCGGGATTGGCGCAGCGTAGCGACGTGGTCGATATTCACGCCGAGCAAAATCGCAGATGACCCTTTCATATCAACACTCGTTTAATTTGCGGTCAGTTGGTAGGCGGCGGCTCGGTCTCACCCGGCACACTGCGAAACAGCGCCCTGCTGTGCAGCGGTTGTGGCCCCAGATAATATCCCAGGATGAACCGCATCAGTGCCTTGCTCTCGCGCGCGCACCGAAGCTCGTTGAAATTCTCGGCCGCCAACGCCTGCAAGGTGGCGCCCATGATCTCCAGTGCCGTCGGAGGTGCCGTCGAGATTGGTACCGGGCCAATCTCGATCGTGTAGCCGTAGCGGCAGCGCGGATCGATGGGCATGCCCTGGGTATCGTGTTCCAACTGCAAACCGTATCCCAGCGATTCCAGCAACCGCTTTTCGAACACTCGCAAGGTCGGACCTGGATCTTGCGTGGCCGCCAGGGATTGCAGAGTCGCCGCATAGGCCGCGAACAATTGCGTATTGGCATCGCCCCGATGGCTCAGACGCATCATCAGCTCATTGACGTAGAAACCGCTGATAAGGCGCGCACCCGAGAGATGCAGTGCAGGCCCGACCTCCTCCGCTGCGTGCAGCGTATGGAGCTCACCCCGTCCCGACCAGGATAACAGTATTCGCCGAAACGGCTGCAACAGGCCCCGAAGCCGCGACTTTTCGGAGCGCGCGCCTCGCGCTACCAGACCGATCCGGCCGTGGCCGGCGGTGTACGCTTCCACCAGGGCGCTGGTATCCCGATAGGGACGCGAATGCAGTACGAAACCTGGCTGTAGTTCGACTTTCATAGCGGCCGTGGCCGAAGATCACATTTCGTCAGAGTAGCCCAGACTTTTGAGACTGCGCTCATCGTCGGACCAGCCTTCCTTCGCCTTGACCCACAATCGCAGATAGACCTTCGCTTCAAAGGTTTTTTCCATATCCGCTCTTGCCTGCCGCCCCACTTCCTTGAGCATTGCGCCGCCTTTCCCGATGACGATGGACTTCTGAGAATCCCGCTCCACCCAGATCAGTCCGTCGATGTGCAAAACACCTTCTTGTTCCTTGAACTGCTCGATCTCCACCGTCAGCGCATAGGGCAGTTCACGTTGCAACCTGCGGGTAAGTTTCTCGCGGATCAGCTCTGCGGCAATGAAACGGGACGAGCGGTCGGTCAGCTGGTCTGCGTCGTAAATCGGTTCTCCTTCAGGCAAGCGCAGCTTCAGCGCCTGCTCCAGCTGTTCCACGTTGTTGCCGCTCTGCGCAGACACGGGCACGATCTCCGCGAATTCGAATCGTTGCGACATCGCCTGCAGAAACGGTAAAAGCGCCGCTTTGTCGCGTAACCGATCGATCTTGTTGATCACCGCAAATACCGGCACGGACACCTCCGACAACCGGTCCAGCACCGCTTGGTCGTCATCGGTCCATTTCTGCGCTTCGACCACGAACGCCACTACGTCTACTTCATGGAGGGTGCTGCTAGCCGCACGATTGAGATATCGATTCATCGCTTTTTTGGCCTGTGTATGCAGGCCCGGCGTATCGACATACAACAATTGGGCATCGGCGACGGTCTTGATACCAACGATGCGGTGCCGTGTCGTCTGTGGTTTGTCGGCCGTGATGCTGAGTTTTTGTCCCAGCAAGCGGTTCAAAAGTGTCGACTTGCCCACATTGGGTCTGCCGATCAACGCCACATAGCCGCAACGAAACATGGTCAAGATGATCCCAGAAGTCGCAGCGCATGCCGCGCCGCCTCTTGTTCAGCTCGCCGACGGCTATCGCCGACGCCGTAACTGGGCTGATCGAGCCCAGGTATCTTGCAGGCGACTTTGAAGGTTTGGGCGTGCGCCTCTCCGTGCACCTCAACGACACTGTATTCGGGCAGATTCAGTTTTCGTGACTGCAGCAATTCCTGCAATTGGGTTTTGGGATCCTTGAGATCAGCGACGTCGGGGAGGCTCGAGAGGTCGGCAGCGTACAACCGCAGTATGGCCTGGCGCGCGACATCGAAGCCGCCGTCAAGATAGGTCGCACCGAAAATCGCTTCCAAGGCGTCGGCCAGAATCGAGGCGCGACGGAATCCGCCGCTCTTCAACTCGCCGGAACCGAGCTTGAGAAAGCTGCCCAGATCCAGTTGCGCAGCAAGTTCGGCAAGTTTTTCCTTTTTGACCAGCGACGATCGCAGGCGACTGAGCTCGCCCTCGCTGGCCCGGGGATAGCGTTCGAACAATTCCCCGGCGATGACGAAATTCAGCACGCCGTCTCCCAGGAATTCCAGTCGCTCGTTGTTTCTGCTACCGGCACTGCGGTGCGTCGTGGCCTCTTCGAACAGCGCGCGCTCGTTGAACCGAAGGCCGAGTCGTTCCAAAAGCCGGTCGAGCGTAGTCATTAGTGGCCGATGATCTCGACGTGCTTGTTGAACACACCCACTACGTCCAAGTTGCCCAGCAAATGCGTGCGCGCTTCATAGGCAATGGTCACCTTCAGGATTCCTTCCTGTTTTTCAACTTTGACGTCGGTTTTTGGATTGACGTGGTCGATGTCGTTGACGTCGAAGCGGCGCTGCAGCAACTTGTGGATCTCGGCGATGCTTTTCTGGGTCACCAGGGGTTCGCTCTTGAGGGATTCAAGCGCGCCTGAAACATTGAACGCTTCCAGATACATCGGCGTCACCCGAATCGTGACCAGCGCGAAAAAACCAATCAATCCCAGCACGATCAGCCAACCCAGGGCAGTCATACCTGTCTGTTTGTGTCTGTACATTATTCCCCCTCGTGCGGCCTCAGTGGATCCGCTCACCTATCCGACCCCATATCACCGAACTTTCAACCGGATCCCAGTTCATCCAAACCAAAAACGCCTTGCCGATCAAATTTTCGTCCGGTACTGCACACCAAAAGCGGCTGTCATTGCTGTTATCCCGATTATCGCCCATGACGAAATACCTGCCGTCCGGCACCGTGAACTCATTGCCATCGAGACAATCGTAACTGCGCTCGTAATGCGAACGCTCGAGCAAAATGTCGTGTTTGGTGTCACCGAGTTGCTCAGCCAGCAGACTGGCTCCCGACATCGGGATACCCACGCCGACGCCCTCGTACACGCCGAGGTCTTCGTATTTCAATTCCTTGCCGTTCACATACACCCGCTTGTCCCGGTAGGTGATGTGGTCTCCCGGCAGTCCGACGATCCGCTTGATGTAGTCCACCGACGGATTTTTGGGATACCGAAACACCACGACGTCCCCCCGGTGGGGATCGCCTACATCGATGATCTTCTTATTGATCACCGGAAGCCGGATTCCGTATGCGAACTTGTTCACAAGAATGAAATCGCCGTCGCGCAGGGTCGGCATCATCGAGCCGGAGGGGATTCGGAAGGGCTCGACCAGAAATGAGCGCAGGAGCAGTACGATCAGGATGATCGGGAAGAATGAACGCGAATACTCGACGAGCAACGGCTCTTTCGCCCGCTTACCCTCGCCGGCCCGCGCCGCGCGGCCGCGGGCGAAGAACAGCGCATCGAACCCCCAGATCAATCCGGTGACAAGGGCGGCCAAAAACAGAATGGTCGGAAAATCGAACTGCATACGGAATCCCCACGGTTGCTCGGCTTGCGTCCAAACGGAAAGCCGGAAAATCGATCAGCGTGTTATTTTTTCCCCACCTGGAGCACCGCCAGGAACGCTTCCTGGGGAATCTCGACTTTGCCCACCTGCTTCATGCGCTTCTTGCCGGCCTTTTGCTTCTCCAGGAGCTTCTTCTTGCGCGTGATATCGCCACCGTAACATTTTGCGGTCACATTCTTGCGCAGCGCTTTGACCGTCGTACGAGCGATAATCTGTGCTCCCACCGCCGCCTGAATCGCCACATCGAACATTTGCCGCGGGATGATTTCGCGCATGCGCTCGGCAAGATCGCGGCCGCGACTCTGCGACTGTTCGCGATGAACGATAATGGAAAGCGCATCCACACGCTCGCCATTGATCAGCAAGTCGAGTTTCACGAGCGGCGCCTCTTGAAACCGTTCGAACTGGTAATCAAACGACGCAAAACCGCGGCTGACCGATTTCAAACGGTCGAAAAAATCCAGCACAACTTCGCTCATGGGCAGTTCGTAAACCAGCGAGACCTGACTGCCGAGATACTGCATGTTGCGCTGCGATCCGCGCTTTTCCTCGCACAAGGTAATGACCGGGCCAATGTGGGCTTGCGGCACCAGGATATTGGCAAGAATGATCGGTTCGCGGATTTCCGCAACCTCGTTGAGCGGCGGCAGCGACGCGGGATTGTCGATGTGCAGTATCTCGTCCTTGGTGGTCACCACCTCGTAAATCACGGTGGGAGCCGTGGTGATCAAATCCAGATTATATTCGCGCTCCAGTCGCTCCTGCACGATTTCCATGTGCAGCATGCCGAGGAAACCCACCCGAAATCCGAAACCCAGCGCCTGGGAGGTTTCGGGTTCGTAATGCAGCGCGGAATCGTTCAAACGCAGTTTCGACAGCGCTTCGCGGAAATCCTCATAATCGTCGGCCTCGATCGGGAACAAACCGGCGAACACACGCGGCTGTACGTTCTTGAAACCCGGCACGGGCTCGGGTGCGGGGTTGTCAACACCCGTCAACGTGTCACCGACCGGGGCGCCGTCGATATCCTTGATGCCGGAAATCACATAACCGACGTCTCCGGCGCCCAAGGTTTCCGTATCCACCTGCTTCGGGGAAAAGACCCCAAGGCGTTCCACCTGGTGATTACGTCCGGTGGACATGACCCGGATCTTCTGCTTCGGCCGCATAGTGCCATGCATGATCCGCACCAGGGAAATCACGCCGACGAAGTTGTCGAACCAGGAGTCGATGATCAATGCCTGCAGCGGCGCATCGGGATCGCCCTCGGGAGGCGGGATCCGGCGCACCAACTCTTCAAGAATGTCTTCGACACCCTCGCCCGTCTTGGCGCTGACTTTCACGGCCGAAACCGCTTCGATGCCGATAATATCTTCGATCTCTTTCGCGACCCGTTCGGGTTCCGCGGCAGGCAGATCGATTTTGTTCAGCACCGGCACGACCTCAAGGCCCAGATCGATCGCGGTGTAACAGTTGGCGACGCTCTGCGCTTCCACGCCTTGGGAGGCATCGACGATCAACAGAGCGCCTTCACAGGCTTTGAGCGAGCGCGACACCTCATAGGAAAAGTCGACATGGCCCGGCGTGTCGATAAAGTTCAAACGATAGGTTTCACCGTTACGCGCCTTGTAGTTCAAGGTCACGCTTTGAGCCTTGATGGTGATGCCGCGCTCGCGCTCGATGTCCATGGAATCGAGCACCTGCGCCTGCATTTCACGGTCTGCGAGTCCCCCGCAAACCTGAATGAATCGGTCCGCGAGAGTGGATTTACCGTGATCGATGTGAGCGATGATGGAGAAGTTACGGATGTGGGTGTGTAGCATCGGGTTAGGCTGATTGCTCGTTCAGATAAGCTTGCACGGCGCCGTGATCGAGGCGGTGACGACAAATTTCACGACCGCCCGCCATCAGCACGGGAACGTCTGCTCCGTATTGCTTGGCCAATGCCGGGTCGCGATCGATATCCACCAAGTCCAAGCTTACAGGACGACGGTCCAGGTAGGGACGCAATTCCGTCAGCAGTGATTCGCACAGATGACAGCCTTCGCGCGTATACAGTTCGAGCCTCGGCCGCGTCATTTTGCCGGGATCTTCAGCGGCAGGAACACCGGACCGCTGCGGCGGTGGACGAGCATCGGCACCGTGCGGCCCGGTTGCAGCTTATCCACCAACGCTTTGAAGTGCGCAACATCGCGTACTTTCTGGCCGTTCAACATGACGATGGCGTCGCCCTCGCGCACACCCACCTCGCGCGCCGGACCAGGCGCCACCTTCTCGACGATCACACCGCCGTCGCCCAACTCCAAGGCCTCGCGTTGCGCTGCGCTCGGTGCCGTCACCGCAATCGCCAGACGCTGGTTGAGGCCCGCGATGTTCGGCGGCGGCGCCGCTGCCTGTACCTGGGTTTCGCGTTCCGGCAATTCCGCGATCCTGATGTCGAGCTTTTTGGTCTTGCCGTTGCGTATAACCTCAAGTGACGTCGTGGTGCCAGCCGGCGTGACGCCAACCATCGGCGGCAATGCCGCGGAACGATCCACCGGCGCGCCGTTGTATCCGACAATGATGTCGCCCACCTGGACACCGGCCTTTGCGGCTGGGCCATCGGGGATCACCTGGGCCACCAGAGCGCCCCGGGGCGTCTTCATACCAAACGATTCAGCCAAATCGCGACTGACGTCTTGGATGTAGACCCCCAGCCAGCCGCGCGAAACCCGTCCTTTCTCTTTCAGCTGCTTGACCACCTGCATCGCGACCTTGGAAGGGATCGCGAATGACAATCCCATGTAGCCGCCGGTACGGCTGAAAATCTGGGAATTGACGCCCACCACTTCACCCTTCAGGTTGAACAGCGGTCCACCGGAGTTGCCGGGATTGATGGCAACATCGGTCTGAATGAACGGCACGTAATTTTCGTTCGGCAGCGCCCGGCCCTTGGCACTGACGACACCGGCGGTTACGGAGTGCTCGAAGCCGAACGGCGAACCGATCGCAACCACCCATTCCCCTACTTTCAGATTGTCCGAATCGCCCACATTGGCGACCGGCAGATCGGCAGCTTGGATTTTCAGCAGGGCAATGTCGCTGTTGGGGTCGGTACCCACCAATTTGGCTTCGAACTCGCGCCGGTCGCTGAGGCGCACCATGATCTGGTCCGCGCCTTGGACGACGTGATTGTTGGTGATGATGTAACCGTCCGCCGAAACAATGAAACCGGAGCCGAGCGACTCGCGGTCGAGTCCGGGGGGCGGACCGTCTTGCCCGTGATCTTCGAAGAACTTGCGAAGAAATTCGTCGAATGGCACCCCTTCCGGGGTATCCGGAACGTTCGGGTCGCTGGGCTGGGCGCCGCTATCGGCTTCCGGTGCGGCCGCGGTCGTGCTGACATTGACCACCACGGACTTGGTTTGCTCCACCAGCTCGGTGAAGTCGGGGAGGGTCTGGCCGTGCGCCAGCACCTGCCAGAACAACAGTGAGAACAATAGCCAGATTTTCGATTTCGAAACTGCACGCGACAGCATAGCCGGACTCCCAGCTCGGGACGAGCCGTAAACGGTCCATTATAAACAGATCAGAGGGGGAGCACACCGGGGCTGGTGGCGGCAGCGGAACCGATCCTGCGCAACACCACCGGTTGGTAACGGGAATCGGTCTGGCTGCGACGGGAAAAACGGCGCAACCAGGCAAAGCCGAGCAACAGACCCACGATACCGCCGAACAAGCTGCCTGCCTCCCCCGCCCATGCGCTGAAACCGTATTCCCCCAGGAGCGCGCCAGCGAACAGGGCCAGCAGGGGCATTGCGTATACCGCCAGGGAGCCGCGCACCAGCGAGCGTTCGTCGATCCCCACGATCACCGAATCACCCGGCTGGGCGCCGACCCGATTCAGCGCCACGACCTGCGCGAGCTTACGCCCAACCACCTTGGCCAGCACGCCGGTGCCGCAGCCTTTGCGCGCGCTACAGCTGCCGCAGGTACTCTTGCGCTCGGTCTCCACCCAGGCCAGCTCACCTTCCGTGGCGATCACGTATGCGGATTCTTCGATCACTGCTCGTTCTGCTCCGGGGTATAGCGCAGCGACTGCGCAATCATTTCCACCGTAGCACGCGGTACTTCGCCCACCACGGTCACTTGATGCCCCGCGACCGTTCGCCCATAGGCATTCACAGCACCCATGCTCGAAGGACCGTTCATGGCGTCGGGAACCGCGCCAGGATGTTCAATATAGACCGAAACCGACGCCAGACCGTCCGTGTACATGAGATGGGCCACCGGCATGCGGCTCATCGGTAGGGAGTGTTCAGCGCGCATAGCCATATGAAAGCCGGCCGGCAAACTGGCAACGCGCCACTGCTTGGCGTCGTCGTCGGCCTGCGGCGTGCCTTCCTTCGGTCGAAACCATTTGAATCCCTTGCCACTAATGGATGGAACCAATGACTGCGGATCGACGTGGTCGAGAAACTCCAGCTCCGTGAACATCATTTGTTCCAGGGGCTGCCCCGCGGAATTGATCAGATCGGACTTCAGCAACATGCCCGATTCTTCGTCGAGCCACAGCCGGTAGCCATAACGAAAATCATCGCGGGGCTGGATCACCACCCGACGTGCCATGCGCCCGGCGACGCGGTCCTCACCCTGGACGCGGAAATCGTATACGTCGGTCACGTTGCGATCGAGATTCAGCAGCCGCTCAGGTAGTACAAAGCGTTTCGGCCGGCTCTTCTCCACCACCACTGAATGCGCGTCCGGTAGAATGCAGGTCAGCACATTATCGTCACGCAAAATCTCCCGGGCCGCCCCGTTGAGCGACAACATGCGTTCATGCTCGCCGTCGCTGTCGGCGCCATGGACGATGCGCATTGCTTCGAGCTGGTTTCCATGGGCATACACGAAAATGCCCTCGTAATTGAGCTGCTTCACGGCGTGCACCATGCGCTGCAGCCATTGCTGAGCATCGCTTGGCACCTCGTCCGCCACTGCGCTCAATGGCAAGAGCAGCAGCAGGATTCTGAACCATCGTCGCACGAATCAATCCACCTCAATTGGAGCTGTCATAACCGGCGATCCGCACGTAGTTCATCATGCCTTGCAAAGAGCTGCCGGAGGTGTATTCGCTGTGGTTGACCAGATAGGCATTGAGCCGGGTCCCCATCTGGGGCTGATCCCAGCGGGTCCCCACGATCCCGCTTTGCGGCGTGTCGACGGCCGCGAGCCGCGGCGTGCCCGCTGCCGGTACCGCGTCGGGGCCGCCAAGGTGTTGCAATCCGATCAGCGCCATTGCTGCCACGGACGCGGCCACAGCCAAGCCCGCCAGTGGTTTGGCAAACCTTCGGCCTAGGCGCCCGCCGGCCTTGCGCAGTGCCGGTTGCGGCTCGTTTTCCAGCACGGCCATAACCCGCTGCGAGAGCGCATCGCCAGCGCCGGCGGTCAATTCGTTGTGGAGCGCGTCGCGAATCATGTGAACCCGGCCCCATTCGGATCGCAACGCCGGTTCGACGCTCAGTTGGCGCAGCAGCAACTCGCGCTCCGTTTCCGGCAACTCGTCATCCGCCAACGCTGAGATCTGCTCGCGCAGTTTGTCGTCCATCTCGTTTACCTCGACTATCAAGTCCTCAGTCCGCCAGCAACGGGCGCAGACGTTGATCGATTGCTTCCCGGGCGCGGAAAATTCGCGATCGCACCGTACCCACCGGACACGCCATGGCTTCGGCGATTTCCTCGTAACTCATGCCGTCCAGCTCCCGCAGGACGATGGCGGTGCGTAGATCTTCCGGCAACTCGTCCATCGCCGTCACAATCGTGCGCGCAATTTCGTTGCTCAGCAGCAGCCCTTCCGGGGTATCCTGCTCCTTGAGCTGGGCAACGCCATTGTATTGCTCCGCTTCGTTTGCATCGATATCGCTTTCCGGCGGCCGCCGGTCCTGTGCAACCAGGAAATTCTTCGCGGTGTTGATCGCAATGCGATACATCCACGTGTAGAACGCACTGTCGCCACGGAAGCTGGCGATGGCCCGGTACGCTTTAATGAACGCCTCCTGGGCGACGTCCTGCGCCTCGAACGGGTCGTGCACATAGCGCGACACCAGATTCACGATCTTGTGCTGGTACTTGCGCACCAAAAGGTCGAAAGCCTGCTTGTCGCCGCGCTGGACCCGTTCGACCAGCGCGAGGTCAACACTCTTTGCGCCCATGCGGGCAATCCCCTCTCACCGGGCGCTGTCGTGTACACAAGCTATGACCGCCGCCGGTTCCTTTAGTTCTGCGCTAAGTCACGGTTTGGGAGTTGATTTTCAACCATCGCCGCGCGCCGCTCAATACATCGTCGATCGTAAGGTAACCGCAGTCAGTTCCATTTTGTACAAAAATCTCAGTCCGTTACACTATTCCCACGACAATTGTCAGCCGCGCGGCGTTGTTCCGCGCCCTGGCCCGAATGGCACCGTAAGTACCTTGGCCGATCAGATGAAGTTCTCCCAACACTGCCGCCAGCCGGCCCGACTCCGTACCTGCAGGCGCCCGAACGGCAGTTTGCGCGGGCTCGCGAACCACTTCACCGCAAGCGCGTAACGCTACGGAACAACATCATGCAATCCCAGATCAATTTCGATGTGCTGATCATCGGCAGCGGGGCCGCCGGTCTGAGCCTGGCACTGCGGGTGGCCGACGGCGCTCAGGTCGCGGTTTTGTCGAAAGGCCCGCTCAAGGAAGGCAGCACCTTTTACGCGCAGGGCGGCATCGCCGCCGTGCTCGATGATCGGGACACCACTGAATCGCACATCGAAGACACCTTGCTCGCGGGCGCGGGCCTGTGTGATCCCGATGTGGTGCGCTACACGGCCGAGCACGCTCCGGACGCCATCCGCTGGCTGATCGATCTGGGCGTGCCGTTCACACGCGATCCGCAAGCCAGAAATGGCGGCTATCACCTGACCCGCGAAGGCGGTCACAGTCATCGGCGGGTAATCCACGCCGAAGACGCCACTGGTCGCGCGGTGGAAACCACCCTCGAATCACAAGTGCGCGATCACCCGAACATTTCCTTGTTCGAACAGCATTTGGCTGTCGATCTGATCACCTCGGCGAAACTTGCGCGCGAACCCAACCGCTGCCTCGGCGCCTACGTTCTGGATCGCGCCAAAGGAAACGTAGACGTATTCGCTGCACGCGCCGTGGTCATCGCTACGGGCGGTGCCAGCAAAGTCTATCTCTATACCAGTAATCCGGACACCGTGACCGGTGACGGCATCGCCATGGCGTGGCGCGCCGGCTGCAGAGTGGCGAACCTGGAGTTCAACCAGTTTCACCCCACTTGTTTGTATCATCCCCGCGCGAAGTCGTATCTGATCTCTGAGGCGGTTCGCGGCGAAGGCGGCGTGCTGCTGTTGCCGGACGGCAACCGGTTCATGGATGCGTTCGATCCGCGCGGTGAACTCGCGCCGCGCGATATCGTCGCCAGAGCCATCGACCACGAAATGAAACGGCTGGGCGCCGAATGCGTGTATCTGGATATCAGCCATAAGCCGGCGGAGTTCATCAAGTCACATTTTCCGAACATCTATGCGCGGTGCCTGGAGTTCGGCTACGACATGACCAGGGAACCAGTACCCGTCGTCCCGGCTGCCCATTACACCTGCGGCGGTGTCGTGACCGACCGCCACGGGCGCACCGATCTGGCCGGACTTTACGCGATCGGCGAAGTCTCCTTTACCGGTTTGCACGGTGCCAATCGCATGGCCAGCAATTCGTTGCTGGAATGCCTGGTGTTCGGTGCGGCCGCCGCCGGCGATATCGATCGGCACCTAGCGGAAGTCGAGCCGCCCCCGACGTTGCCCGCCTGGGATGAAAGCCGGGTCACGGACTCGGACGAAGAAGTGGTCGTGTCTCACAATTGGGACGAATTGCGCCGCTTCATGTGGGACTATGTCGGCATCGTGCGCACCAACAAGCGTCTCGAGCGGGCCAAACGGAGAGTGGAACTGCTGCTCGGGGAAATAGACGAATATTACGGCAATTTCCGCATCACCAACGACCTGATCGAATTACGCAACCTGGTCATGGTAGCCGCGCTGATCATCGAATCTGCGCAGCGCCGAAAAGAAAGTCGCGGGCTGCACTACACGCTGGATTACCCACAACCCGACAACCGCGAGAAGCCTCACAATACCGTGCTCGAGCCGGACAATTTCACCGGCAAACGACGCCCGGCGGCGTGAAGGCGTCGCTGCTCAGTCGTCTTTATCCTTGAGCCTCTCCAAGCGCAGCCGCACCAGCAACCGACGGAAAGTATTGCGGTCGAGCGAGTCCGGCAGCAACACCACCGCGCGGTGGCCGCTGCTCTCCAGCGCGAAATTAAGCACCATCAAGCGTTGGTGCACATAACTGCCGGGCATCAGCCTGGCAGCCCATTGCTGGCCACCACAGGAAGTAACCGTCCAATCACCTTCTGCGTCCCACACCAGCGCGCACACGGAACGCTGGCCCCGTCCGAGCACGTGGGTATTGATGGTGTAGTAAAGGCTGACTACGACGCTGCCCGCGAGTGCTGCCAGCCCCCAGATCGGCATCACCAGATTGACTACTGCAACCATGGCGGCACCGTGCAGGAGCAAAAGCGCTAGCGCGAGTTGCCGGGAACTACGAGGTTCAATGTGTAGCGGAGGCTCTGATCGAGTCGACGACACGGGAAATCTCCGGATCGGTACTGGTTGCGCGGTCCATAAGGAGTTCCAGCAGTACGGCGTCCGGATACTCCAAAAGTGTGGCAAACGCCTCTCGACCACGATGGTCTAACATATTGTACCCGTACTGCAGAAAGTTCCGTAGCAGCAAGTCTAGTTCAAGCATACCCCGCCGACAGCGCCACTGCAGCCGGGCCAGGGAAGGTGATTCAGGCACGGTCGCCTATCCGGGAGAATCGGCTGTTAAACCGAACGCTTGAGCATCAGATTTCGAATCTTACCGATGGCGCGCGTGGGATTCAGACCCTTGGGGCAAACGTCCACACAATTCATGATCGTATGGCACCGGAACAAACGGTACGGACCTTCCAGGTTCTCCAGCCGCTGCGCTGTGGCCTGGTCGCGGGAATCGGCCAGGAACCGCCAAGCCTGCAGCAACGCCGCCGGACCGAGGAACTTATCCGGGTTCCACCAGAACGACGGACAAGCGGTGGAACAGCAAGCGCACAAGATACATTCGTAGAGCCCGTCCAGCTTTTCCCGATCTTGCGGGCTCTGGCGCCGCTCCACCTCGGGTTCCGGGTCGTCGACCATCAGATACGGCTTCACTTCCCGGTACTGGCGGTAAAAGCCGCTCAGGTCCACGACCAGATCGCGCACTACCGGCATCCCGGGCAGCGGCCGGACCTCGACCGGCTCCTTGAGCCCGGAGACGGGCGTAATGCATGCCAGGCCATTGCGGCCGTTGATGTTCATGGCGTCGGAACCACATACGCCTTCCTGGCAGGAACGCCGAAAGCTCAGAGTCTCGTCCTGACGTTTGAGCGCAACCAGCGCCTCCAGCAACATCATGCCCGGGGGCGTGCGCTCGAGTTCGAACCGCTCCATGCGTGGCGCGGCATCCTGCTCGGGATTGTATCGATAGATGGAAAAGCGCATCGGGTGCTCCTAATACACGCGCGGCTTGGGCGGAAACGAATCCACGGTCAACGGCTTGGTTCGCACCGGCTTGAAGTCCAGCCGCCCGTCCTGGAAGTACAGGCTGTGTTTGAGCCAGCGCTCGTCGTCACGTTCGGGAAAATCGATGCGGGTATGGGCGCCGCGACTCTCAGTGCGCGCCGCCGCCGAGACCACGGTGGCAAGCGCGCAATCCATCAGATTTTCCAACTCCAGCGCCTCCACGCGGGCGGTGTTGAACACCTTGCTGTGGTCGGTAAGGCGCACATCGGGAAGACGCGCAGCAATCGCCCTGAGCTTCTCGACCCCGTCGTTGAGCACGCCCGCTTCGCGGAACACGCCGCAATGATCTTCCATCGCTTTCTTCATATCGGCACGCACATTATCCACCGTCTCGCCGTCGCCGCGTGCATCCCAGCGGGTCAGGCGTGCCATGGCGCGTTCCACGCTGGTTTCGTCGAGGGCCCGGTGATACCGGTTGTCGCCAAGGAACTCGATGATGTGATTGGCAGCGGCGCGGCCGAACACGAGAATATCCAGGAGCGAATTGCCGCCCAACCGATTGGCGCCATGTACCGATACGCAGGCACACTCACCCGCGGCGTACAAACCCGGCACCGCTTCTTCCGGGCCGTGCCGTGCCGGCGTCACCACTTGCCCGAAACGGTTGGTGGGAATCCCCCCCATGGTGTAATGCGCCGTGGGAAACACGGGAATCGGCTCCTCGGCCGGCTCGATGCCGAGAAAAGTGTGACACAGCTCGCGGATACCGGGCAGACGTTTGGCTACCACCTCGGCACCCAGATGGTCCACTTTCAGCAGCACGTAGTTCTTTTCGGGACCGCAGCCGCGGCCTTCGCGAATTTCAGTGGCAATGGAGCGGCTGACCACATCGCGGCTCGCCAGATCCTTGGCTTTGGGCGCATAGCGTTCCATGAAACGCTCGCCTTCGCCATTGACCAGGTATCCGCCTTCGCCCCGCGCGCCTTCGGTAATCAACATGCCCTTGCCGGCGATGCCGGTGGGGTGAAACTGAAAAAACTCCATATCCTGCAGCGGCACACCCGCGCGCAAGGCCATCGCCATGCCATCGCCGGTGTTGATCAGCGCATTGGTGCTAGTGCGGAATATTTGACCCGCGCCGCCGGTGGCGATCAACGTGGTCTTGGCCTCGATGATCATCGGCTCGCCGGTCTCGATTTCCATCACCAACGCGCCAAGCACATAACCTTCCCCATCAGTCAACAGATCGATGGCGAAATACTCGTCGAAAAAATGCGTCTTCGCACGCACGTTCTGCTGGTACAGGGCATGAAGAATCGCATGCCCGGTGCGGTCCGCAGCGGCGCACGTGCGCGCTGCCTGCTCGCCACCAAAGTTCTTGCTCTGGCCGCCGAAGGCGCGTTGGTAGATGCGCCCGTCCTCGAGGCGTGAAAACGGAACGCCGTAGTGCTCCAATTCGTACACGATCCGCGACGCTGCCCGGCACATGTATTCGATCGCATCCTGGTCTCCGAGGTAATCACTGCCCTTCACCGTGTCGAACATATGCCAATGCCAGTTGTCGGACGACACATTGGCGAGCGCGGCATTCACACCGCCCTGAGCGGCAACTGTGTGGGAACGGGTTGGGAACACTTTCGAAACAACCGCTACCTGGGCGTCCGCACGAGCGAGTTGCAGCGCTGCGCGTAGCCCGCCGCCGCCAGCGCCAATGATCAGTGAATCGAATTTTCTGCGCGCAATGCTCATAGAATTGCCGCCAACATCAGTATCCTTCCTACCCAGGCAGCGCATAGCAACAACGCGAGCGCCAACATGATCAGCAACCCCGCGCGCAATACCAGATTGGAGGCATAATCGAGAATCACGTCCCGCGCACCGACCCAGGCGTGAGCGAGCAGCATGACGAAGAACACGGCCGCCAGCACCATGACGTGGGGCTGCGCCACCCACCCTCGCCACGCGACGTAATCGCCGCTGCCGACAAACGCGAACCGCATCAGCAGATACAATACAAAGGCGCCGAGATACAACGCACTTACCCGCTGCAGTATCCACGCCCGCAAACCGTGCATCGGACGACTCACAGTACCGCTCCCAGAACGATCAAGGCGATCGCGAGACCGGCGATATTCACCACCCAGGCGCTGCGCCGGGCAGGCGTCCGATCCACTCCCACGTGCACATCGAGCAGCAGAAAACGAATACCGGCGAGCAGATGATGGGCCAGCATCCATGCCAGTGCGACCACGAGTATTTTACCGGGCGCCGAGCCGAACCAGGACTGCAAGCGTGCATAGCTGTCTGGGCTGCGAACCGAAAGGTCGAACAAATAGATCAGCAAGGGCAGCAGCAGCACCATCAGCACGCCGGAGATGCGGTGACCGATGGAGAGCACGGCGGCTGGCGGTTGTCGAATGAGAAGCAGATTCAGAAAGACGGGTCTTTTGTTCGGATTCGCCATCGCCACCGACTGTGTCGCCTCCCTGAGAAGAATTCGCGGCGCATCAGGACCAGAAACCCGATCGCTGCGCTGTCCGCCAATCATAGTGCCGTGCGCGGCCGCACTCAACCTGACCTGCTGGACGCATTGGCTGACAAAACCGGCACGTTTGACTAATATGTGCGCCACCGCAGGTCACCTCGATGCAGGTTATTTCCGCATGAAATCCGACTGGAAAGCGTTTTTGCTCAATAAGGGCGCGGAAGTGTCCGACGATGATGTCGTCGAATCCTTTGGCAATGAGGAACGTGAGCTGCGCGTCGTCACCACTGGCGAGGTCATTGCGGATCTGTCGCATGTGGGTTTGATCACCGTCTATGGCGAAGATGCGGCGAGCTTTTTGCAAGGTCAGCTCACCGGCGACGTGCGTCAGGTGGATACTGGGCACAGTCAGCTTTCCGCCTATTGCAGCCCCAAGGGGCGAATGCTGGCCAGTTTCCGAGTTTTCATGCGTGGCGACCGTTATTTCCTATGTCTTCCCCGCCCCCTCGTGGAAGGGATATTGAAACGGCTGCGGATGTTCGTATTGCGCGCCCAAGCCACCCTCGAGGACGCCAGCGACAGCCTGGTGCGGATCGGGTTGTCCGGGCCGCAGTCGGAATCGGCGCTGCGCGACTACCTGAGCAACCTGCCGCTGCAAATCGACGAAGTCGTGCAGGCGAAGGATTTGACCGCCATCCGCTTGCCGGGGCCGCATCCCAGGTTCGAGATCCACGGTGAACTCGAGCCCATGAAAAAATTGTGGACCGCCCTGGACGTGCGCGCGGCTCCTGTGGGTCGCGGCCCGTGGGAGTTACTGGATATCCGTGCAGGCTTGCCGATGATATACGAGCAGACCGCGGACGCATTCGTGCCCCAAATGACCAATCTGCAGGCGCTGGGCGGCGTGAACTTCAAGAAGGGTTGTTACACCGGCCAGGAAGTCGTGGCTCGAATGCAATATCTCGGCAAACTCAAACGCCGCATGTACCGGGCTCGGGTGGCCGCCAGCGAGCGACCGCAACCCGGTGATGCCGTGGTCGCCGAGGCCTCCGAAGGCCAGAGCGCCGGCAAAGTGGTGAGCGCCGGGTGCTCTCCCGACGGCGGCTACGAATTACTCGCCGTGCTGGAAATTGCCCGTGCCCGCGACACCCGGTTGCATCTGGGAAATTCCGGCGGCCCGGTGCTGGAGTTGCTCGACCTGCCTTATTCCCTCCCCGAACCCGCCGGCGACGACGCCTGAGTCGAACACCGCGGGTGCAATTCCTTAAAGGCGCTGCGGAGGATGCCGCTAAGTAAGGAATAGAATTCCCACACATCACTACCTGCGCCTTACCGGGGAGACATCGGTTTGATCAACGAAGAGAAGCTGCTTTCCGATCTGCAGAGCGAAATCGAGAACAATGAGCTGATTCTGCCCACGCTACCGGAAGTCGCCCTACGGGTACGGGATGCGGTGGAGGCCGACAATACCTCCGCTGGCCAGATCGCAGAAATCGTGGCAACCGACGCGGCTCTCTCCGCTCGCCTGTTGCAGGTCGCAAACAGTCCGCTGTATCGGGCGCGCAACCCTATCGACAATCTGCAGAATGCCATCGCCCGCATGGGCTACGCCGTCGTACGCAATTTGGTTACCACTTTGGTGATGCGGCAGATGTTCCAGGCCACCTCCGAAGCGCTGGACACACGCTTGCGCAGACTCTGGGAACATAGCGTGCAGGTTTCGGCGATCAGCCGCGTGCTGGCAGGACAAGTAAACGGGCTGCAGAAGGACCAGGCCATGCTCGGCGGCCTGATCCACGATATCGGCGCGTTGCCGATCCTGGTGCGCGCGGACGATATCCCGGAATTGCTGGAAGACGAATCGCTGCTCGATGAGGTGATCTTCAAGCTGCACCCGATACTGGGTGAGAAAATCCTGCGCAACTGGGAATTTCCCGACAGCCTGGTGGCGGTGGCCGCGGAACATGAAAAGCTCGATCGCGCTCCGAACTCGGGTCCGGACTACGTCGACGTGGTGATGGTGGCGAATCTACAATCCTACATCGGCGCCGATCATCCCCACGGTAAACTGGATTGGAACGACGTGCCCGCGTTCGAGCGACTGGGAATCGCCACCGACATCAACGTGGTCGAAATCGAAGATCACAAGGAAGAGCTCGAGGAAATCGAGCACATCCTGATCACGGCTCCGTAAGGCGCCTCAAGGTCAGTGGATGGCCTCCTGGCGGCTGACGCAGACGGGCTGTACGGTCGGAATACGGACTATTCCGCGCGCATATGCGGAAACAGCAGTACATCACGGATCGACGGCGCGTCGGTAAACAACATGACCAGACGATCGATCCCGATGCCTTCGCCGGCGGTGGGCGGCATGCCGTGTTCCAGGGCCCGGATATAGTCCGCGTCGAAGTGCATGGCCTCCTCGTCGCCCGCGTCCTTGTCCTGCACCTGCTTCTGGAAACGCTCGGCCTGGTCTTCGGCGTCATTGAGCTCGGAAAAGCCATTGGCCAATTCGCGGCCGCCAACGAAAAACTCGAATCGGTCCGTTACCGACGGATCCTGGTCATTGCGGCGCGCCAGAGGCGATACTTCGGTTGGATACTCGGTAATGAACGTCGGATTCATGAGGCGGCTTTCCACCGTTTTTTCGAAAATCTCGATCTGCACCTTACCCAAGCCCCAACTGTCTTTGAGCGGGATACCCAAACGCTGGGCAATTTCCCGTGCCTGCTGCAAATCTTCAATCTGTGACGACTGCACATCCGGATTGAACTGCAGGATCGATTCCTTCACCGTCATGCGGGCAAAGGGTTTACCGAAATCATAACGCTCGCCCTGATATTCGATTGCCGTCCTGCCGATCACGTCCTCGGCAATACCCCGCAATAGCTGCTCGGTCAGATCCATGAGCACATGGTAATCGGCATAGGCCTCATAGAATTCGAGCATGGTGAACTCGGGGTTATGCCGGGTGGACAAACCCTCGTTGCGGAAATTGCGATTGATTTCGTATACCTTCTCGAAACCGCCCACCACCAAGCGCTTCAAATACAGTTCCGGCGCAATGCGCAGGTACAGCCCCATGTCCAACGCATTGTGATGCGTCACAAATGGACGCGCCGTGGCCCCGCCCGGAATCATCTGCATCATCGGCGTTTCCACTTCCAGGAAACCCCGCGCATTGAGAAAGTCTCGAATATAATTGACGATGGCGGTACGGGTTCGGAACACTTCCCGCGATACTTCGTTCATGATCAGATCGACATAGCGCTGGCGATAGCGGGTTTCGGTATCCGACAGCCCGTGAAATTTGTCCGGCAACGGTCGCAGGGATTTGGTCAACAAGCGCACCTGATCGACCCTGATCGACAACTCTCCGGTTTTGGTTTTGAACAGTACGCCCTCGGCGCCGAGGATATCGCCTACATCCCAGCTCTTGAAATCCTGGTAGACGCCCTCCGGCAACGCGTCCCGCTGCAGGAACAGTTGAATCCGTCCCGACATATCCATCAATTGCGCGAAGCTCGCCTTGCCCATGACCCGCTTGGCCATCATCCGTCCGGCGACGCTGACCCGTACCGGTTCGGCTTCCAGCGCGTCATGGTCTTTATTGTCGTATTCCGCATGCAGTTCGCCCGCCACTACGTTGCGGCGGAAATCATTCGGAAACGGCGTCCCGCGTTCGCGCAGGGAACCGAGTTTGGTGCGACGTTCGGCGATGAGGCGGTGCTCATCCGCGGGATTGTTCTGTTCCGGTGTATCGCTCATGGTGCCTACAGTTCGGTGCGGTTGCTCAAAGGCCGCTCTTCAGGCTTGCCTCGATGAATGAATCCAGATCGCCGTCCAACACCGCTTGCGTGTTGCCGGTTTCGACACCTGTGCGCAGGTCTTTGATCCGGGACTGATCGAGCACGTAAGAACGAATCTGACTGCCCCAACCGATGTCGGACTTGCTGTCTTCCTGCACCTGCTGCTCGGCACGACGCTTTTGCATTTCAAGCTCATAGAGCTTGGCTTTGAGCTGTTTCATGGCCGTGGCTTTGTTCTTGTGCTGGGAACGGTCGGTCTGGCATTGCACCACGATACCGCTGGGTTCGTGGGTGATGCGCACCGCCGACTCCGTGCGGTTAACGTGCTGGCCGCCGGCGCCGCTGGCACGATAAACATCGATGCGCAAATCCGCCGGATTGACCTCGATGTCGATATCGTCCTCGACTTCCGGAGATACGAACACCGCTGCGAACGAAGTGTGACGACGGTTTCCGGAATCGAACGGCGACTTGCGCACCAGCCGGTGCACGCCGGTCTCGGTTCGCAGCCAGCCGTAGGCGTATTCGCCCTCGAACCGCACCGTCGCACTCTTGATGCCCGCCACTTCGCCGGGGGACACTTCGATCAGTTCGGTTTTGAAGCCGCGCCTTTCTCCCCAACGCAGGTACATGCGCAGCAGCATTTCGGCCCAGTCCTGAGCTTCGGTGCCGCCGGAACCGGACTGGACGTCCAGGAAGGCGTTGGCGGGGTCCATTTCGCCGGCAAACATGCGTTGGAATTCCAGATCGGCGACCTGCTGCTCCATCCGGTGGAGATCGCGTGCGACTTCGCCGATGGCGCGTTCATCACTTTCTTCCGCCGCCAGTTCCAGTAATTCCTGGGCATCGTTGAGACCTGTGCCCAAAGTGCCCAACGTGCTGACGATTCTTTCCAGGCTCGCCCGTTCCCGGCCCAGCGACTGGGCACGTTCCGGATCGTTCCAGACGTCAGGCTGCTCCAGTTCGCGGGTGACTTCGGTCAGACGCTCGCTCTTGGCCGGATAGTCAAAGATACCCCCTCAGGGCTTCGGCACGCCCTTGCAGGTCTTCGATCTGGCTGTAGAGAGGGTTGATTTCCACCATGGTCATACATGTCCGCAGTTTGAATTGCAAAGTGCACATCATACTACAAACGCACAGCGGCCCGCGCGACTCCGCAAGCGGGATCGGTTGAGTTTGGATGCGGACCGCCGGCCGCCGCGCGTCATTTTCTTCGCGGCCGGGCGCGATTTCCGGGCTGGGGAGCCTAAAGCGGGTCCATGTGTTCGACCACCAACTGCGCTGCGCAGCAGCCTCGATACTCATTGACGTCCAGCCGATAGGCCAGCCGAACTTCGCGGGTTTCGGGCCATTGCCGCTCCAGCGCGTTGAACGCGATGGCGTCCACGCAGATGCTGCCGGGCAGCGGTCGCACAACCATTTTCCAATGCCGATCCCCGACAATGCGCCGTTCGATCACCTCGAAGTCACCGTCGAATACCGGTTCCGGGAAACCCTGACCCCACGGCCCGGACGCACGCAGGCGCTCAGCCAATTCCAGGCACATCTGGGCTTCGTCCAATTCGCCGTCGCTCCAAATCACGCCCTCCAGATCTTCGGGGCTGAGCTGGCGGCGCACTTGCGCATCGAACGCGGCTTTGAAGGCTTCGAGGTGCCGACGCTCGAGGCTGAGCCCTGCCGCCATGGCGTGACCGCCGAACTTGTCGATCAAACCGGGATGACGTGTGGCCACCGCATCCAGGGCATCGCGTATGTGCAGGCCTGGAATCGAACGCGCCGAACCTTTCATTTGCCCGTCGCCCGCCGGCGCAAACGCGATCACCGGACGATGGAGATGCTCTTTGATACGCGAGGCCACGATACCGATCACGCCTTGGTGCCAACTCGCATCGAACAAGCACACGCCGTGAGGCAGCGTCTCGTCGTCCGGCGCCAGTTGGATGCGCGCAATCTCCGCCAACGCTTGATCGCGCATCTGCGCTTCGATTTCCCGCCGATTGCGGTTGAGCTGTTCGAGCTGTTGGGCCATGTTCGCGGCGCTGTGCGCAGCATCGGCCAGCAGACATTCGATGCCCAGCGCCATATCTTCGAGGCGTCCAGCGGCATTGAGCCGTGGACCGACCGCGAATCCCAAATCCGACGCTACGATCCGTTGGCACTGGCGTCCGGCGACTTGCAACAATGCGCTGATTCCAGCGCAGCACTGGCCGGCACGGATCCGGCGCAGGCCTTGCTCGACCAGGATGCGGTTGTTGGCGTCCAGCGGCACCACGTCGGCCACCGTACCCAGCGCCACCAGATCGAGAAACCGGGCCATGTTCGGCTCCTGCAGCCCGCGCAGCGAAAACCAGCCCACGCCGCGCAGATGCGCCCGCAGGGCCAGCATGACGTAGAAGATGACGCCGACGCCTGCGAGATGTTTGCTGGCGAAACCGTCGTCGGGCTGATTCGGGTTGACGATGGCCTCCGCCGCCGGCAGCACCGCACCGGCCAGATGATGGTCGGTGACCAGGACGCGAATGCCACGGGCGCGAGCAGCATCGACGCCAGCGATGCTTGAAATGCCATTGTCGACCGTGACGATGAGGTCAGGTGCGCGCTCGGCGGCCACGGCCACGATCTCCGGAGTCAGGCCGTAACCGTATTCAAAGCGGTTGGGCACCAGATAATCCACCTCGGCTGCGCCCAGCGCCCGAAGCGCCCGCACTGCCAGCGCGCAGCTGGTGGCGCCGTCGGCATCGAAGTCGCCGACCACCAAAATGCGGTGTCGCTGTTGCAGCGCTTCGCCGAGCAACGCCGTGGCTTGATCGATACCGCGCAACGCGCTCACCGGCAGCAAACGCTCCAGCCCGCATTCCAGGTGCGACGGATCAACCACGGCGCGAGCGGCGTAAATACGATCCAGAACCGGCTCGAGCGCCGCCAAGGCGCGCAGATTGGCGCTCGGTACGTTTCGACGCTGGATTCGTACTTGGCTCATTGATCAGACTCCGCGGTTGCGATCGGGATGCTTTCCGAGCGACGCCAAAATCGCCACTTAGCTTTGCGGTCCAACTCATACCTCGACTTGCCGCCGGGCCACCATTGAATGCGCTGCACGGTGCCCCGACCCAGGGCCCGCAAAGCGGGAGCAAGCCAATCGCGCTCCAGGACGGAAAGCGCGTCGGACCACGCCGGCAGATCGCCTTCGGCATGGCGTTGTTGCAATGAAGTCAAAACCAACAAGTGATCTCCAGCCTCGGCCATGTTCTCCCATCGGGCGAAGTTTTCCGGCGCCGGCATGGGTGTACCGCCCGCGCACAGGGCAAGCCCGCGCGCCAGGGGCTCGTCGCTGCCGACGCTGCGCCAGTTGCCGCGTGCATCTTTCGGCAGCGGCCCACCGCCCCAGAACCAGACGCTGTTTACCGGCAATCGGCCGCTCGCCTCACGGGCGGCGTTGACCGGATGATCGTGCAGCAACATCTGCACCTCGTTCAAGGCCGCACGCCATTTCCCGCCGTCACTGCCGCCGGGCATATGCAAATGGATGTCACGCCCCATGACGTGTTCTATGGCGACGGTCCGTAGTTCCGGGACCTGCGCGGGACGGAGATACCAGCGTTGTGCGTGTGGCGCTTCGAAATGCCACTGCCGATCCTGGAAATGCTCATCCAGCGATGCGCACAGGGCTTGGGCTTCTTCAAACCGCAGCTGCAGGATTTCACCCGCAAACAGGACCAGCCGGTCCTGGTCGGCGCGCAAATGAACCGGGTCGGCACGTAACCAATAACCGTCCCCGGGCCGACCGCCATCGGCTAAAAGCGTGAGCGCCCCGACTCCCGCATCGCCCGTGACTGCGAAGCCGTCGAACAGTTGCTCACGCAGATCGTTGAATGGAGTCCAGCTACGCGCACCGCGGGCCAGCATCCGCTGGGCAGCTGGCAGTTGCGGCAATCGAATGCCCTCGGCTTCCGAGGGCGTCAATTCCGCAACCAGTCCCGGGGTCAGCAAATGAAGATTTCGTGCTGGCGCGGCCATGGCTACCTGGGCGAGCCGAAGCAGATCGATTCGGCAGAGAAAGGAGCCGGTGCTGTCCTGCGGGCCAGCACCGGGTCGTGCTCAGAGCTTGTCGAGAATGGCGCGCTTGACGGCGTCGAGATTCGCCTCGATCGCCTCCATGGGCTGGATGCTCTGCTTGATCGCCGTGTCCGGGTCCTTGAGTCCGTGTCCGGTGAGCGTGCACACCACCGTACTGCCTTCGGGAATCTTGCCGGAACGGATGTCACGCATGGCCCCCGCCAGGGAGGTGGCCGACGCCGGCTCGCAAAATACACCTTCCTTCTGCGCCAGCAACTTCTGGGCATCGAGAATTTCCTGATCGCTGCACTCGTCGAACCAACCATCGGACTCCTTCTGCACCTTCCAGGCATATTCCCAGGACTGCGGATGGCCGATGCGAATGGCGGTCGCGACAGTGTCGGGATTGTCGACCATCTTACCGCGCAGAAACGGCGCACTGCCCGATGCCTGGTAGCCCACCATGCGCGGACGGTTGCCGACGATTGCGCCGCCGGCGTAACGGCACTTGCCGTGACAGAAGCTGCACGCTTCGGTGACATGGGCGCCCGAAGCGGACGAATATTCGCAGTAACCGATCCAATGGGCCGTGATATTACCGGCATTGCCCACGGGCAGACAGTGAAAATCCGGCGCCCGTTCCAACTCCTCGATGATTTCGAATGCCGCGGTTTTCTGGCCCTGCAGCCGGAACGGATTGATGGAGTTGACGATGGTCACCGGCGCTTCTTCGGCCACCTGTTTCACCAGGCTCATGCCGGCATCGAAGTTGCCTTTGATCTGAATCACCGTCGCACCATGCATCATTGCCTGGGCCAGCTTGCCCAACGCGATCTTGCCGTCGGGGATCAGCACGAACGACGTAATGCCGGCCCGCGCCGCGTAAGCAGCCGCCGCCGCCGAAGTATTTCCGGTGGACGCGCAGATGATTGCCTTGCTGCCTTCTTCCACGGCTTTGGTCACCGCCATGGTCATGCCGCGGTCCTTGAAAGAACCAGTGGGATTGAGCCCCTCGAACTTGACGTAGATATCCACGTCCTTGCCCAAGGTGTCGGGAACGTTGTGCAGACGGATCAGCGGCGTGTTGCCTTCGCCGAGGCTGATTACGCGGGTATCATCATGCACCGGCAGACGGTCGCGATATTTGTCGATCAAGCCGGTATAACGGGGTCGAAATGGCATTTTGATTTTTCCTGTGCGAGCACGGCGCCGCGTTGCCCGCGGCGCGCGCAGTCAAGAGAGATATTCGAGGCGAATCCGTGTGACCTTGCCGACGATGGAATCCAAGCCTTCAATGCGCCGAATGGCATCGTTCATGGCCCGTTCGCGCACTTGATGGGTCAGCATGATCAGCGGCACGGAATCGGCGTCGTCGAGCTGT